>CAVUZC010000001.1:0-130777 GCA_963745965.1 uncultured Acidobacteriota bacterium
ATCTCACCGTTGGCTCCTCCGAATCCGAGAACCCGGAATCAAAGCCTCCCATCTATCCTGCGCAGCGAGAACCATAACCCATAGTTAAGGTGTAGTAAAGGTGCACGGGGTCTTTCCGTCTAGCTGCGGGTAACCGGCATCTTCACCGGTACTACAAGTTCGCCGAGCAACTCGTTAAGACAGTCGTACGATCGTTACGCCATTCGTGCAGGTCGGAACTTACCCGACAAGGAATTTCGCTACCTTAGGACCGTTATAGTTACGGCCGCCGTTCACCGGGGCTTCAATTCAAAGCTTCGCCTTGCGGCTAACCTCTCCTTTTAACCTTCCGGCACCGGGCAGGCGTCAGCCCCTATACGTCGTTTTCGACTTTGCAGAGACCTGAGTTTTTGTTAAACAGTCGCCGTACGCGCTTCACTGCGGCCCGCTTACGCGGGCGCTCCTTCTCCCGAAGTTACGGAGCCAATTTGCCGAGTTCCTTAACGAGCTTTCACTCGAGCGCCTTTGGATATTCTCCTCGTCTACCTGTGTCGGTTTGGGGTACGGTTCCCTTTGTTCTCCTTAGAGGTTTTTCCCGGCAGCGTGAAATCAGCAACTGAATCCCATACGGGCCTGCTTTGCGCCTCACTGTTGCCCTGGTGGATTTGCCTGCCAGAACCAGCTTACGCGCATCGACCGTCATAGCCATAGGACGGCTTGCTTATCCTTCTGCGTTACCCCATCGTAATAACGAACATTGGGAGGTCCGGAATATTAACCGGATGTCCATCGTCTACGCCTCTCGGCCTCGACTTAGGGACCGCCTAACCCTGAGCGGATTAACCTTCCTCAGGAAACCTTAGACTTTCGGCGCGGAGGGTTCTCACCTCCGTTATCGCTACTTATGCCGGCAGGGTCTCTTCGCAACGCTCCATCGATCTTCTCAGTTCGACTTCACCGCTGTTGAGAATGCTCTCCTACCACGCACGCCATAAGGCGTGCATCCGCTGCTTCGGTGTACGGTTTGAGCCCCGTTGTATTGTCGGCACCGGACCGCTTGACCAGTGAGCTATTACGCTTTCTTTAAAGGATGGCTGCTTCTAAGCCAACCTCCTGGCTGTCTGAGCGTTCCGACTTCCTTTCCCACTTAACCGTAACTTGGGGACCTTAGCAGGCGGTCTGGACTGTTTTCCTCTCGACGATGACGCTTAGCCGCCACCGTCTGACTCCCGGATATGTTGTCGCTGGCATTCGCAGTTTGGTTGGATTCAGTAAGCCGGAAAGCCCCCTAGTCCATCCATCTCTCTACCACCAACGCAATTCATCCGAGGCTAGCCCTAAAGCTATTTCGGAGAGAACGAGCTATCACGGAATTTGATTAGCCTTTCACCCCTACCCACAGCTCATCCGAGCTTTTTTCAACAAACACCGGTTCGGTCCTCCAGTGGGTGTTACCCCACCTTCAACCTGGCCATGGGTAGATCATCCCGCTTCGCGTCTATTCCTGCCAACTGAACGCCCTGTTCAGACTCGCTTTCGCTGCGGCTCGCTTACGCTTAACCTTGCTGACAAGAATAACTAGCCGGCTCATTATGCAATAGGCACGCGGTCAGACATTGTCCTGAAGACCATAGTCCTCCCACTGCTTGTAGGCACACGGTTTCAGGTACTTTGCACTCCCCTCGACGGGGTTCTTTTCGCCTTTCCCTCACGGTACTGGTTCACTATCGGTCAGAGACTAGTATTTAGCCTTGCGGAATGGTCTCCGCAGATTCAAGCAGGGTTTCACGTGCCCCGCCTTACTCAGGTATCCGCTTCGAGTCTGGACTGTTTTCGCCTACGCGCCTGTCACGCTCTATGGACCCACTTTCCAGAGGGTTCGGCTAACAGCCAGATTGGTAACTCTACTAGTGCGGACCCTACAACCCCCGAAACACCGAAATGCTACGGGTTTGGGCTGTTCCGATTTCGCTCGCCACTACTTTCGGAATCGAGGTTTCTTTCTTTTCCTTCAGGTACTGAGATGGTTCACTTCCCTGAGTTCGCTCTATCCCACCTATGGATTCAGTGGGTAGTTCCTAGGGTTTGCCTAGGAGGGTTTCCCCATTCGGAGATCTCCGGTTAATAGCGCCTGTGTGCGGCTCACCGAAGCTTATCGCAGCTTGCCACGTCCTTCATCGCCTGTCTCTGCCAAGGCATCCACCGTGCGCCCTTAGTAGCTTGACCATAGAATTAACTCCGGGCAGGGAGCCGAATCGCTTCGGGTCCTTTGTGGAGCTAACCTACATATAAATCCGCCTGAGAACAACTCGCTCGCGCTCACGCGCGTCGAGTCGCACTCCTAAAGACACTCTTCTTACTTGAACACTTGCCTGAGCCAGAAACTTACACTGACTCGCATGTGCTCGGCCTTGTATTAAACATGTTCGAAGCTATCTGCCCACTACTGCGCCTCGCGGCGGAGAAGTAAACGCTTCAAACGCGTTACCCAATCTATTTCGTTGTCAAAAATCGTCGCCTTCGCGTTGCCGCGATGGCCGAGCCCTGGGGCTCTTGAAACCTGCCGGACTGAATCCGTTTCCGGAAGCCGGCCTGTCTCCGGGTCGATGTCACGTATGAAAGTGGCAGCGAGCCGGGGGCAGTGAATAAGAACTGTGAATAAGACTTGGTGGAGCTGACCGGGATCGAACCGGTGACCTCATGCTTGCAAAGCACGCGCTCTCCCAGCTGAGCTACAGCCCCATGTGCGCCGCTAGCTTTAAGCTGCCAGCTTCGTGGTGGGCCTGGGTAGAGTCGAACTACCGACCTCACCCTTATCAGGGGTGCGCTCTAACCAACTGAGCTACAGGCCCAAGTCAGAGCGTCGCCACTCATCGTGAGCCCGGCGGCTCTTACAAACCTCATTCAGTCTTTAAAAGGTTTCGAGGACAAGGTTGAACGTGCTGGGCAGCTACGCCGCCCATGACCATCGTGCAATGGTCGATCAAGCAAAGAAGGCTTGATTCAGAATTCCTGCGCCTGCCGTCAGGAACGGCTCTTGCAGGTTAGATGACATTCGCATCCGCTGCCACCGATTCGCATCGGGAACAGTCCGCAATCGCGGAAGAATGCAAAGTGCCATCATTTCTCTTTTAGAAAGGAGGTGATCCAGCCGCAGGTTCTCCTACGGCTACCTTGTTACGACTTCACCCCAATCATGAATTACACCTTGGGCGGCTGCTCCCTTGCGGTTAGCTCACCGACTTCTAGTGCAACCCACTTTCGTGATGTGACGGGCGGTGTGTACAAGGCCCGGGAACGTATTCACCGCGGCGTTCTGATCCGCGATTACTAGCGATTCCAGCTTCACGCAGTCGAGTTGCAGACTGCGATCCGAACTGAGGACGGCTTTTTCCGATTAGCTCCCCCTCGCGGGTTTGCGACGGTTTGTACCGGCCATTGTAGCACGTGTGTAGCCCTGGACATAAAGGCCATGAGGACTTGACGTCATCCCCACCTTCCTCCCCGTTATCCGAGGCGGTTTCGTCAGAGTGCTCAACTAAATGGTAGCAACTGAAGATAAGGGTTGCGCTCGTTGCGGGACTTAACCCAACATCTCACGACACGAGCTGACGACAGCCATGCAGCACCTATATAGCAGCCCCTTGCGGGGAAGGGATATTTCTACCCCGGTCCACTACATTTCGAGCCCAGGTAAGGTTCTTCGCGTTGCGTCGAATTGAACCACATGCTCCACCGCTTGTGCGGGCCCCCGTCAATTCCTTTGAGTTTCAGCCTTGCGACCGTACTCCCCAGGCGGACTGCTTAACGCGTTAGCTCCGGCACGGCGGGATTGGGTACCCGTCACACCAAGCAGTCATCGTTTAGGGCTAGGACTACCAGGGTATCTAATCCTGTTTGCTCCCCTAGCTTTCGTGCTTCAGCGTCAGTTATGGTCCAGTGAGCCGCTTTCGCCGCAGGTGTTCCTCCTGATATCTACGCATTTCACCGCTACACCAGGAATTCCACTCACCTCTCCCATACTCGAGCCCTGCAGTTTCTCATGCAGTCTATGAGTTGAGCCCATAGATTTCACATAAGACTTACAAAACCGCCTACGCACCCTTTACGCCCAATAATTCCGAACAACGCTCGCCCCCCTCGTATTACCGCGGCTGCTGGCACGAAGTTAGCCGGGGCTTCTTCTTCCGGTACCGTCATAATCGTCCCGATCGAAAGGAGTTTACGTCCCGAAGGACTTCATCCTCCACGCGGCGTTGCTGCGTCAGGGTTTCCCCCATTGCGCAAAATTCCCCACTGCTGCCTCCCGTAGGAGTCTGGACCGTGTTTCAGTTCCAGTGTGTCCGTGCGCCCTCTCAGGCCGGATACCGATCACAGTCTTGGTGGGCCATTACCCCGCCAACTAACTAATCGGCCGCGACCCCCTCCCAGAGCGAATTGCTCCTTTGACCCGTGGGTATTATGCGGTATTAGCTAAGGTTTCCCTCAGTTATCCCCCACTCCAGGGTAGGTTAGTCACGTGTTACTCACCCGTGCGCCACTTTACTCATGGATTGCTCCACTTTCTCGTTCGACTTGCATGTGTTAGGCACGCCGCCAGCGTTGATTCTGAGCCAGGATCAAACTCTCGTTTGAAACCTGATGTCGATCCGCAACTGACGGAGGTCAGTGCGACCGACCGTGCTCCGCGCTATCAACAGCGCTGAGCACCTTACCTTGTGAGATGATCAAGCCAAACCTGATCGCATCTCACGACTGGCACGTTCAACCAATTTGTCAAAGATCCTTAAGGGCGATTCGCCTGAGCGAGACCCCTTGGATCGAGGTCCGGACTTGCATCCGGCTGTCCCCGAACTTGATTGCGCAACGCTGATTTTCGTGGCTTGCACTGCAGGCTACGGCGTTTTGGCGCGAACTTTTTAAGACTACCAAACCATTCACTCCCGGTCAAGCTCAATTTTCGCCGGAATCAGGATTGTTCATCCTTCGCGCTGCGCAAAAAATCAAAGATCGTCCAGCGCAAAAAGCGCCCGAGCCACTAAGGCTCGCGGGAGACATGCTCCCGGGTCTTGCAATGGGTTTGTTCTCTCTAGGGATTCCCTACGAGGGGTCTACGAGGGCTTATCAACCAGCCTCAACCAACCCAACGAACCAGCTCCCCACTTCCCTCAGTATCCGGCAACCTTGTGCCGAATCGGGCAGGCCCATAATCGTTGCTCGGGCCACCGGAAAGCTCCACTGCTCTCTAACAACTTGATTAGAGTAGCACAGCGTCCTATCCGATGCAAACATTGCGGCCCCGTTAAGTCCTTTGTCTGCGTCATCAGGAGAATTTTCCTCCCCAGCCCCGCAAAATCGGCGAATTCTGCTCTGTGGAAGATCCGCATTTTCTGTGGAAAGAAAACGCACCGGTCGCCTTGGCTCCGTTGCTCCTTATTCTCTTGTTCCCTCGTTCCCTTGTTCACTGCCCTCCCCCTGCATTATCGTTACGAAGAACGAGAACCAAGCAATGGATCACCTCTGGACTCCCTGGCGTTATACCTACATCACCACGGCCGACAGCGTCGGGCGCAAGGGTGTTCCCAAACCGCTCGACGCCTGGCCCGGCGACAAGGGCTGCGTCTTCTGTAACCTCATCGCCGCCATCGATTACGCAATCGCGAACGGCATGGCCCGCGACCAGGCCGAAGCCGCAGGCGGGCTGGTCTTCCGCGGCGAAAGCTGCTTTGTCTGCCTCAACGCTTTCCCCTACACCTCAGGCCACGTGATGGCGATGCCCTACGCGCATCTCGACCGTCTGGTCGCGCTGCCGACCGCGACAGCGCACGAACTGATGGATCTTGCCCAGCGCACCGAGCGCGCTCTCGACCGGGTCTATTCGCCGCACGGTTTCAATTTTGGACTGAATGTGGGCCAGGCCGCGGGCGCGGGCGTTGCGGGGCATCTGCACCTGCACGCCATGCCGCGCTGGATCGGCGACACCAGCTTCATCACAACGGTTGCCGAAACTCGCGTCCTCCCCGAAGACCTCGAAACTACCTGGCGGCGGCTGCGAGAAGCCTTCGCGGAAATACAGGGAACAAGGGGCCTAGGGACCGAGGGAACAAGGAAGTAGCGCCGGTCTCCCGACCGGCTGTCGTGCGGGCGTCCCCGCCCGCACATTTAACCGTCCGCTGCACCGGTCCCCGGCTCACCGGTTCACCACCCACAACCGCGTGAAGGCAATAGTGGCTTATATTATGTCGTGCCTATCCTTGCGTTTGTTCTAGCTCGTCGCCTATTCCGAGCGATTTCAACTCCAGACCCTCAATCTCCTGAATCGATTTCCCCGCGATGCCTTGCAAGTCTCCGTACATTCCGACGGTGGCACTCATGACGCGCTCAATCTGTTCGGAACGCTTTGCCCACTGTTTCATGATCGCCTTCCGTTCCTTGTCGAGGTCTTCCTGCATAGACGAGAACGCTTCGACGATGGCTTCGACTCGCTGCCGGAAGCGCGGCCCGGTAAGGTATTGGTAAACCATCTCGGCCTTGGTCTGTTGTCCTTCATTGATGAGCCGAGCAGTGCTGACTTCAAGGAGCGTGTTGCGCAGCACGGTTGCGACCGGAACAATGACGCGCGGGTGCGCGACCCATACTCCTTCGATCACATCGAAGGTTTCTACGCCCTCTGGGAGTGCCTGGGAGATGAGAATGGAGATTTCGGCCTTCGCGGTACGCTGGTCGTCGCGCAGCTTGGCGAGCCAGCCGTTGCTCCAGTTCTTAGTGCGCTTGCACTCCCAGAGAATGGTTCCGGCCATTACACCCACCTGGCTCATGACCCGCTGAAGAGTGTCGCCGCCGAATTCGCCTTTGGGAACCGGCTCGATGGTGTCGTATGGAAACTTGATACGGAGCAGTCTCTCTAACTCAAGCTCCTGGACTTCGCCCTGAAGCTGCTGAGAGCCTTGCTCGGCTTTCCTTTGCAGTTCCTCGATTGTTCGCAGCAGGGACGCGATCTTCTGGTCTTTTTCGGCTACCTTGAGATGTTCCGCTTCCTCCACTTCCCGCTTGGCCTGCGCACGCACCTCGGCAAGATTCTCCCCAACCCGCTTTTCGACAGTCAGATCGAGTTCGCGCTTTGCGTCGTCCAGTTCGCGCTGTTTCTTGAGGAGATCCGCCTGTGCCTTCTGCGCCTCGGCCAGCTTGCGGTTGTTCTCGCCGAGAACTTCCTTGAGTCCTTCTACCTCTCGGTTCTTCGCCTCGATCTCGGACGCGCTCGCGAGTTTGGCCTTTCTAGCCTCTTCGGCAACAATCCGAGCTCGATCGGCCTTCAATTGCTCAGCGACCTGGTCGGCAACCTGCTGGTCTAGCTTGCGCCTCGCATCGGCGACTTTCTTTTCCTTTTCGCGCAATGCTTCTTCGCGTTGCTCGATTTCTCTGTTTTTTTGGGACAGTTTCCTTTCGTATTGCTTGCGCGTCGCTTCAAGCAGTGGGGCTGCGATTGATTCTGTGAGAGGAATCTCTGCTTTGCACTTCGGACAGGTAATTGTTAGTTCAGCGGTCGTGGTCATTTTCACGGTGCCTCTTCGCCAAATATATGCCGTCAGCCTGTGCATTTCCCACCGGTGGTTGAGCCCGCTACTCCCTATCCTCTCGACGCCGCCGTAGTCCCGTAGTCCCGCAGTCCCGTCGCTCCGCAGTCCGTGGTCCCTCAGTCCCTTAGCCCCTGCTTTTCCTCGCTTTACACCCCCCGGCCCACCCGATAGACTTGAAGTTTCGGGGCTACGCGAAGTTTTTCTTCGCGCGGCGGTTGTCATCCCCCGCCGTGGGCCGGTATCGTAGGCACGCGGGGCGGAGCGCAAGCTGCAGCTTCCCAAATTGTTTTCTTGATTTCCTAATCACACGAGGAGAACCACGCAATGGCCGTTGAAGAAAAAGTGAAACAAATCATTGTCGAGCAGTTACAGGTGGACGAAGCCGAAGTCACCCCCGGCGCCAGCTTCCAGGAAGACCTGGGCGCGGACTCGCTCGATGTCGTCGAACTCGTCATGCAATTCGAGGAAGCCTTCGATATGGAGATTCCCGACGAGGACGCCGAAAAGATCAAGACCGTCAAGGACGCGATCGACTATATCGAGAAGAACGCGAAAGGCGGCAAGTAGCCATTGATCCCCGGAGCAACTCAAGCGAAGGAACGCAGAGTCGTTGTCACCGGAGTTGGGCTGCTCTGCGGTGTGGGCAACACTGCATCCGAGGTCTGGCGGCAAATCCTGGCAGGCCAAAGCGGCATGGGCCCCATCACGGGCTTTGACACTACGGGCTTCCCGGTCACCTTTGCCGCCGAAGTCAAAAACTTCGATCCCTTGCAGTTTGTGGAGAAGAAAGAAGCGCGCAAGATGGGGCGCTTCATCCACTACGCTTTTGCCGCCACGGCGGAAGCGATGGCGCAGTCAGGCCTCACCATCGACGACGCGAACGGCGACCGCGTAGGCGTCTTCATCGGCTCTGGCATTGGCGGATTCGAAGTCATCGAGCGCGAGCACAACAACATGCTCCAGGGTGGCCCTCGCAAGATGTCGCCCTTCTTCATTCCCGCAGCCATCGTCAACATGGCGGCGGGCCAAATCAGCATCCGCTACGGCGCACGCGGACCCATCTCCGCTACCGCCACCGCCTGCGCCACCAGCGCCAACTCCATCGGCGACTCCGTGCGCATGATCCTGCACGGCGACGCGGACGCGATGATCGCCGGCGGCGCCGAAGCCGCCGTCACCACCATGTCTGTCGGCGGATTCGCCGCCATGCGCGCGCTCTCCACGCGCAACGACGATCCCACCCACGCCAGCCGCCCCTTCGACAAAGACCGCGACGGTTTCGTTATCGGCGAAGGCGCCGGCATCCTCATCCTCGAAGAGCTTGAATTCGCGAAGGCCCGCGGCGCAAAGATTCTCGCCGAAGTCACCGGCTACGGCATGAGCGCCGACGCCTATCACATGACGGCGCTCGCGCCGGAAGGCGCAGGCGCGCAGCGCGCCATGCGAGCCGCGCTCAAAGACGCCGGCATCGAGCCACACCAGGTGGGCTACATCAATGCCCACGCTACATCCACTCCCGCGGGCGACGGCAACGAATCGCTCGCCATCGAGAAGGTCTTCGGCGAGCACGCCCTCAGTCACAAGCTCAAAATCAGCGGCACCAAATCCATGACCGGCCATCTGCTCGGCGGCGCGGGCGGACTTGAAGCCGGCATCACCGTGCTGGCGCTCGTCAACCAGCAGATCCCGCCGACCATCAACCTCGAAAACCCCGACCCCGAGTGCCGCCTGGACTACGTGCCCAACAAAGCCATCGCGCATAAATTCGACATCGCCTTGTCGAATTCCTTCGGCTTCGGCGGCATCAACGCCAGCCTGATCATGCACCGCTGGACGGAATAAGGCAGGGAGTGCGCAGTAGCCAATAGGAATAGAAAACAGGCTCCGGTGCTCTAGGCCGTATCGACATATACACTTTGCAGGTTGGTTTCTAGCTGTTGCAGTGGAAGTATGTCGCCTAGCCGTTATGAATTGAGTGATTTGCAATGGGAGAAGATCAAGGATTTTCTTCCTGGGCGCAAGGAGCATGTGGGCCGCACGGCAGCCGATAACCGTTTATTTGTGAACGGCGTGCTGTGGGTACTGCGCTCGGGAGCGCGATGGGCTGACCTTCCGGAGCGTTACGGCAAGTACAAAAGCGTGCATAAGCGCTTCGTGCGCTGGGCCAACTCCGGCGTCTGGGAGCGGGTCTTTCACGAGCTGGTGCGGGATAAAAAGAACCAGTATCTGATGCTGGATTCGACCATCGTGCGGGCTCACCAGCAAGCGGCCACGGGCCGCAAAAAAGGGGCGCGGACAAGGCTCTGGGGCGTTCCCGAGGAGGTCTGACGACCAAGATTCATCTGCTCACCAATGAACTGGGCCTGCCCTTGGACTTTCTGATCACCGGCGGCCAGGTGAATGACTGCACCCAGGCCATCGCCTTGCTGGGCCAGCACAAGGCCGAGGCCGTGCTGGCCGACAAGGGCTACGATGCCGACGCCATCGTAGAGCACGTTGAAGCCATGGGAGCCAAAGCCGTGATCCCACCCAAACGGAACCGCAAGGTACAACGCGCGTACGACAAAGATCTCTACAAACAACGCAATCGCATCGAACGTTGCTTCAGTAAACTCAAGTGTTTCCGCAGATTCGCCACCCGTTACGAGAAATCAAAAAACTGCTTCCAGGCCCTCGTCGCCCTCGCCTGTGCTTGGTTGCACCTCAGGCTATATGTCGATACGGCCTAGCATCTGAGCCTGTTTATGAATCAAATCGTTCCCAGGCTGCGTACGCGGCTCTCATCGTCAAAGAATCTGCAGACCCTGAACTCACAGTCATCCGCAAGATCATTCAGTGAATTTCAAATTGGCCGGATGCTCGGGCCGCTTCGCGCTCTGTGGCAGCCCGGCAGTAACAGGCACATCATCGCCAACGCTTTCGAAACTCACATCGTTCATCCACACTTCGCCGGTTCCGGAAAGCAGAATTCCAAATGAGATTCCTGTCGAGCCCTGCGGCACATCGAGAACAACATCGTAGCTTTTCCAGGACTGCGTGCCTTTGATGGCGCGATTCTGCATATTGTCGAAAGCGACCATGGTCTGTTCTTTGTCGACCCGCATCCAAATCCCTGCCCAGTCGCCAACATCCTGTGATTTCACCCAGGCGCGAACACGAACTCGCTTACCCAGATAGTCGGCTGCGGAGATGCTTTGCATCAAAGTGCCGAACCCTTCGGTGTTTGCCGCGGCCGATCGCAAATACGCACTCGGCTGGCCGTTGTACACCGCGGCCTGGTCTACACCCGTGGAGTAGTTGGCTGGTTTACTTCCGGCCATGAACCAGCCTTTTGGAGCACCACTCGTCTGTAGATCCGATTGAGCATGGACCAGCCTCATGCCATAGTGTGTGCTCACTGCAGCGGTGGCGATGACAAGACCGGCCCCGAGAATTGCGGAGACGACCGTCCGAAGCATGGGCAACCTCGATCTCTCTCCAAGCAGATTCATAATTCTCCTTTCCAGAACTGCTCCTTCAAAAATCCCAAGGGCACTTGCGGGCTGCGGAACTACCGCGGAAGAGAGCATCTTTTGCGTATAGCTCAGAAGATTGCGCGCGTATTTGCGGCGTCCGCGTAGAGCTTCCGCCGCGAGGTCATCACACGCCAATTCTCTTGTTTCGCGGATTCTGCGCCGCATCCAGTGAAACGCCGGATGGTAGAAGAGCAGCACGCCGGCAGTTTCCGCTGCCAGATTCCAGAGAAAGTCTCTGCGAATCACATGCGCCAATTCATGACAAAACACAGCGCGCATCTCGGTCGCGCCGGCACCCGGCAATTTCGAAGGCGTAAGGACGATCGGTTCGGGCCAATACAGAGTGGCAGGACTACTCAGTTTTGCGGTCGAAAGAAGTTTGACCTTCGTGATGCCCATTGCAGCCTGCGCTGCCGTCCACGCCGTCTCGAGTGCCTCATGAAACTCGGCTGCCCGAGTGGAACGCATCAACAGACGCGTTACCCAAAGACCGCGCGCCAATCGCATGGCTGCCACGATCACCGAGCAGAGATAAAGGTAAAGAATGAAAATCGAAACCGTTCCCGGAGGCTTCGAAAGTGCCCGGTCGATCTCGCCTGGATTCTCAGCCTGCAAATCCAGGAAACCAAAATGAACTGGACCTCTTCCGCTCGCCGCGGCCTGATTGCCAGTTGCTGGAGACTGACTCTGAGCTGTAGGTAGTGCCGGCGACGCGGGAGAAACTTCACGAACTGATGCGGGGATGAACGACAAAGTAGGACAGACCAGGGCCAGCATCAAGGCTGTATGCCACAGTCGGCAAAGCACTCTGCCATGCGTTCTGCCCAGTACCCGCGCGACGATTTCTGCAGCCAGCAGCAAAAGCGGCAACTGCCAAACTGAGTTCACGGCATATGCGATCGCGAATCTAGTCATGGTTTGCATCTGATCCTCCTTCCGCCCGCGCCACCCTTTCGGCGAGCTCAGCAAGCTTCGCGGCGTCAATTTTCTTGTTGCGAACCAGATTCATCACAAGACCATCCACTGACCCGTCGAACATACGGTTCAGCAGATCGCGAACAGCGCTACCCAACGCCCGATCTCGATTCTGAATTGCCTTGTACTCAAATGCCCGGCCCACCATATTGCGCGAAACGTGCCCTTTGCGTTGAAGAACATTCAGCATGGTTTGAACCGTGGTATATGCCAGTTCTCCGCCGAGACGCGATTGCACCGATTGCACCGATGAAGGCCCCTCAGACCACAGCACCTGCATGATGCGCAGTTCGAGCGGCGTTAACTGCCTTTTCGATTTACGTCCCGCGGGCATAGAGTCTCCTAAAGTCTTAGTAAGACTAGATCCGAAACGCCCAACTTGTCAACTAACACTTTAGGACATTATCCGAATGTAGCTCCGGAGCTTCGTAATTCTCATGCCGCCCAGAATCGACGACCTGTCGGTGCATGGGTCGCACTCGGCACTTGAGTCTCTGGCCTCGGCTTCATGTACTGTCAGTCACAGGACGTTCACACTCCGCGTGTGATAGCATCCGGTGTTTGATGATGCGCCCGGCGGATCGCCCTCCTGTCTCCCCGCCCCGCCCGCCTTAGAGTCCCAAGCCCGAGACCTCCGCATGGATGAGGAAGACGGCAGACCGGGAGCCCGATCCCGGCAACTCGGCCCCTCGGACGCCAACCCGGCGTCCCCGCAAAGTCCCTGCTTCACAGCCGTGCCAAATCGGTATGGGTACAAATCGCGAAAAGGGGGAAGACTTTAGTCGTGCCAGTGTCGCCAAGAGACGCATCGGGTCAGGGGCTAAAGCCCAAACTGCTCACGATTGTCGGCAGAAATCGCGCCCTTTCAAACTCGACGGTATCAGCAAACCAACGCTCGATACTGCGACATCTCCGGCTACCGGCTACGGTTAAAGGCATCGGTTCCCGTACTATCCACTGTTACTGTCCACCAAGGAGCTAACACATGAAAACCTACCAGGGAAGTGAGATCCGCAACGTAGCTGTAGTGGGGCATGCGCACAGCGGCAAAACCACGCTCATTGCCGCTCTGCTGCATGCCGCTAAAATGACGCCCACTCAGGGCCGCGTCGAAGACGGCTCGGCCGCAACCGCCTACGACGAAGAAGAAGTCGCCCGCGGCACCACCATGCAAAACGCCGTCGCCTATGCCGAGTGGCAGGGCGCGAAGATCAACCTAGTCGACACGCCCGGCTTCCACATGTTCACGCACGAAGCTCGCGCCGCGCTCTTTCCCGTTGAATCCGCCATCGTAGTTGTGAACGCACAGAACGGCGTCGAGCCCGTCAGCGAGCGTGTCTGGAAATACGCTGAAGAAGCCAACGTTCCCCGCATCGTCCTCGTCAATCAGATGGACAATCCCAAAGCCGGTGGCCAAGGCGGTCTGAGCGCCCTGCTCGACGATCTCACCGAGCGCTGGGGCCGCAGCTGTGTTCCCGTCCAGTTGCCCATCTCCGATGCCAATGGATTTCATGGCGTCGTCGATCTCGTCACCATGCAGGCCTACACGTACACCGCCGGCGGCGACGGCCACGGCAAAGTCTCCGCCGAAATTCCCGCCTCCCTCGCGGCCGACGCCAAGGCCCGCCACGAAGCTCTCGTCGAGCTCGTCGCCGAAGGCAAAGACGAATTGATGGAAGAGTACTTCGAGAAGGGCACCATCCCCGAAGACCACCTCATCGCCGCGCTGCACGAAGCCATCCGCGAAGACCGCATCTTCCCCGTGCTCTTCGGCAGCGGCCTGGCCAACATGGCCCTCGACCATCTCCTCGATTTCATCAAAGACTACGCGCCCGCACCCTCAGAAAGAACGAATATTGCCAGCGCTCCTATCGACGGCCAGCCCGAGCGCCACGCGCAAAGTCGATGACGCCGAGCCCGCGGCCGCCGTGGTCTTCAAGACCATGTCCGATCCGTTTGCGGGGAGGATCACGTTCTTCAAGGTTCTCAGCGGCGTAATCAAAAACGACGGCGCCCTCGAAAACTACACCCGCCGTGGCTCAGAGAAGCTCTCGCACCTCAGCATCATGCAGGGCCGCAAGGCCGTCGAAGTTGCCGAGCTCCACGCAGGCGACATCGGCGCAGTCGGCAAGCTGCGCGACACCCTCACTGGCGACACGCTCGGCGTTAAGGGCTCCGACTTCCAGATCGCGCTGCCCAAGCCGCCCGAGCCCGCCATGACCTATGCCATCGAGCCCAAGTCGCGCGCTGACGAGGATAAGCTCGCGCCCGCTATCCACAAGCTGATGGAAGAGGATCTGCTCATCCGCTTCTTCCGCGACCCGCAGACCAACGAGTTCCTCATTGCCGGCGCGGGCCAGCCGCACATCGAAGCCATCGTCAGCCGCCTCAAGAAGCGCTACCACGCCGAGGTCACTCTCAAAGCGCCCAAGGTCCCGTATCTTGAAACCATCCGCGCCAAAGGCGAAGCTCACGGCCGCCACAAAAAGCAGTCCGGCGGTCACGGCCAGTTCGGCGACTGCAAAATCCGCATGGAGCCGCAGCCCCGCGGCGCGGGCTTCGAGTTTGCCAGCGAGATCTTCGGCGGCGCCATCCCCAGAAACTTTATTCCCGCCATCGAAAAAGGCATCGTCGAGGCGGCGCAGCGCGGCTACCTTGCCGGTTATCCTGTCGTCGACTTCAAGGCCATCGTCTTCGACGGCAGCTATCACGACGTCGACTCCAACGAGCTCAGCTTCAAGACCGCCGGCCGTCTCGCCTTCAAAAAAGCCATGGAGGTCTGCAAGCCCGCGCTGCTTGAGCCCGTCATGAAGGTCGCCATCGAAGCTCCCGACGAGTTCGCCGGAACCCTCATGGGCGATCTCAACTCCCGCCGCGGCCGCGTGCAGGGCATGGATACCAAGGGCCGCACCACGGTCATCAACGCCGAGGTGCCCATGTCCGAAATGCTGGCCTACGGCACGCAGCTCACATCGATGACTCAGGGCAAAGGCAGCTACCGCATGGAGATGGATCACTACGACTTCGTCCCGCAACTGGTAGCAGATAAAATCCTGGCCAACGCCAAGCGGCCAGTAGAGGAAGAGGAAGAATAACCACCTGCGGTGGGGCAGGCGCTCGCTGTCCGCTCGCAGATGGCTTTTGGTGCCCCAGGTCTCAGAATCGAGACCTGGGCACCCGGCGTAAACAGTTCCCTTTCGGGGCCTTTTGTGGCGAGCTTTGTCCTTACTTGATACCGACCCTGATTTCCACCTATAGATTCCTTTGACTCCTGCCCCACCCGCTGTTAAATTCGCATCAATCGTATGTTTACTGCGTTAGATTTCTTCGCAGGCAGCGGGCTCGTTGCCCTTGGGCTCGCCCCGGAATTTGAAACTCTCTGGGCGAATGATATTTGCGCGAAGAAACAGGCCGTCTACATCGCAAATCACGCCAAAGAACATTTTCATCTTAAAGATATTCGGCAGGTGAAAGGTGAGGACCTCCCAGCCGCTGATCTCGCTTGGGCATCTTTTCCATGTCAGGATTTATCGCTCGCTGGCAACCTCAATGGCATGAAGGTGGGCACGCGCTCAGGCCTATTTTGGGAGTGGGTCCGAGTTCTTGAGGAACTTCGGGAATGCGGGAAGCAGCCTCCCGTGCTGGTTGCCGAGAACGTCGTTGGCTTCATCGTAGCCAACAAGAGCAAGCATTTCAAAACTGCATATCGTGCACTCCGCAGCTTAGGCTATCGCCTAGGGGCTGTGGTGATCGACGCTAGAGAATTCGTTCCTCAGAGCCGCCCACGAGCGTTCATCATCGCGGTCGCCGAACACGTCCCGATCGGAGGACTCGTCCAGCCTTTGCCCACGGAGCCATTTCATCCGAAAGGCCTTGTTCGAGCCGAAACTGTCGTGGATGACACAGACTGGGTCTGGTGGTCCCTCCCTTTACCTCAGGGAAGGACGCCTCTGTTCAGCGATCTCTGTGATCGGGACGCGCCATGCGATCCGCCCTCCAAAACGAGAGAGATTTGCGGACTCCTTTCACCGCTAAACAAGAGGAAACTAGAGGCTGCGCGATGGTCCAAGACATTTCTTGCTGGAACCGGATATAGAAGAACCAGACCCGACGAGAATGGCGAGATGAGACAGAGACTCGAAATACGGTTCGATGGTATCGCCGGATGCCTGAGGAGTCCAAATGGAGGCAGCAGCAGACAGACGGTCATCCTGGTCGACCGAGGCAAGGTTCGCTCTCGTCTAATGACAGTAAGGGAGTGTGCGCGCCTAATGGGTGCGCCGGATACTTACATCATCGAAGGATCGTATAACGACGGCTACAGGGCCATGGGAGACGCCGTGGCAGTACCCGTTACCCGTTGGCTCACAAGGCATCTGCTTACGCCCTTAGCAACTCGCGCACGTGCATTAAACGCGAACTCCTCAGTCGAAACCGCCGCGTAGTAGTAGAATCTCGGGCAAGGCTCAGAATCACGCGCAGTAATCACAATCCAATGCCTAATCCTCCACAGATCGGGGCTGCGCCCACTAAGCTCGAATTCGAAAAGTCGTTGATGTTCTTCCACGCGTATATGTTTGGGCCGCTCCAGGGGAAACTGCGAATATACGGCGCGCGCAAGATAGCCGCCGGAGCCATGATCACTCCTCGAGATTGGGAAGTGTTTGCATCGATGTTGGTAAATGACGTCGGCCAGAAGCTCGCAGCGGGAATTGACTTGACGAACTATGAGGTTAAATCGGCAAAAACCAAAGGCAGCTACGAATACCAGTACCATAAGGAATCAGGACGAGAAAAGTTGATCCAAGACGCGAAGGTCGGTCACTTATTCTTTGAATACTCGGAAAACCTTCGCGAAATAAATCTCCGCTACATGCATGGGTCGCAGCTCTCTTCCTACTTCAGTGAGTGGCTCGATGAATTCCCCAAGACGCCCAGGGATTACAAAGGCCAGAGATTCCGAAAACAGATTCCGCACGGCGCCGTAGTCAAGGAAGGTAAGTTGCTAATGCGCCTGGTGGACGGAGAAGTGGCCTACCCGCAAGTTGATCCCAAGGAAATAGCCACAAACACCCAATCAACCGAGGACCAGGAAGGGTCCGTCGAAACGTGAGCCACCTTGGCCGACAATCTCAGCGCGAGCCAACGCAGCCGATGCATGCGCGCGGTTAAGGGCGAAAATACCGCTCCCGAAATCTGCGTCAGAAAGCTCCTGCATGCGATGGGCTACCGCTACACCCTTCACGCTCGGGCGCTACCGGGCAAGCCTGACATCGTCCTTCCGTCACGCAGGATAGCTATCTTCGTGCATGGCTGTTTCTGGCATAGGCATCATTGCCGCCGCGGCAAGAGGCTACCCGTCACAAATCAACAATATTGGATCAGCAAGCGAGAGCGAAATACGGCGAGAGACCGAGAACACGTCAAAGCGCTCCGCAGCGACGGCTGGAAGGTCCTGGTCGTATGGGAATGCTGGACACGTGACCTGGAAGCTCTTCGCAAACGGCTACAAAGATTTCTCGATGTGTGATGCCCAGCCTTCGTCTGGCTCCGAGAACTCCGCGAGTGCCCTTATCCCTGTATATCGAACTGCTCCGGGTGCAGCGTGGCGTCACTCTTGAGCAACAGATTCTTGCCGATCAGCTCTTCGAATTCGCCGAGCCAGCGGGCGTTGTTGCTCTTGAGCAGCTTCACCGTCTCGGGATGCACGCGCAGCATCACGTCGGCATTCTCGAAATGCTTCTTCATCTTGCGCATCTCGATGTAAATCTCGTTGCAGACAGTGGTGGGGCTCTTGACCATGCCGGTGGCCTGGCATGTCGGGCAGGGCACGCTCAACGTGCGCTCGAGCGACTGCTTAACGCGCTTGCGCGTAATGGCCACCAAGCCGAAATCGTTAAACTGCAGCACCTTGGTCGGCGCGCGGTCGTTCTTTAGAGCCTCTTCGAGCGCGGCCATCACCTTGAAGCGATTCTTGCGCTCGTCCATATCGATGAAGTCGATCACGATGATGCCGCCGAGGTCGCGCAGGCGAATCTGGCGCACAATCTCCGGCACCGCGTCGAGATTGGTCTTGAGAATCGTGTCCTCAAGCCGCGCCGACTTGCCCACGTATTTGCCGGTGTTGATGTCGATGGCCACCAGCGCCTCGGTCTGGTTGATGACGATGGAGCCGCCGGACTTCAGCCACACCTTCGAGCGCAAGGCTTTCGAGATTTCGTCTTCGATGCCGAAGTGCTCGAAGAGCGGCGTCTCCTTGGTGTAGAGCTTGACGCGGCGCACCAGCGACGGCGAAAAGTGGTTGAGGAAGCGCACGATGCGCTCGTAATCGGCCTCGGTGTCGACCCAGATGTTGGCGAAGTTGGCGCTCACCTGATCGCGCAGAATGCGCTCGATAAGCGACAGATCGTGATAGATGAGCGCCGGCGACTTGGACCCTTCGGAACGGTGCTTGATGTCGTTCCAGAGATTCATGAGGAAGCGCAGATCGGCGCGCAACTCTTCTTCCGATGCGCCCTCGGCCGCGGTGCGCACAATGAGTCCGCCTGAGGATTCGCCGCGCTCGTGGAGCAGAATCCGCTTGAGGCGATGGCGCTCCTCGTCGGAGGCGATCTTGCGGCTGACGCCGACGTGGGTCACGGTCGGCATAAAAACCAGGAAGCGTCCAGGAAGCGCAATGTGGCTGGTGATGCGCGCGCCCTTCTTGGCGATGGGCTCCTTGGCGATCTGCACCAGAATCTCCTGCCCCGGCTTCAACAAGTCGGAGATGATGGGCAGGTCGGAAGTCTGCGCCGAGCGCCGCGAAGGGCCACGGCGGCCCTGCTGCGGTCCGCGCCCACGCTGGCCGCGATCGCCACGATCGCGTCGATCGCGCGTGCGCGCCGGCCGCGCACCCGGCTTGGCTGCCTCTTCTTCTTCTTCACCGTTCGGCTCGTCGAGATCGCGCTGGATGCGGTGATCGAGATGCGCTTCCTGCAACATTTCGCCAAAGTCGCCGGGGCGTACATTCGAGGGCAGCGTCTGCTCCTCGTAAATGTCGCCGTCGTGCGACTCGGGTTTGTGCCGGCGCCCGCGCGGCGCGGCCTCAAACTCCTCGCCTTCGATTGTCTCCTCTTCTACGACGCCGACGCCGGGCTTATAGGTTGAAGCCGGAGCAGCAGCTTTCTTCGCCGGCGTTTTCGCCGCCGCTGCCGCTTCCTCTTCCTTCTTCTTTCCGAAGCCAAACAGCCGGAATCCCGTCGGCGAGGAAGGATCGACACGGTGCGAGGCAGAGGCATCGGTGTCTTCTTCTTCCGATTCCTCGTCAAATTCGTCGTCCGACTCGTCATCATCCGATTCGTCGTCGTCTTCGTCTTCCGATTCGTCTTCCTCAGATTCGGACGAAAGATCGGACTCCGCGGGAACGGGAATAGTTTCTGCCGGAGCAGACTCCATGATCTCCTCGAACTCCGCTTCGGCCTCAGGCTCGGCCGCAACCGCTGCTTCGGCGGTTTCGAGCTCGGGTGCGTCTTCTTCCGTCTCAGTCTCGGCGGAGTCGCCCTCTTCGAAATCCTCGCCGGCTTTCGAGGCGAGGGTCTCTTCTTCGTACGTTTCCTCTTCAAAGTCGAAGGCCGGTTGCGCAGGTGCCTTCTTCAGCGCTTCATGCGGAGCCTCAATCTCGTCGAACTCCTCGACGGTCCCGCGTGCCGCAGCGCCGGCTTCGGGCGCGGCGGAGGTTTCGGCCGGCACTTCGGCAGCGGCCTCCTCGGTGGCTTCCGGCTCGCGATCACGGTGTCGCGAAATCGACTCTCCGGGCAATAGCCCGCTGCCGTCCCAGGTGATGGGCGCTTCCACCAGCGTGGAAGGCTTGAAAGTCGAGCGCGGAGCAACTCGCTCAGAAGGCGGCTTCGGAGTTTCATCCGCCGCCGTGCCGCCGTACTTCGAGAGCGACTCACCGGGCAGCACGAATGGCTTCGGCTCCGCGTGAGGCGCAGGCCGTTCTGTATAGCTCTCGCGAGGCGAAGCCGCCTCTTCCGTCTCGGTCGCGTCAACCGGCTCAGTTGAGCCGGACTCTGTTTCAGGCGCGGCTTCCGGTGCAGCGCCCTGGCCTCGTCCGCCGCGACGGCGACGACGCCCGCGCCAACGGCGTCCGCTTCCATCCTCGTCCTGCCCTGAGGCCGGTGCTGCGGCCGTTGGCTCTTGAGCGGCCGATTTTACCGTCAACTCTTCCGTCACCGCCCGATCCTGCCGCGGCTCCGGCCTTCGTTGACCGGAACGCGAACCGCGCTCGCCGGCAACTGGTTCCTGCTGGCCATTCGGATCAAATCCTTGTGGGTGCCGCACCTCGCGAGGCGCCTGCCCAGCCCCACTGGCCGCAGCTTTTTCAAGTTCGTCGGTCTCTTCCTGATCCTCAAGCTCCATGAAGTCGGTGACGTAGAGAAACGCGTCCCGCTCCAGGCCCAGGTCGACAAATGCCGACTGCATGCCGGGCAGAACCCGTGTGACGCGTCCGTTGTAAATGGAACCCGCGAGGGTGTACTCGTTTTCGCGTTCGTAATAGATTTCCGCGAGTTGATCGTCTTCTAAAATCGCAAGCCGCGTCTCATGCGGCGTGCTTGAAATGCAAATTTCCTTTGCCATCGTACCTTTCCATCCGGCTGCTTTGGGCGGCCGGAACTAGCGGCAAGGTTCGGTGGAGTCGCGCGAAAACGGCAGGAGAGTAAATGGGCGGATAACCGATAGGGCAATCGAAAAACGATCTCAGCGTGGCTGCCTGCCCGAAAGGCGGCAAGCCACTGGACAAAGACCAAACATGCCACTGGGACCGAACGTAACGCTGGTTGCGGCGATCCTGTTGCAGAGAATTCCGGGCGGCCATGGTCATGAGGACGGAGGCGTACGCGAGGAAAATCCAAACAACGTCCACCAGCTCCCATCCAATTGCGCGATCGTCGCCAAGGGCGACCCGCGAGCCGCGCCGCAGACCGAGGCAACCGAGTCCGGTCGTTCGAACCGAGCGGCCATCCCGTCTCTGCGTGCTCATAAACTCATTCCTGCCGGGCGCGATCCCCTCGGGACCATGCCGGCAATATTCTTGAAATCTTGCTCTTGCGGCCTGAAATCGGGGCAAACCCGCTTCCGGGCCTCACAAACTACTCAATCTTTTCCGGGCCATGTCGAAACGTCTTTTGAGACGCTCAATTCACGAAGCGGCGCATCCGTACATTCATTGCCACACCTAGCGCCAGAAACGTGAACAGCACCGAAGATCCGCCATAACTCATTAAGGGTAAAGGGATTCCGGTGACGGGCATCAGCCCAATGACCATGCCAACGTTGACCGCGATCTGAAAGATCAACACAGCCACAATTCCCATGATAATGAGGGAACCGGGCAGGTCGGCGGCTGTTTGTGCGTTTTGAATCAAACGCATCAATATGAGGAAGTATAGCAGCAGCACAAAGATCGCGCCCACAAACCCGTGTTCCTCGCTGAACGCGGCAAAGATAAAGTCTGTATACGGGATAGGCAGGAAGTAGCCCTGCGTTTGAGTTCCCTTTCCCGTTCCCTTGCCCCAAATCCCCCCCGATCCCACGGCAATCTTCGACTGCATCACCTGGTAGCCGGCTCCACGCGGATCGGCATCGGGGTTGATGAAGCTCGTCAACCGGCCCTTCTGGTAATGATGCACCATCCCGGTCGACCACACCCCCAGAGCCAGCGCTGCTCCGCACGCGGTCACAATCAGCGCCTGCCGAAGGTTAATTCCGCCCAGAAATAGCCCCGCAGCGAGAATTGGGAAATAGGTCAGTGTGGTTCCCATGTCGGGCTGCTTCATCACCAGCACCATCGGGATGCCCACCAGCAATAGGGCCTTCAAAATCTCGCGCCAGGTCAAGTTGCGCCCGCCCAGATTGGCAAAATAGCGCGCAGCCATCATTACCAGCACCAGCTTCACCAACTCCGAAGGCTGAAAAAGTATCGGGCCGGCCTTAATCCAGCGTCTGCCTCCCAGCGCGTTATGGCCCAGCGGCGTGAAAATCGCCGCCAGCGACAACAGTCCGAATCCGTACGCCCAGGGCGTCCAGTCGAGAATCCGATGGTAGTCGATCTTCGAAAACACGAACATCAACACAAAGCCTGCAGCAAACCAGAAAACCTGCTTCGATTCAAAGTTCGCAAACCTCGTGTGTTCAGTCGTCGAGCGAACCTCAACGAGAGAAATGGCGCACATGCCGAGCAGCAGCACGAGCAGCCACCAGTCAAAATCGCGAAAACTCATGAATCGGCGCATGGGCATGGCTTACGGGTCTTTCCTCGTTTCCGGCCTGCGCTCTGGCCGCGCCGCAGCAATTTCTGCGGGAGTCTGAGACGATTTGGCTGCCGGCGCAGGCGTGGAATGCGCGGCTCGTTTCGGAACGGACGCGGCAGCCACCTGATCGCCAGCCACCACCCGACCGTCCTGCACGTAAAACCGCCCGCCCTCGATATGGCTCTTCGCCGCCGGACCCGTCGCGCCCTTAGCCCCCGGCCCCACCGCCGGTGTTGACCACACTGCGCCGACCTCAACTGGCGCCGCAGGTTTCTCCGGCGGCAAGTTCCCCGCCTCCCGGCGCTTTTTGTTGACGAACGCTGTCACGATCTGCGCCCCGATCCGCGCCGGGTAGCCGCTGAATCCCCCGTTCTGCCACAGCACAGCAATCACCAGCTGGGGATTGCGCCTTGGCACCACGCCCACAAACCATACATTAGGCTCCGTGCTCCGGCCTTTGTTTGTCTTCTCCAGGGCTTCGTGGCTCATCACCTGCGCGGTTCCCGTCTTGCCCGCAAAGTCGATGCCATCGAGGTGCGCTGAACTCGCAGTGTGCCAGAGTCCCGGTTGCGTCACATCCGCCATGCCGTCGGTGACGATTTCCCAGTTCGCAGGATCAATGGGCACATAGGCATCGCCCGATCCAGGAAAGCTATCGAGCAGCGACTTCCTGAAATCGTCGGGAAGCTGGTCGGGGAAGACGACGTGCGGCCGGACCATGTGCCCGCCCGAGGCAATGCCACCGATAATCCGCGCCAGTTGCAGCGGCGTGGCCTCCACCGCACCCTGCCCAATCGCCACGTCAAGCGTCTCGTCGGGATACCAGCGGTGATGGAAGTTCCTGATCAGCCACTGCGGCGAGGGCATCAGCCCCGGCTGTTCGCCCGGTAAATCGATCCCTGTTTTCTGCCCATAGCCGAACTCCGTCGCGTATTTCACGATCTTGTCGATGCCCAGCTTGTCGCCCAGCATATAGAAGAACGTGTCGCAGGAATAAGGAATGGCATTGTGCATGTCGACGGAACCGTGCTTCTGGTCGCAATGGTGATAGTAGCCATACGGTCCCCATCCTCCGCTGCACACAATGTGCATGTTCTGCATGATGCCTTCCTGCAGACCTGCCACCGACATCAGGATCTTGAACGTCGACCCGGGTGCCAGCTGCGCCTGAATCGCCTTGTTCATCAGCGGATGATCGGGATCGGTCACCAGCCGGTTCCACTCCGCGCGGTCGATCTTGATGGCAAACGCATTGGGATCGAAGCTGGGCCGCGAAACCATGGCCAGAATCTCGCCGTTGCGCGGGTCCATGGCCACGATCGCTCCGTTGCGGTCGCCCATCGCCAGCTCGGCGGCGCGCTGTAGGTCGTTGTCGATGGTGAGCCGCAGGTCCTGCCCCTTCTCGGCCGGCTCAATTCCGAAATACCCCACCTCGCGCCCGTGGCTGTCGACGATCACTTCGCGGCTGCCGTCTTTGCCGCGCAGCAGCTCGTCATAGGTCTCTTCGACGCCGGCTTTACCCACCACGTCCCCCGGCTCATAGTACGCAAATCGCGGATTGTTCAGATCGTCTTCGCTCACCTCGCCCACGTACCCAATCAGGTGCGCGGCAAAACCGTCTCGCGGATAGAGGCGCCGCTCTTCGTCGATGGTTTCAAGCTCGGGCAATTCGTTGCGATGCGCGGCGATGAATGCCTGCTCATCGGCCGTCACGTCCTGCTTGATGGGAATGGGCTGATAGCCCGGCTGGCTGCGGTAGCGGTGCAAGGTCGCGCGCAACTGCTCCAGATCGAGGTCGAGACCCTTGGCAATGAAGGGCAGATCGGCTTCTACATTCCTGCTCTGCTCGCGCACCAGGAAGCAGGTAACCGAGGGGTAATCGTCAACCACCAGCCGGTTTTCGCGGTCGAAGAGCTTGCCGCGCGGCGCAAGGATCGGCTCCTTGCGGATGTGGTTCTGCTCCGCAAGCAGGCGATAGTTGTTCACGTCCAGCACCTGCAGCCGCCACAAACCGGCCGCCAGCCCCAGCATTACGAGCAAAATGCCGTACTGCACCACCGTCAGCTTGAACGAGGAGAGCTTTTCGCCGCGACTGCTACCTGAAACCATGGACCTCTATCCATCCAGAATACCGCGAATTCGGATTTGCGCGCCGGGCGAAGCAATCAGCCCGTCAGCCTCCGCGCCATGCGCTATTCTGTGCTGGGTAGCGCGCATTTACCTCTTTCAATGCAAGGGCGGGAAATCATGGCCATCCAGACCCTCGAGCGTACCGCCAAACAAGTCGTGTTCACCGTTCAGCAATACTCCTTGTTTGCCGGCCAGGCGTTGATGAACCTCTTCCGCCCTCCTGTTTACTGGACGGACTTCCTCACCCAGTCGGACATCATCGGCGTCGGATCGCTGCCCATCGTCGTCCTCTCGGGATTCTTTACAGGCGGCGTGCTCGCCCTCCAGTCGTCGTCCACGCTTGCGGCTTTCGGCGCCACGGCCGTCACCGGCCAGTTCGTCTCGCTCACCATGATCCGCGAACTGGGCGCGGTGCTCACGGGCGTCATGGTTTCGGGCCGCAACGCTTCCTCCATGGCCAGCGAACTTGGTTCGATGGTGGTGACCGAGCAGATCGACGCCATGCGCGCGCTCGGCGTCGATCCCATGCGCAAGCTCGTCACGCCGCGCGTCTTCGCCACGATCACAATGCTGCTCTTCCTCACCATTGTGGCCGACGCGTTCGGCATCATGGGCGGCGCTGCAGTGACCGTCTTTTTGAATCACCAGAACGGCACGCAGTACTTCCACATGGCTTACGAGCACCTGCGTTACCCCGACATCGTCCAGGGGCTCGTGAAGCCGCTCTTCTTCGGCTTTATCATCGCGTCCATCGGCTGTTTCTACGGCATGAGGACCACCGGCGGCACCGAGGGCGTGGGCCGCTCCACGATTTCGGCGGTGGTCAACGCCTCCACCCTCATCATCTTTGTTGACTTCCTCATCACGCGCATCTTGCTTTCGCTGCTTCCCTCATGAGTTCTGCCGCCATTCCCGCGCCTCAACCTCCGCCCGCAGGCTCGGACGCGGAACCGGTTGTTGCACTCAGTAACGTCGCTGTCGCCTTTGATGGCCCGCCAATCTTTGAGGATGTGAGCTTCTCGGTTGCGCCCGGCGAGACGCGAATCCTTCTCGGACCTGCCGGCGTAGGCAAGAGCGTTCTGCTCAAGCTCATCATCGGACTGATTCGGCCGCTGGAGGGAAGTGTCGAGCTCTTCGGCGAAGACATCTCGCACATGCCAGAGGACAAGCTCTTCCCCTTGCGGGCGCGCGCCGGCATGGTCTTTCAGGAAGGCGCTCTGTTCGACTCGCTCACGGTGCGCGACAACGTGGCCTACCAGTTGATCCAGGAGCTGGCTCCCGACCCGGAGATCGATACCCGCGTTCGCGAGGCGCTGCGCTTCGTCGGCCTGGAGCAGACCTTCGCGCTTTATCCATCGAGTCTTTCCGGTGGTATGAGACGGCGCGTCGCCATCGCCCGCGCTCTCATCCACGAGCCGGAGCTGATCCTCTACGATTCGCCCACCGGCGGCCTCGACCCCGTCACTTCCGAAACCATCATCGAGCTCATCGTGAAGCAGCGCGACGTGCGCGCCACGCCGTCTTTGCTGGTGACCCACCGCCTGCAGGACGCCTTCACGCTCTGCACGCATCATTTCGACAGCAAGCAGGAACGCATGGTTCCGCTGCCGGAGGGCGAGACCAATCGCAACACGACCTTTCTCATGCTCAACGACGGCCGCCTCATCTTCGACGGCTCTCTCGACGAGCTGGTCCATTCCACAGACCCTTTCGTACGCGAATTCCTGGAATAGACGGCAGGAAGCCGTCAGGATTCCGCCGTTCGGGGAATGCCGCCGCTGCGCAATCTTCCAGCCTGAATTGCTGTTTTCGACGTACCGGCAGGTGGGCCTAACTCAATCAATCAGCACAATAAATCCCTCGCTCCCGGCAGGATCGCTTATTCTTGTTACAATCCCTTCTGCTTCGGCAGGCCAAAACCAGACAATTTATGACTACAGTCGCTTTGACGGTCGACGATCTTCGGGAGCAGTATACGCGGGAAATGGCGCTGGTGCGCCAGACCTGCGAACGCACCGGAGACGGCACGGCGGCCATCCGGCGGCGCTCCGCGGTTGTGGATCGCATCCTGATCGAGATGTGGAAGCGAGCCTTTGCGGGCCTGCCCACGCAGAACGTGGCCCTGCTGGCCCTCGGCGGCTACGGGCGCAAAGATCTCTTCCCCTTTTCCGATATCGACGTGCTCTTCGCCTTCGCCGATGACAAGACCGAAGAGCAATCGCGAGAAGCCGTGCGCGCGGTCATCCAGGGCATGTGGGACATCGGCCTGCGCGCCAGCCCCAGCTCGCGCACGGTGAAAGAAGCTGGCCGATTCGATCCCGACAATCTGGAATTCACGCTGGCCACGCTCGACCGGCGCTTTCTGGCCGGGCAGTTTCCCCTCTACCAACAGCTTCACCAGGTCACATTCCCCGGGCTGGTGCTAAGCGAGTGGTCGACGATTACGCAAAAGCTTGGCGAGATTGCCCGCGCCCGGCACGCAAAGTTCGGCAATACCATCTTTCATCTGGAGCCGAACATCAAGGACTGCCCCGGCGGATTGCGCGATTATTCGCTGGCGGTTTGGTTTGCGATCCTGTTTCACCTGAAGGAGACGAAGGAGTGGCCACGGCAGCGCGGAGGAGTCTTCCAGAGCGCGCGCGGCGATGCCGAAGCCGCCTTCGATTTTCTGGCTGCGGCGCGATGTTTCCTCCACTTCCGCCACGGGCGCGACGACAACACGCTCGACTGGCAATCGCAGGACGAGGCCGCGGCGCGATCCATTGGCCTGGAGACACGTGGCACGGCCGACCCTTCCTACTGGATGCGCACCTATTACCGGCACGCACGCGTCATCTATCGCCGCGCCGCGCTGCTCATGGAGCACCTACCCGCGCCAGTCAGTTTTTATCGCCAGTTCCGCCGCCGGCGCACGCCCATTGCCGGAACCGATTTCCTGCTCGACCAGGGACGCATCGACGTGCAGCCCGGAGCGCAGTTTAACGACACGGCAGCCATCCTGCGCGTCTTCTCGCTGATGGCGACGCACGGCTACATGCTTTCGCAGGCCGCCGAAGATCGCATTACGGATGCGTTGCCGGTGCTCGCCATTTCAATTCCCGAGGGGCCGTATCTTTGGAACGCGCTGCGCGAAGTGCTGCTGGGACCGCACGCGGCGCACGCCCTGCGCACCATGCACGCCCTCGGCATTCTGGAGATGCTGATTCCGGAGTTCCACGGCATCGATGCTCTGGTCATCCGCGACAGCTATCACCGCTACACCGTCGACGAGCACACGTTTCTGGTCATCGATAACGTGCACGGCCTGCGCACACCGGTTAACGAGCACGAGCAGCGACTGGCGCAACTGTTGCCCGAGATCGACCGGCTCGATCTGTTCTGCCTGGCGCTGCTCTTGCACGATACCGGCAAAGGCCGGCGCTCGGGCCCGCACGCGGAGCAGAGCGTGGAGCTGGCGGAAAGTTTCCTCGCCCGTCTTGACTTTGACGCCGAAGAGAAAGAAGTCGTCCTCAAGCTGATCAAGCTGCACCTGGAGATGTCGGCGGCAATGCGCCGCGACATCTTCGATCTCGACAATGTGAAGAACTTCGCGGAGAAGATCGGCGAGCCGCAGATGCTGAAGATGCTCACGCTGATGACCTTCGCCGACATCAAAGCCGTGAATCCCGACGCGCTCACGCCATGGAAGGCCGAGAACCTGTGGCAGTTCTACATGTCCACGTCGAACTTCATGGACCGCTCGGTGGATGAATCGCGCTACCACGCCGCCATCGATCCCACGCTGCTCAATCGCATCCGCTCCATGGTTCCACCGGCGCAGCACGACACGCTCAAGCAGTTCCTCGAAGGTCTTCCGCAGCGCTACCTGCAGACCCGCCTGCCCGAGCAGATTCGCAACCATTTCCAGATGGCGCTCAATCTTGACGAGAATCCGGTGCAGCTCGATCTGCGGCCCAATCGGCAGCTCTACGACCTGACCGTGATCACGCGCGACCGCACACGGCTGTTTGCCGACGTGGCCGGCGTGCTAGCGGCATGGGGCATGAACATTGTCCGCGCCGGAGCCTACTCGAACGATGCCGGCGTCATCGTCGACAGCTTTCATTTCACCGACATTTTCCGCACCATCGAGCTGAATCCCAGCGAAAAAGAGCGCTTCCTCGAAAATGTTCACGACGTGGTGGCGCAGAAGATCCCGGTGCAGCAACTGCTCGATGCGCGCCGCCACATGAATCACCCTTCGAACCTCAAGGTCGAAGTGCCGACGAAGCTCGAATTCGACTCCGAATCCTCGAGCCACTCCACCATCATGCAGGTGATTGCGCAGGATCTGCCGGGCCTGTTGCGGCAGATCGCCCTCACCTTCGGCACGCACCAGTGCAACATCAAAATCGCGCTCATCGACACCGAAGGCGAGACGGCAATCGATGTGTTCTACCTGACCAGCGGCGAAGAAAAGCTAACGCCGGAGGCGCAGGAAAAGTTGGGCAAGGACCTGACCGCAGCGATTGATGCCATGCGCGTACCGGCGTGAAACAGTTCAAGGTTCATGGCTCACAGCGGCTATCGCGGGCGGAATCGTGTTTGACTAAGTGGTAATCTCCATTTAGCCGCTCGCCCACGCATCAGCTTACTGGAAGCAAGGATTTGCACGACGGAATTGGCTGGAGGCAGCTCAATCGGGTGTATGATGTCGTGTTGTTACGGAGTGCGAGCTTGAAGTGGGTTCTGGTGTATCTCTCTGCCGTCGGTGCCTGGATAGTTTGGTCCGACGCAATCGTGCCCCTTATAGCGAGCCTCTCAGGTGTCCCGTACAGGTTAGCCTTCTGGCGCGTCGATCGCCGCAATCAACATCTTAGTCGAAGACACTATTTCTGGTTCGTCGGGGTACTGGGGTTTGGCGGTGGGCTGTCCGTGTTCCTCACGCTCTCAGACCTATTGCGATGGAAAGTCCTCGGTGAAAGAGCGACGGACCCAATCGGCCTGTCCTTCCAACTCGGGATTTCATTGCTCGCTGGAGCGATTTTCGGATCGACGAACGCCCCGAAGGAGAACAAGGGAACCGCGAAAACTCAGTGAGACGGGAACTCTTACCGTCTATAGCGATCTTTGCATCGATGCCCGCCTACGCCGCATCCTTGCGCACCAGGTATTCATCAAGCAGCTCGGCGACCAGCACCGCCGTGGGGATTGCGACCATGGCGCCGGGAATCCCGCCCAGCTCCGAGCCGAGCAGCAGAGCGACAAAGATCGCCAGCCCCGGCAGGTCCACGCGGCTCTTCATAATGCGGGGAATGAGGAAGCCGCTTTCAATCTGCGCCCAGACCGCGAAAAAGATGACGACGCCCAGCACGCGGCCCCAGGAGTCGATCGCCGACACGACAACAGCGAGCGCAAGGGAAACCGCCCAGCCCAGTACGGGAACCAGGTTGAGCAGCCCGGTGAGCACGCCGAGGCCGTATGCGTAGCGGACACCGAGCGAGGTATAGACGATCGTGCTGGCGACTCCCAGGATAAGCATCAAAGCGGCCTGTCCGACGAGCCACTTTTCCATGCGAACCGCCGCGCGCTGCAGGGTCGCGTCGAGACGGTCACGAGGCGCGAAGGGAATGAACGACAGAAACCAGCGGTAAGCGACCTCGCCCTCAATGATGAAGTAGAGGGTGAGCACAAATCCGGCGATGACGTCAATGAGGGCTCCGGCCCAGCCGGTGAGCGAATGCAGAGCCAACCCGGCTCCCTGGCTCAGGATGCCCTGAAGCCAATCGAAAATCTGGCTGGAATTCAGGCGGTTGAGCAGGGGAATCTCTTTGATCCTGGCCACAATCGCGGGGATGCGCGTAGGCAGATCGCCGTGGGCGGATTCGATGTCGTGAATCACCGGCGGCAAGGTGAGAAAGCCCAAGCCGGCTAACGCCGCGGCCACAACCAGCAGCAGAAAGAAGATGGCTGTTGCGCCTTCAAACGGATGCCGCCGGCCGAGGCGCAATCGCGCCGTGGCGCGCACCACCGGCGAGAGGATCACCGCAAAGAGCGCCGAAACGTAGAAAAGAAACAGCAGCCTGCGCAGCAGCCACGCGACGTACAGCGCGAAGACAAGAGCGAAGACAAAAACGATATGGCCGCGAATACGTTCCTTGCGGTCCAGCGCGGATTGGTCCATGAGGCGTTCCTTGCGTGTGACAGCGGTGCTAGCGGAGTTAGCGGTGTTAGCGTGACCTGCGCGCCTGCATAGATCTTTCTCTGGTCCCTGGTCCCTGGTCCCTGGTCCCTAAGTCCCTCGTCCCTGCTTCACTGCCCTCCATTGAGGAGCGAGCCCACGATGCCGCCCAGCAGTCCGGCGCTGCCGACGGCAGCCCCCTGTTGCGCCGGGGCCTTCGGCAGGTACTCGTAGATCTGATGCGCAAGGCGCGAGATGGGCAATGTTTGCAGCCAGACCTGACCAGGACCCATCAACTCCGCAAGAAAAAGTCCATCGCCGCCGAAGATCATGTTCTTGAGGCCGGGGACCATCGTGATCTGAAATCCGACCGACGCCTGGAACGCGCCCACATGGCCGGGATGCACGCGCAGCACCTCGCCGGGCGCGAGCGTCTTCTGGATCAGTTCGCCGGAGAGCTCGATCCAGGCCGTGCCCATGCCGCCCACGCGCTGCAGCACGAAACCATCGCCGCCAAAGATGCCCGCGCCAAGCGACTGCTGAAATCCGATCGTAATGGTCACCTGCGGCGTGGCGCACAAAAAGCCGTGACGATGCACCATGTACTCCTGCCCTGGGCTGAGATCGACGGGCACTATGTGGCCGGGAACTTTAGTGGCGAACGAAACCGAGCCGGGATACTGAAAGGCCCGGTACTCGGTCATGAAGATGCTCGCTCCAGCAACCGCGCGCTTGAGGACGCCAAACACTCCGCCGCCTCCGCCCATCTGCGTGTGCGTGGTCATCTGGATGGATGCGGTCATCCATGAGAGCTCGCCGCTCTCTGAGAAGACGCTCTCATCGGGGTTGAGGTCGACTTCGAGAACCGGCATGGTGGTGCCGAGAATACGCGTTTGCATCGAGGAATGCCTCCTGTCAGGGACAGTGTATCGAACGACAGGGAACAAGGGACCAAGGGAACAGAGGAAGCGAGAAGTCGGGGCTGTAGGGCGGCGGGATTCCCATCATTGCGGATTGCGGTGGGCGATGACGTAATCCTTGATGCGGTCGTAAACGTCGCTGGGAAGTATGCCCTTGTCGAGGAGGTCCTGCTTGGTGCGGTAAGGGCGGAAGCGCACGATGCGTCCGGCCCAACTGGGCTTCATGCCGGGAATCTTGAGCAGTTCGTTGAGGCTGGCGTGGTTGATGTCGATGCGGGCTTCGGGGGGTGGCGCATTCGCCGAGGTCGGTGGCGCTCCGGAGCGGTCGCGATCCGCATACTGCCCGGCCGCAGCAGCTACCGACACGGCCGCGCCTACCAGAATGACCGCAATCGCCGCTTGCAGCAGCCTGAATCGTCCACGGGAGGGCACGGCTTCATTCTCCGCCCCCGCAAAGGGGTGGCGCAAGAGTGACGTCATGCTGCAAAATCGTTGCAAACGGAACTAAAGCCCTTTAAGATGCGTCAATTAGAAGAAATGCCTATCGCGGTCTCCAGCACGCCCGAATCGCTTCCTTCGCAGGCTCCGGTTGTGCCGCGCCTGCGGGTAGGCAAGCTGTGTATTGCCGTCCAGGGGACTACCCCTGCGGAGCTGTTCTCCCGCGCCGAAGCGGCAATTAACGATTCTATTTTCATTGAGTTACGGCTTGATTCCCTCGCCAAGCCAGCCACGGTATTCTCCGCCCTCGAGACCTTCCTCCACCGTCACCGCGAGCTGACGGTGATTGCCACCTGCCGCCGTAAGTCCTTTGGCGGCCACTTCGTGGGGTCTTTAAATTCGGAGCTGGACCTGCTGCTGAAAGCCGCCGAGACTGGCTGCCATATCGTCGACCTCGAAGTCGAATCCGCCGAACAGGCTACCCGGCCCCAGTTGGCCAGATTTCGCACCGCCCTCCGCGCGGCCGGAACCGCTCTTCTGATCAGCTCCCACGACTTCAGCCGCACCCGCCGTCCCGACGGCCTCATCCAGACCGCCGAGCGTATCGCCGCCTTCGGGTCCGAGTTCGTCAAGGTCGTTTCGACCGCGCGCAGCCTCGCCGACAATCTGTCTGTCCTGCGCATGGTCGAAGATCAGTCTCTCAACTCGCGCGTGGTCGGTATCGCCATGGGCGAGGAAGGAGTAATCAGCCGCATCCTGAGCCCGCGGGCCGGCGCAGCCTTCACCTTCGCCTCGGCGGCCGATGGCGCCGAAACCGCTCCCGGCCAGGTCTCCGCGCGTGCCCTTCTCGACCTCTACCGCCTGGAGCAGCTCGACCCCGCCACGCGCCTCTTCGGCGTGGCCGGCAATCCCATCTCGCACTCGCTCTCGCCGCACATGCACGTCACGGCGTTTCGCCGCGAAAACCTGAACGCCGTCATGCTGCCGCTCAAGCCGAAAACGGTGGACGACCTGCTCACCGTGATTCGCGAACTGCCTCTCGATGGCGTTGCGGTGACCATGCCGTTCAAGCAGGAAGTGCTGCCGCATCTGGAGAACACGAACGCGCTCACCGCGAAGATTGGCGCATGCAACACGATCCGCACCGGCGCCGACGGCAAGCTTTACGGTTTCAATACCGACGTGGATGGCGTGGTGCGGCCGCTTGAACGCCGCATGAGACTCAAGGACGCGCGCATTCTCGTCGTCGGCGCAGGCGGCGCGGCGCGTGCCGCGGTGTTCGGGCTGGTGGAGCAGGGCGCAGAAGTTTACGTCGTCAACCGCACCCACGAGAAAGCTGTCGCCCTCGCGCGCAAGGCCAAGGCCCATGTCCTCAAGCAGAACGTGCTCGCCAAGCAGCGCTTCGACGTCATCATCAACACCACGCCCTGCGGCATGACGGGCATCAAGCAGCAGCTCCCGCTCAAAGAGAACGAACTGAATGCCTCGCTGGTCTTCGATATGGTGTATACGCCCATCGAAACCCCGCTCCTGAAGCTGGCCAAAGCGCGCGGCCTTCACGTGGTCAGCGGTGTCGAGATGTTTGTGCAGCAGGGCGCGCGCCAGTTCGAGATCTGGACCGGCAAGCCCGCGCCTGAGAACGAAATGCTCCGCGTGGTGGAGCTGGAACTGCGCAGGCGCGCAAATGAATCGCCAGCCTCTTCGCGGTGACGAATGCGGATGCGCCGAGCATTCAAGAACAGGCTCTACCTTAGTCGAGCAATGAGCTTTTGTACAAGCTTATCGTCCCTTGTATAGATATATTGACCGGAACACGGCGCCAGTTACCTCGCATTTGTGAACGACTTGACGACTCCGAGGAGATTCGAGTAGTCGTCGGTCCAGAGTCGCGAGCCGGGCTGCCCTTCGAGAAGCTCCCATCGATAAGCGTGGCTCCGGTCAGCAGCCAGCGTGTCCAGGTCTGCAGGATTCCGAGCCATCACGATCCAGATGGACGGAAGTTTTCCGGCGTCATGCTCGGCCGCAGAGATTTGCGTGTCGTTTGCGACCATCGCCGTCAGATGCGCATCCTGCGCCAGATTGCCCAGAGTGGGCGCTAGATTGAAATAGAGATTGGAAACATGATAGGCGATTAAACCGCCGGGAGCCAGCTTATGCAGATACAGTGCGAGCGCTTCTTTCGTCAGCAGGTGCATGGGGATCGAGTCCCCACTGAAAGCGTCCAGCACGATCAGGCCATATTGGCCATCAGGCGCATCGCGAAGCCGTAGCCGCGCGTCACCCAGCACGATTTTGCTTGTCGGAGCACACCGGCTCAGGTAAGTGAAGTACCTCGGATCCTCGGCAATGTCCCCCACCAGCGGATCGATTTCGTAGAATGTGAGTGTTTGGCGGGGGTCCAGATACGATGCCATGGCGCCCGCGCCCAAACCGACAACCGCCCAATTCCCATGCGGCATCTTGACTTGCGCATCCTCAAAAGCAGCTCCGCCGGGTCCGCTCCGCGCGTAGTATGAAAGCGGTTCGCAACTCGCGTTCTGGTTGAGGCTCTGCATGCCATGCACGATGCCGCCGTGGAAAAACAGCCGGAATCTGCCATCCGGGCTGTTCCTTACTGTGTAAACGCCAAAGAAACTGCGCCGGGCAACCAGCATCTGACCATATGGAGCATAAAGCCAGCTTGCGATCAGCAGCGCCACCAAGCCCAGAGCGAATCGTGTCCGTCTCTTGCCAAAGCTCAGACACCACAACGTTGAGTAACCAAAAACCAATGTGGTCTCGACATGCCCCGGCTGAATCCCCAGGCGAGCCACACCAAGAATGACCGCGACCATGCAGATTCCCAACGCTGTAGGCAGCAGCCAGTCCTTTCTCGCGGCCGACGTGCCCGTGTTGGTGCTCATACTTTGATCCGGCATAGGACGAAGCAACGCGGCGAAAATCAGCACCAGCGGAAGCTCCATTACGGTACGAAAAACAACCGGAGCGATCAACGAATTAAAGATTCCTCCCAGGACTCCGCCGACCGAGATGCACAGATAAAACTCGGTTAAGTGCTGTACCGTCGGTCGATTCCTGGCTAACTCTCCGTGAAATGCCAGCGCCAGCCCGAGCAGGAGCGTGAGATAAACCAGCAGCAGCACGGCCAGCGAAAACCGCGTTTGCGTAATGGTGGGACAAAGCCCAACCAGCAGAAGAAACGGAAGCCGTTTGACGACCCACGCTTGCGGAATGGGCGGTTTTCTGGCGAAAACCAGCACAAAACTCCCCAGATAAATTGCCAAGGGTAAAACCCAGAAAAGCGGAACAGCTGGCACGTCTGCAGTAATCGCGCTGGTCACGCCCAACATAAGGCTCGACGGAATGAAAGCCAGCGCAATCCACCGCCAGCGCATACTCCAGGCGATCGACTCCGCTCTCTCATGCGTGTGAGGCGCAGCTCGATCCAACTCGACGTCATTCACATAAACTCTTAGGCTTTTCCACCGCCAATCCAGAATCCCGCACGCCGCGATCAGCGCAACGAATCCGATATATACAAGGCTCCAAATGCGGCTCTGCGTGTGCAATCGAAGCAGAGGCTCCAAGAGCAAGGGGTAGGCGAGTAAACCCAGCAAGCTTCCTGAATTACTGGCTGCGTAGAGGAAATATGGATCCTCGGAGTCTCTCCGGCCCGAGTCTGCAAACCAACGCTGTGCCACTGAAGTCGTTGCCGAGAGCGCAAAGAAGGGAATGCCCACCATTACGAGCAACACCAGCAGCACCCACCCAGCGGGATTGCTCCTGACCGGAGGTTCCCACCCTGCGGGAAAATGCAATGGCAGCATGCCTGACATCAGCAGGGGTGAACACACCACTACGAGATGGAGGACAATCTGTTTCCTGCGGCTCAAAAGCCTGAACGCTGCATGCGCGTATGCGTATCCGGCCAACAGAACCATCTGAAAAAAAACCACGCACGTATTCCAGACTGCGGGCGTGCCTCCCAGCGAGGGCATCAGCATCTTCCCGATCATCGGCTCGACAACGAAGAGCAGGGCCGCGCTCAAGAACATCGACAGGCTGAAAAGGACCAGGGGCAATGGGGAGGTGCCGGGACAGGCCTTTCTCGAATCCGCGATAGATGGCGAGGCCAACTCTGGAGGGTTCATGGTGTAAGCCGCATTATAACCAGCCTTCTAGCGGTTTTCTCTTCCGTTGTCGAATCGCTGTGAGGTTCGACACTGTCCCCACCTACTTCGAGGTGGGGAATTCACGAAGGATCCGTGCGGCTTCCGGTCCTCCGGCGTCTTCCCGTTTCGGGCTGCCGTGAGCCTAACGTCGTTAGGCAAGCACGCTGTCCGGCGACGTCCAGTCACGGTGCTGGCTTTCGGCTACGCCGCGATGCGTGAGCGTGCCCATCCAGGTATTCAGGCCCTCGGCAAAACCCGCATCCCTGCGTAACGCTTCGCGCACGCCCAGGCCCGCGATGCGCAACACGTAAGGGAACGTGGAGTTGGTGAGCGCCAGCGTAGAAGTGTGCGGAACGGCGCCGGGCATGTTGGTGACGCAATAGTGCACCACGCCATCGATCACAAAGCTGGGGTTGGAGTGCGAAGTGGGGCGCGCTGTTTCCACGCAGCCGCCCTGGTCGATGGCCACGTCGACGATGACCGAGCCCGACTTCATCCGAGAAACCATCGCGCGGGTCACGAGCTTAGGCGCGGTCGCCCCGGGAATCAGCACGCCGCCAATCACCAGATCGGCTTCGCGCGTGGCGTGGCCGATGTTGTAGCTGTTCGAGGCGAGCGTGTAGAGTCGGCCGCCGAAGATGTCGTCGAGTTCGCGCAACCGGCTCAGGTTCAGGTCGATGAGCGTGGTCTTGGCGCCCAGGCCCAGGGAGATGCGCGCGGCGTTTGTACCCACCACGCCCCCGCCCAGGATGGTGACGTGTGCTGGGGGCACACCCGGCACGCCGCCCAGCAAAATGCCGCGGCCGCCGCGCTCTCTTTTCAAGGTAGCTCGCGCCCACCTGCACGCTCATCCGCCCTGCTACTTCGCTCATGGGCATCAGCAGCGGGAGAGTTCCCTGGCGGTCGCGCACCGTCTCGTACGCGATGCCGATCACCTTCGCTTCGAGCAGCTTATTGGTGAGCGCGGGCAGCGGAGCCAGATGCAGATAGGTGAAGAGAACCAGGCCTTCGCGGAAGTAAACGTACTCGCTTTCGACGGGCTCCTTGACCTTGACCACCATCTCGGCCTTGCCCCAGGCATAGCCCGCATCGCCGACGATCTCCGCACCTGCATTCTGGTACTCGGCATCGGGGAATCCGGATTGCGTCCCGGCCTCAGTTTCAACCAGCACCTTGTGGCCAGCCTCAGTGAGCGCTTTTACCCCGGCGGGCGTGATTCCGACCCGCGCCTCATTGTCCTTGATCTCTTTAGGAACGCCGACAATCATGGTTGCACCTCTTCACAGGTGTGGAGAGATTGTAGCGCGAAGCATGCCGAAATGGGCTCTCCAGAAAGCTCCCAGGGGACACTGTTCTCCTTCTTTTACTGCAATTTCCGCACCCGGGCTCGACTGGCCGTACAATAGACTCGACTGGCCGTACAATAGGTTTTGAGTCAGACTTCATTTCACCGGTTGTTGAGGTAGAACCAGCTCTCCCATGTCTTCAAACGGATATCCATCGCGCACTTCCCGATCCCACAGCTTTCGCTCCCTCTTCAGCATGTTCTCGAGCGACCTGGCCATCGATCTGGGCACCGCAAACACTCTTGTCTACGCGGCGGGCAAGGGCATCGTCGTCAATGAACCTTCGATTGTCGCGATCAATAAAAACACCGGCGAAGTGGAAGCCGTAGGCAAAGAGGCCAAGGAGATGCTGGGCCGCACGCCCGGCAATATCGTGGCCATCAAGCCGATGAAGGACGGCGTCATCGCCGACTTCAAAGTCACCGAGAAGATGCTGAATTACTTCATCCAGAAGGCGCACAACCGCAAGATGCTGGTGCATCCGCGCATCGTGATCGGCGTGCCTTCCGAGATCACTCAAGTAGAAAAACGCGCGGTCGAGGACTCGGCCTATCGCGCCAAGGCCAGCGAAGTGTATCTGGTGGAACAGGCCATGGTGGCGGCCATCGGCGCGGGACTGCCGATTACCGAGCCCTCGGGCAACATGGTGGTCGATATCGGCGGTGGAACTACGGACATCGCCGTGATTTCGCTTTCGGGCATTGTCTATTCGCGCTCGGTGCGCATGGCCGGCAACCAGATGGACGAGGCCATCACCAACTATCTGAAGCGCAAATATAACCTGCTGATCGGCGAACGCACGGCGGAGCAGATCAAGATTGAAATCGGCTCGGCGTTCCCACTCGATAAGCCGCTGAGCATGGAGATCAAGGGGCGCAACCTGATTGAGGGCGTGCCCAAAACCATCACCATCGACGACAGCGAGATCCGCGAAGCGCTGGGCGAGTGCATCGCGGTGATCATGAACGCCATTCGCGTGGCGCTGGAGCGCACGCCGCCCGAGCTTTCAGCCGACATCAGCGATCGCGGCATTGTGCTCACCGGAGGCGGCGCGCTCATTAAGAATCTCGACAAGCGCATCCGCGAGGAAACGGGGCTGCCTGTTTCCGTCGCCGACGATCCGCTGGCTTCGGTGGTTCTGGGCACGGGCAAAATGCTCTCCGACTTCCGCCTGCTGCGGAAGATCAAGATCGATTGAAACAGGGGTCAGGGGTCAGGTTTCAGAAAGTACCCACCAAGCGCACCGCGATTTCTAGCCCTGATCCCTGACACCTGAAATCTGGAACCTGTTTCGTATGGAATCTTTCTTCGAGCGCTATCGCAACCTTGTGGTGCTGCTGGCCATTCTGCTGGCTCAGCTCATCGGCTTGGCGGTGCAGGTGCGCCGCAACGGCGCCGGCCAGAATACGCTTGACTCCGCCGACTCAGGCAGCGTGCGGCTGATCCGGTTGTGGTCGAACGCGATCGTTTCGCCGCCGGAGCGGCTCTTCCATGGAACGAAGATGGGGATCGTTGGAGTGTGGTCGAATTACTTCGATCTGCGCCATGTGCGTCAGGAGAATCGCGATCTCGAAACCACAGTAGACCGCCTGCGGCTGGAGCAGGCAGCGCTGCTTGAAGATGCGCGCCAGGGCCAGCGGCTGCAGGCGCTGCTCGGTTTCCAGGAAAAGTACATTTACAACACGGTCGCGGCGCAGGTCTATGGCTCCGGCGGCAGCGATCGCTCGCGTGTTTTCTATATCGACAAGGGAGCACGCGAAGGCCTGAAGCCGGATATGGCGGTGATCACCGCAGACGGCATCGTGGGCAAGGTACGCGACGTGTTTCTGCACACGGCGCAGGTGCTGGCCGTGAACGACCCCACCAGCGGTGCGGGCGTAATTCTGGAAACGACGCGTATTCGCGGCATTCTCAAAGGCGATGCGGAGGGACGGCTCGAAGTGGTCGGCATTATGGCCGACCAGCGTATCCAGCCCGGCGAAAAGGTGCTGACCGCCGGGGGCGACCTGATTTTCCCGCGCGGATTGCCGGTGGGCGTGGTCGAAAAAGTGGAGCGCGATCCGGATCACGATGGATTCATCGATATTCTGCTGAAACCGGCTGCGCATCTCGAGCGGCTTGACGAGGTGCTCGTGATTTCTTCGACGGAGCCGCGGTTCTCGCCTGAGGAGCAGAAGGACATTGACGCCAGCGCATCGCAGACGGCGAACGTGCCGCCCGCGATCAAAGATCAGATGAAGGCGTCGGAGATCATGGCCGAAAAGCTGCCCGGCCTCATCGATCCCAACCTACCGCCCGATCAGCAGCCGCTCAAGGACACCAGCAACCCCAATCCTGCTCCGCGACCGCCGCAGCCGCTCCATCCCGACCAATTCTCTCCAGGCTCGGCGGTCACTCCTGTACCTCTGGCGGGTACGGAATCCGGCGCAGCGCCGCAGTCGCCACCGTCCAACGGGTCGGCCGCTGCCCCCGCTCAAGAAAGCAACGATGGCGCGCCTCCTCCGGCAGAGAAATCCCAGCCGCAGACGCAGCCGCAAAACCAGCCTTAGCCGCAAATCCGCGCGATGCGATAATCTGGAGCGTTGCGTACTCCACGTTAAATAGGCTTGTTTCGATGGTCCTCAATTTTCCACTCACGCGGTCGCGGTGATGGCTATGTCCTTGCTTGGCGCCGACTTCAGGCGCGATATGGAGATTCGCCGCTATCCGCTGCTGGCCTATGTGCTCGTCCCTCTGGCGTCGCTGGTATTGCAGGCCTGGCTGCCCCGCGTGGTCGGCCGCTACGACTGGTTCGATCTCCCACTCGTCGTTACCGTCTACTTCGCGCTGGGCCGCCGCAGCCCAATTCAGGGAACCATCATGGGCGCGGCTCTGGGACTGTTTGAGGATGCGCTGACCACGCATGCTCTCGGCGTTAATGGCATCGCCAAAACGGTAGCCGGTTTTCTTGCGGCTTCGGTCGGCGTGCGCATTGAAGTTGAAAACTACCTCGTTCGCATGCTGCTTACCTTTGCGCTTTCGATGCTCTCGAGCGCTATCTATTTCTTCACTTTCCATTATGTGCTCGGCCTCAGGATTGAGTGGAGCTGGCTGACGGAGTTGCTCCGGGCGGTGGGAAACTCACTCATTGCGGTTCTTCTCTTCCCCGTGCTGGATAAGCTGCAGACCAGGGAATAGAGGGCGAGACGCAGAGTCAGCGGCCTTGAAGTGAACTCGCGGCTGCCACGGCACGCATTTACAATGGAATCTATATGATCCGCTTCTCCACTGCCGGTGAATCCCACGGCGAGGCACTGATCGCGCTGGTTTCCGGGCTCCCCGCCGGCGTCCCCGTCGATTTGGACTTTGTGAACCACGAGCTGTGGCGCCGTCAGCAGGGCTACGGCCGCGGCGGCCGCATGAAGATCGAAACCGATCAGGCGCACGTGCTCTCCGGAGTACGCCATGGCAAGACCATCGGCTCGCCTGTGGCCATCGAAGTCATCAATCGCGACTGGAAGAACTGGCAGGAAAAGTTGCCAGTAGAAACCGGCGACCCCACGAAACACCGCGCAGTAGCTTCGCCACGGCCCGGTCACGCGGATCTTGCCGGCGCACTCAAGTTCAATTTTCCCGAAGCGCGTTACGTGCTGGAGCGCTCCTCGGCGCGCGAAACCACCTCCCGCGTGGCTGCCGGCGCTTTCGCCAAGCTCATGCTGCGTCAACTCGGCATTGAGGTGGCAAGCCACGTGGTTCGCGTGGGCCGCGTGGGCCTGGAGCGCGATGCGGCTTGGGACGAGATCGCCGCGCTCGCCAGTAGAGAAGAGGTGGTGCTGGCCTGCGTCGACGCCGCCACTGAAGCGCGCATGAAAGAGGAAGTGGATGCGGCTACGCGCGCCGACGACACCGTAAATGGCATCTTCGAGGTTGTCGCGCACGGCGTTCCTGCCGGTTTCGGTTCCCACACCAATTGGGACGAGCGCCTGGATGGCCACCTTGCCTGGGCAGTGATGAGCCTGCAGGCCGTCAAAGCCGTCGAAATTGGCCGCGGTGTGGAGGCGGCGGCGGCTTTCGGTTCCAAGGTTCACGATCCCATTCACTATGCAGCCGAGAATCCTCCCGGGCGGCCCACGCGCTTTACGCGTCCCCACAACAACGCGGGCGGCATCGAGGGCGGCGTCTCGAACGGCGAGGACATCGTGGTGCGCGGATACCTGAAGCCAATCTCGACGCTGCGCCAGCCGCTCGAATCGGTACGGTTCGATACGCGCGAAGCCACAACCGCAAGTTACGAGCGCAGCGATATTTGTGTAGTTCCCGCTGCTGGAGTAGCCGCCGAGGCCATGGTGGCCCTGGTGCTGGCGAATCTGGCCCACGAGAAGTTCGGCGGCGATTCACTGGTGGAGTTGAAACGAAACTTCGATGGCTACATCGAACAGATACGGAGATTCTGACAAGCAAGATGGTTCTGAAGATTGTGAAATATCCCGAGCCGGTGCTGGAGCAGCCCGGCGAACCGGTGACCGAGTTCGATGGCGAACTGCGCAAGTTGGTCGCCGACATGTTCGAGACGATGTACGCCTCGCAAGGCATCGGACTGGCTGCGCCGCAGGTAGGCGTGTCCAAGCGGGTCACCATCATCGACCTCAGCATGGGCAAGGACCCGAAACAGAAGCTCGTGCTCGTCAACCCTGAAGTCATCGTGAGCGAGGGCAGGCAGTACGAGGAGGAAGGTTGTCTTAGCTTTCCCGATATTCGCGAGAAGGTGGTGCGCGCAGCTAAGGTCCGCATTCGCGCGCAAGACGAAAAGGGCAAATGGTTCGAGATGGACGGAGAAGAGCTGCTGGCACGCGCCTTCCAGCACGAGATCGATCATCTCGACGGCGTGCTGTTTATTTTCCGCATGAGCGCGCTCAAGCGCAGCCTCAATCTGCGCAAGATTCGCAAGATGCAGAGTGAAGGCACATGGTAAGCCCGCGATGACAAATGCGGCGAAGCCCCTGAAGCTCGTTTTTTGCGGGACGCCGCAGTTCGCAGTGCCCACATTCCAAGCGCTCCTCGACGCGGGGCACGAATTGGCTCTCGCCGTATCACAGCCCGATCGGCCGGTTGGCCGCGAGCAGCAATTGACCGCACCGCCCGTAAAGCAGAAAGCTGTCGCGGCCGGCATTCCAGTCATCCAACCGGAGAAGATCCGCAACAATCAGGAGTTTCGCGCGCAGCTCGCAGCCATCGCGCCGGACGCGATCGTCGTTGTCGCCTACGGGCGCATCATTCCGCCGTGGATGCTGGCGCTGCCCCGGCTGGGCTGCATCAATCTGCACGCGTCGTTGTTGCCGAAGTATCGCGGCGCGGCTCCCATTCAATGGGCGATTGCGATGGGCGACGCATTTACGGGCAACACCACGATGCTCCTCGAAGAGGGCCTCGACACGGGGCCGATTCTGCTGCAACAAACCCACGAAATTGGACCGCAGCAAACCGCAACGGAATTGTTTCCCGCGCTGGCCCGCGAAGGCGCGTCGCTGGTTGTGGAGACGCTCGCCGGACTTGCCGAAGGAACCATCCAGCCGCAGCCGCAAAATCACGAAGGCGCTACGTATGCGCCGCTGCTCAACCGCGAAGACGGCCGCATGGATTTTGCCGCGCGTTCAGCAGCGGAGTTGTACAACCGATGGCGCGGCTTCCAGCCCTGGCCCGGCGCGTTTACCGCGCTTGATGGCAAGAAGCTGATCGTGCATCGCATGAGCGTCGTGCATGAGAGTGAAGCGCAACGGCTGGGCGACGCAGCTCCCTGCACGGTTCGCATTGAGAGCCAACAATTCTTCGTCGCTTGCGCCGGCAACACCTGGCTCGAGCTAGAGGAAGTGCAACTCGAAGGCAAGAAGCGCCTCAGCGCCGCCGAGTTCCTGCGCGGCAATCCACACGCAGCAGACGCGCGCCTGGGTTAAGCGGGCTGTAGCAACGCCGTCTACGTGAAAGGGCACGACCGGGGTACCCACGCAGTGCGTGGGTCGCGTGCCGATAACGCCGCTCAATGAGCCGGGCTTTAGCCCCTGAGGGATGCACTTCATGACGAATTCAACTGGCGCCAGAGGCAAATAGAGCCATGGCATCCATCTCTCCCGCTCGCAAAGCCGCCTTCCGCATTCTTCTCGTCGTCGAGCGCGGCAAAGCTCATGCCGACGATCTGCTCCGCGACAAGGATGTGAATGCGCTCAGCCCAGCCGACCGCAATCTGACGACGGCGCTGGTGCTCGGCGTGCTTCGCTGGCAAATCTGGCTCGACGCGCAGATTCGCCCGCTGCTCAAGCGGCCCAACGCCAAACTCGATCCCGAAGTCCTCATCGCTCTCCGCCTTGGCGCATTTCAATTGCAGTTTCTCGATCGCGTTCCCGCGCACGCCGCGATCGATGAGAGCGTAGAGCTGGCGAAACAATCGGGCCATCGCTTTGCCGCAGGAATGGTGAACGCGGTTCTCCGCGGCGCCACTGCGTGGAGCAGGCCCTTGGACGAGGGCGTTCCCGAAATGAGGGCGTATCCCACGTGGCTGGTCGAGCGCTGGACTTCGTTCTATGGAACGGAAGCAGCGCAGGCCATCTGCCGCCACGGTCAGCGCCAGCCACGCATGATTGTGCGACTCAAAGATACGGCGCTTGAAACAGAATTGCTCAAAGCGGGAGTTGAGCTTGCGCCCGGCGAACTGCTCACTGCTACGCGCACAGTGGTCTCCGGCGATGTTACGGCCACGGTGGCATTCCGAGAAGGCCGCGCTCGCGTGCAGGATGAGGGATCGCAGCTAATCGCCGAGCTAGCAGCTTGCGCAAACGACCCTCTCGTCCAAGACCAAGAAAAAATCCAAGACCAGGAAAAGAACCAAAAGAAAATATTGGATGCGTGCGCCGCGCCGGGCGGCAAGACGCTCATCGTCGCCGAGCGCCTTCCACAGGCTCATATCGTGGCCTGCGAAGCGAGTCCGCGCCGGCATGCCGAGTTGCGCAAGCGCCTGACGCCCTTCGTCGACCGCGTGGAATGCCGGCTTGCCGACGTGACCGAACTTAAAGACGAGTCGATATACGATTTGGCGCTGGCCGACGTACCGTGCAGCGGCACCGGCACGCTGGGCCGCAATCCGGAGATTCGCCACCGCCTGCAACTGGAGGATTTGCCGCGCCTTGCCGAGCGCCAGCAGACGATTCTTCGCGCGGCTCTGCACGCCGTTCGCACCGGCGGACGCGTGGTCTACTCAACGTGCTCGCTTGAGCCAGAAGAAAATCAGCATGTGGTCGCGTCTGTACTGGCCAAAAATCCCAATGCGCGGCAGATTTCGCTCGCCGCAATCATTGAGCAGCTTGGGCGCAATGGAATTCTCCGGCCCAAGCGCGCGGAACTGCTTGAAAGTTATCTCACGCCCGAGGGCGCACTGTGCTTGTTGCCGGGCGGGTTGGCGACAGATGGCTTTTTTGTTGCGCTCATCGAGAGGTCCACATGACACATCTCTCGATGCGGCGCTACGCGCTCTCAGGCCCGAGTCGCAATGCTTCAAAGTCGCGTTGCAGGTATGCACAAAGCGCTTCCACCACCAAATTATGATCGTCGCGCTGCGGCAGGCCAGAAACAGTCACGCTGCCCACCACGCCCGCGTTCTCCACATGCAACGGAAATCCGCCGCCGCCGGCCGCGTAATCCGCAGTGGGAAGACCGTAGCGTTCGAGCAGAGTCGTGTTCTGCTTCTGGAGCGACAGCCCCATGGCATACGAGCTGCGATGAAAACGCGCCACCACGTTGTTCTTGCGGCGCACCCATTCTGGGTTGTCAGGTGTCGTGCCATCGAGAGCTGCGTAGAAGAGCGGCTGCCCGAAGCGCCGCACGTCGACGACCAGCGTCAGTTTCCGCTCCACTGCGATGGTGCGGATGCGCGTGCCCAGCTCCCATGCAATCTGCGCATCAAGGCGCGGCAGGCGCAGTTCGCGTTCCTGGGCGGCAATCTTTTCCAGGTCCTCGTTCAATCCCATGCGATCCCGTCTCCTGTCGTTGCCTATTTGACCACCGTAAAATGCACGATCGTGTTCTCGTCAATGCGCGAGCCGGCGGCAGGCGATTGCGTCAGCACCTCACCAGGTTTCTCCATCGGATGAATCGGCGCATCGCCAGTGCCCACCGGCGCAATCGGTACATTGACAAGGGCGGGCGGCCCGGTGCGAATACCCACCTTCGCCAGAGCTGCATTGGCACTCAATATCGGCCAAGCTGTAAAGTCCGGCATCACGTACCCATCGGGAGTTTGATCGTCCGGCGCGGCCACGAGAAGATTGACGCTCGGCTGCTCGATGCCCTGTGCGTGCGCCGGCGGATCCTGCGCAATCACTGTTCCCTCAGCCGCAGCCTTGTACGGAAGCCGGGCAATCTCACCCACTACGAGACCCGCGCGCTGCAGCTCCAGCGAGGCCACGCGCTCATCCACGCCAACGGCATCGGGAACGTCCACCTTTTGCGGCCCCAGGCTTTCGGCCACGCGCACGTGCCACTCGCGGCGCACCACTGTGCCCGGCGCCGGCGACTGTGAAAGGATGTGGCCCGCAGCAATATCACCCGAATAGTAGCGGTTGTCGACGTCGAGGTTCAGTCCGAGTCCCGCAGTCTCGCTCAGCGCATCGGCCACGGTCATGTCCTTCAGCGCGGGCACTTCGACCTCTGCGCCGTGAATGGCAAAGTGCATGGTGACGATCGCGGCCATCAAGGCCACGGCCACAAGCAGCAGGAGAAGCGACGCCACTTGAAAGAAATTGGCGATGACGCGAGTATTCATCAGTTCAAAGCGCGGGCGCGAACCGATCCGCAAGCCCTATCGGGTATTATCGGTCACCCGCGCGACAATGCATGGTCGCGGCGCACAAATCCGCTGGTTCCCGCTTCGTTTGACAACGCTGATTACGCGCAATAGTATGAACGCCGAATTAGAACTCGGCTGGTTTCCACCGTTTCCGCTGAACTCTCTTTTCAGCACGATTCGTTCCGAGTCAGCTACAACAACAAATTGCGGCCTTCCATGGAGTGCGTATTTCGGTTGCGGAATACGACGCCCGGATGCTTCGCCGCAATTCTCTCGAGGTGCGGAATGTATTTTAGGTTTCTGATTGCCACGTCTCTCTTCGCCCTAAGCGCGGCCGGTGCTCACGCAGCTCCTGCTGCCGCAGACGCTCCTCCGGCTCCTGCACGGCCGAAGATCACCGGTATCTCGCACCTGGCCGTATACACATCGAACCCTGCGGCCACCGACCACTACTACCGCGAAGTCGTCGGCCTGGTGAAGCTGCCCGATCCTGAAAACGCGCAGGGTGTGCGCTACGCACTCAGCGACACGCAGTTTATCGAGGTGTTGCCCCTTCCGCCCGGAGAGGGAATCAACCGTCTCGACCACGTCGCCTTTAATACGGACAACGCCGAGCAGCTCCGCCGCTATCTCGCGGCCAACCACTGGAAGACTCCGGATAAGGTTGAGATGGGTTCCGACGGCAGCCGCTGGTTCGACGTCCTCGATCCGGAGGGCAACAAGGTTCAGTTTGTTCAGCCCGGGCATCCCGCCAAACCGCTTTCAGCGCCCAACGCCATCGGCCACCACATCATTCACATCGGCTATATGGTTCACTCGCGCGAAGCGGAAGATAAGTTTTACCGCACGCTGCTTGGCTTCCGTCCTTATTGGTACGGCGGCATGAAGGACAACAAAATTGACTGGGTAAGCCAGCAGGTTCCCGACAGCCATGATTGGCTCGAATACATGCTGGTCGACGATCCAGGCCCGGGCATTCCCAAAGATATGAGCCAGCACACGCTCGGCGTGCTCGACCATCTTTCCATCGGCGAAGTTTCTGTCGACGACGCCTTCGCAAAGCTCAAGGCGAGCGGCAAATTGGCCGGCGTCGATGCCATGACGCACACGCAGATCGGCAGGGACGGCAAGGGACAATACAATCTCTTCGATCCGGATGGAATTCGCCTGGAGTTGATGAACTTCCATGCCACCGAGAAGCCGTGCTGCTCTTCGTTTACTGACGAGGATCCCGCAGAATAACGACGGTTGGGACCATTTAGCGATTTGCTGCCGGGCGCGGCTTCGCATCCGGCATTCTTACGCAGCCTGACTCAAAATCGCATCGATGCTCGCCAGCTCTTCCGGCGAAAAGGCCAGATTGTCCAGCGCAGCGACGTTTTGCTCGATCTGCTCGACGCGGCTGGCGCCGATCAGCGCCGAAGTGATTCGGCCGCCGCGCAACACCCAGGCCAAAGCCATCTGCGCAAGACTCTGCTTGCGCTCTCCCGCTATCTGATTCAGCGCTCTTATCTGGGCAAGTCGATGATCGTCAATGTCGTGCTTCTTGAGGAAGCCGTGTGGCTTGGAAGCGCGCGAGTCGGCGGGTATTCCCTCGAGATAGCGGCCGGTAAGCAGGCCTTGCGCCAGCGGACAGAAGGCGATCGATCCGATGCCCTGTTCGTCCAACGTGTCGAGCAAACCCTGTTCCGCAGTGCGCTCGAACATCGAGTATTTCGGCTGGTGAATGAGGCAGGGGGTGCCCAGTTCGCGCAGAAGTTTTGCAGCCACGGCAGTTTGCGACGGATTGTAATTGGAAATTCCCGCATAGAGCGCCTTGCCGGATCGCACCGCTTGATCGAGCGCCGACATCGTCTCCTCGACTGGAGTTGCGGGGTCGGGACGGTGGGAATAGAAGATATCCACGTACTCCAGGCCCATGCGTTTCAGGCTTTGATCCAGACTCGCGAGCAGATATTTGCGCGACCCCCAGTCACCGTATGGGCCCGGCCACATATCGTACCCGGCCTTGGAACTGATGATCAACTCGTCACGATACGGCTTCAGATCGAGCCGCAGTATCTCGCCGAAATTACTCTCCGCGCTGCCTGGCGGAGGCCCATAGTTATTGGCCAGATCGAAGTGCGTAATACCAAGATCGAAGGCGCGGCGCACCATGGCGCGGCCGTTTTCAAAAACGTCGACGCCGCCAAAGTTGTGCCACAAGCCCAGGGAGATGGCGGGCAGCTGAATGCCGCTCCGTCCACAGCGGCGATATTGCATTGCCTGGTAACGATGTTCGTTCGCGAGTCGCAAGGCTCCTCCTGAAAGGCTGTTTCTGCGGGCCAATTTCCGGCTTGCGGCCTAGGATGGCTCCGTTTCCCGGAATGGCAAATGAAACGTTTGAGTAAGACGTTCTTTAACGGAGAAAAAATCCGTCTTGCACAGCGGAGTCATTATAATCGACAGCAAGGAATGTCGAACAACCAAACGCTCGCTTTCTAGAGAGCGGCCTGAACAAAGCTTAGCCTAGCCCTGGACATCCTGTGAGAGACTTGCCCGTTCTCACCCAACCTTAACTCTCACGCGAGGCAGGCCTGAACCATGATGCGTTTGTCTTTTCCGAACCCGCTGATTTCTCGTTTTCGCTTTGCATCTTCGTTTTTCATGCTTTCAGCAGGATTTCTGGTTTGCTCTGCAGTTGCGGCCCGCGGGGCGGAAGCTCCGGTAACCGCAATCAAGGTCGACCAGGTGGGATACCCGCTGCACGGTCCGAAGGTTGCCCTGGTCAGCGCTCCAGCAAAGACATTCGAGGTCAAGCGCTCCAGCGACGGCCAAACCATTTTTCAAGGGGCGCTCGGGCCCGGACAATTTGACGCGGACTCTGGAGACACGGTTGAGGAGGCGGATTTTTCCGGCCTGCAGCAAGCCGGGGAGTATTACATCAACGTCCCCGGCGTGGGCCGCAGCTGGGACTTTCGGGTGGGCGACAACGTGTTCGAGCACACCTATTACCTTGCGATGCGCGCATTTTATGGGCAACGCTGCGGGACCGCGGTGGACCTGGGACCGGAGTTCCCCGGCTACTCCCACCCGGCGTGTCATCTGCATGGCGCGTTTCATCCCAGTTCGGGAGCAACGGGCGAGCGCGACAACATTGGAGGCTGGCACGATGCCGGCGACTACGGCCGCTACATGGTGAACTCCGGCGTGACCACGGGGACGCTGCTGTGGACATGGGAGGTGTTCGGGGAAAAGATCAAGCACATTAAGCTCAACATTCCGGAGACCGGCAACGGTACGCCTGACATTTTGAATGAAGCGCGCTGGAATCTGGAATGGATGCTGAAGATGCAGGACTCGAACGGCGGCGCGTGGCAAAAGCAGACCAGCGAACACTTCCCCGGCTTCATCCCTCCCGATGCGGATACGCAGCCCAGCGAAGTCATCGGGACCGGAGCCCCGCCATACAAAAGCACCTGCGCCACGGCCGATCTGGCTGCGGTTGGCGCCATTGCCGCACGGGTATACAAGCCATTCGATCCGCAGTTTGCCGCGCGGGCGCTTGAAGCTGCGCGCAAAGCCTGGGCGTGGACGGAAGACTATCCCAATGTGACCTTCAGAAACCCGCCGGGCATCGCAACCGGCGAGTATGGCGACAGCGATTGTTCGGACGAACGGCTGTGGGCCGCAGTCGAGCTTTGGCGTACAACAGGAGAGGCGGCATACCATCAGTACTTCCTGAGCCACTATGCGGCGTATCTTTCCCACCTGGATGGGCCGCCCGAAAGCAACTGGAGCGATGTGTCTCCGATGGCTTTAGAGAGTTACGCGCTCGATCGGCGCAAAGACGTCAATATAAACGTGCGAGCGGCAATTCGAGCGCGGCTTGTGGTTGCTGCCAAAGCCATTGTTGCGTCGACACGCGCGCATGCTTACCTCATGAGCCTGAACAGGCCGGATTACCGATGGGGATCGAATGGATTCGCGGCGGGTTATGGAATGGAATTGCTGATCGCCAACCAGATCGCGCCCTATCCTGAATTCGTAGATACCGCGCGCGACGACCTGCACTATCTATTGGGGCGCAACACGTTTTCTCTTTCATTTGTGACTCGGGTGGGAGAAAATGCCGTGCAACACCCGCACCATCGGCCCAGCGCCTCCACAAAGCTGCCCTGGCCCGGCCTGATCGTTGGCGGTCCCAATGCGGGCCGTGAAGATGCCGCGCTGGCCAGGCTGCCAAAGGACCTGCCCCCCGCGAAGGATTACGCCGACGAGCAAGCCTCGTATGCGAGCAACGAGGTTGCCATCAACTGGCAAGCGCCGCTGGTTTTTCTATTAGCCGGTGAGCTGCCTTGATGAACCGCTGGCGGGCCCTTGATGGACAGTGCAATGCCACCTGGCATTCACGATCGTTGAATTTTACGACTATGGGCCCGCAATCCCCATGGACCGCGCTTGTTGCGGCCTGAAGGTGGGCCGCAGGAGATGCCATGAAACTGCTACGACTCTCTTTCCGCGTGGTTTTTAGTTTTCTTTTCATCACCATCGGCCTGGTGATTGCAGGATGCGTTGCGCCTGCCAATTCGAAGGGAACCGGAAACCTGCAGAGCCAGACCATCAGCTTTGGTGCGATTGCGACGCAGACGGTGGGGACGCCGCTGACGCTCACGGCGACGGCGACATCGGGGCTGGCCGTGAGTTTCACCTCGGAGACGACCGGCGTGTGCACGGTGAGCGGGACCTCAATCATACTGGCGGCCTCGGGAACATGCACGATTGAAGCGACGCAAAGCGGCAACGCGGCCTACGCAGCGGCGACGACGGTGACGCAGAGTTTCACGGTGAATGGCGAAGCGCAGACCATCAGCTTCGCCAATCCTGGAACCCAGACGGCGGGAGCGCAGCTCGCTTTGACAGCTACGACAACCTCGGGACTTGCGGTCACTTTCGCGTCGACGACTCATGCGATCTGCACGGTGAGTGGTACGGAAGCCACCCTCATCGCCTCCGGAAGCTGCTCCATCACGGCCTCTCAGGCGGGTAACTCCACTTACGCGGCAGCAACGCCGGTTTTACAGAGCTTTACCGTGAACGGCGAAGCGCAGACCATCAGCTTCGCCAATCCTGGAACCCAGACAGGCGGAACATCGCTTGCACTGACCGCCACGGCAAGCTCAGGATTACCGGTGAGCTTCACTTCTACTACGCTCTCTGTATGCACAATGACCGGCTCGCAGGCGGTCTTCAGCGCCGTAACCACGGCATCGACCTGCACCATCGTTGCCAATCAGCCGGGTAACGCGGTGTATGCGTCCGCTCCGCCGGTCTCACAAAGCTTTACGGTCAGCGTGGCATCGGGCGACACACCCGGCAATTTGAGTTATGCCGTGAATCCGGCCGTCTATACGATCGGCTCTCTCATTGCGCCGAATATACTCACCGATTCGAGCGGTACGGGAGTTAGTTATTCCATCTCTCCAAACTTACCTGCCGGACTAATGATTGACACTACTACCGGCGATATTACAGGCACGCCGACGGCCATGGCTGCAACCGCCACGTACCTTGTGACGGCAACGAATGCTTACGGCTCGTCCACGGTGGACCTGACTCTGACCGTGAACTTTGTAGCCGCTACGCCAGCCCAATATGGCTATCCCGTGCCCAGCCCGGAGCCGGCGCTGCCTACCGGCTTCGACACCTTTACGCCTCCGCTTTACACGATCAGTTCCTCGGCGCCCGCGGTGGCCGAGTGGACAAGGTCGGCCGGCCAGGGCAATGCCATGGAGTTATCGATGGCGGCACTGACCGGAGACACGAGCTTTGTGGTTTATGGGCAGACCGGAGTGGCCGAGACCGCACCTCTGACCATGACTCCTCCGGTTCTCGATTACACGCCGCAAGGGACAGCCTCCGCGCAACTTGCGACCCTGCTACTGCCCACAGAGGCCGGCGGCCTATCGCAAGGCATGTATCTGGCGTGGCCGGAAAACAGCATTGGCTACGGAGGCCCCGTTGCCATCAACCGCACCGAAGCGTGGTGGGCCGGTCCGCTGACGGCGACCGTGGGCGATACGGTCTCGGTCTTCGGCCAGAATCTGACTTATCCTGGAACTTATCCCGACACTCTAACTCCGCACGGCGCATACCCGCTTGTCTATCTGGTCAGCACGGATGGCGGCTCGGAATATACGCCAACGGTCACCGGAGCCAACCCGTACAAGGTAGACTTTTCTACCGCCGGGCTTGCCCCAGATACCTATAACATCTGGATCCATAATGGCGCTGGGGAGCACTTCGGCTGGAGCGAGGCGTATAACATGACCTCGACCACTCCGGCGCAGAATCTTCCTGCTGTGCTCACGCTCGGCGCGACCTCGCCCTGGGACTGCGAATCGAGCGGTCCATCCTCATTCAACGTTACGTCGGCAGCCTATGGCGCAGCCGGCGATGGATCGACGGACGATACCCTCGCCATCACCAACGCCATCACAGCAGCCGGTAACTATGCCAATAACGCCAGCCATCCCTATGCCACCGTTTATTTTCCTGCCGGAACCTACATGGTCTCAACAGGCTTCCAGCCGCCCAACAATGTTTGCTTCATGGGCGTCGGAACGACCAACTGGCAGAACCAGACCGTAAGCTCACCCACCGCCTCCATCCTGAGGTTGTCGCAAACCAACACAACATGCGTCTATCCCCCGCCCGCTTACGTGCAAAGCAACGGAGCGTTCATCTGGGCCAACGAGGGCGTCACAGGCGGTGGCAGCAACAACGTAGAATTCACCGAAATGGTTCTCGATGCCAACGGCAACATTCCCTGTTTGTATATGAGCGGGTCCGGCGTAGATCAGATAGCGACGCAAAGCACACAGGTGCGTTTTCGCGGCGAGCATAACGCCAAATTCGACCACATAGTTCTGAACGGAACAGGGGCGGGCCTTAGTTGGGAAGGCGGGGGCGGCTTCGGGAGTTTTGATTTCAGCGGCGGCGTGAACTACTATCTGACGGACAGCACCATCATCGGCAACGGAGTCGAGAACATCGGCACCAACCAGGTATTTGTCAGTGGCAACACATTTCTTGAGGCGGATAACAATGGCGGCGTAATGGGCGACACTGCGCCGACACAGACCGCTTTCTGGAACAATACGATGGAGGATCTAGCGAAATACAATACCGATGACGCCGCTGCGGGCAATCCCTTGGCGCAGATCCCATATAACGGAGGATCCGCGAGTCTTCAGGCCGCCTTTGCCAGTTCTTACAACCCTCTCTCCGGCGGTTATCCTCTTTACATCACCAATATCGGTCCCTACGGCGAGGGGCGGATAGCAGGCTCGGAGACTTACGAGACGGGACTAATTTATATCGGACAAAACACCAATCTCAATGCGGGGCCCTGCGACCCGACGAATACGACTGGAGCCTATCCGACTTCCTACCCAGGTTGCTACCAAGGGCCGGACCCGCCGGATACAGCAACCAATCAAAATGCGGGAGAGCAGGTGCTTTTTGAAACGGCCAGCACCGACTACGCCGGTCTGGCGACGGCGCCTTTCAATTCCACTACAGCCAATGTCTCAGGGTTGACCGAAACATCGTGCGGCTTTTCCGGCGGCGCGGATTGCGTCGGCGAGGATGCGGTCATCGTTGGCGGAACAGGGCTTGGCCAGAACCGCCATATCGTTGCGCAGAGCGGTTCGACGATCACGCTGAGCGAGCCTTGGCGAGTGATGCCCGATGCGACCAGCAAAATCAATATCACAAACGATACCTATCAGGTTGCGGTATACGGCAACTATGAACAGGGAAAGACCGACCAGGCCTACCGGTACACTTCTCTTGCCGGCGTCGAGCCCGCGGCCAGCGTATTCGGAATCGTCTATGACAGCAATCAAGTTTTCAATGTGCGAACCGGAATCAACGTCATTACGGAACAAACTTCGCGCACCGGTGAAGACTGGATCATTCCGAATTATTTCGACCTCTTCATGAATAACACGTTCAAAGGCGCGTTCACCGGCATCAACATCGCCGATTCCACCAGCGGCCCGGCCGGCGTTCCGTCGGGAGATCAACAGGCCGTCTCCTTTGTAGGAGACATATTTAGAAACAATGTATTTGGAACCGCGGACAGCACGACTCCCGTCAATACGGGAATTTTTCACACCGGCATTGAGATCGCCCCCTGCGAGGGCTGCTCGGATTATCTCGGCGGCGACACGGTTCAGGGGATCGTGCTGGACGGCGACACCTTCGTCGTCAATCCCTCTGACTACCCCGCGCTTTACTGGGTGGACTCGTCCGGTTACCTTTCGGAGATTCCCTCGGGCTTATGGACGGACGCTGGCCCCGCGCTCGTCGTCGACACGCTGATGAACAATACCAGCTTCACTCTGCTGCCAAGTTCGACATCGGGATATACGGGAGCATCCTATGGGTTGGAGTTTGGACAAGGCAGCTCGACGGACCCAACACAGCCGGCCACACCCGGCGATACGTGCTTCGAGACCGGGAGCAATATCGTGAGCGATTTTCAAATATCGTCGTTCGGACTTACTTGCAAGCAAGAATAGGTCCAATCGAGCTACCTCGCCGCGCATCACGGGGCGCTGTAGAATAACTGGTATGCCAGCTTATCGGTCACGAACCTCGACACACGGACGGAATATGGCGGGAGCGCGCAGCCTTTGGCGCGCTACCGGAATGCAGGACGGCGATTTTGGAAAGCCGATCATTGCCGTCGCCAACTCCTTTACCCAATTCGTTCCGGGTCACGTTCACCTCAAGGACCTGGGCCAGCTTGTCGCGGAAGAAATTGCGAAGGCCGGCGGCGTGGCCAAGGAGTTCAACACCATCGCCGTCGACGACGGCATTGCCATGGGCCACGGCGGCATGCTCTATAGCCTGCCCTCGCGCGAGTTGATCGCCGACTCGGTCGAATACATGGCGAATGCTCATTGCGCCGACGCTCTGGTCTGCATCTCGAACTGCGACAAGATCACGCCGGGTATGCTGATGGCCGCGCTGCGGCTGAACATTCCGGCGGTGTTTGTTTCGGGTGGGCCCATGGAAGCGGGAAAGGTCAGCTCGGGCAACGGGGTCAAATCCGTGGACCTGATCGACGCCATGATCCTCGCCGCCGATCCCAGCAAGAGCGACGCGGAGGTGGAGGAATATGAGCGCTCCGCCTGCCCCACCTGCGGCTCGTGTTCCGGCATGTTTACGGCGAACTCCATGAACTGCCTTACGGAGGCTCTGGGCCTTTCGCTGCCCGGCAATGGAACCGTGGTGGCGACCCACTCTGACCGCAAGCAACTGTTCCTGCGCGCCGGTCGGACCATCGTCGAGCTGGCGCGCCGCTACTACGAGCAGGACGATGCCACCGTGCTGCCGCGCAGCATCGCCAGCTTCGAAGCGTTTGAGAACGCGATGACGCTCGACATCTCGATGGGCGGCTCGACCAATACGGTTCTGCATTTATTAGCCGCCGCGCAAGAAGGCGAAGTGCCCTTCACGATGGCCGATATCGACCGGCTGTCGCGGCGCGTGCCGAACCTGTGCAAGGTGGCGCCGTCCTCTGCGACCGTACATATTGAAGACGTACACCGCGCCGGCGGAATTTTCGGCATTCTCGGCGAGCTCGACCGCGCGGGATTGCTGCATCGCGATGCGCATACCGTCCACGCTCGCACTCTCGGCGAGGCCATTGACAGAATGGACGTGAAGCGCACAGTGGCTCCCGAAGTCAGCGAGTTTTATCTTGCGGCGCCGGGTGGCATACGCACGACCGTGGCTTTCAGCCAGAGCAACCGCTATCCCGCGCTGGATCTGAATCGCGAAAGCGGCGCCATCCGGGACCTGGCGCACGCCTTCAGCAAAGACGGTGGGCTGGCCGTTCTTTACGGCAACATTGCCGAAGAGGGCTGCATCGTGAAGACCGCGGGCGTGGATGCGTCACATCTGACGTTTTCAGGCCGCGCACGCATCTTCGAGAGCCAGGAAGCGGCGGTCGATGCCATCCTTGGCGACCAAGTCGTCCCCGGCGATGTGGTTCTGATCCGCTACGAAGGGCCTAAGGGCGGACCCGGTATGCAGGAGATGCTCTATCCCACGAGTTACCTCAAGTCGAAGGGGCTGGGTAAGGCCTGTGCGCTCGTTACCGATGGGCGCTTCTCCGGCGGCACTTCGGGACTCGCGATCGGCCATATCTCGCCTGAAGCGGCTGAGGGCGGCGCGCTGGCGCTGGTCGAAGAGGGCGACACCATCGAGATCGATATTCCTCAACGCGTGTTGCGCGCAAAGCTATCCAATACCGAGCTTGAAAGAAGGCGTGAGCGGATGGAAGCCAAGGGCGAAAAGGCATGGAAACCCGCGGCGCGCGACCGCAAAGTCTCAAAGGCCCTCGAAGCCTACGCCGCCATGACAACCAGCGCCGCGAAAGGCGCGGTACGCGACGTGTCGCAGGTGCAAAAGCAACCCGAAGCAGTCGCCTCTCTCAGCGCGAGATCCTGACGAAAACAGTAGGGCGTGCCGGAATGCTCTCGCCAGCTTCGGCGAATGAGTTCCGGAACGCCCCTGACATTTAGGGTATCAATTACTGCGCGTCTCCCGACCCAGAAGCCGGCGGAGGAGGGGGTATCATCGGCACGTTGGCCGGCGGCTGATCCCCTTGCGGCGGCTTGTGGAACTGCCTTCCCTGCCAGCCCATGCCCGGACCCTGTCCATCATGTCTCCAGCCCTCGCGGCCCTGCATGTGGTCGCCATGCATCCGGTCCATGCGCAGAGTCCGCAACTGCTTCCACTGCTCCGGCTTCAACTGCATCCTGATGTCCAGCAGAAAATGCGCATTTGCCTTTTCCAGTTCCGCGCGCGCCGCGACAACCTTGTCGATCTGCGCGTCGATCGCCTTCTCGTCAGGCGTATCGGCCTTCATCAGCGGACCCATCTCCACTTCGGCCTTTTCGAGATTGGCCCGAAGGTCGATCAGTTTCATCTTGTGATTCTGCAGAATGCCATCCATCGCCTTGCGCTGATCGTCCGTCAAGTTGAGCTGCTTCACCAGGTTCGGCCTGTTCCAGAACTGCCCGTACGCGAACCCGAACGCTTTTTCCATGGGCGGTCGATGCTCACCAAATCCAGGCCCCCGCATACCTGGGCCGCCTGGCCCTTGCGCGCTCGCCACCCCCCCAGCCATCAAAACCCCTGCCATCGCCAAAACCAGCCTTGCCGTCTTCATCGAATTCATCGTCCTCTCCTTCCCTCACGAGCGCGAGGGATCTCCATTTCTCAATTTTCAAGTACTGCTTCCTTACTGAGCTCCGCTCTCGTCCATCAACTGCGCCAGCGGCTCCATCGCCGCCGGAACTTGCTGCGAAACATCCTGGTCAACCGAGGCCAGCAAATCTTCGTCCCTCACGACCGCTTCTTGCTTCACCGCCGCCGCGGCCGGCGCACGATTCTGCGCCTGTGCACTGATTCGTTCGGCCGCCGCCCGCTTTTGGGCAGCTTCCTGCGCCGCTGCTTGCGCCGTCTGCCGAGCCATCGCCTGCCTGTGATGCACCGCGGCAGTCAGCGAACCTGCAGCCAGCAAGCATCCCAGCGCCCAGCCAGACGCGAGCCGCCAGCTGCGCCGCTGCGCCGTTACTTCTACCGTCCGGGGCCGGCTCACCGTCGCATCGGTCGACACCGCGTAACTCCAGGCATCCATGCTCGCCTTGAAGTGCTTCAGAGCCTGTTTCAATTCCGGGCTATCACCCGCCACATCCTCATGCCAGTTCATCGTGTTCCTCTCAACTCTTCGCGCACGCGGCTCAACGCCCGTGAAAGGTGCGCTTTCACCGTGCCCTCGCTGAGTCCGGTCGCTTCTGCAATTTCCCTTAGCTCCCGCTCTTCCACGTAGCGCAGCAAGAACACCGTTCGCTGCCGCTCACTCAGGCCTTTCACCGCCTGCCATACCTGCGCCACCTGTTCGCGCGCCAGAATCTGCTGCTCCGCGCTGCGTTCCCCGTTAGGCAGCCATTCGCTGGCCTCATCCAGATCCACCGCGTTGGTTCGAGTCTGCCGCCAGAATTGAATCCGGCGATTGCGCCAGTAGTCCTTTTGCAGGTTGATGGCAATTCGCATCAACCACGTCATCGCGCTCGACTCGCCGCGGAAATGCTTCCAGTTCCGGTGCGCCTTCAGGAAGCACTCCTGCGTCAGCGTCTCTGCCAGATCCACGTCGCGCAGGGACCCCAGCAGAAACCGGAAGATCTGCGGCCGGTGGCTTTCGACGATGCGCACAAACTCGTCCGCAGCAATCTCCGCCGCGGCTTCCTCGGTCATCGGCTTCAGCGCTGTGCCAGCTGCCATCGTTTTGGTAGACGCTTCGCCGCGGCGCAAGTTTACAGCCCTCCCGTTCAATTTTCGCGCGCTTATGCCCCGCATAGATAGAAAGTTGTAGATGGACGCACTCGAAGAGAAATCTAACAAAGCCGCCGCTCCGTCTGCTTCCGGCGCCCCAAAGGATTGGCAGGCTATCATCGGGGCAACCTTCGAGCCTCGAACCCACTCGAAGCCCCCATAATTAAGGTGAAAGGCTTTAAGCCGAAAGCTCAGGAGAAGACGATGCCAACCGCAACCGGCCAGCTTTCCGCCAACCAACTTCCCGCAGCACAAGCCGGAACCATCACCCTGGGCGGCGACCTGACGGTCAACCGCATGGGCTTCGGCGCCATGCGCATCACCGGCAAGGGCATCTGGGGGCCTCCCGAGGACGTCCCCGCCGCCATCGCCACATTGCGCCGCGCCGTGGAGTTGGGGGTCAATTTCATCGATACCGCTGACTCCTACGGCCCCGGCGTCTCCGAGGGGCTCATCGCCGAGGCCCTCTGGCCCTATCCAGCGGACCTCGTGATCGCCACCAAGGCCGGCTGGACACGCCATGGCCCGGGCGTCTGGCAGCACAACGCCTCGCCTGAGCACATTCAGCGGGCCATCGACGACAGTCTCAAGCGTCTGCGCCTCGAACGCATCGACGTTTACCAGCTCCATACGCCTGATCCGGCCGTCTCCTTCGACGCCTCAATGGAGACGCTGGCGCGGCTCCGGGAGCAAGGAAAAATCCGCCACGTCGGGCTGTCCAATGTGACGTTGGAACACCTCCAAAGGGCACAAAAAATCGTTCCCATCGTAAGCGTGCAGAACCGTTACAGCTTCTCCGATCGCGAGTGGGATTCTGTCGTCGATTACTGCGCTGCCAACCGCATCGCCTTCCTTCCCTGGGGACCGATGGCGCAGGGACGCAAAGCAAATGAAGTGGTGGAAAAGATCGCCGCGGCGCGCAACGTCTCGACGGCCGTAGTTTCTCTGGCCTGGCTGCTACGCCGCTCACCGGTCATTTTGCCTATCCCCGGCACAGGCAACGTCAAGCACCTGGAAGAAAACGTCAGCGCCGCAGCCTTCCACCTCACCGACGCGGAGTTTGCCGAGATGAATGCCGTGACGCCGAAGCCTTACTGGCTGCGCGCCTGAAGTAGTTGCGGGGCGCAGAGCCTATAGCGTAACTTTGGCACGAGCGCGAGAATGCGCAAGGAGATCCCCGTGACGAGCCAGGCTGCCGAATACTTCGTCGCTGCCGCTGCGGGCGGAAGTTTTCTCGTCGAATCGCGCACGCCTGCCGAAGTCTTCACCCCCGAAGACCTGAACGAGGAGCAGCGGCAGATTGCTGCGACAGCGGCCCGCTTCGCGCGGGAAGAGATTCTGCCACGGGTCGCGGCCATCGAAGCCAAAGAGCCGGGCGTGATGGAAGCGCTGCTGCGCAAAGCCGCCGAGCTGGGCTTTACCGCGGTCGATATTCCCGAGGAATACGGCGGCCTGGCCCTCGACAAAGTGAGCTCCACGCTCGTCACCGATCACATTTCGGTGCTGGCCAGCTTTTCTACCGCATTCGGCGCGCACGTCGGCATCGCCACCCTGCCGCTGGTTTGGTATGGAACAGAGGACCAGAAAAAAAACTTCCTGCCCAAACTCGCCGCCTGCGAGTGGATCGGCGCTTACGGTCTATCGGAAGCCAGCTCCGGCTCCGACGCCATGAACATCCGCACCCGCGCCACGCTTTCGCCCGATGGGGCGCACTACATCCTGAATGGCGAAAAGCAGTGGCTCACCAACGCGGGCATCGCGGGGCTCTATACGGTCTTCGCCAAAATAGATGGCGAGAAGTTCTCCGCTTTTCTCATCGAGCGCGGCACACCGGGACTCACCGTCGGCGCCGAAGAGCACAAACTCGGAATTCGCGGTTCGTCGACCTGCCCATTGGTTTTGCAGGACTGCAAAATTCCGAAAGAAAACCTGCTGGGCGAGGCCGGCAAAGGCCATCGCATTGCCTTCGGCGTGCTCAACGTGGGCCGCTTCAAGCTGGGCGTGGCCTGCATCGGCGGCGCGCGCCATGCTCTGGCGCAGATGATTCGCTACGCCAAGGAGCGCCGGGCCTTCGGCAAATCGATCGCCGACTTCGGCATGATCCAGCGCAAAATTTCAGCCTCGGCCGCGCAGCTTTACGCCGCCGAAAGCATGGCCTACCGCACGGCCGGGCTGATCGAAGCACGCGCAGCAAAGCTGGCTGCGGAGAACCCCGGAGCCCCTGTGGACGGTGCGCGCAACATGGAAGAGTACGCCGTCGAGTGCTCGATCCTGAAGATCTATGGCTCGGAGATGCTTTCCCTGGTCTCCGATGAGCTGATCGCCACGATGGGCGGATATGGTTACACCGAGGAGTATCCGGCAGAGCGCACGTATCGCGATGCGCGCATCAACCGCATCTTTGAAGGCACCAACGAGATTAACCGCCTCATCGTCACCGGCTGGATGATGAAGCGCGCCCTGAGCGGGAAGCTACCGCTGCTCGCAGCCATTAAGCGCGTGATGGACGAAGTGATGGAGCCGCCGTCGTTCGACGGCACGCAAGGCTCCGGCGAGCCGCTGGCTCGTGAAGCAGAAGTTCTGACCAAGATCAAGAGAATAACGTTGTTTGCAGCGGGCGTGGCCAGCCAGCGCTACATGACCGCGCTCGAAAACGAACAGGAAATTGTTGCCGATCTTGCCGACATGATCGGCCAGGTGTATGCGCTCGAATCGGCGCTCCTGCGCGCGCAGAAGTTGGCCGTGGCTGGACGCAACACGGCCGAAGCCGCCGCAGCCATCACCGGCTTGCTTGCAGACGAAGCCATGGCGCTGGCCGAGCGGGCTTCGCGCCGTGTGCTCGCCGCCTGCGGCAAAGGCGACGCGCTCACAACGCAGCTTGCCATCCTGCGGCGTCTCTCGCGCTTCACGCCCGCCGACGCCGTAGCCCTGAGCCGCACCGTCGCCAAACACGCCATCGCGCTCGAGCGCTACCCTATCTAAGATCGTCTTGCCGCACGCATGACTTCAACGCCCAACGCTCGACCGACCCTCCGTCTCGCCCTCGACGCGGCGGAAAAACTTCTCGACCAGGGGCCGCATCCCGGGCGCGCGCGGCGCGACACCGAGACGTTGCTCCTGCACGCCCTCCGGCAGAATGCGCCCCAAGTAAATCTCGCCTGGCTGATTGCGCATGACGGCGACTCGCTTGCGCCCGATCAAGCCGCCGCGTTTTGCGATCTTGTCGAGCGCCGTCTCGCCGGCGAGCCCATCCAATACATCACCGGCGAGGCGGAGTTCTATGGATTGCCGTTTCAGGTGAACCGCGACGTGCTCATTCCGCGGCCAGAGACCGAGCTTTTGGTGGAGAAGGCTCTCGCCTTCGCGCCGATTTTCCGCAGTCCCAGAATTCTGGACGTGGGCACAGGCTCGGGAGCGATTGCCATTGCTCTAGCGCACGCGCTGCCCTTCGCGCACATTGCGGCCACTGACGCCTCGGCATCGGCGCTAGCCGTCGCCCAGGCCAACGCAGCGCGCAACGGTGTTGCCGACAGCATCCGCTTTCTCCAGGGCGACCTTCTCGGACCCGTCGCCGAAGAGCAATTCGATCTGATCGTTTCCAATCCGCCCTATGTTGCGGAGAACGACCGCGCGACACTCGACGTTGAAGTCCGCAACTACGAACCGGCGCAGGCGCTCTTCGCCGGTGACGACGGCCTTGCGATTTACCGCCGCCTGATTCCCGAGGCCTTCAAAGCGCTCACCTCTGGCGGAATTCTTCTACTCGAAATCGGCTACAGTCAGCAGCAGGCTATTCAGTTGCTGCTTGAAAAGGAAGAATTCGCAGGAATCGAGTTCTTCATGGACCTCCAGGGCATCCCCCGCGTTGCGAAAGCGCAGCGGCGCTGAACTCATCCGGAGGCACCAGCAAAGCGCAGCCCAGCCCCGCTCTTTTATCATTCTCTCGAAAGGAATTTCTCACATGCCCAGTTCCAAAGGTTACGGAACACACGACGCCAAATCCCCGCTTGCACCTTACTCTTTCAGCCGTCGCGACCCGGGGCCGACCGAACTCGCCGTCGAGATTCTCTTCTGCGGAGTCTGCCACTCCGATCTGCACATGGTCCGCAACGAGTGGGGCAACGCCATCTATCCACTGGTTCCTGGCCACGAGATTGTCGGCCGCGTAACTGCAGTGGGAACCGCCTCCAAAAAGTTCAAAGTCGGAGACATCGCGGCCGTCGGCGTCATCGTTGACTCGTGCCGCCACTGCGCCCCGTGCAACCGGGGCGAAGAACAATATTGCGAGGAAGGCGTCACGCTCACCTATGCATCCAAGGACCGCGTGGACGGCTCCATCACCATGGGCGGCTATTCCAACAATTATGTAGTAGACGAGCGTTTTGCCCACACCGTTCCCGCGAATCTCGACCTTGCCGGAGTGGCGCCGCTCTTGTGCGCGGGCATCACCACCTACTCGCCGCTGCGCCATTGGAAGGCCGGCCCCGGCAAAAAGGTTGGCATCGTCGGCCTCGGCGGCCTGGGTCACATGGCGCTCAAGTTCGCGCACTCGTTTGGAGCGCACACAGTGCAGTTCACGACGTCGGCCAAAAAGAAAGACGACGCCTTGCGTCTGGGCGCCGATGAAGTGGTGATCTCAAGCGATGAGAATGCCATGAAAGCTCACGCGCGGTCGTTCGACTTGATCGTCGACGCGGTTTCCGCGCCGCACTCGCTCGATCCTTACACCGATCTGCTGAAGCACGACGCGACCATGGCACTGGTGGGATTGCCGGACAAATTTCCGGTGTTGAATGTCGGTAATCTGATCTTCAAGCGCGCCGCGCTCTCGGGCTCCATCATCGGCGGCATGCCGGAGACGCAGCAGATGCTCGACTACTGCGGCCAGCACAACATCGTGGCCGATGTCGAAGTGATTCCCATTCAGAAGGTCAACGAAGCCTTCGAGCGCATGCTCAAACAGGACGTGAAGTACCGCTTCGTGATCGACATGAGCACCCTGAAATAGAGCGTTCGCCTAATCAAAGCGGAACGGGCCGGCTCCTCAGCCGGCTCGTACAGTTTTATTCAGCTCTTTATAGAAGCCAAGATCTTTGCCCGAGAGCAGCTTTGCGATATAGATGACCTGACCGTGGTGCAGACCGAAATGCTCCACCACCTGGTAGACGGCGTCGAGTCCGTGCACCTGATAGCCCTGGATTTCGTAGGGCGCGAGCAACTCTGCCGCGGTCAGCCGGCCGAGCACCTTGGCGGCTTCATCGAGCGTGGTGCCCAGCCGGTCCAGAAGCTCCGCGGCCGTGGCGCCTTCTTTGGCCGCGAACTCAGCCGGGCGGTTTCGCTTGTCCTCGGCGCGATTAAACGAGTTCACCAGCCACTGGCGCACGTTCCCGTTCAAGTGCAAAAGCAGATTGCCAATGGAGTTCGAGGCCGCGTTAGGCCGCCACCAGATCTGCTCCGCGTTGAGCGGCTCAACGCAAGCCTTCATGCGCGGCCAATATTGGTCGAGGAGCTTCTTGCGCGAGAATTCCAGAAACATCGCTGTCAGTTCCCGATCTGTTTCCGCCATGGCTCACCCGTCCCTTCCGGCCGCGCATCGACGCTAAATCAACTCGTAGCCCGCAAACCAGTAGCCGATCTCGAATGCCGCCGTGTCCTCGCCGTCAGATCCATGAATGGCGTTCTCCTGAATCGAGGCCGCAAACTTCTTGCGGATGGTTCCTTCCTCGGCTTGCGCAGGATTGGTCGCGCCCATCAGCTTGCGTAGATCGGCGATGGCGTTTTCCTTTTCAAGGACCATCAGAACCAGTGGTCCCGACGCCATGAACTCCGTCAAATCGTTGAAGAATGGCTTGCCGCGATGTACGGCATAGAAGCCTTCGGCCTCCCGCTGGGTGATGAATGCCTTTTTGATGGCGACAATGCGAAATCCGGCCCTGTCGATCTCCGCCAGAATGGCGCCGGTTGCGTTGGCGCGGACCGCGTCCGGCTTGACAATGCTGAATGTACGTTGGATCAACTGAAATCTGCTCCTCAGATAAGTATCGTTTCGCTCTTACTTGATTGTAGGGGTCTGGAGAGCGGGTAACGGATTCCGCTGCGAACCCCCTGGTTCGAGCCTTCTCACCCCAGCCGCATAGTACCTTGGTAACCAGTAAGCACCCTAGGCCAGCCTTGGCCAGAAGTGCGATGCGGTCGCCACATTACTTAAGTATCCAAACGCCGTGGATCTGGGGCGTTCTTTGCGCGTGTTGCTTTGTGGTCCATGCAAATTACCAAGGGCTAAGCGATGCGTCATCATCTACTGCATACTTCACATAATAAAGGAGATCGTAGAGGTTAAGGTCGGTCCGGAGAAATCGCTTACCCGGAGCTTTTAGAACATGCCTGATTTGCCCGATGGCTCCCTAACGCGAAAGGCGTATAGATCCGCTGATTTCCTCCTTGCAATTGCCGATAGTTCTGGTACAACGTTTATGTACTCAAAAGTGCTCCGGCATGGTTACCGGAAGTTGGTTACCCATACTCCCCTCGGGAGATCACTTTTATGATTCTCGCTGAACTTCAAATCGCGGCAGTGGTGGCCATCGCAATCTATCTGTTGCGGTGGCGCAAGAGCGTGCAGCACCGCAACGCTCTTTCGTGGGAAACATTGATGGCTCGCCTGCGCTCGGAATGGAGCGCAAGAGAGTTGAGCGATCAGTTCCTTTGGAAAGAAGGATTGAGCGCCACGCCTGAAGACGTCTGGCAGCGCATGGACGGGCCACGCGGCCTCTGGGTAATGTACCAGAATGCGCGGGTCATGCTGGAGATGGCCGATTTCGCCGCCAAGAATTGCGAGGGCGTCGATCGGCTGCTCGTCGAGACGCTGCACAGCGACGCCATGCAGATTCGCGTATGTGTGCTCACCGCTCTGGCGCAATATGCGTTCACGCAGGCCAGCGAGGGAGTGCGCGTCAATGCCTACCGTGCAGCCGCCATGTACACCGGCATGGCTGCCCGCATGACACAGCTTTTGCAGAACCACGCAGCCTCACTGGTCCCGGAGTTTGTCGCCGCCATGTGACGCTGTTTCTCTCCTGACTTCAATCCAGAACCCCGGCCTTGGCCGGGGTTCTACTTTGTGAACTATTCCGCGCGCCTACCAGGCGATCGAGAACAGTGCGCGAGCCTCTATACAGAGACTCGCTGCAGCCATCACCCCGACATTCGCCTGGCGATTTCGTTGCCTGCTCGCTCCCGAGCATGCCGCAGTTGCAATCCGTCCCGCCCACCACTGCCGTCACAGAAGCCTCTAAACCCGCAAGCTCGGCTCCTATCCGTGGCCAAATGCACCAAAGTAAGCATGCAACCACTGTCATTTGTAATGTAGCGAACTAGGACACACCATGAATTCGCCATTGCCTCCAATGGACCTGCTGCTATAGTGAAATCAAACAGGTTTTTCCCCCGGCCCACTCGAAGGAACCATGTAAATCAGGTGAAAGCAGTTCCTTTCATTTCTGGCAGACAAATCCTTCGATGGCGTCAATTCTTGCGTGCAGCTTTGGACACTGGAGCGGCGCAGTGCGCTCGATGACGTTTGTCCTGCTGAACTGGCTGTGGAAATCCCTCACCTAAGTGAGGATGGCGAAGCCATGCAACAAACTCAGAATTCCCCCATTTCCGTAGCGCACCCGGCGATGGTTCCCAATGGGGAGCAGCCCTGCCGCTGGTTTGCTCTGTACACCGCCTCGCGTCATGAAAAACATGTGGCCCAGCATCTGGGCCAACGCGAGATCGAGTCTTACCTTCCGCTCTACAAAAAACAACGCAAGTGGGCCAATGGGCTGCGCGTCACTCTGGATCTGCCGCTCTTTCCCGGCTATGTGTTTGTGCATATTCGCCGCAGCGAACGCGGCAGCGTGCTGGGCGTCCCGGGCGCGTTGTCGATCGTAGGCGGAACGGGTGGCGAACCCGCCTGGCTGCCCGACGCGACCATCGATGCGCTGCGGACGGCATTGGCCGAGCGGCTGGCACGGCCACATCCGCTGCTGACGGCCGGTCAGCGTGTCCGCATCCGCTCCGGCGCTTTGGCCGGATTCGAAGGCATCGTGGTGCGCAGCAAGAGCAGTCTTCGCGTGGTTCTCACCCTCGAACACATCATGCAAAGCTATGCCGTAGAAGTCGGCCTCGACGATCTGGAGCCGCTCTCTCCCGGCAACTTGCCGCTCGCCGCAAATCTGCAATAAACGTTCGTCCTGCAGGAGCTGAGCTTGCTTCAAGCTCCCGCCTCACCAGGTCCAATCCAAGCCACCCAAAGAAAGCACTCACCGGTTCCCCTCTCTCGGGCTTCTCAATTTCAAGTTCCATCCTTCAGAGCTGCCGCAGTGTATCCGCCGCAGCCGCGTAGCTGAGATTCCCATGCCAAAAACTCAAAACCTTACAAAGGGCAATGCCGAAGCGCGCATACTGGCCAGCGCGGCCGGAATGTTTGCGAACTCTGGCTATAACGGTGTAAGCACGCGCGATATTGCCACCGGCGCGGGAGTGAACGAGGTAACAATCTACCGGCACTATCCGCGCAAGCGCGATCTGTATGTCGCTGTCCTCGACGCCGAACTCCAACAGGTGAAGCTGCGTGGCGATTTGCTGTCGCGCATTGCCGAAGCCCAGGATGCAAAGACAGCCGTGACGCGGACCATGGAGTTGATCATGGCCACACTCGCAAATCGCCAGGATCTGCTGCGCCTGATGCAGTATTGCTCGCTTGAGATGGGCGAGGACATCGATCCGCTGTTGCGCAAGCACCTGGGAGAATTGGTCGAGGTGATTGCGCGCTATCTTGAGCCGTGGGTCAGCAAAGGCGAGTTGCGCTGCGCGAGCGCCAAATCGCTTGTGCTCTCGCTGGTCGCCATCATTCTCAGCCACCGCACGCTGCATCGGCTTTTCTCCGGCGACGGCTCGAACCCCGAGGCGCTCTTCGAAGCCTATGCCGAGCTTTCTGCGCCGGAATAACATTTTTTCTGAGCGGCCGATGCGTATTCTGCACGTGATCGACAGTTTTTCGCCGGCCACAGGCGGCCCGCCGGAGGCGGTGCGGCAACTTGTGAAAGCCTCCCGCGACGCGGGCGCATCTGTTGAGGCGGTCTGCCTTGACAGCCCGAACGCGAAGTTCCTGAGCGGGATCGACTGCCCGGTACATGCTCTCGGCCAGTCGTTTCTGGGAAAGTTCGCCTTTTCGCCGCGCCTTTGGCGATGGCTCCGCGATCATGCAGGACAATTCGACGCAATGGTGATGCACGGCGCCTGGACGTTTCCCGGCTCCGCGCTGCGTTCGGCCGCGCGCCGCGCGCGCAAGCCATACGGCATCTTTGTTCACGGCGCGCTCGATCCATGGTTCAAACACAAGTATCCGCTCAAACACGCCAAGAAGCTTCTGTATTGGCCCGTGCAACATGCCGTGCTGCGCGATGCCGCTGCAGTTTTCTTTACAACCACGACCGAATCCGAACTGGCGAAGACCAGCTTCCGGCCCAGCCACTGGAAGAGCGTAGTCGCGCCTCTGGGAATCGCCGAGGAAGAAAGCGGCAATTGCACCGGACAGATAGACGCCTTCTATCGCGCATTGCCTGCGTTGCGCGGCCGCCGCTTTCTGCTGTTTCTGGCGCGTATCCACGAGAAGAAAGGTTGCGATCTGCTGATCGAAGCGTTTGCGCGCGTGGCAGACTCGGCCCCAGCAGTTGATCTTGTCATGGCCGGCCCGGACCAGGTCGGCATGCAGGCGAAGCTTGAAATCCGCGCGCGGCAACTCGGCATCGCGGGCCGGGTGCATTGGCCGGGACTGATCGGCGGCGATATTAAATGGGGCGCGCTGCGGGCTTGCGACGCCTTTGTGCTGCCTTCGCATCAGGAAAACTTTGGCGTTGCAGTGGCCGAGGCCCTTTGCGCCGGCCGGCCGGTTCTGCTGAGCCGCCAGGTCAACGTCTGGCCGGAAATTGAAAACGACCAGGTGGGTCTGGCCGAGGACGACACGCTCGAAGGCACGGTGCGCCTGCTAGAACGATGGCTCAACTTGCCAGCGTCGGAAAAGGACGCAATGGCGGCGCGCGCGCAGTCCTGCTTTGCAACGCGGTTTTCCATGGAGAGGACGGCGGCTGCAATCAGTGCAGCCTTTACTTCGAACTAAAATCAGTGGGGGACCCACTGGAGTCAAGACGGAGTTCGGCGTCCGCTTTGTCCACGGCGCGCCGGATTCGGCGGCGATTCATCGCCAACCACTAAGCATCGACAACTGACAAACGATCGCTGCAACCTGCAAACTGAACCTTGACCTCGATTTCCCCTTGGACCAGGTCTAGCTTCGCTAACTCTGCTAGCGCCGCTGTTTTGTGATAGGAGCTTCTATGTCTCTCGAACCTCAGACAGGCCCCCAACCGGGCCGGCCGGCCGACGGCCAGTCGAGGATTCTCGTGATGGGCGAACGATCCCTGATCGACGTTTGGCGCGTGCTTACGAAGCGGCGCTATACCGTCCTGGTGGTCACCATTCTCGTCACGGCTTTCGCCATCTGGCACGCGTATCGCACGCCGGCAATTTACGAAACGGCTTCGGCCATCGAGATCAAGCCAAGTTCCATCAACAGCAGTTCCATGGAACTGCAGGAGGAGGAAGACTCTGTCGCTTTGCAGACCGAAGTGGCCGTAATCCAGAGCGATTCCGTGCTGTTTCAGGCAGCGCAGAGCATCGGCCTCATCAAGCGGCTGCGTCAGGCAGAAGGCAAGAGTGCAGCGGACTCGGAGCCCATCACGCCCGAGGAACGCCGCCAAATGGTCAGCATGATGAAAGAGGGGTTGACGATTCAGATCCTCCCCGGCACGCGCATCCTTGCCATCCGCTACGACGGAACCGATCCGCAGCTCGCCGCAGCCATCGTCAACGGACTGGTCGACACCTATTCCGATGAAGGCCTGAGAATCAGCTTCGAGCGAACCGCGCACGTTTCCGAATGGCTGGAAAGGCAGATTAATAGCCTGAAGCAGGACGCCGCCGATGCGCAGCGCCAATTGGCCGACTATCAACGAGCGCATAACATCGTGGGTACGGATCAGAACTCGAATCTCACCGTGCAGACGCTCGAAAAGATCAGCGCGGAACTGGACGATGCCGAGGCGGACCGCATCATGAAGGAAGCGCGCATGCGCGACTTCAATGTGATGAAGCCGGACATGATGGCCCTGACGAGCGATGACCCGACCCTCGCGACGCTCTATTCGCAGCTCACCGATTTGCAAGATCAGCGCGCGCAGATGGCCACCAAGTTCGGGCCCAGGCATCCCGCGATGCAGCAGCTCGATTTTCAGATCGGAAAGATCCAGGCGCAGATCGACAAGGAGACCGGTCTGGCGCGGCGTCAGGTGCAGGACGAGTACGACGCTGCCAGGCAATTGGAAGATTCTTTGCGCGGCCGCCTGGCGGAACAGGAAGACGCGGCCTACAAGCTCAACGAAGGCGTAGCGCAATACGCCATGCTGCGCCACCAGGCCGAACTGACCCGCAATCTCTACGACACCCTGCAAACGAATCTCAAGGAAGCCACCATCAACGCGGGCATGGCCGCTGCCAACATTACGGTGATCGATCGCGCCGAGGTTCCGCTGGCGCCGATCTCGGCGAAAAAAAGCAAGACCTCGTTACTGGGATTCCTCGCGGGTCTGGTCATCGGATGCGTTCTTGCCTTCGTCTTCGAATCGATCGACGACCGCCTGCGCACCTCCGAAGAAGTCGAGAGTGCATCGATGCTGCCATCGTTGGCTGCCATCCCGCATCTGGCCTACGTAAAGAATGGAGACAAAGACAGGGCCGCTGTCGGGTCGCAGCAGGGCATGCAGCAGCTTATCGCCCTCTGGGACCCGAAATCGAACGGCGCCGAAGCCTACCGCAGCATGCGCAGCGCTCTGTTGCTTTCGTCCATTGACAATCCGCCGCGCGTCATCGTGGTCACGAGCTCATTCCCAGCGGAAGGCAAAACCACAACGGCGCTGAATCTGGCGATTGTACTCGCGCAACGAGGCGAACGGGTGCTGCTGGTGGATGCCGACCTGCGCCGGGGAAGCCTCTATCACGTATTCGGGCTCCCCGGCCAGAGTTTCGGATTGTCCACAGTGCTCTCGAATCCGGACGAGAGCCCGGAGCTGCCCGATCCCATCGAGGAACTGCCGACTCTGCACGTTCTGCCCACGGGTCCGCGTCCGCCCAATCCGGCCGAGATGCTCTCTTCCCACCGCATGGAGGAGCAGATGCGCGCGTGGGCGCAGCAATTCGACAGGGTCGTAGTCGATACCGCGCCTCTGCTCGCCGTCTCCGATACCCAGGCCCTCGCCGTGCGCTCCGATGCAGTCGTGCTGGTGGCGCGCGCCGGCGTCACGCGCAAGCGCGCCCTCATCCGCGCGCGCGATCTGCTGTGGCGCGTCCATGCGCCTGTGGCCGGCGTGGTCGTCAACGATGTCGATCTGCGCCTCGAGAACTTCTACACCTACCGCTACGGCATGTACGCCAAGGATTATTGGTATGGATATGGCTACCGGCAGAGCGCCATGTCTTCAACCCGCGCCTATGGATACGAAGACGAAGAGAAGGGAGAATAACATGGCGAAAAAACTGGCGTGCGCGATCACCGCTTGCTGCCTGATGCTCGCGGCGGCGGCGTTCGCTCAACAGACGGGCGGTTCCACCGTCAATGCCGCACCGCCCCTGAAAATCGGCCCGGGCGACCTGATTCAGGTCACCATCTTCGAGGATCCCGATCTCTCGGGAAATTACCGCGTAGATCAGAACGGCGACGCTACGCTTTTGCTGGTGGGTCACGTGCACGTGGCCGGCTTGACGGCCGATGATGCCGCATCGCTGATTGACAAGACCTATGTCGAGAACCAGATTCTGTCCGAGGCCGGCGCCCGCGCTAACGTCTTTATCGCCGAATATGCCACACAGGGAATCACCGTAAGCGGTGAAGTGAAAGTTCCCGGTGTATACCCCGCCTTGGGCGTTCGCAAGCTGCACGACTTGATTGTCGCGGCCGGAGGCACCTCCCAGACCGCCGCGTCCGATGTCATCATCACCCGCAAAGACGACCCCGCCCATCCCATCACGGTGGACTATAACCCCGAAGCACTCAAGCCCGTCATTCCCGACGTTCAAATCTTCCCTGGCGATTCGATCGTGGTTCCGCGCGCGGGCATCGTTTATGTCGTCGGCAACGTAACGCGGTCCGGCGGCTTTGTGCTCGATGGCCGCGATCAGTTGACCGTCGAAGAGGCCCTGGCCCTTGCCGGCGGCAGCAGCCATGCCCCGGACTTGAAGCATGTGCAACTGGTGCGGACGCTCGATGACGGCAGAAAAGAAATGATCACACTTCCCGTCGATCGCATTCTCAAAGGCCGGGCTCCCGACGTGGCCATGAAGGATGGCGATATTCTCTACGTCCCAACCAGCAATTTGAAATTGGCCTCATTTCAGGCGATCAACGACATGGTCAGCCTCGGAACATCTTTTATCCTGTACCGGGCAACAACAAACCCGTAGCCGGGGTTAAGAGGTTAGTGGTCGGCGATCGCCTCACCGGCCCAAAAATGCTCCCTGCCAATAGCTGAAGACGAATCACGAATCACTCCTCACGAATCACTCCTCACTCATGGAAGACAAAACAGCACTTCGGCGGGGAATTTATCTCGTCGCCAACCGGCGCAGTCAGGCGAACGCGAACAATCTCATCGCTTCTATTCGCCGCTGCGGGTGCTGGCTGCCGATTCACGTCATCCCCTTCGACGACAGCCCGGCGATCCTCGACCGGCAGTGGGACGGAGTCGTGCAGTTGTCGCTGGCCGACTTTCCCGCCGGAGGACGCGAGTTCTTCGACGAGCTGAAGAGCCGGCACCGGGGGTGCAATCCCGGCCTTCTGCGCCGCTTCCTCGCGTGGTTCGGCGAGTTCGACGAGTTTCTCTATTCGGATAACGATGTCGTCGCGCTGATGAACTGGGAAGATCTCTTTCCCCGGCTCGAGAATCACGACATCGTTCACGCGGATTGCGAATTTACGACCGGCGGCAAATTCAACCTGCGCGACCCACGCAAGTTTGAGGAGCTCATGGGCCCGGGATCGCTCGAAGTTGCGATGACGTCGGGGCATTTTTTGTGCCGCCGGTCGCCCCAGCATCCCGCCGACTTTCTTGCCGGCCTTACCTGGATGGAATCCCACCGTAACCTGCTCATCTGGCAGGATCAGGTGCTTCTGCACGTTACGCTCCTCGTTGCGCATTGGCAGGTGTTAAATCTCTGCAAGCCACCGCACAATTGGGCATCGTCATGGGCTGGCGATTACAAAGACATTCTCGACCTGGTGCGCACTCTTCAGGTGGACCACCAGCCCATTAGCCACATTCACTATTCGGGCGGCCTGGGCTCCGGCGCCAGACCGATCGACGAACTGCTTTGGTCCAATCTGCCGCTGAACCAACGCAACCGGAAGCTCGGTTGGGCGCTCTCGAAGCATGCCCTCGGTCTTGAAACACTCGCCAACCAAGCCAGCCGGGTGCGGAGAAAAATAAATCAGGTTCTCCGGCATGGCGAGTAAGCCAGGGCGCGACATCGAGGAGAATTCGCGCATTTCAGGCCTGAATTCCAGCATGAGAGCACTTGAACAAAGCTGCGATTCTGCAACGACGGCTGCCAAATCGCGATCTGGATAACCAAATCCTCCTTGCGAACCGCGCTCAGGGATTCTCTGCCGGCATGAGCGCCGCGCAACCACACGATCTACGCCGTCTGGCGCCTGTATCCTTTCTCCGCTGAGTAGCATTCGTAATGTCCGGAAACCGTCAGCTCATCCAGGTGGTTCCTCGGTTAACGCCCGCGCGTTGCGGAGTCAGCGATCATGCCATCGCTCTGGCTTCGGAACTGAGAACCAGCTGCGGAATCGACTCAGCGTTTGTTGTCCTCAACTCCGGCGAGCAAACGGAGATTCCCTATCCCGTCAAGCATTGCTCGCATGACCGGCTCCACGATGCGTGCAATGCTTTGTCTGCCAATAGACCGTCGGCGATTCTGGTTCACCTCAGCGGCTATGGATACTCGAACGACGGAGCGCCCACTCTTCTCGCTCCAGCGCTTGAACAGGTGAAAGCCTGCGGCCGCTTTCCGATTGCGGTCTTTTTTCATGAACTGCACGCCAGCGGAATGCCGTGGACTTCAGCATTCTGGCACGGGGAGCGGCAAAAGAGAGCGTATCGCAGAATTGCCCGAGCCTGCGATCTGCCCATAACCAGCGCGCGCGTTTTTGCCAGCTGGCTTGAGCAGCAAATCGCAGCGCCCGTCCAATGCATGCCCGTCTTCTCCCAGGTCGGCGAAACAGAGCAGCCAGTTCCGCTTGTGGACCGCGATCCGGCAATGGCAGTTTTTGGACTTGCCGCAACGAGGCAAAGAGCCTACTCAGATCTAGACAATATGGGCGACACACTCGCGAGGCTTGGGGTTCGAAAGATCGTGGACATCGGCCCGCAAATTGAAACTCCCCGCCAGGTGAACGGGATTCCGGTGCAGTGCGCCGGCACACTGCCGGCCGCGGAGATCGATCTGCTGTTCGCAAAAATGGCCTTCGGCTATCTCGCTTATCCGCCAAATTGCCTGGCAAAATCGGGGGTCTTCGCGGCATACACTGCGCATGGCGTGATTCCGATCATCGCCCAGGATTTTCGCGATGAATTCGACGGGCTGCGGGATGGCCTGCACGTCCTGAGCCCTCGCACAGTACGAGAGATAAAGCTGGGAACTCTAGACGAATGCTCCCAGGCCGCCTGGACCTGGTACTCGGGACATAAATTGCGCGACCACGCCGCAATGTACGATCGATGGCTCAGAACGGCAGGACAAGGCGCAGAACCGTGCGCGGCTCAACAACATGCATAGTCGCCGCATTCTGATCTCGCACCCGACCGGCAATCAGAACGTGCGCAATGCAGTAGAGAGTCTTGCCGAGCAGCAGATGCTGGCGGAATTCTGGACGACGGTTGCCTGGAATCCGCGGTTATTCTTGAACCGGCTATTGCCGTCCAGACTACAAATACTGCTCGAGCGACGCGCGTATTCCGAAGTGCCGAGTGAGCGCGTTCGGTGTGTTCCCTCGAGAGAGACGGTTCGCCTCGTCGCCGGGCTGACGGGATTGACCCACTTCCTGACCTCCGGCGAGCGGCCGTTCTCGATCATCGGCGTGTACAGGCAATTCGACGGCAAGGTGGCGCGCCGCCTCGCGAGCTTGCGTCCCGATGCGGTGTATTGCTACGAGGGCGGGGCGCTCCACACCTTTCGCGAAGCCAGACGTTTGGGCATCACGACCATCTACGAGCAGGCAAGCAGTTATTGGTACTGGGTGCGCGATCTGCTGAAGCAGGAAGCGGAGCGCAGCCCGGAGTTCGTTGCGCTTCTTCCCAATCTTGTGGATTCAGACGAGCACCTTCGAAGGAAGGATGAAGAGCTGTCCCTTGCGGACCACGTATTTGTCGCCAGCGAACACGTCCGCCGCACGTTGGCAGGGGCCGTCGCCGATGAAAGAATTCGCGTGGTGAATTATGGGGCTCCGGAAGTTCGCCGTCGCGATCGGATGGCCACCGATGCTGCACAGCCATTGCGCGTTCTGTTCGTTGGCGCCCTGGTGCAGCACAAAGGAATTGGCTATCTTCTGGATGCGGTCGATCGCCTCGGCGCGCAGGTCGAGCTCACGCTGGTGGGAAGAAGATTTCAACCTAACTCCCGCGTGGACGATGCATGCCGCCGCTGGCGCTGGTTCGAAACCCTTTCGCACCGCCAGGTGCTCGACATCATGATGGAATCGGACGTCCTGGTGCTGCCTTCCCTCGGCGAGGGATTCGGACTTGTCGTCGCTGAGGCATTGGCGTGCGGCCTCCCGGCGATTGTTACCCCGAACGTCGGCGCCGGCGATCTTATTCATGACGGACACGAGGGTTTCGTGGTGCCTGTCTCTTCCGCGGACGCGATTGCGGAGCGTTTGCTTGCTCTGCATCGCGACCGGGCACTGCTAACCAGGATGTCGCGTCAAGCGCAGGCAACCGCCCATGCACACTCCTGGACGAGTTATCGAGCAAGTTATGCAGAAGCTTTGAGGGCCGTCGTCGCGTGCCGGTGATACGACAATTTCCGGCCAAACCGCGCAGCAAGATGCCCTTGCTGAAGAAGCTCTTTTGGGCCTATTTTCTGCTTCTGGTCTTCGAAGGCGCGCTCCGCAAGTGGATTGCGCCCGGCCTCTCTGCGCCGTTGCTGCTGATTCGCGACCCACTGGCACTATGGATCCTGCTTGAAGCTTTCCGCAAGTATAAGTGGCCGAGTAAGTGGTCTGGAATTGCCGGATTTCTGGCGGTTTCGATGCTGCTTCTCTGCGCAGTGCAGATTATCCTGTTGAGTAACCCATGGCCCGCCGCACTCTACGGCGTACGTTCCTATCTGCTACCGTTTCCTTTGGCTTTTGTCATAGGCGAGAACCTAAACTCGGAGGATCTGCGCGAGTTTGGCCGCTGGACGCTTTGGATTCTGCTGCCCATGACAGCGCTCGAAGTTGCGCAATACATGGCGTCTCCCGGCTCCTTTCTGAACAAGGGAGCTTATGAAGGCGGAGGCCAGCTCTACTATGCCGAGGCTCACGCCAGAGCTTCCGGAACCTTCAGTTTTGTCTCGGGACCGACCAATTACGTCCCGCTGGCCGCGGCGTTCATCCTGTATGGGCTCTTGAACGAGCGGCTTGCGAAGAAATGGATGCTTTGGGCGGCAACCGGAGCGACCATTCTTTCCATTCCCATGATCGGGGCGCGCACCGTGGTCTTTGAACTGATCGGCGTTATTGCCTGCATGGGAGTTGCTGCGCTGCTCGGAGTATCTCAGCTATTAAAAGTATTTAAAATCGCTGCGCCAGTCACGGCCGTGTTCTTACTTGTTTCATTATTGCCGGTCTTCTCGCGCGCCACTGCCTCGTTCGAAGAGCGATTTACCGAAGCGAACCAGATTGAGGGTGGCAGCGCGCGACGCGCCGTAACGAACCGCGCATTTGCGCCCTTGCAATATCAGATCGAAACTGCTGACTACACAAGGCATCCTGTGGGGATTGGGATGGGCAGGGGCGCTGCCGCCATCTCAAAGCTGATGACCGGAGAGGTAACCTTCATCACCGGCGAGGGCGAACTAGGCCGCCTGATGACCGAGCTTGGTCCGGTTCCCGGCATCACTTTCATGCTGTTCCGGCTTATTCTCGCGGTCTACCTCCTGGTGCAGTCACTTATCGAAGCCCGGAAGCACGAACCCCTCGCCTTGCTGCTGGTCCCTTTGACAGCGACTTCGGTCATCTTTAGCGTTTGCGAACAGCCCACGGAACAGGGATTCATGGTGATCGCCATCGCCTTTACTATAGCTGCGCTGAAATTGTCCGGACAGCGGACACAGGCAATCTATTCCCGGAACGTTCGCGACGTGTTTGTGCGCTACAGCATGCGATAAGCCGACCAAGCCGGCATAGGAAGGCAGGTTGCATCGCCGATACACGCCTACGTATTTATGAAGTAACTCGACGAAAGCGACCGCAATCCGTGAGAAATGAGATACGCAGCCACCGCGCGGTCAAAGACGAGTTTTGATGCCCTATATGAATTGATGTGGCTTGTCTCCTTTGCTAGAGTTGAATGCAACAAGTGCGATTGGAGGCGAACATTGTCTGGGATCTTGGAATCGATTTCTAGACGAATCTTCGTTTTGCGACAGGTCTTGCGACAGGATGATCCGGTTCGTTTCTTGGCTAAGACACTCGCTTCTCGGCGATACATTGCCAAGACAATGGTTCACTCGCGTGGAACTATTAAGGGCATCCGAAACATCACTGTCAATGGGAGGCTCCGCGTGGGAATCGACGCGCCAGGATTCATGAATGGCTCGGACAGAACCTTCCTTCACATAATAGGAAAGCTCCAAGTGAAGGGCGATGTCTCAATCTCCCGAGGGTCTCGCCTGGATGTTTGCGAGGGCGCCGTCTGCATTCTGGATGACTGCTCCATCAACGGCCCTTGCGTTCTTGTGGTGAGGCACAGGGTGACTATCGGCGCTGGTTCTATCATCTCGTGGGGATGTCATTTCATGGATTCCGATTGGCACACTATTGACTACGACGGAAAGAAGGATCGCGATCCAGACATCGTGATCGGAAAGCACGTCTGGGTTGGCCACCATGTTCTTATCGGTAAGGGCGTACAACTCGGTGACGGCGTTGTTGTTGCCGCCGGGTCCGTAGTGACGCGTTCATTTCCTCCCGGTGTCCTGGTTGGAGGAAATCCTGCGAGTGTGATCCGGGAACATGTAGTTTGGGCTTAGGTGTGGATTGGATAGGATTTGAAGAACGGGACACCCTTGCCGACATACATATTTAGGTTTATGGCCGCATGAATTCGTCTTTCTGGCTTATATGGTTTCCGGCCTTTTCGCCGGGAAAAAGGCTAGAGGACGGAGCACCGGGCTGGTACAAGATCAAGCGGTCGGAGACTTGGAGGAGAATGCTCGCGTGAGTTTGCATAACAACGCGCGTGTTCGTCAGCATCCCCTCTCTGTTGGCGTTCTGGTCTTGAATTACAACACGTGGGACCTTGCCCTTCGGGCGCTCGATGCGGCGATACGCCTCGAAGCTGCGAACGTTTCCGAGTACGTTCTTTTCGACGATGGATCTACAGCACCGCTACCCACGGAGATCGATAGTCGCATTCGGGTGATTCGGGGAGAGTCGAATTGCGGCTTTGGACGCGCATTGACTGTGGCCTTCGCCGCCATGCAAAGCAACATCGTCGTGCTCTTCGACTCGGATGCGTATCCACTTACGCCGTTTGCGGCGAAGGTGCGAGAGCATTTTGAGAGAGATGCTTTCCTGGGTCAGTTGGGGTTTTGCGCCCAGAACGAGAATGGCTCGCAGACCGAGTCGTATTTCAACGAGCCGACGCAGTGGAGCCTGATCCTCGGGCAAGCGCTCCATGCGAATTTGAGCAGGAAGACGATCCAGCCACAAAGGCTGTGCGTGATTACCGGATGCATGGCAACCCGTGCCGCAGCTTACGCAAAGGTAGGCGGCTTCGATCCGGATTTCGAGTTTCTGGATGTGGACGTCGATTACAGCATGACCCTGCGCCGAAGCGGCTGGAAGGTGGAAGTCGATCCGTCGATCAAGGTCTTTCATGTGGGGGGCGGAACGCACCAATTGCAGCGGCAGCGGGTCCTGCACTTCTACAAGAGCCGCTACCGCCTGCTGTGCAAGCATGGATTGATGCCGAGTCCACGCCTGGCGCGGGCGATCATCCTTACGCGGCTTACGTGTGAGAAAGCCATTTTGCGCGTTTTCGGCCGCCTTCTTTTTTCGAATGCCGAGGTTCGCAAAGACAAGGTTCTCGGCCGCCAAGAGCTGCTGGCTTACTGCCGTACCAGTTTTCGCTGATGGGAATATCGAAGTGCGATTGACAGGGCCCATTGATGGACCCGACAAATAACTCCAAGAGGATGCGATGTTTGATTGGCTGAGAACGCTTCTGGTCGAGCGGCACCGCAAGAGATCGGGGCCGGAAAAAGATCGGTTCAAGGCCCGCCTTCTGGAGTTCCAGATTGGGCCATTCGCCTGGCTCATCGATCTGCCGAGCCGGATGCTCTTTGGCACCGACCTGAAGATGCTTGCGACGATCTATGGTACCGATAAGTGGAACCGGCACTGGTACGCGCAGCACTATGAGGAGCTATTTCATCACATTCGCCGCCGGCGCATTAACCTTCTCGAAATCGGCATTGGCGGCGATGACAATCCCCGAAGAGGCGGACGATCCCTGCGCATGTGGCGGGCATATTTTCCGAAGGGCCGCATCCACGGAATCGATATCAACGATAAGCGCCCTCATGATCGGGGGAGAATCACGACCTTCTGCGGCAGCCAGGCGGATCCGAAATTCCTCGACTCAGTAGTGCGCCAGATCGGCAGGATCGATGTGATTGTAGACGACGGAAGCCATATCAACTCCCATATGATCTTTACGTTCCAACATCTATTCCCGCATCTCGCGGCCGGCGGCACCTACATCGTGGAAGATACGCAGACATCCTATTGGTCGGGATTCTTTGAAGGGAATGAAACCGATCGTAACGATCCGAAGACGGCTATCGGTTACTTCAAGTCGCTTACGGATGGATTGAACTGGAGCGAATTCAAAAACAGTTACACTCCCAATTACTTCGACCTGAACATCGAGTCGATTGCGTTTTACCAGAACCTTATCATTGTCCGGAAACGGCTTCAGGATGAAGCGGCGCCGCTTACGGCTAAGCCAGAGTCAGGAGCCTGAGCAGGGGCGATGAATATCCTCCTCTGCTCCTACGTTTTTCCTCCCAGCGTCGGTGGGATCGAAACGGTGTCGCGCCTCTTGGCGGAACAGTTCAGCCGGCTCGGATCGACCGTCACAGTTGTTACCCATACTCCGGGGGAGGATGTCGATGCGGAATACGAAGTAGTCAGGCGACCCTCGCTCACGCGGCTGCGCGAGATTGCCCGCAACTCAGATGTTATCTTCCAAAGCAACATATCTCTAAGAACACTGCTTCCTCTTTTTTTTGCGCGAAAAGCAATCGTGATTGCGCATCACGGCCGAATCGCGCGGGTCGACGGCAGGCGGGGATGGCAGGATCATCTCAAGCGATCGCTGCTCTCCCGATGTTTGAATATCGCCGTGAGCCAGATGATTGCAGCGGACCTGCCGGTGAATTCCATTATCATCGCGAACCCGTTCGAACCTGGAGAATTTACCGATCCTGACGGGGGTGTACGCGACAAAGACATCGTCTTTCTTGGACGGCTGGTTTCCGACAAAGGCTGCGATCTCACGCTCCGTGCATTGGCGTTGCTGAGGCGGGATGGTCTGAATCCGTCCTTCACCGTGATTGGCGACGGCCCCGAGATGCCGTCGCTGAAACGGCTGACCGCGGAACTCGACCTTACCGAACAAGTGCAGTTTGCGGGAATCGTTCAGGCGGGGCGAGGCAAGATCGTGGCCCGGCACAAGGTGATGGTGGTCCCATCCACCTGGGAGGAACCCTTCGGCGTAGTCGCTCTTGAAGGGATTGCGGCAGGCTGCGCAGTGGTTGCCGCGCGCAGCGGCGGACTGCCAGAAGCCGTGGGACCATGCGGACTTCTCTTCCCGAAGGGCGACGCCACAGCGCTGGCTTCCGCATTGAAAGAACTGATCACAAGCGCCGAACTGCGTGATCGACTAATCGCTCAGCGAAACGCGCATCTTCGACAATTTCAGCCTGAAACTGTGGCGAAGCGTTATCTGGAAGTATTTGCGTCGGCGTTGCGGTCGTAGCGGCCCACCGCAGACGATAAGCGGTGGCGTGTCGAGATCCCAGAAGTGCGGGACCGCATTCAATCTCAGGAATAAACTATCCCGACGAAGAAAGTCTCATTGATGATTTCGGCAAGAATTGCGCGACTTATTCGACCCGAATATATCTATCAGCCGGGTAGGTTAATCCGCCGCATCATCGGCAAAACACCCGGTTGCGGCGGCGAAGCGATGGTCGAACTTCCCTGGGATATGCATATCGAGGTTGATACTTCCGAGGCCATCGGTCGCATTATCTCGCACCACGGGATTTTTGAGCTCCCGGTAATCGAGGCCATGTTTCGCCTCGTAGACCCTGACGACACAATCCTCGACGTTGGCGCAAACATTGGCTACATGACAGCAGTTGCCCTTGCCGCCGGGGCGAAGATGGTGATTTCCTTCGAACCTCACCCTCTTCTTTTTGCGCGTCTTACACGGAACGTTGCGCGGTGGAATGAGCAGCCGCGCTTTGCCGCACGACTGAACGCACGAAACGAAGCTATAGACTCCGCAGCCGGGCGCTCGATACTTTTTGTTCCGGAGGGTACGTTTGCGGGCAATCAGGGCATTGCGACTCTCGAACCTAAAACCGGCCCAGGCGCCTTCGATAAAGTGGACGTTGCCTGCACAACCTTGGATGCAGTCGTCGAGGAACTTCGCGATCCGATCGGGTTGCTGAAAATCGACATCGAAGGGCACGAACTTCACGCCTTCAAAGGGGCAAGCAAGGCGCTCTGCAGCGGAAAGATACGCGACATAATCTACGAGAGCTTTGAGGAGGTGGACTCGGATGTATCGAGATATCTTGGCGGAATCGGGTATTCGATCTTTCGCCTTCGAAGCTCGATAGCGGGTCCTGTTTTACTCGAGGGGTTAAAGGCGGAAAAGCTGCTTCTTGGCGATCATAACCTCGTGGCGACACTCGATCCCGATCGTGTCAGGAAGCGAATGTATCCCAGAGGATACAAGTGCATGAGTCGCCGGGCTAGGCAGTCCGCACCCGAACACAGGGCAACTTAGGACAGAAGATCGGTATGATCAAGGATCTCTGCAAAGAATAGTGCACGTTCGGCTCCCGCATTGACGATGAAAATCCTGATTCTCAGCATCAATTATTGGCCTGAAGTAACGGGCATCGGAGCCTTCACGACCTATCGCGCGGAACATCTGGCCGCCGCTGGTCATAAGGTCGAAGTGTGCACCACCTTTCCTTACTACCCCAGTTGGAAGATACCGCAGGAGTATTCGGGAAAACTTGGACTCACCGAGAATCGCAATGGCGTTCGCATTGTTCGCAGCCGCGCGTATGTTCCCAATCCCGTCACGCCCATCAGACGCATCCTGCACGAAGGGAGTTTCGTTGTCGGAATCATTCTCCGGGGGTTGCTGCGCAAACGGCCTGACGTGATGCTGGTGGTTTCGCCTCCGCTCGGTCTGACCGCGCCGGCAATTCTGCTGAGCCGCTTGTGGGGAGTTCCGTACGTGTACGACGTGGAAGATTTGCAACCCGATTCAGCCGGGGATCTCAACATGCTTCCCCGCTGGGCGATAAGGCTTCTTTATAATGTAGAACGCGCAGCATACCGCCATGCGCGCCTGGTTACTACTTTGACGCCCAGCATGAGACAGCGGCTCATCGCCAAAGGCCTTGCGGAAGACAAGGTGGAGTTACTTGAACCGCGCATGGATGATTTGTTGACTAACTTACTGCCGGAGGAAGGCGGTGCTTTCCGCCGGAGATACGATCTCGGCGATAAATTCCTCGTCACGCACAGCGGCAACATGGGAGTGAAGCAGGGGCTCGACGTCATCTTGGATGCAGCGCTGCTTAGCCGCGACGACGACTCCATGCTGTTCCTCTGCGTTGGAGACGGCGTCGAGTGCGACAGAATTAAGCGTCGCGCCGCGGAGCTCGACCTGGGCAATCTGCGTTTCTTGCCGGTGCTCGATGAAAGAGATTTTCGCGGATTGATGGCGGCCAGCGGCATTTGTCTGGTCACGCAGCAGCATTCGGTTTCTGAGGTCGCCTTCCCTTCGAAGATAGTGACTTATCTTGCCGCAGGTCGTCCAGTTATTGCATCGGTCAATCCCGGGTGCGAGGTGGCGAACGTTATCCGCGAATCGGGCGCGGGGAAGATTGTGGCAGCGGGAGATGCTCAAGGGCTTTTCGATGCTGTCAACGCGTTGCGGAGCGATGGATTGCCACAAGCCGGTGAGAATGCGCGGGAATATGCGAGTGCCAGATGGTCGTCGGCGCGCGTCCTGGGCGAATTGGAACGTTGCCTCGCGGCGGCTGCAGAACCCAGCGTGAGATCGCTGGTTTCGGAAGGATTCAAGCCATGACCAGCGCCATACGTAGATTGGTCCTATCGAGCGCGGCTCTTGCGGCAGGACTGCTCGTTAGCACCGGGCACGCACAAGCGCCCCTGGCACGAAGCCCGCAAAACGGAATATGGCAAAACGGCAATGTAAACTTTTCGCGCTCCAGTTCGGCCGCCGGTGCGCCTTCCACGACCGCAACTGAATCCCATAAGAGCACCGGCGCATCCAGCTGGTCTGCAGGGCGCGGCGACTTCGGAGCGCAGAATACTGTGCCTGTAGCCACCAAGAACGCCTCCAACGGAATGGGCAGCACCGTTGCTCCTTCCTCCGGTTCTTCAAGTTGGACTGCAGGGCGCGGAAGCTTTGGAGCGACCGGGGAGCAGCAGGGAATCTGGCGCGACCGAGCGGGACTTCTTCGGAGCCAGGGCGCTGGATCGCCGAGAAAGCCCGCGAGTGGGCTGTATGCTCCTTTCGCACGGCCAAACTTCACAGGCACCCCTTCAGCTTTCGCGCCCATGCGCACGCCGTCCGCTCGTGCCGCTGTCCCGCGCTCAATGGCCGGCGCGCATGGCGGCAGCAGAACACGACAAAGCATGCTGAGCCAGGCATCGAAAACTCCACGGGGCAGCACGTCGGGACGCACGGGCACAAAGTCTGCCGCCAAGGGTCTTCGCGGCCGGTCCAGTCCACAGAGTCGGGGAAGAACAATGATCGGTGTAGAAATGAAGCCTTCCCCGCCCAGTTCCACAACGCAAGCGCCAGAGCAGTAAATGCTTGCGCTGCGAGACTTTCACTCTGCCGCCGCCTGATCCCGAGATTGTTGTGCCAGGCGATCCGCGTAACGCTGCTCCCAAATTTTAGCGTCCACGAGAAAACGAAACCAGAACGTTTGCAGCACCCAGAAGATGAGCCCCTCGGTGCCGTCGAGGAAACCGAGCCGAAAGAAGTAGCGGTAGACGAACAAAGCAAACGCCCGCACGAAGAGAGGCAAGCGATCGTATATTTGTCGAAAATACCGTTTGCGCTCGGCGGGATTCCCGCGGGCGTTCGGAATTAGGCGGCCCGCTGTCTCCCGGCTGTATAACTCAGCAACTTCGCCATCGGACCAGCGATTATGTCGCGCGGTCCATTCCGTTAGCGCCATGCGGATGTCGTCGATGATTGCACCTTGTAACTTGCCGCTGGTTCCACTCGTGAGCAGGTAATGCTGGTCGTACTTCCGGTCTTCGCAGCGCCCCGCGCCGGTGCGAAGCAGGCGCAAATGCCAGGTCGGGCTCATACCGCCGTGACGCAGCACGCGCCCGAGAAAGCGAAGATAACGGGGCAGAAAATATCCTGCGTGCCCGGGCTCATCGGGGAGAGCGAGAATCGCCGCGACAAGTTGGTCGTCCATGAGCTCGTCGGCATCGAGGTGCAGTTGCCAGGATTTGGAGATCGGCAGATTATCGATGGCCCAATTGCGTTGCGCGCCGTAATGCTCAAATTCGTGTTGCACCACGGTGGCTCCGAAGCTGCGCGCCAAGTCCACGGTTCCATCCTTGCTGAACGAGTCGACGACGAAAATCTCGTCCGAAACTCGCCTGGCGCCGGTAAGCGTGGCTCCGAGCGTATCCTCCGAGTTATAGGACAAGAGAATAACGGCTGGCCGCATAACAACGATGGTAGCGCACCGGGGGGCGGCGAGCGCCGCTGCGATAGAGCGGGGAACAGGCTACGCACCGCGCCGGTTCAACGTCGCCTCGGAACTCCATGAAAGTTCTACTGGTAGGAAACTACGAGTTTGACGGCTCAATGAGCATGAAGCTTTGGGCCGATCTCCTCGCGCGCGAACTTCGTCAGGTCGGCATCGACACACAGTTGATCGCGCCACGGCCGATATTTGGGAAATTGAGACCCTCGGTACATGGAATCGGCAAGTGGCTTGGCTACATCGACCGGTTTGTGCTCTTCCCATTCTCGCTGCGCGCCGCGGCCGCCAACGCGGACATTGTGCATCTCTGTGATCATGGCGGCGCGATGTATGCGCCTATGCTCAAGACGAAGCCGGTCGTCGTTACCTGCCACGACATGATCGCGGTGCGCGCCGCACGAGGAGAACTCCCTGAACTGCACTCGTCGCTCTTTGGAGAATTTCTGCAGCGCTGGATCTGTTATGGGCTGCGAAGGGCCACGCGCATCGCCTGTGTTTCCCGTGCAACATTCAACGATGCACGCAGAATCCTCGGAAAGGACGTGAATCTCTGCGTCGTTCTGAATGCTCTGAACCGTCCATTTCAGCTGCTTCCGTCAAGCATAGTGGATCGCCGGCTGGCGGCACTGGGAGGAATCCGTGCGCCCTTCATTCTTCACATCGGCTCGAATCTCGCCTACAAAAACCGCGAGGGCGTTCTGCGAGTATTCGCTCGAGCATCGCACGGCGCAGATCTCCAGTTGGTCATTGCCGGCGAACCGCTGAATTCCTCTCTTACCGCGCTGGCGCGTGAACTCCAGATTGAGGATCGCATCGTTCAGTTCGAGCGCCCCGATTTCGCCGTGATCGAAGCGCTCTGCAATCGCGCTGTTTGTCTGCTCTTTCCATCGCGTTACGAGGGCTTCGGGTGGCCGCCGATCGAGGCCCAGGCGTGCGGCTGCCCGGTTTTAGCCAGCGATATTCCACCGTTCGTTGAGACTCTAGGATCTTCTGCAATCCTCAAGCCGCCAGAAGATGAGACTGGCATGGCCGATGCCATCCAAACGCTTACCTCCGATGAGAGTGTCCGCGAGCAGCTCCGGCACAGTGGATTTGAGAATGTTCGAGCACGGTTTCAAACCGCCCGCATGATCGGCGAATACGGATCGCTTTATCGAGAACTTACACGCAGGCAAGAGACACTCGCCATCGGGATGGGGCAGATATGAACGTATATCTTGCCGCGCTGCGTGAGACCGATCAGACACAGATCATCGAGGACCATGCATCCTTCTCAAGGAGCCACAAGATTGTATCCAGCCCATCCGCAGCCGAACTTATTTTGATTCTCGGCGCATCCGCGCGCGAGCCAGAGCAATTATTGCAACATGAAATCTATAAGTCATATCCCGACCGCTGCGTCGTCTACACAGAGGAGGACGACTATCTGCCTCTTCTTCCCACCATCCATACCAACGCGAGAGAGGGGATAGATACACGCATCGGTCGCGTCTTCAATTACGCGCATATCTCCCGCAATGGCCGTCACCAGAATCGCTTTGTCGGCGAGATGATGTCGGCGAGGCCCATAGGAACAACAGTGCAAAAGCAGTATCTTTTTAGCTTTCTCGGTGGATCTACTTCCATCCTCAGAAAGCGTCTCTTTAATCTCAGGTTTAACCGCGATGACGTGCTGATTGAGAATACGTCGGCCTACTGGCATTGGGACAACTCACAGCCTGATCGCGAGACGCGACAGCACCGTTACGCCGATACCATCGCCGCATCGCACTTTGTGCTTTGTCCGCGCGGCGCAGGAGCGGGCAGCAGCCGCTTTTTTGAAGTAATGGCGGCGGGTGTCGCTCCGGTTCTTTTGTCCGATGCTTATGTTCTGACTCCCGGCCCGGCATGGGATCAGTTTCTTATTCGCGTGCGCGAGCGGGATATAGCCCGGCTCCCTGCGATCCTCGATCCGTACCGGGCAAGCGCGGCCGAACGCGGCCGATTGGCTCGCCAAGCCTTTGACGAATACTTTGCCGTCGATCGTGAATTTGACCGAATCGTCGACCTTGCTGCGCGCGCGTTGCGGCATTCGCCTCCGGCCGAAGAATTTTTTCGCGGGCGCCAGATGGATATGTTCCGCCAATTTGAGCGCGGACGAAAAACGCGCTCCGCGCTGCGATCTTTGGCATTGGGTGCGCTCAAGGCGCTCCATCTCAAGAATCCATATCAGATGAATCGTTGAGTCTCGACAACTCACGGCGTATTAGAGACCACATCAAACACAAGGAAAAGCAAAGTACGCTATATATGCCTGCCGTTTCCATCGTCACCACTACATTGAATCGCACGGATTACCTCAGGCAGGCAATCCAGTCGGCACTGTCCCAAACCTTCACCGACTTCGAATTGCTGATCTGCGACGACGGCGGACTCGAAGAGACGAAGCGCACCTGCGAGAGCTTTCACGACTCGCGCATTCTACATACAGTCAATCCGGCAAGACTCGGCATCGCCATGAATACATATTCCGGTATTCAACGCACTCGCTCGGATGTCATAGCCTTCCTGAATGATGACGACCGTTGGACAAAAGATTTCCTGGTCAAGTGCGCGACTTCACTACTCGAAGACACTGGCGTGGCTCTTGCCTTCAGCGACCACTGGCTCATCAGTTCGAACGGAGAGCGCCTCCTGGACGACACAGACACCAATACCCGCGCGTATGTCCGCGAGGGCCTTACTGCCGGTCCGGTTGCCGATCCGGTGCGGCTCATGGCGCGGCTTTCCATTCCACTAGCCATGGCCGCCGTATTTCGTAAGTCGAAGGTTGACTGGGCCAGGTACACGAGTAGGGTGGAGGGAGCCTATGATAGTTACATCGCCTATTCACTTATTCGCAGTCATGGGAAGGTGATTTATGTGCCCGAGCGCCTTACCGAGTACAGAACTCACAGCAGAGGAGCGAGTGCAGAGTTCCATCGTCATACAACAGAGGGCCTTGCCCACGTTCACTGCCTGATGCTTCACGATCCAGCATACAAGTCGATAAGAAGTGAGATCCGCGGCAAATATCTTGGCCTCGAAAGGCACTTGGTGAAGTTAAGCCTTGCCGAGTTCGATATTCCATCCGCAGTAAGGCATTGTGTGCAATTCGCGCGGCACGGAATCATTTAGCGGTACTCTGGTCCACGCACACCGAGGAGAGAGTCATCCCAGCCACGGATACCATAAACACCGCGAAAGCGTTCATCCTGCCAAAGCTGCATCGTATTGTGGAGTTCCTGGTTTCCCAGGGGATCACCACGATCGGTAACATGCTTTATGGATTCCTTTGCATACGGCTACTCCCAATGGGCGAGTATGCAAAGTTTGTCGTGGTGTTCTCGATCCAGGCATCTCTCATGATTCTCCTCGACGTGGGGATATCCGGGACACTTGTTCCACTGATCGGTGAGCGCATTGACGACAAGCGGTTGATTGCTGACTATCTTGCCTCATTCAGGCAAATTGCGCACTGGCTCTTTGCCATCGCCGTTCCGATCATCATAGTTGCTTACCCGCAACTTGTCCGCAACCGGCACTGGAACTGGCAAACAGTTGCGGCAATGGTAGTCATTGTGCTGGTCTCCGCATGGTTCGCTCGCGTCGGATCGGCATACGGGGCGGTCCTGATCCTCCGGCGAGACCGCAAGCGCTGGTATCAGGCACAGATGATCACAAGCTTCGGCGCACTGGCGCTGCTTGGCCTGTTCGTTTTTGCTCACTGGCTCAGCGCATTCGCGGCCATCCTGATCAATGTTTCCAGGGTAATCGCGATTGCAGCAATCTACTACTACCGGGCGCGGAAGCTACTCGGCGTCAGAGGCGTTCCTTCAAAAGAAAAGCGGACCGCAGCCATTCAACTGTCGCTGCCCGCAATACCTAGCGTGATCTATTACGCGCTTGGAGGGCAGATCTCAGTCTTTCTCATTACCTACTTCGGACGAACTTCCGCGGTTGCCTCCATTGGTGCTCTCGGCCGACTGGGGCAGATATTTGCGCTCGTGACACCAATCAATGGAATTCTCGTGGAGCCGTACTTCGCGCGGTTACCCCGGCAACTGCTAAAAAGTCACTATCTCATGGCCGTCTCAGGTGCAGGCGTATGCGGGGCAGGCATCGTCATTCTGGCGCGCATTTTTCCAGGACTGTTTCTCTGGGTCCTCGGCCCGAAGTATGCCGGCTTGCAAACCGAAGTCATGCTCGTCATGGTATCAGGCGCCATCGGCTTACTTGGCAGCGTAGTTGCAGCGGTCAACGGTTCGCGCAGGTTCACTTACTACTCGTTCGTCCTGACAGACAATATCCTCACGCTGATCCTTCAGGCGCTCTATATCTGGCGAGTCGATTTGAGCACTGTAAAAGCCGTGCTCTGGTTCAATATCTTTACAATGTTTCCCTCCCTCGTGACCGGAGCAATTGCCGCCTTCTACGGCTTTACTCATGGAGGGCGAACAATTAAAGAGACTTGCTACATCGTGGAACCGGCAGAAGTGCCAGACATTTGACCATTAGGGTAACGACCATCGCATTCGCATTTTCTGGCTCCACTTAACATCGAGCTATTTGCACCGCAGCGCTTGCATATTGCGACGTGACGATCCTCGCGCCCTTGTTGCTGATTTTGGCTGTTACCCTTGAGAGAAGCAATCGAGGCAGCCTGGTTCCTTTATGGAGTGATTCTCGCGACGGCTTTTATTGTTTTGGGATTTTTCTTCGTTTTGATAAGCATGTGCCGCTTATCAGTTTTTTCGGCTATGTGGGGACACTGGCTATTCTCAACCTCGCATGCGTCACAGAGTGCTGGAACTCGCGGCGCAAGTCATCATCAAGATCCGCACTGTCTGATGAGAAGATATCCGGAATTTGCGTTGTCACATATCATCACACATAGAGCCGCGAGCCCGGAGACCAAGGAGATTATCGACGATGCAGTGCCCAGCGTTAGCGGACTTACCGAAGCCGCCATCGAGTAAGACTGGGTGGCCGTGGACTGAGGAGTCGCCCCGAGCGGCTCAACTAACCCCAGATGGGCAGCCATGGCCAAAGATCAGCATTGTCACACCTGCTTATAACCAGGAGTCCTTCATCGAAGAGACAATTCGCTCCGTTCTATTGCAGGGTTATCCGGATTATGAACATATAATTGTCAACGACGGATCAACCGACGGCACTCTCACAATCATAAATAGATACCTGCCGTGGGTCGCTTGTATCACCCAAAAGAACGCAGGCCAGTCGGCTGCTTTGAATCGGGGTTTTCGGATCGCTCAAGGAGAGTTAATCGGATGGCAGAACTCTGATGATTGCTACGGTCGCGATAACTTTAAGGAGGGAGCCATTGCGTCGCTTCGATTCCCGGATTACGAAATCTATAACGGCACAACGCGAGGGTTTCTGGAGATGGATCTCCGACCGCCGTGGCTTTTTGAAGTTTGCGAAGAGTTTTCACAAGCTGCCTTGCTCGATGGTATGTGCGTGATGAACCAGAGCATGTTTTTCAGGCGTAGAATCTTCGCGCTCGGTCATTTCGTTAAGCAGGATATGCACTATGCCATGGACCCCGATTTTTTTTGGCGGCTGTCGCTCGAAGGCTTTCGCTACAAACTTGTTCCCTCAATGATTGGCTATTACAGGCAACAGGCGGCAGCAAAGAGCACAAATTACAGCCTGCGCGGCAACCTGGAGGCTTATGGAATCTTACGTTGGCTCTGCCGCGACAAGAGACTCTCCCGTGAACTGCGCCGCGCCGCACGCTCTCGATTGAGATCCAACTTCTTACGCTCGTTCACGAATGCCCGGCGCAGTGTACCAGGGAAGCTCGTCCCCGAACTCATTCTTCCGATATAGGAATTATTCTGCAACTTCGCTCCTGATAGCTGACTTGCAGCGAAATGGTGTTAGGGTTTACTTTTTCCCGCCGAACGATTGAGGAGAATGAATGAAGAAGATACTCGTTACTGGATCCTCGGGACTCATTGGGTCCGAAGTGTGTCTCTATTTTGCCGCCGAAGACTGGCATGTCCACGGGCTTGATAATAATCAGCGGGCCATTTTCTTCGGCCCTAAGGGCGACACGCGGTGGAACCAACGGCGCCTTGAACACTCCATTTCTAAATTTACCCACCATGAGCTTGATATCCGCGACCGCACGGGGGTAAAGCAATTATTGAAGGAGCTCCGGCCGGACGCGGTGGTTCATACCGCAGCTCAACCGAGTCACGATCTCGCCGCCTCAATCCCCTTCGACGACTTTGATACCAATGCAGTCGGCACTCTGAATCTTCTCGAGGCAGCTCGTCAAGCCGTTCCGGAGTCGCCTTTTGTTTCAATGTCAACCAACAAAGTCTATGGAGACGCGCCCAACGAGCTGCCACTCACCGAACTTGAGACTCGATGGGAGTACGCGGACCCAGCCTATTGGGATGGCATCCGCGAGACATTTCGTCTTGATCAATCGACTCACTCCATCTTCGGCGCCTCCAAGGTGGCCGCTGATGTAATGGTTCAGGAATACGGCCGATATTTTAGGATGCCGACGTGCGCGCTTCGCGGCGGCTGCCTGACAGGACCAAGTCATTCCGGCGTTGAACTGCACGGTTTTCTTAGTTATCTTGTCAAGTGTAATATGACAGGGACGCAATATCATGTCTATGGCTATAAGGGGAAGCAAGTTCGCGATAATATTCACTCGTACGACGTGGCCCGCTTTATCGCTGCTTTCATTGCGCGTCCTCGGGCCGGAGAGGTCTATAACCTCGGCGGTGGCAGAGGGAACAGTTGCTCTATTCTCGAAGCCTTCTCCATAGCCGAAGGAGTTTCAGGCAAAAGAATGCTTTACGATTACATCGATAAGAACAGGATTGGCGACCACATTTGCTATATCAGCAATCTTGAAAAGATGAAGTCGCATTATCCAGAATGGGACATTTCTAAGTCGCTGACCGATATCGTCAAGGAGATTTATGACTCGTGGACAACGCGTTCAGAGAGGATAACAGGTTGAGCGGCCGTGAATCGCCTGGTTAGCAAGTTAACTACGAAACCTGTCTGGTGGTGGGAGCGCAAGCGCAGCTACCCGATTCGATCGCACTACGATCGACTGCCTCCCCTCCCAGTGAGGACCAGCAGCACGCGCTTCGTAGTCCTGACTACGCCAGATGCGCTGAAGGACTCGCTCTGGGCGGCATGGAGCTGGTATCGCTTTCTCAGACCGCAAGCGTTTGAGCTGCAGCTAGCGGTTGACGGCGAATTGGGAATCGCAGAAAGGGAAAGCGTGCTTAAGTTATTCCCAGGCATCTCTGTTTTTAACGTAACGTCGGTCTTTAATGGTCTCTGTGAGGGTAAGCCTTCGCTACGAGCCTTCCTAACCCGTCATCCTGTCGCTAAACAGGTCGGCCTTGTGCTCGCACTTTCCAGGAGAGGTCCTCTCCTGTATTCGGATCATGATGTTCTGGCATTTAATCCCCCGGCTGAGTTGTTAGAATGTGTCGAACGATCTATTCCATGTTATTTCCTAGACGACGAGAACGGCTGCCACGACCCGTCTCTTGTGCAAACCGTGAGGGCTATGGGATTGGAATATGTGCGGAGGCTTAATGCTGGGTTCTTGTTTGTCCCGCACAATGCGATTGATGCCGAGCTGGCAGAGCGCATCCTTGCCACCTGGAACCCATCCCCATTTTTCTATTACACGCCGCAAACCGTGATGAGTGTTCTGATGCGCAGCGTAAACGCACAGCCATTGCCTGGCGATCGCTATGTAATAAGCAATCGACGCCAGTTCTACTGGGAGGACGACGTCGATTATCGCGCAGTCGCTGCAAGACACTTTACAGGTACCGTCCGGCATGTGTTGTACAAGTACGGTATGCCCGCCGTCCTGCGTCAAAGTATTAATATGCTCGATGGCAGCGAGTAAGGGATATCTGTATGGTATGTCGGCAAGGTAGGTGGATAGTGTGCTTGACGATACGAGAGGACAATCGATGAGTCAACCGCCAGTGCAGGGCAACTCGATGCTTGATGATATTGCCGTCTGTACTCTCTTTGAAGGCGACTACCATCTCGGTCTTGCTGCATTTCTTAATTCTCTCGTGCGCGCCGGATATAGAGGAACCGTGTGGGCAGGGTATCGCGGCACTTTGCCTCCCTGGGTCAGTCAGCTCAAGCTCATTGAGAGCAACAATACCGACCGGTACCACGTGGCAGATGATGTCACAATCGTGTTTGTGAACTTAATCACAAATATTCATCTCGCAAATTACAAACCGCAGTTTATGATTGACCTGTTTGCGAATCATGCCCGGGACTGTAGGTATTTGTGGTATTTCGATCCGGATATCCTCTTGCTGATGAGCTGGTCATATTTTGCGAATTGGCAGCGCTTCGGTGTGGCATTGTGCCAGGAGGTTGTCGATAATATCCTTCCAGCGGATGCACCTCTGCGCCAGGAATGGATGGAGCTTGCAAGGAGGCTTGGTCCTATAAATCCGCGGCCCTTAGACCATTACTATAACTCGGGTATGGTTGGGGTCCCATCCGAGCACAAAGAGCTTCTCACCGAATGGAAGAGGATGATCGAGCTGGCTGTATCTCTTGGATGCGATCCAACAATCTTGGGATATGGAAGCCGGGAATCGCCGTTCAACCAGATCGATCAGGACGCTTTGAATGCTGCAGTTATGTGCACGAAGTGTCCACTGACAACGGTTGGACCGCAGGGTATGGGTTTCATCTTCGGCGCATCGATGGCGATGTACCACGCGGTCGGTCCGAAGCCATGGAGAGTATCCTTTCTCCTTCGCGCGCTGGAGGGCTTGCCGCCTTCCGGGGCGATGAAGTGCTTTCTTGCACACGCTGGTGGGCCTATCCGCGCTTACGGCACGGTTCGACTGCGCGCGAAGCAGCTCGCGTGCTCGCTAGCTTCGCTTATTGGTCGCTTCTACCGTCGCCCGTGACCGCGTGGATTCAATCAGGCCCGGCGATTTGTAGCGAACCGTAGACAGTCGCACAATCCAGGAAGCATTTGATGAGTGCTCGTAAACTGAAGCTGGCGCACGTTCCTTTGAACGCGTCGAGTTAGGAACGATTTATGACGAGGGTTGCATTGGTCACCGGCGTTACTGGGCAGGATGGCGCCTATCTATCTGAGCTTTTGTTGAACAAGGGCTACATTGTGCATGGCATCAAGCGCCGCTCCTCTTCGTTCAATTCGGGACGCATCGACCACATGTATCAGGACCCGCACACGCCTGACGCGCGTTTTCTGATTCACTATGGGGACATGACCGACTCGACGAATTTGATCCGCATTATCCAGGCGGTGCAGCCAGATGAGATCTACAATCTTGCTGCGCAGAGCCACGTGCAGGTAAGTTACGAGACCCCCGAATACACGGCGAATGCGGATGCCACCGGGGCGCTGCGCATCCTTGAGGCCATCCGGATTCTGGGATTGACGAAGAAGACGCGGTTCTATCAAGCGTCAACCTCTGAGCTGTTCGGAAAGGCGCAGGAGGTCCCACAGAAGGAAACAACTCCCTTCTATCCACGCAGCCCGTACGGCGTAGCGAAACTCTACGCCTACTGGATCACCGTGAATTATCGCGAAGCGTATGGCATGCATGCCTCGAACGGAATCCTGTTCAATCACGAGAGCCCGATTCGCGGCGAGACGTTTGTGTCCCGCAAGATCACGCGAGCCGTGGCCGCGATTCACCTCGACGTGCAAAAGACTCTGTACATCGGCAATCTGGATGCCCGGCGCGACTGGGGCCATGCGCGGGACTACGTGGAAGGCATGTGGCGAATCGTGCAGCAGCCTGAGCCGGATGATTACATTCTGGCCACGGGCGAAACCCACAGCGTGCGCGAGATGGTCGAGCTGGCGTTCTCCAGGGTTGGCCGCACGATCGAGTGGCGCGGCAAGGACATCGACGAAATCGGAGTCGACGCAACCACGGGCGAAGCGCTAGTGAAGATCGATAGCCGCTACTTCAGACCGACCGAGGTGGATATGTTACAAGGCGACCCCTCGAAGGCGCGCCGCGTGCTGGGATGGCAGCACACGATTAGTTTCACGGAACTTGTCTCGGAGATGGTGGAATCCGATCTAAAAGTAGTCGCCCGCGAATCCGATCGAGAGCACGGCCATGAGTAGTTTCGACCTCAGCGGAAGGCGGGTTTGGGTCGCCGGCCATCGCGGCATGGCAGGGTCGGCCATTGTACGGAGGCTCGCGAGTGAGCACTGCGAGATCGTCACCGTGTCGCGCGCCGAGCTCGACCTTTTGCGCCAGGCAGATGTACATGCATGGCTGGCCGATCAGAATATCGATGCAGTTTTTCTTGCCGCCGCGACCGTAGGTGGCATTTTGGCCAACACCACGCGTCCCGCGGAATTTCTCTACCAGAACCTGGTCATCGAGACCAACGTGATTCACGCGGCCAGATGCGCCGGCGTGAAGAAGCTGCTGTTTCTAGGTTCGTCGTGCATCTATCCGCGGCTGGCAGAACAACCGATGAAGGAAGAGGCGCTGTTGACCGGCGCGCTCGAACCCACCAACGAATGGTATGCCATCGCCAAGATTGCAGGGATCAAGTTATGCGCGGCATATCGCCGCCAATACGGCTGTGATTTTATCTCAGTGATGCCGACCAATCTTTATGGCCCGGGCGACCGCTACGATGCCGAGAACGGCCACGTAGTCGCGGCGCTGATCATGAAAATCCACGCTGCGCGAATGGCAAACAGCCCCACTGTGGAACTGTGGGGCAGCGGAACTCCGAGACGCGAGTTCCTTTTCACCGAAGATCTTGCCGATGCTTGCGTCTTCGTGATGAAGAATTACTCCGGCGAGCTTTTCCTCAACGTTGGCACCGGGCGCGACATGACGATTCTGGAATTGGCGGAGCACATTGCGCGAGTCGCCGGTTGGAACGGCACTTTTATCTTTGACCGTTCCAAGCCCGATGGGATGCCGCGCAAAGTGATGGACGTCAGCCGCCTGACCGCTTTGGGGTGGGCCTCCCAGACCTCCTTCGACGATGGAATCAGGCAGGCCTACGAATGGTATGTTCGTAACGTCACCAATCAGGTGACCTAAGGTAACCTAAGTGCACTCTAGTGCGAACTTAGGTAATAACCCCGAACGGGGTTTGTGAAGACCGAAACTTTGCGAAATAATAGACAACTAGATGAGCACCGCAACTGTGCAACGCGAGCGCACCGTGCACCAAATTAACGCAGGCGCCGAAGAAAACCCGTATCTCCGTCCGTCGTTCAGTTTCAAACACCGGCTGGCCCGCCTGGCGTGGCAGCTGACATATCTGCTGTTTTACCGGCTGTCGCCTTCGCCGCTCTATTCGTGGCGCGCGTTGCTGTTGCGGCTGTTCGGCGCAAAGCTTGGCCCGGGATGTCATTTTTATCCCAGCGGAAAAGTATGGGCGCCTTGGAACCTGGTCTGCGAAGACTGCTGCACGCTCGCCGACGGGGCTGAGATTTACAATCCTTCACCCATCCGCCTGGCGTCTCATTCCGTCATCTCGCAGTACGCGTACATCTGCGGAGCTACGCACGATTACAATCATCCCGATTTCCCCATGATCTCCTACTCCATGCGTCTGGGCGCTTACTCCTGGATTTGCGCACACGCTTTGGTGTCGCCGGGCGTGAATGTGGGAGAAGGCGCCGTGCTTGGGCTGGGTTCGGTAGCGACCCGCGATCTGGAGCCATGGACGGTGTATAGCGGATCGCCGGCGGTCGGAGTCAAGGCGCGCGCTAAAACTGTTTACGCGAACCCTGTTGTGAACTAATTTCGCCGGCGACTGAGCCGCCCGGTTGCAGCCTTCGAGTGGCTTTACCTTGGCGGACTCTGCACTAGCGCCAGCCTCCTTCCCGTCAGACCGTCACCCGTCCGACTCTCGATCCCCATCGCGGAAGCATCGCAAAATAATGAAATGATGGAAACCATGGAGAAACCATGTTGCAAGGCCGCTTTTTTGGCCTGTTTGATGACACTGCCGCTCGCGACGTGTGCCGGCACTGCTCGTGTTGCGGCGCAGCAGCCTGCCGCGAACAGTTCTGCGGCACAGAACAAGGCGAGCGAATCGGTCCGCACATGCGAGCTTTCCAAACTGGGTTCGCCCTATATCCCCGATGACAGTTGGATGTACCCCGCGATGCTGCGGCTTTATTCGCTGGGATACTTGGACGAGGCTTATCTCGGGCTGCGGCCGTGGACGCGCGCCAGCGTGATCCACATGCTTGAGAACGCCGAAGCGCTCATCCAAGTCAGAGAGGGCGATGGCGATCCTGCCGCCGCCCAGGCGCGCGCAATTCACGATGCCCTCAACCGCCAGCTGCATCAAGACATGGAAGGCCCATGCGGGCCCCACAAAGGCAGCACGACCATCGAGTCGGTGTACACTCTGGCTCGCGCTATCAGCGGAACGCCGCTTGATGACAGCGACCATCTCGGGCAGAGTATTGTGAACGACTACGGCCGCCCCTACGAGAATGGTTTTAACAACTACTCCGGCCTGAGCGGCTATGCGACGGTGGGGCGATTTGCGCTCTATGCGCGCTTCGAGTTTCAGGGTGCGCCCTCAGCTGAGGGCTACTCGGCGACGCTGGCGCAAACTCTCTCGAACCTTGACGGCACGAGTTATTTTGTCCCGTCGAGCACTGCGCCGTACGGACCGACCACTGCGGTCTTCAACCAGACCACCATTCCGCAAGGCCCCATCGCCGCCGCAACCAAGGGAAGATTTCTCGAGGCGTATCTCTCGTATCAACTTCTGAATCACGTTGTCTCCTTCGGTAAACAGGACCAGTGGCTCGGGCCGGCACAGGGCGGCAGCATGGCTTTCTCGAACAACGCACAAAATTTCTATGCATTCGAGATCAACCGCATCGAGCCGCTGACTGTTCCCGCGCTCTCGCGGCTCACAGGTCCTTTTCGCTACGAGTTTCTGGTGGGCGCGTTGCGCGGCCACACGGAGATGCCCAATCCCGCGTACGAACAAGGTCAACCCGGTGCGGCAAATGTCATCAATCCCGGCGATCCATGGGTCCACGTGGAGAAGGTGAGCCTCCGTCCTTACCGCGATCTCGAGTTCGGCTTTGAGCGCACGGCCATGTTCGGAGGCGAAGGCCACCAGCCCGTGAATCTGCGCTCGTTTCTGCGCAGCTTTTTCAGTTTCACTGCGGGAACCAGCGCCAACAAAGGCAGTTCCAGCGATCCTGGCGCGCGCTTCGCGGCCTTCGACTTCTCCTGGAGGCTGCCTTACCTCCGCAAATGGCTTACGCTCTACTCCGACTCGGAGGCGCACGACGATCCTTCTCCCATCGACGCGCCCCGCCGCGCCGCCGTTCGCCCCGGAATCTATCTGTCGCACGTGCCCGGCGTCCCCAGGCTCGACCTGCGCGTGGAAGGAGCCTCCACCGATCCGCCCACGAATCGCAGCACCGGCGGAGCATTCATGTACTACGAAGGAATCGAGAAGCAGGGCTACACCAATCAGGGGCAGCTCTTCGGCGACTGGATCGGCCGCGAAGACAAAGGCGGCCAGGCTTGGATCACCTATCACCTGAGTGGCAACGAGTGGCTGCAGGTGAGTGCGCGCAACCAGAAGGCGGTGACGAACTTCCTTCCCGGCGGCACGACCTTGAACGACATCGCATTTCAATGCGTGAAGAGGTTCAGGCAGGATTTCGAGATCGATGGCAACTTCACCGTGGAGCACTATAAGGCGCCCATCTATCTGTCCGGCGAGCAGACCGTAACCACCACGAATATTCAGCTCACGTGGTTTCCGCAACGCAAAGTCAGTTTTTAGGAACGATCAATTTTTAGGAATGATCGTAGTCGCATAAACCGGCGCGGGAAAATGCTCAACCTTTTCGAGCTGGCCCTCGGCGTTGAAGGTCAAGGCCCACTGCATCGGCTCGCTTGCGGTTGCCACGTTCACAAAGCGGACCGTCGACTCGCCCTGTTCTCCCATTTCGATTGAAGGAGGAAACGACAACGCGAGATTCGCATCGGCCGCTTTCTGCGGCGAGAGAGCAAACTCTCCGCGCGGCGCGGTAAGCGCCGCATAGCACATGCTGGTCGCAAGCCAGTCGGCAGGCGGGCCTTTCGGCTCCTCCGCGCGGATGAGGTTGAAAATCGCAATCGCAAGTGGATTGACGGCAGTTGGCGCGAAAAGTGTAAAGCCGCGCCGCTCGACCGGAATGATGCGCAGTTTGCCGTTGCCTGCGCGCGGAATCGAAACCGAAAACAGGCTCACGTCGCCCGCACCGCGATGGCTCTCAAAGAGTAGAAACAGGTGGTTGGGAATCGCCTGGCACTCCAACTGCCGGTAGCTCCATTGCGCGTGGTAAAATTCCATCCCAGCCAGCGTGGCAGCTTCGCGAATCGCTGGCTGCCTCTTCACAGCCAGTGCACGATCGCAGGCGTTCATCTCTTCTTCAGACCGGTACGCAATCGAGTGGTCCGTCGCCGCAGGCGAATGTTTGTCGGTGAGAGTCCGGGGCAGAGACTTCGTCTTGTACGGAATTGTGGAGTCCGAGGGAACAGGCTTAACCGGATAAGGAATGATGGGTTCGGCTTCAGGAGTCTGCGCCGCGCAGCTCAAGGCAAAACCTGCTGCTGTGGCTGCAAAAAGAGCCAGATTCGCGAGCCTGAAGCAGTGCATATATTGGCTAGACTACCACTTCGCGCGCCGAGCGTTGCCAGCCGCCAAATTGACTGTGCTGTGTGCCGCCGCACCTCTTGCGATCAACCCCAAGTCAATCCTTTCGCTGCGCGCCTCATTCAGCGTTTGCTGTGATAGCCGTACGCGAAGCTGTAGGCAAAGCCGACGGTGAAGCCCTGCGGGTTAGGCGTTTTCCCAAGCAGTGTTTGCCAGGTCTGGTACTCATAGTCGATCCGCGCCCAGATGGGTCGATAAACCCGAATCTCAAACCCCGCTCCCGGCGCCCACAGGGTTCGCGTGTCGTGCGAATAATCCGGATTGTCCGTGGTGAAATCGTAACTGCCATGCGAGATGATGTACTTGGCATAGGGATGGAAGTTGCGAAAATGGCGCCACGCGAAGATCGGTCCGCCTCCAACCGTATCCTGGCGGATGTTTGCCTGAGGGGGAAGATGCCGGTCGTGGCTGATATCGCGCGCCTCGAGCTCAATGCCCAGCCCGCGAAGCAGCGATGGCATCCGCCGGGAATACCAGTCGGCCCAAATCGTCTCTCCATACATCCGGCCGTGTCCCCAGTCGACGTCCCAACTGTTGCCTCCGACGCCGATGCTCAAGTCCAGGCTGTTTTCCTGGTAAGGCGCGACCACCTGCGAGAAAGCCGGAACCGCGAGCGCAAAAATGCTCGCGGCCAGAACGGGGAAAACGAACAACCTCAGGCGCATTCTGCATCTCCTTCGCGCATATTTTTCAGAATCGCTGCCAAAGACAATCGGGAAAGCGCGGGAACAAGGCAGGAGCATCGATTTCAGCCAATGCGGCCGGTGAAATCCACTTCGATCGTATTCGACGAACCACGGCGTCCAGAAATACAACCCTAATCTGTATTCGATGCGGTTTGTTGCACGCGCCGAACCGGGCGCACCGCGGTTTCTCTTGACAGCCCGCCGTCGCGTCCACTCGGCTCAGTCTACCATCGGCACCCGAAGCTGAGGAGTCCCAAAGCCGTTCCGGTCATTGACTTATCCTCATTCCATGAGCGACTTCGCCCAAACCGTCAAGCAGCAGGCCGACATCGTCAAGGTGATCGAAGGCTACATCCGCCTGCGCAAGGCGGGGGCGCAGAACTATTCGGGCCTTTGCCCCTTTCACAAGGAAAAAACGCCGTCGTTCAGCGTCCATGCGGTGCGCCAGTTCTACCACTGTTTCGGCTGCGGCGCTTCCGGCGATGTATTTTCGTTTGTCGGCAAAATCGAAAACGTCACCTTCCCCGAAGCCGTCCGCGTAGTCGCGCAGAAGTGCGGCATTCCGCTGCCCAAGCGCGAGTTCTCTTCCCCTGAAGAAGCAGCTGAGGCCCGCCAGAGAGCGAAGCTCCTCGATCTGCACGAGACAGCAGCAGCGTGGTTCGAGGAGCAGTTGCGCTCGCCCGAAGGCGCGCTGGCACGCGAATACCTTGCCGGTCGCGGACTTTCCGACGACGGCATCAAGAAGTTCCGAGTAGGATACGCCCCCGACAGCTTCAACGCCCTGCGCGATCGTCTGAGCGGCCTAGCCGACGAAGCCACCCTCCGCGCCAGCGGCCTCTTCAGTTCGAAAGAGCAGGAAGACGGCGGCCATGGCCGTCTCTACGATCGTTTCCGCAAGCGCGTCGTCTTTCCCATCGCGAACGAGGGCGGGCGCGTCATCGCCTTCACCGCGCGCTTGCTGGGCACGCCATCGGACGGCGAAAAAGCCGGGCCCAAGTACGTCAACTCGCCGGAGACGCCGCTCTACTCAAAAGGGCAGGTGCTCTTCAATCTCGACAAGGCGAGGACCGCGATCCGCACCGTAGGTTTTGCGCTGCTCGTCGAAGGCCAGATGGACTGCATCAGCGTCTTTCTCGCCGGCATCCAGAACGTGATTGCCACTAGCGGCACGGCCTTCACCGAGCAGCAGGTAGCAATCCTCAAGCGCCATACCCAGAACGTCGTCGTCAATTTCGATCCCGATGCAGCCGGCGCCAATGCCGCTGAAAAATCCATTGCCCTGCTCACCGAGGAAGGTTTTGCCATCAAACTGGTCACACTCGAAGGCGGCCTCGATCCTGACCGCTTCGTCCGTGAGCGCGGGATGGAGGCGTACAAAGAAGCAATTCGTGGTGCGCGCCGCCAATCCGATTACCTGATCGAGCGAGCGCGCCTCCTGTTCCCCGGCGCGAGCGCGGAGCAAAAAGTAAAGGCGATGAACTTTCTCCTGCCGCACATTCGGCGCATTCCGGAAAAGCTCACGCGCGATCAGTTCGCCGCCGATGCCGCGCAAAAGCTCGGCATCGACTCTGCTGTGCTGCGGGAAGAGCTTCGACAGGCGGCCCTCAAGCGCCGCGATCGCGTGGAAGCGCGTCCGGCCACGCTCACCGAAGTGGAGCGCGTACTGCTGCGTGCGCTGGCCATTACCGACCCTGAAGGCGAAGCGGCGCGACGAATGGCGTCGGAAGCTGTCGCAAAGCAGCCGGAGTGGTTCGAGCACCTCGGCACATTTCCTGCCATGCAGGCGCTCGCAGGCCGCGCGGCAATCGACCCGATGGACGTGGTGGAAGACCCCGCGCAGCGCGCTCTCCTGGCTGAAGCGCTGCTCGGGGAAATCCGCATGCCCGAAGCGGACGAGGTCGAAAGCGCCCTGCAGGAGCTCGAAGAACGGGCCATCGAAAGTGGCTTGCGCAATTTGCGCGCGCAGATTGCCGAGGCGGAGCGGCGCGGCGATTACGCAGAGCTAGCGATACTAACGCAACAAAAGCTCGAACTCGACCAGGCTCTCAGGCAACGGCAAACGCGTAAGCCCCTGCATTCCTGAGGGTTAGAGCAGCCCGATCCGGCGGCCCTGCGCGAAGAAATCTGCACCTCAACGCCCGTTTCTAGCGTCTAATCAAGGAGTAAGGAGCGGATGGATCTTGGATCCGCGCTGGTAAGCGCCCGTCGTGGGCTGAACGGGGCCATTTCGTCGCCGGATTTTAAGCTGGCGCAGGCAAGTTGGTATGTGGTAATCTGTTGATCTCAGTGAGGATGCGCGCCCCTTTGCCCCACATATGAGCTGCGGCTCGCGGGCGACCCAGGCGAAACCTGAAGCGCGGCCATCCTGTTCCGAGTGAAAGCAAGTGCCGCTTAAGCGGAGATGCGGATGTGTCCGCGCGTGGATTTTCATCACGAAAATCCCCAAGCGGGCGCGTAATCGTGCGTGATCGTGGCTCACTGACGAAGCGCGTGCCGCGCGAAATCGCACAGAAGAACCGCTGTTGCGGCAAGGGTCAAGTTAAAAAGATTGGATGGACGCGGGAGTGTCCCGCAGTGCCCCAGAGAGCAGGAACCATTTGGCAATTGACGACAAATTCGAAGACGAGGTGCCGGGTCTGATCGAGAACGGCAAAGAAAAGGGCTATCTCACCTACGACGAAGTGAACGACGCGATTCCCGATGAGATGGGCTCGGCCGATGACCTCGACGATCTGATGACCACCATCAGCGGTCAGGGCATCGACCTGCTGGACGCTCCCAAGTTCCCCGGCGACAAGGATTTTGAGCTGGAGGAAGGCGAAGACGTCGAGCTGGATCTGACGCCGGGTACGCTGGAAAAAACCAACGACCCCGTGCGCATGTACCTGCGCGAGATGGGCACCGTCCCGCTGCTCACGCGCGAAGGCGAAGTCGAAATCGCCAAGCGTATCGAGCGCGGCCAGATGCGTGTGCTCAAGGCCATTTCGCGCTCGCCCATCGTGATCCGCGAAATCGCGGCCCTTGGCGAAGACCTCAAGCGCGGCGTGCGCAACGTCAAAGAAGTGGTGATCTTCGACGAGGAAGAGCTCACTGAAGAGGTAGTCCAGACGCGTGTAAGAGCAACGGTCGCGCGCACCGACGCCCTCGTGAAGCACCAGAAGAAGATCGCGCAGCTTGATGAAAAGCTGGCCGGCATCGCGCCGGGCAACAAAGCCAAGGTGCGTGAAGCGCGCCGCCTGCGCTGGTCCATTGGACGCGAAAGGGTCTACGTGTCGCGCATCGTGCGCGAACTCAAGTACACCGCTCTCGAGCGCAAGCGCCTCCTCGACAAGGTCAACAAGACCGTCGACACCATGCGCACCCTCGAGCGGCAGATCCGCTCGCTCGATCAGAAGTTCGAAGCCTCGAAGAGCGAAGAGCTCAAAAAAGAGTATCGCCGCCAGCAGAAGAACTGCCGCACCGACCTCGAAAAAATCGAGGGCGACGCGGGCGTGTCCATCGTCGAGCTCAAGCGCACGCAGCGCGAAATGATCCAGGGCGACATGGACGCCGAGCAGGCCAAGCGCGAGCTGATCGAAGCCAACCTTCGTCTCGTCGTCTCCATCGCAAAGAAGTACACCAACCGCGGCCTGCAGTTCCTCGACTTGATTCAGGAGGGCAACATCGGCCTCATGAAGGCGGTCGACAAATTCGAGTACCGCCGCGGCTACAAGTTTTCGACCTACGCCACGTGGTGGATTCGCCAGGCCATCACGCGCGCCATCGCCGACCAGGCGCGCACCATCCGCATCCCGGTGCACATGATCGAAACCATCAACAAGCTCATCCGCACCAGCCGCCAGTTGGTGCAGGAGCTGGGCCGCGAGCCTTCAAGCGAAGAGATTGCCCGCCGCATGGACATTCCCGTGGCCAAGGTGCGCAAGGTGCTCAAGATCGCGCAGGAGCCCATCTCGCTTGAAACGCCCATCGGCGAAGAAGAAGATTCGCACCTCGGCGACTTCATTGAAGATCGCCAGGCCGTCTCGCCTTCTGAAGCCGTCATCGGCGTCAACCTCAAGGAGTACACCTCGCAGGTGCTCCGTACGCTCACGCCGCGCGAAGAGCGCGTCATCAAGATGCGCTTCGGCCTCGAAGATGGCTCCGAGCACACGCTCGAAGAAGTCGGCCAGAGCTTCCAGGTCACGCGCGAACGCATTCGCCAAATCGAAGCCAAGGCCCTGCGCAAGCTGCGCCACCCCAGCCGCAGCCGCAAGCTCAAGGCCTTCGTAGAAGGCGTAAAAGAAATGTAAGCACCACCTGCGGTGGGGCAGCCGCGCTTCGCGCCGTCCTTGCCGTGGTACTTTATACGGGCCGTAGCCGAACAGGCTGCGGCCCTTGTTTGCATTGGGGAGATTCTAAGAAATCAAATGATCTTCAATTCGAGTGTTCAAAGAGGCAGCATCATAGCTCTTGATTCGTGGCTCCTCCGGGGTTCGCAAGGAGTTCCTCTTCTCGCGGCTGGTATCCGCAATCAAAACATTCGAAGAAATTGTGGTCAAATTCGTCTGTGTGGCTCTCGTGCAATTCCAGTGCTCCCAAACTGTTGATAGCGGGCTTACGAACGACAAATGCATCCGTACAATGACGCAGTTCTTTACTGCCGCACTTTGGGCATCCAATCTGATCCATATCTCGCTCCCCCTTTCTGCCCGAGTGAACAACTTCATATTTACCATCGACTCAATCAGACACCTAATCAGCAGGTCGTCCTATACTTTCCCTTCCCGACAAATTTCAGGTAGCCGAGGTCGCGCAATACTTGTAACTGTTGGCGAATCTTTGGTCGCACATTGTTATTGTCGGGATACCTCGCGAAAAATACAGATTCCTGAGAATAGATGTCATCCAGCGAGAACTCTCTGGCGTGAATCTTTCTGATGACATCGAGCGTTAGAGTCGTCCATCCTCGCCGAAGTCCCGGCAATCCCTTAAGAGGTTCATATCGCCGAAACTCCTCACGAACGCTGCCCACCGAGAGTGGGATTCCATCCTGAATGACATCGATTCGCGCATCTGAACCAATCAGATCAAGACGAATGTTGCATCCGATCCATCCGGCCCGCCGTGCAACCGGTGATAGCGGCCTACGCTTCTCTAGTACTTCGGGGGTCAAGAACAGATAATGGACTGCAGTCAAGTTGCGAATCTGCCAGTCTGCAGTACGCTCCAAAAGCATCAGCGTGGGCGCGGTGCCACGCTCAATCCTTCCCATCATCGCGCCGAATGCGCCGTCGACGATTTTTCGGGATGGGCGCAGAAAACTCTTTAGCTCATAACCGTGATGGCAACTTTGACACTGAAAATCCGAAGCCTTGGTATTGGCAGGGGTGGGAGACAAATGCTCGCTGCTACACGCCAGGCAATATGCGTACTTTCGGAACCATGACTCCGAAAGCACACGCGCGATCTGTGTTGCGCTCCGATATCCCGCAGCGGCGGATAAATCGCACCCCATCTCCATGTCGAGACCCTAGGACAGCTCGTTGAGGACTGCAGAACCGGTTGAAGCTCAGTTAGGCGCTTATGCTCGGGGAGCATCCTACCTGTGATCTGGAACTGGCGGATCGCAAGGAACGGTTCGGAACCTGCGGTTTCCGACGGATCGCAGCAGATCGTCGCCAGGCGCAACGTTTACCGGCCTTCTCACCGTGCTTTTCATATCCCAATCATCGTCGCATTTTCTTGGCTCTCCAGCAATTGACCAACTGTGGACAATTGGGACGGAAACTTCGCATTCTCCGAAAAAGAGACTTTGCTGAACCAAAGGACGGTCTGCATCTTGAAAGGCCATCATTCGATCCTCGCGCATTCAGGGGTTAGATGTGCAGAAGAAAGGTGACGAGGTTTGCCCAGTACCCTCCACCCCTTCCGCAATTGGGAAATGGACGCCCAGTACGAAACGAATGGGCCGCAACTTCTAAAGAGGTAGGCTTCGACGCCTAGACAGCTCCTAGCCGCCCCCCATCTATAATGGCCCTTTGCTTCCGAAAGGACCGTCTGCACTCATGACCAATATTTCCCGCCGCCAGTTTGGCAAAGTTGCGGCCACCACCACCGCACTGGCCGGCGTTTCGCTGCCGGAGTTTTCGCACGCCCAACCCAAGCCTCAGAAGCCTGAAAACAACCGGCAGTTTCCGCCGAACTTCGTCTGGGGATGCGCGACAGCGGCATACCAAATTGAAGGCGGCGTGCACGAGGGCGGCCGGGGCGAGTCCATCTGGGACGTGTTCTCGCACACGCCCGGCAAAATCGCCAACGATGACACGGGCGACGTGGCCGACGACTCCTACCATCTCTACAAGGAAGACGTCCATCTGCTCAAGCACCTCGGTGTGAGCGCGTACCGGTTCTCGATCGCATGGCCGCGCATCTTCCCCCAAGGCACCGGCCAGCCCAACTCTGCCGGTCTTGACTACTACAAGCGCGTGCTCGACGAGCTGCTCGCCAACAACATCACGCCCTACGTCACGCTCTTTCACTGGGATCTGCCTGCGGCCCTGCCGGGCGGCTGGCAATCGCGCGCCACGGCGCTGGCCTTCGCCGATTATGCGGGCTATGTGGCGCGGCAATTATCCGATCGCGTACACCACTTCATCACCGTCAACGAATTCTCTTCGTTCACTGACCTGGGCTACAAACTGGGCGTGTATGCGCCGGGCTTGAAGCTGCCGCCGGCCGAGTTGAACCAGGTGCGGCACCACGCTCTTCTGGCGCACGGCCTCGGCGTCGAGGCGATCCGCGCCAACGCGCCCAATGCCCAGGTGGGCGTGGCGGATAATCCCACCGCCTTCGCGCCGGTCATCGAAGATCGCGCAAACATCGAAGCCGCGCACCGCGCTACGCGTGAAGAAAACGCGCCTTTCCTCACCGCCGTCCTCGAAGGTGCGTACACCGAAAGCTATCTCGAACGCGAAGGCGCTGCTGCGCCGCGCGTCGAGCCGGGAGACATGAAGGCCATCGGCGGCCCGCTCGATTTTATCGGGCTGAATGTCTACACGCCCGAGTACGTGCGCGCCGAGGATTCCGCCCGCGGCTACTCTATCGAACCTTTCCCGTCTTCGTATCCGCACATGGAGTCAGCCTGGATTCGCCTCAGCCCAGAGTGCACCTACTGGACCGTGCGTAACGTTTGCGAGCTCTGGAATCCCAAGGCCGTTTACATCTCGGAGAATGGCTGCTCCTCCGCCGACGTGGTCACGCCCGAAGGCCGCATCGAAGACATCGATCGTGTGATGTACCTGCGCAATCATCTCGCGAACTTGCAGCGCGCGGCCGCCGAAGGCTTCCCGGTTAAGGGCTACTTCGTCTGGAGTCTGCTCGACAACTTCGAGTGGGCGGACGGATTCAGCAAGCGTTTCGGCATTCACTACGTGGACTACAAAACCCGGCACAGAACTCCCAAACTCAGTGCCGAGTGGTACCGCGAAGCCATCGCCCGCAACGCCGTCGTGTAGCGCCGCACCCGCTGGCCGCACATCGGTTTCGTGACTGCGATCACGGTCACGCCTCGGCTTCCGCAGCTAGCCTCGAATTGAGGTCGCGAAATCAATACACGCGCCACCGATCGAGGAGCAGATTTCTATGGCTTTTGTCGTAACCGATGCCTGCGTCAAGGATTTTCTTTGTGTTGCGGAGTGTTCCACTGCCGCCATCGCGCCCGCGGCGAGCGATGCTGCCGCCGCCACCGTTTCTCAGGTCTATATCAATCCCGATGAGTGCATCGATTGCGGCAATTGCGCTTCGATCTGCGAGTCCAATGCCATCTTCGCGCTCGAAGAACTGCCTGCCGGCAAAGCACACTTCGCCGAAAAGAACCGCGCCTACTTTAATTAACCTTCCGGCTGCGGAGAAACTCAGTAGAGGCTCCGCGCGAATCTCAGCTGGTCGCGTCGGCTCCGCTATTCCGGCCCCGGCGCGGCAGGCTCAGCCTTCGGCGCAGCAGGCGGTGCCTCCGCACCTTTCATGTGGTCTGCCTGTCCCTGCGATGAAGTTGCGGGAGTGGGTGCCGCAGCCGGAGTAGCCGGCGCCACACCTGAAGTTGTCGGCGCAGTGCCCGAAGCCGCGGGCGCAGCATCCAGCTCCTTAGCTGGCGGAGCCGGCAGCTTTGCCGCCGGGATCGGCGTCACAGCCAGCGAAAGCGTCTGCGCGGTCGCGGGATCGTCCCGCAACTTCACATAAAGCACCCCGTTCACCGGATGCGGAACCACAAGTTGCGTCCCGGTGAACTGCGGCGGAACTTCCACGGGATCGCCAAAATCCTGCGTCGCCGCCACCGACAGAGCCAAGAACAAATTCGTCCCGCTCAGCAGGCAAGGCTTGGCTGTCGACCGGGGGCAGCGCAGCGCAGTAAATCCCGGCATGCGCACAAACGTGCCCAGTTGCACCCAATCACCGGCCACGCCGTCCGCGGCAATCGCGCGCACGCGCACCGGCCCAAACGCCGACTCTCCAAACCGCTTCAGCGGCTCCAGGCTCGCCACGGCAGTCCGCGCGTCTTCGAGCATCAGGCTGCCGTCCGTAAGCGACAACGTTGTGTGAAAGCTCGAGTCCGCCGCTGCCACTTCCACCTTTTCGTCGCGCGGGAACTCTTCAGGCACAACCGACTTCAGAAAGAAGACCAGCCGCCCGTCGATGGGCAGATCGTCCGGGCTGGCGAGCTGCACTGGCGGCTGCGGCGCTGTGGCATCGTTCTCCACGCCCACGCTCTCCACACCCTTATTCAGCAGCATCACCTGCGGCCGCGGCGGGCCCACCGTCACCGGCGCCGTCAGCACGCGGCCGTCCTTGAGTTGCACGTGCGCCACATATTCTTTTCCGGGAATCAGGCACTCCGTCGCTCCCGCCGCCGTCATCTGCAACTCATCCAGATTCCCTGCGCGGTTCAGCATCGCGGGCTTGAAGGCAATCTTCTCCACCAGCGCGTCGGCAACTTCGTCCAGTCGCGTTCCTCTCAGCAGCGCGCTCTCGTCGCCCGCGCTCAGCGTCAGCCCATCGAGCGAAGCAGCCGCATCGTAAGCCTCCATCGCCAGGTGGTCCGGCGCAGTCAGCCCGAACTGGTAAACCGCCATGCTCACTGGCCCCGGTGTCGCGTCCTTCAGCGGGACCGTTACTTCGAGCTTTCCGGCCTTCGGCGATTTCCACTCAAGCTGCGCCGTGCTTCCCGACCTTTGCGCTTCCACCTTATCGACACACACCGTCGAAGCGCCATCGATGTGCAGCGTATCGTCGCGCCCCACCACCAGCGCAGACTGATCCGCCGCTGCAATCCTCCACCCTCCCGCTGCAGCCGCAACGAGCTGGTAGCTCGGACCCTCCCAGTCGTCGAACCCCCACTTACCGCGAACCTCGCCCGTCAATTCGCCGCCTGGCAGCCCGGTAATCGGCTGCGCAGGAACCAGCCCGCCCTTCCCCGGATCGGCGGTGACCGGCACGTCGAGCGTCACATGTTTTGCGCCGCCCGATTCAATGTGCAGCACCAGGTCGTGCGCAATTCCGGTGGCAAACACCAACGGCGCTCCTGTGGCGGGCAGCACCAGGTCCGGCTTCATCGCACAAAAGCTGTCATTCGGGTTCATCGGGTGCAGCGGCTCCGGCCGCGATTGCCCGATCGGCGGCAGCGCCACCACCACCACCGACTTCGGATTCACAAACGAGGGCGGCATATTCAGCCGCAGGTTCAGGCTGTCGCCTGTAGGCAGCGCCAGCGCCGGAATGTACTGGAAGTGCGCCGTGTGCAGCGAACTCAGTATCTTTACCGTGTCCACAATCGCGCCCACGTACGGGCTATACGCGCCGCCTCCGGCCATCGTCGTCGAGCTAATCGCGTTCATCAGGTCCAGCGTGGAACCGCTCGTCAACTGGTTCACCAGCGATTGTGCGTTGGTGTCGTCCAGCACCATGCCTTCGGAGTTCTGCGACAAGCACGACGCCTGCTGATCGGCGGGTTTATCAAAACAGCTTTCGTTGATCTTGATTCCCAGGCTTCGCGCCGCCATCTCCGTGCGGCTTTTCAACGCCGCCGGATCGAACTGCGATGTCACCTTCACGCCGTCGAGATACGCTTCCAGTCGCATCCGTTCCCAGCTCGCCGCCTCCAGGTCCTGCGCCGCGCGCACAAACAACCCCGGACGGCCGCGCACTGCATTGCGCAGAGTGTTAAAGTCGCCGCCGGTCTCCGGCGCAAGAAACACCAGCGCCTGTTGCGCCTCCGCGGGAACCTTCACGAAGACGCCCTCGTCGTGGGCGGCGCGCGTCCACGTCTCCACCCGCGTGAACCACTCCGTCGGCGGCGGATTGGTCGATCCCCGCAGAAATGCCACCACTAACACAAAATGTGTAGCCTGACTTTCCGGCAGGTCGGGATGAATCCACAGCCGGTCGCCCGGCAGCAGGTTCGCCGTCTCGGAGATCGGCAGCGTCACCTCGCCCCGCTTCACGTGGACATCGATCTTCGGGCCATAAAGATCGAAGGGTGCGCCTTCGGCATAAAGAAACGAAGAAAACACAAAAACAGCCAAAAAGTACCGCATGAAACACCGCATAGATTGATTTTACGAGCGGAGGACGACGAACGGCTGCACCACTGCCCCAGTAATGATTTACCCGAATCAGCCCGAATTAACCCCCGGCAGCGGAGAATTCCTGCAAAATCAACCGCATAGATGGCCCTTTTGCGCTAGAATCGTCTCACATATCAGGAAGGCTGGTTACAACTGCCGTGGCATGGCAAAAAACCGGCGCATAAGCAATTGTTATTCGTAGTTTGAGATTCGTAGGCTCCCCCCAATTTAATCCCCGGCTGGATAGACGCATGAATAGGTACAACCAGCCAATGCGTCTCGCATTGCGGCTTTTTACTTTGAATCACCGGACGAGCGAATGCCCGTCCGCTCGCATGACTGAAAAAAATCATAGATCGAGGGTTGCTGCCTGAACCTTCGGGCGCGGCTCCCAGGCCGGATCTCACCGGCCGCGGAACGTGTTGCCCCAGGCAGTATCGGGAGAGAGAAAGATATGAAAACGAATCGGAGTATGCCAAATCAGGTTGAGACTGCCACTCTCAGCATTCCCGCCGCGGAAGAGATGATCGAAGAAGTTTTGACCGACCTTGCATTCTCGCAGGATCCCGGCATGGCGCGCGCTTTGCGCTTTCTCGCGCCGGCCGGCTACCAGGCCATCGTGGAGCTGTGCAGTGAAAACGGCCGCAGCAAGCGCCGCGACGCTTCTGCCGACACATGGTCGCCCGAGTACGACGAGGTCCGCATTTACTTCGAGCGCGCCGAAGGCTCCGAGCCGCTTCCGCCGCGCATCATCCGCACGCAGCGCGCTTCGGCCTCCGATGAGGACGACGAAGAGCAGAACTCCGCAATGCCCGCCGATATGGATGTGCGCGTCAAGGAGCTGTGCGCGGCCCTGGCTGAAGCCGAACGCGGCGGCCATGCCTTCATCGCACTCAAATGGTTCCGCGACTCTTTTCTCCCGCGCAAGGCCTTCCGCTGGAACCAGCATCCCGAGTCCCGCCAGGCCGTGCTCGCCGAAGCCATTCAGCGTGGCGTAGTGCTCACCAGCAAGATCGCCAATCCCAAAACTCCCGCCTATCCCACCACCACCATCCGCCTCAACCGCGCCGAGGCTGGCATTCCTGAAGAGGCGCAGCGTTTCCAGCCGGTTGAAGTGCATGGCGAGCCGGTCTCCGTCGCCATTGAAGACGAACGGGGGATGGAATGAGTGCGGCTTTCAGCAAACAATTCTGCATTGCTTTGAAAGGGCACGGCTTCAGCCGTGCCGAAAAATGCCGGATAATGAGCGCGGCTTTAGCCGCCGAGGGATGCTTTTGCGAGGTCTCGCATCGAATAGGAAGGACGCCACATGAGTTTCTTCTTTCTTGAGGCCACCGCCTTCGCCCGCCTTTTTGTGCGCGAGCCCGGAACCGAAGCGCTCATCCGCCTCATGGAGAGCGTCGAGGACAACCGCAAGCTCATCTCCGCCGCCACGCCTCTCGAGGTCTACGCCGCCATCCGCCGCCGTGAGCGCTCCGGGCAAATCGCGCCCGAAGCTGCCGTCGCCGCCATCGAGCGCCTGCGTGTTGAAGCCGCGCGCATGGTGCAGCAGCCATTAAATCCCGGCGTCCTCGAAGCCGCCCGCCAGCTCCTCGACCGCACCACGCTGCGCTGGCCTGAAACTCTGCAACTCGGCGCAGCCCTCGCCGCCCGCGACATGTTTCCCGGCACGCACATCACCTTCGTCTCCGCATCAGCGTCGCTGCTCGAAGCCGCCAAAGCCGAAGGCCTCGAAGCCATCGATCCCGTCAAGCTCCCCGCACCCGAACCGACGCCCGAACCAGAACTTGCCAGCGAAACCGACGCCGCCGAGGAAGAGGGATAAGATGATGACGGGAATCTCCGCGGGGAACATCTCGAACCCGCGGGGATAGGATTTCTCGATCAGCCATCCCACTACGGCGTGTCATCCTGAGCGAAGGTCGCCGCAGCGACCGGAGTCGAAGGATCTGCAGTTGCTTTTCGGAACCTCTTTCAAAACCGGCATCACTGCCGCACATATGCTTCGACAGGGCCTGACTACACTAATCCCGCTTTACCTCAGACCATGACCAAACCGGCCCGCACCTTCCTCCGCGCCATCCTCGCCATCACGGCCGCCTTGCTGCTCGCATCCGCAGCCCACGCCCAATCCGGCGTAGCCGGTAGCTGGCGCACCATCGACGACCACACCGGAAAACCGAAATCGATTGTCGAAATCCGCGAGCACGACGGAACCATCACCGGAACCATCGTCAAGCTCCTTAATCCGCCCACACCCCACCCCACGTGCAATCTCTGCACTGGCGCAAAGAAAGACCAGCCGTTCCTGGGGCTCGAAATCCTGTGGGGCTTCCATCGCGATGGTGCACAGTGGACAGGCGGCCAGGTCCTCGATCCCGAAACCGGCAAAGTCTATAGCGCGACGATCACCATCGAAGACGGCGGCAATAAGCTCAAGCTCCGCGGCTACATCGGCATCTCGCTGCTGGGCCGAACCCAATACTGGCAGCGCGAGCACTGACGGCGCAGCAAATGACTGATGGTGGCTGGTGGCCCCGATCTCGATGACTCTCCAAACCCAGATGAGTGCCAACCCACGACCGGGGACATGTCTGACATTTTAGACCGGGGACATATCTGACACTCCCGAACAGGGGCGTGGTGGCAGTAAAACGCCGTCACGGCCTGGAAATCAGCGGCAGTGGCGCGGTCGAGGTGCCGGCGTATGCCGGGCAGGCAATAACCGGAGCTACGCCTGGGCCGCCGAAGCCGAAGCCGGCTTTTGCCTGGGCGCTTCCTTCTTGCCGGGGGCCAGGATGGCATGCAGAATCGTGCCTTCCATGCGCGGCATGAACTCCACCACGCCGGCGTCGCCGATATCCTGGATGAGCCGGTTGATGATCTTGTAGCCCAGTTCGCGGTGCGCCATCTGGCGGCCGCGGAAACGCAGGCTCGCCTTCACCTTGTCGCCCTCGCTCAGGAAGCGGACGGCCTGGTTTTTCTTGGTCTGGTAGTCATGCTCGTCCACAGTGACCGAAAACTTGACTTCCTTGAGGGTGATGACCTTCTGTTTCTTGCGGGCGGCGCGCTCGCTCTTTTCCTTCTCGTAGAGAAAGCGGCCGTAATCCTGGATGCGGCAGACGGGCGGCACGGCGGTGGGCGAAACTTCAACCAGGTCGAGACCGCGCTCGCGGGCCACGCGAAGCGCCTCAAAGGGCTGTAGAATTCCCAGTTGTTCGCCGTTTTCGTCGATCACGCGGACTTCGCGGGCGCGAATCCGCTCGTTGATGCGGATAAAAGATTTGGCCGAACGTTTATCGAATGCGATGGTTCTCCTCCGAAGATTATGCCGAGGCGGCCCGTAGCCGCAGGGACACAAATGCACCCTGAGTATAGCATTGGCTTGGCGCGAGCGAACAAAGGAGTTACGCGCTCACCTGGGCTATGAGATTACCTTCGGCATTGAGCCCGGTGGCGCGGATTGTGAGCAACTCATTGGCCGCAACACGGCCTTCGAGCGCGGCGGGGATAAAGTTCTCCGTGAGCGCTGCCGTTGAGCCTTGTGCCGTGAGCGCTGCTGGCGTGTGCAGCGTGATGGCTTCAAGTGTGCACCCGATGAATTGCCTGCGATGAGCCGCGCTCTTTTCGGCGGCAAGCTCACGCAAAACGGCCATGCGCTCTTCAATCACCGATGCAGCAACCGGGGCTGCTGCATGTAGTGCCCAGCCACGGGTGCCGGGCCGCGGCGAAAACGGAAACAGGTGCAGATAACCGAACGGCAGCGCGCGCAGAAATGCGACGGTCTCGGTGAATTCGACTTCGGTTTCGCCGGGAAAGCCCACCATCACGTCTGCGCCCAGCGTTAGTTCGGGCCCAACCGCGCGCAGCAAAGCATCGACCTTTTCCGCATAGTGCCAAGGCCGATAGCGGCGATGCATGCGGCGCAAAACAGCGTCGGACCCCGACTGCAGCGGCAGATGCGCGTGGCGCGCGAGGCGATGGCCGCCAAACTCGTGCATTAGGGCGATCAAGTCATGGTTCCAGTCCATCGGTTCGATCGAACTCAGGCGCAGCCGCGGCAATGCGGTGCTTTCCAGAATGTCGCGCACTAACCCAGCCAACGTCTCTTTTCCAGAACCAGAAGAAAAGCGGCCGAGATTGATGCCGGAAAGCACCAGTTCATTGCCACCGACCGCGGCAAAATCTTTCACGCGCTGCATGATCGCTGCATGGGGCAGACTTTTGGAGGGACCACGCGTGAACGGAATCACGCAGAATGTGCAACGGTTCCCGCAGCCCTCCTGAATCTTCAGGTTGGGCCGCGTCTGCTCGCCCGATGCAAGCGGCGCGTCCTCGATGAAGGAGTGGGCGAAGCGATCGTCGGCCCAGATGGGAGCCTGCGTCGCGCTCGTGGCAGATTGTTGCGCGTTCGCCGCGAGCAGCGACGCGACGGGAATCAGGCGGCTGGATTGGCTTGTGGCTGGTTCCGAACCGCGCGCGAGCTCGAGAACGATCTGCGGCGCGAGCGCCTTGTGGCTATTGCCGACCACCGCGGCCACGCCGGCCATCGTAGCCAGTTCCTGCGGCGCGCGCTGCGCATAGCAGCCGGTAACGACAATCTTGGCCTCTGGGTTGCGCCGGTGGGTGCGGCGGATGAAGGCACGCGCGGCGCGATCCGCCTCGGCCGTCACGCTGCACGTATTCACGACCACATCGCGGCAGATTCGCGCTCCGCGCGCGCAGTTCCCGCAATGGCCTCGCCGTCGGCGCGCGCCGCCCTGCATCCGAAGTGCTCGATGTGAAAGCCCGGCATCTTCTTTAGTGTAGAGGCTTCACGGTTGCCGCTCAATTGCCGCCCGGCTCGGCGCAACTCGCCCTTCGCTATACTGGAATCACGTAGATAATCTCCGCGCAATGGCAAACTCTTCCTCAGCTCACATTCCGGTTACAACGCTGGAGGAAGCGAAAAGCCACACGCGGTACATCGCCGGCTACGTTTACTTCACCTTTATCTGCTACGTTTCCATCGGCCTGCCGCTGGCGGTGCTGCCGCCGTTTGTCCACCTGCGCATGGGCTACGGCACGGTGCTGGCTGGATTGGCGATCAGCGTCCAGTACGTCGCCACGCTCGCCAGCCGTCCCTGGGCGGGCCGCATCAGCGACCACATGGGCGCGAAGATCTCGGTGCTTTGGGGCATGGCTTGCTGCACGGCGAGCGGCGCGTTTCTGGTGGCCGCGGCGGCTTTGGCTCATGTGCACTGGTTGAGCTTTGCCGTCCTCGTGGTCAGCCGCCTGGTGCTAGGCGTGGGCGAGAGCCTGGGATCGACAGGATCGACGCTCTGGGGCATTACCGCCGCCGGCCATGAGCACACCGCCAAGGTCATCGGCATGAACGGCATCAGCACCTACGGCGGCATGGCGCTGGCCGCGCCGCTGGGCGTTGTGCTCGACCAGCAATGGGGGCTTAGCTCGATCGGCGTGCTTACGGTGCTGATTGGTGCCGTAAGTTTCGTCATGGCATGGCGCAAGGAGCCGGTTCCGGTTGAGCCGGGGGAGCATCTTCCGTTTGGGCACGTGGTGGGCCGCGTGGCTCCGCACGGCATGGGGCTGGCTCTCGGCGGCGTCAGCTACAGCGTGCTGGCGACGTTCGTTACGCTCTACTATGTTCATCGCCATTGGAGCGGCGCAGCGCTTTGCCTCACGGCGTTCGGCGTGGGATTCATCGCGGTGCGCGTGTTCTTTGTCGGCACCATCAACCGATTTGGTGGGTTCAATGTCGCCATCGCTTCACTTGTGACCGACGCTGTGGGCATGGTTCTGCTTTGGCAGGCCGCAGCGCCGTGGATGGCCATGGCGGGCGCATTCATCGGCGGAGTCGGATTGTCGCTCGTATTTCCCGCCATCGGCGTGGAGGCGGTGAAGCGCGTTCCGGAGTTCAATCGCGGCACTGCACTGGGGATTTACACGGCGTTCTCCGACGTGTCGTTCTTTCTCGTGGGTCCGATTGCCGGGGCGGTGATCAGCCTCTTCGGCTACCCAAGCGTCTTCCTGTTCGCGCTGGTCAGCGTGCTCATCGCGCTCGGGATCGTCGTCGTGCTCAAAGAGATGCAGACGGAATGAGCGAGATGCGGTTGGCTTGTTAGGGCCGGCCGCGAATCCCGGGCCTGCAACCAGCTACACTCATCTTTGGCCGCAACCGGCTCTCGGGTGAATGCATGACGACTTCGGCCCCTCTGCCGCAGGACCCTAAATCGCAATTGCGCAGAAGCATGGGCTTCTGGGACGTGCTCCTCTTCAACATCGCCGCCGTGCTTGGGCCGCGCTGGATCGCCGCCGCCGGCCACAACGGTGCGTCGTCGATCAGCCTCTGGGTGCTGGCCGCGCTGTTTTTTTTCGTTCCCGGCGCGCTGGTGATCAACGAGCTTTCTTCGCGTTTTCCCGAGGAGGGCGGACTCTATGCCTGGGCGCGCGACGCCTTCGGCCCCTTCCACGGCTTCATCGCCGGCTGGACCTACTGGATCTACACCGTCTTCTATTTTCCCGGCCTGCTGCTCGCCTCGGCTTCTATGTCGGCCTACGTTTCGACGAGCCGCGGCGCCGCGCTCGCCGAGGACCGCGCGTTCCTAATCTGGTTTTCGCTCGGATTGCTTCTCATTGCCGTGGTGCTCAACATCGTCGGCCTGAACATCGGCAAATGGCTGCAGAATGCGGGCGGAGTGGGCACCTATCTGCCACTGTTAATCCTCGCCGGAGTGGCCGCTGTTGTCTGCGTGCGCCATGGATCGGTCACGCATTTCACGCTCGCCGCCATGCGTCCCACATGGAACTGGGACACCGTCAATTTCTGGTCGCAGATCGCATTCGCCTTTACCGGACTTGAACTCGTCTCCTGCATGGCAGAAGAGGTGCGCGATCCGCGACGCACTTTGCCGCGCGCCGTCTTCGCCTCCGGCGCGCTCATCGCGCTGATGTACATCGCCGGAACCTTTGCCGTGCTCGCGCTCGCGCCTGCGGCCGACCTCGATCCCAAGAGCGGCGTCTTTCACGCCATCGCCATCGGCTCGGCGACGCTGAAGATCGGCTTCATCGGCGTCATCGCTGCGGTCCTCGTCACCGCGGGTAATGCCGGCGGTGTGGGATCGACCGTGGCCGGCGTCGCACGCATCCCCTTCCAGGTCGGCATCGACCGCTACCTGCCCGAGGCCTTCGGTAGAATCCATCCCCGCTGGAAGACGCCCTGGATCTCGATCCTTGTGCAGGCCGTGCTCTCCGGCGCCATTCTGCTCCTGAGCCAGATAGGCGAAACCACGCGCGGGGCCTATCAGGGACTGATCGATGTCGCGATCATTCTCTACTTCCTTCCGTTTCTTTATATGTTCTGCGCGGTCATAAAGCTGTCAGGCCGCAAAGACCGCACGAGCAATCCACATGCGGTACTGATTCCTGGTGGCAAGTTGGGCGTTTGGCTCTGCGGCGGCCTGGGATTCACAGTGGTTCTGTTTTGCCTAATTGTTTCACTCGTGCCGCCAGGCGACTCGTCAAATAGGTGGCTATTCTTTGTGAAGGTTTTGGCAGAGACCATCGTTGCGATTCTGATCGGGCTGGCTCTCTACTGGCGCGGCGCGAGAACAAAGCAGAGAGAGGTCTCAGAAGAACAATAGGTCGGCGGGTTTGACTCCTATTTCCGAAAATGTCCGACTGGCGTACAATGTACGTACGGAGGAGAAAGTGCCAGTCGCCAGAAGGAAGGAATATCGGTTTCATCTCCGCGCCTCGGAACGTGACGTGTCCACGATCAGCCGCGCGGCTGCTTCGGCCGGCGTCAGTGTGAGCGCCTTCATTTTAGAAAGCGCTGCGGAGCGCGCGGAGCGCACACTGGCTGACCAAAGGCACTTTGTTTTGACCGCCGCGCAATGGCGCGCATTCACTGAGGCGCTGGACCGGCCTGTCCGCCACATTCCGCAGTTAGAGAAGCTTTTGCGCGAGCCGTCCATCCTTGAAAGAGCTTGATCCGAATACAGAGCCCTTATCGCAGGTCGAACCGCTCGCGCGTTCGCACGATCTAAGCGATTTCGATTGCGGATCTCACACTTCGTTGAGCGATTGGCTAAAGCGCTTCGCCTGGGTGAATCAGCAGAGCGAAACCTCGCGCACGTATGTGGTTCATCGCGCTGGCCGCGTCGTTGCCTATTATTCGATCGCGACCGGCAGCGCACGCAGGGAAGACGCGCCGGCCCGAGTAGCAAAGGGATTGGCGCATCATCCGGTCCCTGTCATTTTGCTCACTCGACTGGCCGTGCACGAGGCCGAACAAGGCGCCGGTCTGGGTAAGGCTCTCCTCAAAGACGCGCTGATTCGCATTGCAGCAGCGGCGGACATCGTGGGTGCGCGCGCCGTGTTGGTCCACGCCATTGACGCTGAAGCGGCCACATTTTACTGGCATTACGGCTTTGAGCCATCGCCCACCAATGACCTGCACCTGATGCTGTTGATGAAGGACTTGCGGGCTGGGCTGCGAAGTTGAATCGGTCCTGAGATCGCGCTCTACGAGGTGCGTCTGTCCGCCGCCTATTCCCGCCGGAACTTGTTCGCCTGTTCGAATTCGTCACGCAGCTCGGGGGTTCGCAGGTTTTCTCGCAGGTGCGCGAGGTGCTGTTCGAGAGCCGCAAGCGCGCGTTCGATGGCGTCGGTATTGGTGTGGGCAATGTCGCGCCACATCGAGAACGGGCTTGCGCCCAAGCGCGTCATCTCGCGCAGCGCACGGCCGCCCACGTCTTTGAGCTCCGGCGCATCGCCTACTTCTTCTTCGAGCAGCGCGCTCAGGGCCGTGGCCGTGAACTGCGGCAGATGGCTCACCCACGCCACCAGCTCGTCGTGCCGCGCGGCGTCGAGATCGAGGGTCTTCGAGCCCATCTTCGCCACCCAGTCGCGCCACTCCTTTACTAGCTCTGCCGATTGCGGCGAGCGCTCAGTCGCGGCAGCGTCGGTGAAAAGCCACACCGCGCCGCGAAAAAGATTCGCATCGCCCAGCGCCGCGCCGCCGCGTTCCTTGCCCGCCATGGGGTGGCCGGGAAGGAACGCTGCTCGCTGCGGCGTGTTGTAAAGCCGCGTTCCGGTCTCGGTAATTACTCGCTTGGTGCTGCCCACGTCGGTTACGAGTTGCCAGGGGCCGAGGACCGGCGCCAGCTTCTCCATGAAATCGAGCGTGGCGAAAATCGGCACCGCCAGCAGCGTCACATGGCTCGCGTGCGCGGCTTCGATAGGATCGATGGCAAGCGAATCGACCGCGCCCATTTTCAGCGCCAGTTGCCCCTGCTCAGGGCTGCGGTTCCAGCCGATGATCGCGCCGTCGAACCCAGCTTCGCGCAGGGCAAGGCCGACGGAGGTGCCGAGTAGGCCGGTACCGAGGATGGCAATGCGCGAGATCATAGTTATCAGCCTACTTGATTCATCTCTGCCGATGAAATCCGTCGTAATTACTCGCCGGGAACGACGTGAATAGTCTCTGGGCCCTCATCCGGTCGATCGACGTCGATGTCGTCTGATTCGTCGTCGCTCCCAATCACTCTCCTGGCCAGGAAATGCATAAGGATCACCATGAAAGCACCGAAGACCATGCAGGATCCGATCGCAAAGTCGTCGCTGCTGGCGGCACCGAACTCCTTGAGCTTGGTTCTAAGCGCGGGATTTCGGTCATAATAGACGAGGACCGGAGCGCCGATTTTGCATCCCTTCGGCGTAAGTGCTGTTCGGCAAGAGCTGTCCTCGTCGTAGAGTTTCACGCCATCTATTTCGAATTCGAAATAATAGATGGCACCCCTTCCTCCACCGATGTCATCAATGACTCCAACCGTCGTCTTCTCGCGCCGCGCTGAATCAGTGTCTTCCTGCCATAAGAGGAAGCAGGCAAATCCAGCGAGAAGCAGGATGCCGGCGACAATCAACGATCCCCTTGATTCAAAAAACATCCGGCTCCTCGCATCACGGACCTCTGAAAGAGGCTCTGCTCCAATCTTAGAGACTTCTGCCCACGGCCTGCGCAATCACCCGCAGCTCCGCGACCAGCTTTTCAAACTGGTCGAGAAACAGCGTTTGTGCCGCGTCGGAGACGGCTTTATCTGCGTTGGGGTGAATCTCTACGAGGATCGCGTCCGCGCCTGCTGCCACGGCCGCTTTAGCCATAGCCGGAACCATGTCGCGCCGGCCCGTGCCATGCGATGGATCGGCGACAACAGGCAAGTGCGAGAGCTTCTTCAGCACTGGAATGGCTGCGATGTCCATCGTGTTGCGCGTGGCGGTCTCGTAGGTGCGGATGCCGCGCTCGCAGAGAATCACCTCGTAGTTGCCGCCGGCGAGGATGTACTCGCTTGAAAGCAGCAGCTCCTCCAGCGTGGCCGCGATGCCACGCTTGAGCAGGATAGGCTTGCGCACTTGGCCGAGTTCGCGCAGCAGGTTGAAGTTCTGCATATTGCGCGCGCCCACCTGGAAGCAATCCACCAGCGGCAGCATCGGCTCGATCTGTGCAATCTCCATCACTTCGCTGACCACGCAAAGGCCGTTTGCGTCGGCGGCTTCTCGCATCAACTGGAGACCCGGAATGCCCATCCCTTGAAATGAATACGGCGAGCTGCGCGGCTTGAACGCGCCTCCGCGCAGAAATCCTCCGCCCGCGGCTTTCACGGCTGCGGCAATCGCGAAAATCTGTTCGCGGTTCTCGATGGCGCATGGCCCGGCGATGACGGCCACCTTCTGCCCGCCGATCTTTTCGCCGTTGCGAAACTCGACGATGGTGCCCTCCGGCCGAAACGCGCGGCCGGCCAGTTTGTAGGGTGCGCTGATGCGGTGCACATGCAGCACGCCCGGCAGCATTTCAAACTTCGCCAGCTCCACCCCGGCAGTAGGGCCTACGCCGGCTAGGATGGTTTGAAGCTCGCCCGTGGTGCGATGCACATGCACGCCGGCATCCTCCATGGCGGTAATCACGGTATCGATTTGTTCTTCGGTAGCTTTTTCCTGCATTGCGACAATCATGACCTTTTCCCTGTCTCGGGTGAGGTGTCACCCGCGGCGAGGCCCGGCGTTCCGCCCTTGGATGCGGCGGACTGGGCGTGTCTCTGGCTGGCCAGCTCGTTGCGCTGCAATGCCCGCATCACGTCAATGATGCGCTCGTAGATATGCGTCAGCTCGATGTCGGGCAGTGGGCCTTTATTGGCCGCGCGCACATTCGCATAGACGAGCCGCTCGCGATCCGGCTCATGTACCGGAAGCGAAGTGGCTGCCTTCAAACGGCCGATCGTCTGGGCGGCGCGTGCCCGCTCACTGAGCAGATCGACCAGCTGGCGGTCCAACTCGTCGATGCGAATTCGCAATTCTTCGATGGTCATTGCAACCTCAATGAGCAAACAGCCGACAGCAGACAGCCAACAGATCGATCCTGCTGGTGCCAGCCTTAACAGCCGGACCCGTCGCGGGATGAGCTGTTCGCTGTAAGCTGTTTGCTGCTGGCTGAACTTTTCACTGGGCCAGCGCCGCATGGGGCAGGCGCAGGCCCTTGATAAATCGAGCGACTGCGTCGGGCGCACTTTCCGGACCAGCGGTCGTGGAAACGCGATCAATCAGCTCGACAATCGCGCTGCCAATGACCGCGGCATCTGCGAACTCCGCCACCTGAGCGACATGTTCCGCATTGCTGATGCCGAACCCCACGGCCACCGGCAGCAGGGACCATCGCCGAACGCGCGCAACCAGCGCGGCAGCATCCGTGGTCATGTTCTGCTGCTTACCTGTAATGCCGGTGCGCGAGATAGCGTACACAAAACCCTTGGTGTGCGCAGCGATGGCCTCAAGCCGCGCGTCGGGACTGGTAGGCGCGGCGAGAAAAATCGGCGCCAGATCCACGCGGCTCATCTCCGCGAGATATTCGGCAGCCTCTTCCACGATCATGTCGATGGCCAGTACGCCATCTACGCCCGCAGCCTTCGCATCGTCGGCAAATTTCGCCAGGCCGTAACGCAAAATCGGATTCAGATAGCTGAAAATCACCAGACCCGCCGCGGGACGCACAGCGCGAATCTCGCGCGCGAGGCCAAGCACGTCCTTCAGCCGCGTGCCGTGAGCCAGTGCGCGCTCCATGGCGCGCTGGATGACGGGCCCGTCGCCCAGCGGATCGCTGAAAGGTACACCAAGTTCGATCACATCCGCACCCGCGTCAATGGCGGCAAGCACAATCTCGCGCGACGCCTCCAGAGACGGATCTCCCGCGGTCAAATAAGCCACCAAGCCCGGCTTGTGATCGAATCGAATCGGCATGGAAAGGCCCTAAAATCGCTACAACTTCAGCTCGCGCGCGAGAATCCCCATATCCTTGTCGCCGCGGCCTGAAAGATTCACCACCAGTATTTCATGCTGCTTAAAATTCGGCGCGATGCGCATAGCCTCGGCCACCGCGTGCGCGCTTTCGAGCGCCGGCAGAATGCCTTCGGTCTTCGCGAGCGTGACCACGGCATTGAGCGCCGCCGCATCGTCCTGCGAAACGTACTCGGCGCGGCCGGTGTCGTGCAGCATGGCGTGCTCGGGACCGATCGACGCGTAATCGAGGCCCGCCGAAACTGAATGTGTGAGCGCGATCTGCCCATCGTCATCCTGCAACACGTAAGAAAATGTGCCCTGCAGCACGCCCGGCGCGCCGCCCTGGAAGCGCGCCGCATGTTCGCCGAGCACCGTGCCGCGTCCGCCTGCCTCCACGCCGATCAATCTCACATCACGATCGTTGATGAACTCATAAAACGCGCCGATGGCATTCGACCCGCCGCCCACACAAGCAACCACTGCGTGGGGCAGTCTTCCCTCTTTCTCAAGAATCTGCGCCTTCATCTCGCGGCTGATGCAGCGATGAAAGTCGCGCACCATCGTGGGATACGGATGCGCACCAAGCGCGCTGCCTAAAAGATAATAAGTCGTCCGCACGTTCGTAACCCAATCGCGCATAGCCTCGCTGATCGCGTCCTTGAGCGTGCGCGAGCCGGAGCTGACGGCGCGGACCTCCGTGCCCAGCAGGCGCATGCGCTTCACGTTCAGCTCCTGGCGCTCCATATCCACTTCGCCCATGTAGACCACGCACTCCAGGCCGAGCAGCGCGCAGGCGCTCGCGGTCGCTACGCCATGCTGGCCCGCGCCGGTCTCGGCGATCACGCGCTTCTTGCCCATGCGCTTGGCCAGCAATCCCTGGCCCAGCGAATTGTTGATCTTGTGCGCCCCGGTGTGCAGCAGGTCTTCTCGTTTGAGGTAGATCTTAGCCCCGCCCAGCGACTCCGTGAGCCGCTTCGCAAAGTAGAGCGGCGTCGGCCTTCCCGCGTAATCCGTCAGCAGCAAGTTGAGCTCGGCCTCAAACGCCGCATCCGCCCGCGCCTCCGCGTATGCGTGCTCCAATTCGTCGAGCGCCGCCACCAGCGTCTCCGGCACGTACCGCCCGCCGTAAACGCCAAAGCGCCCAGGCCGCGACTCGGATGGACTTGCCGGAAGAATGATGGATGCCATGACGGACTCCTGTATGCCCAGGAAAGACGAGGAACTTCTCAGTGTACTAGGGGACGGGACAGACAGTGCAATCGAGTTAGTCTGGCAGGACTGCTATTTTGGCTGCTCGCGCATATCTTCAGGCCATTGCTGCGCGCCGTGCAGCACACGCAAAATGAAGATGGTTTCGCCGGTGATGCGGTAGGCCGCGATGTAAGGCGTGCGGTCGATGATGAGCTCTCGGGTTCCTTCAATGCGCCCCGGGCGGCCCATTCCCGGCATCGTAAGCAGGCGCTCAACAGCAGCTTCAATTCGATCGTCGATAAGGCTTGCGGTTTGCAGACTATCTGCTTCGATGTAATCGAAAATTGCAAAGCGATCGGCGAGAGCAAGGACCGACCATTCCACGTGCATGGTTTAGCTTTTCCCCTTCGGACGTGGGGCTGCACGCCTTCGAGCAAAAAGTGCCTTCACTTCCGCGTGGGGAATTCCGGGCCGGGGGTCGTCGAGCGCTTCCTGAACTTTGGCGCGGAACCATGCATCGTGTTCAGCGGCGTTCCTCGCGAGTGAGAACGGCAGTGCGCCTTCATTCGCGGTGCGGGTCAATAAGATGCGCACGGCATCTGAGACCGTGATCCCCATTTCGCCGAGGATGGCAGCCGCGCGTTCCTTCACATCGGGATCGATTCTGGTTTGAACCAGCGCATTCGCGGGCATGACGTGACCTCAAACTTATTGTAGTGCAATTGCATGACAACCTCAAGATGCGAAAGGCGTCAGTTCACGTTCCCTTAAGCAATCAGTTCTTCTTCCCTTTCGCAATGTCGCACAGCATGTCGGAGTGAATGTTCAGCCCGATGTTGGTCATGTTGTAAAAATGCTCGCTGGCCACCAGCCACACGATCTCACAAATAGCCCGCTCGGAGTAGTGCTTCCTAAGCCGTACAAATGTTTCCGGCTTGACGTTCTTATCCCGCGTCAGCTCGGTCACATAGTCGAGCAGCGCCCGCTCGGCCTCGGAAAACAACGAGCTTGTGGCGTAGTCGTTGAGCGCATCGAATTTTGCCTCGTTCATGCCCGACTGGATGGCGAAGTACCGGCCAATATCGATGCAGAATTCGCACACGTTGAGCCGCGCCACGCGCTCGCGCACCAGCATCTGGGCTTCGGCCGGCAGCTCGAGCTTCCTGTCGAGCTTGGCGATCTTCGACGCAAAAAGACCGAACGCCACAGGCATGCGCGAGTACACTACCTTCACCGGCGTGAGCACTTTGCCGAATTGACGGCGCGTTCCCGCGTACGCCAGCTTCGTAAACAGGCCTTGCGGCTTCTCGATTGGAGCAAGGAAAGTAGCCATAGCGTAACCTCCGGGGATTCTCTCTGATTGTTGAGATGTTCAGAACACGGAATTTGACGCACTGGTTTCTCAAGCAGAGTCGCAAAGATAGTGCATTACCTGCAAGTTGCTTTATACTTCGCGTTCATAGAAAGAGGAGGCAAGACCATGCCCGTGAAATGCACCTTTGCTGCCATCGCGTTTGTGGTCACAACCACTCTGGCTGCCGCTCAGCAGCCAAGCCAGCTCGAACTCAAGATCGATTCCGCCAATCGCACGATCACGGTGAGTGCGGAGGGCCGCGTTGAAGTCGATCCCGATGTCGCCATTCTCCACATCGGCTTTGAAACCAAACCCTCCGATGCAAAGTCCGCTTATGCCGACGGCGCGCGCATCTCGAACGCCATCGTCGACGCCATTAAGCAGGCAGGAATCCCAGAAGCCTCGATCCACAGCGAGTCTCAGCGCCTCGAGCCGGTCGATGTTAAGAATCACAAATTCAAGCTATCCGAAAACTGGACCGTGAAGACTTCGCCCGCGCGCGCCGGCGAAATCCTCGACGTTGCCATCAATGCCGGAGCCACCGACAGTGGCGAGATCGACTGGACCGTCGCCGATGTTCACGCGCTCGAAGATCAGGCCCTCGAACAGGCCACGGCCCGCGCGCTCGACGACGCGGCCGTAATGGCAAAGGCCAGCGGTGTCCATCTTGGCAATCTCATTTACCTCACCAACCAGTTCGAGAACGGCGGCGGTCAGTACACCGATGCCCTTCGTAGTGCCGATCTAGACACCCTTGCGAGGGGTGGGTCGACTGCGTCTCGGCCGCTCGTCGTCGCACCGCATCAGGTGATCCGCGAAGCCATTGTCTACGCAGTCTTCGCCATCGAGTAGCTGTCAGCCAAGTCCGCCGCAGGCGCACCCCGGGGAAGATACGGTGATGGTGCACGTCCACTTTTTTGGCTTTTGCAGAAAAAATGGGGGATAGCCGTTGCCCATTGGTCCTGCTCGGTCGGGATTCAGGTTTTGTTTGCGGCACGCATCAGGTCAACCTGTCCGCCGCACCAGCCGCATAGACAGAGCCCACCCCGCCCAGGAGACCGCGAGAGCCAGCGCGACCCATGCAGTCTGTTCGAGATACGGCAGCACGGCTGCCGGAATCTGCGGCGACGTCTGTGCCAAATCGTGCATGGCCGGTCCTGCAAATCGCACTGCCTGCCATGCTCCCCAACCGACTGTGCCCGCCGCCAGCACGAGCCCCGGCGCCATGCGCTTCCAGGGAAAGGGAATCGGCGCCGGAGCCGTGGCCTCTTTGCGCACGCGCTCCATCACGGCAGCCACGAAGCCCGACGAAGGCAGGAGTCCTTCCTCGGCCCCCAGAATGCGATCGACAGCAGCCGTTGCCAATTGATGCTGGTCGTCGGGATCCATTTTGCGATGCGTCGTGAGCTTCATTCGATTGCCTCCTTGCCGGTATGCATGACCGCGCCTGACCTTGCCGCGCCCGTCTCGTTCAAATGCGGAAATCGCTTGCGCAGCAGTTCGCGCCCGCGCGCCAACCGGGCCTTTACAGTTCCCTCAGGCAGCCCCATAGTGCGCGCCGCTCGGCCCACGTCCATCTCATGAAAGTAGTAGAGGACCACCGGCTCGCGGTAGCGCACAGGCAACGCCAGCACTGCTCTCCTCAGCTCTTCGTTGCGTCGTTGTTCTACGGCCGCTTCGTATTGGGTGGCTGCGCCGGCCGGTTCCGCAATTCCATCGAGCGGCACGACCATCGTTGGCACGCGCTTCAGCTCGTTGCGGTACACATTCGCTGCGAGCGCAAACAGCCAGGTGGAAAAGCTCGACTCGCGCCGCCACTGCGCCAGCCCGCGCCACGCGCGCACAAAGGCCTCCTGTGCCATCTCCTCAGCCCGGGAGCGGTCGCGGCAGTAACGCCACGCCATATTCACCAGCGGTCCCTGCCAGCGCCGGACAATTCCCCAAAAGCCTCAGTGTCCCCGGCCAGAACGCGGTCGACCGCGGCGAGGTCGATGGCCTCGGCGGTCAATTGGTCTGCTCCGCTGGTGGCAGTTTCAGGCACGAACGTTCTCCGCCGGGTAAGACAGCCAGGCTCGCGCTCTGGTTGCATTTTTATTCTCACCCCTCGATGGCGAAATAATGCAACCGGACACCGCAGCTCCTTGTCTCACCGTTCGCATGGGGAAGAAAGGCACTCCCCAGCCAATTTCAGGAGGATTCCATGACACACCTTGCAACCATGCTGTTCAACGACATGCCCGGCGGCATCGGCCTTTGGATGTTTCTGTCGATCGGCGCCGTTTCGCTCTTCGTGGTTTTTATTCCCGCCGTCGTCTACATGGGAAACCGCCTCCAGGAGCGCGAGGCTTATTACAAAGCCGAGACCATGCGCCGCATCACCGAGTCATCGAGCGAGGGCGCCAAGGCAGCAGTCGAGATGATGCGCGAGGAAGCCCGCCGTGAACGATCAAGACGCGCGAGGGCTTGAAGATTGGCGGCCTCATCAATATCGGCGTGGGCGTCGGACTGATCATCTTTCTCCGTGTCCTTCTGGGGCCCGGCGGGGTGGCGAACGGCGGCGCCGGCTCTGCCTATCTTTGCGGGTTAATCCCCGGCTTCATCGGCGTCGCCATGCTCATGTATGTTTACGTGCTGGCCGCTCCGATCGAGTAGCGAGGCAATCGACTCGGTGCGAATGCCGCGCGCTTCTGCGCGGTGTTCGCGCCTCCAGCCGGCCGGCTCGCGCGATCGTGCTCACAGTCGAGTCTGCAGGTTTGACTTGCCGGCCCCGAGCGACGACAATAAGAAAGTTGTTCCCGTCCTTGTGGGCCTGTGGCGCAGTTTGGGAGCGCGCTTCCATGGCATGGAAGAGGTCGTCGGTTCGATCCCGACCAGGTCCACCAATAACGTCAAGCATTTAGCGCCACCTCCCTTCCGCGACTTTGTCGCATCTTTGTCGCAAATTCCAAAACCACACCACGAGCTGGCTTCGCAGGCACTCCCGAAACCTGAGTGGTGTTGTCTGGAATTGCCGTAGGCATCCCGAGAACATCGTTCCTGGACGAGCCATTCGTCGCCGCTCCCGTGCGTGGTGTCATCGGTGGCTCTGGTGCAGGTGACGCCCCCGCCTTCTTCGACAACTCCGCATGGATTGCATCAAGCGTCGTACGTACTCCCGGAAGGAGAACCTGCATATAAACGTTCTCCGTGGTGTCCGTCGTCTCATGCCGCATGAAGCCCTGCACGTCCTTGCTTGATCCCAGTTTCTGAGCCAAGGTCGCGATCGTGCGCCGGATGACCTGGAATGTCAACTTCGGCAATTCCAGTTCCTCGGCCAGCTTGTGCAGCACCCGCTTGCGGAAGTTGCTCGGATCCAGTGGACCTCCGAACCGCCCCCGAAAGATAAACGCAGATGGCGACACATCCTTGCGCTTTGTCTTCAAGTCTTCGCGCCATTCCCCCAACTTCTTGAACAGATCCTCACAGATCGGCACCTGTGAGGTGCTCCGCTTGGTCTTGCCATACGGACGAATCTTCCCCTTGTAATACGTCTCCTTAATATCAAGGAGCAACGGTTCTTCCAGGAGGCTTCGCCAACGCAAGGCAACCACCTCGCCCGGTCGAAGAGCGTTCGACATGTCGAGCATGAGCAGCAACCAGTCGCGAAGATTCTTGTCGAGAAGTTTGTCGAGTGCGGCGCGAAGCTGGTCCCAAGTGAGGACGGTCTTATCGACCTCACGCAGGTTTGCCGGCACCTTCACCAAACGTGCAGGGTCTTTCGGGAGGTAGTCCTGATCGACCGCCTCAGCAAAGAGAGCCCGCATGTAAGAGCGAATCTGCAACACTCGATCCTTGGAATGGGTTTTGGCCAGCTGATTGAGGTGATTCTGCAGGGTGTACTTGTCGAACTTTTCGAGCTGTACGTCCTCGAACGGGAGGATCAGATCTGCCGTGATGATCAGCTTCTTCACCTTGGCAGTCTCTTCTCTCCAGTCCGCCTCCTTCAGTGGCAGGTAGCGGTTTCGGGCAAACCATCCGAAGGTAACGGTGCCGTTTTTCACGGAGCCGTCTTCGGTGATGTGCCCACTCAGTCGGGTGATCTCCTGCGCCAATTTCTCCCGGGCCTGAGATTTGGTCATCTCAGATTTCAGGCCAAGAGCTACCGGTGAAGAGACCGTCTTCGGTTGATTGGTCTCCGGATCGAGGATGGTGCGGCGGAAATAGCCGTACCACTTCTTCCCTCGAAGAGAGACCCATCCTCTCTGGTACGAAGTTCCCATTTATTCCTCAAATTCTGTGTGGGGGAATAAGCGGGCCGTCTCCATTTTACCGGCGCTTGCGCCTTAAACAGGAGGCCCGTTCGCGCTCTTTCAGGAACTCTTCGATACCGCTCGCCCGGTACCGCAAGGCGCCGTCGCTCATGCGAATGACCGGCAAATACGGCAATCTCCGCGAGGAGTGGTCCCAGACCCAGTCTTTACTAACCTTTAGCTTTAGGGCGACATCCTCGGCGGTCAAAAGGGGATCGACCGTCTCCACTTCCTGCATCATCAGCGCAGATCCCATGGCTTGATTTCCTCCGATCGTGGGTATCCGGGCCGATGCGGCCCGGCGAGTGTGGAAATCTTGGAACGAATTCGATTTTCGGTCAAATCGACGCCGACTCCTGCCCTGCCCGCCGGTCCAGGCGTTTAAAGTCGGCAGAATTCG
>CAVUZC010000002.1:0-73909 GCA_963745965.1 uncultured Acidobacteriota bacterium
CTTTCAAAACGCCTCAGTTTGCCGGTGACCATACTGCGAGGGATCACCCGTTCCCATCCCGAACACGGAAGTTAAGCCTCGCTGGGCCGATGGTACTGCACGGGTGACTGTGTGGGAGATTAGGTGATCGCCGGCATTAATTCAGCAAAAAGCCCTGCCTTTCGGCAGGGCTTTTTGCGTTTTGTCGAATGTAAATGATGGAGGGGCCCGACGGTGATAATCCCCCCGAAGTAAGCGGGTAAATATGCGGAGAGCCCCAGAGTGGCGGCCAGCCGCATTCCTGACGCAAACCTCGTGCCGGCGGCCCAGACACGCCCTAGTCTACACACGAGAAGGGGAAGTACGATCAGTTGGCTATTAGTTTTTTTACCGCTCCGCCTGCGGAAGAGCAAGTATTTGACGTGAAAATCTGCGGAAAAAGTAAGGGGCCTGCGCTGCCGGAGAGACGCGGGATCACCGCTGCCGTCCCGAGCACGGCTACCTGATCGTCTCTTGCGTGCTTTCTGCGTGAGGAGAGAGCATCTGCAGCAGTTTGCGGTGTTCGTGTTTGGCGGCATACATGGCGGCGTCGGCGGCGCTCAGGATGCTGTCGCGGGTGGCGCCATCGTCGGGATAAAGCGCGATGCCGATGCTGGCTGAGCCCTTGATGGGCCCGGTGGGCAGATCGAAGGGCTCGTCGAAGGAGCACTCCAGGCGCATGGCGATTTCGCTGATATCGGCGCGGCTGCGGACTTCGAGGACGAGCACGGCGAACTCATCGCCGCCCAGCCGTGCCAGCATATCGCCGGGCCGGATCTGGCTCTTCATACGCGCCGCGACCTGTTGGAGATAGATGTCGCCGGCATGATGACCGTACCGGTCGTTGATCTGCTTGAAATCATTGAGATCGATGTAGATCAATCCGAAGGCTGCGCCAGATTGGCCGGCGTGGAGGATTTGGGCATCCAGAGAAGCTTCCAGAGAGAAGCGATTGTGGATGTCGGTGAGCAGATCGAACTCGGAACGATGCACCAGGTCCGAGTAAAGCCGTGATGTTTCGATGGCGAGCGTGGCCAGTTCTGCGGCCATGGATAAGGCTTCTCGCGCCCGGCTTTGAGAGGGGTGATGACTTGCCAGAGCCGTGCAGAGCGTTCCCATCGCCACTCCATTGCGTGCCAGGATCGCCTGTTCGACGGTCTGCGGTGCAGGTCCCGATGGATCGCTCGGGCGCTCGCCGATCTCTGTGCCATCCGCGAGATGACACCAGCATGGCGCGCCGCCCAGGGTGAATGTCGCCAGATCCGTGATCTTCTCGAGAATCTCTGAGAGCGGCAGGGAGGCGTTGATGTCTTCGAGAATGCTGCTGCGCCGGCGTTCGATCTGCGCCAGAGCCGCGGTCTGGCGACGCGACCTGTGTTCAATGTAGAGGGCTCGCGCGCCAATAGCGAGAAGGGCGATCATGAGCAGGCCCACGAGATAAACGAGGTGCCGGACGTTGAGCCACGGCGGCCGAGCAACAACCGATATATCGTCCGGGCTGCGCAAGTAGATATCGAATGCGACCTCGCCGGAGTCGGTAAACGGACTGGGATTGGAGAGAATGCAGATGCCGGTTACCTCGACCCTGGCTCCGATGGGGAGCTCTTTCATCGGCGCTAGCTGGCCCGAGGACTGTCCCAGGATTCCTCCGGGATGGCTGTAGATCGCCGAGACCAGGTGGCCACCCGCCGACAATACGTATCCATCCTGCGTCGCCTCCCGCACCTGCGCAACTACCTCGCCCTCGATCGTGACCAGGTCGAAGCCGTGACCCTGGCTCAGGTTTCCGCCGCCCGCCAGTTCCCGCCAGGTGAACACTGCCGGCACGACGGGCCTGGGGATCAGCGTGTCCTTTACTTCGGCGCGCGTGAGCGTCAGAAAGCCGTCGTGGACGCTCGGGAATCCGGTGACCTCCATCAGATCGCCCAAGCGCAGCGGCTGATAGGAGGCGGTTGAGATCCACAAGCTTCGGTTGCCGTTCTGGAGAACCAAAGCCGTACCCGGCTCGTAGTAGGTGAGGGTTCCGCGTATGTGCAACCGTTGTGTCTGATCGACCATTCGGTAGCCGGTGATGACACGGTCCATGGGCGTAACGGGCAGCGACCATGGATCGGTATCCGCACGCTTGAGAATCGTGATCCCTTTTAACGTCTGAACATGGATGCGGATTCCCGTCTGCTCCATCTTGTCGTTGAAGATTCCTGAAGCCGCACCTGTGATCTCCACTTCCTCGTCCAACAGCTGGTTGACCGTGGCCGGGTCGTTGTCGTTGACATCGATGTTTACGGTTCCGCCGTCCACCAGCACCTGCAACATGGTGTAGGGGTAAGCCCCGGGCGCGATATTGGCCGAACGGACCAGCGCATGAATGGTGACCAACCGGCAATCGGTCTCTCCCCTGAGCATCTGTTCGTATGTGGCTGGAAAGGGCTTCGGTAAAGGCCCATGGCCCAGCACGGTTAGTTCCGAACTGACAATGTAAGGCCGGAAGCTTTCATGGGTGACGCCGCGAACCAGGATGCGGTCGCCCGCGACGAGGCTCAACCATTTGGAGTTATAGACGTAAATCGCTGTATCGCCATCCTGAACGAACAGCTCTTTTCCATAGCCGCGGTAATAAAGGACCGTCGCTTCAAAGCTGACCGGAAGGTGCTGGCTGGCTTGCGCATTGGTCAATGCGGCGATGGCGCGCAGATCGGTGAGCGGGGCCGGGGACTGGGCAGACGCGCCTAAAGCGCTCATCATCACTGCCAGAAATGCCACAATCCTCTTCATATCCGCTCGCCGGGAAGTGCCCTCCCCGGCGCTCCGATTCTGTTGGTATAGCGCGGCCACAGGGGAAATGCACTCCCTCAAAGTTGTTATCGGCAGAAACGGCAGAAAAACGATTCCCGGGATCAGGAGCGTTTGAGGAGACCGGGATCGGGATTGGTACCAAGGCCGGGGCACCGCTAGCGCCAGGACCGGGGCGACGACACGTTCTCCGAACGGCTGGCCGGCCTCTGCGCAGGCCCTTTATGCCTGTTTTTGACGGCGTACATCGCGGTGTCGGCAGTGCTCAGCAAGCTGTCCCGGCTGTTTGCGTCCTGGGGATAAAGGGCAATGCCCACGCTGGCCGAGCCCCGGAACTGGTACCCCTCGGCCACGAATGGCTCATCGAAGCAGTGCTCCAAACGCAGAGCGATCTCTTCCACCTCCGCGCGGCTTGGCACGCCGGGCACAGCAGCGCCGAACTCGTCGCCGCCCAGCCGCGCGAGGATATCGCCGGGGCGCAACTGACGCTTCATGCGCTGCGCCACCTCTTGGAGGTACACATCTCCCGCCCGGTGGCCGTAGTGGTCGTTGATCTCCTTGAAGCAGTCCAGATCGATAAAGATGAAGCCCACCATGCTTCCGCTGGCCGAAGCCTCTTCAAGGATCGTCTCAAGTTGCTTGTCAAGCGCGAAACGGTTGGGAATTTCGGTCAGCAGGTCGAACTCCGAGCGCCGAACGAGATCGCGGTAGAGATGCGAGGTCTCAATCGCCAGTTTGGCCAGCCCGGTTCCCAGCGCCATAGCCGCAGACTCCTCTGGGCCGATTTCGACAAACGACGGAATGGCGATGGAGAGCCTGCCCAGAAGTTCGCCTGTACGGCTGCGAATTTCCTGCTGCACAATGCGCTGCGAGGTGATTTTGGCGGGCCGCTGGCCATAGCAGGATCCGTCCTCGATTTCATACCAGCACACCGCCCCCTTCAGCTTGTAGGTGACCAGATCCGTCACGTGCTCGAGGATGCGGCTGAGCGAGCAGGCGCCGTTGATCTCTTTGAGGATCAGGTTGCGCCGCCTCTCCAGATAAGCCACAGAGATCGATTCCCGGCGTCTTTTCCTCTCCACGCGCCAGCTCCAGGCTCCCAGTGCGAAGATCACCAGGAGCAGAAGGGCCACGAGGAGGACGAGATGGCGGACGTTGATGGGAGAGGGCCGCGCGACCACTGCAACATCGTCGTAGGAGCGCATCAGGATGTGAAAAGGCACATCGCCTTTGAAAGGGTCCGCGCTTTCCAGCACGCAAATCCCCGTGACACGCACGCGTGCTCCCACCGGAATCTGGCGCATGGAGGGGAGCGCTTCGGGGCTCAGTGATGCGTCATGGCGAACGGCGGCTGCAAACAAGTGCCCGTCCTCATTGAGCACGTATTCATCCTGCGCCGCCTGCCGCACCTGTGCTACTAACTGCCCTTCGATCGAGACGAGATCGAAAGCATGGCTATGCGAAGTGTTGCCTCCCGCGGCCAGTTCCCGCCACGTGGAAAACGACGGCGCGACGGGCGCGGCGGCGGAACTCGACCTGACCTCGCCCTCGGTCAAGACAAGAAATCCGTCCTGGACATCCGGGAAACCGATCGCATCCACTGTGTCCCCGACACGTACTTGCGCGGAGCTTTGGGTGACCACCCACATGCTCTTTGCGCCATCCTGGAGCACCACAGCCGTTTCCGGCTCGTAGTAGGTAACGGTCCCGTGAATCCGCATCCGCTGCCCGGCATTGTGCACGCTGTAGCCCGTAATCAGCCGATCCATCGGGGTTAGCGGCAACGACCATGGATTCACGGCGGCGTGCCGCAGGATCTTCACGTCGTCCAGCGACTGCACGTGAAACAGCACGCCCGTTTGCTGCATCTTGTTGTCAAAATGACCGGAAACGGCTCCGGTGATTTCGATGTCGGCATCAAGCAGCGATTCGAGAGCGTTCTGATCGGTGCTGTTGATATTGGCGTCAACCTGTCCGCCGTCGACCAGCATCCGCAGGTACATGCCGGGCATCCGCAATTCAGAGTTGGGAACAATGTCGGCCGAGAGCACATGCGCGCGTACCGTAACACGGCGGCAATCGATCTCGCCGCGAATCATCTCTTCGTATGTGGCAGACAGCGCCTGGGGCGGTGCGCCATGGCCGAGCAATGCGATGTCGCTGCTATCGACGTAAGGCCGGAAGCTTTCGTGAACCTGGCCCCGCACCCGCACGCGATCGCCGGGCGTGAGGTTCAGGCTCGTCGTGGCGTGCACGAAGATCGCTGTGTCGCCATCCTGAACAAAAAGCTCTTTCTGGTAGTTGCGGAAATAGATGACCGTGGCCTCGAAACTGGCTGGCATGTGGCGGCTCGCCTGCGCATTCGTCAGTTCGGCCACTGCGCGCAGCGTGGTCAACGGAGCCGCGGAGTCAGCCCGCACTGCCGGCACGCACACGGCCATCACAACGAAGAGTGCGGTCAATCTCTTCATGGGTACAAGTCCACCGGAGGGAGCATGAAGCACCCGCTTCTCCTGCTTATCGGCGCGCAGGATGGAAGAGTTAATTGATTATACTCGTGAGTCTCGAATCGTTCTGGATTGGCGCGGCAGGGAGCCACTGCCAAGTCCGCCTGCGGTTCTACACTGGAACTGGTTGTAGAGATCGCGATTCCGTTCTTCAAACGAATATGACAAAAAAAATCCGCGTGGGTATTCTCTTTGGCGGGCGCAGCGGCGAGCATGAAGTTTCGCTGCTCTCGGCTGCTTCGGTTCTTAAGGCCATCGACCGCAACAAATTCGACGTCACCCCTATCGGCATCACCAAGGAGGGCCGCTGGCTGGCCGCTGCAGACGCCAATCATCTCCTCGCCGGCGACAAGAGTTCGGTGGCACGGCGGCTGCGCGCCGGCGATCCCGAAGCTACGCCGGGGGCCAAACTACTTCACGAGGGCATTCCTACACTGCTCGCGCCGGAGCCCGGTTCCACTGCCCCCAACCAAAGCCAGGGAAAAACCCTGGATGTGGTGTTTCCTGTGCTGCACGGCACCTTTGGCGAGGACGGCACCATCCAGGGGCTCTTTGAGCTGGCCGGCATCGCTTACGTCGGCTCGGGTGTACTGGGCTCGGCGGCCGGTATGGACAAGGATGTGATGAAGCGCCTGTTTGTCCAGGCAGGGCTGCCTATCGTGAAGCACGTCACGCTGCTCCGCTCGGAGTGGGAGCAGAATCCGCGCAAGGCGATTGCCGCCATTGAGCGCGCGCTGCGCTATCCGGTATTCGTCAAGCCGGCGAATCTGGGTTCGTCGGTCGGCATCTCGAAGGCGCATGACCGTAAGGAACTCGGCCCCGCGCTGGAGCTTGCCGCCCGATACGATCGCAAGCTGATTGTGGAGCAGGGGGTGGGCGGCAAGAATGGCCGCGCCCGTGAGTTCGAGGTGGCCGTGCTCGGCAACGACTCGCCCGAGGCAAGCGTGGTCGGCGAGATTGTCCCGGGCAAGGAGTTCTATGACTACGAGGCGAAGTACCTCTCCGAAGGCTCCGTGCCTGTCATCCCCGCGAAAATCGGCCGGGGGGAAGCGAAGGAAATTCGGCAGATGGCCGTTGCCGCCTTCCGCGCCTGCGACCTTTCGGGACTGGCCCGCGTGGATTTCCTTATGGACCCCGGCGGCAAGCACCGCATCTACGTGAATGAAGTGAACACGATGCCTGGCTTCACGCAGATCAGCATGTACCCGAAGCTGTGGGAGGCCTCCGGCCTGAGCTACACCCATCTGATCACGCGGCTCATCGAATTGGCCATCGAGCGCCAGGCGGAGAAGGCGAAGACGACGTACAGCAGGGAGGAGTAAAAACAGGTTTCAGGTTTCTGGTGTCAGCTGTCAGCGAACTCAGCGAGCAGAGATCGGATCAGAGGTCGGTGATCGAAGAACATCGAGCAGGGAACAGCAAGCTCGTATCCGGTGTCTAACTCATCAGCCCTTCACAGACAGCCAAAGGGGGACCGTGAACTGCGAACGACGAACAGCGCGGACGATCGACTGGCTGACTCGCCAGGCGACCCCTGAAACCTGACCCCTGAAACCTGAACCCTGTATTCTTACTACCGAGGAAAGATCGCCATGACCCTGCTCGATGCTCCTCAGTTCGATCCCAAGCGCGCGCGGCGCAATCTTCTGATCGTGCAGTGCAGCGCGGGCGCGATCCTGCTGATTCTTCTAGCCGGTTGGTTGCTGGCCAGCCGCCCCGTGGATTGGCCGTGGAATTGGAGCCGTTACTACTTTGGCCGCGCGGCGGTGAACAAGTTCCTTGGCGCCGTTGAGGCCGATGACCTGCCCCGCGCCTACGGCATCTGGATCCACGACAAGGACTGGGAAAAGCATCCGCAGCAGTACGGCGCGTACCCCTATTCGCGGTTCCAGGGTGATTGGAGCTCGACCAGCCCCGACAACGAGTATGGTCCGATCCACAGCCACAAAATTGCCGAAGCTGCGCGCTACGGTCGGGGGTTGCTCGTCGCGGTGCTCATCAACAGCCGCAAATCCAACGCCCTCGATCTTGGGTACGATCCCAAATCCGGCCAGCTCAGCTTTGCGCCGCCCGGCGTGAGCCTTTACCTCGGGCCTTAAAGGGCAGCTTAGTTGTCGTCTGGCGACTTGTCGCTTCAGATCTTCCCGTGATTGATGCGGGCCAGGAGGCTCGCAAAACATCCTGGAATCTGCGTGTCCCATTCCGTCCAATCGTGGCCGCCCGGTCGGGTGTGGAACTCGTAAGCGTAGCCTCGCCCCTTCAATTGCCCGACGAAGCGGCGGATGGGATCGAGAAGCGCTTCCTGTTCACCGGCCGTGATGTACAGGTATGGTGTGCTGGCCGGATCTGCCGATTTGATCAGAACGAAAGGGTCGCTGTTCCTTCGCGTGCTGCTTCCCTCTGGACCAAAGATGGTGCGGAAACGCAAGCCTTGTGACCAACGCCTGAAACTGAAGCTGCGGCTAGGAGCATCGATTGCGGGACTGATTGCGCCGGCAAAGACGAAGAGATTCGGATGGGTGAGGGCCAGGTTTACGGCGGCGAATCCGCCCATGGAGACTCCGACCACTGCACGATTCTGCCTGCCCGGCGCGATCGGCAAACGCGACTCAGCCTCTCGAATCACGTCGTGAATGACGTAATCCTGGTATCGGTCTTTGGGGTTGAGAGCGGCATTCATGTAGTACGAGCAGGCGCCGTCGACCATCACGAGGACGAGGCCTTTCGCGGCATACTCGCCAACATTCGAGTCATTCGACCAAGCCCTGAAGCTTGTTCCACACCCGTGCAGGAGATATACTGCGGGCAGTTTCGCGCCCGCTGCGAGTCGCTCTGGTAGATAGACGCGATACGTCATGCTGTGTCCGAGGGACGATGAATAGAAGGTCACATCCCTGACTGACACTCCGGAGAAGCTGCGCGGATGGTCTGCAAGCGCTGATTTGGCACGGTGACAACCGGCGGGGATCAGGAATGCTGCAATGGCTACGCAGGCGAATCCAAAGATGGCTTTCATCGGAAGACAGATTATTACAGAGCCGGCCGGGATTGAGCGCGAAATTGTAATGCGCCATTGCCGCCGGGCGCGAAACTCTTCCCCGATCTCCACGATCGCAATTGGGTTTAGCACCTGTGCCGCCTTTGGGAACACCACTGTGTCTTCCACTTGAATGTGGGCCCTATTTACCGCGCAACTTCCGTCAGCGCTTCGGTTTGTTTGCTCATCCTGGCGGTGCGGTCGAGCTTGTCCCAGCTGAAGGGCTTGCCATCGATGGCGCGTATGAGGGTCCTGGCAATGACCAGAGAAAACACCTGGCGGTAGGCGAAGCGCTGCAGCCAGATGTGGAAGAGCAGCCATCCATCGCCTTTGTTGGCCGGATGCCGGCGCTCCAGGCTGAAGGCCACCGACGAGGTGATGAAGTCGATGACGAGGAAGCCGAGGAAGTAGACGATGAGCTTCTCAAAGCTCGCGGCCGAGGCGGCTTCGGGGTGGTAGTGGCGATCCATCAGGAACGTGACGATGCCCCACGCGAACAGGATGTCGATGAAGGGCGAAATCAGAGGCAGAAGCATCTGGAAGATGAGAATGTTGGGCAGGGCGAAGATGCCCATGGCCTTGTTGCGCGTGAAGGCTGCGCGATGCTTGAAGACGGCCTGCAGCGTGCCGAAGGACCAGCGAAAGCGCTGGCGCATGAGGCCGCGCATATCGATGGGCGCCTCAGTGAAGGCGAGGGCGCGGTCTTCGTAGTCGATCTTCCAGCCCTTCTCGAGCAGACCCATGGTGAGGTCGGCGTCTTCGGCGACGGTGTTGAGCGGATAGCCGCCGAGGGCTTTGACAGGCGCGGTGCGCCATGCGCCGATGGCGCCGGGAACCACGGTGATGACGTGGAAGAGATTGAGCGCGCGGCGCTCGAAGTTCTGGCTGGTGATGTACTCGAGTGCCTGCCAGCGGGTCCAGACATTGACGCGGTTTCCGACCTTGGCGTTGCCGGCGATGGCGCCGATCGCGGGATTCTGGAAATGGGGAATGAGTTTGGAGATGGCGTCGGAAGCGATGACGGTGTCGGCGTCAATGCCGACGATGATCTCCTCGTCGACGCGCGCGAGGGCATAATTCAGCGCGGCGGCCTTGCCGGCATTGTCTTTGGTGAGCACCTGTACGCGCCCGGCAGCGATCTCCGCGGCATACGCCTCGGCGGCTACTTCGTAGGTGCGGTCGAGGGAGCCGTCGTCGATAACGAGGACGCGGAGATTTTTGTAATCGGAGTTGAGCACCGAACGGATGGTGCGCACGATGACGGGTTCTTCGTTGTAGGCGGGAATAAGGACAGCGACGGGCGGCGCGAAGGCAGGCGTTGCGGGATAGCGCGGGCGGCGCAGGCGGTCGATGACGGCGAAGATGCCGACGATGATGAGGCGCGCGCTCATCAAAATGTCGCCAACGAAGAAGACCATGACAATGAAGTTGCCGAGAATGTCGAGGACGGAAAAGGCGATGGAATCGGGAAGCAGGCGAACTCCCTGCCAAAAGCTGAGCGGCGGCATCACCTGTGCGGTGGTCTTGCCCATGAGCGCCGAGACGGGGACGAGCTTATATCCGTGGGTGCGCAGCGCATCAATGAGCGGACCGAGCGCGGCTACAGTATGCGAGCGGTCGCCGCCTCCGTCGTGGAGCAGGATAATGGAGCCGCGGAACTGCGGCTTGGTCTTCATGGTCTGGAGCTGCCCGAGAACCGACTGAACGATTTCGTCAGGCGACTTGGGGGGATTTTCGTTCCAGTCGTCGGTGTCGATTTTGCTGCCGATGATGGTGAGTCCATACTGCTGGATACGCCAGACCGGCGCGGCCTCATCGTCGGTGTCGGGCTCCTCGTCGTTGTCGTACGGCGGCCGGAAGTAGAGCGGCTGCACGCCAAGCTTGCTTTCGAAGAGGCGTTCGGTAAGGTTGATCTCCAGATCGAGTTGGCGGTTGGAGATTTCACTGATGTCGGGATGTGTATAGGTGTGGCTCCCGATCTCGTTGCCTTCCCGCACAATGCGTTGCATCAGGCCGATATTGTCCGCGCCTTCGGCGCCGATCAGAAAGAATGTTCCCTTGACGTTTTTCTGCTTTAGGATGTCGAGGATCTTGGGGGTCCACGTCGGATCGGGGCCGTCGTCGAAGGTGAGCGCCAGTTCGTTGGGATGGTACCCGTACTGTTCGTCGGTGTAGGGGTGAGGATACACATCCATGTGCTCATCGACAATGAGCTTTTTGCGCGGATCGGGCTCGTCGGTATCCACCTCAACGGTGCGCGATCCGGATTGCGGCAGGCCCGTCACGCGCAAAATGTCGCCGTCACCCTCGGTGTCCACATCGTGGCCGGGCGGCACATCCTTGTCGAGCGCCTGCAACGAATCGGGACTGCCTGGCTTGTCCCATATCTTCCAGAGCGAACCGTCTTCCTCGCCCAATCGCCACAAGGCGAAGGTCTGAATGCCAAGTTCCCGCGCGCCGCGCATCTCGTCGAGGAGCGAAACCGCATCGAGGAACCAGACCACATGGCGCTGATGCATGTCCTCGTCGATGTATTCGAAATGCGGATTGAGGGTGTCGTAATCGAGGTCGAGATCGGCGTCGGCGTCTGACGCGCGCTCCCACGCGTCGGAGACGGAGAGATTGTCAGTATTGACCACTTGCGGCTTGGGGTGATGGCGGTCCTTGGGGTCGGGCATGGAGAGCGCCCAATCGTACCCGTAGCTGCCGACGCCGCAGATGATTTTATTTTTGGGCACGATCTTCAGCGCGCGAACAAGATTGCCAATGAACCACGGCTGGCTGGCCACGGGACCGGGATTGCTGGTGGTCTGGTGCTCGTCGTAGTTCATCAGGATAATGCCGTCGGAGTTGGCGGCGATCGCCTTGAGATCGTCGTCGCTTGTGGCCACGGCCACGTTCACATAGAGCCGCAGGCCGCGCGCGTGCATTTGCGCGTAGAGTGCCTGAATGAAGCTGAGGTAGGCTGGATCATCCTCGTCGGAGAGGCTTTCAATGTCGAACGACAGGCCATGATAGACCGGGTACGCGGCGAAGAAGCGCATGATCTGTTGAAGAAATGCGGCGCTCTTCTGTGGGTCCTGGAGCACCTCGCCGACTCCCGTGTCCCACTCCTGCGTGTGAGGATTGAAATTATTGAGAGCGGGGAAGATCTCGGTATCCGCGTGCTGGAATTGAATCTCGTGCTTTACCTTGTTCAGCTCGTCGGGATCGTGCACGGTGGCGCCCTGGATCACCGGGTACTCGCTCAGATTATCGCTGCTCATCATCATCAGCGTTCCCGCGGGCGATTCCACGTGCAGCCACTGAGGAAAGAGCATGTCGATCTGTTGCACATGATCTTTGAGCGAGGAGTAGCTGGCCGCATCGTCCTGCACGTAATACGCGGCACGCAAACCTTCGCCTGTGTTCAACGGAATTTCGGAGGGCTTGCGTTTGGTCTTACGCCTTGCGGGATGCTGGCTTTTTGCGGCGTGGATCGCCGATGTGTCGGGCAATGCCTTGTAATTGTGCCTGGCATTGGGCAGCAGCAGCTCCGGCAGACGCTGGTTGCGCAACACGTTGAAGATGAAGCCAGCCAGCACCAGCGTCGACAAGACGGCCGTTACATCGAGAATGCGGCGCAGACGTTTCCAGCGCTTGCGTTGCGGGTCGAAGAAGATTTGCCGGTCTGGCATCTGCGGTTTTGGCTGGCTCCGGTGCTAAAAGTGCGCTAAAACGTGCGGCAACTGCGGATGGCGGCGGCAATTCAATATCAGCGGAGCGCGCAACCCGTCGGGCAATGCCGTAGGCTATACAGTACGAATCGTATGAAAGCTGGCCAAGAGAGTCAATGGAGGCGTGGTGCAGCGGGGCGGGTGGGCTCAGCCCTGCCCGTGTTACTTGCTCTTGCGGCAGGCTTGGCGCTGCGCCTTTGGATGCTCAGGGAACTCTTCTTTGTCGACGGCGACTCCCTGGTTTACGGGGACATCGCGAAGAATTTACTGTTGCATGGCCGCTATGCGGTGACCGGCGCAGGAGGACAACTGGTTCCCACGCTGATTCGCCTGCCTGGCTATCCGCTGTTTCTCGCGCTTTGCTTCAAGATTTTCGGGATGGAGAATTACTTTGCGGTGGCGTGCGTGCAGATTGCGCTCGACCTGCTGGGATGCCTGCTGGTCGCTGCGTTCGTACGGCGCATCGTTCCCGTGCACGGGCGGTCCGCGGCGCTTGCGGCACTCTGGCTGGCTGTGCTTTGCCCTTTCACCGCCTCCTTCACGCCCTTTGTTTTGGCGGAAACGCCTACGCTCTGCACGCTGGCGTTGGCCATGTGGGCGATGGCGCGGGCTAATGAGGATCTACGCAGAGATGATCCGAGTTGGGGGAGTGCGCTTTGGTTTACGTTTGCCGTCACCGCGGCCACGCTCCTGCGCCCCGACGGCGCGCTGGCTGCCGTGGCATTTTCTTTTGGCCTTGGATGGAGTCTGTGGAAGAGCAAGATTCGCGCACAAAAATTAGTTCGTATGGCGGTGGTGTGCGCGCTTCTGGCGCTCACGCCTTTTGCCGCATGGACTTGGCGCAACTGGCGCGTCTTTCACGTTTTTGAACCGCTGGCGCCGCGGCTGGCCAACAACCCTGGCGAAAGCACGAATCCAGGCTGGGAGCGCTGGGTGAAGAGCTGGTGCCTCGACTTCAACTCAACCTACGAAATCTATTGGAACGTGCCGGGCGACAAGCTCGACGTGAGCGCGCTGCCCAGCCGCGCCTTCGATACGCCAGCTGAGTACGCGGCGACCGCGGCGCTCGCCAACGACTACAACCGCCACGGCATGAAGATGACGCCAGAGATCGATGCGAGCTTTGCGCGACTGGCGCAGGAGCGCATCGCCGCGCACCCGCTGCGCTATTATGTGTGGCTGCCGCTGGGCCGCGTGGCCGACATGGGTCTGCGCCCGCGCGTCGAAAACCTGAACATCGATCTCGACTGGTGGGTTTACGGGCATCATCACAGCGAGACGGAATTCAGTTGGGCCTACGCGGCCCTGAACGCGGTTTATTTGCTGCTGGCGCTTGTGGGGCTTTGCATAAGGCCGCGCTTCTGGGGCGCGTTGCTGGCCTACATGCTATTGCGCAGCGCGCTGCTGCTTACCGTCGCGGCGCCGGAGACGCGCTATACGATCGAGTGTTTTCCAATGCTGTTTGCACTGGGCGGAGTTGCGCTTTCGCGGACGAACATCCGGCTTTATTTTTCGAATTTGAAGGCGCTCTTCGGCAACGGCTGATTTACCTTGATATTTGAGTAGGTGCAGACGCGCGAGTTTCCGTCTTTCTCGTCGAATACCTGTTTAAGGCTGACCGCACGAGCCGTGTCGAGCCAGATGGTGACCTTAGGGATGTTCTCACGGATCTTCGGGTCCTTGGCGACGAGCTCGAGCTTGTCGGTCGCGATGCCGTCAATCGTTTCCTTGCCGAGATACGTGATGTTCCACTTGTCCTCAAGGTCTTTACCGCTCGCGCCGAAGCCGAGCATCAGGTAGCTTTCGTACTTGCCAGCCTGGGCGTAAGTGGTAGCATCGCTCTCTTTGCCGGTGTCGGAAACGCGAAGCAATCCGCCGGAAAAAATGTATGTCCTCGCGGCCGGCTGGCCGTCGTGATTGGTGATGTGGGCGGCCATCTGGAAATGGCTGTCATTGCGCTCGTAGTAGGCGGTTCCGGTCATCACGTCCTTGTCGTAAACCGGGTCCGTCTGAATCGTGTCGAATTCGAAGCTCGCCGTCGCGGAATGAAAGCCTTTGGCCGCGGCATCGAGCTTTGCGAGCACGCTGGCCTTGTCTTGAGCGTGTGCGGGCCGGAAAGGAAGAAACGAGATGGCAAGCAAACCGAGAGATACAAGAACACTGCGTGAGTACATGGACTTCCTTTACTTATTTGACGCCGATTGCAGCTTGAAAGACGCGAAAAGCGAAGCTACCGGTGCGCCCAGATCTTCCAGACCAGATGTCCCTGGGCATCGGTCGCGGTCTGCCATTTCTCCACGGAGACAGCATCGCCCATGACAGGCTCGATGGCCTGCCGCAGCGCTCTCTTCACCTCTGCGTCCGACACGTCAGCCGGGAGCTGTACATCCGCAGCCTGCACCGTGACGATGACGCCGCGCCCGTCGCCCACTACCTGGACCGGATGAAGAGGCCCGGCTTTGAGCGGCGGCTTTGCGCCGTAATCCCACAGATGCGGCGTTACAAAGATGAAGAGCAGGATCAGCGTCACCAGCACATCGTAGTGGAACGAGCCGCGGGGATAGCTCCAGTAGAAATAGCTCCTCACTATTTGAGTGATGCCAGACCTGGGCTGCGCGATTGCTTCGTTCGGTGCTGAGGATGCCATCACGACTCCCCAACTATTTTATCGAGTCCCCCCATGTAGCTGCGGAGCGCCTCGGGGATTCGGACTGAGCCATCAGCCTGCTGGTAGTTCTCGAGAATTGCCAGCCAGGTGCGCCCTACGGCCAGGCCGCTGCCGTTGAGGGTATGCACGAACTCCGGCTTGGCCTTGCCGCCGCCTGCGCCCATCCCGGAATTCGCCCGGAAGCGGATGTTGGCCCTCCGCGCCTGAAAGGCGTCGAAGTTCGAGCAGGAAGAGATTTCCCGGTAAAGCCCCTGACCCGGCAGCCAAACTTCCAGGTCGTAAGTCTTGGCGGAAGAGAAGCCGGTGTCGCCGGTGCAGAGCAGGACGCGCCGGTAGGGCAGTTCGAGCGCTTCCAGAATCTCCTCGGCGTTGCGGGTGAGCTTTTCGTGCTCGGTGTCGGATTCTTCGGGCCGCGTGAACTTGACCAACTCGACTTTTTGGAACTGGTGCTGGCGGATGATGCCGCGCGTGTCCTTGCCCGCGGCGCCGGCCTCGGCGCGGAAGCACGGCGTGTAAGCCGTGAGCAAAATGGGCAGGCGCGCTTCGTCGAGGATTTCGTCGCGATAGAGATTGGTGACGGGAACCTCGGCGGTGGGAATTAACCAATGGTCATTAAAGACTGCCTTTTGCGTGGATATGACTTCCTTTTGGAATGCGTCTCGAGCTTCCGCGCTGTTGGCACCGAATTGACGCAACACCTTCAAGAATTCCTCTTTGGCCTTCGATTGTTCCTCCAAATCAGGGTCAGCGCAACGGAAGAGATCTTCGGCGAACTTGGGCAACTGGCCGGTGCCGAAGAGCGACTTGGAATTGACCATGAACGGCGGCAGCACTTCTTTGTAGCCGTGCTTCTGGGTGTGCGTGTCGAGCATGAAGCCGATGAGCGCCCGCTCGAGACGCGCGCCAGCGCCCATATAGACGGCAAAACGCGCGCCGGAGAGCTTGGCTGCGCGCTCAAGGTCCAGGATTCCCAGAGATTCGCCGATCTCCCAATGAGGCTTGGCAGTGAAGTCGAATTTCTTCTGCGCGCCCCAGGTTTTGACGACTTTGTTGTCGGCTTCCGATGTGCCGGTGGGAACTTCGTCGCGCGTCAGGTTGGGAACGCGGGCGAGAGACAGGTGCAACTGCTCGTCGAGTGTGGCGGCCGACTTATCGAGCTCGTCGAGTTTGTCTTTAAGGGCGCGGGTCTCGTCCATCACGGCTGCGGCTTCATCGTGCTTGCCGGCTTTTTTGAGCGCGCCCACGTTCTGTGAGAGTTCGTTACGGCGGGCTTTTAGCTGCTCGGATTGCGTAATGGCCTCGCGGCGGCTCTTGTCGAGGGCGCGAAAATCGCCCAGCAGCGCTGCCGGATCGGCGCCGCGCGCGCGAAGCTTTTCCTCCACCAACTCCAGGTTGGCGCGTACGAATCCTAAGTCGAGCATGACTTAAACAGTTTACAGGGTTCAGGTATCAGATTTCAGGGTGCAGATGGTTCCTGCTTAGGAAGCAATTTCGGTGTTAGCTTTGTAGGCGAGAGGACACATGAGCGACGTTCGAAACCAATCGAGTTGCGTCGAGTTCCAGGAGCAGCTTTCTAAGCTCATTGCATCAGGTGCGGATGTCGATAACAATCCGCATGTACTTTCATGCGACCGGTGCCGCGCGCTTCTTGAAGACCTCTGGCGAATTGCAGAGGAATCTCGCTACAAGCGCTTTGGGGGAGATGAATGAGCGCGTCCGATTCTTAGAGCTAATAGCTGACAGCTTTTTTCCTCAATCCGCGGCGTTGGCCTCTTGCTTTGCCGGCCCCGCCTGCATCTGCTCCTTCCAGCCGGGCAGTGTCTGGTCGCCGGTGATCAGGCGCGCGCCGCGGTGGAAGGTGAAGTAGGTCCAGATCCAGTTCGCGAGCACCGAGATTCGGTTGCGAAAGCCGATAAGAAAAAAGATGTGTACCGTGGCCCATGTAATCCAGGCGGGGAAGCCGCTCAATTTGGCTGTGAACGGCCACTTTACATCCGCGACGGCGGCCATGCGGCCGATGGTGGACATGTCGCCCTTGTCGAAGTAGCGGAAGGCAGGACGAGGCTGGCCTGCGAGATCGGTGCCGATGATTTCTCCCACCTGATCGCCCATCTGCATGGCGGGCTGAGCCACGCCGGGGACTTGGTGGCCGTCCTGCTCGTAGTGGGCAAGGTCGCCGATGACAAAGACCTCAGGCAGCGCGGGGGGATTGAGGCGATCGTCGACAATGACGCAGCCGCGGTGATCGAGTGGCGCGCCCAGCATCTTGCCCAGCGGCGAGGCCTCAACGCCCGCGGCCCAGAGCGTGACGGCGGCTTCGATACGAGAATTGGGGCGCAGGCCGTTGGCTTCAACCCATCCGGGACCAATGCCGGTGACCTTTGTATCGGTGTGAACTTCAACGCCCAGGTGCTTGAGCGTGGCTTCGGCCTTGGAGGAGAGCTCTTCGGGATAAGCAGCGAGAACGCGCGGGCCGCCGTCGAGCAACAGCACTCGGCTTTTCCTGGGATCGATGTGGCGGAAGTCATGGCGCATATAGAGCTGCGTAATGTCGCTAATGGCGCCTGCCAGCTCCACGCCCGTGGGGCCGCCGCCGATGACGACGAAGTTGAGCGGCGGATGCCAGCCCTGCTCGAGCATCTGCCGCTCAGCCAACTCGAAGGCGAGCAAAACACGGCGGCGAATCTCGATGGCGTCTTCAGTGGTCTTGAGGCCGGGCGCGAGCGGCTGCCATTGGTCATGCCCGAAGTAGGAATGTGTCGAGCCGGTCGCAAGCACCAGATAGTCGTAGTCGAGCCGCGCACCGCTCGCGAGCGACACCCGCCGCTCGCCGACCTCGATGCCGGCAACCTCATCCATGAGCACGTCAGCGTTCGCTTGGCGGCGCAGAATGCTGCGGATGGGTTGGGCAATGTCGGCAGGCGAGAGCACGGCCAGCGCTACCTGGTAAAGCAGCGGTTGGAACAGATGATGATTGCGCCGGTCAACGAGGGTTACGTCGACAGGCAGGTGGGCCAGCGACCGCGCAGCATGCAGCCCGCCAAAGCCTCCACCGATAATCACCACGCGGGGACGGCACTGCTGCAGCTTGTATTCAGGCGGCTTGGTGAACTCGCCCAATCTATTCCCCCTGCTCTCTAAGAGATGCACGAAGGCCGCTTTGGGTGACAATCTTAGAGGCTCGCTTCCTTGCTCTCCCTTGCTAACTCGTTCCCTTGTTGTAGCATCCAGCTATGATTGCCGGCGTTTCCTGGGTATGGTGGCTGGGCTTTCACGTGGTCGTGGCGGTCGTGCTGGTGGCAGATTCATTTCTGCCAGGGCATCGGCACGAGTCGCGGCACAGCCAAGTATTTGTCTGGCTCGGAACCGCGGGATTGGCCTTGGCCGCGGCGGGATTTGCCTGCTGGATCGCCGTGGCGCAAGGACGGCAGGCAGCGACAGAATTCGCGGCCGGATACGCCATCGAAGCTGCGCTCAGTGTAGACAATCTGTTTGTCTTTCTCGTGCTCTTCCAGGGGTTCCGCATCGACCGGCCGCGCCAGCACAAGGCGCTCTTGTGGGGTGTATGGGGCGCGTTTGTGCTGCGGGCGCTGTTCATCGTGGTGGGTGTCACGCTGCTCGAACGGTTCGACTGGATTACGTGGGTCTTCGGATTGTTTCTGCTCTACGCAGCGTGGCGGCTGGTGCGCGGAGGCTCGGCCCGCGCGGCGATTCCGCAATGGATCGTCCGTTTGCAGCCCGCCAAGGGATCGCTTGTGCCCGTGATTCTGGCCGTTGAGGTGACCGATCTGATGTTTGCCACGGACTCGATTCCCGCGGTTCTCTCGGTGACGCACAATCCTTTTGTGGCGTACACATCGAACGTGGCGGCGATTCTTGGATTGCGGTCGATTTATTTTGCGCTGGCGGCGATGCTTGACCGGTTCAGGCAGTTGCATTACGGACTAGGTGCGATTCTGGCCTTTGCGGCGCTGAAGATGCTCGCCGCGCCGTGGATCGCGATACCGGCGACGATTTCGCTCGCTGTCATTGGCGGAATTTTGGCCATCTGCGCCATTGCGGCGGCGGTAAGTCAGCGAGGCAGCGGGTCAGCTAATTAGCGAAGCAGTGACGAGTTTTCCGCGGAGAGGGTCAGTCTGCAGTTGAGATCTGGACCAGGCCAGTGTCCCCGGATGTTTGCAGATTCGCTTCGCGTTGGCGCCACGCGGGTAATGCAATGCGTTGCAGTCGCGCCATTGCGGTGCCGATCCTCATCGATCCGTGCAACAGGTGTTTGGCCTTCAGCGGACCCAGGACGCGCATCCCGCCAATCCAGTGCGTGGCGGCGCTGGCCGAGCAGCCGCACTGCGAGCAATCGGGATCGCCGCCGAAGACGCAAGGCTCGACACGGGTCATCAGATCGGCTGAATAGTTCTTCGAGAGGCGCGAGAATCCGCATTCTTTGGGCGACCTCGGTGGATGCAGCAATGCCTGTGCGTAGCCTTCGGGCGTGAGCAGCTTGGGATAGAGCGCGCGCAGGCGAGGCAGCTCACGCGCGACCTGCGCGCGCTGCGCTTCGCTAAGGCGTTCGGCGCTGTGCTCGCCGCGCTGCGGTGTGTAAAGGCTCACCCAGATGTTGCGCACTTCGGGCCGGCCGTTCCAAAAGCGCACATATTCCTCCAGGTAGCCCGCGCGCTCCAGCATCGGCGCGGTGATCGTCCAATGGATATTTACCAGGCGTCCCGCAAGGTTCGAAAGGATGCGATCGTAGGAGGCCGGATGCCGGCGCACATTGTGATGCTCAGGCAGTCCATCGATCGAAACGGCAATAAGAAACCGAGGTATCCCGATCCACTCAACAGGAATGGAAATGATACCGCTGGTTACGATCATGATGAAGATGCCGCGGCTGGCAAGCAAGGGCAGGATGCGGCTCAATTCGCGGTGACGCACCATTGGTTCGCCGCCGACCAGCGTCACATGGAGAGGTTTCAGGCGGTCCACCAAGCCGATGACGCCGCGCACCAGATCCTCGCCGCGCTTGTCGGCAAGCTCGCGCAGCACGACCTCGCCGCCCAGGTGATTTTCGCCGTATGCGTAGCAACCCGGACAGCGCAGCGGGCACTCGCGCGTGATCTCGATGGAGAGCATCGGGGTGTGGCCGAGGAGAACCTTACCCCAGGACCGCAAAATGTGTGTTGTTCGCAATCGTCACCCCATGGGGATTGGAGAACGATCCGCTTGCCAACGTTCCTGACTGATTGGACGCTTCCGGCTGAGAAAGGAAGCCTGAGAATCGGCGGATAAAGCTGCGCACTAACAGAATCCGGCTCCGAACTTACCACTCTTCAAAACGGATACTGTCATCGGCGCCGACGATTGAGTGCTTTTTGAAGTGGGCATCGTCGCGGTGTGAATGGTCGGAGCGGAAGTGCGCGCCGCGGCTTTCCGTCCGGGCGAGCGCCGAGACGAGGATGGCGCGTGCCACGCGGCTCAGGGCCTGCGCTTCAGCAAGGCGGCGGCTGATGCGGCCGCTTGCTGTGACCTCTTTCAGGCTGGCTTCGATGGCAGAGAGCGCCGCGAATCCCTGGCGCAATGAGGATTCTTCGCGGAGCAATCCGGCATGGGCCCACATGGAGGCCTGCAGCGCGGCGATGAGCGCTTCCACGCGTTCTTCTTCTGCTGCCGTCAGGTGCGCCGCTGCGGGGCCGGGGTCCGGCTCTACGCCGGCTCCTGCGAGCGGTGTCGAATCGGCGAGCATGGACTTCGCGGCGCGCGCGCCGAAGACCAGGCCCTCGAGCAGAGAGTTTGACGCCAGGCGGTTTGCGCCATGGACGCCGGTGCAGGCGGCTTCGCCGGCCGCGTAAAGCCCGGCGAGCGAGGTGCGTCCGGCGAGATCGGTGCGGATGCCGCCCATCAGATAGTGCGCCGCAGGGCGCACGGGGATGAGGTCGCGGCTGAGGTCGAGGCTGTATTGCGCGAGAAAGGCGCTGATGCCGGGAAAACGCGCGGCGAGATCGATGTGCACATGCCGCATGTCGAGATAGACAGGTCGCGAGGGTGCGGCCTCGCATTCGGAATTGGGATCGGCCAGCCCCTCACGAGCGATGGCGCGAGCGACCACGTCGCGCGGCGCGAGTTCGAGCAGCGGATGGTAGCGCTCCATAAAGCGTTCGCCGCTCGCGTTGCGCAGGTATGCGCCCTCGCCGCGCAACGCTTCCGAGAGGAGAAAGCGCGGCGCGCCTCCGATGGCGAGTGCCGTGGGATGGAACTGGTAGAACTCCATGTCGGCGAGCTCTGCGCCGGCTTCTGCCGCCAACGCAATGCCATCGCCGGTCGCGACTGCGGGATTGGTCGTGTCGGAGTAGACCTGGCCGGCGCCGCCGGAGGCAATGAGAAATGCGCGCGCAGAGACGCGCATCGGAGTGTGCGCCGGCTCCTGGCTTGCGTGCGCAGGTTCGGCGCTGGCGAGATCGGCGGCCACTGCGCGCCCATCGGCGGCAACCAAACCCGCGACCCGCGTCCACTCGGCAAAGCGAATGCGTTTTTGCGTGCGCGCGAACGCTACGAGTGCGCGGCTGATCTCGGCGCCCGTGGCGTCGCCGTGCGCGTGCAGGATGCGCGCGAGTGAATGCGCGCCTTCGCGGGTCCGCAGGAACTCGCCGTTCAGGCGGAGCCCGTCAGGGCCAGCGGCACGATCGAAGTTTGCGCCCCACTCGATGAGCTCGGCGACGCGCAGCGGGCCTTCGGAGACGAGCACCTCGGCCGCAGGGCGATAGACCAGGCCGTCGCCCGCGTTCACCGTGTCCTCAAGGTGCAGAGCGACGTCTTTCTCGCCCTCCATGGCTACAGCAATACCGCCTTGCGCATAGTGCGTATTCGATTCCGAGAGCGATTCCTTGGTGACGACCAGAACTTCGCCGTGACGCGCGAGCTCGATGGCGGCGCGCAGACCGGCAACGCCCGCGCCCATCACCAGAAAATCCACCCCGGAATCCTGTGCCATAAACATTGAGGCTATCAAAGACAGGGACCAAGGGACCAAGGGAACGAAGGAACAAGTGAACAAGGGAGCAAGGGAGCGAGCCCGAGCAAACAGGATTGGCTTGCTCCCCGAGAAGTAATTCTCTGCCTCACGGGCCGCGGCAAAGTGTATCCTGTGTGGCAAGCAAAAAACTGCACAGACTGCGAGGTCGGATCGCATGGGGATCTACGAGCAATTACCACCTGAGGCGGTGAAGATCGTGCTGGTGCTGTTCCTGTCGTTCCTCATCGGGCTGGAGCGCGAGGAGCACAAGAATGCCGGAGGCAGTTATACCTTTGGCGGCATCCGCACCTTTCCCCTGATTGGGCTCATCGGCTATTCGATGGCCGTGGTGTCCGGCACGCAACTGCTGCCTCTCACCATCGGCTTTCTGGCTGTTGCCGGTTTTCTGATGCTCTCCTATTGGCACAAGCTCACGCAATCGACCGCGGCGGGCGCGACCACAGAGCTTTCGGGCCTGGCCACGTTTCTTGTGGGCGCGCTGGTTTGCTACGGTCACTTCTGGATTGCAACCACTCTTGCCGTCGCCAGCCTGCTGCTGCTCGATTTGAAGACCGCACTCGAAAATCTGGCGGCGCGCGTGCCGGCGCGCGAGATTCTCACCTTCACCAAGTTCCTGTTTTTGAGCGCGGTGATCCTGCCCGTGCTGCCGAATCAGGCGTATGGCCGATTCCAGATCAATCCCTTCAAAACCTGGCTGGTGGTAGTGGCCATCAGCGCCATCTCCTACGCCAGCTATGTGCTGCAGAAGCTCACGAAGGGCGGCATCGTGCTGGCCGCGCTGCTGGGAGGCGCGTACTCTTCCACGGTGACCACCGTGGTGTTGGCGCGCCAGGGCAAGGTGGAGAACCATCCGCATCTGTTTTCAGGCGGTATCCTCATGGCTTCGGGCGTCATGTACCTCCGGCTCATCATCCTGCTGGCGCTCTTCAATCGCCAACTGATGCTGCTGCTTTGGCTGCCGTTCGTGGTGCTGGCCTGCGCGGCGACGATCTTCGGCTGGCTGTGGTCGCGGCAGGCGGACAAAGAGGCGCAGACTGTGGAGCGCGAATTGGGGCCGAAGAATCCTCTTGAGATGCGGACCGCACTGCTCTTCGCGGGGCTTTTTCTGGTGATGCTGGTGGCCACGCAGCTGGCCGTCAAGTATCTCGGCAATGGGGGAGTGGATACGCTGGCCGCGATCATGGGCTTGAGCGATGTGGACCCGTTCATCATGGGCCTTACGCAGGCGGCGGGAAGTTTGACGCCGTACAACGTGGCGGCAGGCGCGATCCTCATCGCGGCCTCAAGCAATAACGTGATGAAAGGCATATACGCCTATAGCCTTGCGGGCAAGAAAACCGGCGCACTGAGCCTGACATTTCTGCTATCGCTGGCCGCGGCCGGCCTCGTTCCGCTGGTCTGGCTGCTTTGGTAAGCCGCCGTGAGCCGGATCGTTGTAGAGTGTGTTTCAAACATCGGTTTTGTAACAAGGGCACGGCTTTAGCTGGGCCGAAAGAGGCAACAACTAGCGGGGTTTTAACCCCTGAGGGATCGTTGCCCAGCTTGAGTGTATGTACAAATTGTGCATATAATGGAGCGTGATGTGGCTTTTGAATGGGACGCTGGAAAGGCGGAAACGAACTACAAGAAACACGGGGTCTGGTTTTCCGAGTCACTGCCAGTGTTTGAAGATGACAATGCAATCACCATTAACGACGACGATTCGGACCCGCACGAGGTGAGGTTCGTATCCATGGGAATGGGAGCGAAGGGGCGGGTTCTGGTGGTGGTTTATTGCCATAGGGGCGAGAACATCCGCATCATTTCGGCACTAATAGCCGAGCCGCGTGAGCGCAGCCAATACGAGGAGTCGAGATGAAGAAGGAATACGATTTCAGCCGGGGAAAGCGGGGACGGATCGTGCCTCCCGAGCCGGAGCCGCGCGGCAAAACGCGCATCACGATTCGGCTCGACGAGGATCTGGTGGACCATTTTCTGAAAGTGGCCGATGCCTCGGGCGGGGCGACGGGTTACCAGACGCTCATTAACGAGGCGCTGCGGCAGCATGTGGAAGGGAAGGCTCCGAAGTTCGAGGAGACCCTGCGGCGGATTGTGCGGGAAGAAGTGCGCAGGGCGGGGTGAGTGACTCCTCAACCTTATAAGTTCTGCAAATGAGCGTTTATCGGCTGCTTTCGCTATGCCGGATTTTGAGGAATAAGGCTGCCTGGGCCCTCGATTGCTACGATCCTGTCCGTCAACGCTTTCTTGGCTTCTGAGAAATCCTCATAAAGGATGTGGTTGAACTGCCGCGTATCGAAGTGCAGTTGGTCCTTCTCGGATCTCTTGCACATCCAAATCACGTTTCGTCCGAGGCCGAGGGCGAAGCCTGCTTCAAAATAGACCCCGCTTTTCTGCTCCGTGAAATCTGCGACAAGGAACCTGGACCTCCTGATTTGGGCGATGATTTCATCATCAATTCGGTGACTATGCTCGTGTTTGTCAACCCGGAACGGGCGGTATCCTGCACCCGAAATTCCTGGACTAATTGCCTTCTCCCAGACAGGTAGTTGGTCCTTTGAAAAAGACATTGCGGCGAACCCGACATCGGAGTTGCGCCCGGAAGATTGAATCTGCTGGAGTCTCTCGTATGCCTTCCACGTCGGTCGTGGGGGGATAGCTGGCATAATCCCTCCTGATTCTTTTTGAAGATATCCAGCTGAGGCTAGCTCTTGAATAATGAAGAGGGCTGTTTTCTCACAGCGCACTACGAGCAATGGCCAGTCTGTGGCGAAATGGAACCGCGATGCCTCCCCTACCACCGGGCAGTCATCGCAGATTAGCTTTAATGCAAGGTCGAACTGGTCAAGGATTGTAAGTTCGGCGATCGCGGAGATCAGCCGATCGAGTTCCAATATTGCGATAGGGCCACCCACTTCCTTATCCCAGTCATCGGGGGGCAATCTGCGAAGAAACGCGGACAGCAAATGCTCTTTTTTCTGTGTGCGCACTTCGGTCACCGCATCATCCGTAATCCAAAGGTTGGTGCATGCAGGGCACCAGCCTTGGATCAGTTTTTGCGTGCCCAATTGTCTGTACCCAATATCGGCATTTCCGGTTCCGCACAGCGGGCATTTGGGACTTGGGGACTGAGTAAGCCCAGGATCGTCGGAATGAAAAAGATGATGTTTGCTGCTTGGCACTTCAACCCTCCCTACATCTGGACCTCAGTTTAACGGAGTTTCGCCGAGCCTAGATGGTGCCTCTCTCCTTTGTTCGGTGTAGGGATGCCATTTACGATGAAACCACTGTGCAGACGATTCGAGTAGAGACGCCTTCGGCGAAGTATGACGTATTTGCGGGCAGCGGATTACTGGATACGCTCGCTCCGCGCATTGAACGGGCGGTGGGGCGGCTGCCGCGGCGAATCTTTGTTCTTACATCGCCGGAGATATGGGCGCTGTGGGGCGAGGCGTTTTGCGCCTCCTTCGCGACAGCAAAGCTCGATCCGCCTATTGCATTGTTTCTGCCTCCCGGCGAAGAACACAAAAACGTTAAGAACGTGGAACGGCTGACGCGGGAGATGATTCGCGCGGGCGGCGACCGGGGATCGTTTCTGATCGCCTTTGGCGGCGGCATTGTGGGCGATGTGGGGGGATTTGTGGCTGCGATCTTCATGCGTGGCATTCCCTACGTGCAGGTGCCGACGACGTTCCTTGCGCAGGTGGATTCGAGCGTGGGCGGCAAGGTAGGCGTGAATCTGCCGGAGGGCAAAAACCTTGTCGGGAATTTTCTGCAGCCGCGCGCCGTCTTCGCCGACATCTCTGTGCTGGGAACGCTGCCCGACCGCGAGCTGCGCGCGGGGTTGATGGAAAGCGTGAAAGCGGGCATCATTCGCGACCGCGCGTTGGTGCGTTTTATGGAAGAGAACGCAGACGCGATTTTGAACCGCGAGCCGAAAGCGCTGGAGCGCGTGATCGCTGCGTCGGTGCGGATGAAGGCCGATGTGGTGAGCCGCGACGAACGTGAAGGCGGCTTGCGCATGATCTTGAACTTCGGGCACACGGTGGGTCACGCGCTGGAACAGGCTACGCGCTACAAGGCCATGCTCCACGGAGAGGCCGTGGCGTGGGGCATGGTGGCGGCGTTGGCTGTGGCGCGGCGTCGCGGCACGATTACTGGCAGCCAGATGGAGCGGCTGGAAAAACTCGTCTATCGTTACGGTCCACTGCCCAAGCTGAAGGTGAGCGCGGCGCGCGTGCTGGCCGCGACAGGAAGCGACAAGAAAAACGTCGGCGGCGTGCGGCGTTTCGTGCTGCCCATCGGAATCGGCGATGCCGGTGTGGTGGAAGATGTGACGGCGGCGGAGATTGAAGCAGCGGTGAAATATATGCTGGTGCGAGCGCGAACGGTAGGTTAGCGAGTCGCACGGTTGTTATCAACCGCTCTTGGCTGCAAATAAACTCGCAACCACGTGCGTGCAAAAACCGTCGAATCATTCAGAATGGTTCCGGCTTCCCCTTTCGATTTGTTTCTTTTCGATGAAACTTCAATTTCTGGGTGTGTCTGGCGGAAGAACTCTGTATCAGATAGGGCTTTTCATTGATGAGTGAAACAAGCAAACTGCCCATGTATCGATGGCTCGATCAGAAGGGCGAGGCCTTTGGCGCGCCGGGGCTGGCGCCGCGCTGGACCTCGAGCGTGAAGGACGCGGTGGTGACGGCCTACGCCGCGTCGAGCCATGTATGGTTCACCTGCTCGCACGGGATTCTCAACGAGATCTACTTCCCGACCATCGACCATCCGCAGGTGCGGGACATGGAGTTCCTCATCACAGACGGCGAGACGTTTGTGCATGAGGAGAAGCGCGATCTTGAGACGAGCTTCGAGTACATCGATCCCGCGGCGCTGGCGGTGCGCTATGTGAACCGCGACCGCGAGGGGCGCTACACGCTGACCAAGGAGATGATTTGCGATCCGCACCACGGCGTGGTGTTGCAGCATGTGCGTCTTGAAGGCCGCGAAGATTGGATCGCGCGGCTGAAAGTGTATGCGCTGCTGGCTCCGCATCTCGATGGCGGCGGGGCCGGCAACTCCGCGCGGGCGCTGGATGTGGCCGGGCACAACGTGTTGCTGGCGTGGAAGAACCAGTGGTCGCTGGCCATGACGGCCAGTTGCGGCTTTGCGCGCATGAGCTGCGGATTTGTGGGCGCGAGCGACGGCTGGCAGGATTTGAAGCAGCATCGCGCCATGAATTGGGAGTTCGGCTCGGCCACGAACGGGAACATCGCGATCATGGGCGAGATCGACCTGGGATGCGGCGCGCGAAAAAGCAATGGCGGCGCGGAGCAGAGCGGCGGGACAGCGACCCGCGAGTTTACGCTGGTCATCGGACTTGGCGAAGGACATCACACGGCGTTGCAGAAGACGATGGGAGCGCTTGCGATGCCGTTTGACGAGCAGTGCAAACGATTCATCGTGCAGTGGCATCGCGCCGCGCATCCTGACTGGCTCGCCGCCAAGGCAAAGGACGGCGGCAAGCTGCTGCGCGCCAGCCACGCCGTCTTGCTGGCGCACGAGGACAAATCGTACGCCGGCGCGTTTGTTGCTTCAGCATCGATTCCCTGGGGACAGACGAAGGGCGACGACGACCTGGGCGGCTATCACCTGGTGTGGACGCGCGACATGGTGCAGACGGCGACGGCGCTGCTCGCCTGCGGGCACACGGAGACGGCACGGCGCGCGCTGGTGTACCTGGCATGCACGCAGCAGCCTGACGGCGGCTTTGCGCAGAACTTCTGGATCGACGGCACTCCCTACTGGAGCGGCAAGCAGTTGGACGAAGTGGCGTTCCCGATCATCCTCGCATGGAGGTTGTGGAAGGCGGACGGACTCGGCGATCTGCACATTTTTCCCTTTGTTGAGCGGGCCGCTGGGTGCCTTGTGCGCCAGGCGCCGATTACGCACCAGGAGAGATGGGAGGAAAATGCGGGCTACTCGCCGTCGACGCTTGCGGCGGTAATTGGCGGGTTGATCTGCGCGGCGGAGATGGCGCGCGCGTACGATGCCGCCGAACTGGGCACGTTTCTTGAGGAATATGCCGACTGGATCGAAGGCCATCTCGAAGATTGGACTGTCACCAACAATGGCGTGCTCGTTCCGGACGTCAAGCGGCACTACATGCGTATCCGGCCACCGGAGTGCGGCGAGGCCTATGCACATGAGAGCTGCGGTAAGGAGCTCGTGCGGCTTTCGAACCGGCAGCCAGGCACGCGAGACACGTTTGAGGCGCGCGAGATTATTGACGCCGGATTTCTGGAACTTGTGCGCTATGGCGTGCGCCGCGCCGACGATTCGCTAATTGTGGATTCGCTGAAAGTGGTTGACGCTGTGCTGAAACGCAATTTGCCGCAGGGGCCCGGATGGTTGCGCTACAACTATGACGGCTACGGCGAGCAGCCCGACGGTGGAGATTATGAGGGTTGGGGCCAGGGGCGCGTGTGGCCGCTGCTGACGGGCGAGCGCGCGCACTATGAACTGGCTGCCGGCCGCGACATTGCGCCGCTGATTGAGACTTACGAGAAGTTCGCGACCTGCGGCAACTTGCTGCCGGAGCAGGTGTGGGACGAGGCTGACCTGCCGGAGCGCAGTTTATGGCTTGGTCAGCCTGCTGGTTCAGCGGTGCCGCTGGTGTGGGCGCACGCCGAGTACCTGAAGCTGATGCGCTCCGTGGTGGACGGCAAAGTCTTTGACCGCATCGAACCGGTGTATGCGCGCTACTGCACGCCCGAAGGCCGCGAGCGGTGCAGGCGCGGCATTGAAATCTACAGCCGCAAGCGGCCCATTCAGCGCATCGATGCGGGAAAGACGCTGCGCATCCTGGATGAGAGTCGCTTCGATGTGGTTTGGACATGCGACGGCTGGAAGACTTTGAAGACAACGGCAAGCCGTCAATTCGGAAGCGCAGGGTTCAGTGTCGACATTACGCCGCCGCCCGGATGCCGCGAGTTGGAGTGGACCTTGCGTTGGACTGATCAAGGCCTGGAGGCCTGGCTTGGATACAATGTAAAGGTCAACATTGACGCGGCTTAACGCCGCAGGTTGATGCAGCTAAGTGCCCCATCCGGGCCGGTGCATTCGCACTTTTCGGAAAGGATTCCTAAAGACCATCATGGCTTCAACCATTGCTTCTCTCTCAATCGATCAGCTTTCCATCGACACACTGCGCCTGCTCGCGCTCGACGGCGTGGAGAAGGCTAAGAGCGGCCATCCGGGAGCGCCGATTGCCTGCGCGCCGATCGCCTATCTGCTTTTTCACAAACTGATGAAGCACAATCCGTCGCATTCGAAGTGGGCCGATCGCGACCGCTTCGTGCTCTCGAACGGGCACGCATCGATGCTGCTCTACGGATCGCTGTTTTTGTCCGGCTACAAGATCACGCTCGACGATTTGAAGAGCTTCCGGCAATGGGGATCGAAGACGCCTGGGCATCCTGAATTCGGCATGACCGACGGCGTGGAGGCGACGACTGGGCCGCTGGGACAGGGCTTTGCCATGGCGGTGGGAATGGCCATCGCGGAGAAACATCTGGCCGCGACCTACAATCGACCAGGCTTCAACGTCGTCGATCATCACACGTTCATGCTGTGCGGCGACGGCGACATGATGGAAGGCATCTCGCACGAGGCGGCATCGCTGGCCGGAACGTTGAAGCTCGGCAAGCTGATCACGCTTTATGACGACAACCTGATCACGCTGGACGGTCCCGCGGAGTGGAGCTTCACCGAGAATGTCTACAAGCGCTTCGAAGCCTATGGCTGGCATGTGCAGCGCGTGATGGACGGCAACGATCTCGACGGCATCGAGAAGGCGATCGAAGCGGCCAAGGCCGTTGAAGACATGCCGTCGCTGATCGCAGTGCGTACGGTGATCGGCTACGGGAGCCCGAAGGCGGGCACCAACAAAGTGCACGGTGAAGCCATGGGCGCGGCCGACACTGCGGCGACGAAGAAGTTTTTTGGATTCCCCGAGGACCAGAGTTTCGTTCTGCCGGATGACGCGCTAAACAACTGGCGCGAGGCGGTGAAGCGCGGCGAAGCGGCGGAAGCGGAGTGGAATAAACTCTTTGCCGGCTACAAGTCTGCGAACCCCGAGCTTGCGGCGGAGTTCGCGCGCACGCAGGCGGGCACGTTGAAGACCGGATGGGAGAAGTCGATTCCGAGCTTCGGGACGGAGAAGGGGATTGCGACGCGCAATGCCGGCCAGCAGGTAATGAACGCGATCTCTGGCGACGTGCCTGAGCTGTTCGGCGGAGCCGCGGATTTGACGGCTTCGACCAAGACCATCTTCAAATCGAGCCCGCATTTTGCCGCCGATCCGGCGGGGCGCAACGTGTTCTTCGGCGTGCGCGAGCTGGCCATGTGCGCGGCGGTGAACGGCATGGCGGTGCACGGTGGCGTAAGGCCCTTCGGATCGACGTTCTTTGTCTTCTCCGATTACGCTAAGCCGGCGCTGCGCATTGCGGCGATTATGGAAGCGCCATCGCTCTTCGTCTTCACGCACGATTCGATCGGCGTGGGCGAGGACGGCCCGACGCACGAGCCCATCGAGCATTTAATGGCGTTGCGCGCGGTGCCTCACATGGTCGACTTTCGCCCGGCGGACGCGAACGAAACGGCAGCCGCATGGCGGTTGGCCCTCGAACACAAGGGGCCGTGCTTCTTCGCGCTCACGCGGCAGGATGTGCCGGTGATCGACGCGACCAAGCGCGATGTCTACGCGAGCGTGAGCAAGGGCGCCTATGTGCTGGAAGATGCGGCCGACCCACAGGTGATTTTGATCGGCACTGGTTCCGAAGTTTGGCCGGCGGTGGACGCAGCCAAGCTGCTCGCCGTCGAAGGCATTCGCGCGCGCGTGGTCAGCTTCCCGAGCTGGAAGCTCTTCGATGCGCAATCGGCCGAGTACAAAGCCAGCGTGCTGCCCGCGGGCGTTCCCAAGCTGGCAGTCGAGGCCGGCGCAACGCTGGGCTGGTGGAAGTACGTTGGCTCCAATGGCGACGTGATCGGACTCGACCGCTTCGGCGCCTCGGCTCCCGGACCGACTGTGATGAAGGAACTGGGATTCACGGCGGAGAATGTGGCGGCGCGGGCGAAGGCGTTGTTGAAGTAGCTGCTAGCTGATTCCGAAGGAGTAGAACGTGAAATTAGTGATCGCCTCCGATCATGCGGGATTTGCTTTGAAGGAAGAACTGCGCGAAAGCCTCGCCGCCGCCGGCCATGAGATTGTCGATCTGGGAGCTTTTGTCTGCGAGCCGGAAGACGATTATCCCGATTTCGGCGAGAAGGTGGGCGAGGCTGTCAGAGCGGGCGTGGCTCCGCGCGGCATCGTCATCTGCGGCTCGGGTGTGGGCGTGTGCGTCGCGGCGAATAAGATTCCGGGCGTGCGTGCCGGCATCTGCCACGATACGTATTCCGCGCACCAGGGCGTGGAGCACGATGACATGAACGTGCTGGTGCTGGGCGCGAGAATCATCGGCTCTGCGCTGGCGCTTGAGCTTGCCCACACCTTCATTGGCGCCGTGTTCCAGGCCAAAGAGGGCCGGTTCGCGCGGCGGTTCAATAAGGTGAAGACGATCGAGGCCAAATACATGCGCGCGTGATTCACGAACCACGATCAACCATGTTTCCTTTCGACGCGATTCTCTTCGATGTAGGCGGAGTGCTGTTAACCAACGGCTGGGACCGTGCGGAACGCGCGGCCGCCGTCGCGCATTTCGGCCTGGATGCGCAGGAGTTCGACACAAATCACTTTGCTGTGATGGAGCCGTGGGAGCGCGGCGAGATCGATATTACCCAATATCTGAATGCCGCCGTATTCTATGAGCCGCGCGCATTTTCGCGCGACGAGTTCATCACGTTCATGCTTGCCCAGTCGCGGCCGCTGCCCAACGGGGCCTTGCCCATTCTTGCGGAGCTTGCCGCATCCAATCCTTGTATGATCGGCGCACTGAACAACGAGGCGCGGGAGACAAACGAATACCGCTTCAGTCATTTTGGCCTGCGGCGATATTTCCGGGTTGCGTTCAGCTCGTGCTATGTGGGACTGCGCAAGCCGAGTCCGGCGATCTACCGCAGGGCCATCGATATTCTGGGCTGCGTGCCCGAGCGAATTCTCTTCATCGACGATCGCCAGGAGAATGTAGAAGGCGGCCTGGCTGCGGGGATGACGGCGATCCAATTTACGGGCGAGAGTGAATTGCGCGGAGCACTGACGGCGCTAGGAGTGCTTTGAAAGACAGCTGTCAGCTTTTAGCTCTTAGCTTTCAGCCTGTCTGTGCGGTGTCTTGCGCATCAACGAGTGACCTCGCAGCCAATGCTCGAACGTAGCTGCCGGGGCAGAAGAATTTCGGTGATGTCTTGAGAACCCGGGTGCTTGTCCCCTTGCGCCCTGGCTCCCTGCTTCACTTGATCCACGCCTTTGCTCTCTTGCGCGCGCGGTCCACGACGAGTCGTAGCAGGTAGATGAAAACGAGAATATTGATGATCAGCAGGCCGGCCTTGAACCATGTGAAGTGGTGGCGAATAATTTCGAAGATCTCCCAGGGAAGAAATGATGCGGTAATGGTGAGCGTGAGGAACTCGCCCCAGGCCTTTTCGAGATAGAGGCCAATGCCTTCGACCAGAGTGACGGCGGCGTAGCAGTCGGCCACAAAGCCGATGCGGCGCAGCATCGGATCGTTAATGAGCGCAGCCTTTTCGAGGACGAAATTAATCAGGCGCGACTCCGGATTGAAGCGCAGATGGCGGGCGAGGAGATCGATCTCGTCGGCGATGTCCTTGTGCAGCAGATGGTGCGCGCCAAGGCCGATGGCGAAAAATAGAAGCGCGTAGAGAAATTTGTAGATCGCGATGAGGAGCAGCAGGCGATTGTGATTGTGCGGCCGGGAGCGGGATGGGAGGCGGGATCGAGCCATGCGGCTGAGAGAATCGCTGCTCTTCAAGCGTACATGATGTGAGCGGGTTAGCGCGTCAGCAGGCGAGAGTGTTCGTTCCCACCTGCCGCGCCACGAGCTAAGATCTGATGGCTGAGAGCAGCTTCTCAGTAGATTCTGAAATTTCCGCTCGCGTGCAACATGCTCATCAGGTAAAGCATTCCGTCGTAGTAGCGCTGTTCACCGCTCGGTACCGGCATGTTCCACAGAGCGTCGACGAAGGCCTTGGCGTTCGGCCCGTCCGTCGCGGCCAGGCTGCCCACGGCGGTTGTCGCCGTCAGGCCTGGAGAGTGGTTTAGAATCAGCGGTTGCCCGTCCACCGTGTAGTTGTCAGCGAACTTATCGATTCCCTGGCCAATGAGGAACTTCTGCATGTGATCGCTGAGCGCTCGCTCGTCGGGGTCCTTGTGCCACCACGAATAATCTACGCTCCAGTTGCTGATGCAGCGCCACGCGTCATAGGCAAATGCAAACGGCTTTCCGTTCCAGCCGATCGCGGGCGAGCCATCGAAGTTGCTCTGGTCCGGCGTGAGCCCCGTCTCGGGATTGGTGACTTTCACGAAGAAGCCGCGGCTCACATCCGCCGCCTTGGCCCAGAATGCACGGTCTTCCTCAGGGCCCCAGCGCGACCACAACTCGTAAAACGCGGGCAGATGATAGGACGCATCGGTGTCGCCGTCTGGATAGTTGGGCACGAACTTGATCATGTTGTATTCTTCGTCGACCATCGGCCCGATGGTTTCTTTCTCCGGGCCGCGCGGCCCATGGAACCAACGCATCGGCTTGCCGCTCGCCTTGGCTTGCTCTTCCATGTGCCGGTTGGCTGGGCTGGGCCACGGATGGTCTGGCTCGACGAACGGCGGATCGTGGGGATGAATTCTGAATGGACCCTCGCCCGTCAATACCGGATGATGGCGCATTCCGCGCAGAATTTTGTCCGCTTCGGCCTGGTAGTCGCAAATTCCTTTGCCATTGCCCCAGCGATGCGACGCGAAGTAGAGCGCCATTACAAAGTACGATTCGCCGTCGGGCGCGGCTCCAGTCGAGCGCGGCGTGCCGTCGGTATTCATCGACCACGCAAAGTAGCCGACTGAGGGATCCTTGGGGTCGGTGACGAGCATGTAGGTGTGCGCCCAGTTCCAGATCGCGTCGAATTCGCGTTTCTTATTTAACTGGACCGCGATCATCATCCCATAGCTCATGCCTTCGGTGCGTACGTCGTTGTTGTTCCAGTCGGTAATGTAGGCCAGCGTTCCGTTCTTGTTGGCTCCGGTTTCAAAGTAGACGCGCTCTTCCTGGCCGTCCCCGTGGAAGAGCTGCTGGAAGGCTTTGTCGATCTTCGCCTTTGTCTCCGCGGGCGAGTGGCCCTGCTCGGCGAACAGGTCACGGTAATGCTTCGTCTTGAACTCTCCATCGCCGTCGCCGGGATAGCGTTTGATTTCGCCCGGAGGCGCATTCACATGTTGGGGCCGCATGGCGATCACCATCGGTCCCCCGCGCGTCGCTGTCAGCGACGTGCTCCAATCACCCGATTGCGTGCCCATGGTAAAGGCAATCGAATTTCCGTCCTGCGACACGGTTCCGCGATACACGAGCGTGTACGGAGTTCCCTGGTAATCGACATTCACCCAGAATGCGATGTCGTTGTCATAGACTTTTCCGTCGCGAATAGCGACCGAAGGGATCGGGAATCCGTCCACGGTTCCCGTCAGCGTGTTCCCAGTTGTGGTGAAGTGAAACGTCAGCGGGATGCTCGCTCCCTTGTAGTCGAACGAGCCTCTCCAATCGCCATGCACGTCCACGGCCCACGCAGCCGGCACCGCCAGCGCCAGAAGAACCAATCCCGCCCATCGCACGAGACTTTTCATCCACTCCTCCCGAACGTTTAAATCTGCTCCACCATTTTACGGGGGATTGCCTACTGTAGTTCCGTAGCTTCTCTCCGCGTGTCCTCTACCGCTTCAGGTGCAACAGGGAATTGCGGTCCAGTGGCTCGCCGTTGAGGATGATGGTCGAGATGCGGCGTGCATTCCAGATGTTGGCGCTGGGATCGTCGTCCACTACGAGAATGTCGGCGCGGCGGCCGGGTGCGATGAGGCCAAGCTCGTTCCATCCAAATTGCAGTGCGTAATTGTTTGTCGCGGCGGCCAGGGCCTCGCGCGGCGAAAGTCCCATGCGCACCAGAAGCTCAAGCTCGGTGTGCAGCGAAACCCCGGGCATGGTGCCCATGGCGTCGGCGCCTGAAGCCGCAAGGTAGTGCGGCATGTCCGCGAAGATTGTCTGGTTGATGCGCCAGAAGCGAAGCGCGGTGAGTCCGGCCTTCTTTTGCAAATCCTCTTCCATCCAGCGCTGCACGGTTGCGGGCAGGCGGCGCGTCCAGTTGGGCAGCGGGTACATCATCTCGCCGGTGGCGGGATCGGAAGGATGAAACATGCGGCCGGCATCGAGAAGAGAAGCGGCCGGCTCCTTCCAGAGATTGCGATGATCGGGCAGGTTTACGTAGTAGAGACTGAAGGCGGGCATGAGCGCCGCATGGTGCGAAGCAAGAAATTGCGCATATTTGCGCAGGCGCAGATCGGTAGGCGAAACGTGCTCGGAGTAGTCGTAAGCGGTCATGGCCGCAGAGCCGTCAGGATCGTCGATGAGGGGGCGCTGCAACTCGTCGGGAACCACTCCGAGGACGTAGCGATCCATCTCAGGCAGAGCATCGACGCCGGCTTCAACGCCCACCCGGTAAGGCGTGGCGCCGAAGACTCCGTAAGTGACCAGGCCCATCTCATGGGCACGCGCGATGATCCACTGGGAGTTTGCGGCGGTGAGATGCGACGTGAGCAGAAGCACGCGGGTTCCGAGCCGCGCCGTATCGGCCATTTGCCGCGCCGTGTCCTGCGGGGAGAGTTCGACGGGATGCGCGCCTTCGTGGAGCTTATAAACCCACTCCGGTTGCCGTGCCAGCAGGCTCCAGTTGTCGGTGATGCCGATGGTGTCGATGGGATAGACATGCGGCGAGGGATGCGCGCTTGAATCGATGAATCCGCGCTCGGCGTCGGCGCGGGCAACCACCGTGGTGACGCCCATATAGAGATTGGCCTGGGCCTGAGCCTGCGAATTCATGCCTGCGTAGCCGTCGACCAGGCCGGGGATCAGGAATTTTCCGGTGCAATCGACAATGCGCGCGCCATTCGGAATCTGCACCTCGCCGCGCGCGCCGACCGCAGTGATTTTATCGGCCTCGATGATAATGATCGCATCGTGCAGGTCGCGGGCAGAATGACCCCAATTGGAAACGTCGATGATCGTGCCGCCCTCAAGCACGAGGGGCGCCGCCGGTTCGGTCTGTGAGTGGGCCGCAACGCAGGTGACAAATGTTCCGCAGAGCAGGGCGGCAAAAAAGCGAAATCTTCGCATTGAAGTCAGTCTGATGAGGATTGTCGCACAAAGGAGCGGCCCGCGAGTCAGCAAGTCAGCGAGTCGGCCTGGGTGATGGTCCTTGTCTGGGACGGAGCGAATTTCGCACTGCTCATTGTTGCGGCTGCCGCAACAATAAAGATGGGATAACACTCGAGAGAGTAGCGCGGCTCGGAGTTTTCCATGGTGCCGAGAAGCAGGCAGCGGAAGACGATGTAAGCGCCGAGCATCCACGGCCACGGCACCCGTTGGCGCAGGAATGCCCAGGCGGCCGCGGCGATGTAGAGGAGATTGAGAAGGCCGAGCAGGATGGCCGCGATGGTTTGACCAGGATGGTCGGCCAATGGCCACCAGAAGACTTCGAGATTGAACTCCTCGGTGCGGGGGCGAAACATCATGTCGGTAGTGCGCAGCAGCGGCAGCCACGCGTAGTAGCGGAATGGGTGCGCATGGATGCGTTCCGCGGCGAGCGCGTTGAAACGGCTGTCGAGGTCGGCGGAGACCGAATTCGTGCGGTTGTATTCGTCGAGCAGGGCGAGAGTTTTCGTGCGTTGCTCCTGCGAATCGAAGGCTCGCGCCGGCAAATCGCCGGGGTCGATGGGGCCGGCGCCGACCTGCCAGAAAACAGTTGCGGTGGAAACGTACTCGACGGTCCAGGTGCGCATCCAGCGATAGATGCCCGTGTTGACGCGCTCGCCAGGATCGTTGAGATAACGCGGCGCCAAGGGTTGAAAGACCTGCATGGTGACCCAATTGCGCACGGTCCAGACGGCGATCGGCGCCAGGGCGATTGCGCAATAAATAGATGTGACGGTGAGGCTGCGGTGCAGCGCGAGCGAGATGCCTTGCGCTGCACGGCCGCGAAAAATGTAGAAGAACAATGCTCCCGCAACAGTGACAAAGAGAAGAACGCCATCGGGCCGCAGGAGCATGGCGAGGGCCGCGGCGCAGCCTGCCCAGAACACAGCGCGCGTGTCGATCGGAGCTTGCGCGTCGCGCGATCCGACTGTTTCTGCAGCCAGGATGCGACCGACGGCGTAGACGCCCAGCGAGACGGCAAAGATCGAGAGGCATTCCGTCATGGCGATGCCGGCTTCCGCAGCCGTGAAGGGGCAGAGCATGGCGAGCACGAGCGCAATTTCGCCGGCCCGCGGTGAGATGGCGCGATAAGCGAAGAATGCGAGGAGCAAGCCGCCGCCGATGTCGGCTACGGACTGCAAAACGTAAACAACGACTAGCCAGCCACTGTGCGGAAGCTGGCCGAACAGTTGATTACAGACGCCGAGAAAGATTGGGTAACCCGGCAGCCGGAAGAGAGTGGGTGAAAGCGTGGCGCCTGAGCCTACACCGTAGACGCCGTGATGCAGCAGATTGCGGCCGATCTCGAGATAGTCCCATGTATCGTCATCGATGGTGCGCGGGAACCAGATGAACGTGAGGCGCAGGACAAAACCCAGTCCGATCCAAAGCAGCCAGCGGCGCGGCAGACGGGTCGATGGCAACATGCTTGGAGGATACAGGAGAGCGACGAGTTATCAAGTCAGCAAGTTAGCGATGTAACTGCCTTTTCAATGGCAATCAGATTCTCTAGTTGGAATACACGGAGTTGTCCCGCGCGAACCCGCTGACTCGCTCGCTTCCGTTCAGCTTGCCACGAGCGTAGCGCGGCGGCGGCCGGCCAACAGCGGCTGTAACTGTGCATAAGCAGCTTCCACGGTGAGGCCGTGGCGGGCGCGAAGCTCGTCGACTTTGCCGTGCTCGATGAACTGATCGGGCCAGCCGATGCGCACCACGGGAACCGCGAGGCCCATCTCATCGAGCGCTTCAACCACCGCGGAACCAAAACCGCCCATCTTCACGTGGTCTTCAAAAGTCACGAAGGCGGCGACGCGCTTGGCGTAGCGCTCGATCACTTCCCGATCGAGCGGCTTGATGAAGCGCGAATTGATCAGCGCTGCCGAGTAGCCGTCGCGCGTGAGCGTTGCGGCAAGCCCTTGTGCGAGCGAGATCATGGGACCGAGGCCGAAGATGGCAACATCGGAGCCATCGGCGAGCACCTCGGCTTTGCCCAAGGGAATCGACTGAGGCTCCGGTTTGCGCGCCACGCCGGCCACTGCGCCGCGCGGATAGCGAATGGCACTTGGGCCGGGAAGCTCGAGCGCGGTCTTCAGCATGTCGGCGAGTTCGTCCTCATCCTTAGGCGACATGAGCACGATCTCGGGAATGCCGCGCAGATAAGCGATATCGAAGAGGCCGTGATGCGTGGGGCCGTCGTCGCCGGAGAGCCCGGCGCGATCCATGCAGAAGAGGACGGGCAGCTTTTGCAAACAGACGTCGTGGACGATCGGATCGAACGCACGTTGCAAAAATGTGGAGTAGATGGCGCAGACCGGGCGATAGCCGCGCGTGGCCATGCCGGCGGCAAAGATCACTGCGTGCTCTTCGGCGATGCCCACGTCGAAGTAGCGCTTGGGGTGATGCGGACGGAAGTGATCGAGGCCGGTGCCATTGGGCATTGCGGCAGTGATGGCGACGATGCGCTCGTCTTTGGTGGCGAGGGCGGCGAGTGTTTTCGCGAAGACTTCGGCGTACGTGGGCGACCCGTCGGGGGTCTGGCCGGTTTCGGGGTCGTAGGGGCCGAGGCCGTGGAATTTCTTTTGCCCATCGAGAGCCGGCTGAAAGCCGCGCCCCTTCTGCGTGAGAACATGCAGCAGCACCGGATGGTCGAGGGTCTTGAGGAACTTGAAAGTCTCAATGAGCAGTGGGAGATTGTGCCCGTCGATGGGGCCGAAGTAGTCGAGGCCGAACTCCTCAAACAACACAGAAGGCCACAACATGCCTTTGGCGGCTTCTTCGGCGCGGCGTATGACTTTTACAGCGGTCTTGCCGGCGAAGCGCTCGACCAGATGCGTGGCCTTGTCGTGCAGGTGCTGATAGCGCTCGTTCGCCACAATGCGATGGAAGTAGCGCGCCACCGCGCCCACGTTGCGGTCGATGGACCACTGGTTATCGTTGAGGACAACGATCATGCGCTTGGTCTGCGAAGCGATGTTGTTTAAAGCTTCGAAGGTGATGCCGTTCGTAAAGGCAGCGTCGCCGGCGACGGCAATCACGTTCTCGCGGCCTCCGCCCAGGTCACGCGCCACGGCCATGCCGAGCGCTGCTGAAAGCGCAGTGCCCGCGTGGCCGGCGCCGTAGCAGTCGTGCTCGCTCTCGGTTCGCAGCATGAAGCCGTTGAGGCCGCCCGGCTGACGGATGGTTTCAAAACGTTCGCGGCGGCCAGTGAGCAGCTTGTGGATGTAGGCCTGGTGGCTGACGTCGAAAAGGATCTTGTCATCGGGAGTCGAGAAGACTGCGTGGAGGGCGAGAGTCAATTCGACTACGCCGAGGTTCGGGCCCAGATGGCCGCCGGTCTTCGAGAGGGTCTGAATGAGGAATTCGCGAATCTCCCCGGCAAGGCCTGCGAGCTCGTCAAGACTGAGCCGTTTTACGTCGGCCGGACTGTGGATGGACTCCAGCAATGTTCCCATGTTGTTCCTTTTCCCGGGGGGAAACAGCCGGGCGTCCAGGGGATTCTCCCCTGCGGCAAAAAAGCCCCCTAAATCGGGGGTCTTCGGGCGAAATCTCGCCTCCTCTTAGTATACCTGCGGTCGAGTTTGCAGCTTCGGTTTTTGCGGCTCTCCTGGCACGGCGGTAACGGGCCGGATGGTTGTAGGATGAGCGTGTAACCGCTTCATAGGAAGGAATGCTAAATACATGCGGAATCTTGTTGGCTCTTTGGTTTTGACGGTGGGGCTCACGGCAGGTCTCTGCGCGAGCGCGTCGCGGGCGCAGATGCTGGAGCCGGAATCCACTCAGGCGCCCAATCCGCTGACCGACGCGACCGTGAAGCCGGGCAAGATGATCCTGTTCGATCTCGAAGCGCGCTTTGCCAAAGATGTCGCTGAGCGCGGCGGAGCGGCCTTTGCCGACTGGTTCGCCGACGACGGCGTGGAACTGGGCAATGCGGCTGCGCCGGTCATCGGCAAAGTTGCAATCGTGAAGTCGGCAACCTGGTCGCCCAAGGATTACCAGCTTACCTGGACGCCAACCGACGCTATGATGGGGCCTTCGGGCGACATGGGCTACACATGGGGCCACTACGAAGGCCGCAGCAAGGATAAGAACGGCAATCCTGTCCTCACAAGCGGCCGCTACATCACCATGTGGCGCAAGCAAGCGGACGGCAACTGGAAGGTCGTGCTCGACGCCGGCGCAAGCGAGCCCCCGGAGGCAGGCGATTGCTGCAAGCTGCCGGGACACTAGAGGCAGGGAACTAGGGAATGAGGGACTAAGAGCACCCATCGCGCAAGAGCCGCGCTGTTTAACGGGCTTGTTCGGGCGTTCGACATTTGTGGGAAAGGGGTCATGATGCGAACCAAAGTCTCACTCGCATTTTTTGCGCTTCTTCTTGGATCGTTTGCGTGTCAGTTGGTCAATAGCCAGCAATCCAAATGGAAACCGTTCAGTGAGAGACGGCCTTTGACGAACGTGGGCGCCATGCTCAACAAAGACGCCGAGGCTTCCGATCCGGCCGGTATTCACTATTTCGCCGAGGATCTGGCGCATTTTCTTTTACCGGAGCGAACCGGCGACAGGTATATCAACAGATTTGCCGAACGGCTTGCGAAAGCTGAACAGGAAGCGCGCGAAGGGAAGAGGAAACCGATTCCCGATACGCAAGTCGCCGAGGCATTCAATGAGGTAGTCCAGAAAGCACACCTACCGGTTATGCCAGCGAGCCTCAGCGATCTTCGGAGCTTGAGAAACGATCCCCGCATTGCCAAAGAATATCCGGCACTGCTTACTGCAGACCGCAATGGAACAAATTGCACTCCTGGCGAAGCTGTCTACCTGCTGGCTGTCTTGCTGGAAAAAGATGCCTATCCAGTGCCGCCTCCGCCGCCTCCACCCCCGCCCCGCGCAACTCGGCCCGGAGATCTTCTCCCTGCTCCTCCACCGCCAGGTGATCCCTTTGCGCCGTATACCGAGAAGATGGTTCCTGTGCCCAACGGAATCTCTACTGTGGTCCTATCAAGCTCGGATCTAGTGTCCTGTCTCTGAAATAAGTTGCATAACTTCCGTGGGGCCCTTCATCGGATAGAGTGGGAGGAACTCCGATGGGGCGGCCGCTCATTCCGTTGTCGGTCAACGCCGAAGATCAGTCGCAGATGGTGGCGTGGACCAGGAGACCGAAGACCGCGCAGGCTCTAGCCATGCGCTCGCGCATCGTTCTGCTTGCCGCAGATGGGTTGAGCAACACAAGCATAGCGCGCCAGTTGAACCTGACTCTGCAGACCGTGGGCAAGTGGCGGCGGCGTTATCTGGATCAGGGTTTGGATGGTCTTCTCGATGAGCCGCGGCCGGGCACCTCGCGTAAGCTCTCCGACAAGGATGTCGAGCGGGTACTGGCTCTAACCCTGGAGTCGACCCCCAGCGATGCTACGCACTGGTCCACACGCTCCATGGCTAAGCGTGCCGGCCTCAGCCGTGCCTCGATTCATCGCATCTGGCAAGCCTTCTCCCTGGCGCCGCACCGCTCCGAGACGTTCAAGCTATCCAAAGACCCGCTGTTTATCGAAAAAGTGCGTGACATCGTCGGCCTGTATCTGGCGCCGCCGGATCGCGCTCTGGTTTTATGCGTCGACGAAAAAAGCCAGATTCAGGCCCTGGACCGCACCGCTCCGCTGTTGCCCATGCGCCCCGGACAGATCGAACGCCGCTCCCACGACTACGTCCGCCATGGAACAACCAGCTTGTTTGCTGCCCTGGATACAAAAACAGGCAAGGTGATCGGACAGACGCAACAGCGCCATCGCTCCGAGGAGTTCCGCAAGTTCCTCGACACCATCGAAGCCAACGTTCCCGCCGACCTCGATATACACCTGATTTTGGACAACTACGGAACCCACAAGACGGCGTTGATTCGCAACTGGCTGGCCAAGAGGCCGCGCTACCACCTGCACTTCACGCCCACTTCCGCCAGTTGGCTTAATCTGGTCGAGCGATGGTTTGCCGCACTGACCGAAAAGCAATTGCGGCGAGGTGTGCATCGCTCCACCAAAGACCTGAAGAATGCTATCGCGGCCTTCATCCAAAACCACAACCGTGATCCAAAACCCTTCGTCTGGCACAAAACCGCCGACCAGATCCTCGATTCCATCGCTCGCTTTTGTGTGCGAACTTTAGAGACAGGACACTAGAAGTACTTGTACTGGGCTCAGACAGCAAAAGGCCACCGAAAGTCAAAAGCTCACCGAAGCTTGGTCACCACGGTCTTACGGTGCTATTCAATTCCGCAGCAAAGACGCTAGGCATTTGAGAAGAAGCCTGTCTTGGTTTGATTGCCCCCGGAGCTGCTGGCTCGCATGAGACACTGGCATCGGCGGCGCTTCCCGCGTTCGACTCCTCTCCCTCGGACCATCCTGCATGGGCGTTTCTACGCAATTCTTTAATTTGCTTTTCGGGCGGCCTTTGGCCTCCAGCGAAGACCGCGCCGAGCAGATCGGCCCCCTGGCCGGAATTCCCGTCTTCGGCCTCGACGCTTTAAGCTCGGCCGCGTACGGACCTGAAGCGGCACTCACTCTGCTCATCCCGCTCGGCCTCGTCGGCGTGCGCTACATCGTGCCTGTGAGCACGGCGATCGTGATTCTGCTCATGATCGTCTACTTCAGCTACCGGCAAACCATCGAGGCCTATCCGCAAGGCGGCGGTTCGTACATTGTGGCCAGCCAGAACCTGGGCGAGGGCGCGGGCCTGCTGGCCGCCGCGGCGCTGATGATCGACTACATTCTCACGGCTGCGGTCGGCATCTCGGCCGGCGTGGGCGCGCTGATCTCCGCCATTCCGTCTTTGCAGCCGCATACGCTCTTGTTGTGCCTCGTCGTGCTCGCGCTCTTGACCATCGTGAATATGCGCGGCGTGCGCGATACCGGCGTGGTGTTCATGATTCCCACCTATCTCTTTACGGGGACGCTGTTGATTGTGATCGCGGTGGGCGGATGGCAGACCGTGCACGCCGCCGGGCATCCCCATCCGGTAACGACTATGCCCGGGATGCCGCCCGTGACAGCCGCATTGAGCTGGTGGCTACTGCTGAAAGTGTTCTCTTCCGGCTGCACCGCCATGACGGGCGTGGAAGCAGTGAGCAACGGCGTAACCGCCTTCCGTGAGCCGACGCAGAAAAACGCGAAAACCACGCTCACCATCATCATTGCCCTGCTGGCCATTCTGCTGCTGGGCATTGCGCTCCTGTGCCGTGCCTACGGCATCGCCGCCACAGCTCCCGGCAGTCCCAGATACGAGAGCGTACTTTCTATGCTCACGCGTGCGGTGATGGGCCACGGCTGGTTTTATTACGTTACCATTGCATCGGTGCTGCTGGTGCTGGCGCTCTCGGCCAACACCGCGTTTGCAGATTTCCCGCGGCTGACGCGCGCCATCGCGATCGACAACTATATGCCGCACGTGTTCACCATTCGCGGGCGGCGCCTGCTCTACTCGTGGGGTATTTACGTGCTGGTCGCGCTCACGGCCCTGCTGCTGATCTTCTTCGGCGGCGTCACGGACCGGCTGATTCCGCTCTACGCTATCGGCGCGTTTTCAGCCTTCACGCTTTCGCAGGCCGGAATGGTGATGCACTGGAAGCGGCAAGGCACCGCGCGTGGGCGCATGATGGTGAACGGCGTGGGCGCGGTGGCCACGGGGATCACGGCGCTTGTGGTGCTGGTGACCAAGTTTGCCGAGGGCGCATGGATTACGGTGCTGCTGATTGCGGCCATGATCGTGTTCATGCGCGCGGTGAATCGGCACTATCGCCACGTCAACGATGAGATCCGGCTCGACCGGCCCTTCAGCCCTGCCGAGGTAAGCGAGCCGATCATCATCTTGCCCATCGACCGCTGGACCCGCGTTACGGAAAAGGCGCTCTCCTTCGCGCTTTCCATGTCGAGCGATATCCGCTGCGTCCACGTGCATACACCGGAAGGCTCCGATCCATTCTGCGACCAGTGGGATCGAGACATTGTGGCCCCGCTTCAGGCTGCGGGAAAGTGCGTCCCACGGCTGGTCACTCTGAAATCGCCCTTCCGCTACGTACTGCTGCCGATCGTCAATTATGTGCTCGACGTGGAGCGCGCAAGCGAGGCCTGCAAGGTCTGCGTGCTGATTCCGGAGCTTGTGGTGCACCACTGGTGGGACGGCATGCTGCACAATCGCCGATCGGAGCTGCTGAAGGTGATGCTGCTCGTGCGCGGAAATCGCCGCATCGTCGTTATCAACATTCCGTGGTACCTGGAATACGACTGAGCGACTGAGTGTCACAGCGTCTCCGGGCCCGCCTTCCGCTTTCCTTTGCGCGGCATTGCCGTCCCTAAAGAATCCTCTCTTTCTGCGGTTCGGCCAGCGGATTTCGCTGGCTGGCGCGTTTCGTGAAAGCCGGGGGTAGAGGATAGTCTATGAGGGTACCGGAAAGCTTCTGGAAGGCGGCTGCCGCGGTGCTAAACCGAGCGGTTACAGGTTTGTGTTCGAGGAGAGTTTTTAAGTTGAACAGAACGGTTTTGTTGCGAATTTTCTGCCTGCTGGCCGTGGCGCTTGTGCCGCTGGCTGCAGCGGCGCAGGTGAACCCCGACACGGAGGGCGCAGGTCCTGCGGAAAGTCAGGCGGCCTACAAATACTCGGTCTATGCCGGCGGCGCTTATTCCCGCATCCGGCAGGTGCCTGTTACCTATAGCGGACTGATGGGCGGAAAAGTAACGCTCTCTCGCTATTGGGGAAGATATTTCATGCTCAATGGGTCGGCGGACTACTACAGAATCGGGACCGGCCACGCCGGACTCCCGAACCCCGGCCATCCGTCGATGTACTCAGTGCTGGTTGGACCGGGCATCCATATGGATCTGTTCGCAGGTCTCAGCGGCCAGCTTTTCGCGGAACTGGGTATGGAGCACACTGGCAACGAGCCTATGTCGCCCAGCACCTCTGTTGCCGGCGGCTTTGGCGGAGGCTTGACCTATAACTTCAACCAGAAATGGGGACTGCAGCTTACCGGTGATCGTGTCGGCGCGTCCTTTCCGGTGCCCGGCACGGCGCAGCAGGCCAACTCGACGCACCGCACGTGGAATGTCCGCGGAACCATCGGCCTCGTCTACCGGTTCTGAAGACCATACATAAGAGACTCGGCACAAGGGAACGCTAGGCCAGTTTCTGGCTGTGGCCGCAGGCAGCACAATCCAACGCGCGAAAGACTTGAATTGGCCAATGTCAAGGATGCCGGCGACCGAGTCATTATTTTCGGCGTCGACCAAAAACTTTCCGCAGCCGTCCAGCCTATGCTTAACGCCGATTGCTGAACCGGGAAACTGGCAAACTTGCGAACCAGGATCAGAGAGACGCCGTGGCGCAATCCCGGCGTTTTTCCCCCCACTGCTCTTGATTGCCGCTTTCCAGGAAATCGTTTTCAATCCCACAATTGGGCAGAGACACGTCTGCAGCGGGGGCCAAATCCTTCTCAGGCGCGCCGAATTTGTATAAAACCCTTTCTTCAGCCGCTCTCGCCCGGTAAACTTAAGTCATACGTGGCGAAGATCGTTTTCCACCGGTCGGAGCAGGCGACCGAAGGCGAGGGGCGCAGCAGCTGAATGGCGGATGTTTCCGGAGAGAAGACCGGCTTTTTTACCCAGGTCCGGCGAGCAGTTGGTATAGGTGGGCGTGCTGGGGCTAGCCCCTCCGTGGACGAGCAGGCGCTTGAAGAGCTCGAAACGGTGCTGTCGACCTCGGACATGGGCCGCGAAACCGTCCGCGTTATTCTCGAAGCGCTGCAGGAACGGGCGCGGCAAGAGTCAATCAAGGACGGCACAGAGTTGCGCGCCGCGCTTAGAGAGCAGTTGCTCGAGATCCTCACGGCTCCATCCCAGGCCCATCCGCATCCCAAACCCCGTCCGGGCGACCCTTATGTAACTTTCCTGGTGGGCGCGAATGGCACCGGCAAAACTACCACCAGCGGCAAGCTGGCGATGTGGAACCGCGGGCGCCAGCGCTCGGTAATGCTCGCCGCCGCCGATACATTCCGCCCCGCTGCCATCGAGCAGCTTCACGACTGGGCCACCCGCGCAGGCGCAGAGTTCTTCAAGATTCGCAAGGGCGCTGACCCTGCCGCGCTGGTTTTCGACGCCGTCGCCCATGCGCGCGCCCGCCAGATCGACGAGCTGATTGTGGACACGGCAGGGCGGCTGCACACCAAAACCGCATTGATGCACGAACTCGACAAGATGATCCGCGCCGTCGCAAAGGTTGTCCCCGGCGCGCCCCACGCGGTGCTGCTGGTGATGGATGCCACCACCGGGCAGAACGGGCTACATCAGGCGCGGCTCTTTACCAAGTCGGCGGGAGTCACAGGTATCGTTCTCACCAAGCTCGACGGAACCGCCCGCGGCGGTGTTGCCGTGGCCATCGCACAGGAACTGAATCTGCCCGTGCGCTTCATGGGCATCGGCGAGCAGATGGACGACTTCATGGAGTTCTTTCCTGAGGCCTTCGTGGATACGCTGCTGGAAGATGAGCCAGCCGTGGAGTAATAGAGGCCGCCCGGATTGTTACGGAACGCGAATTGAGTCCATGCGATCCTGCGCGCATAATACCCGTGCAGTGCAGGGACAGCCAGCCCCGCGATGGACAGAGATCGCAATCAATCTCTGTCCATCATCGCCTGAATCCCTGGCGACGGTCTGGTCAATATTGCTCTATGTGATCGAGTTCTTCAAAGAATCGGCCAGAAAATCGTTGCCCGAGCCGCATACATTAAGGTTGAGGAAAGAGCACACCTGCGTCGGGTGAGCATTGTACGGCTGTATTTTGAAGCCGCGTCAATCGTTCCCGCCATCGCATCAAATGTCTTATCGGGAGGATTCCATGGAATTGGGCATGATCGGCTTAGGCAGGATGGGAATGAATATGGTGCGGCGTCTTATGCGAGCCGGCCACAAGTGCGTTGTATACGATGTTCATCCGGAAGCCGTGCAAACGCTTGCTAAGGAAGGCGCGGTTGGCGCGAATTCGCTTGAAGACTTTGTGAAGAAGTTGCAGACGCCTCGCGCCGCATGGATGATGGTGCCGGCCGGCGTGGTGGATACGACTCTCAAAGGCTTGACCCCGCTGCTGGAACCGGGCGATGCGGTCATCGATGGCGGGAATTCTTATTATCACGACGACATTCGCCGCGCCGCCGAACTGAAACCCAAAGGCATCCACTATGTGGACGCGGGGACCAGCGGCGGCGTGTGGGGAGCCGAGCGCGGTTATTGCCTCATGATCGGCGCCGAAAAGGAAGTGGTTCACCGGCTCGACCCTATCTTTTCGGCCTTGGCGCCAAGCGTGGATTCAGCGCCGCGCACGCCCGGCCGGGAAAAGGTGGGCGGCACCGCCGAGCATGGCTATCTGCACTGCGGCCCCAATGGCGCCGGTCACTTTGTGAAGATGGTGCACAATGGAATCGAGTACGGAATCATGGCTTCGTATGCGGAGGGGTTGAACATTCTTCATCATGCCAATGTCGGCAAGCAAAAAGAAGCCGTGGATGCCGAAACTACGCCGCTGCGCAACCCCGAGGTGTACCAATACGACCTGAACCTTGCCGACATCGCCGAGGTCTGGCGCCGCGGCAGCGTGATCTCCTCGTGGCTCCTGGATCTGACTGCCATCTCGCTGCTCGACAGCCCTGACCTGGCAAAATTCGCGGGTCGCGTGTCGGATTCAGGGGAAGGGCGCTGGACGATTACTGCCGCGATCGATGAGTCGGTTCCCGCGCCCGTGCTCAGCGCTGCGTTGTATGAGCGCTTCAGCTCGCGCGGCGAAGACAGTTTTGCCGACAAGCTCTTATCGGCGATGCGATTCCAATTCGGCGGCCACGAAGAGAAAACCGGCCAGAAAGCGGGCGCTTGATGGCTGAGCCGCAGTCAGATGCTCTGGTGGTTTTTGGTGTGACGGGCGATCTGGCCCACAAAATGATCTTCCCGGCGCTTTATGCGATGGTGAAGCGCGGCGCACTCAAGGTTCCGGTGATTGGCGTTGCTTTTCCAAAGTGGAGCCTGGAGCGGTTGCACCGGCGGGCGACGGACAGCATCAAGCGAGCCGGTGGAATCGATGACAAACGCGCGCTCGAGCGCCTTCTGTCGCTGCTGAAGTATGTAAGCGGAGACTATGCGGACAGCAATACATTCACCGCGATCAAAGCGGCGCTGGGGAAGGCGCGGCGGCCTGCCCACTATCTGGCAATTCCGCCTGCGCTCTTTGAAACGGTGATTAAAGGGCTGGGAACCGCGAACCTGGCCAAGAATGCGCGCGTGGTTGTCGAGAAGCCGTTTGGGCGCGATCTGGCTTCGGCGCGTGAATTAAACCATGTTGCGCACGCGGTGTTTCCTGAAGACTCGATTTTCCGCATCGATCACTTCCTGGGTAAGGAAGCGATCATGAATATTCTTTATTTCCGCTTTGCCAATTCGTTTCTGGAGCCGATCTGGAATCGCAATTACGTGGCCAGCGTGCAGATCACTCTGTCGGAGAATTTCGGCGTGGGCACGCGCGGCGCGTTTTACGAGACAGCGGGCTGTCTGCGCGACGTGATCCAGAACCATCTTTTCCAGATTGTGGCGTTGCTGGCGATGGAAGCACCTGTAGGCCGGCACTTCGGAGAGGTGCAAACCGAGAAGGCCAAGGTCTTTAAAGCTATGCGGCCACTGAAGCCCGATGACATGGTGCGTGGCCAGTATTTGGGTTATCGCGACGAGCCGGACGTGGCCAGGCGCTCCGACGTAGAGACCTACTGCGCCCTGCGCCTCTTCATTGACTCATGGCGGTGGGACGGAGTGCCGTGGTATTTGCGCTCAGGTAAATATCTCCCTACGACCGCGACTGAAATCGTCGTAGAACTCAAGCGCCCCCCGCAAAAGCTCTTCGCCGATGCCGTCGAGGCGAATGCGCAGTCGAATTCCCTGCGCTTCCGTCTCTCTCCCAACTCGGCCATCGCACTGGCTGCCCGCGTGAAGCTTGCGGGCGAGGAATTCATCGGAGAAGAGCGAGAGCTTTACTTATCAGACGAACAGCCAGGCGAAGAAACTCCTTACGAACGGCTTTTGGGTGACGCCATGAAGGGCGATGGGGCGCTCTTCACGCGCGAGGATGCGGTTGAAGCCGCATGGGAGGTGGTGAATCGAGTTCTCAAGAACCATCACCCGGTTCGCCGTTATCAACGCGGCACGTGGGGCCCGAAAGAGGGCGACGCGCTCATCGCTGCCGATGGCGGCTGGCATAATCCCAGCTCCGATGGCGCAGCGGAATAATCGAACGGATTTCGCGAAATCTCCCTTCAGCATCATCGCATCGGGTCACTCCGCCGGTCTCGATCACACCAAGTTGGCTGCCACACCCTTCTCCAGGCATTCGCGTGGCGGGCAGCAGAACCGGCGCAGATGAATTACTATCGGCGAAGTGATCCCTTTTATAAAGTTTTCCGGTGGGCAGCGGGAGAGCCTATCCTAGAAGAAGTGCGTCGGAGCGCAGCCTCGCTCACTTGCGTTGCGCTGGAACCAACTGCAGCCCCTTCTTCCGATTCGTGTGCGCGGCGCACTTCTTCGAGGAGAAGCGTGCGATGAACGCCTTATTGATCTACCCTGAGTTCCCTGAGACCTTCTGGAGCTTCAAACACGCGCTCAAGTTCCTGGGCAAGCGGGCGGCGCAGCCTCCGCTGGGCTTGATGACGGTGGCGGCGCTGCTGCCGCGCGCCTGGAAGAAGCGGATGGTGGACACGAACGTGGAAGCCTTGCGCGATCGCGACCTGGCCTGGGCGGATGTGGTTCTGCTGAGCGGGATGCACATTCAGAGCGAGTCTCTTATCCATATTGTCGAGCGTTGCCGGGCGCGCGGGTTGCGCACCGTGGTGGGCGGCCCCATTGCGAGCAGCGTGCCGGCGGCCGAGTTCGGAGCTGACCACGTGGTGATCGGCGAAGCCGAGAGCCTGATTGCCGGTTTGGCCCGGGAGCTGGAAGAGGGAACGGCACGGGCCGTCTATCAGGCTGCGGAACGGCCGGAGATGACGGCGAGCCCGCTGCCCGACCTAAGCCTGATCAAGATGAAGCGCTACTCGACGATGACCGTGCAATACTCGCGCGGCTGTCCCTTCAACTGCGAATTCTGCGACATCATCGAGATCTATGGGCGGCGCCCGCGCACCAAGGCTGTGGCGCAGGTGCTGGCCGAGCTGGACCAGTTGCGCGTAGCCGGATGGCGCGAAGCGGTGTTCATCGTCGATGACAATTTCATCGGCAACAAGGCGCGGGCAAAGGAACTGCTGCGAGCGTTGGTCGAGTGGCGCTCGCACGGAGCAGCCGGTTTTGACTTCATCACCGAAGCCTCGCTGAACCTGGCGGACGACACGGAGCTGATGCAGCTGATGAAGGATGCGGGTTTTAAATCCGTCTTCCTGGGCATTGAGACTCCCGACGAGTCGGGCCTGGTTGCCAGTAACAAGCTGCAGAATACGCGGCGCAGTCTGCTCGAGAGCGTGGCCAGGATCCAAAGCTACGGCATCGAGGTGATGGGCGGCTTCATTCTGGGCTTCGACACCGATAAGGAAGACATCTTCGACCGCATGGTGGAGTTTATCGAGAAGAGCGGCATTCCCATCGCCATGGTAGGGCTGCTTCAGGCCATGCCGGGCACTCAGCTCTTCCGGCGCCTGCGGCGCGAAGGCAGGATTGTGGACGCGGGCGGCGGCAACAACACTTTTTGCGACCGGCTCAACTTTTTGCCTCGCATGGATGCGGCCAAGCTGGTAGAGGGCTACCGCGAGGTGATGAAGAGGATCTACAACTGCGAGGCCTACTACGAGCGCGTCAAGCTCTACTTGAACCGCGCCCATCCCAAGCCGGCCGCAGGAGAGCGGGCAAAGAGCCAGCCGCCGCAGCAATCCGAACATTGGATGACGCAGGCCAACTTGCGCGCGCTGGTGCACTCGATCGTGCGCCAGGGTGTGTTCGGTCCGCACCAGTGGAGCTACTGGAAGTTCCTTGCCGAGGCGGCTACCCGCTATCGCCGCTGCTTCGGCGCGGCTATGACCCTGGCAGTCATGGGTTATCACTTCCAGGTGATGACGCGGAAGCTCTCGAAGGCGATCGATTCCGCGACGCAGCCTATCGAGTCTGACGGAATCGTGCTCGGAGAAACAGGAAGGCGGAGCCTCTAGCCCGTGCACCCTGCGGACGAGCCGCCGGGCAGCGGGTCCACACAGCGCCGGCACGCAGGCTCTTGTAGGCGTATGCTTGAAAGAGTAGCCCTTTCCCGCCTTCTCGCCTTCGGCATTCCAGGTTTCGCTCCAGACGAGCATCTTTCAGGCACGCAACCGCACGGCTGGAGCCGCCATGAGCAATATCAAGAAAAGCGATGTGAAGAACCATCTGTCTCCCCGTTTCCGCACCAAAATACATTTGTGCCAGCCGGAAAGCCCGCCCGCAGTAGCCGGCTACTCCGTCGCCGAACCGGGCGCAATGGAAACAGGTCCATTGAGTTTTACTGAGGATTTCATTCGAGAACATTCGTTCTCCGGTGCCGCCCTTGTGCAGAGCAATCCCGTGATTTGCTCCATCGGCCCGCAGGCGCCCGCAGCACCCACGAGCGTGCAACTGTGAAGTTGCATTCTGTCTTTCTGCGCAGCGAATGCATCCTGCCAGATCAGTTAGACCCCTGCCGGGAGCCCATCGGCCAAGAGTGGTCCGTTGTTGAAGAGATCCCCGCGCTCGTTTTCGACACCATGATCCGCCAAGCGGGATGGCATTTCCTTTGGCTGCAGGGCGCCTGTTCGCGAAGGGGCATTGGGTTGACGGAAGAAAAGGCGATTCACCGGGCGTTGTCCCTGGCGCTCAAAGGAGTATCGAAGCGATTCAACGCCGCGGAGCTTGATTCTCTCGAGATCACAGAGTACCCGGGATTTCACATCGCGAATGTCACAGTACAGACTCTCCAGATTCAGCGACAAGCCTCGCTGAACATTGCTGTCGGGCAGCATCCGCTGCCCGTTCCGGCAAGATAAGCCGATGCGAGCGGCACAGGAGGGGCGGTTCTGAAGCGCGTCCGGCGTGCATCCGCAAGTGCAATGCGCGTGCATCCCAGCGCGGCCGGATTCCCCTTTGAAAGCAGGATACGATGTCTCTCCACGAAACCATAGTTTCGCTCGGGCCAATTGAAGTTTCCGCTCCGTTGGCTTCAACGCCTCTCGCACTCAGAGCCTGCACCCAGCCTTTGCCCACGCGCATTGCGTTTATTGGGAATTATCTGCCGCGCGAGTGTGGCATTGCTACCTTTACGACCGACTTGTGCAGCGCGCTCGCCGCCGAATACGGAGAAGGACGCCTGTTCGCCATTCCCGTCAACGATCCCGACTCCAGCTACGATTATCCGAAACTGGTGCGCCTGGAGTTGGAGCAGGAGGACATTGCCTCTTATGAGCGGGCCGCCGATTTCCTCAACTTCAATAGCAACGATCTGGTTTGTCTGCAACATGAATATGGCATCTTCGGCGGCGCCGCGGGCCGCTACATTCTGGCTTTGCTGCGCCGGCTGAAAATGCCGCTGGTCACTACACTGCATACAGTTCTTCGCGAACCGGATGCCAATCAACGCATCGTGCTTGAAGAGATCGCACAGCTCTCGGATCGCATGATTGTGATGAGCGAACTGGCAGCCCAACTGCTGCGCGAAGTGTACGCGGTTCCCGCTGGAAAGATCGATGTAATCCCGCACGGTGTGCCCGACATGCCGTTTATGGACCCCAATTATTTCAAGGACAAGTTTGGCACGGAAGGCAAGTCCGTTCTGCTGACTTTCGGTTTGCTCTCCCCAAACAAGGGAATTGAAAACGTGATTCGCGCGCTGCCGGCGATTCTGGCACGGCATCCGAACGTCACGTACATCGTCTCCGGAGTGACGCATCCCCACATTCGCCGGCGCGAAGGCGAGCGTTATCGCGAAGAGCTGCAAGCGCTGGCGGTCGAGCTTGGTGTTTCTTCGCATTTGATTCTGAACAACCGCTTCGTAAGTACCGAAGAATTGATTGAGCACGTGGGCGCGGCCGACATTTACATCACACCCTACCGTCAGGAAGCGCAGGTTGTCTCCGGGACTCTGGCCATCGCGCTTGGAGCCGGCAAGGCCATCATCTCCACACCATACTGGCACGCCAGAGAACTGCTCGCGGAGAAGCGCGGCGTGCTTGTCCCATTTGACAGTCCAGACGCTATCGCAGACGCGGTTCTGGTATTGCTGGAAAACGATGCGGAGCGCCATGCGATGCGCAAGCGGGCCTATCTGTACTCTCGTGGAACCACGTGGCCGACAACGGCGCGGGCCTACATGGCGACCTTTCAGCGCGCGCGCTTCGAGCGCTCCCTGCAGCCCAAGGCCGCCCACCCGGACGAGTCGGCTCTGCGGCGGACAAATTCCGGAGAACTCCTGCCGGCTCTCAACACTGCACATCTGGAAGCCATGACCGACGATACCGGCATCCTGCAGCACGCCATCTTCTCTGTGCCGAACACACGCGAAGGCTATACCACCGACGACAATGCACGAGCGCTGATTGTATCCACGCTTCTGGATCACAGTGCCGAAATAGAGCTCGGCAGAGACAGTCTCGGCCTCTCGCGGCGGTATCTGGCTTTTCTCTGGCTCGCATTTCATTCCGATACCGGACAGTTCAGGAATTTCCTGGGTTACGATCGCAAATGGTTGGAAGACGTTGGCTCCGAAGACAGCCATGGACGTGCATTATGGGCTTTGGGTTCGGTGCTCGGCCAGTCGCAGAATGCAGGATTGCGGGGAGCGGCAGGAAGACTCTTTGAGGCTGCTGTGCCCGCCGCCTTGACCTTCAGCAGTCCGCGCGCGTGGGCATTCAGCGTTCTCGGTTTGCAGGCCTATCTCGACTGGTTTCCTGGCGACAGGGCCATCCAAAACACTCGCAACGTGCTCGCCAATCGCCTCCTGGATATTTACGAGCGCAGCCGCTCCCAAACCTGGCATTGGTTTGAGAAGAGTCTTGCGTATTCCAATGCGCGGCTGCCGCAAGCGCTCATCCTGGCCGGTGGGCGCAGCTGGAACAAGAACATGATCGCGGCTGGAATCGAGTCGCTCGAATGGCTTGTCGCCGCTCAGCATTGCGGCGACCCGGAGATCTTTGTGCCCATCGGCTCCAGCCGATCCTTCACCGAGGGTACGGAGAAACCCCGCTTCGATCAGCAACCTGTCGAAGCCTGTGCCACGATCTCCGCTTGTCTTGAGGCATACAGGCTTACTCGGGATCAACGCTGGGCCGAGGAAGCCCATCATGTCTTTCGGTGGTTCCTGGGCAACAACGATCTTCAGGTACCGCTTTACGATGCAACCACAGGCGGCTGTAAAGATGGACTTCATCCCGACCGCGTCAATGAAAATCAGGGAGCGGAGTCAACACTCTCGTTCTTAATGGCGCTGCTCGAAATGCAGGCAGCCAATTTGTCGCACGCTCAGGAATCGAACCAGGAAATGAGTGTTTCCCATTGAATCCACCAGTGAATTTAGCCACGTTGCCGGAGTCCAGCGTTATGGAACAGGCGAAGCCGGGGTCCAGCACGGACCTTCCTCTGTTCACACGCTATGCGGGCAATCCCATTCTTTGCCGGCAGCATTGGCCCTATCCCATTAACAGCGTCTTCAACGCGGGAGCAGTGCGATTAGCCGACGGAGACACTTTGCTGCTTTGCCGGGTGGAAGACCGCAGCGGCCTCTCGCACTTGTGCGCGGCGCGCTCAGAGAACGGAATCGACGGATGGCGCGTCGATGCCAAGCCCACGTTGCTGGCCAATCCGCGCGAATACCCTGAAGAAATCTGGGGCATCGAAGATCCGCGCATCACCTATGTTCCGGAGCTCGAGCAATATACGGTGGCGTACACTTCATTTGCGCGGGGCGGCCCGGGAGTTTCACTGGCACTCACCAGGGACTTCGTGACCTTTGAGCGCTACGGCGTGATCATGCCGCCTGAAGATAAGGATGCCGCGCTCTTGCCGCGAAGAATCGACGGCCGCTGGGCCTTGATCCACCGGCCCATGACGGCCACTGGCGCGCACATGTGGATCTCGTATTCACCCGACCTGCGGCATTGGGGCAGCCATAAAGTCATCCTTGAAGCCCGGCGCGGGGGATGGTGGGATGCCAACAAGATTGGCCTGTGTTCTCCGCCCATTGAAACGCCGAAGGGCTGGCTGATGATCTACCACGGAGTGCGGCAAACCGCCGCGGGAAGCATTTATCGCCTGGGTCTCGCCCTCTTTGACCTGGAGCGGCCGGAAGTCTGTCTGCAACGAGGTAATTCGTGGATGTTCGGTCCCGAAACCCCCTACGAGCGTGCCGGAGATGTGCACGACGTCGTGTTTCCCTGCGGCCAGACCATCGGGGCAGATGGCGACACCATTCACCTCTATTACGGGGCCGCCGACTCCTGCATGGCCCTCGCCACAGGCAGCGTCCGCCGGTTGCTCGCATGGCTCGACGCCAATTCCAGCGTGGGAAACGGAACCGCACAATGATGCATGCCATTCTTCCCGTGAAAGGAGCTTCCCGATGAATGTTGAAACAAGGGCATGGCCGCGTTGGGTACCGAGGGTGCTGTGGATACGGCGCATGTGCCCTTCCTGCACGAGCGTCGAATTCCAGCCGGCCGAGTCGCGTCCCTACGATGGCCTTCTAGCCCTATTCTTTCTCCACCCTGTCCGTTGCAAATCATGCTGGCGGCGGGTCTATTGGTTCTCTTGGCAGGTCGCAGAATGAGCATCCCGCAACGCGACTCCGGGACGTTAGCTTATTTGGATTATTAGGATTGAATGGTGCGCCCGGAGAGATTCGAACTCCCGACCTACTGATTCGTAGTCCTTTTATGGTTACATTGTTCCGACATGCTCCGCGGCGCATCTAGCAGCATAAGGCATTTAATTACAATAGAAAGTTGAGAATCCATCATTGCACTGGGCTGCACGGTAATGCGTCAAAGTCCAGATCGAACATGCACCAAAACAGGCACCCGAACACATACCCCATCCGGGTATACGATGTGGCAAGATGGTCTTTGCTGCTTTGGCATTGCGCAGAGATCGCGCAGGTTTGGCACGGCGAATGCGAAGTGAAATGCAGATTTGCCGTAAAATCGAGTCAAGAGGAGTCTTCAATGCGGAACCGCACCATCTCGATCCCCCTCGACCCGCAGACGGCGCAGGCATATGGGGCAGCACGCGCAGAGGAGAAGCTCAAGATCCAGGCATTGGTGAGCCTCTGGCTGCGCGAATTGACGGCGCGCGAGATTCCTTCTTTGCAGCAGGTGCTTGACGAAGCAGGGCGCAAAGCGCAGGAACGCGGCCTCACACCCGAGATACTCGATTCGCTCCTGAAAGGCATCTGATTGCGCTGCGTTCTCGACACAAATGTGTTTGTGAGCGCTCTGTTGTCACCGGGGTCGAAGCCCCGGATGGCAGTGGACCGAGCGCAGCGGGAGGGCGCGATTCTGCTCTCCTATGCCGTTCTGGCTGAGCTTTTTGAGGTTCTTCACCGCGAGAAGTTCCGCCGTTACATCGACGAGGAGGACATTCGCCGCTTTCTTGCAGCGCTGACGCGAGAAGCAGTGTGGGTTGATGTCGATGTAGAAGTAACTGCCTGTCGCGATCCCAAAGACGACAAGTTCCTTTCGCTCGCAGTCAGCGGGGGCGCAACGCATATCGTCACTGGCGATGCAGACCTGCTTGTGCTCCATCCTTTCCGGGGAATTGAGATCGTTTCGCCTGGTGCGTTTGTAGAGACGCGGTAAGCTCTCGTGCCGTCAACGGCACCGCTGCTTGAACAACTCCCGCTTACGCGCCATCTGTTGTGACTCAGCTAGCAATGCGTTCGGGATGATCCATGCGCGCAAATCTCTGAAGGGCTGTAAGCGGAATCAGCGTGCGGTTGCCGATTTTCCTGAACGGTAGTTGCTTGCTTGCCAACAAACCATCGATCGAGCGGAGACTCAAAGAAACAATCCCCGCCGCTTCTTTCCTGCTGACAAGCAGTTTTGCATCTGGCGGAACATTCGCTTTGGCGGGCGGCTTTCGTTTGGCTGTTTTCCTCGGCCGATTCCGGCCCGAGGCGCCGGCCTTCTCGATAGCGCGGACGGGTGGTGAAAAAGTCTTCTCACGCGAACGCGGGGCGCTCGAACGGACGCCGAGTTCGACTTCAGACTTTACCAACGTGACCTGCGCTCAACCGCAGGCGCGAGGAATTTCTGCCTCTAGGCAAGAAGGGCAGCGGGAGTTGGCCATCGTCCAGCACGGGCAGCCGACGGCGGCGAGTAGGGGAAGAAGGACGCAAGGGGCACCTCGCCAGTCTTGCATGGGTTGACAATATCGCAGGAGTATCCATAGAGTCAACTTGTAAGTTTACAAATACCGATGACAGTTGCAGCCGCAATTCCGGACAGCAGAGCCGGAGAAAGGAACACCCGTGGCCGAAAAGTCTGGATGGCCGCAGCAGCCGGTTATTTCCATTCGCATCTCGGAGGCGCTACGCTCCCGGCTCGAACGGCTGAAGGAAGTCCTCACAAAGAAGAGCGGAGACAACGTCACCACTTCCGAGGTTGCCAAGCAGCTTCTCGAATCGGCCCGCGAAGACCGGCTGGACGTGGCGGAGCTGCTGGCCAACGCAACCGTGGCGCTTGCGGCGGCGAGACGCAAGGGCGAAGCCGGACTGAGCCTCGCGCGAGCCGAATGGATCGTCCTCGCCTATTACGTCCAGTTGGGGGTCGAGAGCCACATCGGCGATCCGATTTCGCCGGAGACGATGAGCGGAATTCTGGAAGCCTTTCTTGCGGCGTACGCCGCGGCGGCGCGGGAAGAAGTCGAGCCAGGATACCCATTACCTCTCGAATCTGCCCGTCCTAGACAAGCAGGGCAAGCGGGTTTTCGGAGCCGCGGCGGAAGGCATCGATGTTCCGACTGCCGTGGAGCGGCTGATCCGGAGATTGAAGACTTCGGATGTGGACGAGGCATGGCCGCAGTTTGCGGCGCGGAATCTCTACGAGTTTCTGGAGGAGGAATCCTTCGGAATCGAAGCGATGAATCAGGCTCTGAAGCCGCACTGGCCGGTACTCTGGCGGGTGGCGGCCCGAGGGCATTATTTGGTTCGTGGCTATCCGGTCCGGGACACCTCCCGCAGCGCCGCTTCCGAGCACCCGTGGGGGCCGGCCATTTCGTCCGTATTCGAGGGCGGATTCGTCTTGTCCTTCGCGACGGGAAGCGAACGCGATCTATCCGTGCTGGTAAGCCTGCCTCAAGCCCGCCAGGCGATGTACGAGATCGCGTCCTGGCCGGTGATTACGGAGTTCCGGTCGATGCTCCGTGAATGGGACACGAGCGAGCCGAATTCGTTTTGGAGAGGCCGCTGGTTCTTCGGGTACACGGCAATGGAGACTACAGTGCCGCCCGTGTGGGTTCGCTGTCAGGGTTCCGTCTCGTTCGGGTTCACGGCTGAGGAATGGGCTTCGCTTCAGGAGGCGTTTCGCCGAGCCTGGGAGATGCCTCAGCTGCAGCGCATCTCGGGTGAGCTAGTGCTGGAATACGGCGAGATTTAAGAACGGCGCTGCTGTCGCAGCGGAAGCAAGTGGACACGTCACCCCCAACTTGGGAACTGTGGAGCGCCGCAGGGCGCTGCCACGTTTACAAATGTTAACTTCCGCTGCGACTGCAATTTGGCTCAGGCGGCGTTTACAAATGCTAACGCGCGTTTACGTTCGTAAACAGAAAGGGCGCTCCGGGGCGCCGCAGCGTAAACACATTGAAGGGAAAGAACTTCACGTAGATCGGCAAGATCCGAGCTCGGTAAGTACAAATATCGCACGTCAGAAGGGAGGTTCCCCCTTGAACGCTTCCCAAACGACGACAGTGCAAGCGAACAAGTCCGCCATCGAGCGACGAAAGCAAGTCCGGCTTTCGCTCCAAAACCATCGCCACGCGGCTCACTCCGGACGAACTTGCCGAGGTCGAATCGGCGGCGGAACGCGCAGGCAAACCGCTCTCGGAATGGCTGCGAGAGACGGCGTTGGCTGCATCTCGGCGAGCGGTCCGCCGACCCCATTGAACTGCTGCTCGCCGAGGTTTGGGCACTGCGCTTACGCAGTGCTGAGCCTGTTCCATGCGGGCGCTCAAGCGACGGCCGAAGGCAAGCCGTTGCTGCCCGAATCGGTCCTCAAGATCCGCGACCGCGCCGACGCAAAGAAGCTCGAACAGGCCCGCCAGATGCTCGCCAATTTCCTCGGCTCAGCCGGTCGAAAAGGGTGGCGAAGAGCGATGAATTGGAGGCCGATTCTTGCTCGTTCTCGCCCGGCTCGCCGCGCTCGCAGTCGTTGTCCAGGCCGGAACGATCTGGGTATGTTCGAGCTGGTTTTGGACGCCCATTCAGCGCCATTACCTGCCCGCATACTTCTGGTGTTCGCTGCCGGTCATTACGCCGGCGACCGTCGAGGTCCGCTTGATCTGGAAGACCAGACCGCACCGAAAGCCGGAATTGGCTTCGGATGACGACGCCGTTGCATCCGACGGCGGAACCGGCATGCTGCTCTCTCAGTGGGCCATCGATGCCGGCTGGACAGGGTTAATCGAAGGACCGCCGCAGCAAGTTCCGGCGGCGATACTCGGACCGGGTTTGTCCGATCTTGGCCTTTGACGGCGAGAGCCTTTGGGACTTCCTTCTTCTGCCGGAAGCGTGCGCGAGTGGCGGTGTTTTGCTTCGCGCTATTCGGACTGGTTCTTGCCTCAAATGGATTCTGTCGGGCTTTGATCGCCGAGTTTGCTTGGCGACGGCGGCTTTCGTCTTGGTGGGAGGTGCCTCCGAGTCTCTTCGAGGAGTGCGCGGCGCTGGCGCAAAGGGTCTCGTCTGGAGTCGCAGCATTGCATCGAAGCGCCGCACGACGCATAGAGACGCAGACGGCTGCACCGAGCACAAATACAGACCGTGCCGAGTCCAATCGCCAAGCCGCAATCCTTCGCGTTTCCACTCTTCGGCGTCTACAACGGAACCGGCGAGGGCTATCTCTGGAGGGAAAGGGACGAGATCGAATGAACGAAAACCACGGCCCGGCGCAATTCGGGCCATTGAGGAGCACTCCCTATGCTCACCATGTCGAAACCACTATCAGCCAGCCAGGCGCGCATGTACCACGCGAAAGAGTTCGCCTCCCAGCAGCAGAATTACTGGAGCCGAGACCAGCAGGGCCACAGCGAATGGCAGGGCAGGCTCGCCCGGCAGTGGAATCTTGATGGTCCAGTTCACGACGAGCATTTTGCGCGACTAGCCGAAGGCCAGCATCCCCAAACAGGCGAGCAACTCGTCCGGCATCAGGTTTCGCGAACCTACGAAGGCAAGAACGGGAAAGAAGATCACCAGCGTCGAGCACCGCGCCGGGTGGGATGCCACGTTCTCCGCGCCGAAGTCGGTTTCGATTACCGCGCTTGGTGGGCGGCGATGACCGCGTACGCTTGGCCCACCGGGAGAGCGTGCGCGCGGCGCTGGCAGAGTTGGAGCGATACACGCAGGCCCGCATCGGCAATGTTCACGCGCCGGAAACAACAGGCAAAGTTTGCCGCGGCCACTTTCGAGCATGACACTGCCCGGCCTGTGGATGGCTATGCAGCGCCGCAGTTGCACACCCACGCCGTCATCTTCAATGTCACCGAGCGGGACAACGGCCAGACGCGCGCCTTGCAGCCGCACGAGATCTTTGTTTCGCAGCGATACGTCACAGCCGTGTACCGATCGGAGCTGGCGCTGCGTCTCGAAAAGCTGGGCTACGAGATTGGAACGCGGCAAGCATGGACAGCCGGAAATCAAGGGATATACGAAAGAGTATCTGGAGGCGTCCAGCCCGCGCCGGGAACAGATCAAAGACCATCTCCGCGAGCAAGGCATCGATGGAGCCGACAGCCGCGCAGATCGCCGCGCATCACACGCGCGACAGCAAGGAGCTGCTGTCGCAGGAGGAAGTCTTGCGGCGGCACCGTGAACTGGCCGCGCAGTTCGGGAACCAGGCAGATCGAGTGGTCGCTCAGGCGCAGAGCACACGGGCAATATCAGATGCGGGAACCGGAGATGCAGCGCGCAGCGGGCGGTGACCTGGGCGCGGGATCATGTCTTCGAGAGATCGGCGGTGCAGGACCGCCGCGCGATTCTCGAATCAGCCCTGGCGCGCGGCATGGGAGAAACCACGTATGCCAGCATCCGGCAGGAGTTCGAGCGCCGGATCAGGACAGGCGAATTCCGCGAAGTTGCCCACAATGGCGCAGACCGGCAATTCACGACTACGGCAATGATGCGCATGGAGCGCGAGATCATTGCCCGGATGCAGGAGGGCAACCGGCGCGGCTACGGCGATCCCATGCTGGTTTCGCCGCAGGTGCGCATCAGGACCGAAGACCGGCACCCGGAACTGAGTGCGTCCCAGCGTCAGGCCGTGGACGAGCATTCTTATTTCGCGCGAGAAGATCGTCGGCCTGGATGGCGTCGCGGGCGCGGGGAAGACAACAACGCTATCCGTGATTCGTGAAGCAGCAGCGGCCGAGGGATACCACGTCGAAGGCTTCGCGCCCACATCGCGCGCGGCGCAGAAGCTCGCCGAGGCGGGCATGGAGACATCGACACTCCAGAAGCATCTGGCGCGCGGTGAGCAGCCCGACACGGGCGAGAAGCGTCTGTACGTGCTCGACGAATCCTCGATGGCATCGACCCGGCAGTTGCATGAGTTCGTCCACCGGCTCCATCCAAACGACCGCGTGTTGCTGGTTGGCGACAGGCGGCAGCATGAAGCAGTAGAGGCAGGACGGCCATTTGCGCAGCTTCAGGATGCGGGCATGGTGACGGTCAGGCTCGATGAGATCGTGCGCCAGAAAGACCCGGAATTGAAACGGGTCGTCGAGCAGCTTGCGCGAGGCGAAGTCCGAGAGGCAGTCCAGAATCTTGACCGGCAGGGCCGCGTCCACGAGATTCCCGACCACGGCGAGCGCATTGCGGCGATTGCGAAGGAATATGCAAATTCGCCGGAGCGCACACTGGTTGTCTCGCCCGACAATCGCTCCCGCATGGAGATCAACGAGCGCATCCATGCGGAGTTGCAGAGCCGGGGTGCGGTGAACCGCGCAGAGCATCACATCCGAACGCTGGTGCCGCGCCAGGACCTCACCGGCGCGGATCGTACCTGGGCCGAGCGGTACGAGGTGGGCGACGTGCTGCGCTACTCGCGCGCATCGAAGGAAACCGGCATCGGCAAGGGCGAGTACGCGCAGGTGAAGAGCATCGATGCTCCAGCCAACCGGCTGACGGTCGAATTGCAGGACGGCACGGAGCGCACCTACGATCCGCGCCGGCAGCAGGGCGTCTCGGTATTCCGCGAAGAGCTGCGCAGCTTCTCTCGAGGGCGACCGCATTCAGTTCACTGCGCCCGCGAACGACCTCAAAGTGGCAAACCGCGAATTGGGCACCATCGAGAGCATCGGCGGCGACGGCCGACTGCATTTGAAGTTGGACGGTGGCCGCGCCGTCGAACTCGATCCAAACAGCCACGTGCATCTCGATTACGGCTACGCTGTCACCAGCCATTCCAGCCAGGGCCAGACCGCCGACCGCGTGCTGATCCACGTGGACACCGAACTGGGCGCGAAAGACTTGCTCAACAGCCGCATGGCCTACGTTGCCGTCTCGCGCGGCGCGCACGACGCGCAGATTTTCACAAACAACGCATCGGCGCTGGGCCAGGAACTCAGCCGCGACGTGTCCCACGCACCGGCGATCCAGCAGGCGCAACCGGCGCAGACTATCGAGCAGCAGCCCGCCCATATCCACGAGATCGGTCAGGGATTTGGTATGGGCATGTAATCCAGACCCAAGCTGACATTCCCCGGATAGCAGCAGCGTAGCCGAGGCCCGGCCGGCGTCAAGGCCGCGCTTCGCGCGCCGCTTCGCGGTCGAGAGCCTTGACACCGGCCTCCCAGCCTCGGCTTATTGTTCCAGCTATCCGGGGAATGTCAAAGATCGTTGGGATGGAGGTTCAAGCGCACATTCGCTGCGAGATCGCGCAGATCAATTGGGAGATGACCCATTTGCGAGAGAAGAAGGAGAACCGGGAAACCGCAAGGCCCCTGCGACTGATCCACATGCATCGGAAGCTCAGGCCACCCTATTTATTAGTTAGTTAAATGCAATGGTTACTATGGCATGCTTAGGGACGTGAAAATCCTTTTGCTTGACAAATAAATTGGTTGAATAATAGCATAATTGCCAGATGTAACCCCTGACTTGAAGCTGTTTGGGTGCTCTGCGCCCGTAACAGTTTTTCACTTTTGAATCGGGCCGTTCATATCTTGGACAACACTCCTTCGGGGCACATGTGGAGTAGCACGTGTCTTACCTAATCTGCTGAATAACGCTCGGAAATCACTCTTACGGGGAACAGACCTTGCTCGGGCGTCTGCAAGGTTGCGGTCCAGAAGGACGCTCTGTGTTCGTGAGTCACCTCGCACAAATCCTCTCCGTTGCCCGGGCGCGCACGCTGCTACGAGCGGCTCCTGACGGCCAGACAGCAATTCTTCCGGAGAAGCTTCAGTATCTGCCCGTTTTGAACAGAAGGATTAGCCACGACGCTCCGTTACCTTGCTATCGGATTGCTCGGTAATCATCAATAATCTCTCGGCAGAAATCAGTTTTTGCCCTACGCCGTTTCATGTTCCAGAAAGGATGCTCGTATGACCTCCCTCTGCAGGTTCTGGTTTTTTCGTCTCCTCGTTATCGTCGCCACCATCCTGATTCCGTTAGCGGCGGGAGCACCTGCACTGGCGCAGAGCCTGGCTTCAGACCCGAATGTGGACAACGGCACGCATTGGTACGGAAGCTACGACGGCGGGCACGAGAACATCAGCCTGGCGAGCGGCAATTTATCGCTCTGCATTCCTCTTGTCTCCCTGAAGGAACCGAATAAGCACAGTCTGAGCATCCCGCTCTGCTACAACAGCCAGTTCCAACAGGCGTCCGTGACCAACCAGACGTTAGGGGATGCCGACGTCCTCTCTTACTTCCCCTGGGCCTGGGCGCCGAATACGCCTGCCGGGCACACCACGCCTCCTCTGGGCGTGGGATGGGTCCTGACCGGCGCGCCGGCCTATTACGCTACTGCGGCCACGGGCGGATCTCCGGTCGAATTCATGCCCGATGGGTCCAAATACGGCTTCGCGTCGGGCGTGGACGGCCCGGACCTCAGCGGCGCGGATACATGGCTCAACCTGCTTGGCGCGCAGACGCTCATCATGAAGGATGGGACCCGGTACGCGCTGGCGTCGGGCGGATCGAGTTCCTGCCCCGCCATGGGCTGCGCGACGGAGACCTATCCCGATGGCACCAGCGCCACCTGGACCAATACTTCCGTGACGGACGCGGTAGGGCGCGTGGTCGCCGAGACGTCCAACGCCTCGTTCTCGGGCTCCAGCACCACCGCCGCGACTTCTTACGTCCAGTTCCAGTACCCGGTTTCGAGCGGCACGGCGACGGTGACCGTGCAGATGCAGACCCTGCAGTTTTCCTGCACATCGAGCCAGCCCATTTACAACGGCGGCGAGGTGGGCAGCCCGGGGCTTTATTCCATGCCCACGGCGATTCTGCTGCCGAACGGCTTGACCTACACCTTCCAGTACGACAGTTGCGGCATGCTGCGCAAGGTGACCTATCCCACCGGAGGCTACACGCGCTACGACTACCAGGCACAGGCGTTCACGTACCACTGTCTCGGCTGCGGGGTAGGCAGCGGGATTCCCTATTGGGTGAACGAGGTCTCTGCCAAGCACCTGTGCCCCGTGCCCGTGCTGGAGGCGGGCGCAACTACGGCATCGGCCTACGACAGCAGCAATCAATGCCCGGTTGCCGAGCAAACCACCACGTATACGCCGACGGTCTACGGCGCTTCTGCGCTGGCGGACGGAACCAACGGCGGCAACCAGCAAAATGTGGTGGTGGACCCGGTCGGCAACAAGATCGTCTACCAGTTCTCGACCGCCGACTTATTCACGGGCAGCATCCCATCGGTCGAAACCGAGCGGCAGTATTACGCTGCGGGCGCTACAGTCCCCATGAAGACGGTTACCACGCAGTATGCGACGACTACGGCTCCAGGCAGCACGTCCAACGACCTTGGCGCCGGCACCAACCAAAGCCCTCCGGCAGTGCCAACGGTCCAGACGACGACTCTGGACAACGGCATGGTCTCGCAGGTGCAATGGAGCTACGACCTCTGGCCCGCCTGGCAAAACGACAGCGTGATGACCGAGGAGCGCATCTACGATTACGGGCAAGGCGCACCGGGGCCGCTTTTGAAGCGGACGGATTACCAGTGGCTGCACCGTTTGAACGCCGCCGCTTACGGGTGGCCTAACTCCAATGGCGGAGGGGGCAGACATATCTGCGACCGCAAGACCAGCGAGATCGTTTACGACGGCAGCGGCAAGATGCTGGAGAAGACGACCGACGTGTACGACGGAAATAACGGCGGCGGGCCGGCGTTTCTCAGCAAGGAGACGAAGTGGCGCAGCACGGACGGGGCATCGCTGACGACCAGCTATCTTTACGGCGCCTATGGGAACGTCACGCAAAAGACGGACCCCAACGGCAATGTCACGACCTATAGTTACAGCGACAACTACGCGGACGGAGTCAACCGCAACAGCAACGCCTTCCTGACCAAGACCACGGATGCTCTGGGGCATGTGACGCAAAACCAATACTACTGGGGCAGCGGCCTGGTTGCGGCCACCTGCGGCGAGAATTTCTCGGGCACTTGCGAGACCGGACTGGCTTCAGGAGCCGACTACGCCAGCTACGCCTACGACCTGATGGGCCGCAAGACCGCAACCACGACGGGCGACGGCGGCAAGACCACCCACTGCTACAGCGACCTGGGCGGCGCGGGCTGCTCGGTCACGGGCTACCCGCTCGAAACCACGACCACTGAGGCGATCTCTCCCGGCGTCAACAAGGTATCGGCGTCGATTGCCATGCACCCGATCAACGGATTGCCTGCAACGACGACCCAGTTGAATTCCGATCCCAGTTGCCCGGGCGGAAGTGTAAACGTCGACACAACCTACGACCTCGATGGGCGCAAATCCACGGTGACGAACCCGTATTGCACATCGAGCCCCGGCGCGTCCACCTCCGGCGCCACCACCTACGCCTACGACGGGTTAAGCCGCACGACTCGGATCACGCATCCCGACGGCGCCTATGCCACGAACACTTATACCGGCCGCGCAGTATTGAGCGCCGACGAGGGCAACGGGACCGACAGGGTGCAGCGCATTTCGCAGAGCGACGCTTTAGGGCGGCTCATCTACGTCTGCGAAGTGACTGGCCAGACGCAGCAGGGCAGCTCGAACAACACGCCCTCCTCCTGTGGAACATCGCCAACTCTCGACATCTCCGCCACCGGCTTCCTGACCACTTACGGCTACGATGCATCGAACTCGAACGGGCCGCTCGACTCGCTCACCAGCGTGACCCAGGGGGGAGAGAGCCGCAGCTTCGTCTACGATTCGCTGGGCGAACTGTTGTCGGCCACCAACCCCGAATCGGGAACCACGACCTACCGCTACGACAGCGACAGCAATCTCACCGGCAAGACAGACGCCAAGGGCATATCCACCGCTTACAGCTACGACGCCGTGAACCGCTTGACAGGGAAAACCTATTCGGACGGCATCACGCCCTCGGCTACCTTCACGTACGACCAAAGCACCTCTGCCAACAGCATGGGCCGGCTGAGCAGCGAATCGACGCCGGGCACATTCCGGAGCTTTTCCTACGATCTCATGGGGCGCGTGGTAGTCGATAACCAGGGCAGCGGCAGCTTCAATTACAGCTACGATCTGGCGGGCGACCCGATCTCATCCACTAATGGCCTGTCCGGAACTTCCGCGCTCGCCTTCACCAGCCAGTACGACTCCGCCGGCCGTCTGTCTACATTGAGCGGCTCGACCTTGGCGGGAAGCAGCAGCAGCCTGCCTCTGTTCGCAGACGCCAGCTACACGCCCGCCGGGCAATTGGCGAATGCTCTGATGGGGCAAGGGGCCACTCCCAACATCGACTTCCATCGCGACTACAACAGCCGCCTGCTGCCCATCGACGAGATCGACACCCTGGCGACGGCTCCGGCAAGCGGGATTACCGAGATCTCCGGGTTCGAGCAGGTCATGGCGTATTCCTACGGCTCGGTCACCTTCAGCGGCGCGGAAGTGTATGAGAGCAGCAGCCTGGGATACCAGACCGGCACATTCGGTTTCTTTATCTACCCTGGCTCAGGTGGCCCGACCGTCTATGAAGTCTCTTACGGCCAGAACGACACGCCACAGACCCTGGCGTCGAACCTGGCTGCGCAGTTGACGTGCGCCAATGGCGGTCTGGTGCGCGGCGTGGCGCAGGGAGCCACGGTCTATTTTGCGAGTTGCGTGGCGGGCTTGCCCAGCCAGGTGACGTACAGCGACAGCGTGCAACTTTTCGGCGGAAACTATGCAGGCCCGAACCTGCCGCCTCCGGCTTTTTCGGCGGCGACTTCGAGCGCCGCCATGATCTTCGCGCTGCCGCAAGGAGCCACGACACTCACCTTCTCGGGAGCGGAACAAAACAACCAGACGGGCACCATTCTTACCCAGATTTCTCCCGATGGCGGCGGCCTGCAGACGGAGGTTACGCTGACGTGGGGAGCGGCGAGCACGGTGGCGCAAGGCACATTCGCGATCAGTTCGTCTGCCCCTTCCACGGTTACGCAAACATTGAACGGCGCAAGCACGCCTGCTTCCCTGGCGCAGGCTTTCGCTGCCGTCTTTCCCTCGTGTGCGGTGCCGGGAACCGAGGTGACGGCGGTGGCGAGCGGCCCATCGGTCACGCTGATCAGCTGCTATGCGGCCGGGCAGACGGTGCCCTACTCGCTTACCTCGGGCATCACGGGCTTTACCGGCCAGACCGGCGGGGCTGCCCCTGCCTTCGCGCTAGAGACCAGCGGCAGCATCCCGGTGCCATCGGCCCTCAACCTTCCCGCACCCGTCTTCGATTCCGGGACGGTGACGTTGACGGCAGACGGCGTCCCGGTGGCCACCACAAATTATGGAGCGGGTTCGGACGCCACGAGCGTTGTGGCTGGATTGATCGGCAACGGCCAAAACAACGGCGTGGTCGGATTACAATTTGCAGACTCCTGCAATATCTGTCTTGTCATGACTGCCGACGGCAACGGCGCGACGGGAGACTATTCCTACTCGGTCACGACAACCCATGCAGCGGCTTTCTCCGGCCCATCGTTTGCGGCCTTCCCCAACCCCGGCACGCTGTCGGGCGGTGGCGGCAGCGCTCCGCTCTACAATTGGAGCATCGCGAGCTACGCGCCGAACGGCGACGTGCTGGGGATGACGGATGCGGTGATGGGGAGTTGGTCCTACAGCTACGACGACTTCAACCGGCTCACGGGCGGGACGGCAACGGCGGGCGCGGATTCCGGTCTGAATATGGGCTGGACCTACGACCGCTACGGCAACCGCTGGGCGCAGAACGCGAGCTGCAGCGGCGCGAACTGCGCCGGCGTTACCGCGGCGCAGCCGCAACTGACCTTTGGCAACAACAACCAGGTTGCCAACTGGGTCTACGATGCCGACGGCAACCTGCTCTACGACGGCCGCAACGCCTACAACTACGACGCCGAAGGGCGCTTGATCGCGCTGAACGGAGAGCCCACGTATGTCTACGACGCCGAAGGGCGGCGCGTGGCCAAACTCAGCCCCAGCGGCGCGGTGACGGCCAGCTACCTGCTCGATCTCGCCGGCCACCAGGTGACGGAGCTGAACGGCGCGGGCACATGGATGCACTCGAACGTGTGGGCGCCGGGCGGACGGCTGCTTGCGACCTACGAGGGGCCGGGCGAACCCAAGCCTGGCACCTACCACTTCCACCTGACGGATTGGCTGGGCACCGAGCGCATGCAAACCAACGCCGCGGGCAACAGCGAAGAGACCTGCGCCAGCTATCCCTTCGGCGACGGCCTGAATTGCACCGGCCCTGCGGCCGACGCCACCGAGCAGCACTTCACCGGCAAGGAGCGCGATGCCGAATCGGGGCTCGATTACTTCTACGCCCGCTACTACTCGTCGACCTTGGGCCGCTTCATGACCCCGGATTGGGCGGCAGCGCCGACTGCCGTTCCGTACGCGACCTTCGGCGACCCGCAGACCTTGAACCTCTACGCCTACGTGAACAACAATCCCAATACGGGGATCGATATGGACGGGCATGCCACCATCCAGGGCGAGGGCGGCGGCGGCTCCGATCAACAGAGCGCAGAGAATCAGGCGGCTGCGGTGGCCGCAGCGGGGGCGGATGACTCTGCCGGCGACAAGGACAACTCCGCGGATTCATCGAGTTCGAAGACTGGAGCCAACGGCAGTTCCGGAAAGTCGAAAGCCGGCAGTGCGGGAAAGGCGCCGACCGCCAAGGCGCCGGCAGCGCCCGATCCCACGCCCGGCAAGGGCAGCGATAGCGGCGGAACGACTACCACGACAACGACGACGACCACAACGACGACGACCAAAACCGCGAGTGGAACAACGACGACGCAGACGACAAAGACAACGACTACAACAACGGCGAAGCCAGCCCCGCAGAGTCCTGCGCCCGTGGCGAAGGAAGGATGGTGTAGCGGGATGGAGCATGCGGGAACCTGGACTGTCGGGGCAGCGGGAGTGGTGTTTATTTGGGGAACCGTGGCAGACGCCACAGGGATTGGTGCTCCTGTGGGCGTATTATCACAGGCAAGTGCTGGAACTGGAGCGATCGTAGGAGGAATTATGGTTGGAGCTGGCGATCTCGGCAAATCGCTAGGGATCTGCCAGTAGGCCATGCGTGTACGAGTCAAGTTATCCGCTTTGAGCAAAAACACGTCGGAAAGGGAGGGATCACATGAGAAAGTTATTTTCGGGCGAATCCTTAACACGCGTCCTCTGGGTCGGTGCCGTAGCACTTTTTGCGGCGGCTGAGGCGGTTGTGGTTGTTGCATTTTGGAAGATGCCGAATGATCACCTATATCTGGGATTGGGAACGAAATACCTCGTCGACTTTATCGCAGTCCTTCCAGCGGTCGCCGGCGTGGGAGGATACTACTCCGTAAAACGTCGCTTATCGTCCACCGTGGCCGATGCGATTCCTGTGCTTTCGCGGCAGTTTCTCTATATGGTCGTCATGGCCTATGTGGCGTTGATCTTCTCCATTGTGCCGCTCTCTGAGGCTTTGCAGCGCTTTCTAAAGTGAACCTGGCCGGGAGCAGAGATTGCGCCGGGCGGACGGCTGCTTGCGACCTACGAGGGGCCGGGCGAGCCGAAGCCCAACACGTATCACTTCAACCTGACGGACTGGCTGGGCACCAACCGCATGCAGACCAACGCCGCGGGCAACAGCGAAGAGACGTGCACGAGCTATCCCTTCGGCGACGGATTGAGCTGCACCGGCCGAGCGGCCGACGCCACCGAACAGCACTTCACCGGCAAAGAGCGCGACGTGGAGTCGGGCCTGGACTACTTCTATGCCCGCTACTACTCGTCGACCTTGGGCCGCTTCATGACCCCGGATTGGGCGGCAGCGCCGACTGCCGTTCCGTACGCGACCTTTGGCGACCCGCAGACCTTGAACCTCTATGCCTACGTGAACAACAATCCCAATACGGGCATCGATATGGACGGGCACGTCGATCCCTGCAAGGATGTGCAGGTAACGGTAGAGAAGATAATCCAACCAGGATTTATGCGAAATGTGAATAATCCGATTCTTGGTAGCGGTCTTAAATCTGGGGAAGTGGGAGCAATCATATTTAAGATAACCAAAGGGGGCCAGCCTATGAAGAATGTCGCAGTTTCTGAAACTAACCAGGGAACGAAAACCGTGAATGGTAAAACAGTCCCGCTTGATCCGGTTACAGGAAGTTCAAAGTCGGACAAGAATGGCGAGTTTCCTGATTTCGTTGGCTCAACACAAAAGACAGACGGCACCGACAAGACGAACAACTCAATTCAAACAGCCTATGATTCATCGACCTTCATAAGCACTGATACTCAGGCACTAACCTTTTCGGCCAATGGAACGGTGTGCTATGCAACCAATACCAGAACCTTGACAAATATAACTCCCGGTGGTGATGCAAGTTCCGATTATACGGAAAGCGTCACTCCGCCAGTCGTTACGTCTACTTCTCCGCCGCCTGCGCCTGGGCCGTCGGTTAGCGCTCCCACTCCCACCAATTGAGCCAAGAAGTCAAGGAGAAGGGCTCAGGAGATTTATTCGTGGTCTGCACAACGTTTGTTAGGAGGTACAGATGTCAAAACTGTTGAGCTTTGCGTTTATCATTGTAGTTTCGTCCTTGGTTGTAGAGGCACAAGGGACGCAGGGAAAGATGTTTTCAAGGTACAAGGCAATCGAAGCATACGAGGTTCGTCCGGGTATTCTACTGGTTCCCAGATTTACCAGCGACGGTCAAGTCTGCGAAATCGGCTTGCAACGGTTGCTCTATACTCCCGGGGGAATTGAACTCGGCTCTAACTTCTCACCGGATGCGATTAACCAGATATTCGATGAACTTGTTCCTGCGCAAGAGAGAGGCCCAAGACCGACGAATCTGCTTGAGCAGGGAACGAGTGAGATCGGTGGGGGAGGCATGGTAACAGACGAAGAGTACGAGAATGTCTCGATTCGAATATCTAGCACTTTCTTGCCCTCCGGCAATACCGATGTCTATGCCACCCTCTCTTGGAAACATCGAAAATGCAAATAGTTGTGGTGCCGTAGGAGTGATGGGAGCCTGGTCCTACAGCTACGACGACTTCAACCGGCTGAGCGGCGGGACAGCGAATTCCGGCCTGGGCCTGGGCTGGACCTACGATCGCTACGGCAACCGCTGGGCGCAGAACGCGAGCTGCAGCGGCGCGAACTGCGCCGGCGTTACCGCGGCGCAGCCGCAACTGACCTTTGGCAACAACAACCAGGTTGCCAACTGGGTCTACGATGCCGACGGCAACCTGCTCTACGACGGCCGCAACGCCTACAACTACGACGCCGAAGGGCGCTTGATCGCGCTGAACGGAGAGCCCACGTATGTCTACGACGCCGAAGGGCGGCGGGTGGCCAAGCTCAGCCCCAGCGGCGCGGTGACGGCCAGCTACCTGCTCGATCTCGCCGGCCACCAGGTGACGGAGCTGAACGGCGCGGGCACATGGATGCACTCGAACGTGTGGGCGCCGGGCGGAAAACTGCTTGCGACCTACGAGGGGCCGGGCGAGCCGAAGCCCAACACGTATCACTTCCACCTGACGGACTGGCTGGGCACCAACCGCATGCAGACCAACGCCGCGGGCAACAGCGAAGAGACGTGCACCAGCTATCCCTTCGGCGACGGATTGAGCTGCACCGGCCCAGCGGCCGACGCCACCGAACAGCACTTCACCGGCAAAGAGCGGGATGCCGAATCCGGCCTCGACTACTTCTATGCCCGCTACTACTCGTCGACCTTGGGCCGCTTCATGACGCCGGATTGGGCGGCAGCGCCGACTGCCGTTCCGTACGCGACCTTTGGCGACCCGCAGACCTTGAACCTCTATGCCTACGTGAACAACAATCCCAATACGGGCATCGATATGGACGGGCATGCCACCATCCAGGGCGAGGGCGGCGGCGGCTCCGATCAACAGAGCGCAGAGAAGCAGGCGGCTGCGGTGGCCGCAGCGGGGGCGGATGACTCTGCCGGCGACAAGGACAACTCCGCGGATTCATCGAGTTCGAAGACTGGAGCCAACGGCAGTTCCGGAAAGTCGAAAGCCGGCAGTGCGGGAAAGGCGCCGACCGCCGCAAAGCCGAAAACGGGCAAGGCAAAACACGGCAACGGCAAGCAGGAGACACCGCAAGTTAAGAGAGAGGATACGATCTCTGAAGCAGTCCAGAAATTCAACAAATGCCTGGAAGATCCGAGTAAGGCGTCATTGGCTTCGATACTCCTCCTGCTTATTGATTCAAGTCCAGACGTTCCGAAAGCCCCCGAAGGCAACGATGCGGACATGGGGGTGTCACCCTCTGATGGCGAGGTGGCGCCTGCTCCACTAGTGGACCAAAGGCTCGGCACCTCACCCGGGGAAAAGGCTGTCAGCCTTTCGATTCAAAAGCAATGTGCGAAGGAGAATCCATTTGTCTTCCTTTCGCCAAGTGTCAAACTTGACGTTCGTCCGGGCGATGTGGCTAAGTGAGGACGAGTCCGAAAGGATAATATGACGAATCTTCGAACGATAATAATTGGCAGCGCCTGTGGACTCCTGACTGCGGGCGTCGTTCTGGCTTTATTGTGGTATGGCGTATCGGGAATCCTTATCTGCGGCCAGACAGACTTTATGTATGTACTGTGGCCGTCATCAGTGATTTTGCCAGGCGATTGGTCCAGGACCACTCATGGGCTCATAATTACTGTATCGTCGGTCGTAATTAACTGTCTCGCTTACGCAATGCTTGCGCTGCTATTTCGCGTCCTTGCGCGTATGATTATGAGGCATAAAAATCTTCGATCACAGCGTTAGGCGTTGTGACC
>CAVUZC010000003.1:0-204664 GCA_963745965.1 uncultured Acidobacteriota bacterium
ACCGAAGCCGCGGCAGCAACAGGATTGACCTTCAAGGCCACGGCCATGCCCAACGAACCGACGTTGAAACATCGAAATACCGAACGCAGTCGTGAAAATCGGAAAGAAGAATCTCGGCTTATATGCTTGATTATAAATTGTTTAATATGGTAGGCACGACTGGATTCGAACCAGCGACCTCTTCCGTGTCAAGGAAGCGCTCTAACCAACTGAGCTACGCGCCTAAATGCGACTCAACTCAGTTTAGCAGGGCTCCGTGGATCGGGGAAGATTGACCTGACTGTCATCGTCGGCTGCGGCGTGGACTGGGTGTTCGCCGTGCGGAGGAAGACGGTTGCTTTGGAGCCGGTCACCGGAACCCATTGAATTGACCAGCCCGACTCAATCGCCGGCGCGGGGCGGCAAATGTTACAAATCTGTTAAAATCCCACAAAGGAGTACGGCAAGACCTAAAGCCCCGCCGCGACCATCCTCCCATGATTCTTTATCTTATGCGCCATGCGAACGCCGGAGCCGTTCGCGAAAACCCCCTATTGGACGCTAAACGCGGTCTGATCAAGGAGGGCAAGGAGCAGTGCATGCTGATGGCGCGCGTGCTGAACGCCCTGAAGGCGCCGATTGACGGGATTATTTCTAGCCCCTTGAAGCGCGCACTGCAAACCGCGCAACTGGTGGGCACCGAACTCGGGTACGAGACCAAGATCGAGATCAGCCCGGCGCTGGGATTGAACGGCAATTACGCAGATTTCCAGAATCTTTTAGCAAAATACGCCGACCGCGAGGGGATTTTGGCCGTCGGGCATAATCCGAACATCTTCCAGTTTCTCGGCCGGCTCATCACGGGCAACGGTGGCGCGGCGATCCGCATGAGAAAGGCGTCGATTGCGCGTGTAGACATGAGCCAACATCCGCCGCGGCTGCAATTGCTGATCGATCCCCGCACGGCTCGGGGAATCTACGCGAGCATGACCAAGGGTTTGCGGAAGTAGCTGGGATTGAAGAGTTCGGGTCCTGTAACGGCCTGCACACGGGCGGGCGCAATATCCCGGCATATGATGGAAATGTCTGCCTGTTCAGCTATATTTGCTAGGAACCAGAATTGCGCCGCGAGGGCACGCGTCTTGGCGCGCCCGGATGCAGGCGGAATCCGGCGAGCGGCTGCAAGGCCGTCAACCGGACGGCAGAGGTGAAAACGTGAAACGAGCAACTGGAATCGTTGCAACTTTGATAGGAATGGCAATGGCGTGTTCAGCCGTTGCACAGGGAGAGGTGAAGATGTCGATTTGGGGGCATACCGCGGACGGAACTGCCGTCCCGATTTACACGCTGTCCGATGGGCAGATTGAAGTAAGAGTGACGGCGTACGGTGCGCACCTGGTGAGCGTAAAGGCTCCCGATCGCAACGGCAAGATGGCGGACGTCGTAACGGGATACGACACATTGCAGGGGTATCTCGACGACAAGAAGACATACATGGGCGGTATCGTAGGCCGCTATGGCAATCGCATTGCGCACGGCAAGTTCACGCTGGACGGAAAGACCTACCAGATTCCTCTCAACAACGGTCCCAACGCGTTGCACGGCGGCCCCAAGGGGTTCGACGAGTATGTATGGCAATCGAAGGAAGTGCCCGGCGGCGTCGAGTTCACGCTTGTGAGCCCCGATGGCGACATGGGATTTCCGGGCACGCTAACTGCGATGGTGCGGTACACGCTCAAGGGCAAGACGCTGCGCATCGACTACACGGCCACGACGGATAAGCCGACGGTTTTGAACCTGACCAATCATGCGTACTTTAATTTGCACGGCGACGACCAGGGCAACATTCTCGACCAGAAGATGGAAATCAACGCCGACCGCTTTACGCCGACGGACGCAGGTCTGATTCCAACGGGCGAGTTGGCGCCGGTAGCGGGCACGCCGCTGGACTTCCGCAAGCCTGAAGTGATCGGCGCGCGCATCAACGCCGATTTCGAGCCGTTGAAGCTGGCCGGCGGCTACGACCACAACTGGGTTCTGAACGGCAAGGCAGGCGAGCTGCATCTGGCGGCGATCGCCAGCGATCCGGTGAGCGGACGCACGCTCACCGTCGAAACCACCGAGCCGGGAGTGCAGTTCTACTCCGGCAACTTTCTCGACGGCAGCTACACAGGCCGCCACGGCGTGAAGTACACCAAGCACGCCGGGTTCTGCCTTGAGACGCAGCACTTTCCGGATTCGCCGAACCATCCGAGCTTCCCGAGCACGGAGCTGAAGCCGGGCGAGACCATGCACTCGACTACGACGTTGACGTTTGGGGTGGAGAAGTAAGCTTTTGTGAGACGCTGTCCCATCCTTTTGTCGAAAGCGGCGAAGGGATGGGACAACGGATAAAGAGAAATGTGGTTCTGGTGCAGTTTCCGGTTGGCCGCTAATCTGCTCAGATGTTTCCGATGCAGTCTACAGAGCGGATTAGAGCTGCACTTCAATGATTCGGCCATCGGGCGCGGTTATTCTGAACTGGTTTAGTTCCGTTGGTGGCAAGGGTTGAACGAAATTCATATTACGAAGAGACTTGAAGTCCCAAATGCCGCCCAGTAGATGAACAATTTCGTGCTCGGGCGCGAGCCGCACCTTCTCCTCTCCGAAGCTCAGAAAATAGTCGCCAACTCCCGGTATATCCACCAACGCGATTGCCTCCGCTTCACTGTCATATGGATTTCCAAGAAACAGGGTTGCGCCAACTTGTCGTCCATCGACCCTGACCGTGCCTTCTACTCTCCAATGTCCCAGCCAGTGCGCAGGTGCATACGCGATCGTGACCCACAACGTAATCAAAGCCACATTCGCCATTGCCAACCGCCATTTTCTGATGCCAAGCACTACACCGACACACGAAAGCCCGAGCAGAACATCTGTCAGTAACGAGGTCTGAAAGATCATCCCGTATGGTGTCTGTGCTCGAATAAGCAGCACAACGAACAGAATCCAATTGATCGCTACTGAAGAAACAGCCAACCAAATCCCGATCCGCCGGCGTTGGATACTCATTGCTGGCCGCAGACCGCCGAGGTAGAGAAGCAGAAAGACCGCCGGAGACAGCAGCCAGAGCAAGATCAGAAGGGCGCGAATAACAGCCATGTGGTCTGCTCCCTGTAATCACTATTTCGCATGTGCGCTGAGCTGATCGAGCGTGCGCTTCAGGTCGTCGAGTTTCTGGCCGGCTTCGGAGAGTTTTCCCTCTGAAGTCAGGCGCTGATAATCGGCGAAGTCGCGGCTGGCCTGCGAGATCAACCCATTCACATCGGCCGCAGGTTGCGGCACGCCGGCGGGCGCTGTCGCTGACGGGGTCTGCGGCGCTTCGGGGCCGGTAAGCGATGGCGCTTGCGATCCGAAGAGCGAAGCGAGCGCGGCTTCAAAGCTCGGGCCGTAGGCCAGGCGATCCTGCAGCGCCAGCACCACCAGCCGCAACTCCGGCATCGGACTCTGATTGGCCTGTAGGTAAATTGGCTCTGCGTACAAGAGCGCCTGCCCGCAGGGAATCACCAGCAAATTGCCGCGGATCACGTGCGAGCCCTGCTGGTTCCAGAGTGTCAACTGCCCGGAGAGCTGCGCATTCTGATCGATGCGCGCCTCGATCTGCTGCGGCCCGTCGACCAGCCGCGTCTTCGGAAAGTTAAAGACAACGGCCTTTCCGTAATCCGCGCCGTCGGAGCGCGCAGCGATCCAGCCAATCATGTTGTTGCGGTTGATGGGCGTGAAGGGAAGAATCTCCACGAATTCGAGACCGCCCGATTCCCCGGGAAGCGTCATGAGCACAAAATTAGGACTCATGGGCGTGGAAGCCTGGTCGCCGCTCTGGCTCGAACCGTTTTCTGTCGCCACGCTCCACTGGTCTTCGCGGTTGTAGAAGACCTCGGGATTGGTCATGTGATAGAGGCCGTACACATCGGCTTGCAGGCTGACCAGCGCCTCGGGATAGCGCACGTGAGCGCGCAGCCACGCGGGCATTGTCGACGCGTCCTTGAAGAGATCGGGATAGATGCCGCGCCACGCGGCGAGCACGGGATCGGCGGAATCAAAGACGTAGAACGTGACCGTGCCGTTGTAGGCATCGACGACCGCCTTCACGCTGTTGCGCGCGTAGTTCACCGATTGCCCGTCGAGATCGGCCGCCGCGGAGTATGGGTACGTGGATGAAGAAGTGTAGGCGTCGATGATCCACTGCAGACGCCCGTCGTCGCTGACCACGATGTAGGGATCCTGATCGAAGGTGAGAAACGGAGCCAGCGCTTGAATGCGCGCGCGCACGTTGCGCCGCATCAGCAGGCGGCTCCCGGCGGTAATGTCGTCGCTGAAGGGAACCTTGCTCAGGTCGCCGCGATCGAAGGCCAGCAGCACGCGGCGCAAAAAGCCGCCCATTACAATGCCGCCGGTGCCTTCGTAGGTTGAATAGTTGTCGTTCTGGCCCTGGGAATAATTGAATTCCTTCTGGGCAGTTTTCACGTAGACGTCGGTGTTGGTTAATTCGCCGAAGTAGATCTCGGGGCGCGTGACCTGGATGCCGGGCACAGTGCTCTGCACCGGCATGTTCGAGAGATAGAGAGTGGGCAGGCCTTCGGCCGAGAATCCGTTCACGGGATTCATGGTGATGCCGTAGCCGTGGGTGTAGATGAGCTTGTCGCTGATCCAGTTGCGGCTGGTGTCGGGCAGCTTGTCCACGTTCAGCTCGCGCGCGGCGAGCATCACCTCGCGCAATCCGCCGTTGATCTGATAGCGATCGATGTCGATGCCGGGAAAATCGTAGTAGGTGCGGATCTCCTGCAACTGGCGCAGCGTATCCTGCAGCGCATGCACGTCCCACAGGCGGATGTTTTCGAGGGTCGCCTGATTGTGTTCCGGATCGGCCGCGGCAACGGTGGTCTCGGCGGGAAATTCCTGCTGGGCGAAGCGGTCGATCCCATAGGCCTGGCGCGTCAGCGCGATGTTATCGACGATGTAGGGCCGCTCCTTATTAAGCCGGTTGGGAGCGACGATGAAAGTCGTCGTGTACCATCCGGCGATGCCCGTCAGAATCCAGCAGGCTATGGCGGGAAGGACGGCCAAAAGCAGCCAGCGTGCGCGCGGCTTGATCAGGCCGCCGGCAAAGGCGATCAGTGCTCCGAGAGCAAGCGCCATGCTGATGCACAACATGCCGATGAGCGTGACGTGCGCGTCGGTGTAGGTGGCGCCGGAGAAGATGTCATGTTTCGCGAAGAGAAGATCGAAACGGCCGACGTACTCGCGAATGGCGAAAGCAATGAGCAGAAAGCCAGCAGCGATGGAGATGCCGCGCCAAATCGATGAAGCAGAATCGCGGAAGTGGCCGCTGCGCAGGCGTCCGCCGCCGGCGGCGATCAGGAAGAGCACGGCAAGAATCGAGACGAGCACGGCCAGCGTAAGCAACCAGCCGGAGACGAGATCCCACGCCGGCAATGTGAACAGATAGAAGCCGAGCGGGCGGCCAAAGATGGGATCGGCAGAACTCGCAGCCGTTGAAGGCGCATACCGGTAAAGCGCGAGTGTGGACCATTGCGACTGCATGGCGAAGCCGGTAGCGACGGCGATGAGAAGTGCGGCGATGAGGGCCACCCAGTGCAGGAATCTTGCCACCGGCAGTTCGACGGGTTGGTTGTTGAAGTAGATCGTGTACTTTTCAGGCAGATCGTGCGTGTGGACGCGGCGCAGTGCGAGAAACGCGCCGAACAGGATAAGAAATGTGGCTGTCGAAAACGCCGCGAAGGTGCCCCACTCGAGCCCGAAGGTCTTCCAGAAGACGGGCGCGTAGCCGAGCGAGCCGAACCACTGCAGATCGACCCAATAAGAGATGGCGGCTCGTCCGCCAAGAAGGATGAGGATGATGAGGGCAATCAGGAAAAAAGCGGCAAAACGCATGCCGCGCGGCTTTTCCGGCGTTGGATAATCGATGATTTCGGGCATTTCTTGCTCCACTCAGTCAGAACGTGTGGGCTGAGATACGCAAGAATTGTACAGCGCGTGGCTCTGGCGTGATTATCCCCAAGTGGGTATAATGGGAGACGTGCACGACGCGCTTAAGCCATTGCGCTGGATCGGATCGGCGAAGAAAGAATTGCTGGCGATGCCTGACGAGGTGCAGCAGGTTTTCGGCTTTGCGCTTTTCCAGGCGCAAATCGGCCAAATGCACGCGGCGGCAAAACCTCTCAAAGGATTCGGTTCAGCCGGAATTGTTGAGATCGTCGAGGATTGGCGCGGCAATGCTTATCGCGCCGTGTATACAGTGCGATTTGCGGGAGCGGTATATGTTCTGCATTGTTTCGAGAAAAAGTCGAAGCGTGGCCTCGAGACGCCGAAGCGAGAGATGGATTTGATCCGTGCACGGCTCAAAGAGGCCGAGGCACAGGCACTGGGGGTTGTGCGATGAGTAAAGCGAAAGCAGTGAAGACCGCATACGAAGAGCTGGGCTTTCGGGACGCAGATGAGATGCTCCTGAAGGCGCAACTGGCAATGAAGATTGCTGAGATTCTGCGCAGGCGGGGATGGAGCCAGCAACAGGCGGCAAAAGTGCTGGGTATGACGCAGCCCAAACTCTCTGGGATGCTGCGCGGGCAATTCCGCGGCATCAGCGAAGTCAAGATGATGGATTGCCTGGTGCGGTTGGGGCGTGGCGTGAAGATCGTTGTCGGGCCGGAGGGCAAGCGACCTACGCGGCGCGTGGAGGTCGTAGCGGCATAAAGCTCGCTATAGTTCTGCATTGGAGTATTCTGGCGCCGCTTTGTCAGATCAACTCGGAGTGGCCGGTGACTCCCAGTTCCTTCACGATCTTGCCCACATCCTGCGAGCTGTTGCGGTGCGCGATGAGGAGAGCGTCCTCGGTGTCTACGACCACAAGATTCTTGACGCCCACCAGAGCCACAAATTTTTTGGGGCTGAAGATGTAGTTGTCGTTGGCCTCGAGGGTGATGTGGCCGCCAGTGTCGGTTACGTTGCCTTCGGCATCGCCTCTCATGCGGGTCTCGAGCTGGTACTCGTAGAGCGAGGCCCAGGAGCCGAGATCGTTCCAACTGAACTCCGCCGGAATGCAATACAAGTTTGACAGGTGCTCGCCCTTGGCGGAGCGCGGTTCGAGCACTGCGTAGTCGACAGAGATGTTTTCGCACTTGGGATATGCGGTGTGGAAGACCTCGTCGAAGTGCGGGGTGCCCCACGCGGCGGCAATCGATTCGAGCAGGGGAGCGGTTTCTGGCACGTGCTCGCGGACGGCATTGGCCAGCGTGCGCGCCGACCACAGGAATATGCCGGAGTTCCAGTAGTAATTGCCCGCGGCCACAAATTCCTCGGCGCGGTTGCGATTGGGCTTTTCGATAAAGCGGCGCACATGCAGCGCGGCGTCGTCGCGCGTCAGGTCACCGGTCTCGATGTAGCCATAGCCGGTTTCAGCGCGCGCCGGCTCGATGCCCAGCACCACGATGTTTTCGCCGGCCGCAGCCACGGTAATGCCCTTGTGCAGAGCCTTGAGGAAACGCGGCTCGTCGCCGATCACATGGTCAGACGGAAAGACGCCCAGCACCGCATCGGGATTTTGGCGTTCAATCAGGAAGGCGGCCAATCCACATGCAGGCGCGGTATTGCGCGCCACCGGCTCCTGCACGATCTGGGCGGCAGGCATTCCGGGCAACTGATCGGCAATCTCGTGGGCCAGATATTCGTTGGTGATGACCCAGGTCTTTTCGATGGGCGTGAGCGGCTTGAGACGTTCCACGGTTTGCTGGATCATGGAGCGCTCGCCGTCGAGGGCAAGAACCTGCTTGGCGCGGGCGCGCCGCGAACGGGGCCAGAAACGGGTGCCGCTGCCGCCGGCCAGGATCACGGGACGGAAATCAATATCGTTCAACATTGAAGAATCATCGTACCCGACAAAGATAACGTTTGCACAGGGCTGACGGAGAAATATGTGAAATCGCGGCGAATCGCTCCGCCCTGGGCGTCTGCGTCAATAAAAAGGCATCCGCCGCGGCGGACGCCTTTCACTGATCGGTTGCGATTACTTCAGGCTGGTCAGGAACTCGCCCATGCGGCGCGTGCCCTCGTCGATATTCTGCTTGGTTACCGGGTAGGAGATGCGAACGTGTTCGCCGGTCCCGAAAGCTTCACCGGGCACTGTAACCACGTGTGCCTCGTGTAACAGGCGCGTGGCCATCTCGGTGGCCGTCTTGATGCCGCCCTTGCCGAGATAGGCCGAGATGTTGGGGTACACGTAGAACGCGCCTTCGGGTTTGGTGCAGGTAATGCCGGGAATCTTGGCGAGCGCGGCCAGCATGTAATCGCGCAGATCGATGAACTCGGCGCGGAACTGGGCTACGCACTCCTGCGAAGCGCTCAGCGCCGCGATCGCCGCCTTCTGCACGATGCTGGTGGCGTTCGACGTCTGCTGGCCTTGCAGCTTGTTCAGGTTGGCAACGATCGGCTTGGGCGCCAGAGCGTAGCCCGCGCGCCAGCCGGTCATGGCGTAAGTCTTCGAAAGCGATCCGAGAATCACAATGTGCTCTTTGGCCCAGGTGAAAGAGCCGCCCGAGACCGGCTTGCTGGCGTAGTTGAGATACACGTAGCACTCGTCCAGGAGCAGAAAGATTCCCCGCTGGTGCGCGAGATGCACGATCCGCTCCAGATCCTCGGCCGAAACCACTGAGCCAGCCGGATTCGACGGCGAGTTCAGAATGATGGCCTTGGTCCGGGGCGTAATCGACTTCTCAATCGCGTCGGCGGTGATGCGGAAACCCTCGGCCTCGCTGGTTTCGAGAAAAACCACCTTGCCGCCAGCGTACTGGATGATGTCTTTGAAGCTCACCCAATAGGGAACCGGCAGAATCACCTCGTCGCCGTGCTCGATGAGAATCTGGATCGTGTTGAACAAGGCAAGCTTGCCGCCGGTCGTGAAGATCGCTTCATCGGCCCCGTAGTCGGAGCCGAAGTCGCAGGCATGACGCTCGATGATAGCCTTGCGCACGTCGGGAGCGCCCGGAACCACGGTGTAGCGAGTGAAGTTGGCTTCGATGGCGGCGATGGCGGCGTCCTTGATGTGCCGCGGCGTGTTGAAGTGGGGCTCGCCAGCCCCGAAATCCACCAGGTTGGCGCCTTGATTGCGCAGTTTAGCCGCCTCGGCGGCCACAGCCATGGTCGCGGATACTTCGATCCGGCCAATGCGGTCGGCAAAGATTTTTGCGGGTGCTGTCACTGTCATATCACTACTATCTTGACAGATTTCCGGGGTGGCGCAAAATGCTCTTCTCGCGAAGTCCAGTTGCGCCTGCTGCCCGCGCTTCGCAAACCATCGCCTTGACGCGCGAGGCGCTACGCGCTACATTGAGGCATGATCCGGTCGTTCCGGCACGCGGGGCTGGAGAAGTTCTTTTTGACGGGAAGCAAAGCGGGCATTCAACCAGCGCACGCACGCAAACTCGCCATCCAGCTATTTACTCTCGACGTTGCAAAGTCTGCTGCGGACATGGCCGTCAATGGCTGGGATATGCATCCACTTAAAGGAGATCTTGCCGGTCATTGGTCGATAAAGGTGAATGCAAATTGGCGAATGGTTTTCACTTTCGACGGCGAGGATGCGATCCTTGTCGATTACCGCGACTATCACTAGAAAGGACAATGCTTCGTGACCAGAATGTACAATCCTCCGCACCCAGGTGAGTTGCTTCGTGAGTGGATTGGCGGGACGCCCATCGGCGAGGCCGCTGTCCGGCTGAGAGTGGCCCGCTCTACGCTCTCCCGCATTCTCAACGGCCGCGCCTCCGTCACTGCCGCGATGGCGCTGCGTTTTTCCGATGCGTTTGGCAGCCGTCCCGAACTCTGGCTCGACTTGCAGCAGCAGTACGACCTGTGGCATGCGTCGCAGCGCAAGCGGCCCAGGGTGGAGAGGTTTTCTCGCGCGGCGTGAGGTTCCTGGGGCTCGGAATTCCCACATGAGCACGCAGCCTACACGTTATCCGGGTCGATTTGTACCAGGAAGTCTTTTGCCTTTGAGTCCTTGCTTACGATCTTGATCGTCGCTTCGTACTTCTTCCATCGGAGGAAGAGTCGGGATATACCTCCTGCGGTCCCCCACCCGCTCTCAGACGGAATTTCAATCCACTTGCGGTCAGGATCGAAGTTCGCGATATCCAAAGATTGTCGTTCTCCCGAATAAATATTGAGGGACGCTGGGTTACCTGCCATTGACCAGCAGAGTCGGTCTTCCTTCACAATACAAAGGTGTCCTCGACGAGAATTGACGGGTGGATAGATATAAGATTTGGCTTGATCCGGGGGTGGAAGCACATCGGATTCCTCATGAACAATCGTTATGTATGCATATGCATCATTCATTGGAAAGATGGAATCGTTGAAAATTCGAACAGTAACCCGGCTCCCGATCAGCTCCTTTTCTTCAAGTTTTATGTTTAGTTTGATCCACCAAATCCTAAATAATTCTGTAAGCAAATAAACGACCAAACTCGTAATAACGGCGACGGCAAAGCTAATTAACGGAGTCTGGACATCGGATAAAGTCATGGTTCAGCTTGCATCCATTTCCGAATGATAGTCAATTATCGGTTTTGTTCTGCGACTTCTTGAAATCGAGAGAAAGCTCGAATTCGGCCTGTCAGCTATTCCCCATGCGCGCGCGTAGCCGCTTGAGCACGTTGAGTGGCACGAGGCCATTCACGTCGCCGCCGAAGCTGAAGACTTCCTTGACCATCCGCGAGCTGACAAACGAGTAGCGACCCGCTGGCTGCAGGAAGACGGTTTCGATGTCCGGCGCGAGGCGGCGGTTCATCAGCGCCATCTGAAACTCGTGCTCGTAGTCGGAGATGGCGCGAATGCCGCGCAGCACCGCCGAGGCGCCAAGTTGCCGCGCGAATTCGACGGTAAGGCCGTCGAACGTCGCTACCGAGACGTTGCCGATCTCGGCAGTCGCCTCCTTGAGCATCTCCACGCGCTCAGCCACCGTGAACAGCGGATCCTTGACCGGATTCAGGAGAACGGCCACCGTGAGGTGATCGAAGAGCTTTGCGCCGCGCTGAATCAGGTCCACGTGGCCGCTGGTGGGCGGATCGAAGGTGCCGGGATAGAGGGCTTTCACGGGCATGGACTTACTAAGGATTTTAGCAACAGAGCGAGGCTCAACGCGTCGCGGACTGCCCGGGATTCAGCGCAGCGGCCTTCCCAAGACTCGCCCGTCAAGTCCCGCGATGAACTTTATCCCTGGAATTCGAAGAGGAAGCAGATCCTGGTCGTTGGTCAGAAAAAGATCAGCTCCGGCAGTCGCTGCCGTAGCCAGGTGAATTGCGTCCGGCGGATGCACGCGCGTAGTAGTCCGAATCATGCTGAACCTGTCAGCAGTTTCTAAAGTAAAGGGCAGAACTTCAACTGAGCCGCTTACGAAGAACTGCTTTACTCTGTCGGCGCCCGATTGTGAGCCTGTTTTTCTGGGTCCGCACAAGACTTCTCCGATAGAAAACACGCTCGTGCAGAAGATATCGTTCCTCTCTGTCATCTCCTGAAGGATCCCCCGAACCATGGGCCCGAAGATCGGATTCCCTTCCAACAAATAAACGAACAACATGGAATCCCAATAAACTCGGCTCACTCGCCTTTCCCTTTCCGCGCTCTCTCTTCCATGGCGAGTTTCTCCCAAGGATCGGGTCCCCAGTCAGCGCGCTCCGCCTTGAGGAAGGCTTCACCGCCGCCGAGTTGCCTAAACGTATCCGCAAGGATGCCATAGAGTTTTTCCAGGCCAGCTCCATTCGGAAGGGTTCTTGATTCCCGCGAAGAAGGCTCAGCCTTATCGCCGTCGAGAATGCGGAATACAAACTGCACGGTTGTGCTGGGACCGCCGGACGGAGGACCGCCTCTCTTTTCAATCAACTCAACGCCCGCTTCTTGCTGGAATTCCTTTGACGCCAAAGTGGAGAAGACCGATGGCGTTCGATTTGTCCAGCCGAGCTCCTTTTGTACGGTGCCTACTCGTATTTGAACCACACTCGCACCCTTCAGCCGTGCCGGCTTTACGTAGGTTGAAATCACGTGCTCCTTGGTTTGATCAGTAGGTTTCATTCTACTCTCCACATACATAACCATACATGCATTACTTTATGGCGTCAAGCGAGCGCCGATCATTGTGTTGAATGGTGGCCGTGTTGGGTCTCGTGACATGTTCTCCACGGCAAACGCTTGGGGAAAATCATTCCCCATGGGACGGCTGTCTACCGTTCTGCGCGATGCAAGACGATCGCTTCAGGCGCGGGCGCAACCGGACTCTGTGAAGGATCGGTGCCGTCGGGCGCGGGCCCGATCACCGGGTGCGCGGGCCGGGTTGGGCGCAAACCGGACGGCGCAATGTGCACGAGTTCGATCACGTCTCCATGGATCTCGCCCGAGAAGCTATCGCTGCCAACGGTGAAGCTGAGGATCGTTCCCTGCACGAGGCCATTGGCAATCGGGATGAGCGTGTTCTCGCCGCCGGCCCAACTGTCGCCGAGGCCTTCCGCGGTTCCGGTCAAGTTGCTGCCATCCTGGACCAGCACGAAGAGCAGCCCCGGGTTCTGAGCGGGTCTCCAGAAACCGGTGACCCCCGCGCCCCGCGGCGATTCACGCTCCCACGTCCCAACTTGCGGACGCAGCGTGACAGTGCCTGCAAAAACGTTCGCCATCGCCGGCGCGAGACCGGGCGATGAGGCTTCAATCGTGATACTGCCGGGCGCCTTCGAGGCCTGGACAATCGCCATCGCAAGCCCGCCGAAGGCTTTGCGCGATGGCCCCTTGCCGGAATCCTGATCGGTGGGGTCGCCATTGCCTACGCCCATCAGTTTTCCCGCGCCCGTGACCTTGAAGGTCACCAGATTGTCCGCGACAGGCACAGGGCTGCCGTGCGCGTCGCGGATTTCCACCGTGACCATGGCCACATCTTCGCCATCGGCGGCGATCTCCGCGCGGTCGGTAGTGAGTGCGAGCGCTGCCGGCTCACCCGTGGTTTCGCGCCGATCCGTCAATATCAACTGGCCGTCCTTGAAGGCGCGCGCTTCCAGAACTCCCGGCGCGTAGGGAACGTTCCACGCGAGGTGCGAATTTCTGGTCATGGTTTTCTGGCCCAGGCTCTTGCCGTTCAGGAAGAGCTCGACCTGGTCGATGTTCGAATGCACCCACACGGGGATGATCTGGCCCTCCATCCCCGGCCAGTTCCAGTGCGGAAACAGATGCAGAACCGGATCCGCGGTCCACCACGACTTGTAGTAGTAATAGGTATCTTTGGGGAATCCGCAGGTGTCCAGAATGCCGTATTGCGAGCTGATGTTGGGCCAGCCATTTGGCGAAGGCTCGCCGCGATAATCGAATCCGGTCCACACAAATCCGCCGGCAAGCCACGGGCGGGCATTGCAGAAGCTCCACCAGCCCTCCGCCGATGCGCGGCCCGTGGTCGTGTAGGGATCGTACGAGGCCACGTAGCCCTTGTCGTAGTCGGTAGCGTAGATGCCGCGCGTGCCCACGGCGCTCACCGTCTCGGTTCCAATGATGGGCGTGTCAATATGCGCATTGTGAAATTGATCGGCCTGCGGATCCGCGTAGTTGTAACCCATCACATCGCAAACCGCGAGGCCTCCGGCGCCGATGGCGCCCGTGGGCGCAATGGTGACGGGGCGTGTGCCATCCAGCCGCGTGGCCACTTCTTTCATCGCGGCCAGAAGGAGCCTGCCGCGATCGGTGTTTGCCACAGCCTCTTCGTTGCCCATCGACCACATGAAGACACTAGGGCGGTTGCGGTCGCGCCGAATGAGATTTTCAAACTGGCTCAAAGCTTCGGGATTGGACGACATCATGCGTGTCTCGTCCAGCACCAGCATCCCTGTATCGTCACAGGCATCAAGCAGCGCCGGCGTGGGGGGATTGTGCGCCGTCCTGAGAGCATTGGATCCCATCTCCTTGAGCTTGCGCACGCGGTAGTAGTAGACAGAGTCGGGCAGCGCCACGCCCAGGCTGGCGTGGTCCTGGTGATTGCAGGTGCCCTTCACCTTCACCGGATCGCCATTGAGCAACAGGCCGATCTGCGGGTCGAATTTAATGGTGCGAATGCCGAAAAGTGTTTCGTACAGATCCGCCACGTCGCCCCCCGTGCGTACCTCCGTGACCATCGTATACAGGTTCCGATCTTCGAGCGACCAGAGCACCGGCTTGGACACGTTGATCTTCTGCTCGAAGATTAGCTCGCCGCCCACGGGAATGGTCGACGTGGTTGTCACGGCCTTGCCCGCCGGACGTCCTACAGGATCGAGAATGGTCGAAATCACGCGAACGTCGCTAGCCGCGTGGCCTTCATTGCACACCTCGGTGCGGATCGAAAGTGTGGCAGCTTCGGCCTTCACCTCCGAGGCCACAAACGTGCCCCACTGCCTCACATGCACGGGGCTTGTCTTGATCAGCCATACATGGCGGTAGATGCCGGCGCCTTCATAAAACCATCCATCGCTCTCGGTCGCATCCACGCGCACCAGGAGAACGTTTGTCCCGCCGTAGTTCAGGAAATCGGTGATGTCGAAGCGGAAAGGATCGTAGCCGCCCGCGTGCCGGCCGATGTAGAAACCGTTCAGAACCACCATCGTGTCGCGGTACGCGCCGTCGAACTCAAGAGAGATGCGCCTGGCCTTGTCGCCGGCGGGAACCTCGAAGATGCGGCGGTACCAGCCGATGCTGGTCGCCGGGTACTTGCGTCCTAGCGGGTAGAAACCTTTGCTCTGGAGCGCGGGATCGTTTGTGAAGGGCAGCTCGATGGCCCAATCGTGCGGCAGATCGACCGGCTTCCAGTCGCTGTCGTCGAATCCAAGGGAACCGGCAGCAAGAAACCCGCCCGTTTTTTGAAAGTTTCCGGCGCGCCCCGTGCCCAGCCCGAAGTCCTTGGCCGGATCGCAGGCATCGCCCAGATGGAATCGCCAGCCGAAATCGAGCAGCAGGCGTTCGCGGAAGGTGTTCGCGATTGCCGGCCAGTTTTCGAGAGGGTCATCGGCCGGCAGCGGACCGGCGGTTTCTCCGGCCGCGCGCATCGCGGCTTCTACAGGGTTCATGCCGCTGGCTGCGGCGGCAACGGCAGGCGCCAGCAGACTGCCTTTGAGCATTGCGCGGCGCGAAAAGGCTTTCATTCAAATCCCCCTCGGTACCGGAGGCCGCAAATGACTTCTGGCGACCTCTGAATGACGCCAAATCCTGATACTGCGTTAAAGAGCGAAGCCAGTATACGACTTCCTACTGCAACTCACCTGATTCCCGCAAGATAATCTGTGCCTCTGTGCGGTGCCTTCTGTAACTTGCAGCCAATCGAGCTTTTCGAGTAAGGTGGCGAGTTTGTTCCGCCCGTGCCCGCTTTTTGCCGGAACGAAAATGAGAACTTGCGGCTGAAATACAGAACGGCCGGGAATAATCCCGGCCGTTGTCGTCTTCCCGAATGAATATCTATCCCTTGCGCCCGCGCACGGCTTCCTTGGCCTGGGTCTCGCCGCCTGCGGGAACCTCGGGCACGTCGGCCTTGGCTGCGCCGATGCCGAGCCGCTTGCGCAACTCGGCGTCGAGCTTGGCGAAGACGTCCTTGTTCTCCTTGAGGAAGCCCCGCGTGTTTTCGCGGCCTTGGCCGATGCGCTCGCCGGCATAGCTGTACCATGCACCGGACTTCTCCACAATATTGTGGGTCACGGCCAGGTCCAGTACGTCGCCTTCCTTGCTGATGCCTTCGCCATAGAGAATGTCGAACTCGGCCTCGCGGAAAGGTGCGGCCACCTTGTTCTTCACGATCTTGACCTTGGTGTGCGATCCGACCACGACATCGCCTTCCTTGACGGCGGCGATGCGGCGAATGTCGATGCGAACAGACGAATAGAACTTGAGCGCGCGGCCGCCGGTGGTGGTTTCGGGGTTGCCAAACATCACGCCGATCTTCTCGCGGATCTGATTGATGAAAATCAGCGCTGTGCGCGACTTCGAGACCGTGCCGGTGAGCTTGCGCAGCGCCTGGGACATCAGCCGCGCCTGCAGACCCATGTGCGAGTCACCCATCTCGCCGTCGAGCTCGGCTTTCGGCACGAGCGCGGCCACCGAATCGACTACCAGAACGTCGATGGCGCCGGAGCGAACGAGCGCTTCCGTGATCTCGAGAGCCTGCTCTCCCGAGTCAGGCTGCGAGACGAGCAGGTTGTCGACGTCGACGCCGAGCTTCTTAGCGTAGCCGGGGTCGAGCGCGTGCTCCGCGTCCACGAACGCCGCCAGACCGCCCGCCTTTTGCGCCTCGGCGATGATCTGTAGAGTAATGGTGGTTTTGCCCGAGGACTCGGGTCCGAAAATCTCTGAAACCCGGCCGCGCGGCACGCCGCCCACGCCCAGCGCCGCGTCAAAGCTGATCGATCCGGTGGAGATCACGGCAATCGGCACCAACGCCTCGCGGGAGCCGAGACGGACGATCGCCCCCTTGCCGAACTGTTTTTCAATCTGTGACAAGGCAAGTTCTACGGCTTTGGCGCGGTCGTCCACGATGGCCATTTGGGAGGGCTCCTCAAAAAACGATGCTCACCCTGCACATTCCATCGTTTCCTGGCAGGAAATGGCGAGTGGCTTGAATTGAATTTCCAAGGGATTGTAGCAGGAGTAGACAGAGAAAGACAGAAAAAATGGCGAAGAAAGAGAGAATATTTAAGTAGAGGGGCCGAGAGCTGTGCCTTGCGTCACGTTTTCCTATCTCTCGCATCAGGCAGCGTAAAGTGCATCATATTGTATATGTTACATCAATCTAGTTAAATTGCTTCAAAATATAGAATTGATGTATAGTCGGATGCATGAGAACCACGATCACGCTCGACGATGACGTTCATGAGTTCGCGTCGTACTACGCCAACGCGAAGGGGATCACCCTGAGCGCGGCGATGAATGAACTTATTCGCAAAGTGGAGAACCCCCCGAAAGCTGAACCCTTGATCGTGTTCTCTCCCGAAGGCTTCCCCATGTTTCCTCCGTCGGGCACCGGCAGAGTAATCACGGACGAAATGGTGAAGGAAGCCGAGGCAGATGACTTCTAGTACGTTTCTTTTAGACGTGAACGTGCTTGTTGCTTTGTCGGACCAGGACCATGTGCACAATTCAGCTGCGCGCAAGTGGTTCAGCTCATTGAATGGTGCACATTGGTTCGTTTGTCCGCTAACCGAAGCAGGTTTTGTACGAGTATCAACAAATCCGCGGATTTCAGGCTCTTCAACTCGCACCTTCGCACAGGCAGCAGCTATTCTTGCCAGCCTCAAGAGGCTTTCTGGCTACAATTATTTGCCGGTGAAAGAGAGTTGGTCCGCGCTGACGGCCGCCTTTGTCGACCGCATCACTGGTCATCAACAGGTGACAGATGCCTATTTGCTCGGTCTGGCGATAAAAGAGGGCAGCGTCTTGGTCACCTTCGATCGCGGTCTCAAATATCTGGCCGGCTCTCAGTTCAGCAAGAACCTGCTGATCCTCGAAGAGTAGCTCTCACACCGTATACGCACCCACCCGCGTTTCCTTCGCGGTGAGCGGGTCGCACTGGCGATCGAGGGTTTCATATTCCTTGTCGTGGTCCTTGCGGAAGGCGCGAAATGCTTCTTCGCTGGTCCAGCGGTCGATGGTGAGGTAGCTGGCTGGAACATAGGCGTCGCGGAGCAGTTCGGTGCCCTTGTACTCGGGCGAGCTGCGAAAGAGCTGCGCCCATGCGCCATCGGGCCCGTAAGCTGCTTCAAAAGCCGCGACTTTCTCCTCGGCAATCTCAAACTGCCACACCACCACAAACATGCGAAACCTCAATTCTGTCTATATCGTAGCGTACTGGTGATGCACCGCGCCGGCAGCCATTTGCCCAGGCTGGGAGCGCAGCGAGTTCATACCAATTAGCGAGATTGCGTCTCTCAGAAAGGCGCATACTGATGATGGCCATCTGCGCGAGGAGCGACGTTCCCCTTGGGTCTCTATCGCTGCGGCCGTTCTGCTTGTAAGAATTGTCCATAAGGGATTTTGAGACATCCGCGTTGAGGCGGCCGATCGGCGCAGCAGCAGTATGAGACGGCTGGCAGCACGGTCCGCCGGCGCGCCCGGTGCGCACAACGATACGCAACGATATAGAAGGCTTTGAAACCCGACCATTGTGAGGGACCTATGAAAGCTGCTCGCTATCCTGGCATCCGCATTACCGCCAACGGAAATCAACTGGTTTCGTACCACACCGAAACCCGCATTGCCGACGCCGGCGTGTTTTATCCCATCACGCCTTCCACGGAAGGCGGCGAGCTGTTTCAGCAGGCATTTGCCGAGGGCAAGCTGAATGTCTTCGGCGGCAACACGATTGCGATCGAGACAGAAGGCGAGCACGCGGCCCAGGGCGGCGCCATTGCGCACTCGGTTTGCGGCAAGCGCGTGGTCAACTTCACCTCCGGCCAGGGAGTGGTCTACGGCGTTGAGCAGTATTACCACGCGCCCGGCAAGGGATCGACGATGGTGCTTGAAGTGGGTGCCCGCGCACTCACTAAACATGCGCTGAATGTCCATTGCGGCCACGACGATATTTATGGCGCTCTCGACACCGGCTGGATCATGCTCTTCGGCAAGGACGCGCAGCAGGCCGCCGACCAGGCCCTCATCCTGCGCCGCGTGACGGAGCTCTCGCTTACGCCGGGCATGAACATCATGGACGGCTTCCTGACGACGCACCTCGAGCGCACCTTCTACAAGCACGAGTCCGAACTGATTCGCGAGTATCTGGGCGCGCCCGATGACATCATCGACTGCCCCACAGAAGCGCAACGCACTCTCTTCGGCGCCACGCGCCGTCGCGTGCCTAAAATGATGGACCTCACCAATCCCGTCCTGCTCGGGCCGGTGCAGAACCAGGAACACTACATGCAGGGCGTGATCGCGCGGAGGAACAACTTTGCCGAGCCGATCCTGCAATTCCTGACTGACGCCTACGAAGATTTCGCCCAGCTCACCGGCCGCCGCTACGGCCTCATCAGCGAATACAAAACCGCCGCCGCCGAAACCGTCTTTGTTTCGCTTGGCTCCGCGGCTGAAAACATCGAGGCTGCGGTCGATTACCTGCGCGAAACGCGCAAGGCGAGCGTCGGGTCGATTCACGTGAACGTGATCCGCCCATTCCCCGAAGCGGCGCTGGTCAACGCGCTCAAGGGCAAGAAGAACGTTATTATTCTGGAGCGCACCGACGAAGCCCTTTCAGGCGACAATCCGCTGGGCCGCGACATTCGCACCGCGTTCTCGAAGGCAGTGCAGGGAACGGATGGCCTGCCCAAGGTCGAGCTGGCCCAGGTGCCGCGCTTCTTCGGCGGCAGCTACGGTCTGGGCTCGCGCGACTTCCGCCCCGAGCACATCATTGGCGCGTTCGAGTACGCAACCGCGGGCCGCGCGCGCAAAGACGGCAAAACCGCAGCCGATGGAGTGAGCTTCATGGTCCTCGGCATCGACCATCCCTACAGCGTCGTCGCCGACGAGATGCCGTCGCTCTTGCCTGAGGGCGCAGTTGCCGTCCGCTTCCACTCCATCGGGGGTTGGGGCGCTATCACCACCGGCAAAAATCTTGGCGCCATTCTCGGCGACTTGAACGATCTGCTCTTCGAGCGCGACCACCTGGTGGACGAACTCGGCAATCCCAAAGAAGTGATTCACGTCAGCGCCAATCCCAAATACGGTTCGGAGAAGAAGGGCGCACCCACCAGCTACTTTATGGTCGCGGCCAAAGATCGCATCCGCGTCAACTGCGATCTGCGCCACGTGACTGTCGTGCTTTGCTGCGATCCTAAGGCCTTCACGCACACCAACCCGCTCGACGGCATGCAAGAGGGTGGCTGCCTGGTGTGGGAGTCGGATGTGGACGGCGAGCGCGCCTGGCAGAACCTGCCCATCTGGGCGCGCAAGCAGATTATCGAAAAGAAGATTCGCGTCTTCACGCTGCCGGGTTTTGAAATTGCGCGCAAAGCTACCGATCGCGCCGACTTGCAGTTGCGCATGCAGGGCAACGCATTTCTGGGCGCGTTTTTCGCGGTCAGCCCCATGCTGCAGGAGTTCGGCATCACGCCGGAGCAATATCGCGACGTGGTTTACAAGCAATATGTGAAGAAGTTCGGCAAACTCGGCGACGCCGTGGTGCAGTCGAACATGGAAGTGATGACGCAGGGATTCGAGCGCGTGAAAGAAATTGCCATCGGCGAGATTGCTGCCGCCGATCGCTCCAGCCTCCGCGGCCAGGCGCTCTTGCCCATCTTCGAGGAAGTTGCAGTTCCGGAATTCGCTGAGGCTGCCTGCAGCACCGGCGCAGGCTGCCGTTCTCACGCCGCGCCCGAAGGGCAAGGCCCGCGCACGCCGATTTCGTCCATCGAAACTTTCGATGCCGAGTTCCGCGCTCACTTCGGCTACAACCAGCCGGCCACGCCGCTCTCCGCCATGGGCGTCATCGCCGCCGCCACCGGCGACACAGCATCCAAATATGTCGCCCGCCGCGAAACGCCGCTTTACATTCCCGAAAATTGCACGCAGTGCATGGAGTGCATCAGCGTGTGCCCGGACACGGCACTGCCCAACTGCTCGCAGGACCTGAGCACCGTGCTGAGCACCGCCGTCACGCGCTATGTCGCCGACCCGGCCGAGCGCCGCAAAATGCTCGACAAGCTTCCCGAAATCGAAAAGCAAACGCGCCAGCGCATGATGGCCGAGATCAAGCAGGGCACGCCGCTGCCCACGATCATTCGCGAAGTCACGGAGAGCGTCGACGGATTCTCCGCGCAAGCCAAGGCGCAGTTCTACTCGATCATCGACAAGGTCCCGATGGCCTACCAGAAGGTCAACGCCATCTTCTCCTCGCCCGAGCGCAAGCAGAGCGGCTCAGGCGGCATCTTCTCGATTTTCGTTAGCGATCTCTGCAAAGGCTGCGCGGCTTGCGTCACGGCCTGCGGCGATCACCAGGCGCTGAAGATGGTGCAGGAGACCGAAGACGTGAACGCCGAGCACGAAACCGGCACGGCGTTCCTCGACCTGCTGCCCGACACCTCGCAGAAATATCTTGGCCTCTATAATGGCGCGAATCCCGCCGATTCCAAGACCGCGACGCTGCGCAACATGCTGATGGTGCGCACCAATTACGACGCGTTGGTTGCCGGCGACGGCGCCTGCGCCGGCTGCGGCGAAAAGAGCGTGCTGCGCTCCATTGCCGCCGTGACTGAGGCGTATATGCGCCCGCTCTACCACGCCAAGAGCGAGCGTTTTGTCGCCAAGGCTGGCGATCTCGAAAAGAACGGCGCTGAGCGCCTGGCCGCATTGAAGGCGGCGAACGAAGAGGATTACACGCGCATGCGCCAAGCCATCGCACATCTGGTGATGGGCCTGGGCGGCGAAACCACTAACGATACGAAATCGCGCATCGCGGCCTACGAAAAAGAGCACGGCGCAATCACCGACGCGCAACTCGTTGAAGCCATGGCTGCGGTGCTGCTGACCGAAGCCTTCAATCACAAGAACCTGCAGCCTATTGACGGGCGCCTCGCCAACGGCATGAGCGTGATGGCCATGGCCGCGCACACCGGCTGCAACACGGTCTATGGTTCCACCTCGCCCAACAATCCGCATCCTTATCCGTGGATGAACTCGCTCTTCCAGGACGGCATCACCGTGGGCTGGCTGATGGGCGAGAGCTTCATCGTCGATCACGCGCGCCGCTCCGTCATCCCCGAGCGCCTCGCCGACATCGTCCTCAAGGGCAGCGGAATCTGCGAGGAAGAGTACTACCGCTTCACGCACTTCACCGATGCGGTGATGACCGACCAGGAGATCAAGGAATTGCCCAAGGTCTGGGTCGTCGGCGGAGACGGCGGCATGGGCGACATCGGCTACCAGAACATGTCGAAGGTCATTCTGCAGAACCGGCCCAACGTGAAAGCGGTCATGCTCGACACGCAGGTCTACTCCAACACCGGGGGACAGAACTCCGACTCGACCCCGATGCTCGGCGGCAACGATATGAACGTCTTCGGCGCGGCCACGCAGGGTAAGAACACTGAGAAGAAGACCGTCGCCGAAACCTTCCTCGCCGGCCACGGATCGCCGTTCGTCGCGCAAGTCTCGATGGCCAACGCGCCCAAGCTCTACCGCGCCATTCTCGACGGCCTTGAGTATCGCGGCACCATGTTCCTGCAGTGTTTCACCACCTGCCAGCCGGAGCATGGCGTGGCCGACGACATGGCGCTGCACCAGGCGCAGCGCGTGCGCGACTCGCGCGGCGTGCCGGAGTTCGTCTTCAATCCGCGCCTCGGCGAGACCTACCAGGAAACGTTGGACGTCAAGGGCAACCCCTCGATCGATCTCGATTGGTACGAAACCAAGTCGAAGGCCACCGGCGAATCCTATCGCTACACCGTTGCGCACTGGTGCACCACGGAAGCGCGTTTCCGCAACCACTTGAAGAAGCTGAAACCCGAGCAGGCCGAAAAGCTGATCCCATTAGAAAACATGCTGGTGCGCATCACGCAGCAGGACGTGGTTTACCGCTACTACCTGTTGCCGGAGCACCGCAGCTACATTCCCGACTTCGGCGTTTACATCCTGGTTTCGGACGAGAGCGGCAAAAGCACTTACTATGCTCTCTCGCGTCAGCTCGTCATGTTCTGCGTGGAGCGGCGCAAGGCGTGGCGCATGTTGCAATCGAAGGCCGGCATCGTCAACCGCGAGTACCAGGCGCATAAGGCCATCCTCGCCGATCTTGAAGCAGGCAGGATCGGGAAGGACGAGTTTTTCGCCCACGCGCACGAGATCATCGCGGAAAAGTTGGGAAAGCCAGTGCTGGCGAAGGCGTAAAGCCCCAACTGTAAGCCGAAAGGCAGAGGCGCGAACCTTCGGGTCCGCGCCTTCTTATTGGAAACTGAGTTCCGTCAATTCTCCAGGCAGAGCACGTCGTAGTAGTAGTTGATGAGAACGCGCTTGATCGGTGCGGGAAGCTTGGGTAACTGCAATGTTTGGTCGATCGGCTTTTCGCCGAAGAGGCTGGCTGAGCCCAGGCGCATCACTCTTCCATCGCTAAGCTCCAGATAGATAGGAACAAGCATTTTGAACTCCGGCGGCACGCCCGACTGGCTCAAATTCAGATGCAAACTCCATCCGTCGCCGCTGGGCGTGGCGCCACCCTGGAAATGGTACGTGGGCAAGTCGGTGCCGTAGACATACTCGCGGAAGAACCAATCCATGCGGTGATTGCCTTCGAGATCCATCTGCGGGCTCATATGCTTTTCCACGATGGCCTTGAAGTCCTCGGTGGTCGCGGCCTTCAGGCGATAGGTGTCCACGAAGTCGTGCATCGTGGCTTTGAAACGCGCGTCGCCATCCTTGGGCGACCACATCATCATGCGGATCATGTGCAGGATGTATGCGCCCTTGGGGTAGACGAGGGATTCATAGACATTCCAACCCGTTTTCGGCGAGCTGAGGCGAATGCCCATGGTCACCGGACCGACATCGATGGGCCGGAAACCATAGGCGTTCTTTTGCGTGAGTAGGTCGCGCTGCTCTTTCCAGAAGCGGAGAAAGTCGTCGGGCTTAGGCCGCGTGAGCTGGAGATAAATGGAGGCTGATTCATCGGCGAAGCCTTCGCTCATCCACTGGTCGCGATAGCCACGGAAGCCGACGGTATGCCCCCACCACTGGTGCGCCACTTCGTGGGGCGTCACCACGTCCCAATACGTAGCCTCGCTGAAGTCGCTCAAGCCGAGAAAATGCTGCTGTGTCTTGTCGAAAAAGCCGCAGATAGGCAGGTAGACGAGCATGGGCCAACTCTGGCCGTAATTGCAGGCTGATTGCTGCGTGAGAGCGATGTGCGGGAAGGGAAGCGCGCCGAAGTAGTCGGTGTAGATTTGCGCGGCGACCCGGCCCTGGTTGAGCTCGTTGCCGAGCATGGGCGTGGTGTCGAGCGTTCCCAGCGGCCCGCCCCCGATGCGCGAGAGGAAATCCGGCCGCTCCTTGTTGGCATAGGCGTCGACGATCAGTTGCCCGTTGAGGGGTGTTCCGATCTTCGTCTCCTTGCTTTCAAACTCGCCCAGGCTGAATCCGACGACGGGAAGCGCGGTTTCCGTCTTCCATTCCGAGGTGGTGATTTTGCCCTCGGTGATCTGGTTGATTTTGGTTCCCGTGGCCACGATCTCAAGTTCTTTGGGCACGTGAAAGAGCATGTGGTAGGTTGTGTAGTCGCCGAAGCCCTGGCTGGAGTTGGGGAACCAGTCTTCGCGGGCGATGGGATAGTAGTTGTCTCCGCCCTCGTTCAGGATGACGTCTTTGCCGCTATAGGAGATCTTGATCGTGGTGCTTTCTCCCTTTTTGAGCGGCGCGGCGAGAATCACGCCGAAATCCGGGTCCTGATCCTTGCTCTCCTGCACCCAATCGAGCGCGTCCCCTTTGCCGGAAGTCACCTGGCTGACCCGCAACGTGGGGTAGAGATCGAGCGGGATCACGGCGGCGCCTTCCTGTTCGGCTTCAACTTCGATTGTGGTCGTGTTTGAAAGGAAGCCGCTCTTCTCAATCGACACGTCGAAGTCCTGGTGCAGGATCTTGTAAGCCGCATTGTGTTCGTTACCGCTGGCCGTTCCGGCCTCGTACTCTGCGGCGCGGTGGAAGGCGAGAGGAATGGTCTCCGCGTCGTTTATCGTGTCCCAGCGCAGCAGCGCAACTTCTTCCGGGGCCACCTCGTCGACCCCGTGGGGGTCGTTGATGAAGAAGAGGTGAGAATCCTTTGTGCCATGGATCGCCGCGAAGAAATACCCGCCTGGAGCCGGACTCAGCACGTCTTGGAGCAGCCGCAGATCGAGGTTTCCATAAAATTTTCCATAGTAGATCGTGTGGCCCTCTTCGTCGTAACCCCCTTCGGCGTGATGCCGCAGAAACGAGCGGATCTCCTCGGCGGCTTTGCTATAGGAGTTGTCGGGCTGCCCCGAGCCCGTGGAGGCCTTGCGCAACTCATCGGCCGTGGAATCGGTAAAGCGCAGCACCACCTGGTCGAAGTCCTCGTCGAACTCTTCGCTGTGCATAACCAGGGAAAGATTGTGCCGCTCCTCTGGCGTGGGAGGCGTAATGTGCAAGTGCCCCTGCCCTTTGAATACTGCGCCTGTCACTTTACCGTTCACCGGGCCGTAGAAGGCGAAGCTGCCGCTGCGGAAGGTGAATTCGGCGGCATCGCGCTTCAGCAGCAAATCCTTGACCGTTATGATCTCGTTGCCCGGCAGCAACCCGCGCAATTGCTGGTAGACCGCGTTGGCATTTGCTGTGCGTTGCGCGAAAACGGGGCACGCGCAGGAAGTAACAATCGGAAGAAGGAGAAGGAAAGACAGACGAGCGCGAACTTTCACAGGCAGGCCTCGCTTGCTGAATGTGTTGTGTACCACTATAGCCTCGCCGATTGTGCTAGCTTAGAACTACCGCATCAGGACCCCTTATGCGATCCCCATGCAACGAGAGGTCGAAATACCGCTGCCCGAGCAAATTGCGTCCGACGCCGCGATCTGGCGCGTCTCGCTTCTCGCGGGGCTGTCTGTCTTTGCGTTTGCCATCCTCATCCAGTGGCTGATCTATGACGATTGGCTGCACGATCGCGGTCCCTTGCGGATCGTGGGCAGCTTTCTGGCTGGCGCGCTGATGTTTGCGAGCACCGGGCGCTGGCGGCTCGCTGTGCGGCAGCGCCAACTCGAAATGTTACATCGGTTCGAGACCATCAAGTGGATGAACGACCGCATTCGCAATTCGCTGCAAGCCATCGAGTGCCTCACCTACGCCGCAAATCCTGAAGTAACCGAGCCGGTCCGCGACGCGGCCAACGTCATCGAGAGCGTTCTCAACGAAGTACTGGCCGAGCACCATCCTGCGTCGTTGGAATCCCGGCGCATCGACGCCTGAGGAGACGGCTTCCACAACTGGGGCGCGCAATGCGACAATTCTACCGTCGGAGCTGCAACCGTCGATTCCGTCCTGTAAACCGCAACCTCCTCGTCAAAACTTCAAGATAAATCGGCAAAAGGCTCCGCCCGGAGGAAAAGCATCGTATGAAACGCGTTTTGATCTGTACCGGTTTGCTCTTCGCCGCAACCACGCTTTCCGCCCAAATGATGCAGCATTCGGGTCCGCCCAAGAGCCCGCCGGCGACAGCATCGGCAAGCATTGGCGGCAAGACCATCACGATTATGTATAGCTCGCCGCGCGTACGCGGCCGCGAAGGTAAGATCTTCACGACAGACGGACTGATCAGCCACGATCCGCATTATCCTGTCTGGCGGGCAGGCGCCAACGCCGCCACCACGCTCAAAACCGATGGCGACATCATGCTCGGCGATCTGCATGTTCCCGCGGGCACATACACGTTGTTCGTCGACATCTCGAATCCCGCGCAATGGATGCTGATTGTGAGCAAGGCAACCGGCGAGTGGGGCCTGTCCTACGATCCCGCGAAGGACCTGGGCAAGACGCCCATGACGATGTCGAAGCCGCCTGCAATGGTGGAGGACTTGTCCTACACATTGACCGACAATGGCGGCGGCAATGGAAGGCTGACGCTGGCCTGGGAAAACGTGACCGCGTCAGTCGCGATCATGGCGCATTGAAACCGCAGGTTGCTGCGATCTCCGGCATAAGCAGAGCAGGCGGCGATTGCTGAAGAATTGCCGCCTTCCCGCTAGAATTGTGGTTGTAGGAGTTTCGCCGGAGAGGAAAAAGCTTGCCTTTGTATCCGTATCGCTGCACGCAGTGCGGCCATCGTTTTGAAAAAATTCAAAAGTTCGGCGCCGAACCGGAAAAGGTCTGTCCCAAGTGCGGCGGCGCGCTGGAGCGCCCGCTCACCGCACCGGGACTGCAGTTCAAGGGCGCGGGCTGGTACGTGAACGACTACGCATCGAAGAGCAGCAGCTCTGGCTCTGAGTCCGCTCCTGCCGATAAGAAGGCTGCGCCGGAGACCAAGGCCGCGCCAGCGACTGATGGCAATTCCGCTGCCGCGTCTCCCGCTCCGTCCACTACGCCGGCGGCAACCAAGTCTTCAAGCGACTAAGCGGCGATCACGTCCGCGCCTGTGCAGCGCCGCATCGCGACCGCCCGAAACGCTACCATAGTTTCAATCATGCTTGTCGATCCCATTCCGTCGCCGGTGGCGCACGCCGACTTTGCCGCTCTCGAATGGGAGCCGCTGGTGGCGCTCGTGTCCGCGTACGCCGCGTCGCCTGTAGGCCGCGAGGCAATTCTTGCCTTACAGCCTTCGACCGATGAGGAGTGGATCAATCGTCAGCACCAGTTGGTGAGCGAGGTGCGCCTGCTGCTCGAAGAGCAAGTATCCATTCCACTCGGCGGCCTGTTCGATCCCACGCAATTCGCTGCGAAGGCGCAGATTGAGGGCGCGGCGCTGGAGGCGGCGGAGCTGCAATCTGTCGCGCGGCTTGCGAACGATATTGCTGCCTGGCAGGCGCTCTTGTGCGAGCCGCCCGCGCGGCTGGTTGGCAAGCTGCCCGGGCTGTCGGGGCTTTCGGCTGCGCTCACTTCGAGTCTGCGGCCCTTGGCGGAATCGATCGAACGAAAGATCCAGCCCGATGGGTCGCTCGCCGACGATGCCTCGCCGGAGCTGAATCGCATCCGCCGCGAGCAGGAGCGCCAGCAGCGGCTGATTGAGGAGAGCCTGCGCTCGGCGCTGCGCAAACTCACTGGCGAAGGCGCCACACAGGAAGACCTGATCACGATTCGCGGCGAGCGCTTTGTGATTCCCGTGCGCGCGGAGCTGAAGCGGCGCGTGACCGGTGTAATCCACGGCGCGAGCTCTTCGGGGCAAACGGTGTACGTGGAACCGCTCGAAACCATCGAGCAGAACAACGAGCTGGTGCGGCTGATCGAGGAGGAGCAGGAAGAGATTCATCGCATCTTTGTCGCGCTCACGCGGCAGGTTGCCGGCTACGCGCAGAGCCTGGTTGAGGGCGCGCGCGTGCTTGCGCTCGTCGACAGCCTATTGGCGCGGGCCCGCTTCGCCCGCGCCTTCCACTGCGTGGGGCCAACTTTTGGAGCAGATTTGTTATCGGTGCAGGATGCTCGACATCCGTTGCTGGAGAAGCGGCTGCGCGCGACCGGCGGCCAGGTAATTCCGCTCAACCTGGAGTTGACGGCCGATGAGAGGCAACTGATTATCAGCGGGCCGAACACTGGCGGAAAAACGGTGGCGCTCAAGACCACGGCGCTGCTGGCGATGATGGCGCAGGCGGGAATTCCCGTTCCTGCCGCGGTCGCGAGCTTTCCGGTGTTCACAGCGTTTCTGGCCGACATTGGCGATGCGCAGTCGATCGAGGCAGCGCTCTCGACATTCTCCGCGCACATTACGAACCTCGATCGGCTTTCGCGATTGGCCGATGAGCGCTCGCTGGTGCTGCTTGATGAGCTGGGCTCGGCGACCGATCCCGAAGAGGGTGCGGCGCTGGCTGTCGCTGTTGCCGCGCATTTCCTTTCGCGGCGTGCGTGGGCGCTGATTTCGACGCATCATACTTCGCTCAAGGTGTACGCGGCGAACACGGCCGGCGTGCGCAACGCGGCTGCTGGCGTGGACGAAAAGACGCTGGTTCCCAATTACCAGTTTCATCTTGGCGTGCCGGGCGCTTCGGCGGGCATTCAGACCGCGGAGCGGTTGGGGCTGAATGCGGCGATTATTGCGGCGGCGCGCGAGCGGCTGGGATCGCAACAGGCCGATATTGCCCGGTTCCTGGACAAGCTGCACAACGAGCTGGCGCAGCTTGAAGTCGAGCGCAAAGCGGCACGCGAGAAGGAATACGCGCTCAATGTGGAGCGGAAGAGACTGGAGCGCGAGGGCGATGTGGAAGTGCGCAACCGCGTGCGCGAGCTCGAAGCGAAGCTGGCTTCGCTCATGAAGGAGTTCGAGTTCCAGATGCGCGAGAACGTGCGGGTAATCGAGGACCGCGCGGCGCAACAGAAATTATCGAAAGAAGCGGAGCGGCGCATCACGCGGCTGCGGCGCGAATTCCAGGAGAGTTTTAATCAGACGATTGTAGCGCATCGTACGGGGGCGGACCAGGGCGACGCCAACGCCCAGCCGCATGTGTTGCGGCACATCGCGGCGGGCGATCGCGTGCTCATCAAGTCAATGGGCAAGGTTGGCGAGGTGCAGCGCGAGGTGGAGAAGGATCTGTTTGAAGTGGCGCTGGGGCCGATCAAGATGCGCGTCAAGCGCGACGAGTGCTCCGCGCCTACTGGTCCGGGAGCGGATTCCGGGCAAGTGAAGCCCGATCCGTTGGCTGCGGCGCGGCGGCAGACGGGCGTGCATGTCACAGTGACCAGCGCGAACACTGACGATATGCGGACCGAAATCAATTTGATCGGGCGCACGGTGGATGAGGCTACCGACGAGCTTGAGAAATATCTCGACCGCGCGTTTCTTGCCGGGCTACCGAAGGTGCGCGTGATTCACGGACACGGGGCCGGGATTCTGCGGCGCGGCGTGCGCGAGTTCCTGAAGAGCCATCCGCACGTGGCGGGGATCGAAGAGGCTCCGCAGAACGAAGGTGGCCAAGGGGCAACCTTGGTGGAGCTGCGGCAGTAGTTGCATCCTGAGCAGCACAGTTGCACAGTTTCTGTGCTGGCTCTTGATTCTGGCTGCAGGCGATTGCATCGAATCGACTTGCGAGCAGCACAGTTGCACAGTCGTTTTTTTGAACTTTTGGTGGATTGCGGCCCGAAGTCGTTCACGCGGGTTTCGCGCGAGCAGGAACCGTGGTTCGTGCATGCTGCAATGCTCCTGAGATAAGGATAGAGATTTGGCGAATTTAACCGGCAAAGTTGCGGGGAAATCTATTCAATGTGTAATCAGCGGGATGCGAGGTTGGCCGGATGGTGCAGCGGTTGACACGACGAGGTAGTCTGAGGCCGTGCGAGTTATCGTCCGAGATTGTTGAAGGGCCATCCGCAGGTTGTGGGTCGAAGGAGGCTCCGCAACCCGAGGCGGGCAAAGGGGAGCGGGCAGAACCAAGGTGCCGGGGTTGACAAATAGCTACGATGTAGCTACATTTATTTAGCCGGCATCCGGAAAGAGCGGGCCATGAACGAAGAGCTGTTTGATTGGGACGACGCGAACATTCTCCATCTGGCCGAGCACGATGTGGAGCCGGAAGAGACCGAAGAAATTATGTTGAGCGACCCTCTCGACGCCGGATTCGATGTAGTAGATGGTGAAGAGCGATGGTCCTATGTTGGAGAAACGATTCAAGGGAGAATCTTGCGGATAGTGATCACTCTTCGGAAACGGCGCATGCGTGTGGTCACTGCATTCGAGCCAGCCACGCGAATCAAGCAGCTCTTTCTGAGGAAGAAGGCAGGTGAGCTATGAGCGAAGACAAGACTGCAAAGAGCGATTTGAAGATTCCTAAATTTGCGACTGAAGCAGAAGAAGCCAAATGGTGGTTTGAAAATGAAGAACTGATCGCCGATGAGTTCGTAAAGCTTGCCGAGGAAGGCCGTCTTGGCCGCGGTGGTGCGCGGCGTCTTTTCGCCGAGAAGGGCATCCCTTTCCCTGAGCCGAAGGCAGCCCCCACTCCCACAACCACCATTCGTCTTGATCCGGCGGACATCGCCGCAGCTCGCGTGCAAGCGGCAAAGCGTGGATTGCGCTATCAGACCTATCTCAAGATGATCATTCACGAGGCGCTTGAGGCGGCGAAAAAAGCGGCGGCGCTGTAGAAGGTCCCGAGTTTGAATGTGTGATCCCGGGTCTCAGATTCGAAACCTTGGGGGGCCTTGGACTAGCATTAACCTAAAATACAGCTTCCTACTTGACTATCCGCACGACGCAACGAAACCAGCAACGCACTAACAGGACATCATCCGCGCTCATTGGGCCGGATCGACAGCATAAATCCGTGGGGCGGGGCGACTAGGTTCTATACTTTTGCAATGCGAATCTTCCACGGGAGACTGTACTTCGATAAGGAGACGGACGAAAAATTCCGCTGGATCACTTCCGTTGACGGGGTCAAATTCAAAATATACATAACGCAGGCGAGGGTACCCGAGCCAATTCCGGAGATGATTGAGGCATCTGTATTTGAATGGGAAAATCTACACACCTATATCTTGCAGAGGATTGGGAGAAAGACTGTCGGTGAGCTCGACAAAGAGGATCGAGAGAACTTTGAGAGAATTGGTCTAACTGCGGCGGAACTGCTCATCGCCGGAGATAATTCGATTCTCGGGGCCGTGTGGAAACCCGAAGAGGAACATACAGAAACCGTGCGCTATAACGCCTTTCGCCGCTCGAATGAGCTTGAATTTGGGGACCCTTACATTCCAAAGTCGAGACTAAGGAAGCCCTATCCCGAGAGGCTTCTATTCCTCATTCGGTGGCTCCCTTAGCTGGTCTGTCCTCTTTCAGGCCATGGCTTCGCGGCCCATGGGTTCGAAGACTAAGTTGTTCGAGTTGCGGTCTACGTCGATCTTGACGTGGGCGCCGTGGAGGACTTCGCCGTCGAGGATCTTGATGGCGAGCGGGTCCTGGACCATGCGCTGCAAGGCGCGTTTGAGGGGACGCGCGCCGTACGCCGTGTCGGAGCCTGAGGCGAGGATCAACTGCCGCGCGGGTTCGGTCAGCTCGATGGAGATGGCGCGGTCTTCAAGGAGCTTGCGCACTTCGTTCAAACGCAGGTCGAGAATCTGGCTCAACTGCGCGTTGCCGAGCTGGTGATAGATGACTATGTCGTCGACGCGGTTGAGAAACTCGGGACGGAAGTGCTCGCGCAGCGTGCGCATGACGCTTTCGCGGGCCATGTCGAAGTCGTGCTCGGTCTTGAGCGCCTCGCCGGCGAGCATGGCTGCGCCCAAATTCGAGGTCATGATGAGGACCGTGTTCTTAAAATCCACAGTCCGGCCTTTGGCGTCGGTGAGGCGGCCGTCGTCCATCACCTGAAGGAGCACGTTGAAGACGTCGGGGTGCGCCTTTTCGATTTCGTCGAAGAGGATTACGGCGTAGGGCCGGCGATGGATGGCCTCGGTGAGTTGGCCTCCTTCGTCGTAGCCCACGTAGCCCGGGGGCGCGCCGATGAGGCGAGCCACGGCGTGTTTTTCCATGTACTCGCTCATGTCGATGCGCACCATGGCCTGCTCGTCGTCGAAGAGGAACTCGGCGAGCGCGCGAGCGGTTTCGGTTTTGCCCACGCCCGTAGGTCCAAGAAAAATAAAAGACCCGATGGGGCGCTTGGGATCGCTGAGGCCGGCGCGCGAACGGCGGATGGCGTTGGCGACCACGCTGAGCGCGGCGTCCTGGCCGATGACGCGCTCGCGGAGACGCTCTTCCATTTTGACAAGCTTCTTGACTTCGCCCTCCAACATGCGGCTGACGGGAATGCCGGTCCATTTGGAGACGATTTTGGCGATGTCTTGTTCGTCAACCTCTTCTTTCAACATGCGCGGGGCTCCGCCCGCGCCGTCTTTGCCGGCGGTTCCGTCCTGGACGGCGTTCAGTTTTTTGAGTTCGGCGTCGAGCTTAGGCAACTCGCCGTACTGGATCTGCGCGGCGCGATCGAGCTGGCCTTTGCGGGTCTGCTCTTCGGCTTCAAAGCGCAGAGCCTCGATTTTTTTCTTGGTTTCGGAGATGCGTGAAATCGCTTCCCGCTCCGTGGTCCAGCGAGCGCGAAGAGTCGTGGTTTGCTCGCGCAGGTTGCCGATTTCGTGCTCGACAGCTTTGAGCCGCTCTTTGCTGTTGGTGTCGGTTTCGCGCTTGAGGGCGGCGCGCTCGATTTCAAGCGATGTGGCCTGGCGCTCAAGCTGGTCAATCTCCGTCGGCACGCTGCCGATTTGGATGGAGAGCGAGGCGGCGGCTTCATCGACAAGGTCGATGGCCTTGTCGGGCAGGAAGCGGTCGGAGATGTAGCGGTGCGAGAGCGAGGCCGCGGCCACGATGGCGGCGTCCTTGATGCGCACGTTGTGGTGTTGCTCGTAGCGGTCTTTGAGGCCACGCAGAATGGCGATGGTGTCTTCGACGTTGGGCTCGCCTACGTAGACGATCTGGAAGCGGCGTTCGAGGGCCGCGTCCTTCTCGATGTACTTGCGGTATTCGTTGAGCGTGGTGGCGCCGATGGCGCGCAGCTCGCCGCGCGCGAGAGCCGGCTTGAGCATGTTGCTGGCGTCGATGGCGCCTTCAGCCGCGCCCGCCCCAACGATCGTGTGCAATTCGTCGATGAAAAGGACGATTTGCCCGTTCGATTCCTCTATCTCCTTGAGGACGGCTTTGAGGCGGTCCTCGAACTCGCCGCGATACTTGGCGCCGGCGAGCATGGAGCCGAGATCGAGCCCGATGACGCGCTTGTCGCGCAGGCTCTCCGGCACATCACCGGAGACGATGCGGCGGGCGAGGCCTTCGACAATGGCGGTCTTCCCCACGCCGGGCTCGCCGATGAGCACGGGATTATTTTTGGTGCGGCGCGAGAGGACCTGGATGACGCGGCGAATTTCTTCGTCGCGGCCGATGACGGGATCGAGCTTGCCGCGGCGCGCGAGATCGGTGAGGTCTTTGGCGTATTTTTCGAGAGCCTGGAATTTGGCTTCGGGATTCTGGTCGGTGACACGTTGCGAGCCGCGCACGGCAGTGAGCGCCTTCAGGATGGCGTCGCGCGTTGCGCCGGCGGCGGCGAGGGCGTCGCGCGCGGGATCGCTCTTAAGGCCGGCCACGCCGAGGAGCAGATGCTCGGTGGAGACGTAGTCGTCCTTGAAGTTTGTGGCTTCTTTGAAGGCCTGTTCGAGGGCTTTGTTGAGAGCTTGGCCCATGCCGGGCTGGGCGGCCGCTCCGGCGACGCGAGGAAGTTTTTCCTCGATGCCGTGCAGATCACTTTCCAGGCGTTCGATGGGCACACCGATTTTTTCAAGCACGGCGGGGATGACGCCCTCGCGGTCTTCAATGAGCGCAAGCACGAGGTGCAACGGTGCGACTTCGGGGTTGCCGCGCTCGGCGGCGCGCGACTGCGCCTGTTGCATCGCCTGCTGCGATTTGACGGTGAATTTATCCCAATGAATGGCCATTGCTTGATGCCTCAGTAAATTGATTCGGGCTGCGAGGGATCAGGTGTCAGGTTTCAGGGGCCAGAAAAAACTGGGATCAGCCGCTGCCCGCCTGATCACGCTTGCGCACTATCGCAAGCATAGTACCTTCGCACACGGCGGGGCGACTGATCCCTGAAACCTGACACCTGATCCCTGGCTGTCACGCCGCCAGCTGTTTTTCGACGTTCACCTTGATCTGCTTGGGCTGGGCTTCGGGCTTCTTCTTGAGTTCGAGCTTGAGCACGCCGGCATCGTACTTGGCGTCGATCGACTCGGTGTCAACGGTTGTGGGCAGCGTGAAGGCGCGGTAGAAGCTGCCGTAGCGGCGCTCGATGCGATGGAAGTTCTCTTCCTTCTCTTCCGCAGCGAACTTGCGCTCGCCCTTGACGGTCAGGGTGTTGTTTTCCACGCTTACGTCCAGGTCCTTCTCTGCGATGCCGGGGACTTCGAGCTTGAGGACGACTTTTTTCTCGTCCTCGTACACATCGACGGCCGGCACGAAGCTCGCGGTGGTCAGCGGGCTCTCGTTTTCATTGTTCATGTTGCCGAACAGGGAGTTCATGCGGTTCTGTAGGGCTACGACTTCACGGAAAGGATCCCAACGAGTGATTGCCATGATGATTCCTCCTGATGCATCAGAAATTGTGTGGGCGGGAGTTGGCCACCGCCGCTCAAGACATCTGATGAAACTATAGCACAATAGATTCATAAAATATGAGCATATAACGCTAATATCTGAGTCTGCTTCCATGTAATCAATTTATTTTCTGTCTGATACAGACTGGAAAATTCTTATTCCACGCCCTTGACAGGGTTAGGTATACCTCGCTCAACCCGTGAATTTGGGTTTGCGCCAAGTAGGCCTGTCTGGGATTGCGCACAGCACGGCACGCTCCAACAACCCGCCGAATCCCTCACTTCGAGCAAAGTAGAATAGGGATTCATGTTGCAAATCCCCGCTTTGGCAACTGTGAACTGGCACTGGGTGTGGCTGGTGGTGGCCGCATTCCTGGCTGGCGTGCTGAACGCGGTGGCTGGCGGGGGATCGTTTCTATCGTTTCCGGCGCTGCTGGGGACGGGGATTCTGCCGGTCCAGGCGAATGCGACGAATACCGTGGCCATTTGGCCGGGACAGCTTACCTCGGTGGCCGCGTACTGGCCGGATGTGTGCAGGAACCTGCGCTCGGCGCTGCTGTTGGGGCTGGCCGGGCTGACGGGCGGGACAGCCGGCGCGGTGGTGCTGTTGAACACGCCGCAGAAGACCTTCATGCGTCTGGTGCCATGGCTGCTGCTGTTTGCGGCATGCACGTTTGCGGTGAGCGGGCCGGCGGCGCGCGCACTGGAGCGGATACAGCGCAGGCGCGAACGGCAGGCACCGGCAGACGAGGCCGACCACGTTTCGAAGCGACTGCTGCTTTTTGTGGCTGCTGCCTTGGTGAGCTTTTATGTCGGCTATTTTGGCGCGGGGGCGGGTTTTCTCTTTATGACGCTGCTCGGGCTCTTCGGTTTCGAGGATATCCACGCGATCAATGCGCTGAAGGTGGTGGCTAATCTGCTGGCGAATGGCATTGCGTTCGTCATTTTTATTGTGGATGGGCAGGTGATTTGGCGCTTCTGCCTGGCGGCGATGGTTGCGGCTGGGATTGGGGGATACGTGTCGGCGCGGCTTGCGAAGCGGGTTCCGCAGCCGGTGCTGCGCGGGATTGTGGTGGCGATCGGGCTCACGATGGCGGCGTGGTTCTTCTGGATACAGCGGAGTTAGCGGGGCTAGCGGCGTTAGCGGAGTTAGCTTTGCAGCGTATGCAGCCACGAGGGGCCGAGACTCCGCGTGGGGACTACTTGCGAGGATTTGGGATGATTTTGGCATTGACTGGTGGAGGGATTCTCGCGCTTTCCGGATCCTTTTTAAACGCGATCGGTAGCTGCGCGGCGGTCTGCACCACGGTTTCATTTGTGCCGCAGCTGATCCGCGTCTGGCGGCGCAGGTCGGCCGACGATATTTCGCTGGCGATGTTTCTCCTGTTCAGCTTTGGAGTGTTCTGCTGGCTGATTTACGGAATCGGATTAGGCTCGTTGCCCATGATCGCTGCCAATGCCGCGACGCTGACTCTGGCTTTGGCGATTCTCTTTCTCAAGCTGCGCTTTAGCAGGACCAACAGGAGGACAGAAGACGCTAAACTAGACTTATGAGCCATGAGGGCATTCGCATCGCGAGCAAAGAGGAGCAGTCGCGGCAGGACGAGGAGAATCGTTCATTGCCGAAGATCGCCGTGACCCCCGAGAAGGTGCGCGTGCTGATGACCGAGGGCAGGGGTCTGGAGATCGACTGGGCCGACGGCCACAAGAGCGCGTGGGCTTTCAACTGGCTGCGCGAGGCTTGCCCGTGCGCTACCTGCGTCGACGAGCGCAAGCAGGAGGGCCGCAAGCCGGGCCAGCCCAGGCCAAAGCCGGCCGCGCTGCTGCCCATGTATACGCCGCCGCCCAAGCCCGCGAGCGCGCAACCCGTGGGGCGCTATGCCATCCAGTTCAACTGGGCCGACGGGCACGCTAGCGGAATTTATTCGTGGGAGTATCTGCGCCGCATGTGCCAGTGCCGGGAGTGCAGCTTCAGCCGGGAGGAAACGACCGGTACGCCGAATTGAAATCCTTTGAGAAGCTGCCGCCGTGTTCGGTCGCGTGCAACCTCTTGAGAGGCTTGCGCGCTTCATAGTAAACTTTCTCCCAACTAAGCTCCCCCAAAGCAGCGCGGGTCTTCGTTCCGGATACATTCCAAATCTTCCTTTGATTGACGAAAATTTGACGTCTGATTCACTGGACGGTGCGTGGTATGGTTCTCTCTGTTTCGAGCCGTCGTTCCTTGATTATTGTGTTGGGCTGCGCGCTGAGCGCCGCCGCGGGGTCGGGCCGCGCGGACACCTGTTCGTATACCTGGGACTGCCGTGGCTCGCAGCAGTGCTCAGCCATGATGGGTGGTATGAGCGGCACGAAGAGCGCCTCAGGCACCATGACAATTCAGACCGTGGCTGGAGACGCCAACTCCATGCGCACGGTTCCCGTGAATCTTGAGAATTGCAGGCTGGCGCTGAGGGTGATGAGCGCGGGGACCACCACATCCGACTGCACCTGTACCACAGGCGATACACCCGGAGCCACGGCGAGCAACGGTTTCCAATTGAAGAGTACGGGCAGTGCGACCGGCGACGTGGTGAACGACGCCGCGCAGTTGTGGATTCTGCAGAACATCAAGAATCCCTACACGATGACTTTTGCCCAGAATTTCACGCAGAGCTTCCTGACCAGCTACGTCCAGGGGCAGAAGCAGCGCGAGGCGGTGGAGGAAAGCATCCGCCAGCAGCAGGAGCAGCAGGCAGAGCAGGCGCGCGAGGCGGAGCAACAGCGAATCAACGCCATGTTTGCCCGCCTGAACAGCGAGCTCAAACTGAGCGGCATCGATACGCAGCTGCAGTTGAAGACCGGCGACGATCCCACCCAGCTGGCAATGAAGCTGAGTGGCTCCGGCTCGGATGCGCTTGCCTTCAAACTGGGCGATACGCCGAGCAGTGCAGCGGCTGCGCTGCCGCCGGACCCGGCGAGCGAGACCGGCGGATTGAAGCTGAAGCTCGGCGATGAGCCGCCGGCCGGAAGCGCCACTGCGTTCGATGCGACGATCAGCACGAGCCCGGCGTCAACGATGGGCATTCCCGGACTGCCGGGAATTTATTTGAACAATGTTCCGCCGGCGCAGGCGCCGCAAGTAGCCGCTGCAGCGCTGTCAATGAACGGGCCGGAGCGGGACATTGCCGAGGATACCGCACTGCAGGCCGCCCAAAAGAACCCCGCATTGACTACGCCGAGCGACGATCCCTTTGTGCAGGATTATCAGGAGCAGGCCCGCGAGTACGCCGATGTGGTGAAAGAGCAGCAGGCTGCGCTCGACAAGGCCGCCGAGGCGCAAGGCCATGTGCAGGCCGACCAGACGGCGCTGAACTACGCGAGCGGGATTGGGCAGGCGCCGGGCGCCACAGGGCAGCAACTGCAAGCGCTGGCACAACTGCAAGCCGCCGCAAGCAACGACGAAGAGATGGCCGCGACGGCGCGCGTGGGGTTCGACACAGCCGGGGCTCAGGCCACAGTGAAGCGCGAAGAAGCCACGATCTCGCTGGCTGTTCTTGCACCTCCGCCTCCTACAACAGATGCACCGCTGAGAGATGCAATTGCAGCGTCGCCGGCTACGCAGCCTTCCGGTTCTACGCCCTTCTTCGGATCACCGGCGGCAAAGCCCGCAGCGCCGAGGCCGCAATCGGTCAATCCCGTTCAAACTGGGCCTGTTCAAGCCGCCAATGGGCTGCCTGTCTTGAGCCCGACGGCCAAGCCGCAGATCTTCCCCCCTCAGCAACCCGGCGGCAAGCCGGCCTTCGCGTTTGAAAACGTGCAGCAGTGCCTGGCGCAAACCGCTCCCGCCGCGCAACCCAATCCCTCGCTCGAACAATTGAAGCAGCAACTTGAAGGCGCCAATCGCGCCTACGACCAACTGCTGAAGAGCATGGAAGAACAAAGCGAAGAGTGGAGGGAATGGCAAGAAAGGTGGCAAAAGGCCGGTCGGGATTCGGTCCTTCATTTGTTCGATGACACAGTAGACAGTCAGCTCGAAGGAGCCGTCGAGACCGCCAAAGAGCCCATCAACGAGGAAGCAGCGGGGGTAAAGAAACAACTTGACGCGGTCGTCGAAGAGTATCGTGACTATCATTATGCGATGGCCGAAACCTATCCAATGTCCGGCGTCACCACGCAGGGAGCCGTTATCTTCACGCCCGATCAGCTGGAACAGTACAAGATGCTCAGCATGGCGGATTTCAAGGCGAAATTGATTCCGCTCAATAGCCAGCGGATGGCCCTGGCGGGCCAGCTGGCAGAAATTGATCAGGAGAAGAAGCGGGCCGACCTTCTTCTGTTTGCAATTCGGCAGGGCCGCGACCAGACAGTAAAGAAGATTGAGGAGAGCGGCGAAAAAAATGGACCCGAGGCTACGAAGAATGGGAGCGCCGAAGCCCCCCTCTCCGCCACGAACGGCCTGCTCAACTGGTTGCAGAAGGATGAATCCGGCGCAGAGCTGCATGAGTTTCTGGATTTTAGTTTCGCGGCTGCCAAGTACACCGGCGTAGGAGTTCCCATCGCTGAAGGGGGGAAGCTCGCATTGGAGATGATCGATTTATCCTATGACCTCGATGTGGAGTCCCAGGCCTTCAAGGTGATGAAGAAGACGGACCAGAACAACGCGAAGTTCAGCCAGGCGCAGTTATCCCTCCAGAAGCGGATTGCGCGCCTCACTGCCGAGACGAGTTGCTACTATCACTCCGGCGCCGGATCTAACCCGGAGGCGGCGCGATGAAGATGAAGAGCTGCGCTCTCTGCTTGCTTACGGTCCTGCTGATGGTGGGCTGCGCTTGCTGTCTCCGCGCCGAACAGCGGCCACCTAAGGACGAGGCAGAGGCTGAGCAGTGGGTGAAGGAAGGGCTCAGCCCGTTTTGCCAGCGCACGCTCAGCTTTCCCAGAGATCAGCAAGGGCTGGTGTCAGTGACCTGTAAGAACAGCGATGGCGGATCTGCTGCATTGATACCGTTCCTGCTCAGGGCCATGAGTCCTGTGCAACTGGAAAACGGCTTGTGGACGGTGCACTTTTCTTTCTCTGTCTACAAACAAGACTTTCGGGAGCATCTCAGGAACCGCGACCATGTAGAGCATTTTCGGGAAGGATTGCTTTTTCTGGCGCGCGAGTCGCAAAAACATTGGGACCAACTGGCGGCTGAGAAGCTCGATGCGCTTCATGCACAGGCCGAGGCCTGGCGCGCGCTTGTCGAAAAACCCAAGATGCCCGACGACGCTTATGCGCACAAGGTGCTAGCCGAGGATGCCTACCGCAACAAAGACCTGGTGAAGGCCCTGAACGAATACCAGCTCGGCATCCAAATCTTTCCCACCTGGCCTGAGGGGCAGTTCAATGCCGGCCTGATTGCGGCGGAGTTGGAGGACTACCGCGTGGCCGTGCAGCGCATGAAGGAGTATCTCTTGCTGGTTCCCGATGCGCCGGATGCGCAGGCCGCGAAGGACAAGATCATCATCTGGCAGGACAAGATCGTGAACTTCTGAGAACGGCCGTGGAGTTTCTTGTTCCTTTGGCCAGAATGCAAAGGAATTATTCAAATTTGTGAGGAGAAAGAGATGCAGAACGCGACTCGGATTCAAGGAAATCGCTGGATGGTTGTTGTTCTACTGCTCGGCGCATGCGCCGAGCTCAACGCGCAGATCCTGGCGGGGGGCTGGCCGTCGACTCCTCAACGCGGAGGGGCGCCCCTGAAGACTATGACTGTGCGCCAGGCCTGCTCGATCGAGAAGCAGGTTCTTCCGGGAACGTATTCCTATCCTCGCGTGCAATTCACGAAGGATGGGATCGAAGTGGGAGAGAGGAGAAAGTCCTTCACCATAGGCTATGCCAATATCGACAAGGTAGAGTTTTCTCCCGGCGTATACCAGCATGCCGATGTGCTCGTTCACTTGAGGCATAAGCACGGCTTCTATATGTTCTCGTTCTTCATTACCAAATACAGCAACGCCCAGGTGCAGGAGCTTCAGTCAGCGATCAATTCATTGGCAGAGGCTGCCGCCAGCGGCGAGGCGGTTGTATGCAGCGACAATTCTGACGATTACCAGACCGAGCTCGACGATTTCCAGGTGAAAACCGCTGCCTGGCGTGCGCTGGCGACCAAGCCGCCGCTGGGCGACGAAGTCTACAAGGACCGCTTGCTGGCTGAGGACGCGCTGAAAAACAGAGATCTGGCGGGTGCGGCCAAGTATTACGAGCTTGGCATCGCCGCCGATCCGACGTGGGACCAGGGCTGGTATAACGCGGCGCTGGTCTACGCGGAGTTCAAAGACTACTTCGACGCGGCGCTGTGCATGAAGCACTACGTCATCCTCGATCCCAACGCCCCCGATGCAAAGGCCGCAAAGGACAACGTCATTCTGTGGGAGGCGAAAGCCCAGGAGGCCGCGCCAGCGGATCAGGCCGGAGGCGCGAAGTAGCGATGGCATTCTCTCGCTTGTTGCGTGAAGTTCTCTGCCGTCGCGGCGCATGAAAGAATGACCTCATGAAGATTGGGTTTTTGGAGTTGGGGTTGATGGGCGCGCCGATGGTGCGGCACTTGATCGCTGCCGCTGGGCACGAGTTGCGGGTTTGGAACCGCAGCGAAGGCAAGACGGAGCCGCTGTTGCGCGAGGGCGCACTCGGTGGGGCGCTATGCCATCCAGTTCAACTGGGCCGACGGCCACTCCAGCGGGATTTTTTCGTGGGGGAGTATCTGCGCCGCATGTGCCAGTGCCGGGAGTGCAGCTTGAGGGCGTTTTCGGAAATAGGGTGAGCTTTTGGGAAACGTGCGTGTGGATTTTTCTTGAGGAAAAATCCACTCAGCGGCTGTGGTTCTGGTTTGCATTGTTTCCGCAAACGCTATCGCCGCGAGGAAACTGCGGGGACGCCGAACTAGAGTCCCGCCTTAAAATCCCCGCGCGTGCAGCACGAAAACGATCAGCGAGGCGACGAGACAATAAACCCCAAACCAGTGCCAGCGGCCTGCTTCAAGCCAGCTGCTCAGCCACTTCAGGGCCAGCAATCCCGCGACGAAGGAAAACGCGGCGCCCAGCAGGCTCATGGCGATTGATGTGTGCAGATCGATGGGCGCGCGGGAGGCGTGCACCAGCCGCACCGCTTCCCTGATGACCACCGGAGGCGTGAGCACCACGGCCAGCGCAAAGCTGAATCGCTCGGCCGGTACCTTGCGCGCGCCGGTGAGCATGGCGGCGGAGATGGTCGAGCCGGACCGCGAGAACCCGCGGAAAGGCAGCGCCAGGCCCTGCACAATGCCCATCCACCCAGCCTGGCGGAAGTTGAGCCCTGGTTGGCTGCGAGCCAACGAGGCCCCCGGAAGAGGTTGGGCGGCTGCCGGTTTGCGGTGTTCCAGCAGGCCGGCGACAAGAATGAGTACGCCCGCCGCGGCCAGCGCCGGAGCGATGAGCTCTAGATGGCTGAAAAGCATTTCGATTTGCGCTTTAGGGGCGCCGCGGAAGTAGGTCCGTTCAATGATTTTCTTCAGCACTTCTCCAACAATGCCGGTGAGCAACGAGGCCCAGACGAGCTGCACCAAAAACGGCTTGAATGCAGCGCCGCTGGAAAAATAGGTCTTCTTCCAGGACTTCCAAAAATAGACAATCACGGCGAACATGGTTCCGGTGTGGAGCATGACCAGAAGCAGGGTCATCTGCGGTGAAGATGGGTCGAGCCCCATCAGTTTTTCGGCAACGACCACGTGAGCTGAGCTCGATACGGGGAGAAGTTCGGCGAGTCCTTGCACAATCGCCAGGAGAATCACCTGGAAAAGCGTCATAGAGGTAAGTGTACCGGTTGGGTTCTGCAGAAATGTGTCCATGCCGGGAGTGCAGCTCCAGCCGCTAAGAAATTGGATGAGGTGCAGACGAACGGCTTGAGATAACGGCACGGACGAGCTACTGGGCCGGCTCCACTATTTCGACTGCGGCGGGCCGATGAAAGAGTCCGCCGGCCCCAAGGTCGCGTCGCGATCACAGTGCCCCGAAAGCGCTCCGATCGAGACGACACTCTCAAGCTTGGGTTGGGATCGATGCAGCTCACTCAAATGAGGATTGCAAATCACGGCGCAGTGGGTTCTCCGTGAATGGACGGTTCAGGGATGGAAGCTCCACACTGCTTCGCTACAGTTGAGTTTGCCAGAGAGGATTTGTCTGGAGGCCTTCCAGGATCTTAATCGCTTTCTTCACCGCATCGAGCGTGACACTCATGTCGGGAGACTTGGAGTAATCCTCGCTCATGGGAGTTGTATCCAACAACTCGATGAGTTTTGTATAACCTTCTTTTGTTGCGCTCAACTGTGGGTGTACCGACTTCTCAGCAACTGCAGTCATTTCAAAAAGCAACGAGCGAAGCTTCCTGAAGCGGTATTCGGGATAAATAGAGAAGTCCAAAACTTTGGTATTGTCTCTGACTTCGTTGTCGAGATAGAACAGAGCCTCGCGGTACATGTCGCTTGCCCAATAAGTCTGGCCGTTGTCGATTCTCTTTATTTCGAGGCGCATGGCGATCAGGCCTTCAGCGATCCGGCTGCCGATTTCTGTCTGGAGACGCCTTTGAATGTCGTTCTTTTGCGCGCGCGCACTATGGTCCCTCTGATACCTGGCAAATGTCGCCGTGATGCCAGCGACGACGACTGAGGACAAGAACCACAAGGCAAAAGAGGAGTTGAGGATTGACCAGAGACTGTCTTGTGCGGATTTCTTCGCGCTGTCGGCTTCGATCTGGCGACGGACTTCATCTCTGAAGATCTCCTCGGCCCGAATGCGCTCTTTGTCTTGCGCTGAGAGAGTCAGGGGTGGGCGGGAAAGTACGGAGTCACCTTGCTCTGAGCTTGTTGGGGCAGAGCTGGTGCCCAGAGGCTGCGCGTGCAGGGCGTTTTGTGAGGAACCACAAAATGCGAAGTTGGCCAGGGCTACACTGGACAGCAAGATCAAAGCTGCGATGAGATTCTGACCAGAGTTGGTCCCGCGTGGGAGAGTTGCGGAGGCCGTGAGCCGCGAGGGATCTCCCATTATCGTTCGCGACTCCTGTTTCCGGTTGGAAAACAAAGTAAACCTCCCAAGAAGAAAGCGTGCCGATCCACTCAAATGACCGGGTCGATTTGATTTTAAGCGCAAGCCACTGCTGGCGCGTCGAGGAAACGCCGGCCACGTCCGCAGTTTGTGCTATTCCAACCCTCGCCGTAGAGATAAAGACATGTTGAGGTTGGGCGTCCGAGTGGCGCAATGAAAGTGGCGATGCTCCGGGCTCGATTGTTCGTTGCTGCTTAAATGGCGGTGCGTCCTCCATCTACGGCCAGTTTTGCGCCATAGATGAAACTGGAGAGATCTGTCGCAAGAAAGACAATGGCTTCTGCAATTTCGTCTGCTGTCGCCGGACGGCCCGCCGGCGCCTGTGCGGCGAGCTGTTCGAGGCCGTCGCCCATCGCATCTGTGCCCTCCGTACGCGTGGGTCCGGGACTTACCGCGTTCACGCGGACACCTTTGGGCCCGTATTCCGCGGCCCAGGTCTTCGTCAACAGATTGATGGCGGCCTTGCTCGCGCTATAGAGACTCATTCCGGGTGCACCGTAGTCGGCGACCATCGTGGAGACATTCACGATTGTGCCTTTCCCTCTCTTGGCCATCAATGGGGCTAGTTCCGCGACGAGGAAATAAGGTGCTTTCACGTTGACGGAAAAGACGCGGTCAAACTGCTCCTCCGTCATTTCGTGCGTGGGGCCGAAAGGAAAGATTCCGGCATTGTTGATGAGAATATTGATTTGACCGTTTGCGAGTTCGAGGGCCTTCTTTGCCAGATCGCGCGCACTAGCCGCATCGCGAAGATCAGCAGAAATAAAGCCTACTTTCCCGCCTGCGGCACGAATTTCCTTCACGGCCTTCTCGCCGCGCTCAGCATTTCGCCCAACGATTAAAACGTAGATGCCGAGCTGAGCCAGTTTCCGCGCCGTCGCGAAACCGATCCCGCTCGTTCCCCCGGTGACAAGTGCAGTCGAAGTGTCGTTTGCCATTTTCAATTTCTCCCTGCGTTCGTTGGTTGGATGCGCGATCGGCTTTTCAGTTTCACGAAACAGTCGAGACCTTCACGCGGGACTTGCCGCTCGCGAGGCGCAATTCGCGACCTACGAACCTCTACCCTCTACAATCTGCACATGAAGATTGGATTCTTGGGGCTGGGGTTGATGGGCGCGCCGATGGCGCGGCACTTGATCGCTGCCGGGCATGAGCTGCGGGTGTGGAACCGGACCGAAGGCAAGACGGAGCCGCTGTTGCGCGAGGGCGCGATTGCCGCTGGAACTCCGGCGGAAGCGGAACTGGGCGCGGAAGTCGTGTTCACAATGCTCTTTGACGATGCCGCGCACGAGGAAGTGATCTTCGGCTCGAATGGCTTGATGGATGCGATGAGCCCCGGCGTGCTGCACATTGCGTCAAGCACGATCAGCGTGGCGTTGAGTGAGCGGCTGACGCGGGAGCACGCGCGGCGCGGGCATGAATTTGTCGCGGCCCCGGTATTTGGCCGGCCCTACGTTGCCGAGGAAGGCCGGTTGTGGACGGTGGCTGCGGGCACGGAGAAAGCCATCGAGAAGGCGCGGCCGCTGCTCGAGACTTTTTCTCGCGGCATCACCGTGGTAGGCGCGGAGCCGCGGCAGGCCAACGCCCTCAAACTCGGCGGCAACTTCCTGGCTTACGCGATGGGGCACGCGCTGGGCGAGTCCTTTGCTTTTGCGGAGTCGCAGGGTGTCGATCCGGATATCTTCATTGAGACCGTCAACAGCGCGCTTTTTCAATCGCCACTTTACGAGCGGTATAGCAAGATGATGCTGCACCCGCCGGAACGGCCCGGCGCGACGGTGGAGCTGGGCGCAAAGGATCTGCGGCTGCTGCGCGAAGCCGCGGCTGGCCGCGGCACGCAGGTGCCCCTCGCCGATATGCTTGCCGAAGTCCTTGCCGAGGCGCGCGCTGCCGGATTTGCGCAGGAAGATTGGGCCGTGGGAGAGTACCGCGTGTCACAAAAGCGTAGCGCGGCGAAGAGATAGGATGAAGAGTTCTGAGGAGGCTGTGAAAGCAGCCGGAAAACGGCAGAGCAGGAGCGGCAGGGGCTAAAGCCCGACTCGTTTTTTGTTGATATTATTGGCCCGGCTAAAGCCGTGCCCTTGTTACAAAGCCATCCTGCCGGCTTTATGCAGTCTTTTGAAGCCCGACGCATTCTGCTGTATTGGCTGCGCTCGACCCATTCATTGGGCAGTCGGCGTGGGCGTTTGAGAACATTGTCTTGCTCGAATTTTCTAGAGGTGCACATGAAGCTGAAAGGGAAAATCGCTCTCATCACGGGCGCGAGCGCCGGGATCGGCGAGGCCACGGCGATGGCTTTTGCGGCAGAAGGAGCGCGCCTGCTGCTGGCTGCTCGCCGCGCCGGAAAACTGGCCCAGGCTGCTTCGCGCGCGCTGGAACGCGGCGCTGCGGCCGTGCATTCCATCGATCTGGACGTGCGCAACCGGCATGCCGTACAGCGCGCGATCGACGAACTGCCGGAGGAATGGGCTGCGATCGACGTCCTGGTGAACAACGCGGGACTGAGCCGCGGGTTGGAGAAGCTCTACACGGGCCGGATCGAGGACTGGGAAGAGATGATCGATACCAACGTGAAGGGGATGCTCTACGTGACGCGCGCGGTGGTTCCCGGAATGGTGGTGCGCAAGCGAGGGCACGTGGTGAACCTGGGGTCGACGGCGGGGGAGATGGTGTATCCCAACGGCGCAGTCTACTGTGCCACCAAGGCCGCGGAGAGGTCGATCAACGACGGCTTGCGCGAGGACCTGCTGGGCACTCCGGTGCGCGTGACGAGCGTTGATCCGGGGATGGCGGAAACGGAGTTCAGCACGGTGCGGTTCCACGGCGATACGAAGAAGGCGGCTAAAGTCTACAAGGGGCTGACGCCGCTGACTGCCGAAGATGTTGCCGATGCGATTCTTTGGGCCGTGACGCGGCCCGCGCACGTGAACATCGCGCGCGTGTCGCTGACGTCGATCCATCAGGCCAATTCGCTGCTCTTCCACCGCGAGGATTAGGCGGGCGCGAGGAGTGAACGGATTCTGATCGGAGTGCGTGCGCACTCTGCGCGACGAGGGGTGGTTGTCGGCCGCCTTTGCTATGCGGTGTTAACCCAGCGACTGAATCTGCGCGTCGATTTCGGCCAGCGCGGCTTCAAGAGCGGCGCGGCGGCCGGGGTTCGACGTTCTTTGCGAGAGGACATTCTCTCGTTGCAGGTTCAGCGCCTGGCGCTTGCGCTCCTGTGCGGCGCGCTGCTGATCGGCTGCGCGTCTTTTCTCATCATTTGTCATAGTGTTGGTCGAATGGGTCGCTGGACTTTGGGAGGCGTTTGACCTCTGTTCCTCTACCGATTTACTCTCCCATCCGCGAGCCATATCTCCATTTTACGGGGATTTTGTTGGTTGCGTCCCGCAAAATGGTCGATGGAACAACGGAAGGAGCAGAGTCGCCATGCGCGCCTTTCAGATTTCAAGCTTTGGTATTGATTCTCTGGAGTTTGTCGAACGGCCCACGCCCGCGCCAGGGCCCGGCGAGGTTTTGTTGGGCGTGCGCGCGGTTTCATTGAATTACCGCGACCTGATGGTTGTAAAGGGGCTTTACAACCCGAAAATGGAGCTGCCGCGCATTCCCTGTTCCGACGCCGCCGGGGAAGTGGTGGCAGTTGGCGATGACGTGACCGCATGGAAGCCTGGCGATCGCGCGATGGGCATCTTTATGCAGAACTGGCTCGACGGGCCGCTAAGCCACGCCAAGGCTCGCGGGGCATTGGGCGGAGACGTGGACGGCGTGCTCGCCGATCATGTTGTTTTGCGCGAGGAGGGGCTGGTCGCGATTCCCGATCATCTGAGTTTTGAGGAAGCCGCCACGCTGCCCTGCGCTGCGGTGACGGCATGGAATGCGCTCGCCGCCGCGGAAATCAAGCCGGGATCGACGGTGCTCATTCAGGGAACCGGAGGCGTGTCGATTTTCGCTTTGCAGTTTGCTCGGCTTAAAGGCGCGCGCGTGCTCGGCATCAGCTCGAGCGACGAAAAGCTGGAGCGGGCGAGCGCGCTCGGCCTTCATGCCGGCCTGAATTATCGCGAGCATCCCGAATGGGACAGGTGGGCGCAGGACGAGACCGGGGGCGAAGGCGTGGACATGGTGGTGGAGGTGGGTGGACTGGGCACGCTCGAGCGCTCGCTGCGCGCGATTCGTTTTGGCGGGACGGTGGCGCAGATCGGCGTGCTGGCTTCAGCAGGCGGCTCGCTGCCGCTGCCGCTGATTCTTCATAAATGGGCGCGCATTCACGGGATCTATGTGGGCTCGCGCAAGGATTTTCTGGAGATGAATCGCGCCATCAGTCTGGCGGAGCTCAGGCCGGTGGGCGAAGAGTTTGACTGGAGCCAGGCCCGCGAAGTGCTGGAGCGCATGGAAGAGGGCAGCCATTTCGGCAAAATGGTGCTGAAGGTGGGTTAAGCGGAGCTAGCGGAGTTGGCGGGGTTAGCGGAGTTAGGGAAAGGCACACGCGCCCTGGGTGGAAGAGCGATGGTACTTAACGAGCTAACGCCGCTCGCTCCGCTGACGCCGCTAACCCCGCTGCTTTACCCTTATTCTGTGAACGAACTTTACGAGAAGATGCTCGCCGTGGCTCTTGAGGAGGCTCGGCATGGCTTGGTCGAAGGGGGCATTCCCATCGGCGCGGCCATGTTTACGCGCGTGGGAGAGCTGGTGAGCCGCGGTCACAACCGCCGCGTGCAGCACGGAGATCCCAGCCTTCATGCCGAAACCGATGCCTTTCGCCGCGCCGGCCGCCAGTCGAGCTATCGCAACCTGGTGATGGTGACCACGCTCGCCCCGTGCTGGTATTGCACCGGCCTGGTGCGGCAGTTTCACATCGGCACGGTGGTGGTGGGCGAGAGTCGCACGTTTTCAGGTGGCATTGGCTGGCTGCGCGAGAACGGCATCGAAGTCATCGATCTCGACAGTCGCGAGTGCCGCGAGTTGCTCGCCGGCTACATCGCCGCCCACCCTGAGATTTGGAACGAGGATATTGGAGAAGACAGCTTCTAGCTATTAGCTCCCAGCTTCGAGCTTTTTCGAGTCGAACGAGACGTTGATTTCAGCACGAACCCGCTAGAAGCTAGCGGCTAAAGGCTAGAAGCTTCCGAAAAAGGTGAATGATGCCGCAGACACAAACCAACCTTAGCTTGCATGGATGCTCGATCGTGAATGGAGAAGCCCGGCGGGGAAGCGGAGCCGAGTTTCACGGCTTTGATCCGGCGACTGGCGAATGGCTCGAGCCTGCTTATCGTTGCGCATCGATTGGGGATTTGAATCGGGCCGCCGAGCTGGCCGAGGAAGCGTTTGCGACCTCCGGAAAGTTGCCGGGCCGTGAACGGGCGCGCTTTCTGCGGTCAATTGCAGAAGGGATTGAGGCCATCGTGCCTGAGCTGGTGGACCGCGCGCATCGCGAGACGGCGCTGCCGGAGGCACGATTGAAGGGCGAGTCGGCGCGGACCATCAACCAGCTGCGGCTTTTTGCGCAGGTTGTGGAAGAGGGCTCGTGGGTGAATGCGCGCATCGATTCTGCTCAGCCCCACCGCAAGCCTCTGCCACGCTCCGATATCCGCTCCATGATGCGGCCGCTGGGGCCGGTTGCCGTTTTCGGGGCCAGCAACTTTCCGCTCGCGTTTTCCGTGGCCGGCGGCGATACCGCTGCTGCGTTCGCCGCGGGAAATCCTGTGATCGTCAAGGCGCACCACGCGCATCCCGGCACCGGCGAGATGGTCGGGCAGGTGATTGCGCGAAGCGTAAAAGAGTGCGGCCTGCCGCCGGGCGTCTTTGCGCTGCTCTTCGGCGCGGGCACGGAGATGGGCGCGGCGCTCGTCGATCACCCCATTGTGAAGGCTGTTGGATTTACGGGCTCGCTCGCGGCCGGCAAGGCGCTGATGCAGCGGGCGGCTGCGCGGCCGGAGCCGATTCCGTGCTTTATGGAGATGAGCAGCGTGAATCCGGTTTTTGTGCTGCCGGAGGCACTCGGCACGCGTGGCGCGCAGATTGCCGCCGGCCTGTTCGGCTCGTTCACGCTCGGCGTGGGCCAGTTCTGCACCAAGCCGGGGCTGGTTTTTCTGCCACGCAACGCGGATGCCGACGCGTTCGTTGCCGAACTGAAGGCTTTGGTTGAGAAGGGGCAGGCTGCGGCGATGCTCACCGAAGGAATCGCGAAAAGCTACCGCTCAGGAATTGCAGGACGGCAGGCGATTGGCTGTGTGGAGACGGTGGCGCAGGCGACGGTGGGGGTATGCGGTGACTGCCACTCCGCGCCGGTCGTGATGCAGATCGCCGGCAAAGACCTGCTGCGCCAGCCGGAGCTTGCAACGGAAGTCTTTGGCCCGAGCACGCTGGTGATTCGCTATGACGGTCGCGAAGAACTCCTGACGCTGGCGCGATCGCTTGAAGGACAGTTGACCGCAACCTTGCACGGAACGGATTCGGATCTTGCTGCCTCTGGCGATCTGATTGCGATTCTGGAGCGCAAGGCGGGAAGGCTGGTGGTGAACGGATTCCCCACTGGCGTCGAAGTCTGCCACGCCATGGTGCACGGCGGTCCGTATCCTGCCACGAGCGATAGCCGCGCGACTTCAGTGGGCACGTATTCGATTTACCGATTCGTGCGTCCCGTTTGCTATCAGGATTTTCCGCAAGCGGCGCTGCCTGACGAGTTGAAGAACGAGAATCCGCTCGGCATCTGGCGGATGGTGGATGGTAATCTTACCCGCGATGCCCTCTAGCGCAGCCATCCCGCTGAATTCGGTGCTTGAGTCGGAGGACGCCGGACTTTTGCGCGTCGTCACCCACGCGGCCGGTCCCGCGGGTGCGTTACCGCTTTCGCCGGAGATGCTGTTGACCGAGCCCTCCGGCAATCTCTTCGGCCTGACACAAAATGCCGGCATGGGATGGGATCCGGCACGGCTGCTCGATCCAGAGTTTCTGATCCTGAGCACGCACGGCGGTTTGCGCGCGGAAAACGGTGAAGCCATCGCGCTGGGATTTCACAGCGGCCACTGGGAAGTGGGCCTGCTGGTGGCCGAGGCCGCGCGCGAATTGAAATCGCTGCGCGCCACGCCGTTTGCCGGGGCCTGCACCGATCCCTGCGATGGCCGTACCCAAGGCACCACGGGCATGATGGATTCGCTGCCCTATCGCAACGATGCCGCGACGGTGCTGCGGAGGTTGATGAGGTCGCTGCCGACGGGCAAGGGCACAATCGGGATTGCAACCTGCGACAAGGGACTGCCCGCGATGATGATGGCGCTGGCATCGTCGGGCGCGAAGCCTGCGGTGCTGGTTCCCGGCGGCGTTACGCTGCTGCCGGAGCATGGCGAGGACGCGGGGCGGGTGCAGACCATCGGCGCGCGCTTTGCGCAGAATCAGATCACGCTCGATTATGCCGCTGAAGTGGGCTGCCGCGCGTGCGCATCGCCGGGCGGAGGCTGTCAATTCTTGGGCACGGCGGCCACCGCGCAGGTGGTCGGCGAGGCGCTGGGGCTTTCGCTGCCGCACACCGCGCTTGCTCCTTCGGGGCAGCCTGTGTGGCTCGACGCGGCAAGCCGCTCGGCGCGCGCCATCCTGCGCATGACTCAGCTTGGAATGGGCGCGCGCGATATTCTCACGCCCGCAGCCATTCGCAACGCGATGATCCTGCACGCGGCCTTTGGCGGATCGACCAATTTGCTCATTCATCTGCCCGCGATCGCGCACGCAGCAGGCCTGAAGCGGCCAACGGTGGATGATTGGGCCGAAGTCAATCGCCTGGTCCCACGGCTTGTGGATGCATTGCCGAACGGCCCGCGCAATTTTGCCACCGTGCAGGTGTTTTTGGCGGGCGGCGTACCCGAAGTGATGCTCGGGCTTCGCGCCACGGGGCTTTTGGACGAGAGTGTGCTGACGGTAAGCGGCGAGTCTCTCGATGCTTGCCTCGACTGGTGGCGCGAGAGCGAACGCCGCACGGCACTGCGCCGCAGATTGCAGGAAGTCGACGGGATCGACCCCGACGATGTGATTCTGTCGCGCGACCGGGCGCGCAGCCGCGGACTCACTTCGACGGTCTGCTTTCCCATGGGCAACCTTGCGCCCGAAGGTGCGGTCATCAAGAGCACGGCCATCGACCCATCGCTTGTGGGCGAGGATCAAGTCTACCGGCACACGGGTCCGGCGCGCGTGTTCGTTACAGAAGCTGCGGCGATAGCCGCGATCAAGACGGGAGAAATTACGCAGGGCGACGTGGTGGTGCTCATCTGCAGCGGACCGGCGGGCGCGGGCATGCAGGAGATTTACCAGATTACTTCGGCGCTGAAGCAACTTCCGCACTGCAAGCACGTGGCTGTGCTTACGGATGGCCGATTCAGCGGGGTCTCGACGGGCGCATGTATCGGCCACGTTTCGCCCGAGGCGCTTGCCGGCGGACCCATTGGCAAGGTGCGCGATGGGGACGTGATTGAAATCGCGATCGACCGCAAGGCGCTTTCCGGGTCCGTCAATCTTGTCGGCGAAGACGGCGAGTTTTTCACGGCCGATGAAGGCGCACGGCGGCTCGCACAACGAAGTTCGCGTTCCGATCTCGCACCGCATCCGCAGTTACCGGAAGACACGCGTTTATGGGCGGCGTTGGTGCAGGCGAGCGGTGGCGTGTGGGGTGGTTGCGTCTACGATGTGGACCATATTGTTGCCCGATTGGAGAGAAAGCCTTGAAGCTCTATCGAACCAGCAGCGGAAATCTTGTGGAGGAGCGCGGATCGTACTATCGTGTTCCGGAATCGAACTGGGACGCGCTGGTGACGCACGCGAATCTGCGCGGGTACCTTGAATCGGTTGTCGCAAAGGGAAAGCCGGCGGAGGATTTCGCGCGAGCGCAGATTGAAGCGCCCATCGGCACGCAGGAGGTGTGGGCCGCGGGCGTGACCTACTTTCGCAGCCGTGCTGCGCGGATGGCCGAAGCGAAAGACGCTGGCGGCGGAGACTTTTACGACCGCGTCTATACGGCCGAGCGGCCGGAGTTGTTCTTCAAGGCCACGCCGAACCGTGTGGTGGGCACCGGCGGCGAGGTGCGCATTCGCAGCGACGCCAAGTGGTCGGTGCCGGAGCCGGAGTTGACGCTCGTCGTCAATCCGCGGGGAGAAATCATCGGCTACACCGCGGGCAACGACATGAGTTCGCGCGACATTGAGGGTGAGAATCCGCTGTATCTTCCGCAGGCCAAGGTCTACGACCGCAGTTGCGCGCTGGGGCCGTGCATTCTGGTTGCAAATGAACCGCTACCGAAGGAGACGCCGATTCGGATTGAGATCGCGCGCGGCGGCGCGGTTGTGTTTGCGGGCGCAACTACGCTTGCGGAGCTGAAGCGTGCGCCAGCCGATCTTGTCGCGTATCTGTTCCGCGAGAACCGGTTTCCGTCGGGCGCGCTTTTGATGACGGGGACTGGCATCGTTCCGCCGGACGATTTCACGCTCGCACCGGGCGATCGCATTCGCATCACCATCGATCCGATTGGCACGCTGGAGAATGTCGTGGTGCAGGGAACTCCGTTGCCGGCGGATTGAGTTTCTGATCGCATGAATGGTTGATTGCGCCATAATGCGCGTGGGCCAGGAGGCCCACACGACAGCCGGTCTGGAGACCGGCGCTACTTTCAAATAGCGGCGCTACACTCGGGGGACAAGGTGGCGATTCAGGATACCGATGAGAATGCGGCGTTGCCGCGGCGGCGCTGGCGCATCGCGTGGCTGCTCGGCATCGGCGTTCTGGTCAACTACTTCGATCGCGTGAATCTCTCCGTCTCGCACGATGCGCTCGTTGCCTCATTCGGTATCTCGGACGTTATCTTCGGTTATCTTTCCGGTGCATACAACTTGACCTACGCCGCCTGCCAGCTCCCCATCGGCGTGGTTCTGGACAAGCTCGGCGTGCGGCGCGTGGGGCGCATTGGAACGTTCCTTTGGAGCATGGCGTCGTTCGCCACCGCGATTACGCCCAGCCTGGGCGGCTTCTTCGGTGCGCGTTTTCTGCTCGGTGTGGGGGAAGCGCCGACCTTTCCCGCCAACGCCAAAGCCACTGGATTATGGTTTCCGCCGCAGGAGCGGAGCTTTGCCACGTCGTTCTTCGATTCGGCGGCCAAGTTTGCGTCAGTTCCCGGCGTTCCGCTGCTGGGATTCGTGCTCCTCCGGTTCGGCTGGCGCTGGAGCTTCGCGCTGACTGGCCTCATCAGCCTGGTCTATTTCGTTTGCTTCTGGCGCGTCTACCGCGACCCTGGAGAGGATTCCGGCCTGAGCGACGCGGAACGCGCCTACATCCAGGCCGCGGACAGACCGCGCGATGCAACAGCCGCCGCCGACCGCAGCGAACTCTCACTCCTGCACCTACTTGGTCAGCGTAAGGTGTGGGGGGTACTGATCGGCTTTGGCGCTTACAACTACGTTTTTTATCTGCTGCTCACCTGGATGCCGACCTATCTGTCCAAGGCGCTGCACATCGACCTGCTGCATTCATTTCTCTACGCCAGCGTGCCTTGGATTCTCGCCACTTTCACCGATCTCGCCATCGGCGGCTGGCTGGTGGATTTCCTGATCCAACGCGGCGCCGACTCGAACCGCGTTCGCCGCACGATTCTGATGACAGGTACCGCGTTTGGCCTGGGCATCTTCGGTACTGCAGCTGCGCACACCGCTGCACACGCCCTGTTCTGGATCAGCATCTCCATGGGCGGCCTGGCTGCCGCCGCGCCGATTCTCTGGTCCAGCCCATCGCTTATTGCCGCACCCAGCAACGTGGGCAAGGTGGGGGGGATCATCAATTTCTCCGGCCAGGTCTCCGGCATCGCCGCGCCCATTATTACCGGCTACGTGGTTCAGGGCCAGCACTCCTTTGCCTGGGCCTTCGTGATTCCTGCTATCTATCTCGTCGTGGGCATTGCCGGTTATCTCTTCCTGCTGGGGAACATTGAATTGCCGCCAAGCCGGAGTGCGTCGCAAACGGGCGTGGCGTAGGCTCTTCCAGAGCATATCCAGCGCGGGCGGTGGGCTTTGACGTTCTCGCGCCGCGAACGTCCAATTGGAACGGGGCCAAACCAGTCTCCGAGGTAATGCCACTTCTGGTGCATGTGCCGAAATTTGTTCTCCTGTAATCTTGCTTCATGCACAATGTAGGGATGGAGGAAATGCCCCGGTGCCGCGTATTCACTTTCACCAGCAGTTAGCTGAACTCAAGGACAAGCTTCTGGCCATGGCTGCCTTGGCGCAGCAGGCCGTCGAGTCCGCGGTGGAAGCCTACCTGCGGCGGGACAGGGGCCTGTGCAAGTTCGTCAAGCAGAACGAGAGGGCCATCGACACCGCGCAGCGCGAGCTGGACGAGATGGCCTACGAGCTGTTGGCCAAGGAACAGCCCATGGCCATCGATTTGCGCTTCATCCTCGCCGTGATCAAAATCAATGGGGACCTGGAGCGGATTGGCGACCAGTCGATGAGCATCACGAGGCGGACCAAGGAGATTTTGGCTGCCGACAGCGTGGAGTTGCCAGTCGACTTTGTCGCCATGGGCGAGTTTGCCGGGCAGATGATCCGCACCGCGCTGCAGGCGCTGCTCGATGGCGATGCGCGGCTTGCCGATACGGTGCGCGAGATGGACGACGAGATCGACCGCATGAACCGCCGCGCCCACAGCGATCTGCTCAAGCTGATTGAGGAGAAGCCGCAGTTCACGCAGCAGGCAATGACCGGCATTCTGGTGGCGAAGAACCTGGAGCGGATCGCCGATCACGCGTCGAATATCGCCACCGACGTCATCTTCTGGATTCGCGGCGCGGATGTGCGTCACGAGCTGAGCATGGCGATGGATTGACGAAAGGCAGCTTCTAGCTGCTAGCTCCTAGCTTCTAGCTGGTCTTGCCGCAGCGAGGTTCGTCGCTCCCCATCCGTGGTCCAAATCAAGGCGAGACGAGAGACAAAAAGCGAGGGCCCCGAACCGACGATCGGGGCCTTCAGGTTTTTGTGCCGATCTGCCGACCTAGACGCCGATTACGTCGCAAAGCTCCTTGACGGCGGCGGCGCTCCGCTTGAGGGCGGCGTGTTCTTCGGCCGTGAGCTTGACTTCGATGATTCTTTCGATACCTCCCGCACCTAACTTGCAAGGCACGCCGACGAAGTAGCCGGAGATGCCGTACTCGCCTTCGAGATACGCGGCGCAGGGCAGCAGCTTCTTCTTGTCTTTGAGAATGGCTTCTGCCATTTCGACGGCTGCGGCCGAGGGGGCGTAGTAGGCGCTGCCGGTCTTGAGATGCTTCACGATCTCGGCTCCGCCGTCGCGCGTGCGCTGCACAATCTGCTCCAGGCGTTCGGCCGACATAAGTTCAGTGACGGGGATTCCGCCGACCACGCAGAAGCGCGTCAGCGGCACCATCGTGTCGCCGTGGCCGCCGAGCACAAAGGCCGACATATTCTCCACGCTCACGTCCAGCTCTTGCGCGACGAAGCTCTTGAAGCGGCCGGCATCGAGCACCCCGGCCATGCCGATGACGCGCTCGCGGTTGAAGCCAGACAGCTTGTAGGCCGCCTGCGCCATGGCGTCCAGCGGATTGGAGACGATGATCAGAAAACACTCGGGCGAATACGCAACCACTTTCGCGATCACGTCCTTCATGATCTTGTAGTTGGTTTGCAGCAGGTCGTCGCGGCTCATGCCGGGCTTGCGGGGAATGCCGGCGGTGACGATCACGATGTCGCTATCGGCTGTGTCTGCATAGTCGTTGGTGCCGCTCACATGCACGTCGGAGCGTTCGATGGGCTGGGCCTGACTGAGATCGAGCGCCTTGCCCTGGGGCACGCCTTCGACCACATCGACGAGAACAACGTCGGCCAGCTCCTTAGCCATGATCCAGTGCGCGGCCGTAGAGCCTACGTTGCCTGCGCCGACGATGCTTACTTTTTTACGCATCTATTTCTCCTTTGTTTCTCCAGCCATTCTTAAGTTGGGTAACACTCGAGGCACATGCTTCGAGATGACTCTCTTTGTTCTCTACCTCTAGTCCTTAGGTAGATATGCACTCACCCATTCAGGAACCCCGGGACCAGTCAGTCGTTTTCTAACCTCTTCGGGAATCGGCACGCTCAACTTGATAAGTGCGCAGATGAGCGTACCCCAACTCGCTAAGTGCGGAAAATCCATTGGCTCGGAAGTAGCGCGCGCAGACAGAAGTTTCGCAATTGGTTCTCCCGCCTCGGCGATCCCGGCATTTGCGAGCTTCGAAGCAGCAAGAATTGCACACGGATTTTCAGGAGCGACAGCAGCTAGCACTTCTTGAAGTCCCGTTTTGTTCCCCAAATACAGCAAGAGGATTGCAAGCTGGGTTCTGGCTTCGCCTTCCTCAAGGGATCGGTAGAGCCCTTCCAGCTCTGGAACAATGGAGGGGCCAAATCTGGAGAGCCAATCACAATATACGACGGGGTTGTCCGTGTACCGGAAGCCCTCAACTGCGACCTTACACACTGACCCAAGTAGTCTCTGTCCTTCCTCAAGTGCGGTGATCTGAGTCCCCAGATCACCTGTCCGTAGACGCTCTCTCAAAGCCTGAATAACTGTTTCACCTTCCATCGGGTCTAATTCCGCCTACATGTTTCCGATGATTCGTGTCGCAAACTCGCTGGTGCCGACCTTGGTTGCGCCGGAAAGTTGCCGCTCGAAGTCGTAGGTTACGGATTTCTGCTGGATGGTCCTTTCCATCGCGCTCTCGATCATGCGCGCAGCTTCCTTCCAGCCGATGAACTCGAGCAGCATCACGCCCGAGAGAATCACCGAGCCGGGATTGATGACGTCCTTATCGGCGTACTTGGGGGCGGTGCCGTGCGTAGCCTCGAAGACCGCGAAGCCGTCGCCGATGTTGGCGCCCGGCGCGATGCCAAGGCCGCCAACCTGCGCCGCCGCCGCGTCGGAGATGTAGTCGCCGTTCAGGTTTGGCGTGGCGAGGATGCTGTAGTCCTCGGGGCGAATGATGATCTGCTGGAAGATGGAGTCGGCGATGCGGTCGTTGATCAGGACCTTCGACTTCCACGCGCCGTTGCCGTGCGACTTGCCGATGGTGTCGAGAACCTTTTTCACCTCGTCGCAAACCGAAGCCTTGAAGCTCGGAGAGCCAAATTCCAAGCCAGGCTCGATGAGCGCGGCGTTCTCTTCAATCGTGAGGCCTGGCTTGGCTTCGACGTTGCCGAGAATCCAGCTCTCGCGCTCCGTGACAATCTGATCGCGAAACTCCTCGGTGGCGACTTCGTAGCCCCACTCGCGGAAAGCGCCCTCGGTGAACTTCTGGATGTTGCCTTTGTGCACCAGCGTCACGGATCTGCGGCCGGTTTCCAATGCCTGTTTGATGGCGTAACGCACCAGCCGCTTGGTGCCGAAAATCGACATGGGCTTGATGCCCACGCCCGAATCGGTACGGACTCTTTTCTTGGTTTTGGACAGGAGATCGTCATTTAGAAAGCTAATCAGCTTGGCCGCATCGGCGCTGCCCTCTTTGAACTCGATGCCCGCGTACACGTCCTCCGTGTTTTCGCGGAAGATGACAATATCGACTTTTTCCGGGTGCTTCACAGGGCTGGGCACGCCCTGGTAGTACTTCACGGGGCGCACGCAGGCGTAGAGGTCGAGAAGCTGGCGCAGGGCCACGTTGAGCGAGCGGATGCCGCCGCCGACCGGCGTGGTGAGTGGTCCCTTAATGGAAACGCGCAGGTCGCGCGCCGCGGCTACCGACTCGTCGGGGAGCCAAGTGTTGAACTGGCGAAAGGCTTTTTCGCCGGCAAAGATCTCAAACCAGCGGATGGCGCGCTTACCCCCGTAGGCCTTTTCCACCGCGGCGTCGAAGACCCGCTGCGAGGCTTTCCAAATATCGCGGCCGGTGCCGTCGCCTTCGATGAAGGGAATGATGGGGTGGTCGGGAACGGAGAATTGACCGTCTTTGTAGTTGATCGGCTGGCCGTTTTTCGGCAGCGCGAGTCCGTTATAGGTGCTTTGCATGTCTTTCAGGGAAGCCCCTTCGAGGAATGGTCCAGATTTGAGGCTAACACCTGCAATTTGGGGGTGGCAATGGCGAGGGAATTTTGGACGAAGATAGACCGGTTTGAGTATCCGGAAGCGCCGCTGCTTGCGGGCGGTTGACCTGCTCTCGTCGAGGCGCGGCAGGGCGTGCCCGGCGCCAAATCTGTTGCCTAGTCGTGAACCGCAGATAAATTTCGAGAAACCCTGTTCGCGCCGGTCAAGATGCGATAGACTCATGCGGGAACCTCTCAAAACTCCCTGAATCTCAACCCCACGGAGGGCACATCGAAATTGGGAAAAAGCATGGTCCCGAAGAAAATCTTCTTCACCAAGGGCGTCGGCAAACACAAGGAGCGGTTGACCTCGTTTGAGCTGGCCCTTCGGGATGCGGGCATCGCCAGCCAGAACCTGGTGCGCGTCTCATCCATCTTTCCGCCGCAGTGCAAGTTGATCTCGCGCAAAGAAGGCCTCAAGTTCCTGAATGACGGCGAGGTGGTATTCGCGGTCATCGCGGAGAACTCCACGCGCGAGCCGCACAGGCTGGTCGCTTCCAGCATTGGCGTGGCCATTCCGGCCGATCGCAACACGTACGGCTACCTGAGCGAGCACCACAGCTTCGGTGAGACCGAGGACCAGGCAGGCGAATACGCCGAGGAGCTGGCCGCCGAAATGCTGGCCACCACGCTCGACGTGGAGTTCAATCCCGACACCAGCTGGGACGAGAAGAAGGAGATCTACCGCATCTCCAACAAAATTGTTCGCACCAGCAACGTGACGCAGTCGGCGGTAGGCGATAAGCGCGAAAAGTGGACTACAACGATTGCCGCCGCCGTCCTGATCCTCGACGAGTAGGGATTGCATCCAGCAGACTTTTGGAGCACTGCGTGCGGCAGACTTTTGGACGGGTGTTTCGGGAATAGTAGAAGGGTTCAAGAACGATGGAATCGAGGCCAATTCCGCTGAAGCGGGGTTGGCCTTGCTGTGTAGGCCTACTGCAATCTGTTACGGAGAATTGAAAGACGCACCATGAACACTGCGCCCAAATTTACGGTTGCTCTCGTGCAGATGCGGATGGGCCCGGACCCCGAGGCGAACTTCGCTTCCGCGGTCAAGCACATTCGCGAAGCCGCGCGAAGCGGCGCGCAGATTGTGTGCCTGCCGGAGCTTTTCCGCACACAGTATTTCTGCCAGCGCGAAGACCTGAAGTTATTCGATCTCGCTGAGCCGATTCCAGGGCCGTCCACAATTAGACTTGCTGAAATCGCGCACGAGGCCGGCGTGGCGATTGTCGCGTCCTTGTTTGAGCGGCGCGCGCCAGGGCTTTATCACAACACTGCGGTCACGCTCGACTCCGACGGCCAGATCGCCGGCGTCTACCGCAAGATGCACATCCCCGACGATCCGCTTTACTACGAGAAGTACTACTTCGCGCCAGGCGATCTGGGTTTCCGGGCCGTGGACACGAGCGCTGGCCGCGTGGGCACGCTGGTTTGCTGGGATCAGTGGTACCCCGAGGGTGCGCGGCTTACGGCGTTGCAGGGCGCTGAGGTGCTGTTTTATCCCACGGCCATCGGCTGGCATCCGGCGGAAAAAGACGAGTTCGGCGCAGCGCAGTACGATGCATGGCAGACCATCCAGCGGGCGCACGCGATTGCAAACGGAGTCTACGTGGCAGCGGTGAACCGCGTCGGCCACGAGCATGGCGATGTCCTGGGCAATCGTGCCACAGGGCCGGGTCTCGAATTCTGGGGCGGCAGCTTTTTGGCCGATCCGTTCGGCCGCATCGTGGCGAAGGCCAGCCACGATGGCGAAGAGATTCTCATCGGTGAGATCGACCGCGCGCTGATTGAGGAGACACGCCGCAACTGGCCTTTCCTGCGCGACCGCCGCGTGGATGCCTACGGGCCTATCACGCAGCGGTTTCTCGATGCCGCGCACGACGCGCCGAAAGACCGCAAATAGACATGCCAACGGAAGCCCACGAAAAGACGCCGCGCCAGCTCGGTTACCTCATGCCGGCCGAATGGGAGCCGCACGAGGCCACGTGGCTTGCGTGGCCGCACAATCCCGAGGATTGGCCGGGGAAGTTTCCGTCTATCCCATGGCTTTACGTCGAAATCGTGCGCCTGCTCGCCGCGCATGAGCGCGTGCACCTGATTGTCGAGGACGCGGGCATGGAGCGGCGCGTCAGGAGCATGTTGCACCGCGCCGACGCCGATCTCGAAAACGTGAGCTTTCATCGCTGGCCCACGGATCGCGGCTGGTTGCGCGATTCCGGCCCGATCTTCGTGCGCAACGCCAAAGGTCAGGTGGGCATGACGAACTGGCGCTTCAATGCGTGGGCAAAATACGACGATTGGCGGCTCGATGCGAAGTTGCCCGGCCGCATCGGGAAAGTGCTCGGCCTTCCCACGTGGCAACCACTCATCCAAAGCCAAGACGGTGCGAAGCACCAAAACGAGAGCGGTACGAAGTACGTGCTGGAGGGCGGGTCGATTGACGCAAACGGCGCTGGCCTGCTGCTCACCACAGAGGAATGCCTTTTGAGTGAGGTACAGCAGCGCAATCCTGGTGTCAACCGCAAGCAGTTGGAGCGGATTTTCTCTGAGTATCTGGGTATCGACCAGGTCATCTGGCTGGGCGGCGGCATTGTGGGCGACGACACACATGGCCATGTGGACGACATTGCACGCTTCGTCGCGCCGGACATGATCATCGCCGCCGTCGAGCGCGACACGAACGATGCCAATTACGAGCCGCTGGCAGAGAATCTCTCGCGCCTTAAGGCCGTGCGCACGCCGAGCGGCAAGCAATTCACCATCGTCGAGTTGCCCATGCCGCGCCCGGTTGTTTTCCGCGGGCAGCGATTGCCGGCCAGCTATGCGAACTTCTACATCGCGAACGGCGTGGTGCTCGTGCCCACCTTCCACGATCCCAATGACCGCATCGCGCTCAATACGCTTGCCGAAGTTTTCCCGGACCGTGAAGTTATCGGCGTGTACTCGATGGACCTGATCTGGGGCCTGGGCGCGCTGCATTGCATGACACAGCAGCAGCCGGCTTCGGTAGCACCTTCCCTATGATCCTCGGTGGGCCGAGGGCCCCACAGGGGCTAAAGCCCGCCATTCTGTTGGCTGTTTTCGGCACGACTGAAGTCGTGCCCTTTCACGGAGCAGAATCTTAAAAGTTGCTCTAGGATTGTGACCATGATCGATGATCGCCAAGCGATGGAAGCGGCACTCGTCCAGGCGCGACTTGCAGCCGAGGGCGGCGACGTGCCTATCGGCGCTGTGGTGGTTTACCAGGGCATGATCATTGCGCACGCGCAGAACTGCGTGATTCGCCACGTGGACCCTACTGCTCATGCGGAGATGATTGCGCTGCGCACGGCAGCCAAGGCGCTTAGCAATTATCGGCTCGGCGGTTGCACGCTTTATGTCACGCTCGAGCCGTGCGCCATGTGCGCCGGTGCCATGATTCACGCGCGCCTCGACAGGCTTGTTTATGCCGCCCCCGATCCCAAGGCCGGCGCTTGCGGCTCGGTGCTCCAAGTGCTCAACCACCCGCAGCTCAACCACCAAATGCAGGTGGAGCAGGGAATTCTTGCGGACGAATCGGCTGAATTGCTGCGCAGCTTTTTCCGCGAGCGGCGGTGACTGCCGCGACCGTACAATGAGCTTGTGAACGTGCAGTTTTATTTCACAAGCTGGTGTCCGGATTGCCGCAAGGCCAGACAGTTTCTAGACAAGCACGGGATCCAATATACGGAGATTGACGTGGACGCGAATCCCGCCGCCTCTGCCGAGATACACACGCGCGTAGGCAAGCGTGCGGTGCCGCAGCTTGTCATCGACGGCGAGTGGTTCCAGCCCTACAAGCCCGGCCGCGGCCTGCTGATCGACGAACTGCACCGCCGCCTGGGAATTCCTCGCGAATAAGGGCTTTGCCCTCGTACAATTTGAGGTGGAACAGCCTTTAGCCCGTAGCCAGTAGCTTGTAGCTGACCGCGTCGTGAGCGTTCGGTCTTAGCTACTGGCTCCAGGCTACTGGCTACCGGCTGAGGAGTCTTCCATTGATCGCACGCTACACTCGCCCGGCGATGGGCGCCATTTGGACCGACGAGAGCAAGTACCGCTGCTGGCTCAAGGTTGAAGCGGCGGCGAGCACGGTGCTGGCCGAGGATGGAGTGATTCCCGCGGCTGCGGCAAAGGCCATCGCCAAGCAAGCGACAGTTTCTGCCGCGCGCGTGGCCGAGATCGAGGCTGAGGTCCGGCACGACGTTATCGCCTTCACGACGGCTGTGGCGGAAAGCCTTAAGAGCCAGGGCCTCGATGCCGAGTCCCGCTGGCTGCACTACGGGCTTACGTCGAACGATATCGTCGATACGGCCCAGGCGCTGCAAGTCAAAGAAGCATCCACGATGCTTCGCGAGGGTATCGCGGCGCTGTTGGCCGTGCTCAAGCGCCGCGCGGTTGAGTTCAAGCACACGCCGACGATCGGGCGGACTCATGGAATACATGCTGAGCCCACGACGTTTGGCCTAAAGTTGCTCAACTGGTACGCCGAGATGGAGCGCAATCTGCGGCGTTTCGATGCCGCGGCTGAAGACATGCGCGTGGGCAAGCTCTCGGGCGCGGTGGGCACCTTTGGGCATTTGAAGCCTGAACACGAAGAGAGAATCTGCGCGCGGCTCGGGCTCAAGCCCGCGCTGGTGGCCACGCAGGTGATTCAGCGCGACCGGCACGCCGCCTACATCGCAACGCTGGCGATTCTTGGCAGCACGCTCGACAAGATTGCTGTCGAGGTGCGCCACCTGCAGCGTACTGAAGTGCGCGAGGCGCAGGAGTACTTCAGCGAGAAGCAAAAAGGCTCCTCGGCCATGCCGCACAAGAAGAACCCCGTCACCAGCGAGCAGATCTCGGGCCTGGCGCGTGTGCTGCGCTCGAATGCGCAGGCGGCGCTCGAAGACGTTCCGCTGTGGCACGAGCGCGACATCTCGCATTCCTCGGTCGAGCGCATCATCTTCCCCGATTCGACGATTCTCGCCGACTATCTCCTCGCCAAAACCACGGACCTGATCGATCGCCTGCTGGTCTACCCCGAGCGGATGAAGAAAAACCTCGAATCGACCGGCGGCCTGATCTTTTCGGGGCAATTGCTGCTCGATTTAGCCGAGGCCGGCATGTTGCGCGAAGACGCGTATCGCCTTGTTCAGTCCCACGCCATGCGCGCCTGGAAAGAAGATTTGAATTTCCGCGAAGAAGTTGCCCGCGACCCGGCGATTGCGAAGCTGCTTTCGCCCGAGAAATTAGAAAGAACCTTTGATTACACGCGGCAGTTGGGCAATGTGGATGCGATCTTTAAGCGGGTGCTAGAGGAGTCGCACTGAATCTGCGTCCTACGACTGTCGAGCGAATAGAGGGAGTTGTTTCTTACGCCAGCTATGACTGCCCGTCGAAACCTGAGTGTGGCGCTCTCCCGGTGACGGGGTTTTTCCATTCGGAGAATCCGACCAGGTAAAGGACTACCAGGCCAACGAAGGGGATAATTTCAAGTAAGGCGAGCCACGGCGAGAATCCGGCCTTCTTGAAAATCATCCAGTATGGGATAATCGCCACCGGAATGAAAATGAAAACAGCGATAAGTCCCGAGACGATACGTATGATCGTAACGCTGTCCACAGTTGCTCCTTGGATGCAGAATTCAGATGGCGACATGTTAGCACGAAACGCTAAAGCTGCACAGAAGGGCTAGCAGTTGGAAGCTTGGAGCTAGAAGCTTGCAATTAACCGTCGCCATCACCGGCGCATCAGGCGCGATTCTTGGGCGCGAACTGCTGCGCGCACTTGAAACTGACGAGCGCGTGGAGCGTGTGCATTTTGTTGCTTCGGAGAACTCGCTGCGTGTTCTTGCGGAAGAATCGGGAATCTCCGGTCGAACGGATCTCGTCGAAAAGCTGCTAGGTGCGCCGCCCCAAAAAATCATCCAGCACGCTGACGCCGATATTGGCGCGGCGATCGCTTCGGGCAGTCATCCATCGAACGGAATGATTGTTCTGCCGTGCTCCATGGGCACGCTTGCGGCCATCGCGCTCGGCCTGGCCGACTCGCTTATTGCGCGCGCCGCCGACGTCACGCTCAAGGAGCGGCGTCCGCTCATCCTGTGCGTGCGAGAGACGCCCTTCAACCGCATCCATCTGCGCAACATGACGCTGGCCGCCGAGGCCGGCGCCACCATCTTCCCCTGCATTCCCGCCTTCTACAACCACCCCGAAGGCTCCGAAGAGATGGCCCGCCAGTTTGCGTTTCGAGTGCTGGCACACATCGGCCTGCCGCAGCCCGGCGCGTATGTGTGGAAGGCGGGAAGACAGGGGCTAGGGACATAGGGACTAGGGACATAGGGACCAGAGACTAACGAGACAGGAATGCTGTTCTGAGTGTTCTGCCAATAAATCCTGGGCATCTTGCTATACTGCCTAACACGAGGCATTCTTCCGTGATCGAAAGTCGGCATCGGCGTGTATGGTTGTTGATTGCAGCGATTGCAATCGCTGTCGCGCTCGTGCTGATGCTGGTCCCGCACGGCCATGCAGACCATGGAACAACGTGGCTGGCAATGCTGCCGGTGCTGTTTATCGGGCTGATTTCGCCACTATGTATTTCACCCGTTCCGGAATGCTTCAACTCGAGCCGCGCATCGGATGCGCCTGCATTCGAACCTTCCTTCCAGCGTCCACCGCCCCTCTCAATCGCATAAATCTTTCGCCAGTCTTTTGTTGAGCGGCGTACTCGTGCGCCGAGCGGCCTGCCGTCTAACGCTGTGCTCCTATGCGATCCATGAGAGGAATCGATGTTTATCCATGTTGTTGCGGCCGGGCTGCTATTTGCCGGGCTGTTGCTACTTATTTTCTTTGTGCTGGCACTGACCCATTTTGCGTTCTTCTGTAACGGCCAGCGGAAGAGAAAGACACTCAACCATCGCCGCCGTATACCGATTTTCCTGGTTTCGGCGGGATTCCTTTTCCTTCAGCTCATGAGCGAGATTTATTGTCCGAGCGCGAGATTTCTACTTGCGGAGAAATGCGACGAGGACGCGGATGAAGACGATTCAGGCGATCCGGAAAGTTCGGAAAAGCACCTCCATCGGCAATTGAAACGCATTCGGCGAGGCGAGAAAATAGGCGACCTTGTGTTGCGGCTTTAGAAGGTGAAAGGCAAAACAAGGCAAACGTCCGCTGGAGCAACGCAATGCTCCTTTCACCCCAGCCATTTACACTGATTTAAGCGGAGAAAGTTGTGATTCTCGATAAAGCACTCACGAAAATCTTCGGCACGGCGAATGACCGTCTGATCAAGCGCTTGATGCCTATCGTCATTGCCATCAATGCGATGGAGCCGGAGATCAAGAAGCTTTCGGACGAAGAGCTAAGAGCGAAGACCGTCGAGTTCAAAGCGCGGTTTGCGGCGCGGCTCGAAGGGATTACGGACGCCGAAGAGATTAAGAAGGCGGAAAAAGATGCGCTCGACGAGGTTCTGCCTGAGGCCTTCGCGGTGGTGCGCGAGGCGGGCTGGCGCACCGTGCAAATGCGCCACTTCGACGTGCAGCTGATCGGCGGCATGGTTCTGCACTCGGGCAAAATTGCAGAGATGAAAACCGGCGAAGGCAAAACGCTGGTCGCGACCCTCGCGTGCTATCTGAACGCGCTCGCCGGCCATGGCGTACACGTGGTCACGGTGAATGACTATCTGGCCAAGCGCGATGCCGAGTGGATGGGCAAGATTTATACGTTTCTTGGACTGACTGTAGGCGTGATCGTTCACGATCTGTCGGACGAAGAGCGCCGCGCCGCCTACGGCGCCGACATCACCTATGGCACCAACAACGAGTTCGGCTTCGACTACCTACGCGACAACATGAAGTTCGAGATCAAGGACTGCGTGCAGCGCGGGCACTACTACGCAATCGTCGACGAAGTGGACTCGATCCTGATTGACGAAGCGCGCACGCCGCTCATCATCAGCGGTCCCACGGACCAGACCACCGACAAATACCAGCGCGTGGTGAATATCATCCCCAAGCTCGAACTGGGCGAAGAGATCGAGTGGACCGACACCAAGCGCCAGGCGGAGCTTGGCATCTCGCTCGGCGAAGGCCAGAAGCACCTGACCGGCGATTACTACGTCGACGAAAAGAGCCGCCAGATCGGCGTAACCGACGAAGGCTGGTTGACGATCGAGAAGGCGCTGGGCATCGGCAACATTGCCGACGCGGAGAACTGGGAACTGAAGCACTACGTGGAAACAGCCATCAAGGCGCTCGCGCTTTACAAGCGAGATGTGGACTACGTAGTGAAGGACGGCGAGGTGATCATTGTGGACACCTTCACCGGCCGCCTGATGCCCGGCCGCCGCTGGTCGGACGGGTTGCACCAGTCGATTGAGGCCAAGGAAGGTGTGGCCATCCGCAAGGAAGACCAGACGCTGGCCACGATTACCTTCCAGAATTATTTCCGGCTCTATAAAAAGTTGAGCGGCATGACGGGCACGGCCGAAACCGAGGCTGCGGAATTCGAGAAGATTTACAAACTCGAGATCGTCGTGATTCCGACAAACAAGGTGATGCGGCGGCTGGAGAATGCCGACGTGGTGTTTCGCACCGAAAAGGAAAAGTACAAGGCCGTGGCCGACAATATCGCCGAGCTGAACTCGAGCGGCCAGCCGGTTCTGGTCGGCACCACGTCCATTGAGAAGTCGGAGCGGCTGTCCGGAATTCTGCAGAAGAAGGGCGTAAAGCACGTGGTGCTGAACGCCAAGTTCCACGAGCGCGAGGCCGAGATTGTGGCGCAGGCGGGGCGGTCGGGAATGGTAACCATCGCCACGAACATGGCCGGCCGCGGTACCGATATTCTGCTGGGCGGCAACTCGGAGTTCATGGCCAGGCAGGAATTGGTGAAAACCAAAGACGCTAACGGAAACTCCCGTGCGCGCGCCGTCAGCGTTGCCGAGGGAGCCATCAATCCAACGGCGCCCGCGGGATTCCTGCGCTTCTATTACCAGGGGCAGGAGTACGAAGTCGCCGAGCCGCATTGGGCTGAGACTCACAGGGGTCATGCCGAGAGGGCGCTGGAAGAGCACAATAAGGTGATCGAGGCCGGGGGTTTGTTCATCCTGGGCACCGAGCGGCACGAGTCGCGGCGCATTGACAACCAGTTGCGCGGGCGCGCCGGCCGCCAGGGCGATCCCGGCGAATCGCGCTTCTTTCTCTCGCTCGAAGACGATCTGATGCGCATCTTCGCCAAGCAGTGGGTTTCGACGCTGCTGGAGCGGCTGGGCATGGAAGAGGGTGTGCCCATTGAGTCGCGCATGATCTCCAAGCGCATTGAGGGCGCGCAGAAGGCCGTCGAAGCGCAGAACTTCGAGAGCCGCAAACATATTCTCGAATACGACGACGTGATGAACAAGCAGCGCGAGGCGGTGTACGGTTTGCGCCGGCAACTTCTCGAAGGCGTCGATCAGCGCGAGTTGATTCTCGAGGATTACGTTGGCGGGATTCTGTCAACCCTGCTCGACGAGTGCTGCGATGAAAAGGCGCGCGAGCATCTGTGGGACTTTAAAGGACTCGGCGAGAAGCTGGTCGACCACTTCGGATTCAATCTGTCAGGATCGGGCATCAAGACTGAGGAACTGACCCGGCATGAGTTGGGCGAGTCGATTTTTGCCAGGTTGACTGAGTCGTACGAAGCTAAAGAAAAGATTCTGGGCGCGGGCACGATGCGCTACCACGAGCGCATGGTGATGCTGAGCGTGATCGACGGGCTATGGAAAGATCATCTGCTCAACATGGACCACCTCAAAGAGGGCATCAACCTGCGCGGCTACGCGCAGCGCGATCCGCTGGTGGAGTACAAGCGCGAGAGCTTCGACATGTTCGAGGCCATGATGCTCAAGTTTCAGGAAGACACTGTACGGTTCCTGTTCCGCATGCAAATTCTTGGCCCCGACGGGCAACCCGTGACCGAGCCGCTGCGTCCGCGCGGCCCGGTGCCGCAGGCGCCGCCGGTGGCAAGCGCGGCGCATCCTGCAATCGGCGACGGCGCTCCACGCGAGATTACGATTCCCACGCGCCAGCCATCGACCACGATCGACGCGATCGAAAAGGAATTCGCGCGCAAGAAGGAGCGGGAGCTGGCCGTGGCCAGCCGCGCCGGCGCCGGAGAAACCAGCCAGCCCTCGCAGCGCCGCACCGGCGACAAAGTAGGCCGCAACGATCCCTGCCCCTGCGGCAGCGGGAAGAAGTACAAGAAGTGCCACGGAGCGGGAAGCTGAGGGAATAGGGAGTAGCCAGTAGGGAATAGAACGAGGGGCGCGTTCGCGTAGAGTACGCCCCCGTTTACATGCGGATTTCTGCCAAATCAACCAAACCTTTGCCGTTCCAGCCAACACTTTGCCTCGTTCAAATTCCCTTGAATCAGCGAAACGGCAGATTCCAAAATTGGAATTACAGGCAACAGCTTGCCGATTTTCTGACGCTGACGCCAAGAATCGAGGGCGTACAATGTTTACCAACATCATGGCCATTTCACAAAGAGTTCTGTTGCTTGCGCGCAGTGCGTTCGTCGGCTGGATTGCAATGCTCGTGGTTTGGGCGCTTTACGTATTCCTACTTCCGCATAGAGTTGAATCAGAGATCGGCCCGGTTGGAGCTTTCTTTGTCTTCAGTCTTGTGTTCTCCGCAATGTATCTCGTCAATTTCTTGAGTATCACAACTCCGGTGTACTTCTTATTGCTGTTTGCAGACAAAGGCGGTCCAGCACGGCGTTGGTTTCAACTCTTCGGTGTAGGGCTCTATCTCTTGAGTGTGGCGTCCTGGTGCCGTGCATATGACACTCGGCCCGAGTGGCATCTTTACGCGTTGGCTGCTACTGCCGGCGCTGCATCGCTCTACGCGCTGTCGTCCTCGCGCCCGGCCAATAGCACGAAACGGAAAACGGCTGTAGATACAGGCTAAAGCTGGGCATAACTGACGATTTATCTCATTGCACGATGCTCCAGTTGGCTTATTGACCGGCAACCAGTCAATCACCTTGTAGTAAACGTCGACGCAACTATTGACCCACTACTGCCTTCCTTGAGTCATCGACAATTTTTAGAAACAGGCAACAGCTTGCCGTTTGGCAAAGTCTTGCTTGTTTTGGCAATGCCCTCGTTCTTCTATTCCCTACTCCCTATTCCCTGCCTATTTACCGCAGGAAGCCGAACAATCCCCGCTTCTCGGCTTTTTCGGTGACGCCGCCGGCCGCGGTCCTGGCCATCTCGCGGATGGCGTGCGCGATAGGCGAATCGATGAGCACGATGGGCGTCGCGGTTTCGCGGGTGCGGCGCGCGATGGCGTAGTCGTCGGGAATCTTCCACTGGGCGGGCCGCGTGAGCGCTTCGGTGACCTTCCTCTCGTCAAAGAGCGAGTCGCCGGGCCTGAAGCGGTTGAGCACAATCTGCAGTGAGTGATTGCGGGTGAGAAAGAACTTGTTGACGATGCGGTTGGCGTTGAGCAGTTCCGTGATTCCCACCTGCGCGACGAGGTAGACGACTGCCGACTTGTCGAAGAGAGAAGAACCAACCAGATCCAGGCGCGTGCCAATATCGGCCACCACGAAGTCATACGCTTCGCGCGCCACCGCGACCAGCCTGTCGATGGCTCCCATCGGCGTGGGATCGTCGAAGAACGCCATTGGTGACGCCAGCACTGAGAGTCCGGTGTCGTGCTTGGCCACCATTGTGGAAAGCAGTTTGGCATCGAGACGGTCGGCTTGCTGCAGAGCATTGAACACCGAATACTGGGTCTTAATGCCAAGATTGATCGCGGCATCACCCAGGGGAAGGCCCAGGTCGATCAACAGAGTCTTGCCTTCTGACTCCTGCGCCAGGGCCAGCGCGAAGTTGGCCGCGACCGTGGTTACGCCGCAACCGCCTTTGGAACCCATGAACACAAAGAGGCGGCTGTTTGCACGGGTTTCTCGATGGGCCGAGGCGAAGCGTTCGGCTACACGCTCCATGGCGGCGGTGATCTCAGCGGGATCAAGGGGTGCAGTGAGAATCTCGCGTACTCCGGCGTGCATGAGCTGGATGACGAGCTGCATGTCGGGCCGCGACGAGTAGACCATCAATTCTGTGCGCGTGTTGTCAGCCAGGTTCGTTGCCAGGTCCAATGTGAGCTGCTGGTCGCAATCGGCGTTGACCAGAACCACGTCATAGGGGCTTTGAAGGATCTTCGCGAAGTCGTCCACGTTCTGCGGGAAGAACGGTATTTGGGTAATCGCGAGGTCGCCGATCTGCGACAACACTCCAGCGGCAGCACTGCGGCGCTGCGAATCGGCGTCGAGGATGGCTACGCGAAGTGTCACACTCTCGGAAGTACCGGCGCAACGTCGAGCTGAGGGCCTGGTCTCTCTACTCCAAGAGTTCATCATATTGCAAACAGTTGGTTTTACATGCATGGCCTAGGCAAAGAGTGGCGCTCAGCGCCATTTGAGGGACGATGCACCAGAGCGGGCGAGGCGCCAGGGAAAGCCACGGGCAGCGCCAATTCAAGCCGCGACTCAGCGCGGTAATGGATGGCCGGCGCCTAATCGTCGAGCGCAAAGTTGATTGTCACCGTCACCACCGAGTCGCCGTCACCGGCCACATACTTCCAGTGACGGACCGCATCTTCGGCCGCCGCTGAAAGCACATGGTTGCCGCTTACCGGCTTCACGTCCTTGACCTTGCCCTGGGCATCGACCGTGACCTGAAGCTCGACCTGGCCGCTGATGTGCATGCGCTTGGCGATCTCCGGATACACGGGCTGCACACGTGACTTGACGGCGCGAGTGTCGCCTCCGCGGACAGGCAACGCCAGCGCCACGATTGCGGCGAACGCAGCCGCCTGCAGAATCCTGGATGCCATGCTCCGCCTTGTGCGGCCGGTTTCTGCAAGGTGAACTGTGCGCATGGGGCCCTCCCTGATCTGGAGACACGCCAGATTTATCGGCGCGCAGCGCCTCGGCCATGAGGGCTTTTTCGTGACTCGGTTACGAAAGGAACAGGGGATTGAGCTAACTGCCGTGTGTCTGGGCCACAGCAGCAAAGGTGAGGTCGCTGGCGCTGCTCGAGTGCCGGGCGCGCCAGGCTTCGAACAAACGGCCGTAGCTGAGCGTCACGTACTGGGCGGGACCGATGCCGAGCCGCGCCGCGGCGCGATCGATCCATGCCGGAGAGCCCTCGAGCTCGGCATAATTGCCGATGGGCGTCTCGTCGACAACGCAGTGGCCTTCGCCGTCAGTCCACTCCGTGCGCCACTTTTCATATCGAAATGCGGAAACGAATCCAAGACTAAGGAAAAACTCGGCGAGTGCTTGGCCATGGGCGATTTCCGTTTCGGTTTCGACGCGGTGTTTGTGGCGATCCTCTCCGGGGCCGGAGCGAGGCAAGCGCTTGTGGGTGAGCGTCCAGCGGTCCCCGTAACTGCGGATGCGCAGAATCTCAGTGCGCGCGCGCAGTTGCCGGTCCGGAGTGTCGTAAAGCACGTTGTTCTCGAAGGTGCGTGGCGTTGCGCAGCGGAATCCGGCCGATTGTAGCTTTCGCGCGAGTGCGTCGAGGTCGTCGACGCGAAATTTGATTTCCGTTTCAATCGCCATGGGCCGCTCCGCAACGAGTATACCGGCTCATGGCACAGCCGGGCACCCGAGCGACAATAAGAGAGTGAACACCTTGCACCTGAAGGTCGATGCGGACCGGCTGGAGACGAAGGAAGCCTCGGCTGCGATGGATGGAGCTGCCGAGATTCTTCGCGCCGGGGGCCTGGTGGCGCTGCCCACGGAGACGGTCTACGGGCTTGGCGCCAACGCGCTTGACCGCGCCGCCGTGGAACGCATCTTTGCCGCGAAAGAGCGGCCGGCATGGGATCCCATCATTGTGCACGTCGCTTCGCTGGAGATGCTCGAAGGGTTGGTGGAGAAAGTGCCGGCCAATGCCCAGAGGTTGATAAAGCGTTTCTGGCCCGGGCCGCTTACGCTGCTCTTGCCGCGCTCCGCAGCCGTACCTGATAGTGTCACGGCAGGCCGGACGCTGGTGGGCGTGCGCATGCCCGCGCATCCGGTGGCACTAGAGCTGATCCGCCGCGCGGGCGTTCCCGTGGCCGCGCCCAGCGCCAACCGTTTCGGACATATCAGCCCCACGACGGCCGCGCACGTGCTCGACGATCTCGATGGACGCATCGATGCAATTCTCGATGCGGGGCCGACGTCGCACGGAGTTGAGTCTACGGTGCTCGACCCGGCGCAGACGCCGATGGCGGTTTACCGGCCAGGCGCGGTCACCGCGGAACAGATTCGCGAGGTTGCAGGACCGGTCGAGATCTATCGCAGCGCGGAACCGCTGCGAGAAACTCCTGCCGAAGCGCTGCCCTCGCCAGGCGTCGGGCTGCGGCACTATGCGCCGCGTGCGCGGCTCGTGCTTATTGAAGCGACATTTGCAGAGGTCGAAATCGGTCTTGAAAAAGCAGCGGGCAATGAATCGCGCGCGCGCGTGGGCGTGATGCTGCCTGACGGAGTTGCCGCGCCTGTAGGAATTGAGCAGGGGTGTGTCTTTCGCTGGGGGAAGTGGAGCGCTCCAGAGGAGCTTGCGCAGCGGCTTTACGCCGGCCTGCGCGCGCTCGATGCCGCGGGCTGCGCGGTGATTCTGTGCCCCTTGCCGGCGGCAGAGGGAATTGGGGCGGCGCTTCGCGATCGGCTGCGGAAAGCCGCGCGCTGACGCAGCCGTTGCAAACGATAAACTAGAGTCAGGAATCTTCCCGCCGGGTAAACGCTTTGCATTCTCTCCTCGCCCATCTCAATCCCGAACAGCGCGCGGCGGTCGAGGCCGCCGAAGGCCCGCTGCTCATTCTGGCCGGAGCCGGATCGGGCAAGACGCGCGTGATTACGCACCGCATTGCCTGGCTGATTCAGGAGAAGAACGTTGCGCCCGACGCCATCCTCGCCGTCACCTTCACCAACAAGGCCGCCGCCGAAATGGCCGAGCGCGTGAATCGACTGCTGGGCCACTCTTCGCTTGCTAAGCCGCTCATCTCCACCTTCCATTCGCTATGCGTACGCATTTTGCGCCGCGACGTCGAAGTGCTGAAGACCGCAGGCCAGGGGCTGACACGGGCCTTTACGATTTTCGACGAGAACGATCAGCAAGGCATCGTGAAGCAGATCATGAAGCGCATGGGTCTCGACACCAAGCAACTGACCCCACGAACGGTTTTAGGCCGCATTTCTTGGGCCAAGAACCACATGGTCGACCCACAGGATTATTTTATTAGTTCGAAGGATCCGACCAGCGAACGTGTGGCGCATATCTTCAAGGGCTATCAGGACGAATTGCGCAAGAACAACGCGATGGACTTCGACGATCTGCTTCTGGAGGCCGTGCGCGTGCTCAGGGCCTCGGGCGAGGTGCGCGAGCGTTATCAGCGGCGCTGGCGTTTTCTGCTCGTGGATGAATATCAGGACACAAATCGCCCACAATACGAGTTGATGAAACTGCTGGCCGGCGAGCACAAGAACGTGTGCGCGGTAGGCGACGAGGACCAGAGCATCTATTCGTGGCGCGGGGCCGACATCCGCAACATTCTCGAGTTCGAGCAGGATTTTCCCGAAGCAAAGATCGTTCGCCTGGAGCAGAATTACCGTTCGACGCAGGTGATTTTGGAGGCGGCCGGCGCAGTGGTGGCCAACAACCTGCGCCGCAAAGGCAAAAAGCTCTGGACCGAGCGCCAAGGCGGCTCATTGATCGGCTACTACGAAGCGCCCGACGGCGAGAATGAGGCGCTGTTTATCGCGGATAAGATTCAGGCGTTCCTGCGAAACTCATCCGAAGGGGAAGGGGGCGGAAGCCCACATTGTGCTGTCCTCTATCGCACCAATTCGCAGTCGCGTCTGGTGGAGGAGGCGCTGCGCCGCTACAACATCAGCTACACGATGGTGGGCGGATTCAGCTTTTACGAGCGCGCGGAGATCAAGGATCTGCTGGCATACCTGCGTCTGGTGCGCAATCCGCACGACTCGATGGCATTGCAGCGCGTGGTCAACACGCCAGCGCGCGGCATTGGCAAAACCACGCTGGAGACTGTGGAACGGCTGGCGCTTGAGACCGGCGCATCGACCTGGGATGCGATTGCCGCGGCGATTGCAAATCGCCTGATTCCGACGCGGGCCTCCATGGCGCTCGATGGCTTTCGCCGGCTCATTCTCGATGCGCAGGCCATGATGGACCCCGACTTTGCGGGCAAGCTCGCGGCGGATGTGGCAGAAGCGCATGCGGGCGAGGCGGATACCAGCTTCGGTTTTGGGGCGGAAGACGGGGAGCAAAAAGGCAGACAACAAGGGACCGAGGGAACAAGGGAACAAGAAGACTCAGAAGTGGACTTTGGCGGAGATGAACATCAAATGCCTCTTCTCGATGCATCGCACTTTGTGCCTTCAGCTCACGCGCCTCAAAAGCCATTCCTGAAAATGCCTTCCGGCGAGTCCGAATCGGATGCCGACGAAATCGCAAACGACGACGACAAAGAAGCCAGCGGATTCCGTGCACCCGGCGATTCGGCCACTCTGCCGGAGCTCATCCGTTTCCTCATCGACCGCTCCGGCTACATCAAGGCGCTTGAAACCGAAGGCACGCCCGAGGCCATCAGCCGTATTGAAAACCTGAAGGAACTTGCCAACGCCGCGCACGACGCCGAAGAGCGCGGCGAAACCCTCGCCGAGTTTCTCGATCATGCGGCGCTCGCTTCCGACACCGATCAGTTCGATCCCAACGCGCGCGTCACGCTGATGACGCTGCACGCGGCCAAGGGACTCGAATTTCCGCTGGTGTTTCTGGCCGGGCTGGAAGAGGGCCTGTTCCCGCACTCGCGCACGCTCAACAGCCCGGAAGAGCTCGAAGAGGAGCGCCGGCTCTGCTACGTGGGCATGACGCGCGCCATGAATACGCTGATCCTCACGCGCGCCCACTATCGCCGCCGCTACGGCAACGATATGCCGGAGCAGAGCATTCCTTCGCGCTTTCTCGAAGAGGTTCCCTCCGAGCTGATTGAGAATCTCGGCGGTCGAGGTCCGGCGTGGTCGACGCCTGCGTATCGACCGGCCTACGGGGGCGGAAGACAGCGGTGGGGCGACGGCAGCTCCGGCCGCGCGCACTTCAACTATGAGGACGAGAGCCAGGAGATCGCGCTCCACGCTACGCACCAAAGATCTGCTCCGGTAGGCAAAAGCGCGCAAGCGCCTCCAAAAAGTAAAGGCGCGGGAGCGCCGCCGTCGGAGGGCAGCCTCGACAATATCGCGCGCTTCTTCGGCAGCAAATCCGGCGGTGGAGGCCGGCCCGGCGCGTTTGTGCGTCCCGCCATGGAGATTCCCGCGGCGCATGGAGCTTCGGGCCTCAGGAAAGGCCAGCGCGTGCTGCATGCGAAATACGGCGAAGGCACGGTGCTGATGCGCGAGGGCGACGGCGAAGACGCCAAGCTGACCGTCCATTTCGCTCGCCACGGCATTAAGAAGCTGATGGAAAAATTCGCCAACCTGAAGAAAGCCTGATTGTCCGGATCGCGGCAGCAAGGTGGCTGCGGCGGGTTATATAGACTGGTAGGGCAATGACACGTTTGCGTATCTCTGGCCGGGCGCGACGCGCGGCGTCTGCGGTTGTCCTGCTTACCTGCTTGGTGGTTCTGAGCGGCTGCGGCATGCCCGCCGCGCCGCAGCCGCCCTCGCTCGATCTTCCCGAGCGCGTTGGCGATCTTTCTGCGGTGCGCACGGGCAACCAGGTGGTGCTCACCTGGACCATGCCGAAGAGAGACACGGACAAGATGCCGCTGAAGGGCAACGTGACGGTGCGCATTTGCAGGAATGAGAGCGCGGGTCAAGACACAAGTTCAGACACCGGTTCGGGCTGCTCTGCTGCCGCGAAATTCGATCTCTCGCCCAGCGCGGATGGAGCGTTCACCGACACTCTGCCGCCCGCGCTCGCCGAGGGCGCACCGCGTGTGCTCACCTATTTTGTCGAGCTAGACAACCGCAAAGGCCGCTCGGCGGGCCTGTCCAACGGCGCGCGGATTCTGGCCGGCGAAGCACCTCCCGCGATCGAGGGGCTGGCCGCGGAGATGCGCCGCGATGGCGTCTTGCTGCGCTGGACACCTGCTCCGCCGGAAGCAGCGCCGGTTGCAATTCGGCTCTTGCGTCATCTGGTTTCGCCGCCCGCGAATCAGCCTGCGGAGTCGAAATCCGCAAAAACCGTCATCGCTCCGCATCCTGAAGCGACGGAGCAAAACTTGCTGGTCGAGCCGGGCCCGCATGGCAATAACGATCCAGGGCGCGCTCTCGACAGCAGCATCGAGTTTGGAGCGACCTACGAGTATCGCACGCAACGGGTGGCCCGCGTGAACATCGACGGCAAGATGCTTGAGCTGGCCGGACCGCTGTCAGCTCCAGTGCGCATCGCAGCCGTGAATGTGTTTCCCCCCGCGGTTCCCAGAGGCCTGGCTGCAGTCGCGGCGGAGGGTGAAGCAGGAGCAGGGCCTGCCATCGACCTGAACTGGCAGCCAAACACGGAGGCCGATTTGGCCGGCTACTTTGTTTACCGGCGCGAGGCTGGATCGACGGAAAGCAGCTGGCAGCGGATTTCGCCTCCGCCGCCAATTGTTGCGCCCGGATATCACGATGCAACCGTGCAGCCCGGCCACACCTATTTTTACGCTGTGAGCGCCGTCGACGAGCAGGGGCACGAGAGCGCGCGCTCGGCCGCGGCTGAGGAGACGGTCCCTGCACAATAGCCGATCGAGCAGGGAGACCAAGTCCAATTCGCGATTGCGCGGCGGGTTTTAATCCGAAAAAGCTGTGGGCAGAGCGCGTTTATGGCCGCCTGGAAGTTTGCAACCGGCCTTCATACGGAGCATCCAAGAGAAGAGGTACACTGGTGCGGTAGGCGCCTATCCCCGGTGTCCCCAGGAGGTTTCATGCCGCAGAGTTTACTCGAACAACTACGCCAATATACCGTGGTGGTCGCCGATACCGGCGATATGCAGGCGATGGAGCAGTTCCATCCGCAGGACGCGACCACCAATCCTTCGCTGATCACGGCTGCGGCGCAGATGCCGCAGTATCAGCCGATTGTGGACGGCGTGCTGACCGATGCGCATAAGGATCTGGGCGATGGCGCCAGCGATAAGGACGTGGCAAATCTCGCGTTCAAGCGGCTGGCAGTTGCCTTCGGCAAAAAGATCCTTGCCATCATCCCGGGCCGCGTCTCGACCGAAGTCGATGCGCGCCTCTCTTACGACACCGCGAAGACCATCGAGATGGCGCACGACATTATTGGCATGTATGCGAAGGAAGGCATCGGCAAGGAGCGCGTGCTGATTAAGATTGCGTCGACGTGGGAGGGCATTCGCGCCGCCGAAGTTCTCGAAAAGGAAGGGATCCATTGTAATTTGACGCTGCTCTTCGGCGTTCACCAGGCCATCGCCGCCGCGGATGCGGGCGTGACGCTGATCTCGCCCTTCGTGGGCCGCATTCTCGATTGGTACAAGAAGGACACGGGCAAGGATTATCACGGCGCAGACGATCCTGGCGTGCAATCGGTGACCCGGATCTACAATTACTTCAAAAAATTCGGATATAAAACCGTGGTGATGGGCGCCAGCTTCCGCAACATCGGCGAGATCACCGAGCTGGCTGGATGCGACCTGCTCACGATTTCTCCGCAACTGCTGGGCGAGCTTGAATCGACCAAAGCCGACCTGCCGCGCAAGCTCTCGCCTGAAACGGCAAAAGCCATGCAGATCGAAAGGATCGCCATGGATAAGGCGACCTTCGACCGCATGCACGCCACCGACCGCATGGCCAGCGACAAGCTGAAGGAAGGCATTGAGGGCTTCTCGGCCGCGCTCGTCAAGCTGGAAACGCTGTTGGCAAAGCGGCTGGCCGAGCTGGAATCTCGCGCTCCGGCGACGGTGTAAAAGACCTCCGGCAAAGACTACTTTTCATTTCGCACAAAAGCAGCCACCCGGCTGCTTTTGTTTTAGGGTTCGGAATCGTCCTGTGCAGCGGATCTTTGCAATCTGGTTAACCGTTTGCTAACAAAGTTGGCCTCACCCTCTTGCGCAACGCGACATTTCCGATAAGCTCAGTGTTACAACTTGGTAAATCGGGCCGCGGCCGGCAACTTCCCCGCGCAGCACGAGCAGGAACAGCCGGGGCCCCAAAAGAAATCCGGCTGCTTGCGCTCAGTCGCAGCGAAAGGCGCGGGATCTCCCAATCCCGTCGCGGGAGGTGTGTATGCGGCAGGCTCATCCGCTCGAACCTTTCTTTCAACAGGCGGTCCGCAACAGCTATGAAGGCAAGCTGGGCCTGCGCGATCCCGACGTAACCGGCTACGTGGCGCGGTTGCTGTGCGAGTTTTCCGACGCGGGCAATCTCTACTCGATGCGCGACGATTCCGGCCACCCCATCGACGAGTTGGAAGCGATGGAATTCGCGGCCGATCCGGTGAACGGCACCGCACCCTCGTTCGACGCCGAGCGCGCGCTGCGCAAGCACATTGGCGACTATTCCTTGTTCGTGGCCGGTATGTACCCTGAGGCCGCGGGTTCGCATCGCCGCCTTCGCCATCATGCTCCGAGTCTTACCGAGCTGATTCGCGCCGGCAAGGAGAGCTACTTCATCGTCAGCCAGTTCAATCTTTTCGAATACGAAAAAGAAGCGCCCATGTTTGCTCGTCTTGCAGATCACTTCGAGCGCTGGATACTGGGCCTGACATTGGTGCGCGAGGAGATTGGGCCGCGCAAACCGCTGCAGTTGCCGCCGCGCGTGAATTGAGGCGAAGTCCCGCAGGCGAACGCCGGAACTCTCACGCTGGTCGAGTTATCGTCCCACCACGAACGCAACTCCGCCCATGATGGTGCGCGGCGGCATGTTCACGCCGGCAATCTCCTGGTAGCCGGTATTGCTCAGGTTTGTGCCCCGCAGGTATGGCCTGATTCTGCCGGCATCGTGGCTGATGGTTGTACTCCAAACCGGATAGACGGTCTGCTGATAGCGCTGGGCAAGCTCGACAGCATTGGCGAGAAAAAAGTTGTGGCCGAGCGCCCAGCTCCACGAACCATGAATGTTCTGGACCGGGTAGTTGAATACGTACTCGGACTGAAGATTGTGCAATGCGCTTTGCGCACCGTGCAAACCTGTCCACTGGATACGCACAGCCTGCGATTTCGTCGGGATCCAGGTGAGTTTTGTTTCGACACCGGCGAAGTTAAGGCCGTTCAGATTATCGGCACACCACACATCTGGTTTCGTGCACGACGCCGGCAGGAGCGGATTCGGATAGGTGGTCGCGCTCTTCACGTAATCGATGGTGTCGTGCTGCTGCGAGTAGAATCCTGTAGCCGAGAGCATAATCTTCGTTGACGGCGCCCAATCCGCGCCTGCATCGCCCGTCCAGGCCGACTCCGGCTTGAGGTTGGGATTGCCGAGTGTGGACGGATCGGAGTAGTAGAGATCGGTGTAAGTCGGAATCCGAAATCCAAAGCCGCCGCTGGCGCGCAGCTTTATATTTTTCGCAACACGCAGGGTTCCGGCCAGCTCCGGCGAAAACACGGCCTGCCCTCCGCCCGAAAAAATCTCCTCGCGCGCGCCGGCTGATAGACTCCAGCGCTGCTTCGCCGGCCGCAGGTCGAAATCCACGTAACCTGATCCATAGTTGCGTGCATGGATGCCGAGAGCGGGAGAGACCACAACCTCACCGGAGAGATTGGAGAAGTTGAAGCTGTTGATGCTGTCGCCGTTCGCTTCCAGGCCTACTAAAAGCGCGGATTCGTCGTGGATTGCGAATGTCCCGCGCAGCGAGCCCTGCCATGAACCGTCGATATGGTTATTCTCGTATCCTGCCGGGTCGTTGCGCCAAAGCACGTAGTCGTCGGTGTGGCGGCGATAGCCAAAGGCTGCAACGGTGTGAGCGCCTAACTCCTGGCGCGCAGAGGCAAACCAGCCCTTGGTGCGCTCCCACGAATTGTAGGCGCCATAGAACTGATTCGCGCCGAAGGAGCGATCGCTTGAGGCGAAGAGCAGATCGGAGACGCCGAGCCGCGACCCCGCCCAAATCTCCGCGGACGCGTCTTCGTTGCGATAATCGCGATCGTTCTGGCACTCGCGGTAAAGCTGAGTGCAGCCGCCGGTGTAACTTGGGGCGGTGTAACTTGGGTCGGCCATGAAACCCGTGGAGAAGTTGCGCTCCGCGGCGATGCGCCCGCTCAAGCGGCCGCGCGTAGCTCCGGCGAGCAGCGTCTCCTCGTTTGACTCGAAGGTGCCCTGGCCCGCGCGCAGCAACAACGAATCGTGATCGGGCGCGGCGGTCAAAAAATCCACCACGCCGCTCAACGCATCGACTCCGTGCAAGGTCGATCCAGCGCCTTCGAGCGCCTGGATGGAATCGATGGCATCGAGAGGAATGGGTAGATCGAGATTATGATGCGAAGTCTGCGCGTCGTTGATGCGAAAACCGTTGACGAGGACCAGCGTCTGCTCGAAGCTGCCGCCGCGCATCACGATATCTGCCTGACCTCCTCCTCCTCCGCGCTCCTCGAGAAAAATCGACGAGTCCTCGCGCAGAAAATCCTGCGGCGACTCGGCCGCCAGCGACTGTCCTGCAACGGGCAGAATCTCGACCGATCGCTGCGAATCGGCCAGCGGCACCGGCGTGGCCGAGCCGAGCACGACCATCGTCTGCTGGGGACCCTTCACCGATGCTTTCGGCGTAGGTGCGGTGTCCTGAGCGAAAGCCATGGGCAACAGAGCAGCGGGCAGCAGGAAGAGCGATCCGAGCCAAGCCGCAAAAACCAGAAGGCGGCGAAGCGGCGGTTCACTTGCGAATTGAGATTTCAGAATTGGTTGGAGACAATGCATCACAATCAATGATTGCTGTCCAAACCCAGCAGATTCAATGATGATTTTGTACCAATCTTAATAGTTGAGGTGCTAAACTACATTTCTGAACCATGCGTATAGAAGCCTTCCTCCGCGAAAGTCCCATGTTTGCCGTCAACCGCGCAGCGCGGCGCTTCGAGTCGCTGGCTGCGCGGGCGCTCGCCGGCGACAATTTGGGATTTTTGGAGGCGCTGGTGTTGGCGGCGTTGTTTTTCGAGGCGCCGCGCCAGGTCAAGCCTTCGCAGTTGGCCGAAACCTTCTCGACCACGCGGGGCAACCTGAGCCACTGCATCTCGTCGCTTGAGGCCAAAGGTTTCCTCTTGCGCAAAATCGATCCTGAAGACGCCCGCGCCTACCTTCTCGCGCTCAAGCCGCAGGGCAGGCGCTGCGCTCTGCGCGTCATCGCTGCTCTGGACCGCTTGCAAAAGGAATTTGAAGGCGAGATCGGCAAAACTGCGCTTGCCGAGATGATCAAATCGATCCGCCGCCTGGAGTCTCGCGCCGCAGCGCGCTGAGGCACAAGTTTGCCGTTGGTCCCAGGCCGGCTCAGAGATGCAATTACGGCGCCGGAATCGTCTCTTCCGATGTAAACGGTGAAGCCGGCAAACCTTCGCCATTGAACAGATTTACAGTCGGCGCATTCTGCCAGCCGTAGCGGACATATTTTGGATTAGGCACATCCTTGGACGAGACCATCAAGCTGTTGCCTTCGATCGTCGCGGTGGCCATCACGAATTTGCGATCGTCTCCTGCGATCTCGAAGCCGGTCAGCGGGCCGCCCTTCGCGACCAGACCGCTTGCGGCGTGATCGAAGTCCACGCGAATCGCGCCCTCTTCCACGCTGGCCTGGCGATAAAGTGGCCCGGAGTACTCGATGGGTTCGCCGTAGGAGAGCGCGCGCGCAGCCAGTGCAAGCCGATGACCCACGTCCTGCTTGTCCGCCGGATGAACGTTACCGGGATTGCCGATGTCGATGGTGACAGCCATGCCGGTGTTGGCAACGGCGAGGGTTCGGCTCTGCGCCTCGCGGATCACAGCCCAATCTTCCTGCGGCGTGGATGTAAAGCTGGAGATCTGGACGTAAAGAAAAGGGAAGTTGCCTTGGTTCCAATGCCGGCGCCAATCCGCGATCAAGGCCGGAAAGATGCGCTGATACAGACCTGCGCGTTCCAGAGCGCTGTTCGACTCGCCCTGGTACCAGATAACTCCGCGAATGGGGAATGGCGTGAACGGATTCACCATAGCGTTGTAAAGCCCTGCCGGCTCCCATGAAACTGGATCGGGATGCCAGGGGTGCCGCGGCGGCGGCTGGTTGGCGGCCCGCGCTGCATCGTCATCGCGCCTTTCCTTGGCCTCGATCGCGGGCGTATCCGCGATCTTGTCTGTCATCGCGGCCCACGAGGCGAACAGCGGCATCAGCGATGCGTCGGATGAGATCGTGTCCAGCGACATCCAGGCTTCGGCAACGGTGCCGCCCCACGTGGAATCGATCAGCCCGACGGGAACGAGCTCTTTCTCGGCGATTTCGCGCCCGAAGAAATACGCCGCCGCAGAAAAGCTTGCGGCCGTCTCCGGCGTGCAAAGGGTCCAGTTGCTGTCAATGTCGTCGAGAGGATAGTAAGAAGACTTTTCTTTGATGCGGAGCAGCCGGATGTCTGGATGCGTCGCGTTGCGAATCTCTTCCGGACCGTTGTCGACTGTTGCACTCCCCGGGAAGCCGTTTAACGGTAGTTCCATATTCGACTGGCCGGAGGCAAACCAAACGTCGCCGACGAGAATGTCTGTCAGTTCGATGGTGTTCGATGCCGACACCGTGAGCGAGTAAGGTCCACCGGCCGGCTGCGGCGGCAAAGAAACACTCCAGTGGCCAAGGGCATCCGCTGTTCCGGATCCATGCACGCCGTGGAAATCAACGGCAACGTTCTCGCCGGGATTCGCCCATCCCCATACGTGAATCGGACGGTCACGCTGCAGTACCATGTGGCTGCTGAGCACGTTGGGCAAACGGACCTGCGCGCTGGCAGTGAGAGCGAAGAGCGCCAGGATCGGCGCGACGACAGAGCGGAATGAGATGGTTTTCACAGGCTTGTCCCCGAGTTGCTTCGGTGCAGCAATACTTTTCAATCGCAGGCGAAATACAGTATATCGACTCGGTGCAACAATCCGAGCAAGCCTGCAAACTCGCTTCATTTGGTGAGCAGGCGTCATGATCCCGGGCGTGAGGCAATGCTTTCATGATTCCGGCGTTGCAATAGGATCGAGAGACCTGCCGCAGAGGTTGTATTCTGCAACGGGGGCCTGTAGCTCAACGGTTAGAGCAGGGGACTCATAATCCCTTGGTTCGGGGTTCGAATCCCTGCAGGCCCACCAAATAAAGCAAATAAAATCAATAAAATACAGAGAAACAAGAAGAAATTCCCCGGTGGCTGTACTTCTTCTGATGGCTGTTTTGATGGCTGTTATTCTCCATGTAGCTGTGCTACAATCCCGGCCTATAGGGGGAGAGATGAAAACCAAGGCCGTAAGGGGCGTTTATGAGCATCCCGCCGGGTCCGGGATCTACTGGATTCACTACTACGCCGACGGGAAGAGGCACAGGGAAAAAGCCGGACGCAAGAGTGACGCCTTAGCCCTCTACCAGAAGCGCAAGGCCGATGCGAGGCGCAAAGTCAAACTTCCTGAACTCGTGCCGGGCAAAGTCGTCACGTTTGGTCATCTGTCAGCGATGGCCGTTGAACACGCCGAGACTCACCTCAAGTCAATCGCGCACTACAAGACAAAAGACTCGATACTGCGGGAACCCTTCGGAGAGCGGGCCGCGTCTGCAATCACGCCGCAAGAGATTAACGTGTGGCTCACCAAACATTGCAATACGCCAGCAACAGCAAACCGCTACCGGGCATTCATGTCACTCGCGTACAGGCTTGGCATGGAGAACGGGAAAGTGGAGAGTAATCCGGCGCGCCTCGTGCGACTGCGAACAGAGAACAATGCCCGAATGCGGTTCCTAAGCCGGGCTGAATATGGGAAGTTGCTGGGCATTATCCAGCGCGACAATCCTGTACAAGCGCCCGCTTTCATCGTGAGCGTGTATACCGGCATGAGATGGGGAGAGCAATTCTCGCTGGAGTGGGGACAAGTCGACCTCAAGCGGAAGATAATCCGACTGACGCAAACCAAGAATGGGTCAGCCCGGAACGTCCCATTGAATGCCGTGGCGCTGGCGGCGCTTCAGCAACAAAGGGAGGCCGTATCCCATGAGACTGGAGAACCCGTCTTCCCGCGTCCCGGCCCGCAGTCAGATTGCCGCTGGTGGTTTGGACCGGCGCTCCGAGAAGCGAAAATCACCGATTACACGTGGCACAATAACCGGCATACGTTTTGCTCGTGGCTTGCAATGGCCGGAGTGAGTACCAAGGAAATTCAAGTCTTGGCTGGCCACAAAACCATTACGATGGCCGCCCGCTACGCGCATCTTTCGCCAGAAGCCACGGCCTCAGCATCGGAGCGACTCGTTATCTCGTAGTGGTTCCCGGACGCAAACCGAACCAGTGAGGCCCGAGTGACCAGAACTTTTCGGCCAATACGCCGCGTCTCCAGTAGCTTCCCAGCAATCAGGCAATCGAAGGAGCGCACAGAGATGGAGAGCTGACGGGCGGCCTCATTCCGGTCAGCTCATCTGATATATGTTCAGCCGGATGGAGCAACAAATGACATTCCCCGGATAGACAGAGCATAGCCGAGGCCGGACCGGAGTCAAGGCCGCGCTGAAGCGCGCCGCTTCGCGGTCGTTGAGCTTTGACACCGGCCCTCATGCCTCGGCACATCTTCCAATATCCGGGGAATGTCATATATTCAGGGGGCATCTGGTACATTCGCGAAGGTATGTTCCCCTTCCATCATTGTGGCTTCGCCGGATACGCCTCAAACCACTTCCGCGCTCGTTCCTGCTCGCGGGATAGATTGGCTGGCGTCAGGTGTGACGCGGGTTTGTCTCGACAATCTTCGGCCTCGAAGTCAGGAGAGAGCCGTTTCTTGTGGGCTGCTTGGATATGCCTGACTCGACGCGGTAGTGTCGGTTTTTCGCGATGAACCTTTGCACCCATGCCGAGTCATCGCGGTAAAAAACAGTGTCTTCGGCACACCTCACAATCAAACGGTTGATCTCGACAGCCTCATTTTGGCTGATACTCCTTCTACGGCAGCTAAAATTAGCGAAAGAGAAGTCGGCGAGACCTTTGTCAATGGTCAAGTCTGGCCTGATCCGAATTGCTAGATTTGGTGCGAGAGGTACAATGCGGTTGATGATACGCCGGTCCCTCGTCTCCTCGATTGCCGCTGGAAAATCACTCGTGAAGAACGGGCTGTCGTTGAAGTCATTGAGCAAGATGTCCCACCTGCAATTTCCGAAGATGGCGAGGGACCGACGGATCGAATTAATGCCGATGGCCTGCGGAAATTTCGGATCAACCTCGATTTCTACCTCCCCGTTACCTAGAAGTTCGACAAGGTTCCCGCCGCGTAACCCTAGCGACTTTATCTCCTTGAGCGGCGGCGGCGGCATCAGCCCCCGTGCGTCCATCATGGCGGCCACGGTTTCGACAGTGCTCTTCAACGGCCCAGACTGAATGCGCATACCTGCCGGAGAACAGGATACGACGTAGGCGGCAAACCCGGCGATTGTGTAGATGCACTGCACGTCGATCTTGTCTTCAATGAGCTTCGCCAAGGCCTTGTTATATTCCGGCTCGATCGTTTTCAGAAATTCCTCGATCGCCCGGTCCTCTTTTAAATAGGCATTCGTGCTGCCATCATTGATTCCGCAGACATTTTCTGATTTGGGCGTGAACTGTCTCAAGTCGCTCTTCTGTGTTGCATACATTCGGTTACCGAGGACCGGCGAATAGAAGTGCTTGAGATGCACCTGCGGGATGTAGTGGTCGAGCGGCATTTTGCCTTCTTTTTGTACGATCCTGGTCACCTTGACGGTCATTCCTTCACAATCCGCGTCATTGGGGCTTCGCTTGATGCGCCTCAAACCACTTCCGCGCCCGCTTCTGCACGCGGAATAGATCGGCAGGAGTCAAGTGAGACGCGGCTTTGTCTTGATACTTCGCAATCCATTCAGATGTGAAAGCGTCCAGGTTGCCTGCAACCGCTACATCAAGCCAAAAATAGGCCTCCGCGTAGTCCTGGGTCACACCACGACCCCAGAAGTACAAACCCCCGAGGTGGTATTGCGCCCCGGCTTCACCCTGCTCAGCAGCCTTGCGAAACCAAGTTGCCGCTTGCGCATCATCTTGGGGGACACCTTGCCCCTTGTAGTACAAATTCCCAAGGCTGTCTTGCGCCTCAGAGTCGTCCTGCTCAGCCGCCTTGCGATACCAAAGCGCCGCCTCAGCGTAATCCCGGCTCACACCACGACCGCTGTCGTATATATCCCCGAGGGCGTCTTGCGCCTCGGCATTGTCCTGCTCAACCCCTTTGCGATACCAAAACACCGCCTGAGTCTCATCCTTGGGTACACCTACGCCGTTGAGGTACAAATTCCCGAGCATGTATTCTGCGTTGGAATTGCCTTGCTCAGCCGCCTTCCGAAACCAAAACGCCGCTTGCGTGTCATCCGGGGGTATGCCTTGGCCTTCTTTGTAAATTAACCCCAAGCCACATTGCGCCGCAGCGTCGCCACTGACCGCTTTCTGTTCGAGGCCGGAGAGTTCCTGCTGCGAAAACACAGGCGGGTGACACCCTGACGACGCATCCGAAACACCGTTTGTGTGAGCCCCCTTACTGGCATCACTCGCTTTATTTTGATTTGGAACTGGCGGGAAACCCGTGCCGGAGATACTGGTTCTCAACTGGGTCTCGGGTGTTGATGATATGGCTGCGAGACTGACGAAATTGAGGGCATGACTTGCACATACGATTAGACAACCGGCTAACGTAATCTGCATTGCGAGAACTGTAATTCCGATTTTGGACAGGACCTTACTGATTGAACGGGACCAAAGCCATGCAGCCCATGCGAAGCTAACAAATGCCAGGCCGGATGAGAAGATGGACCCAACAATCCTACCCAACCCGGTTTCCTCCGAAGGTAACACCGTAGAATATCTTCCGCCGATCAACAGAAGCACTGCTGTCCCCGCAATTCTGTAAAGACGGCGCTTTTGTGTTTCAGAAAGGACTTGATACGCCCTGTTAATCTCCTTCGTCTTCTCTTCCGCAAGCCTCTTTATTTCAAATTCTCTTGTTCTCTTGCGGAAAAGCCAATATCCTGACCATCCGATTAAGAGAATGCCCAGACACAGATCAATCGGTTGCCACTGTGTCCGCTGCATACGTATCGGCAAGAACGGGTTCAAAAGAAGAGCAACCGCGACAAATATCCACGTCCAAACTTGCAGACCTGCCTTATAAACTCTCCATGCCCAATAAACCGCGCCAACCGTGATGACTAGCCGGAGTACCATGTAAAAGCCATAAGGATACTTGCCGGCCGCTGCAATGAGCAGCAACACCGCGCCAAGCATCGTCAGAACCACTTCCAAGATTCGTTCACGGCTCATGATCGTTCCTCATTGAATATCCTACTGCTCAGGTCCGGAGTAAGCGTTTGTTGTCGTAGGCAGCGTCCTCGGTTGCTTCTCGGAGAGCAGATGATTATGGCGGGCGCTGTCAGACGCAGCGCTGCTCATGCAGCGGATGGACGTTGACACGTCATCCCCAGTGGGGTTGCTGTAAGTATACCGATTGAGCGCTTTTGTTAACATGTGCATATTCAATCGGTTAGCGTTTTGAGTTTACAGTTGTAAACGCGGCAATAGGTCGAATGGTTCCAATGCGCTCTGCGCGTAAACACATTCTCTCGTAAGGGGTTATAGTGTTCTGCCCAAATAGCGCCACCACGGGAACGGCGCTACAATGCCTCTACTGAGGTATCCGCCGATGACCTCCGCCAATGGCAAAACGCCCGTCGCCGCTCCGTCTGCGGCTTCTGCTGTGCCGGCGAACGAGAGCAATCGCACAAAGTCTATCGCGACCCGGCTCACCGACGCCGAGTTTGCCGAGATCGAATCTGCGGCTGCCAGCGCCGGGAAGAAAGTTTCCGAATGGCTGCGCGAGGCAGCGCTCGCCCAGGCCCGCGCTACAGGTGAAGAGAAGACAACGGACACGGTTCTGCTGGCGGAACTGCTGGCTTTGCGCAGCTTGATCGTCAACCTATTCGCGGTTGCTTCGAAGGGTCCATTGAGCGACGAAACCTTGCGCAGAATCAGCACGTATGCTGACGCGATCAAGGACCAGAAAGCCGTGGAATTGCTTGCCCGAAAGCGCAGCCAATCGGCACCCGAATCAGGGGAGAAATAGCCATGAGATTGCAACGGATTCGCCGTGCATTTCCGTGGCGAACTGCGGCGCTTCTGGCGGTGCTCTTAAGTGCGCCTGTGCTGGCATTTGCAGCTTGGTTTGTATGGGAGATCGAGCCGCTTCAAAGTTATTATTTGCTCGACTATTGGCAGTGCAGCAAGGCAGCGGAAAAGGCGGGATCTGCAACTGAAATTCGGTGGCTGATGAAGACAGCCCCAGGACGCAGGAGCTTGCCTGCAATCCCTTCCGATGTGACCACCGGAAAGGCTGGAAACCTGTCCCTTCATCTCTCCTCTGCGGCAATCAAAAGCGGCTGGATTGGCTTGGAGAAATCCGCCCCCGACTTGGTCTATTCTGACGAACTGAAAGATGCTCTGGGCTCGAACATTTATCGGGACCGATCTTACTCGAATTTCATCGCTCTTCCATTGCTCGAAGGCTGCACCTTTGCGCTGACGATTGTGGCATTCATCGCCTTCACAGCAAGGGCAGAGTTGTGGCGGGAATGGAAGTGTCTTTGGCATGAGGTGATCGCGGCGGATTCATTCCTGGATGACTGGCGAGATGTGCCTCCGGTTCGACATGGAATGAGCCGCTTTATCGCGCCTCGGGAATGGTGGGGAAAGGTCCGCTCTAAGCTGGCCGATTGGACCAGCAGAAGTGTCGGTAAACCGGCTTTGGAAGAGGTTGCGATCCCGCCCGCATTGCAGAATCAATCACTCTCCAGTCCAGCGAATATTCAGCCTGCTGATTCTCGTACAGAACTTTCTTCGGAACGGCCCTCTCAAGCCGAGCCGAAGTACCCTGCACAAGGCCAGTCCATCTTTCCCGGAGCACGGAGAGCTAACGGCGTGCAGCAAGAGCCGATTGCCTGGGATGAATCGCAGTGGATTGATTGAGCATGTTGCTGGCGCAATGCCTACGTTTTATCCGCAGCAAGCGAATGTTCGCCACACCTCTTTAGCATCGATGAAGCTATATGAAAGAGCCTCTCTCCGCGCGGAGTTCTTATTCTCATCGAACATCGCTATACGGCCTTCATCGCTGGTAACTCCAGCATAAGTATTGCCTGCCTTTCTCTCGCTCTTACGTCCATTCACAGCGAGTCACTTGCCAGTCTGTAACGACGACCATAAGAGGTGTTCATCGGCAATGATTCATTGCTTGACAAGGAGAGTAATGCGGCTTGCATTGGGCACTGTTTGACGGATTCAATCGTGTTGTAATTGCTCTTGTAATCTACTGCTTTACCCCAGGCATATTGCACGCTTAATCGGCATCGATATACGCTAATCATCAATATCCACGCGGATAATACTCATCAAGGATAGAAAATAATTTCATCGCAATGCGACTATTTGCGCCAATTCTGAGTTACTCTAAACAGCACGGCAGTTGTGCAGTGCTGCGACTCTTACAAAGGAGTCTTTGCGATGCTGACGATCTCGAAAGCTCTTTCCGCAAAACAGGCACAAACCTACCATGCACGCGAGTTCGCCTCCGAGCAGCAGAATTACTGGAGCCAAGATAGACAGGCATACAGCGAATGGCGTGGTGCGCTTGCCGAAGAGTGGAATCTACACGGTGCTGTTCATGCAGAACACTTCGCAAACCTGAGCGATGGCCAGCATCCTGAGAACGGAGCGCAGCTCGTCAAACATCAACCCGCGAGGACTTACGAGAACGAATACGGCAAGCAGGTAACGAGCGTCGAACACCGGGCAGGATGGGATGCAACCTTTTCCGCCCCAAAGTCCGTTTCGCTTACCGCGCTTGTCGGCGGTGATGTTCGTGTGCGGGAAGCACATCGCGAAAGCGTGCGTGTCGCGCTTGGAGAATTGGAGCGATACACACAGGCGCGCATCGGCAATATTCATGCGCCGGAGAATACAGGAAAGTTTCTTGCGGCGACGTTTGAGCACGATACTGCACGGCCTGTCGATGGTTATGCAGCGCCACAGCTTCACACGCACGCTGTGGTCTTCAACATGACGGTGTGCGAGAACGGCCAATCTCATGCCCTGCAAGAACGCAGTTTGTTTCAGTCACAGCACTACGCCACCAGCGTTTATCGTTCCGAACTTGCTATGCGGCTACAGAAACTCGGTTATGAGATTGAAATCGGCAAACACGGCCAGCCAGAGATCAAGGGATACACGCAGGAATACTTGGACGCATCGAGTCCACGGCGGGAACAGATCAAAGAACATTTGCAGGAGATCGGCAGAGAGGGCGCTGGCGCGGCACAAGTTGCGGCGCATCGGACGCGCGACAAAAAAGAGATTCAATCGCAGGATGAAGTCTTGCGGCGGCATCGTGAGTTGGCTGTGCAGTTCGGCAATCAGGCCGACCGTGTGGTAGCGCAGGCGCGGGAACACGCTCAGCAGTTTGAGACTCGGCAAGAAAAGGCGGCGCAGCAGTCTGCTACTTATGCGCGAAATCACGTCTTCGAGCATTCAGCGGTCCAGGACGAGCGGACAATCCTGCAATCGATGCTGGACCGTGGCATGGGGCAACTCACATATGGCGACGTGCGCCAGGAGTTTTCGCGACGTGTCACGAGTGGGGAATTTTGCACCATCAGTCAAAAAAAAGGGCGCGCAGCTCCGCAATACACAACTGCCGAGATGGTCCGCATGGAAAAGGCGATCATTGCAGGAATGCAGCAAGGTAATCACGGCGATTTTATGCTGGTTTCGCCGCAGGTGCGCATCTGGACTGAGGACCGGCACCCGGAGTTGAATGCTTCACAGCTTAGGGCCGTCGATGAAATCTTTCTTGCACGAGAGAAGATCGTCGGTTTGGAGGGAGTTGCCGGAACAGGCAAGACAACCACGTTATCTGTAATCCGCGAGGGGGCAAAGAGCGCCGGATACCGCGTGGAAGGCTTCGCGCCGACTTCACGCGCAGCTCAGAAGCTCTCCGAGGCAGGAATCAAGACATCTACTCTACAACAGCACCTTGCATACGGCACAAGGCCGGACGCGGGTGAAAAGCGGTTATATGTGCTCGATGAGTCTTCGCTCGCTTCCACGCGACAGATGCACGAATTTATTCAACGTCTCAATGCAAATGACCGTGTGCTGTTAGTTGGCGATACGCGGCAGCATGAGTCTGTCGAGGCAGGACGGCCCTTTGCTCAGCTTCAAGAAGCAGGGATGAAGACAGCAAAGCTCGATGAGATTGTGCGGCAGCGCGATCCAGAGTTGAAATATGCCGTGGAGCAGTTGGCACGCGGCGAGGTCCGACAGGCGGTTGCCAGTCTCGATGACCAGGGACGAGTGCACGAGTACACGGGCCGCGAGGAACGCATCGCGGCAATTGCAAAGGAATACGCACGCTCGCCCCAGAGTACGCTTGTCGTTTCGCCGGACAACCGATCACGGTCCGAGATCAATCAACGGATTCATAGTGAAATGCAGTCGCGGGGATTGGTGAACCGCGAAGAACACACCATCAGGACGCTGGTGCCGCGTCAGGAGATGACCGGCGCGGATCGCACTTGGGCGCGGCAATACCAAGTGGACGACATTCTGCGCTACTCGCGCAGCTCTCAAGAGACCGGCATCAAGAAGGGCGAATACACGCGCGTTGTCGGTGTTGATGCTCAAAAGAATCTTCTGACAGTGGTGCGCGTGGATGGAAGCGAGCAAACCTACGATCCGCGCCGGCAGATGGGCGTTATCGCCTACCGTGCTCAGGAGAGAGCATTCTCTGTCGGCGACCGTATCCAGTTCACCTCCCCAGCCAATGAGCTAAAGATTGCCAATCGTGAACTTGGAACCGTGGAGGGATTCGGCGCTGATGGAAGGATGCGTCTCAAACTGGACGGCGGGCGTAATGTCGCCATCGACCCAGAGCAGCATCCGCATATCGACCACGGCTATGCCATGACGAGTTATTCCAGCCAGGGACAGACCGCCGAGCGTGTGCTCGTACACGTCGATACCGAACTCGGCGCGAAAGACCTGCTCAACAACCGCATGGCCTACGTTGCAATTTCGCGTGGGCAGAGTGATGCGCAGGTTTTCACCAATAACGCCGGTAAGCTCGCTGATGTTCTTGCCCGCAATGTTTCGCATAAGAGCGCACTTGAGCCACAAATCGGGATTGCTCAACCTGCCCAAGACATCGCGAAGGCTCTTCATTCCGAGTTGAGCCATGGAGTCGAACTGGGGCTAAGTTTGTGAGTTTGGGGATTCTACGCAGCGAAATCTTCTCTGGAGGTACGCACCATGCAACCAATTGACAGCGCATCCAAGAAACCGCCGGTACGGGTTACAGTTCCGTCCCACGCCAAACTGTTGGTTAGCCGCGATGAGGCCGCGCAACTTCTCTCTATCAGTGTGCGCGGGATTGACTATCTGGTGGCGACGCGACGGCTCCCGTTCAGAAAGATTGGAGGTCGGGTTTTGATTCCTGTGGCCGAACTGCGTAAATATGCAAACGGCGATCACCCGGAACGAATTGTGGCTTGAGCGGCCTCCCCATGTATTTGGTTCCTATTCCGTTTGCGGCGGGTTCAAAAAATCATTGCGTAACGTAGCGCAAACTTATCAAATTTGATAAACTGCATGGGAAGGCAAACGTCCAGCGATGGCTTGGAATGTTGATTTCTATCAGGACGATGACGGGAAACTGCCCGTAATGAAATGGCTGGACACCCTGCCAGAGGAAGTTCGAGGCAAGGTCATTGCCCGTATCGATCTGCTGAAAGAGGGAGGGCCGACTCTCGACTATCCCTACACTTCGCAGATTGACGGGCGACTACGCGAGATTCGGCTGCGAGTGGGAAAAACGCGCTATCGGGTTCTGTACTTTTTCGATGACGACCGTACTGCAATCTTGCTGCACGGTCTGACGAAGAACACTCCGGCAGTAGAGGAAGCAGACAAGCGTATCGGCAGCGCAAGGATGGCAAAACACGAGGCTCGTTTAGGCTCGAAGCGCTCCGCCGGGGCCAGACGCGGAAAAGGAGAAGGAAACAAATGACGACAGCTTGGGATCACTACGTAAAAAAGGAACTCCGCAAGCCCGCAGTCAAGAAGGCGTACGAAGAGGAGACGCAGGTATTGAAGATTGGCTTGGAGTTGGCCAATCAGCGGCGGCATAAGGGACTGACTCAGGCAGAGGTTGCGGAGAAGATCGGGACCAGTGCTCCGCAACTCAGCCGAACCGAGCGCAAACCGGAAAACGCCAACATGAGAACCTTGATCCGGTATGCCGCAGCGGTTGGCATGGACCTTGACATTCGCCTTGTTGCGCGTGGATAACGTACTCGCTAGACGGGCGAAATAGGGCAATCTTAGTGGCTGTTTAGATGGCTGTTGGTTTTTACAGAGTGACATGCTGGCTGTTTTGGCTTCGTGCGGTGTTCTTGAGAGCCCAACCACATTCCCCCAATTTCAACTATAGCTTTGCTTTTGTGAGGCGACGCAGAAAGCTATCCTTGGCAGCATGTGCTTTGCGAAGCTCTTCCATTGTCAAGAGGAATTCATCTTCACCTCCCTGACGGACAGCCAAATCATGCAAATCGGTTAGCAGTATCACAGCCCGGTCGTAATCATTTGGTTGCCGCTTCTGAATATACGCATCCACCTGGTTCCAGACCGCCTTTTCACGCTTTGCTAAATTGTCCAGATATAGCGCGCGGTTTGCTTCTTCCCTCGCTTTCTTCCGCGCTGCCTCTGCTGCTCGCTGCGCATTCAGTTTCCGCATACGTTCCTCGGCGCGGGCATGGGATGCTGTCAGAAGCTCGGCGATTGTGCGCCGCTCAACAGCGCCGTGATCTGAGACAGCGATGCTCTCATGCTCGAAGCGGCTCAGAAGTTCAATCCTCCATCGTTCATCGGGTTCCGATAGCGCGTTTACAAGCAGGCCATCCTTCTCTTTTTCGGGCAGGCTGCGAATCCAGGTCGCGAGTTCCTTGCGCGACGGTTCTGCTTTTAACGGTTCTGAAGCAGATGCGGCAACTTCTACGAGATCCTCATCGATTCCGAGAAACTCAATCAGCGAATCGTACGGCGCTGAAAGTTCGCGCAAGCCGGCAGGCACGGAAGGTTCCAATACTTTGTCGGAGAATTCCCCGTTTTGCACGCAGAAAAGCCATCCGAGGTAGAGACAGCGGAAGTCGCGGCGAAGCAGATCGCCGCGCAAAGAAATCAGCGATCCCATCCAGCCTGTTCCGTCATCCCAATCGTCGTCGGGCTCTCCTTCGCTTTCGAAAGAAATCGTCACGAATTTTCCAGAACTGCGCACCTGCACAGACTCCCCTGAGAGCATTGCTTTGAACTCTTTTGCGTCAGCCAATTCCTGCGGCAAACGAAGATGGAACTCCCGCGTGCCCCAATTCGTTACGTAGACAAAAGCATCGAAATACTTTTCCAGAAGTTTGAGCGGATCGGCCTTCAGGTCGCCCCACTCGTAGTGATTCGTGAAACTCGTAGAAGTAATTACGGCGCGCGTGGATTTTGACCGCAGGGCGGCCATCTCTGTTTTTGTCAGTGCACGATCAATCGCTTTGAAGTCGTAATACTGGTATTCGCTCATTTAGAACCCTTTGCGCCAATAGCTGTATGCTGCAATCCACTCCGCGCCTGCCGGTGCGGGTTTGGGCAGCGGCAGATCGAGGATTTCAATTCTTTGCTTGACACCGTTTCGACGGCAGACGGCGACAATCCGGCCATCGCGCGTCATATCCACTTTCTCCACAACGGCCTCAGCCCCGAGGATACTCACCGTAAAAGGCAGTGCAAGATGCTCCTCAACCATAGTAAAGAAGCCGCCGGTCTGCTCTTCGTCGCCGTAAGCATCGACGATGGCTTCCTCAATCAATGCCTCCAGCTTCGCCTTGCTGAGGGAGGGAAGATTGGTTTTCGGCTCAGGTTTCAGCTTGCGAATATCCATATGGACCACCACGGCCTTACTTTGTTTCGGTGTCATATCTCTCCATCTCCTCCGAGTGACTCTGCGTCCGACCTCTCCAAGCCAGTTGCTTGTCGTTCCCTTCCAAATACGTCATAGGGAGTATTGCAAATTCTGTATCCAATAGCACTGTAGCCTTTTAATCGTCGCGCATACATTCTAGCCAGCATTTGAACGTTGGAATCGACATAGTCGTAAACCCGGACGACACGCTTAGCGTCGTACAGTCGATGCAGGCGTCCAACGTACTGCTGCAATGTGCCTTTCCATGAAATCGGCATTGCCAGGAATAACGTGTCCAGACGAGCATCGTCAAATCCTTCGCCGATGTAACTGCCGGTTGCCAGAATGACTCTTGGCGTGCTCTCCGGCACAGCGGCAATTGCCTCTGCAATCAACCGCCGTTGCTTCTTTCCCATCCCGCCCTTCAGCACAAATACATTTTCTACTTTGCCTGCGAGAGCCGTCTCGAAATACGCCAAGTGTTCAGTTCTTGCTGTGAGTACCAACGGCGAACATCCATCTTGAACCACACGCATAAGATCACTGACGATCAGCTCATTGCGGGTGTTGTCATTTACAAGCGCGGCGTACAATTCTTGAATCGTAGTGTCAGCCTGTTCAGGCGGCGAACAGAATTCTGTCAATCGAGGAATTACCTCATGCTCGAACGGAGATGATGCCGTCATTGCACGCGCACTAAGCTTGTATCGTATTGGACCGCACTGCATATAAATGATGGGGTGGTGTCCATCTTTGCGCTCAGGCGTTGCAGTCAGGCCAAGGACATACTTTGCTTTTACCTGTTTCATCACCTGTTCGAATGTAAATGCAGATAGATGATGGCATTCATCGACAATGACCTGACCATACTCTGCGACGAAGTCCTTCACCCCGGCTTTATCGTGAGTGCTTTGGATAATGGCAATATCGATACAACCACTCGGATCGCTCTTGCCTCCGCCAATCTGACCAATTGACTTTTTCGGAAGGTTGAGAAACATCTCCAATCTGGCGTGCCATTGATCGAGCAACTGTTGGCGGTGAACCAGTACGAGCGTATTCACTTTCCGCGTCGCAATCATCCAAGCGGCCAAAGCAGTCTTTCCGAACGCCGTAGGAGCGCACAGAATCCCATCATCGTGCTCGGCGATCATAGCGGCAGCATCGAGTTGAACCGGACGCAAATGGCCAGAGAACTCCACGTCAATTGGACGGCCTGCAAACCGTTTATCATCGATCACCGTCTTGATGCGGTGCGTTTCAAGTAGCTGTATGACTTCAGCAATACAACCACGAGGTAACGCAATATAGTTGGCGAGGTCTTCTCCACACGCAATGACTCGTGGTTTGTTGAACGTCGGTAGGCGCATTGCCTGAGATTTATAGAACTCTGGATTTTGAAATGCTGCCAGGCGTAGAAGCCGGTTCAACATCGCAGAAGGAAGCCCATCTTTCTCGACATACACAAGATTCGACCGAACAACCTGTACCCGCGCTGGAAAAGGTCCGGGGATTTCGCGTTCTGCTCTCGCCTTCGATGGTGGCAACATCCATGGATCATCGTCTTCATCGTCAACATTGCTGATTCTGACACCGATTATGTCTCCGTGCTTTTGCGCCTCCAGGACCACTGCTTCAACGGCGTCAGCAGGCATCCTCTTCACGCTTGCAAGAAACTCCCATTGATTTGTGTCATCGCTCATCTGAAAGCGTCGTTTTCTGAACAATTGCCGGTATAGAGCAGACTTGATATCATCCGCGCCGCAGGCGCAATCATCGGTCGTTCATCGCCTGAAAGGCCGGACGTTGTAAGTTGTTTGCGGGAGAAGGCGGAAGGAAGGAACCCCGCTGTTAGAGCAGCGGGGTTCCTTTTAGGCAGCCTTCATGCCAACGCCGAAGGCAGCCTGCGAGTGGTTTTACGTTGGCATGAACCGCAGCCGTTGTCAAAGGCCGCCTGCAAGTGCGGATGGCGGTTCACGGGGAAGTTGTTCTCCGGCAGAGGTTTTGTCGCAACCCGGATTGCCGGTTGATGTTTTGGATTTGCGTGTGCTGCGATCGCGGGCAGCGATACTGCTGCGCAGAGTGCCGGGGACAAGGGCGGCGCCGGCAACATCGCGCAGCTAACCGGCGCTATCAGCAGAGCGTCGAAGGGCGTCTGGATCATCGTGACCGCCAGCGCGCCTATCGTTGCCGGCGAGTCTCAGGCCGCGTGACGGATCAAGGTTCCCAATCGGCGGCATCTCCTTCACCATCGGAGGGTGGAAAAGCGATCACGAGGCCGGCGGTTGCCTGGTTGCGTCTTCGGCCTTGTGAGCGGCGCGGTTTTTGGCTGCGCTGCATGGTCTGTGGCCGCGCCGGCCGCCTGATCGATCCTTTTCCGCACACATCGATTCGCAGGTGAGGGAGAGATGATCGATCCAGAGGTGCGGGTTCAGATCCGCCGCTACTTTTATGCCGAGCACTGGAAGGTGGGAACCATCGCCCAGGCGCTCGGCGTTCATCCCGATACGGTGAAGCGGGCCATCGAAGTGGAGCGTTTTCATCGCGCCGAGCAGTTGCGGGCCACGCTGCTGGATCCGTATCTTCCCCTGGTGCGCCAGACGCTGGAGGCGCATCCGCGTCTTCGCGCCACGCGGCTTCAACAGATGCTGCGGGATCGCGGTTATCGAGGAAGCATCCAGCAGGTGCGGCGGGTGGTGGCGCGGTTGCGTCCGCGGTCGCAGGAGGCATTTCTTCGACTTCAGGTTTTCGTCGGCGAGCAGGCGCAAGTCGACTGGGCGTCATTTGGGACGGTCATGGTGGGTCGCGCTAAGCGGGCACTGAGCTGCTTCGTGATGACCTTGTCCTGGTCGCGGGCGTTGTATCTGGAGTTCTTCTTCGATCAGACGATGGAGAGCTTCCTGCGCGGGCATGTGCGTGCGTTCGAGTCGTTTCAGGGTTCTGCGCGAGTCTTGTTGTATGACAACTTGAAGTCAGCGGTACTGGAGCGCCATGGCAACCTGGTCCATTTCAACCCACGGTTGTTGGAAATCGCTGGGCATTATCACTTCGAGCCAAGGCCTTGTCAGGTACGGGCGGGAAATCAAAAAGGGCGCGTGGAAAGAGCGATTCGTTTCGTACGTGATTCGTTCTGGGCGGCGCGCAGATTTACCACGCTGGAGGAGTGCAATCGTCAGGCGCTCCAATGGCGCGACGAAGTGGCGCATCAACGACCATGGCCGGATGATCGCAATCGCACCGTCGCCGAGGTTTTCGCCGAAGAGCGGCCGCGCCTGTTGCCGCTGCCGATGCACGAGTTCTCGACCGACCGCGTGGTTGCTGTGCGCGCGGCCAAGACCATCTACGTGCGCTTCGACTGCAACGACTACTCGATCCCGCCCGAAGCCGTTGGACGCGAGCTGATGCTGGCCGCATCCGACACCGAGGTGCGTATCCTCGATGGCGCGCGCCAAATCGCACGTCATCGCCGCAGCTACAACCGACAGCAGATGGTTCTCGATCCAGCGCACCAGCAGGCACTGCTCGGCACCAAGCGCAAGGCACGCGAATCGACGCGCAGCGGCCGGCTGCAGATGGCCGTTCCCGAGAGCGCGGCTCTGTTGGAGCGAGCCTTCGCCGATGGCGAATCGGCCGGCCACGAGATCGCGCATCTGCTTCAACTGCTCGATCGCTACGGCGCCCGCGCCATGCGCCGCGCTGTCCGCGAGGCACTCGAACGCAACACGCCGCGCGCCGCATCGGTTGAGTTCCTGCTGCGCCAGTCCAACCGCGCCACGCCGTTGCCCCTCGACCTCAGGCGGCATCCGCAAGCTGAGAGTGTCGAAGTCCGCCCACACGATCTGGAGACCTACGATGAACTTGCCCAACGACGCGACGACGAACCCGAGTCCTAACCTCCGCGAGCAGTTGGAGCGGATCGGTCTCACCACCGTGTCCGCGCAACTGGACGATATGCTGGCCCACGCTGCCAAGCTGCGCTGGTCGCCGCGCCAGTTGCTCGAGCATCTGGCGCAGATCGAAGTTGCCGAGCGCACTCACCGCGGTCTCGAGCGCCGCTTGCGCGCCTCCGAGATCAAAAAGTTCAAGCCCTTGGCTAACTTCGACTGGTCCTGGCCCACGCGCATCGAACGCGATGTCATCGAACGGGCGCTTACGCTGGACTTCCTCCCCGAGGCCCGCAACCTGGTCCTGGTTGGCGCCAATGGCCTGGGCAAAACCATGATCGCCCAGAACATCTGTCATGCTGCCGTGCTGGCTGGGCACTCCGTCCTGTTCCGCACCGCGTCAAAGCTGCTCACAGACCTGCACCGTCAAACGCCGGAAGGCCGCCTACGCAAGCTGCGCGCCTATGCCAACTTCTCGTTGCTGTGCATCGATGAAGTCGGGTATCTGTCCTTCGACGACAAGTCCGCCGACTTGCTCTACGAGGTCATCAACCAGCGCTACGAGCAGAAGTCGCTAATCCTCACCACGAACAAGCCGTTCAAGGAATGGAACGACGTCTTCCCCAACGCCGCCTGCATCGCCACCATGCTCGACCGCCTGCTGCATCATGCCGAGGTCACTGTTATCGAGGGTTCCAGCTACCGCGTGCGCGAGAGCGAGCAGGAGGCCACAGCCCGGCGCAGGAGAAAGAAATGACCTACGCAGATCCCGCAGCCTCCTACGTGGCCTCCGTCGTCACGCTCTATCTCGAAATGCCCGACACGCCTATGCGCGTCAGCGCCTCCGACCAATGGCTGGCGCGTCACTTCCATCAAGACGGAGTGCCGCTGGAAACCGTCGAAACAGCGCTGCTGCTCGGCTCACTGCGCCGGCTGATCCGCCCTGCTGACTCCCCGCACCTGGCCCCCATCCGCTCCCTGGCCTACTTCCGCCCCGTCATCGAGGAACTCCAGGACAATCCCGCACCAGCAAACTACCGCGACTACCTCCGCCTCAAACTACGCCAAGCCATCAAGGCCGGGCCGGCAGGTGATCAAAAAACTACGTTTTCTGGTGAGCGCTAACAATTTGGATAGGGGCGGAACTCTGTATCGATAAAGACGCTGTTCCCGTTTGCGCGCGGTGCCTTTTGTAGCGGGAGGGCGATCAGATTGCCAAAACCGCCTTTTGGCATTGTGTCCTGGTTTGGGAAAAAGCGATCATAGGAATCCAATCCTATCTGGTGGCGGGATTCCATTGTTCGAGTGAGAATCACGCAGCCAAGTTTTCGCGCAGTTGTGGCCGGGATTGCTCGTTCAAAGAATATCCATACATGGCCGCCGTTTCCTGATCGCGAACGTTCCAATGCTGCTGAGACGTTGAGTTCGCGGCAGACTTCGAGAAATGCAATGGCGTCTTGCTGCCATGTCTTCTTGTCAAAATCGACCGCTAAGAACCAGCACGTCTCATCCTGTAGAAGCGGATAGAGTCCTATGGTATGCTTGCCAACAAGATGCGCGCGCACAACGTCATCAGTGAGCGGTCTGTAGGTTCGCGTTTGACGATCAACCTTCTTGCGATCTTCGGCTGTAGCGCTCAGATAAGACTTCCAGTCGCGATCTGCCTTGGGCATGTATCCAGTTCGGCCGTCGGCATTCTCCCAACGAATGGCATATACATCGTCACGGCCACGGAACAGACTGCGAAACAGTGTGATTCGCTGTGCCGCAGTGCCCACTTTGGGGTTCGATTCAGAACCGGAGATTCGTGGGGGTGGGCCAGTGAGATTTGCGACCTTTGGGATTGGTATTCCATGCGTGATCAAGAGACTTCGCAGACGGAGGTTCTCCTCCTGCAATCGCTGCACTTCTTCTCCGGACATCTCAGAGCTTGAAAGTGTACCATCGACTTTGTTCATACGGGGTCTCCGTACACATCGCCAATGCATTGGCAGCGAAATGATTACACATCGCAAGATACATACCCTTGACAGCCTTCAGGTATGTGTAGCCACGACCAGCTACAGCATCTGGAATCATGGTGTCTTCTTGAGCGACCACTGCACTTGTCCGGCAATGAAGTTTGCGAAGGGGCGCACATCGCTTTCGATGCTGGCATGATCGAGCGCGCTTAGATACTCCGTACGATCATCTACACGAATGACTGTCCATGGATACCCGCCCGATGCCAGCAGGACATTCATCAGAAAGCGCGCCATGCGGCCATTGCCGTCAGGATAGGGATGAATATAGCCAAAGAGCCAGTGCCCAAGGACTGCGCGCACACACGGTTCCTTTTCACTCTCAATCAAATCCAACAGGGCAGGCATCGCATCCCGGACCGCTTCCCAGCGTGGTGGAACATAGCGGGAATTGCGCAAGTAAACGGCATCATTCCGATAGCCCGCTAAAGCTGACGCAGGAATCAAACCGGCGGCGACGCACGGTTCAAACAGTTCTCTGTGCCATTCGCGGTGGTCTGTTCTGACTACGGCACCAGCATTTTTGCCTTCAAGAACCTTGAGTACGCTTGCCTTGACCTGTTGGAAAGCCTGCCAGTAGCCGCGCGCTGCCAGCGCATCGCGATTGTGTTTGTCGGCCTCATTATGTTTGGGGTCCCATTGTCCAGAGATTACTCGCTCAATCAATTCCGGGCTTACGCGATAACCCTCAATCGACAACGAGTGATAGGCGTCGTTCTTATAAATGTCATCCACATGCGCGAGATATGCCTCGGCCTTGCCGGGCAATCCAGGTGGTATCGGAAAGATTTCCAGCACGGCATCACGCGTCGAGGCCCATAGAGCCTGAATTCGGCTAACAATTGGAGCCTCCGTGGGGCGCTTCATGGCAAAGATGGTTTGCCAGTTCGCGTATGGATCTGACTCGCGTACATCGTATCCTGCTCGCTTCATAGTCGAGAGGATTTCGTCTGCCTGTTCCGCGCGACCGGCACGGCGCAGCGCGCCAGCGAGACGGCCCGCGACGGCTGAATGACCGCCATCCAATAGAATGCGCAGAAGATTTGAAGCGTCTGTGATGCGCGCAAGAACGACTTGGGTTTCCAAGGAATGATGACGGAAGAACGATTCCGGGACACGCACAAGCGCAGCTTCGGGCGTAAAGAGCCGCAGGGCATCACGACGCGCCAATTGGTTTTGCGGCGGCATTTTCGCCTGCTTTAGATCGTAGAGCGCAGTGCGAAAAGGAAGCGCGATTGTATTGTTGTGCCCCTTGCGGCTGTAGACCGTGGCCTGAGCTGGAACAACCGTGTTTTCGGCATGAAGCAACAGCGACTGTTCCGGCGAAAGATGCCAGTCTGCGCCGAATCGTTCATTGCAATACGCCGCGCAGAACTCCCAGAATGACGCAAACCATGCGGTACTGTCTCCAGGACGAGCACCGGGGCTGGTCGACATAAGCCACCCTTTGACGACTGGCTTCAGAAAACCATTCTTTACCAGCCGGTCACGGTGAACGCGGCTCATCTGTCCGGCTTGAAAGACGTGCTGCCCGTTCTGTTGAAGCTCTCGGAGAACTTCCAGGGAAGCGGCGAGTTTTTCATTTGGGGTGGCCATAGTCTTCTGTGCCTCTGCACGTTTATTATGACGTGCAGCTGCAAGTCTATTATGACGCGCTTATGCAAGTCTATTGTGACGTGATAGCGCAAGTATATTGTGCTGCGCCTGGGCAAGTGTTTTCTGTATCTAGATTATGCGTCGGCAATCGAACCGGAAGCCGCTACGCAGAGAATCGCGCCGCAATCTGTCCACTTCGAAGAAATTGCTCGGGGACTCGGATTGGGGCTTGTAGCGCCAGAGCGGATAATGACATTCCCCGGATAGACAGAGCATAGCCGAGGCCGGGCCGGAGTCAAGGCCGCGCTGAAGCGCGCCGCTTCGCGGTCGTAGAGCCTTGACACCGGTCCTCGTGCCTCGGCACATCTTCCAATATCCGGGGAATGTCAGCTCCTCTGAACGGCTATTCGGAAGCAGACGCGATCCGCTCCACCACAGACAGCTTATGCGCAGGGGAAAGGTGGCTGTAGCGGACGGACATGATGATCGACTTGTGGCCCGCCGCTTCCTGAATCTCTTTGATCGACGCGCCCGCCATCGCCAGCCAGGAACAAAATGTGTGCCGGTTTGAGTGCCCATAAGACGGGCTGAAATGGGCCAATCTTAGTGGCTGTTTTGATGGCTGTTCGCTTCCAACTTTTCTGCGTTTCGGTGCGATTCCTTGCAAAGAAGAATCGCACTTTATGTTTATGAATATAAATGCGTTATTCGCAGATTTGCGACGCATTGCGATGTGATGCAAAACTTGCGAAGTAGGACTCATAATCCCTTGGTTCGGGGTTCAAATCCCTCCGGGCCCACCATTGCATGGAGCAGCCGCTCGCTGATCGCTCGCTCTGGCTTTTCCATTTTTCCTAAATTCCCTGAGTATTCCTCTTCCGTGTGAGCGGAGACGGGATTGAACGAAATCAGATTCACGCCGAAGTCTCCCGCTGCCCACACCGGCATGACGGCACACAATCCTGGTACGCGCCGCAAGTGGTCCGATCCAGTTTCGGCACTGCCGTCGCCTTACGCGAATCGCGAAGCAAAACATTCAGTAGGTTCGAGGAGTCTGAGGCACTCCAATATCTACGCGACGGGCAAAGTGATTTCGCTGCCTGGGAGGTGGGCAGAATGACTGCGCAGGAGCGCTACGGGATCCGGCGTGGGGCGGCCAAGGAGGTAGCCTTGGGCTTCGTCGCTGCCAAGTTGCCGCATGAGCGCGAATTGCGCGTGGGTCTCGATGCCTTCGACGATAACTTTCATGCCCAGGTTATGGCCAAGGGTGATGATGGAATGGACCAGCGCCTGCGTCTCGCCACTGTCCGGCAGCTGGCTCACGAATGAGCGATCGATCTTCAAAGCGTCGAATGGAAACCTGGGCAGATAGCTGAGCGAAGAATAGCCGCTGCCGAAGTCGTCCATCACCACGCTTACGCCGAGTTCCTTGAGGCGCCGTATGGTGGCGGCGGCGCGCTCGATTCCGATGAGGGTTGCCGATTCGGTGAGCTCGATCTGCAGGAGGCTGGCGGGCAGGCCGGTGCGGCCAAGGACTTCGATAATCTCCTCGACAAACGATTCGCACGCAAATTGCCCGCTGGAAACATTGACCGCTACCTGGACGGGGGCATCTGCTTCTTGTTGCCAGGTGAAAGCGTCGCGGCAGGCGCGCTCCATGACATGGGCGCCAAGCTGGATAATCAGTCCGCAGTCCTCGGCGACGGGAATAAAGCTGAGCGGTGGAATGGTGCCGAGAGTGGGGTGCGTCCAGCGCGCCAGCGCCTCGAAGCGCACGATGGCATTGGTGACGAGATCGAACTCCGGTTGGTAATAGACCTCGATATCGCCGTTGGCGACGGCGCGGCGCAGCTCGTTTTCGAGGGTCAGGCGTTCGCGGACAGAGACTCCGATCTCGCTGCTGAAATGCGCGATGCGGTTTTTGCCATCGCGCTTCGCCCTGTACATGGCGCTGTCGGCCTGTTGGAGCAGGTTGTCGCTTCCGCTATTCGGATCGGGATAGATGCTGATGCCGATGCTGGCCCCGATGGTAATTTCGTGGCCCTCGACGTGAAACGGATTGACGAGCGATTGCAGCAGGCACTCAGCCGCGCGCTGCGCGTCGCCGGGGTCGTTGATGTGGTGGAGGATGACGGTGAATTCGTCGCCTCCAATACGTGCCAGGGTATCGGATTGGCGCACGCGGGAGCGGAGGCGTTGGCCGACCTCGACGAGCAACCGGTCGCCGGCGGCGTGGCCGAAGCTGTCGTTGACCAGTTTGAATCCGTCGAGGTCGATGTAAAGGAAGCCGAGCATGGCGTTATGGCGGCGGGCGCGCGCCATACTCTGGGCCAGTTGATCGGAAAGCACGCGGCGATTGGGCAGGCCTGTGAGCTCGTCGATCGTGGCCTGGAGCATGAGGCGCGCCTCGGCGTCGCGCCGGGCAGTATCCTTCTCGAGAAGCTGCGCGAGCATGGTGTTGAATCCGACGACCAGGCCGGCGATCTCCTCGCTGCCGCGCACGGAGACCTGAGCATCGAACTTCTGTTCCGCCGAGACTGTCTCCATGGCCGTGGAAAGATCGTGAATGGCCTGTGCCGTCTGCGAGGCTCTCTCGAGGGCGATCCTCTGGCGGGCAACGCGCTGCCGCAGCACTGCGACCCAGGCGAGAATGGCCACGAGGATCAGCGAGAGTAGAGCCAGCAACGCCAACGTTCTTCCCGACGACCAGAATGGCGCGGCGCGGATGACGGTTACATCTTCAGGTTCGCGCAGCAGCAGTTTGAAGCCGACTGGCTGGAGCTGGAGGAGCTGGTAGATATTGTTGGGATCGATCTGGGCCGAAGCTACGCCGGTGAGGCGCAGAACGCTGCCCGCGCGCAGATCGGCCAGATCGCCGCTGCGGTCGGGAAGATCGAGCTCGGCCGTGAACGTTTGAACGCCGGACTGCAAAAGCAGGTTGATACTGCTCGGAGTGGGGACGGCTGTAAGCAGGCGGCCTTGGACCGTGACGAGTTGCGAATCGTAATTTCCGTGGGAGATGGCATCGGTGCTGGTGGCCTGGGGCTGGATGGAGCCGGAGCCGGGCTGGGAACGGAACACGGCATCGGTCAGGACAGGCGAGTAGCGGCCAGCCAGAGTGGGATAACCGACGGCTTCGATGCGCTGGCCGAGATGGACGGAGCGGACATCTCCACCCACCTGCACTCCGCCGCTTTGGTCCTGCAGGTACGCGAAGTCGTCCCCAGCCATTGTGACCACGCCGGCAATTTTGACGCGATGTCCGAAACGCGAGCCGGGCGAGTAGCGCAGCAGGGAAGCGATCGGCATAGCAGCCATGGCGAATGGATCGGCAACGGCGGGCTCCAGCACCTGGATATTTGCCGGGCTCGCCAACTCCAATTGGTAGCCCACAAGTTGCCGGCGCGCATTGAAGATCGTGGCGAAGACGCCCTGCATACGGACGCGCGCGTCTTCGATCGAGAGGGATTTGCGCAGGTCAGGAAATCCCGGCGAGGTGAAGACGTGAACCTGCCCCAGCGAAGTGTAGAGATCAAAAGTGAAGACCGGGTGGTCGGGCTGGTCGGCGAACTTGAGGGGATGGACCACCCCTTCGAGACTCACGAACTGGCCGTCGAGCAAACCCGCGGCTGCAAGTTCCGAGGTTGCCGGAATGGGAACGGGCAGCGGACCGGGACCGAGCACAACGAATTTAGGCGCCACGATGACCGGAGCATAGTTGCCGGGGTTCGACAGTCCTATGAGACGGACGCGCACTTGGTCGCGCAGTTCCGGGTGCTCCCCGGTGAACTTGACATAAGTTCCCCCCGTGCTGTCCTGGAGGTAGAAATGATGCCAAATGGGGTCGCAGAAGGTGATGACGCCCTCGATCTGAACGGGAAGAGCCTGTGCAGCTTCCTTGGCAGATAAGCCTCTGACCCTGGCGACGGTGGTGATGGGCGCGAGCGCGGGTACCGGAGGCGGTTCCGGTTGCGCGGCGGGAATTTCCCTGGCCTGGGCGAAATGAAGATCGATGGAGAGGCCATCGGAGTATGGGAAGCCTGTGGCCTCGACGGCGGCGCCGGGAAGGAGCGATGGGGGTGGACCGGTAAAACTGACCTTTGTCGCACCCCACTGGTCTTCGAGCAGAATGGCGTCAGGATACACGGCAGCTACGCGGCCGCGCACAGTGACGCGATGGCCGAGGTCCGAGGTGTCTTCCCGATAAAGGTCGCGGACGGATTTAAGCGGGCTGGCCTTCGGAGGCGGTTCAAGCAATTGCAAGCCGCTCTCTGCGGGAACCCAGACCTGCGGCGACGGATAGCCACTCACTCCGGCTACCCGCTCGGCAATGCCGACGACCCGCACTTTGGCGTCGATAAGAAGTGAGGAATCGCCGGATGGTTGAGCGACCATCACTGCCAGATCGTTGCCTCCGGCTGTGAGGTAGAGCCACCCGTGCCCCGCCGGGTCGGTGAACTCTTGCTCGACCACGCCGTCGATTTGCACGCGGACGCCGTCCTTTTCGGATGGGGGAAAGTCTCTGGTGCTCGCCGGGCTGGGCGCAGGGAGCTTGATGTGCACTCTGCTGGGGTAGACGCGCACGTTCTGGAGGTCCAGGCTGGCGGGGCCCACGGCGGGATCGTATTGGCCCATTTTGCGGGCATCGACGGCGACCGTCTGGCCGGTCCAGACCAACGCGCTACCGGAGCTAAAGGGAATCACGGCAGCTTCGGTTTCGTCCTCCAGCCAGAAGCGATGGCCAACTTCGTCAACATAAGTGACAACACCGATGAGGTGCACCGGCGCCGAGCGCGGCACATCCCGCAGGCTGGAGATCGGCGTACCCGGCCTCAGAAAGGTGAAGTATGTATAAGCAATGGCAAGGAGAGCAGTCAAAAGCGCGGCTGCCGCAGCGCCGACCACCCACGACGAAACTCGGTCCCCGTTGCCCTTCATCCCTGCCCCGCATGGCCCGTAGCGCCGATCATATGCCTGGGCCACCGATCATATGACAGCGTCACCGCAGGCTTCTATTCCCCTTTTGCTCCAGGGCATATCCCCCAATAGGTAGGGCCGCGCCATTGGGCAGACCACCAGATCCCCTTGCTCGCTTCCCAACTCCAGTAAATTCCGCACTTTTGCCAAGGCCGATGGCACGCGACCTACCGCTATTGAGTTTTATCGGCAGAATTCGCTAAGAGTTGTTGGGCGGGGAGGGAAGGATCTCGCGATACAGCAACAGGAGAGATGCTCTTTTGGCCAAGCCGCGGGGACCAGCGCTGGGTAACGGGCATAGAAAAAGGGCAGCCGCCGAAGCGGTCTGCCCTTTGGAATCCCAGGAGGGGGTGTTTTGCAGTTACCGCTCGTGATGCGCAGCGGAAGGCTTAGCCGGCGTGTGGTGCGCCGGAGCCTTCTTGGCCTGCTGCACGAACCCATCGCTCAGCACGATCTGCGCGGTCGGCCCTGCGGTGGATGTCGCGGCAACCTTGGTGTAGGTGTCGTAGGTTCCGTCCAGTTCCACTGCGCCGTTCTTGAGCAGCCCGAGCACCGCGCCCGGCATCGGAGCGTCCTTACAGGAGAGCGGATCCTTCAGGTTCACGTTGAAATCGGCAATGTGGTTGTCTCTGGCGTCCTGGGTCACGGCAACATTGATCGCCGTCACCGAGGGCACGATTTCGAGCCTATGAATGTGCGCTACAGACTCCGTCAGTACGTCGCCCAAGGCATCGGTATCCGCCTTGACGCCATTCGCCAGAATGTAAGCCTGGCCCTCCTTGACCCTCAGCTCGCTGGGCGCGGGAGGAACCGCGTTGCAGGCGACGGGGTTGGCCAGCTTGACCTCATACTCCTTCGGCTTTGGCGAGGCCGTGGTGGTCACGACGATCTTCAACACCGTTGCGGGATCGGTGATCAGGTTGCCGGGAACCGGGGTGGCCTTGCCTTTGAGCTGCGCCCACAATCCGTTGGCATCGTCGGGCGAGCCATTCACAAGGATGTACTCGATGTCTTCAAGGTTCAGCTGGGCTGCGGGAGTGCTGGTATACGCGTGATGGGCCAGTTCCTGAGGTGTCGGGGCGGGCGCGATGGTAAACGTCGCGGGCGGAAAGAGCGTCGTCTGTGCTTGCGCCTTAATATCGCTGATCTGTTTGGTGATGGCTGCGTCGCCATCGAGCGTGCCGTGATACCGCTTATACCAGTAGTCCAACTGCTGCTCGATCGCGGGCTTGAAACCGGCGGGAGCGAAGTCCCAAGCACGGGCGAAGAACCAGCAGGCCTTGACCTCATCGCGCGCGAGGCCGGGCTTCGCGTAAGCCTGAGCCAGTTGCAGCGTATCCTGGAGGCCGGGGCCGACCTGTTCGGTCGCGCTCTCAGGATAGAGCATCAGCTCGGCCGTGAACTCCTTGATTGCTCCCGCGTAGTCCTTTCCTGTTGCTGCACCTTCGTCCGTCCACACCGCGCAAGGCGGAGTTGCACATCCGGATTCCTTCAGCACCGCGCCAACGGTGTCTGTGAACTTGGGCTTACTCGTGCCCGTCTCGCCCGCCGTAGTGACTTTCTGCAAATGCACTCCATCGGAAACTGTGTAGCCAACTGCGACCGTCTGATTAGGCTGCCATGCGGGCCATGTGGGCGCTTTCGCGACCAGGTCGTCGAAGGCGATCGCCGAGTGGTAGAACGGGTAGGCGCCGCTGGTCAGGGTTTTCCACTGGTCGTCCGACATGTCCGCCGGTTTGGGAACGGTGAGGCCTTTCTGGGCCAGCGCCGCCGCGTCGTCGCAACTCTGCGGATCGGTGGCCGTGCCGCTCGGGTCGAGGCCCTTGCTGCACTGATTCTTCTTCGCCAGGACGGAGGCGAAGATGGCCTTCATGTTATTGGGGTCGATCTGCAGAAGGCGGGTCGCCGCGTTCAGAAGATTGTCCATCTGATTGGTCGCCTGATAGCAGTCGATCATCTGGTCGAGCGCAGCCGACTTGGCCGTACTTTGAGGATAAGTCTTGAGGAAGCTCTCCAGCGCCGCGCATTTCTGCGTCGGATCGCTCTGGGTGGTGGCGTTCTGATAGGCGTTAAACTCGGCCGGATCCTGAATCTGAATGGTCTGGCTCGAGCTCAGCGCGCGAACTGCTGGCGTGGAAACAAGGCAAATGCCTGCCAATGCCATCGCAGATGCAAAGACTAACTTCTTCATGCAATGCTCCTGGGAACTGCTAAGTGGAAGTCCGAACACGCCCACCCGCCGGACAGAGCTAACCATCCTACCGGGGCGGTCGAGCGACACAGCAACGGATAATACGATAACACGGCAACGCACTGCTGCGTAGCAGGATTATAGAGATATAACCCTCCCATGACAATCCCGCTTATGCCGCCTTTTCTTCGGGTTGCAAACCAAAACGTCGCCGCCAGGACCGTTACATATGGGCTGGCGCCCATCGGTTCGGTTGAAGCAGCCGTGTGGGATAGAACAGGGCAGGCACCGCTCTATCGGCTGAGACTGGACACGAGGAAAGTGAAGTTCTGAAAATTGTGGGGTAGAGGCGGCGGGTTCATTACGGCCACGTGCTCCCTCGCGGATGCGACGAGTTGCGGATCGATTTTGTCTCGCTTGCCGTGGCAATGCCGGTAGAGTTCAAGACCAAGATCGGACGGAGTGATATCGAAGCAATCGATCTCGCGATAGGAGGTGAAGTCGAAGAGTTTCTGCATCAGCCCCATGTTGAATAGATGAGCGAGATCGGTGGCGTTCCGGCCGAGGTCGCTCACGCCGTTAAGTCTCACCATTTCCTCGGGGCTAAGAACCACGGAAACAGAGGCGAAATCACCCGACGCCGGCGCCGACTCCAGAATGCGCTCGCATGCGTAAGTAAGGATCCTGGCCTGGTGCGCCGTGACATGAATGAGCAGATCGGCAAAAATCTGATTGGAGTCATCGGGCTCATCCACTGAGCAGGACGAGATGAAGAGGCCCTTCCATAGTTCCGTGGTGAGTTCGTCGGGAGCCCATGCGGCTTCTCGGAGAAGATTTGCCACCAGGTTAGGATGGGCTCGGAAGCGATCGGCATCGGGATCTGCGAGAAGCTGGTTCTCCACCGCGCTTGCGAATTTAAAGAGGGCCGCAGCGCGGTCCTTGTCGAAATGCCCGTCCAGCAGAAGGACGGCCTCCTCTGCCCCCGACGGACAAAGGCGGCACAGGAAGAGAACCGTACGGAGAGTACGGAACACGTTGGCCACCTGAACTGGATCGGTAAGAACCGCCAGACCGCGGACAAAGACCTCCCAGAGTGATAGATCGAGGCCTGGGGGCGGAACAAATGCGAACCCCGCGCCGAACTCATCCTGGCGGACAGCTCGTGCCTGAATGGTCAATAGCGGCTCAGAGGCTAAGTAGGAGGCACCATCGATTTCGATGGCGAGGGTGAAGAGTTCGCCGATGGGGAGGAACTCATCGATGCCAAGGAAGATGCCGGTGGAACTAATGTTCTTGATGGGCGCAGGCGTGTCGGGGAAGTCGAGGCCATAAAGCGCCGTCAGCCCGGCTACCGGCCACCTTTCGGCCCGCGGTCCATCCGCGTCAAAGCGGTGGATCGCGCGCTTCAATTCGCTCATCAACGGCATTGCAGGAAACCCCGGCTCAACGCCCGTCGTGATTGCCCGATGGGACCTCGAAGCTCGCAGCGGCGCCTGTCACATGCGGCCCCAGAGATGGCCCCACAGAAGGAATACACAACTGAGGCCATAAAGATAGCACTTTTGTCGTAGAAAGGCCATGAATTTGGAGGAGGACCGCAAACCACCGTCGCGGACCGCGGGTGTCCAGTAGGCTGCCTGGAGGCAAGCCCAAAGAGAGTGGCCGGTTTTGGGCCCCTCGGAGGCTACTGCAGGAGCCGCACCAGTTCGGCCTGTTCGGCCAAAAAGGCGTCGTGGCCGTGGGCGCTCACCATCTCGCGGTAGTCGGCCTGGGTACCGGCCTGGCGGATGCACTCGGCAAAGCGGCGTACGTCAGCGGCGGGAAACAGCCAGTCGGTGCTGATGCCGATAAAGCTCAACCGGGCGCGAATGCGACCAAAGGCCTCCTCAGGGGAGGCGTAGCCGCGGACCGGGTCCCAGGTATCCATGGCGCGCAAAATGGCCAGATACGTATTGGCGTCAAAGCGATCGATGAACCGGCTGCCCTGGTGGTCGAGATAGCCGCCAATATCGAAACGGCCGCCGATCAGGCCGCCGAAGGCGCCGTCGGCCACGTAGGGATCTTCGCCGCTGCGGTCGGGATTGCGTCCGTAGCGCTCGTCGAAGAGCGGCGCGGATTTGTAGCTGATCATCGCGATCTGGCGCGCCAGCGACAGTCCGCGGCGTGGTGGCCGCTGTGGCAGATAGCGCCCGCCCGCCCACTCCGGATCGTGCTGAATGGCCTGCCGCTGCAAGTGATTAAGCGCGAGGCCCATCGCCGAAAGCGGCGTGACGCCGATGATGAGGGCACGCTCCACACGCTCGGGATGGAGAATGGTCCACTCCAGCGCCTGCATGCCGCCAATGGACCCGCCCAGCACCAGACGTAATTTGCGAATGCCCAGCGAATCGAGCAGCCGCGCCTGCGCGCGCACGTTGTCGCGGACGCCAACGAGAGGAAAATCCGGCCCGTAGATTTTGCCTGTTTCGGGATGGACGGACCCGGGCCCCGTGGAGCCGTAACAGGAGCCCAGCATGTTAATGCAGATGACGAAGTCGCGCTCCAGCGAGAGGACCGCGCCGGGAGCGAAAATTTCGGGCCACCACGAGCCGACCAGGGCCGAGCCCGAGAGCGCGTGGCAAACCAAAACGGCATTGTCCCGCGCCGCATTCAACCGGCCGTAGACGGCGTAATGCAGCGTAGGACAGAGGAGGGCTTTGCCGCACTCAAGCGGCAGCGAACCGTCCAGAACGAAGTCGCCTTCGTAGGTCGGCTCGATGATCTTCGGCGGCGAAGCGCCGCTGCGATTGAAACTATCGGTCATAAAACAGGTTCCAGGTTTCAGGTGTCGGGTTTCAGGAAATGGACGAGTGAAGGAGTGAAAAAGTGAAGCGAGTGAAGCTTCGGGATCACTTTCTTCACTCTTTCACTTTATTCACTCATTTCACTTCTTCACTTCCCAACTCATCCTGAGCCAGAGGGTGCTTCTCCTATTTTGCGGCATGAGCCTTGGTCGCTCCGGCGAATTTGTGTCCGTTCGCGGCTTCGATCGCCTGATCGAGATCGGCCAGGATGTCGCGAATGTCTTCGATGCCGACCGAAAGCCGCACCAGTTCCGGCGTGACACCGGTTGCCGCCTGCTCCTCGGCCGAGAGCTGCTGATGCGTGGTCGAAGCCGGATGAATCACCAGAGACTTGGCGTCGCCGATGTTCGCCAGCAGCGAGAACAGCTCCAGCGTGTTGATGAACTTCTTGCCCGCATCGTAGCCGCCGCCCGATTTTCCAGCCTTGATCCCAAACGTGACCAGCGCGCCCGCGCCATTGGGCAGATATTTCTTCGCTCGCGCGGCGTAATGGCTGGACGCGAGACCCGGATAGTTGACCCACGCGACTCCCGGATGCTGTTCCAGGTGCTGCGCCACGGCGAGCGCATTCGCGGAGTGGCGCTCCATGCGCAGGTGCAGCGTTTCAATGCCCTGCAAAAGCAGAAACGCATTGAACGGCGAGAGCGCTGCGCCCGTGTCGCGCAAGCCCTGCACGCGCGCTTTAAGGATGAATGCCAAAGGCCCGAACGCTTCGCAGTAGCGCAGTCCGTGATATGACGGATCGGGCTCCGTGAACTCGCTGAAGCGGCCCGAGCCGGCCCAATCGAACTTGCCGGCATCCACGATCACACCGCCGATTGCCGTGCCGTGCCCGCCGAGAAACTTCGTTGCCGAGTTGACCACAATGTCCGCGCCCCACTCGATGGGCCGCACCAGCGCCGGCGAGGCCGAAGTGTTGTCGATGATCAGCGGCAGCTTGTGCTCGTGCGCAATGGATGCGAGCTTCTCGACGTCGGCGATGTCGAGCTTGGGATTGCCGAGGGTTTCCGTGTAGACGGCGCGCGTTTTGTCGTTGATCGTCTTGCGCAGTCCGTCGAAGTCGTCGGCATCCACAAACTTCACCTTGATCCCGAGCTTGGGCAGCGTGTAGTGGAAGAGATTGTAGGTGCCGCCATAGAGCGACGTCGTCGAAACGATCTCTTCGCCCGCCCGTGCCAGCGTGGTGACAGCGAGCGTCTCCGCCGCCTGCCCTGAGGCCGTGGCCAAACCCGCCGCGCCGCCTTCGAGCGCAGCCACGCGTTTCTCCAGCACGTCGGTCGTCGGGTTCATGATGCGCGTGTAGATGTTGCCGAACTCCTGCAGGGCGAAAAGGCGGCCTGCGTGGTCCGCATCCTGGAAAAGATACGACGTGGTCTGGTAGATTGGCACGGCGCGCGAGCCCGTGGCAGGATCGGGCGATTGGCCGGCATGTACGGCGTTTGTGGCAAGCTGGTACTGCTTCGGTTCCGGCATCAGAAATCTCCTTTTTCAATCTGTCGATGTGCTCGTCCAAAAGTAAAGGCGCGGAGCGCAAAGTAGAAGCGCGGCGCGCAACGTAAAAGGGCGGGGAACATGCAAAAACGGCCCGCGTCCGTCATCGGACTCGGGCCGCTTAGCTTCGAGGATCGGTTGCGCTTAACGCATTCGCCGCTCAAGAGCCACACGGACGGGTCCGCACGACCTACACATGCACATGGCCATGACCGCAATTCCGTGATTCCTTGAGTTCGGCATAATGCAAGTATCTGATTTCAAGGCTGGAGTGTCAAGAAAGGAGTATCTGCCAATGAACCCCGAGTTTTCCCGATAAACTGCGCTAATCGCAAACCATCGCGCCGTCGAGATAGGCCGCCGCGTCTTCGCTCTCGGCTTCGATCTCCGGCTCCGCACTCTCGCCGGCCTCGATCCGCGCCACGAAGAATCGCTCCACTTCGCCGAGCACATCGGGACCGTTGTGCTCGTGATAAATCGCCGCGCGCAGCTTTGCGCCGCCGGGAACGCCGTGCGTGAACCACGTGGCAAACTGCTTCATCTTTCCAACGGGATCGCCCATGCGCGCGTCGCGCGGCAACTCCTTCGTTGCTTCCGCCTCGGCCATCAGCATCTCAAAATACGCGCGAATCATCCGGTAGCGGTCTTCGGTCGATGGCCGCGTATAGCTGCCGGTCGCCGTGTACTCGGCAATCTGGCGGAAGATCCAGGGATTTGCCGGCGCCGCGCGCCCAATCATCACCCCATCGCAACCGGTTTCGGCCACCATCGCCGCTGCGTCCTCGGGCGTGCGCACGTCGCCATTGCCCATCACCGGCAGCCGCACCGCATCCTTCACCGCGGCAATCCAGTTCCACTGCGCCTGGCCGCTATAGCCCTGTTCGCGCGTGCGCGCATGAAGCGCCAGCCCGTTCAGCCCTTCGGTCTCGGCCATGCGCGCCAGCTCCACGCACACAATCTGGTTCTCGTTCCAGCCCATGCGGAACTTGACGGTGAAGGGAATTGTTACCGCTTTGCGAACGGCGCGAAAGATCTCGCCGATCTTCGGCAGATCGCGCAACAGGCCCGACCCGCCATTCGAGCCCACCACGCGCTTCGCCGGGCAGCCCAGATTCAAATCGACTGTATCGAAGCCCGTCTCCTCGACAATGCGCGCGGCTTCGGCAAGCGTCTCGGGATTCGATCCGAACAACTGCGCTCCGATGGGATGCTCGTCGTCGTAGAACGTCAGGTAGCGCCGCCGCTTGGTCTCGCGCATCCGCGAAAGCCCATCCGCCGACGTGAACTCCGTCATCAGCAGTCCGCAACCCGACTCCACATTGCTGATCGCGGACTCAATGCTCTCGGTCTCTGATCCCCGCTCAGTGCTTCCGGGCTCCTGACCCCTGAAACCTGAAACCTGACCCCTGCTGAATAAGCTCGCGTGCCGGATAAACCGCCGGAACACCGTGTCCGTGACTCCGGCCATCGGCGCCAGCACCGTCGCCGGCCGCACCACCACCGCGCCGATGCGCACCTCCGCCGGGACCCGAGCTTCCGCGGGCATCGCATGATCCACCGGATTGTCCCAGTCCTTCTTCACGGTGAAACCGCGTCCGGTCATGATTGTCCCGCCTCGTCAAACCAGGTCATCGGAGATTGGCAAACTGTTTAACAACAGACCCCAGCAATCCCAGGTACATCTCGTTGAACTCCTTCGCATGGCCCGCGGCTTCATATTTTTTTCGCAGCCCCTGAAATTCGTTGATGTAATCCACGTAGCCGTAGAAGCGAACAACTTCTGCAACCAGCCCTCGTCTGATGACTCCCACATTCTCCACCTGTTTGTCGTAGACAGCATGAGTGAAGGGAATGAGCTGGTGATGGCTGGCCGTGTTATCGGCCACACGATTCTGCCAGAATTCCATGTGCTGCTTGATCACATCCCAAAGCCTTCCCGTTTCAGCCAGGATGGCCCTGTTGACGGAACCGTTCTCCCAAAACTTGCGGACGAAATAAAAGGCAAAGCCGAGAAGCGCCACCCAAATCGCGGAGTCTGTCAGCAAATCATGCATGCGTTACGCTCCCCACAATTGGCCGCCCTTCCTCTAAACCGCGAGTCTCAGCCGGTCGCCATCCGCCCGCCCTAAACAAACGGAAGCCTCCGCCGTGGCGGAGGCCCACTCGTCCAACTCGTGCCCGGCCTACTTTGCCGCTTTCGCCGCGTCGGCCTTCGCCGTGTCGCTCTTGGCGTACTTCCTGCGGAACCGTTCGACACGCCCCGCCGTATCGACCAAACGCTGCTTGCCCGTAAAGAACGGGTGGCAAACCGAGCAGATTTCCACGTGAATGTCGCCCTTGTGGGTCGACCGGGTCTCAAAGCTGCTTCCGCAGGCGCACATCACGCGCACCGCGGCATAGTTGGGATGAATCTTTTCCTTGGGCATCGACAGACAAACCTTTCCTGCGCTCTTCGCTATTCATATTGTAAGGGGGATTCGCCTACAAGCGCAATCTGGAAGGCAGCTCGGCAGCGAGTCAGATCGGGGGTGCGATGGAGGGAGTACTAATCGGCGAGTGAGGGAAGATAACAGGGATGTACCGCTTCCGCGGCTTCAACCTCATGAAGGTGAATTGATTGGACGACCTTCTCAAAGCATTTGCCGCAGACAGAAGTTATGAGGCCGTTGTCGTCCGTGTAGTGCCTGAATTGTTCGCTTTCCTCTTGCGTGGAGCGTTGGGCGTTCTTCTCACGAGCAAGCAACGCGAAAAACTCATCTCTAGTTAATTTGAGTTTTCTAAGATATTCGGAGAGGGTGCCATTGGGAATAGGCTTGCCCCCATGCGGCTCGTGGAACGAAACTTCGTACGGCACTCGGGTTTTGCTGACGAACGTCCTACCAGCTCCAGCAAGACTCTTACTCAATGTATAGCCGAGTTTTTCGAGCGCCTTAACAAACTGCGCCCACCGGAGTTGCGTCGGGAGCTTGTCCACTTTCCTCGTTCAGCTAGCCTGCAATAGCGGCGCAAAGCTGATCATCCAGCGAATAATCTATTCGCTCCACTAGTTCCTTAGGCTTGATTCGACTTTCGTAGAATCCGCGCTCTCTGGCAAGATTGATCAGATATTTGGCAGTTTTTTCCGCCTTGCCCAAGCTGTGCAATGTCATAAAATGGGAGCACGCCGCCTCTCCGAAATATTGCCGCGCCTTTTCGAGGTCTTCATCAAAAACAACAATCGGAAGATCAAAAGCGCTTACGTTCCACACCCCATCCTCATGCCAAATCCGCACGAGGATCGGGATGCAGAGAGTCTTTCCCGGACGCGAAGTGGCAAAAGTCCGCTTGACTTTGGCTAATTTTTCCGCAACAGATTTCATGGCATTACCTCGCACCGCCCAGTCCTCAATACCGTTACGTTTAAGGCAGGTTGAGTTCCAATTTCCCCAAGACGCCGTTAGTTTCTGTTCGCGTCTCCGCAAGCATTTTCGGGCAAACCTTCCCACAATCTCTTGTATGGACTAAAGTGTATACTACCCTACGTGCACTTTGTATAGCTCCAATTGGTCAGACGCGGTTACGGTGATAATCGTCAACCACTTGCGCTACCTTTAGAAGACCGCTAGAACTAGCCGCTGGTCGACAGCGCTACCAACTATTTGATGCTTGATGCATGAGTGCTGATGCCCGCCTTCCATTGCAGGCGCCACGCGCAGCGGTGTAATCGGAGCATCCTCGCGAGGGAGCGTAAAGCTAGAAGCTAGCAGCTAAAAGCTGCTTTTCTCCGCCCGCGCCGCCAGCGCGATCGCCATGGCCATCACCAGGTCGTCGTGCGCGCCTGACTGCGCCCCCGTGCTGCCATTGGGCAGACGCACAAAGCTGCGGCACTCGCCCAGTAGCCGCCGGCTCTGGAAGATCTCCGGCTGTTCCACCAGCGCCGCATCCAGCCGCGAAATCACTTGCGGCCGGCTCACGCTTGTCGTAAGCCAACCCGCCTGCCCGCCCTTCTTGTATACGCGCTCGTATTTACACGCCGTCTCGATCAGCGCCAGCACGCCGGTTCCGTGGTTGTTGCGCTCCACCACCAGCCACGCGCCGTTGTATTCCTTCGCTAACCCGGTCACAAAACGCGCCAGCTCCAGCCCGCCAATGTGCCCGGCAAACTCCGCGCACTGCAGGCCCGTCTCCATCTCCAGCACCTGTGCCGCGGAGTAGTCGCCATCGCTGCCGCCTCCAGCCGGATCAACCGCGACCAGATATTCTTTGCCCTTCAAGGGCGGCAGCCAGATTTCGAGTTCTCCATTCCGGCGCCGCTCCACCGGATCGGGCGCTGTCTTCAGCCGCGCTTCCACCGCTGCCATCTCAAAGACGCTTTCGCCGCTGGCCAAAAAGCAGCTCTCTTCGTCTTCCGCGTACTCCTGCGCTGTCAGCCCGCGAAAATCCGCACGGATGCGCCGCCGGTAGGCGATCTGCGCGAGTTTGAGCCCGTGCCGTTCCATCAACTCGCGTTCTTCGTCTGTCAGGCTCGCCTCTTCCACCGGCTCCGAACGGTAACGCTGCTCCAACCACCACGGGAAAAAGTGCCGCACCACGCCGGTCTCGCCGGCCTTGCGCCATTCTTCGTAGAAGCATCCGCCCACGCCCTGCGGAGTGGACTCCAGAATCAATTCGCCGTTTGGCGCCATCGCCGCGCGCAGGCCCGCTAGAATATCCGCCGCGTCGCCCGGCCATCGCGCCAACTCGCTGCAGTGCAGATTCTGCACGGTCAGTCCGCGGCCCGCGTTCCGGTCCGCAGCGCTCACCACCCGATACTCCGAGTCCATCTTCGGAAACACAATCTGCCGCACGTTCGAGCGTCCCGTCCTGAGCGGCCCAGCGCGAAGCCCATCCGGCAGCCAATCCACAAACCGGTGCACCATGCGGAAGATCTCCTCGGCCGCCTCCTGCGTATGCGCCACTTCCAGCGTCAGCGTTCCCGGCTGCGTAATGGTCTTCAGAAAAAATCGCGCCGCCACCCAGGTCGTCAGTCCCATCTGCCGCGCCTTCAACACAATGTTGCGTTGTCCGCGCTTCTTCTCAAACGCCCGCTGTACCTTATTCGCTTTCAGTTTTCCCGGCCGCCCCTCGCGCGTCCGCACTACCAGCAACCGCTCCGCCAGCACCATGCCCACAGTGCGCCCCTGCAGGCTCTTCGGGCAGTGGTCCATAGCCTTCCCAAGCGATACAAGGCCGCTCCTATCCAGCTCATCCGGCGACAACTGTTCCAGGCACAGCAGCAATGAGTTAGTTTTCTGCTCGCAATTCTCCAGTTCTCCCACGCAACCCTCACGGCCTAACTCCGCTAACACCGTTAACTCCGCGTACCGCTGACTTGCTGGCCTAGTTCCCGCCGCACCAGTACTTCACCGTGTACGCAGTCGATGCTGTCAGAGCCGTATTCGCCGTAATTGTGATCGCCGTCGTACTCTCCGTCCATGTGTTCGTCATGATCACCGCGCCCGCGCTCTCCGTCATCACCGTGCAGTTGGCGTAGTTCGTGTGTGTGCTGGGGAACGTCAGCGTCGCCAGAGTTCCCGTCGTTGGGCTGGTTCCGGTCGTCAGCGTCACGGTTCCGGTCACGCCGTCGCACATGTGGCTTGTCGCGCACGCAATCGAGGGACTGGTCCCCGCTGCCGCGCCCGCCGCCAACGTCATCGTGTTGGTGCCGCTGCCCATGAAGAATTTGCCTGATACGAAACCCGACGCCGTAGTGTTGCCGCTGCCCGTCACGGCCAACACGGTTGCAGGGGTCGACGCGCCGTTTTGCACCAGCAATCCGCTGGTGCCGCTGCTTGCCGCGCAGTTCAGGCAAACGGCATAGGCTCCGTTGCCAGCATTAATGTTGGTATTTCCGGCGCCCTGGTAGATCGTCACGCGGTCGAGGCTATTCTTGGCATCCTTGATGTGGTACGTGTAGCTCGTATCCACAATGTTCTGCCACTCCGCCGTCCCACTGTAGTTCTGCCACTGTAGCTCTTCGCTCTGCGCCGCTGTGGTACCCGCCTGAATCTCCACAATGTTGGTCGCGGCAGCCGCGTTGTTGAACAGATTCGCACTGCCTCCAAACGACGACGAGGCGGTGGTGGTCAGGTTCGGAGCGTTGGCGTTTCCTAACTGCCCCTCCAGTTGCCAATAGGCGCCATCGAAGGTAGCTGCGATCCAGTGCCCCGCGAGCACGTCGTTCGCCGCAAGCGTGCTGCTGTTCCCCCATTTCTTGACGGTTGCCGCCGAGGCTCCGTTCACCGCCAGCGTGGCCGATCCCGTATTCGCCGCATTGAAATCGATCGAGATCGTGTCGCCCGCAGCAGGCGTAAAACTCGGCGAAGTCGTGCACGTGTAGGCATTCCCGCTGTTGGTTGTCGCGCACGTGCGTGGAACCGACTCGTTATGCGCCGTGGCCGCAATGGGCTGGCCGCTTGCATTCGTCGCCAGCAGATTCACCGACGCCGGCACCGCTCCGCCGTTAATCTTGCCGACCACTGTCGCACTTTGCGTTCCCGTGACGTCACCGTTCAGATTGCCACTAAAATTCGCCGCGCTCACAGCCGGCAGCCCTGTCGATGCCTGGCCCCACCCGATTGCCGGCGCTGCCAGAATCAAAATTCGCAACCAATGCTTCATCTGTTTTCTCCTTGCTCTTCCGCTCGCCCCGTGCTCCGCGCAATCCGCACAAAAAAAGCGGCGCAACTGAATTAGCCGCGCCGTCCGTTTCTGCTCAATTTTTTCTGAGGTGGTCTTTCACCCCACAGTCCCGTAGTTCCTAGGTCCCCACGTCCTGCCTTCTCGCCCCCTAGCTCCCTTGCTCCCTTGCTCCCTGCTTTTTACTGCGGCACGTTGGACGTACCCGCATCTCCGTGCCAATCGCTGAAGGCACCGATGTAGGTCCCCGTCTGCTCCGAGCAGGTGCTTGCCGTCGTTCCCACGGTCACGCCGCCCTTCCAGTTCGACGGCCACGTCCATGTGTACGGTCCGCCGCTTGCTGGCTGGCAAACGAAGATGGTCACCTTGCTGCCGCCGGCGCCCGATGCGATGGATGCCGTCACGTTGCCGCTTAGAACATACGTTGCCTCCGCGCGGTCGGCCGTCGGCAATGGAATGGCCCCGCTCGCCGAGGCGACGTACGTCTCGCTCGGAGCATTCAACGCCACGCCGTTCTGCTGGTAAGCGCCTGCAGAAACCGTCTCTCCGGTCGCTGCCGTGCCCGCGCTCGTATTCGACGGCACCGCGCCGCGGTACTGGTTGTCCCGCGCAAACGCCACTTCATCCTGCGTCACTCCGGAATAGGTCGGATTGTTAGGCCCAGGGACAAAGGCCCAGCGGCAATTGGAAAACTGGTTGCCATAGCCCGTCCCCGGCGTATTGTTGTTGCCGCTTCCGGAGTTGAGCTCGAAATTGATCGTGTGAGACGCGGATTCACCCGTTGCAATCGTGGCCACCGCAATCAGCGGATACCACGTGTCGTGCCCAATCTTGGTCCCGAATCCCATCGAAGGCGTCGTATAGATCGTGGATCCGTACGCATTCGGCGTGAAGGCATCCGTCCCCCCTGTATAGAGCATGAAAGCATCCTGGTTCTGCAAGCCTTGCGGGAAGGTGAAGTTCGCGCCCGGCCGCACGTAGCAACCGTAGATAAACTGGTCTCCTGCATAGGTGCTTCCCGTCCAGGTGCCGATCCAGATCGGCTGGCCAGGGCCATCCAACTCGGCGCACTGCATCTTCGAGGTCGCCTGCGGGCCGTCGGGACACGAGACGTTGTTCGTCACCACGGTGCAGGTATTGCTGCCTCCGCAGCCGTTCGGATAAGCCGACGTCGCCCAGCTTGATGGGCTGTTGTTGATGGGCAGCGACCCGAATGGCAGAACCTGCGGACCGAATCCCGCGCCGCTGCCTCGCAGCGCGCCCTGCAATTCTCTTCCGTCATTGATCGGAGGGCTTGCCGAGGAGACCGAAGATTGCGTCGCGACGGGCAGGTTGGTTCCATTCGGAATGCGATCGAAGGTCGCCGCATCGTTAAAATACGGATTTGTATACCTGTAAGTCAGCGCGGTTCCCAGGCTGTCGAGTTTGTAGCACCCCTGTGTCGGCGATGCCTGATTGGTGTACGCAAGGTAGTACACATACGTCCCCGTGACGTTATCCTGCAGAGCATTGTCGTGCAGCCATAGACACGAAGTCGTGTAGATCGCAGTGCGGTTGTCCACAACCACCGCTGCGCTCGGAGCCTGCTCGAAGAGCATGTTCTTGATCTCGTACGGCATTGCGGTAATGGCGTTCACTCCGCCGCCGTCGATCTTGATGCCGCCACCAATAAACGAGCCGCCATCGATCGTCGTCGCCGCGCAGCCTGTGTTTGTTCCGCTTCCGCCACCCTGGTTGATTCCCATGGATTCCGAGTCGCAGCGCAGCCCATAAGGATACGAAGGCTGCGAGCACCCACCGGACATGCATGCGCTGGGATTGACCGTGCTCGGTGCATAGTTCAACTGCCCGAGCGTCTCCACCCAGGAAGCCGTCTGCTCCATGCCTCCGGCAGCAAGATAACCCACCGGATTCATGCCCACGTTATAGAGATCGAGATTCGATTCCTGCTCTCCCCAGTAGCTCATGCCGAAGCTGGCGGAGATATTGATGTCGTGGAAGGTGTGGCCGCCTGCCTCGCCGAGCCCCGGCGCTACGGCCACCGCTCCCCAAACATCCGAAGCCGAATGCGCGTGCAGGGGGTAGATTGTGAACTGTCCTGTGCCGCAAGCGGGAATGCCGCTCACCGAAGTCGACATGCTCGTCCCGTTCGAGCAGAACAGCCGCACGGATTCGTATTTGTCCTCGTCGAACGAGGTGATCGAGCAACCGGTCGCAGTGGTCGCCGTGGTTGCACTTTGCTGATACACCACCTGCTCGCCGCCGGCCGCCGAATAATTCACACTGGAGATGGCGCCGTTCGCGATATTGAGCGTCGAATCCGAGCAACCTGAAACCGTCAGCGTCTCCAGCGGCACATATCGCACCTGCGAGGGCAACGTCAGAGTGACAAGGCGATAGCTACCCTGCGAAACCGCCGTAGCGCTCACCCCGGTCGTCGTAGTGGTCCCGGCAATCGTGATCGCCGATCCCGCCGGCATGTAGGAGATGTTGCAGTTGCCGAATACAGAATTCTGGCTGCTACCTGAGCAGGCAAACGTCGGCGTAACGACAACACCTTGTTGTGGTGTGGTAACCGCCGTGCCGAGCGTGCCATAAATCTGCGGCGCAGTTACCATCGCCGGCGTGCCTGTCTGGAATTGCTCGGGGGCGCCCGGAGGTCCGGTGCCGTACCAATTCTCGAAGCCGTTCGTGACCAGCGGCGACCCGAGAAAGAGATAACCCTGCAGCTCAAACCGAAACGGCCCTCCGTAAGGGAACGTCAACGCGCTGGGGTTGGCCCAATAGCACCCGAAGTTCAGGTTTCCGCAAGGCAGGAGAATGGTTTGCGTGTTGCCTGTGGCCACCGGATTGATGCTGTTGACGCAATCCTGGATGTAGGGCCCAATGTCTTGAAAAGTAATAGGTCCACCCGCGTACGCGCGAATGTCGCAAACCGGCGAGGTGGCCGTAATGGATCCTTTCACCAACGAGAAGCCTGCGGGCGTGATCTGCCAGGTCTGCCCCGTCCCAGGATTCCCCGCAAGTCCGCCGGTGCCGGAGGATGTAACGCCCGCATAGCTGTCGTCTCCGCCGCCGCCACCCGATCCGCACGCCGATCCTGTGTTGCTGATGTACCCCGAATTATCAACCTGCAGGCAGAAATGTCCGCTCGTCGCCGCCAGTCCGGGAAACTTGATGCTTGTCGTTCCCTGAAATGCCGCGATCAGGCTCGAACTCGATCCCGAGTAAATATCCGTCTCCGCGCCCGATCCGCTCTCGTAGTTCAGCCGGATGTGCCCGGTCGAGTTGCTTGCGTCCACATACGTATCGCCGCTGTTCGTGCTCTGGTACGCCTTGAAGCTGTCGAGGCCCCCCGTCGCCGAATTCAGCGCCCAGTCGTTGCTCGCGTTCTTCACCATGTACCACTGGCTGTTGCCGTTCCAATCCTTGTAGGTGAACGAACCCTTCTGGCCCGTCGTCAGTCCCGGCCACAGATAGTAGTCCACCTCGGCGTCGGCATTGTTACGCACTGTCATGGTTCCCGCCGATTGCGAAGTGCCGCCCACCATCAATGTCCCGTTGAACGATGCATTTCCGGACTTGTCGAGCGTCGCTACCGTCGTCTCCGTTGTTCCGCCCGAGCCGAAGACCACGCCGCCCGTGCCCGCCCCGTTCGAACCGTTCAGCACCACCGCTCCCGTGCCCGCGGAGTTGATCACCGTCGCGTTGTTCGTGCCGCCTGCCGTCGCGATCTCGGCGATGGCGTTCGGCGCCGTCGTCTGGTTCGACCCGCTCCATGTGACGGTTGGCTGCGACGTGTAGCCGCTCCCAGGGTTCGTCATCGTTACAGATGCAACTCCGTACCCGCCCACGCAGCTCGATCCCGTCGTGATCGCGTACATCGTAGCCGTCGCAGCCGCGCCGCTTCCGCTGCCTCCCGAAAATGCGATCGTCGGTGGTGTCGAGCTCGAGTAACAGCCCGCATTATTGAGCACAACATTCGTCACCACGTTCGCCGAAGCGCTCAGATATTGCGCGACGCTGATGCGCGGCACGTTGTTCAACAGATCCTGGACGAACCATGTCTGCACGCCCGTGGTTCCGTCGCCGTAGCCTTCCTCCCAGCGGTATCCGTAATCGGTCTGGACCTCGTTCAGCAGTCCGCGCTCGTTCCCGTTCCCAATCCCCAGCCGCAGGTGATTCGTCAGCGTCGCGTCCTGCTGGCTGCCGTACCAGTCACCATTCAATCCGTTGAAACTCCGGTGAAACGTATCGAGGAAGCTGTTGCGCGTGCCGTTGTCGATCATCTCTCCGGTGTACATCGCCCCGCCGGTGATCCAGCTGTTGTACCGGCTGCCCGTATCCGCCACCATCTGGTTGGTCGAGTTCTCGTTGCGCAGTCCCACAATCGTGTTGTCCTGCGCATTCGCTCCCAAATGCACTGCCGTCGCGCATCCCTCTACGTCTCCGCCGGTAATTGTGTTGCCGTCGCCCTGCAGCAGATTGATTCCGTACGTCCCGGCGATAGGATTGCCGTTGCTCTCCGGGCAATTGATGTGCAGCCGCACAAACGTGCTCGCATTCAGCCAATCCGTTGTGGCCGGATTCGCAATCTGATGCCCGATCGCGTTCACCGCGATCAGGAATCCGCCGAATTGAATATCGGAGAAAGTTCCGCCCGTGTAGTTTCCGGTTCCATCCAGCGTCATGCCTGTCTGGTTTTGATTCCCCAGAAAGTACAGGCTCTCGAGATCCAGCTCCTGCGTGCGAAATGCCGCGAATCCCTGTGCCGTTGCGCTCGATGATGCGGTGATATTGATCGCCATGTTATCCATGTGGAAGCCCGGCGTATCCACGGCATAGGCCGGATCGCCCACCTGGACCATCGCGCCCGCGCCCGAGTACGCAAACACCGTTCCGCCCTGGCTCCCGCTTGCCGCGCTGCCTCCGCGCAATGCGCATCCTCTGAGCGAAACATTCCGCGTGCCCGCCGTCACCACAATCTGATTCGCTGTTGTGATCGTTGCGCACGGCAGCCAGACGATCGCGTTCGAGGTCGAGATTGTCAGGTTCGATCCCATCGACAAGTTGCCCGAAAAATTCCGCGCATCGCACGTCCCGCCGTAATTCGCATTCAGCGCGTTCAGGCACGCCTGCACCTTGGCGCCGAAATCCGCTCCGCTGAATTGGTCCACCTGGTACGCGCCGCCGATTTGTTTCGCGCTGAACGCTCCCGTCACCGTCCCGCCCGCGAGCGGCAGCGCCGTCGCCACCTGCGTATCCACATATTGCTTGGTGGCGGCCTGCAGAGGCTGCGTGGGATTGCCGTTCAGAGTAAGCGGCCCGCTCAGCGTCCCGCCCGAAGCCGTCAACAGGCTTTCGCTCAGTTCCGTGATGGCTTCGTCCACATATCCCTTACTCACCGTCTGCATGGCCTGCGCCGCCGGCATCACCTGCGCCTGCACCTGTGCCAGCGTTGCCGAGGCTGCCGCCGGAACCACCCAGTACTCCGTCGTAACGGTCCCGTCGCTCATGTAGAACACGGCGGTGTAGTACTCTCCTGCTGGCGTTGCGCCCACGTTCGGCGCAAGGTTCACGCTCAAAAATCCATCCGCCGGAATCGTCACCGTCAGCGAATCCCCGGTCACCGCCTGGCCGGACGCGGTCGTAAACGACGGCCAGCTGATTGCCAGCGTCCCCGAACCCGGCTGCCCATTCGCCAGGTACACCGTTCCCTGCACGGTCGTCGTCGTCACGCCCTGCGCCCATGCCATCGCTGCCAGCCAAATCGCCAGCACGCCCACCGCAACCGCGCGCCATATCCACACAAGCATCCCGCGCCCCATCCTTCTCGCGTTGTCGTCGCGGCGACCGGGAAGGGTGGGAAAACACGCGGTCGCTGTGAAGCCACCTGCTTGGCTGACCTGCTGACTCGCGGACTTGCTGACCTGCCAATTCGGTGCCCGCAATCCTTCGTTCCTCATGAGCATGATTCCCATCGCGTCCTTCTTCCTGCCGTATTTCCCCAATCCCTGGTCTCTGGTCCTTTAGTGCTTCAGTTCCTCTTGCTGACTCGCTAAGTTGCTGACTTGCGAACTCGCCTTTGCCCCGTTCGCCGTCCCGTCTTCCTCGTCATCCCACTCTGGCTCCGACACCAGCAGCTCCGCCCAGCTCGGCCCATCCCGCTTCTTCTTCTTTGCCTCTTTGCCCGCTTTCTTCTTCTCGATCAGTGAAAGCATCATCTGCGTCCCGCGCGCATCGCCGTCCTGCGCTTTTTCCACGATCTTCTCAGCGAGCGTCTTGCTATTCGCCTTCACCACCGCTTTCACCGCGTGGCGCAGCTTCTTCCGCGCTCCCTTGTAATCGCCAAGATCGCCCGGCATCACCACCGGCGTTGCCTCGCCATTGGTCTCCTTCGACCCCTTTTTCTTGCTCGGCTTAGCGCCTTTCCCTGCCGGTCTTTTTTTGTTCTGCTTCTTCTTGCAAACGTCATCCGCTCTGCTCTTGCCCATCCGCCCACCCCCGGCTCCCGATCCGCACCTCCGCGCTCCTTCCTCACGGAAAGTCGAAAAAGGGGCAACTCCTTCCGAGTCGCCCCTCCGGCAATCTGCTCAAGTCAACTCTCGCCGAGTTGGCACCCTAGCCCACGCCCGCCGATCGAAGAATCCGGAAAAGCTCCTTCCGCTCTTCCGGCTGTAAGTTCAATTTCGGTACGAATGCCCTTAGCTTACCCAATTTGCCATGAATTACCGGCAAACGATTTTATCTTTGCTTTACCAAAGTATTTCAATAACTTACCCCCCCCAACACCCCAGCTATTCTTTGACAAGCCGTAAGCGCCCCTCCACAATGGCCCCCTTTCTGCGTCCGGCCGCCGCGTAGGCAAGCTGCAAAGGCTTCAAAAAAGAGACGCTGTCTGGACGAGTAGGGAGCGAGAGACCAAGGGAGCAAATCGGCCTTGTCAGCATTGCGCAGTTCGGACCAACGGCAGATAGTGCACCGAAGAAAAGCAACCACAGATTCTCATTCGACTCTGTCCGGCCGCAACGGGCAGAAGCCGGTTTTCCTGTTAGGCGACGATCAGGCGGCGGTGTAATCAGCGGTACATTGATGGCCTGAGGCGGCGTGATCTCCGGCAGTTCTCCATACCTAATCGGCCTATCGAAGAACGTCCCTGTAGCGTACAGTGATACAGTAGACGAGAGGAATCTATGACACAGGACTTGCAACTGACCTGTAGCGACTGCGGACAGGAATTCACGTTTTCCAGCGAGGATCAAGCATTTTTCCAGGAACGTGGCTATTCGGCTCCAAAACGCTGCAAGACATGCCGACAGGCAAAGAAGAACGAACAGGGCGGGGGCGGCGGCGGAGGATACCACCGGAGCGAATCGCAAGGCACCACGGTTACGTGTTCCGCGTGCGGGAAGCAGACTACAGTTCCGTTTGAGCCGCGAGGCGACAGGCCTGTGTATTGCCAGGACTGCTTCAGATCCAGAAAGAAAGACAGCGGTGGCCACGGAGGACGCAGCTATCGCCGTTAGCCGATGAGCATTCGCGTGGCGGCGACTTGGCGCGAACTTCAGCCAGCCGTCGTAAGTGGCTAATTACGCACGACATCCGCGAAATGTGTTCCAAAATCGATGAATAAATGTTGCCGGCGCCAGTGTCTGCAATTGTTTGAGGAGTACACTGGAAGAGATCGAAGAATCCGATCTGGTCTTTTTTGCTTGTTCCGCTTTCCCGCCTTACTCGCAATCAACTCCAAATTGAGTTCGGCGGTACATCTATCCCAGAAGGAACAAGTGTAATGGAACAAGGAACAGTGAAGTGGTTTAACGACGCGAAGGGATTCGGCTTTTTGAGCCGCTCCAGCGGTGAGGATGTCTTCGTGCATTTCTCGGCGATTCAGAGCGAGGGCTTTAAGAGCCTTGCGGAAGGTCAGGCAGTGACATTCGACGTTGTTAAAGGCCCCAAGGGCTTTCAGGCTGAGAATGTACGGATCGCCTGAGTGACAACAGCAGATTGAGCAGGGCGGTCGTTCAGACCGCCCTTTCTCGTCCTCGGAAGGGTATTTCATGAAAAGATCAGCTGCACAGGCAAAGCCTGTTCAAGGGACAAAGCCTGCTGCCCGACGCGACAAGTACTTCCTGCGTGATCTGCATCAGGAAATCGACCTCTACGATCGCAAGCTTGCTTACCTCGAGAATTACGAAGAGTTTGCTTCGCCCGAGGACCGAGAACAGGCCCAAAAAGGGTTGCGGGCCAAGAGGGCTCCTCTGGAGAAGGCTGCGCTGGAACTGGCAGCATCGGGTGTTGCATACGAGGAGAAAGACCTGCCACGATCCTTCCGCGCGATGCATCTTGATCGCGATGAAGCGCATGGGGACCTTACCTTGCGGTAGGGGATGGTCGAACCGCGGTTCGCCAACTCGCTCGTCCCGTAACTTGCTGCTGTAACATCTCTCCATGCTGCTCCTGCCTACGAGCGCCCGCCGCGGAGTCCTGGCCCTTCTTCTCTGCGCGATTTTCTTGGTGCCCGCTTCCGCGCGAATCTCTGCCTCCATCGCTGCCGGTGCGGCCAGCCAAACGGCCGTCCATACCATCGGCCAGATCGCCGTCTCTCCCGACGGCAAGCGCCTCGCCTGGGTCGAGAGCGGTGAAGTGCGTGTCGCCCTCATCGGCAATCTCGACAAGAGTCAACGCATCACCGCGGCCCATTCGCCCGACGGCTCCTGCACGGAATCCGATCCCGCGTGGTCGCCAGACTCTTCCACGCTCGTCTTCCTTTCCGATTGCGCCGATCTCGGCGGGCAAGACGATCTTTACCTCTCGCATCTCGACGGCAATGCGCCCCAGCGCCTCAGCCAACTCCACGGTTACGTGAGTGCGCCTGCATTCTCTCCCGACGGCAAGCGCATTGCTTTCCTGTATGTCGAAAACGCCACGCGTCCAGCCGGCGCACTCGCCGCCATGGACGCACCCTCCGGCGTCATCGGTGAGAATCGCATCGAAGTCCAGCGCATCGCTGCCGTTCCCGCCGCAGCTCAACCCTCTGCCTCTGCGCCCGCTTTTCTCACCCCAGGAGGCCTCTATGTCTACGAATTCGATTGGTCGCCCGATTCCCAATCCCTCGCCTATGTCGCCGCCGAACCTCCCGGCGAAAACAACTGGTGGATCGCCAAACTCTACACGCAATCGGTGGTCACTGTTGAAAATACGGGTGCCCCCGGTCCCTCGCATTTGAGGACCGAGGATAACAAGAGCCCAAATCCCACCCCTATCCTCTCGCCCTCTGACGTTCCCGGCCCGCTCCACGGCCTCCAGATCGCCGAGCCCCGCTGGTCGCCCGACGGCCAGGCCATCGCCTTCATCGGTGGCCTCATGAGCGATCAAGGCGTCACCGGCGGCGATGTCTGGATCGTCGATGCAGCGGGTGGCGTGCCCCGCAATCTCACTCCCGGCCGTCCCGCGACCGCGCAATGGATCGCGTGGGGCGACGACGAGCACATCTTCACCTGCGAGCTTGCCAACGGCGTAAACCGTCTCGTGCGTTTCCGCCTGCAGGGCGACCGCACGAGCGAGAGCGTTGCTACCAGCTTTGCGCCTCCAGTCTTCGTATGGCCCGGCGCAGTGGGCACCAGCAGCTTCGATCGCTCTCTCGCCGTCACCGCCGATCGCTCTCTGTTTCTCTTCGAAGCCAGCACTTTCAATCAGCCGCCGGAGATCTTCGCCGCCGGCCCTGCCGCGTCAACCATCGCCCCGTCTGCCTCCACAGCTGCGCTCGCCTCTTCTGCCGGCTCATCCGGTCTCACCCAGCTCTCGCACTTCAGCAATTCGGTCAAGCCCGGGTGGGGAGACACCGTCTCCCTCACCTGGTCCGACGACAGCTTTCAGATTCAGGGCTGGCTCCTTTTGCCAGCGCACTACGATCCGAGCAAGAAATATCCGCTCATCGTCGAGGTCCATGGCGGTCCCGCTGCCGACGTTTCCTCCAGTTGGGATGGCGGAGGCGGCGGCTTCAGCGCCGCCAGTTTCTCCGCCCTCGGTTACTTCGTCCTCATGCCCAACCCGCGTGGCAGCTTCGGCCAGGGCGAAGCTTTCACCCAGGCCAACCGCAAGGACTTCGGCTACGGCGATCTGCGCGACATCCTGGCCGGCGTCGACACGGTTCTCGCCAAATACCCCGTCGACCCAACTCGCATTGGCATCACCGGCTGGAGCTACGGCGGTTTCATGACTATGTTCGCCGTCACGCAGACCCATCGCTTTCGCGCCGCAGTGGCGGGAGCCGGCATTTCAGACTGGCTCTCCTATTACGGAGAAAACTCCATCGATCAGTGGATGATCCCGTACTTCGGCGCCTCGGTCTACAACGACCCAGCCGTCTACGCCAAAAGCTCGCCCATCGACTTCATCAAAAACGTCACCACCCCCACCCTCCTGGTCGTCGGCGACCGCGACGGCGAATGTCCCGCTCCCCAATCCTTCGAGTTCTGGCACGCCCTTCGTGATTTCCACGTCGCGACGCGCCTCGTCGTCTACCCCAACGAAGGCCACGGTTTCACTGATCCCACGCACCGCTTCGACGTCCAGCAGCGCGCCATCGACTGGTTCGCCCGCTACATGCCCGCGAATCCGTAGCCTCGGAGTCCCGTAGCCGCTTGCTCCCATCTATCCTCCCGCCGAGTCTATCCACCAGACCCATTCCATGCCCGAAAGGGGCCCCATCCTGATAAACTTTCTGTTTGGAGCTTTGGTGTGTGTCTCGCCTCTTCGGCTGCGTGCGGCAGCTTTCCGTCGCGGCGCTCGACCGGGACTGTGCTCCACCTGTGGCGGGCCGGCCTTGGCCAGAATTTGGGCCGGCAATAATTCGTTTTTCTTTACGTGTTCTTAGTGACCGTTCCGCGGTTCGACGGCGCGGAGCGGGGAGGATTCATGCGGCAGTTCCTGACGCTTGTTTGTTTGCTTGGCCTGGCCATTCCGGCCGGGATTTCCATCTCCGGATGCGCGCGCAACCCGCAAGGCAACTACTGTAACGGACTCGGCTACGGTCTGAAGACCGACCAGATCGCGAGCGTCACGCTGCAGCCCCAGACCGGCGGCCTCTCGCTGGCCTATGGGCAGACCACGCAGATACTCGCGCCACAGGCTTTCTCGTGCAAGGACAATGTCGTCGCGATCCCTCCCGGACAGCTCAGTTGGGGCACTACCAACAACCAGTTGGCCGACATCTCCCCCAACGGCCAAATCTGCGCCGGTACATGGAACCGCAATACCGGCGGCGGCATTGCAGACTACACCTACTGCTACTTCCCCAGTCCCTTGCCATCGAGCAACGGCCTGCCCTACGCTGCCGCCTATCTCACGGCCACCGCCGGTTCCGTTACCTCCAATCCCGTCCCCATTTACATTCACGCTCCCGTCACCGCCATCAGTCTGGTCGCCACCTGCCTGCCCTCCTCCGGGAACTGTGCCTCGACAACGCCTTCTACCTCGGTGCCTACGCAATGCTTCTCGCAGAACCAGGAGGCGCAGCTCGATGCTCTGGGTTACTACGACAACAACGGAACGCAGACCCTGCTCTGCCAGCCCGCGGCTACAGATAACGTCACGGGCTTCTCAATCAATGCGGGAATTGTCACGTTCACCACCCCCGCCAACAACTTCATACCCGGCGAAAACGTTACGTTCTCCGGATTGTCGCTCGCAGCACTCAACAGCGGGACATACACGGTTCTCCCCACTGGTATTAGCAGCACACAGTTCCAGGTCGCTGCCGTAATTTCCAATCAGACCTCTAACAACGAAACGGGAAGCGCCACCACGACGGTTTCGAATCCGACCTGCGGCGCCTCCATCGGAAGTCTCACCTTTTCAGGCAGCAATACGACCATCGCCAAGGTCAATGCTGAAACTGCCTTGAACCCCTACACCACCATTACTGCGTTACAGCCCGGCACCATCAGTATCAGCGCAAGCGTGGCTCAATCCTCCTCGTTGGCTGGCTACTTCTCTACCTGCCCGCCCAAATCCATCGATGTCACGCTTGGCGGCGGCGCAACCAGCGGCGTCATTACACAGGGCGTTTCGCAAAACCTCACCACCACGGTGTATGACACGAACGTCGACGCTGACCACCCAAACGGGCACACCATCACCGGCCTGAGCCTTTCCTACGAGTCCACCAACCCGGTCGAAGTAACAGCGGGCGCCGGAGGCGCCATCACCGCCTCGTATCCCGGTGAGGCTTCCATCTATGCGGTCTGCGAGCCGCCCAACTGCAATCCGGCCCCGATCAACGAATACGGCCTCAGCGGCACTGGCCTTTCGCTGGCTTCCAATCCTGTCCACGTTGTCGTTCCCGGCGCCACAAGCAGCTTCGTCTGGTTTGCGGCTCCCGGCCAGTCCCAGTATTTCTCCTCCATCGAGTTGCTTAACGGCAGTCCCGGTGGCACCGTGCGCCTGCCCTACGTTCCCAACTCCATGGTCATGGATCAGCTGGGCGTCAACCTTTACTTCGGCTCCGAACGCGAGTTGATGATTTACGCTACGCACAACAACGGCATCAGCAAGGCGGACACCACGGTTCCCGGCGTCGTTCTCGCTGCCGATCCTTTCGCCAATCGGTTGCTTATTAACGACCAGCTCCGCGGTGTCTTCTATCTCTACAACATCAACACCGGCACTTCCACCACCTTCGGAGGTATGGGAGTTGCCGCCGCCTGGACACCCGATGGCGCGACCCTTTACGTGGTCGACAGCGCCGCGGCGGGCGGCGCACACACCGATAGGCTTTACGTCTATAACAGCAACACCGGATGGTTCAGTTCGTTGCTGGCCTGCTCGACTTCCAATCATTCTCCGACGATTTGCGACGCCAACCTGGGCACGTCGACGTCAGGCGGCGCGAAGAGTCTGGCCATCACCGTTCCCGGCGTAGGCGCCTATCTCGCAGGCAATCCCACCGTCGCCCACACCTGGTGTCCTTCCGGTACAGTCGGCGACAATGGCAGCATTCTCTTCTATCCGCAGCCGGCAACCGACTCGCTCGACTTTCCGACAGATGTGCTTGCAGCCACACCCGACGGCCAGCACATCCTCGGCGCAACGCTCAGCAGCCCAAGCATTGCTCTCAATGACGTCGCGCTGAATATACCAGCAGATCCGCTCTGCCCTGAAGATACGGCTGCTACGCCACAAACTATGTCGACGCTTTCCACCGGCCCCATTGTCAACGGTACGGTCACTCTGGGCACCGGCGCCACCACATTCAATGCCACCGCCGTCAACCAGATCGTGACCAGCACCGCGCCATCGACCACAAGCGTGACCACGGCCGCACCCATCGCCTTTGTCACTTATAACGGCGCAACTCCGGGCAACCAGCTGCCCTACTATCTGCCCCTGGCCAACGGCAACGGCACCGGTCCCGTCGGTTACGTCACCTTTGCTGACAGCAACTCCGCCACTCCCCCCACTGCACCGCTTGCCGGCGCGTTTTCTTCGGATAATTCCATCTTCTTCGTCTCCACCGCGGGCGATAACGAGATCCACTTCATCAGCATTCCCACCGACGTGAGCACGTCCAATCCTCCTGTCGATTCCCAGCAGTACAGTCCCAATCTTCCCGCCTGCACGCCGGTTTCTGCCGGCGGCAATGACCCCGGCTGCTTGTATCCGGCCGCGCCCGGACCCAACACATTCGTTCCCGCCACGGTCGTGGTCACCAGGCCGCGCTCGGTGACATAGAGCAAGTCAGCTGGTTAGCAAGCAGGCGAGCCAGCCTGGGCTTCCCACGTTCCCGATTTCGCAACGTGGGAAGCTCCTAACCCACCTTTTCATTCCTACACTTCTTCACTTTTTCAGCCGTGCAGGACCACCAGGCTGACCCGCTCACTTGCTAACTTACGCACTCGCGAACTTGCCAGCCCGCTCCGCTAAAATCGAACTATGATTAAGGGCATTTCCATCCTGCGCACTGCGGGCAGCGCCGCGGCTTATGAACGGCTGAGCAGCTTTTTTGCCGCGCTCGGCTTTGCGCCCGGCAAAGGTTGGCAGGAGCCGGACTCGCGCGGCGCATCGTTTCTCGCCCCGCTCGGCAATCTCGAATTTGTCGATGGCCGCTTCCCATCTACGGCCGATCTCCTCATTGAAGTCACCTCCCTCGATGCCATCCATCAAGCGGCCGAATCCTGGCTGCGCGCCCAGGGCGGCGATGCGGCAGACCGCTTGGAAGCCATCTCTGAGACGAATTGGAAATCCCGAATCTTCACCGTCGAGCCCGAGCCGGGCTTTCGCTTCAGTTTCTGGGCATGGTCCGATCCGCTCAAAGGCAAGCCAGTGGCGCTCGAAGGCGATCTCTCTGCGGAAGGAATGAAATTCGCCATCATTGCCGCGCGCTGGAACGCCGTCATCACCGATCGTCTTCTCGAAGGTGCACTTGACGCGCTGCTGCGCAGCGGGGCGAGTCGTGACGCAGTCGAGGTCGTCCGCGTCCCCGGCGCATGGGAGATTCCCGCCGCCGCGCGCACCATCGCCAATGCCGCCAAGGTCGATGCCATCGTTGCGCTCGGTTGCCTGCTGCGCGGCGAAACCGCGCACTACGAGGCCATTTACAACGAAGTCGCGCGCGGCATTGGCCAGTCGCAGCAGGAGACCGGTATTCCCCACAGCTTCGGTGTGCTGACTTGCGAGAATCTCGAGCAGGCTCTCGACCGCGCCGGCATTAAGGCGGGCAACAAGGGCTTTGAAGCAGCAGCCGCAGCCATTGAAATGGTGAGCCTGCGCCGCAAACTTCTTGAAGGCGGCCCCGCTTGACCAGCCGCCATCGCCGCAAGTCCCGCGAAATCGCTATGCAGATGCTTTTCCAGGCGGATGTTGGCCGCCACACCGCCGACGAGGTCCGCGCCACTTTCTGGAAGTCCGGCGACCCCGTCGAGCTGGAAGTTCGCGGCTTCGCCGAAGATCTTTTTCGCGTCGCCGAGGAGCGCCGCGAAGAGATCGACGCCCTCATCTCCAGCCATTCCACGCACTGGCGGGTCGACCGCATGCCCGCCGTCGACCGTAATCTGCTGCGCATGGCCGTCGCAGAGTTGCTCGGCTTCAAGTCCACGCCGTTCCCCATCGTCATCAATGAAGCGCTTGAGATCGCCCGCCGCTACTGTGCCGCCGAATCTATCAACTTCCTCAACGGCGTTCTCGACTCCATCGCCCGCAGCCTCATCGGAGGAAGCACCAAGAAGTAGAGAACTGTAAAGGCACCCGGCACTCTGACTCGCTGAACACCTGAGATCGCGCAGACAATCCTGTTATTCTTTACGAGGTGATGTCGCGTCTTCATTGCAAACAATTTTTCGTGATGGCTGGCCTGCTTGCCTTCGTGCTCGCCGCCTGCCACAAGGAAGAGCAAGCTGTTGCCGGCGTTGCGCAGAAGGCAGCTACCGTCGAGCAGAAGCTCCAGGCCAATCAAACCGAGCTTGACAACGAGCGCGCCCAGCTCCAGCAGGTTCCTCTACCCACCAAGAGCCTCTACATCGACATTCACGATCCCTCCCAGTGGGCCAATCCGTTTCTCGCTGTCGGCCCCGACGTCATCACGCTCCGCATCCTCATGGCCGACGCCAATCCCAGCACGGTAGGGCAGGGAACTCTGCTGCGTCCCGTCTCCGCCCGCCGCCAGGAGCTCGTATTGCGGCCCTCCGACCTGGACAGAGCTGTTGCCGCGATCCCTGCCGGCGCATGGCCCTATGGCCGGGTCGTCGCTCTCGCCGAGTCCTCAGCCGCAGCTCCCAAAGACCGCCCCACCGTCCGCCGCAACGTCGAAGCCGCCATCAAGCAGCTCAACGATCTTGGCGTCGTAGTCGAAGAGTGGCCCTCGCGCTGATCCCAAAATAAAAGCGGAGCGATGATCGCTCCGCCTCTTCGTCTTATCCTGTCGAGTTGCGCTAACTCCGCTGCCCCTCAGTACAGATGGAAATCCACCTCGACGGTGATCATCACCGGAACCGGCGTCCTGCCGTCTTTCATGGCCGGCTTGAACTTCCACTTTTGCACGGTCTCGATGGCCTTCTCGTCCAGTCCCATGCCCAGCGCCCGCACCACGCGCACGTTCTGCGGATTGCCCTGCGCGTCGACAATCAGCGATACCACGCAAACTCCCTGGTACTTGGCCCTTCGCGCTTCATCGGAGAATTCCGGGTCGGGAGAATAAATCGGTGTCGGGGCTGAAATCCTGCCGCCCACCTGGAAGAGCCCGCCTCCGTAGTTCCCGCCGGTCCCCGGCCCCACGCCGTTTCCATTTCCTGAGCCGAGACCGCCGTGCGAACCCGTCCCCATGCCTCCACTCGCGCCGCTTCCATTCGATTCCAGCTGCACGTTCGCCGAGTTATGCACGCCGATCATCGGCATGTTGTTGTCGGCCAGCATAAGTTCTTTCTGCACGTTGATGGTCGGAGGCTCCGGCAGCTTGGGCTTGTCGATCACCTGCGCCTGCGGAGACAAGATCGGATCGGGCGACTTCTGCGGCAGCTTGCCCTTGTTGGCTTCGATCATGCTGTGGTCGCCGCCGCCCCCGCCGCCGCCGGCACTGATCTTCGAATTGGGCCCGGTGTAGTCGCTGATATCGACATTCATGGCCAGCACGGGCGACTTGACGATCTGGTGATACGCGTTAATGCCCAGCCAAATAGCGAGCAAAAGAATGGTGATGTTGACGGTGGTTGAGATCCCGATCGCCCAGGGATTGGGTTTCACAGCCATCCGGTCGGGCACCGGAATAGGCTCCGAGGTCAGCTCCAGCGGCGGCAGCTTCACCGGGAAAAACACGTCCTTCACGCTCTCCCAGAGAACCGCCCAAATCGGCCTTTCGTCAAAGGCTTTCCCCAGAAAGGCATCGAGTTCATGGCCAGTGTTGGGCATTCCGCCTCCCTGGTTGTTCATTTCTTCCGGAGTCATTCGCCTGGATCTTTGCCTCGCCGTCCTGTGGGGGCTTTCGTCGCTGTCCGGGAGCTACCGCGCCCGTAACAGTGCCATGGAATCATTATGCTTTACCGCGGCCTTTGCTGTCTTGGGCCAGGGGTTAAACGCTAAAACCGAGTCCCGCCTCCACAAACCCATATGCGGCTACTGCAACACTTCTAAGAACAATAGACGCTGCGCCCGCCCACTTTGTTATCCGGGAATTTTCTTCTCTCTGCCATTTACACTAGACATTGAACTAGTCCGAAAGTGTTAACGGAGTTACGATGTCAAGTCCGCCGGAGCTGAAGGCGACGCTCACCCTGCCCCAGACCGCCTTCCCGATGAAAGCCAATCTGCCCCAGAATGAGCCGCTTCGGCTTAAGCACTGGGCCTCGCTTCGCCTCTATGACGAGCTGCGTAAAGCGGGGCAGGGCCGTCCCGTTTACCTGCTGCACGACGGTCCTCCCTATGCCAACGGACCGATCCATCTGGGCCATGCCCTCAACAAAGGCCTCAAGGATTTTGTTGTCAAATCCAAGACCATGGCCGGCTACGACGCACCCTACATCCCCGGCTACGACTGCCACGGTTTGCCCATCGAGATCAAGGTCGAAGGGAAGCTCGGCCACAAGCGTGCGGAGATGCCCGTCTCGGCGATTTTGAACGCGTGCCGGGAGTACGCGCAGGAGTACGTGGACCTGCAGACCTCGCAATTCGAGCGCATCGGCATCTTCGGCCGCTGGGATAAACCCTACAAGACGATGAGCCGGGACTACGAGGCGCGCACGCTCGAAGCGTTTTATGGATTCCTGGAAAAGGGATTCGTCTACCGCGGCCTCAAGCCGGTCTACTGGTGCATTCACGACCGCACCACGCTGGCCGAGGCCGAGGTGGAATACGAAAACCACACCAGCCCGTCAATTTACGTACGCTACAAGCTCACGAGCGATCCGGTAGCCATCGCGCCCGCCCTCGCCGGCCGCGAGGTCTACACCATCATTTGGACCACCACTCCGTGGACGCTTCCCGCGTCGATGGCCGTGGCCTTTCATCCCGATTTCGAATACGTGGCTCTTGAACACGACGGCAGCGTCTACATCGTCGCCGCGGAACTCGCCGAGAGCGTAAAGGCTGCTTGCAGGCTCGGAGCTACAAAAGAACTGGCCCGCTTCAAGGGCGCCGTGCTCGACCGCGTCACCTTCCAGCACCCGTTCCTCGAACGCAAAATCCTCGGGGTCCTCGCCACCTACGTCACCGCCGACGCGGGCACCGGCGCAGTCCACACCGCGCCCGCGCACGGCGCAGACGACTTCTACACGGGCCAAAAGTACGGCATCGACCCTACCAGCCGCGTCGATGCGGCCGGGCACATTCATGTCGATCCCGATGCCTGGCCGCTCGCCAAACCGCCTGCCTTCGACGGCCTCAAAGTCTGGGCCGCGAATCCCATCATCATCGCGCTCCTCGAAGAGCGCCGCGCGCTCATGGCCGTCTCCGATCTCGAGCACTCCTACCCGCATTGCTGGCGCTGCCATCATCCGGTCATCTTCCGCGCCACCGAGCAGTGGTTCATAGGCCTGGACACGCCTGTCAAGTCAGTCCAAAACCAGGAAAAAACATTCAGACAACTCGCCATCGAAGAGATCGACAAGGTCGTCTGGGATCCGGCGTGGGGCAAGGAGCGCATCACCAACATGATCGCCACGCGTCCCGACTGGTGCATCAGCCGCCAGAAAATTTGGGACGTGCCCATCGCGGTGTTTCTGTGTGAAGCGTGCAACAAGCCACTGATCGATCCTGCGCTCAATCGCAGGGTTGTGGAGATGTTCGAGAGCGACGGCATGGAAGCGTGGCGCACGGAGAAGGCGGAGTCGTTGCTGCCTGCCGGCGCAAAGTGCTCTCACTGCGGCGAAATAAAATTCCGCAAAGAAACCGACATTCTCGATGTCTGGCTCGATTCCGGCGTGAGCTGGCTGGCTGTTTGCGAGTCCGATCCGGATTTGAGGGCGGCCTATGCCCTCTTCCAAAAGGACAAGGGCACGGAGTGCCTATACCTCGAAGGCGGCGATCAGCACCGCGGCTGGTTCCACTCCTCGCTGCTCACCTCGGTGGCGCTGCGCGGCCGCGCGCCCTATTCACACGTGGTCACGGCCGGTTGGACCCTCGACGAGCAGGGCCGCGCCATGTCGAAATCGCTCGGTAATGGTGTCGATCCCGTCGACATTGCTAACCGCATGGGCGGTGAGATCGTCCGCCTCTGGGTCGCCTCCGTCGATTTCCGCGAAGACATGGCGGCCAGCGAAAACCTGATGCAGCGCTGTGCCGAGCTTTACAAAAAGCTTCGCAACACCTTCCGCTTCCTGCTAGGGAATCTGAACGGCTTCGATCCGGCGCACGCAGTCAAAGAAGCCGAGTTGCTGCCGCTCGACCGCTATATGCTTGCCCGCACCCGCGAGCTGGCCGAAAAGATCGTCGGCGCGGACGGAAAATCGGGCTGGTACGGAGCCTTCGAGTTCCATCGCGTCTACCAGGCCGTCAACGAATTCGCCATCGTCGATCTCAGCGCGTTCTATCTCGACGTCCTCAAAGACCGCATGTACACCTTCGCCCCCACCAGCAAGGAACGTCGCTCCGCGCAAACCGTCCTGTGGCAAATCACCGAAGCGTTGGTGCGCCTCGTAGCCCCCATCCTGACGTTCACCGCCGACGAAATCTGGGAACACCTGCCGCCCGTCGCAGGCCGCGAAGCGAGTGTGCATCTGGCGCTGTTTCCTAAGCCGGAGGAAATATTCAGCGAAGATCCCGCGCCACTGATCGAAGAGTGGAAACGGATCTTCGTGGTGCGTGATGCTGCTTTGGTGATTCTCGAGAACGAGCGCCAGGCAGGGCTGATCCCCAACAAGAGCCTTGAGGCGCAACTGAAGATCACAGTTTCAGAGGATTTTCTTAGCATCCTTCAGCGATACAAAGACGGTCTCGAAGAGATCTTCAATGTATCGAAGGTCACGATTTTGGAAGGTCCGCGGTCAATCGTTCCGCTTAAGGCCACCGGCCACAAATGCGCCCGCTGCTGGAACTTCATGCCCGAAGTCTCCAACTACGGCATCTGGCAGAACGTCTGTACCCGCTGCCAAGCGGCGCTCAAAGAGATGGGCATCGCCCCGCCGCAACCCGAGGCGGCCGAATGAACTGGTTCGCCAATTGGCCCAAGCCGCGCCGTTTTCCCTGGCTCCTGCTCGTCTCTGCTTCCATCATCTTGCTTGACCGTATGACCAAGATTTGGATCACATGGCATATCCCCTCGGGCAATACGCTTCCAGTTGTAGGTCATCTCCTGCGTCTTTCCCACGCTGCCAATTACGGTGGCAACTTCGGCATCTTTGCGGAATCGGCGCAGAAATCGCTCTTTACCCGCGACGCATTGATCATTCTTAACTCGCTGGTCATGCTCGTTATACTTGCGGCGATGGTACGCCTCGGTGACCGTCTTAGCCGCGCTTCAATTGGTCTCGCGATCGCTTTGGGAGGCGGCTTGGGGTGTCTTCACGACCGCATCGCTTTCGGAGCGGTTGTGGACTTCATTGAAGTACAAATCTTCAACTATCATTGGCCAGACTTCAACATTGGTGACATTGCAGTCGTGAGCGGTGCTTCCTTGATACTTTCCGACTATCTGCTTTCCAAAACTAGATTGACTCAGCCACGAACGGGGGAGACCACAGCATGAGCTGGATTCCGCCGCGCCGCCTTCCCTGGCTGCTCCTTATCGCCATCGCCGTTTTCGTCGCCGACCGCCTTGCCAAAGCCTGGGTCGTCGCCCACGTCCCGCTCGGCGGCGCAATTCCAATCATCGATCACGTCTTCCGCATCTCGCACTGGACCAACAACGGCGCGGCCTTCTCCATGTGGGCCGACTCCGCCTCGCCTCGTCTTGTGAATCGCGTGCTGACCGGGGTGAACCTTTGCGTCGCGGCCGGCGTTCTCGCCGCGCTCATCCGTTTCGGTAATCGCATCAGCCTCATGACCGTCGCTCTCGCGCTTATCCTCGGCGGCGCACTTGGCAATGTTCACGATCGCCTCGCCTACGGCGCCGTCGTCGACTTCATTGAGGTCCACATCTTCACCTACCATTACCCGGACTTCAACATCGCCGACTCCGCGATCGTCACCGGCGCATGCCTGCTCTTCCTGGACTCGCTCCTGCCGCGCAAAAAGCCCCTTTCCTGACCGTGGTGTGCCGATCCGCCGCTTATAATGGCTTGTCCTTCAAACAGGGAATGGGCCAGCGCTGTCCGGCGCCGGCGGATTAGATCATTTGCGATCGCTCAACGAGGAAATTATGAAGAAATTCATTCAAATTGCGCTCGCCATCGGCTTCGCGCTTTCATCGACATTCGTTCATCCGCAAACCGTTCAGCCCACAGCCGCTGCAACTCCCGCGCCCGCGGCCGATGCGCCGTCGGTCGTCCCACCCGATCAGCAGGCCACAAAGGAACAGGTCGCGAAGCTGTTTGAGGTGATGCACCTCCGTGAACAATACGCTTCGATGATGAAGATGTTTCCCGCAATGATCCAGCAGCAGATGCGGCAACAGGAAAAGGAGACGATGGCCAGCCTGCCCGGCGGCGGCCAGGATCTCGATCCAAAACTGCAATCGGAGTTGAATGGTGTGGTAGACCGCTATATCGAGAAGGCCATGAGCCTTTATCCCGTGGACGAGATGCTCGACGACGTGGCCGCAATCTACCAGCGGCATTTCACCCGCGAGGACGTGGACGCCTACATCGCTTTTTACTCTACGCCGGCGGGACAACACTTCTTGCAAATGACGCCGGTCATTATGAAGGAGTACATGCCGCTCGTCATGCAGCGCACGCAGGAACGAAGCAAGGATCTGATTTCGGAAATGGTGAAGGAACTCGCTGACGTGACCAAATCCATTACTCCTCCCGCAGCCAAGCCGTCAACGCCCGCGCCGAAATAGCCTCTTGATCACGTTCAGGGCCGCCCCGCACTTGCCCCCGTTATAATTGGTCAGACCACTCTAGGGTCCCGCAGGAGTCCGCAATCCAATGCCGCAAGCCGGCACCCAATCCCGCAGTTTCTTTCAGACTTTTCGCTCTCCCAATCGCGTCTCTCACCAGCGCTGGGTCATCTGCTCGCTCCTGTTTGCGGCTACCGTCATCGCGTACGTCGATCGCGGCGTCATCGCTTACCTGAAGAACACCCTGGAAAGCGTGATCCCGGGTCTGAATGACCGAACCTATGGATTCGTGACCGCTGCTTTTACGGCTGCCTATGCCATTGGCATGGTGGTCGCTGGCGGATTCACCGACAAGCTGGGCACGCGCAAAGCCTTCGCCATCGCCATCACACTTTGGAGCGTGGCGGCCATGCTGCCCGGCGCTGCGTTTTCCGTCGCCACTTTTGCTATCGCCATGTTCCTGCTCGGCCTGGGCGAGGCCGCTAACTTTCCCGCCTGCATCAAAACCGTCGCCGAGTGGTTTCCCAAGCGCGAGCGGGCACTGGCCACCGGCATCTTCAACTCCGGCGCCAATATCGGCAACATCGTGGTGCCAATTGCGGTGCCGACATTGGTGATGCTGGTAAGTTGGCGCGGCGCTTTTGTCGTGACGGGAGCCCTGGGCGTCGTTTGGCTGTTTTGTTGGCTCATCTACTATCGGCGGCCTGAGCAACACCGCAGCGTTTCAGAGGCTGAACTGGAACTGATCCTGAGCGATCCCGCGGAAAAGGTCGAAAGCGTTCCCTGGAGCCGCGTGTTTCCGCGCAAAGAGACTTGGGCCTTCGCGATTGGCAAGTTCCTCACCGACCCCATCTGGTGGTTCTACTTGTTCTGGATTCCCGGTTACCTGCAATCGACTTTCCACTTGAGTCTGTCCCAGAGCCGCGTGCCGGTGGTGCTCGCCTACAGCATTTCTATCCTTGGAAGTATTGGCGGCGGGTATCTTTCCTCCGTGCTGATTCAGCGCGGCATCGGCGTCAACGTGGCGCGCAAGACGACGTTGTTGCTCTGCGCGCTGCTGATCGCGCCCATCTTTGTCGCGCCGTTCGTCCATCACCTGTGGGTGGTGGTGGCATTGCTCGGAATGGCTACGGCTGGACACCAGGGGTGGTCGGCGAACCTCTTCACGTTGCCATCCGATATGTTTCCCAAATCCGCGGTCGCCAGCGTCATCGGCATCGGCGGCATGATGGGCGCCCTAGGCGGCGTTCTGTTCCAGTTGGGAACAGGTTTCATCGTCTATTTCACTCACAGCTATGTCACGCTGTTCATCATTGCCTGCCTCGCTTACCCGGCGGCCTTCTTGATTATCCACGCCATCACGCCAAAACTCGCGCCGGCCCGGATTGAATAGAGTCTTGCACCGATGTTGATCGCGAGCTGCCCGGAACCCGTTCGCTCTGCGGTATCCTAATGCGGAAAGCCGATCGCGGCGCAACCGCGCCCGTTTCATGCATCGAATCGAGGGAACCCCATGAAGACTCGCTGGAATTCCTTTTCTGAGCGCGTGATCGGTTGCGCTCTCGCCGCATTGTTCTGTCTTCTTTTTAGCTATTCTCACGCCGCACATGCGCAGCGGCTGTCCACAAACGTCATCCCTTCTCACTATGCGCTGGCTTTCACGCCCGATCTCAAATCCGCAACCTTTACCGGCTCTGACGCCATCGACGTCAGCATCAAAGAGCCAACGAAAGCCATCACTCTGAACGCAATCGAGGTCAAGTTTCAGAGCGTCGAGATTCAAGACCACAGCGGCCAAACGCAGTCTGGCTCGGTAACCCTCGACTCAGAAAAACAACAAGCCACGCTCACTTTTCTCAAAGCGATTCCCGCCGGCGACGCTACGCTGCGCATCCACTTCACGGGAATCCTCAATAACGAGCTGCGCGGCTTCTATCTCTCAAAAACCGCGAAGCGCAATTACGCCGTCACGCAGTTCGAAGCCACTGACGCCCGCCGCGCCTTCCCCTGCTTCGATGAGCCGGCCTTCAAAGCCACCTACGACATCTCGCTGACGATCGACGCCGGCGATACCGCCATTTCTAACAGCGCCATCATCTCCGACACGCCCGGGCCCGGCGCCGGCAAGCACACAGTGGTCTTCGGGACCACGCCCAAAATGTCCACCTATCTCGTCGCCTTCCTTGTCGGCGATTTTCAATGCAGCAGAGGCGAATCGGATGGCGTGGCCCTGCGCGTCTGCGCCACGCCCGGTGAGGTGGCCCTCACGCAGTACGCGCTCAACACGGCAGAGTTTGCCCTGCGCTACTATGACAACTACTTCGGCATTCACTACCCGCTCAAGAAGCTCGATCTCATCGGCATTCCCGACTTCGAGGCTGGCGCGATGGAGAACTTTGGCGCCATCACCTTCCGCGAGAGCGATCTGCTGCTCGATCCCAAGACGGCCTCTATGAGCAGTAAAAAGAATGTGGCTCTCGTGGTCACGCACGAGATGGCGCACCAGTGGTTCGGCGATCTCGTGACCATGCAATGGTGGGACAACATCTGGCTCAACGAGGGCTTCGCTACATGGATGGAAAGCAAGTGTACGGCGGCGATGCATCCCGAGTGGGATATCTCGCAACTCGTTGCCGCCGGCGAGCAGGACACTCTCGACATCGACGCGCAGCCCACTACGCGGGCCATCCGCGCCAAAGCCGATACACCCGAAGAGATCGATCAAATGTTCGACGGCATCGCCTATGGCAAAGCCAGCGACGTTCTGCTGATGGTCGAGAACTACGTCGGCGAGGAGACCTTCCGCCAGGGCGTGCACGCGTACCTTTCCGCGCATGAATACGGCAATGCCACAGCGGAGGACTTCTGGAATGCGCAAACTCAGGTGAGCGGCAAGCCCGTGGACAAAATCATGGACTCGCTCGTCGCGCAACCCGGCGAGCCCATTTTGGATTTTGGCGCTCCCGCCGCGGGCGAGGTCTCCGTCGCGCAGCAGCGCTTCTTCCTCAGCCCCAGCATCAAGCCCGATCCTGCGCAAAAGTGGACCCTTCCGGTCTGCTTCATATCACGTGGGAAATCCAAAGAAGATTGCCCGATTCTCACCCCATCCTCGGCTTCGCTGCCAACGCCGAAAGCAAAAATCTTCTTCGCCAACGCAGGCGGTAAGGGCTATTACCGCAGTGCCTACGCGCCCGCCCAGTACGCCGCGCTTGTTGCCCGTGCTGAAAAAGGTCTCACTCCCGAAGAGCGCATCAGTCTCACCGGCGACGAATGGGCACAGGTGCGCGCCGACAAGGCCACAGCAGGCGACTATCTCGATCTGGTTGCCGCGCTCAAATCCGACACCAGCCCAGAAGTGCTCTCGTTCGCTCTCGATCACGTCTCCAATATTGCCGACCGGGTCGCATCGACGAGAGAGGAACGCGACACTCTCGCCGCCTGGGTCCGCCGCACCTTTGCCCCCGAGTACGCGAAGCTAGGTCCTCCACGAGCAGGCGACTCTGAAAATACGCGCGGTCTGCGCGCGCGGCTCCTCTCGTTTCTCGTGCTTTACGGAGACGATGCCGATCTGAAAGCGCAGGCGCGCCAGATCGCGGAGCAATATGTATCCAATCCATCTTCAGTCGATCCCGCCCTCGGCCACGCTGCGCTTGGCATCGCCGCGCATTACGGCGACGCGTCTCTCTTCGATCGGCTCCAGAAAATCTACGAGACATCGAACGATCCTGGGCAGCAGGAGTTTGCCCTGCGCGAGCTGGTCAGTTTCACCAACCCGGATCTGCTCAATCGCGCCCTCGAATACTCTGTTTCGGGCAAGGTGCGCAATCAGGATGCCGCCATCGAATTGGCCATTGGATTGGAGATTCCGGAAAACCGTGACCAGACCTGGAACTTCATCAAGACCCATTGGGACGCGGTCCAGGCGCAGATCACCACCGATCTCGGTGCGTATTTGGTAGGAGCTACCGGCAACTTCTGCTCCGCCGAAGCGCGCGAAGACGTCAAGAACTTCTTCTCCGCGCACGCGGTTCCGGCCTCCAGCTCATCGCTCAGCCACGCTGTCGAACACATCGACGGCTGCATCGAATTCCGCCGCATCCAGGAACCGAACCTGAAGAAATGGCTGGCCGAGCAGGCGCCATAGATGGACCCTCCAGGTCGATTCTGGTAATCAAACGGTTTTGTGGCCTCGGTAGCTGTATCATAGATGGGGTGCCCGCACACTTCCCCGTGGAGCGCACCCATCTATGACAACTGCGACTGCTTCCCCTGTATTGCAATTCCTTGAGGACCGCTGGGACCCGGCGGTTGCGTCCGGTCTCGACGAGGCCGAACTTCTGCGCTACCGCTCGAATCTGCTCGGTTCGGATCTGCGCATTACGAACTTTGCCGGCGGCAACACCAGCTCGAAAATCATGGAGCCCGATCCGCTGACTGGCGAGCCGGTCGAAGTGCTGTGGGTGAAGGGCTCGGGCGGCGACCTCGGCAGCATCAAGCGCACGGGCTTCGCCACGCTCTACCAGGAAAAGCTGCTCAAGCTTGAGCGCAGCTACAGGGGCGTCGACTTCGAGGACGACATGGCGGCGATGTATCCGCTGTGCGCCTTCCGCAACAATCCGGTGGCCGCGTCGATCGACACGCCTCTGCACGGCTTTCTGCCTTTCCCGCATGTAGACCATCTGCATCCCGACTGGGCGATTGCCCTCGCCGCAAGCGCCAACGGCAAGGCGAAGATGGAGGAGTTCAACCGCGAGTTCAGCCACCGGCTGGTGTGGCTGCCGTGGCAGCGGCCGGGCTTTGAGCTGGCGTTGATGATGAAGCGCGCAGTCGCCGACAACCCGGGCTGCGACGGCATTGTGCTGGGCGGGCATGGGCTCTTTACCTGGGGCCAGACGCAGCGCGAGTGCTACCTGAACACGATTACGGTGATCGACCAGATCGGCCAGTTCATCCAGCGGCACAATAGGGACAAAGTGCGCTTTGGCGGCGAGGCACAGCCGGCGCGCGCCGACCGCAGAGAACCGGCGGCACAGATTGCGCCGTTTCTGCGCGGACGCATCAGCGCGAAGCAGCGGTTTATTGCGAACTTTTCTGACGCTCCCGATGTGCTCGAGTTTGTCGATTCGGCTCACGCGCGGGAGCTGGCGTATCTCGGCACCAGCTGCCCGGATCACTTTATCCGGACGAAGATCCGGCCCATGTTTGTGCCGTGGGGCGCCGACGAGGACCTGGACGCACTCAAGCGGCAGATCGATTGCTCGCTCGCGGAGTATCGCGATCAGTACCGGGCCTATTACAGGGCGTTCGCGACGCAGGATTCGCCGGCGCTGCGCGATCCCAGCCCGGCAGTGGTGCTGATTCCAGGGCTGGGCATGTTCAGCTTCGGCAAGAACAAGACCGAGGCGCGGATCGTGGGCGAGTTTTATACCAATGCCATTCACGTGATGGACGGGGCGAGCGCGCTGGGCGAGGGCGAAGTAACGGGCACGGTGCCACAGTGTGCGCCGGGAACGGATCCGGCGAGCTTCAAGGTGCACTCGAATTACGTGGCGCTGCCGGCGGCGGAGGCCTTCCGCATCGAGTACTGGGCGCTGGAAGAGGCGAAGCTGCGCCGCCAGCCGCCGGAAAAAGAACTGAGCCGCCGCGTAGCGCTGGTGGTAGGCGGAGCCAGCGGCATCGGCCGCGAAGTGGCCCTCCTCGCCGCCCGGCGTGGCGCGCATGTGTTTGTTGCCGATGGCAATGCCGAGGGCGCGGCACACGTCGCCACAGAGTTGGGTTCGGTCACTTCGGCCGAGTTTGCCGCGAGCGCGGGCGTCAATGTCAGGAGCCGCGAATCGATTCGCGGGCTGTTGCATGCGGCGGCGCTTCAGTTCGGCGGCATCGACATACTCATCAACACGGCATCGATCTATCCTTCCACGCTCAACGACGACATTCCCGATGAGGTGGTGTGGGCCGATACGATGGCCGTGAACGTGATGGCAAATCATCTGCTGGCAGACGAGTCAGGCCCGATCTTTGAGGAACAGGGGCTGCACGGAAATATCGTCTTCACCAGTTCGGCGTATGCGGTAGTGGCGAAGCGCGGCCACGAAGCCTACGACGTGAGCAAGGCGGCGCTTTCGCACCTGATCAGGGAACTGGCAGTGAGCATGGCGCCCAATGTGCGCGTGAACGGCATCAGCCCGGCCACGGTGGTCAAGGGATCGGGAAGGTTCGGGCGCGAACGCCTGAAGGCCTCGCTGAAAAAGTACAACATCCACTTCCAGGATTCGTTCAGCGACGACGAGCTGCGCAGCCGATTGGCCGCGTTTTACGCAGAGGGCAATTTAACCAACAAGGCTGTCGATCCGGCCGATTGCGCGGAAGCAATTCTCTTCCTGGCGAGCCCCCGTGCGCGCTGCACCACGGGGCATGTGATTCCCGTTGATGGTGGTTTGACCGAAGCGTTCCAGCGCTGAGGAAAAGACCAGGCTCCTGAATTATCGGATCGCGAGGGACACAGCCGGATATGTCCACCACTTCCGCGCGCAACCCCGGCATCGATCTGCTGCGCGGCGTCTCGATTCTCCTCGTGCTTCTGAATCACATCGGGATTCGCATTCGCCTGATGCATGGCATCCTCGCAGGAGTGTTGCCGAAGCAGGTCCTGACCGACATTACCTACAACGGCGGCGAAGGTGTCATCATCTTCTTCGTTATCTCCGGCTTTCTTATCGCAACCAACAGCATGCAACGGTGGGGGAGCCTGGGCACAATCGATGCACGGGCCTTCTATGCTCGGCGCGCGTCGCGCATTCTTCCTTGCCTCGTTGGATTGGTAGCGATCCTTTCCGTGCTTCACCTGGCCCATGTGCCGGATTACCTGATTCGCAATCCGCAGCAATCGCTGCCGAAAGCGATAGCGTCTGCGTTCGGGCTTTACCTGAACTGGTTTGAAGGGCACACGGGATATTTGCCCGCCAGTTGGGATGTGTTGTGGTCGCTGTCGATTGAAGAAGTCTTCTACATTGGATTTCCGCTGGTTTGCTTGTTGCTGCGCAAGGACTGGATTTTGGCTCCGGTTCTGGCGGTTCTTGCGTTGTCACAGCCTTTCGCATTGAGGTCGATTGTGGGCAATCCGATCTGGCGCGAGAAGGCATACCTGCCGGGCATGGCGGCGATTGCCATGGGGGTTCTGGCGGCGATCGCCGCGGCTCACATCAAGCGAGACAGAAGAGGTCTGCGGATTGCCCTCATCGCCGTGGGGGCGTGCGGCGTTTTCACAGACTTGGGTTTTGAAGACAATTTCTTTCACCCGATGGGCTACTGGGTAATCTTTCTGCTGACCCTTTCTGCCGCGTGTCTTGTGCTGGGATTTCATTTGCAGGCGGGAGCAGTACCGGGGTGGTCGCTCGCGGGGACGGGCTGGCTGCAATCCTATGGTCGCTTGAGTTACGAGATTTATCTGACGCACAGTTTCGTGGTTCTCACGGTAGCGCGCATCTTCAAGATGAGCCACGCAGGAGACCGGTGGGGTGTCTTATGGTTTGCGCCGGCAATTCTTCTTGCGTGGGCGCTTGGCTGGCTGGTGGCCAGATTTTATTCCGTGCCTTGTGAGCGGGCTATGCGCAGGCGGTTGATGCCACGGAAGCACGAGCGGAGCGCAGTGGCGATTGCGGCAAACTGATTCTGTTCCGTGAGACGACCGCCCGCTGACAGAGCAAACTCTCTTGACTCCGCGTCCGGCCTGGCGTAGGTTGTCCTTACACGGGAAAGGAGGTTGATCCAGCCTATGAGCAAAGATTGTTCGAGTTGTAGATTACGTGAGGTGACTGAGGCCTAGGGCATCGCGCCCAAGACCCCAGGTAAGACCTGACGGAGGTTTTTCCGCCATGGCCCTGGCTCTCGCGGAAGCGCGATGGCCTTAGTCCAATCCCAACAGATCACCGGCAGCGGCCTGGGAACGCAAGTTCTCAGGCCGCTGTTGTTTTGAGGCAGTGAGCGAGATGGTTGGGGTTCGTGCTTTCCCACGTCTCAGAAGCGAAACGTGGGCACCCATTTTCGTGCTTGATAGAGAGCTATTGAAAGTCGGCGGTGAAATCGGTGCGGGGCTTGCGGCCTTCGATGAAGGCAGCGTTCAGCTCGATGTTTTCTTCCAGGATGGTGCTGCCGAAACCGAGATGAAACTTCATCTGGCCGAGCCTTTCAGCCATGGCCTCGGCCTCGTCTTTTGTGACCTTCGCGCCCTTCGCATCCAGGTGGGATTTCGAGATGATGCCGAAGACCGCCGCACCATCGGTGCAGGGAGCATCCTGGGCTGCGACCAGTTGCTCCTGCGCCTGATAGATGTTCACGTAGGTGGAGGCCTCGTCGTAGGGCATGTAGTCGAGCGCGCCAGTGGATTGCGCGGTCTTCCATGCGGTGTTGTCGAGCGAGAGCCCGCTGCAGCCAATGCCCAGGCGGTGAGGCTGCGAGGCGGGGTCGTCGGGGTGGTCAACGACGAGTTGCACAGCCGCGAGCGCTTCGTTGAGCTGGCTCTTCCACAGCTTCATGGCGGGCTCGGCGTCGCGCAGCTGCTTCAAGTTGCTGGCGATCTCTTTGCGCAGCGCTTCGCGGGCTTCGGCGGCAATGTGCCGGTGCGCGCGCCACTCCTCGCAGCTTTCAATCTGAGTCGCTATCAGCAGGCCGATGGTGATGATGACGAGATGGATGAAGTACTCGCCGACTTCGCGCAAACGTTTGTGCGGAGGATGGACGTCGAGCATGGCGCTCCCCTAGGTGACCCGGACCTGGAGGCCGGATGAGGATTTGGCTACCAGTATATGGTGAGCGGGCGGGCGATACGCTGGGTCGCGCTGCGTGGGTCAGGTGACCAACACACACTACAGCCGGCCAGGAGGCGCTAGAAGGGTTGCGCCAGTTCGACGACTTCGGAAACGCGGCCTACCCGTTGTCGCCCAGCTTGTACATGTACTTGATGGCGGATTTGTAGACAAGAATTTTGTATTTGCCGCGGACCTTGATGGAGTTGCGATCGTACCACTCGATGCAGCCGTCGATACGCTCGCCGTCTTCGAGCACGATCACCATGGGCGTCTGCGCCTGGATCTGCTTTTGCAGGTAGAAGAGCTCGGCGTGACGGTTGGGCGCGTCGAGATCGGCGGTTTGCGCCGGGAAGCGGAAGGGAAGCGGCGTTGCGAAGTTTCTGCGGCCGAAGGGCAGGCGGCCTGGCTCAAAACCCTGGGACTGCGGCAAAAGCGGGTGAATGCTCATGGGAACGACCTCTCTTCATCAACAAATCACCAACAAAGAAACCACACGATCGAATGCAGCAATGCGTGCAGCCAGCGCAGCCCTCAAGATTGCCGGCCAATCGCGGCAGGGGAATGCCGCGCGGAAATCAAGTCCTCAAAACCCCGTGTCTCAATGGCGGAGTACTTGGACAAGAATCCCCGTTTTCGGGGGGAACTGCGTCCCGTAAATTCGTCGCTCCGTGAAGGACACTTACTGGACAAGATGCCAGCTGCCGATAGGGGGTTGCACCTTTATTCTGCGTGGAAAAGGGTGCGGCGTCAAGGGACAGGGAAGTAGGGAGTAGCCAGTAAGGAGTAGGCAGCTGACGGCTATTCGCTTCTGGTTGTCCGCAAAGACTCCGTTGTACTTCGCCTACTCCCTATTGTCTACTGGCTACTCCCTAGGCTCACCGCCATCGCGTCGAGCGAGAGCGAGCGCAGCAGGTTGCGCCTCATGCCTTGCTCCGTCTGCACGAGGGCGCGGGCGGCGCCGTCGATCCATTCAACGGACATGCCTTCTGCAAGGCGGGAGAGCTCTGCCGACAGATCGAGATTGCGAATGAGCGCGGGCGTGCCGGCCACAATCAGCAGCAGGTCCTCAAGAAGACTGCCGAGCGCGCGCAAAAGATTGATGGTCTTCTCCTGCCCTTCGGCGCCGGCGCGGTAGGTCTCCGTGGCGTGGAAAAGCTCCGAGTAGTCCGGCTCACGCAGCGCGGTGCGGAGAATCAGCAGCGCATCCTGCCGGCTGGCGAGGTAAGCCTCCAAGTCGATGGAAATTGCCCGGCCCACCGCGCCTTGAGCCAAACGCGCGGCCAATGCCCGCTGCTGCGGCTTGAGTTCGGGCCGGCGCTGGGCAAGGAGGGATTCGAGATCGGCTGCGGGCAGCGCACCGAGGCGATGGATGACGGCGCGCGAACGGATCGTCGGCAGCAGTTCCTGCGGATTTTCGGTAAGGAGGATGAGCGAGGTGTGCTCGGGCGGCTCTTCCAGGAGCTTGAGCAGGCTGTTGGCCGCTTCTTTCATGAATGCAGACGAGGTGAAGATGGTGAAGGCACGCTTAGCCTCGGCGGGCGGGCGGTAGTAGGCCGCGTGAATGGCCTGGCGCACCTGGCCCAGCTTGATGAGAAGCTGCGGCGGATCGGGAGGGACGACGAGCACGTCGGGATGGGTCTGCACGAAGATGCGCGTCTCGCGCTTGTCGGTTTCGCGCAGGTCATCGCGTGCCTCGACGGCTTCGGCCACCAGCGCGTCGAGGTTCGCGGCTGCGGCAATGCGCGTGCAGTTGCGGCAAACGCCGCAGAAGTCGGGCAGGCCGCTGGTTTCCTTGGGATCGAGGCAGTTGACGGCCTGGGCAAGCATGAGCGCAAGCGTGTATTTGCCCGCCCCTCGCGGACCGGCCAGGATCATGGAGTGCGGAAAACGATCCGCGCGCAAACACTCGCGCAGATGCGTGACAGCGGTCGCGTTGCCCAGAAAGTCGTTGAAGCTCACGGTATGAGGGTAGCAGGTGTCAGGGGTCAGGTCTCAGGTGTCAGTTCGACGTTCAGCTTCAGCGGGCGAAAAGGGAAGTAAGTCGCGGCGCTGGTTTTAGAATGCACTTCAGGAACTTCTTCACAGTGTTGGGCTGAGCTGCTTCGACTGGGGGCGAAAGACGGATGCGGCAAAAGGACGAAAGTTTTGGTCTGTCGGCGGCGGAGTTGCGCACCTTGCGCGCGCTCAAGACGCCGGAGCGCATTCAAAAATTCATCGACGGGCTTCACTACCAATACGCGGATACAGCATGGTCGCCGAAGCGCGTGTTGCGCGAGCGCAAAGGGCATTGCCTGGAGGGCGCGCTGGTAGCCGCTGCTGCGCTGCGCGTCGGTGGCCGTCCGCCGCTGGTGATGGACCTGGAAGCAGTGCACGACGACGATCATGTGGTAGCGATTTTCCGCGAGCACGGTCTATGGGGCGGAATCGCCAAGTCGAACTTTGCCGGGCTGCGCTATCGGCCGCCGATTTACCGCACGCTGCGTGAGTTGGCGCTGAGCTACTTTGCCCAGTACTACAATCTGCGCGGCGAATACACGCTGCGCGCCTACTCGCGGCCAATAGATTTGTCGCGGTTCGACCGTTTCCACTGGATGACGGCCGAAGAGGACGTGTGGTGCGTCGCCGAGGCGCTCTGTGCGGCGCGGCATTACCCAATCGCTCCCGATAGGGCGACGCGAGCACTGCCGCGGCTCGACCGCCGCAGCTTTGAAGCGGGCATGCATGGTTGGGTGAAGCACTAAAAGCAGCGAGTCAGCGAGTTCGCAGTTCAACGGGTGAGCACGCACCGCCTCATGCCTTCGTGCGATCCCATCCGCGAGTTGGCGGGTCGCGACCTTTAAATCTCCCGAAATAGAAATATGTAAATGGAGCTTGACAACTTTTGCTGGAGTATGTAATGTTTACTTGTCATTTAGTAAAGGAGACTTATTATGCTCTGTTCAACTAAGAGCCCAGCTCACCGCAGGTTTGCACGCTCCTGCTGGACGAGCGCTGGGTTGGTCGTAGTACTTGCGGTGGCGGCGGCTGCGGCGTTTCGCCTGTGGCATTTGAAAGGCTTGCTGGCTTATCCGGTGGCGGTGCTGCCCGCGTTGCCGATTCTTTGGGTGCTTTTCGAGACGGGCCGGTACTTGGCCGTCGAAAAGGACGAGTTCCAGCGCAATCTGCTTGTGGAATGCCTGCTGGGCGGCATCGGTGGAACTCTGGCAACGACTACCGCCTGGGGCTATCTGGAGGCGTTCGCGCACGTACCGCACCTGCCATCGATGTGGATCTACCCCATCTTCTGGCTGTTCGTGGGCCTCTCCGTGCCGGTGGTCATCTTGAGGTATCGATGAAAAACCGGCAGGTTTCGTTTTGCGCAATTTCAACATCTGCGGGAAAAGGACGTGATTATGAATCGTTATAGCGGCAGCCCAGCGAGATATCGCTACGAGGACCGGTTTCTGTTCATCGTGATGCCGTTATTTGTACTGGTCGGAATTCTGATGTGGGGATATGTGCACTTTCATTGGAACCCGGCGGGCGCGCTGGCCGTGGCTTGCGCCGCGGTGGTTTGTCTTCCCTTCTGCGCGCTGTTTGTCATCGTTGGACTTTACCTAGCCGAGGAAAAGGACGATTTTCAGAAATCGATTGTCGTCCGGTCGATGCTTTGGGGCATCGGCGTGACTCTTATGGCCACCACGTTTTGGGGAGCCCTGGAGATGTTCGCTCACGTTCCCTCGATCGACGTGCACTGGGTGCAATTTATTTTCTTTCCCTCTTTTGGAGTCGCTTCCCTGGTGGCCCGGTGGAGGTATCGATGAAGAACCGGCTGAAGGTGCTGCGCGCGGAGAGGGACTGGTCGCAGGCGGACCTGGCCCAGAGGCTGGAGGTCTCGCGCCAGAGCGTGAACGCGATCGAGACCGGCAAGTTCGATCCCAGCTTGCCGCTCGCGTTCAAGCTGGCGCGGCTGTTCGCGCTGAGGATCGAGGAGATTTTCGAGGACGGCGCCGAGTAACTGGGGGCCGGCTGGTTCGGGGCTTACTATCCATGTCGGAAAGTATCGTGATGCGATATTTAAAACATATCGTGATACGATATAAATATGAACACTACTTCCCGCTTGCCGCGCGAGCCGCGGCGCGTTCAGATCGATCGAAATAGAAGCACAGCAAAACTCGATGTTGCCCATTTGCGGCGGCTGGCGGAGTTCCGCTACCGCTTGCGCTGCTTTTTGCATGTGAGCCAGGCAGCCGCCGAAGAGATGGGTTTGCGTAACCAACAATATCAACTGCTGCAGTGCGTGGGGGCAATGCCGGAAGGGGTGGCGCCGACGATCGCCAACGTGGCGGCGCGCATGTTGCTCAAGCACAACAGCGCCGTGGAGCTGGCGGACCGCAGCGTGGAACAGGGATTGCTGCGCCGTTCGGGCGACGCGGCCGACCACCGCCGCATTCTGCTGCGCGTCACGCGGCAGGGCGAGCGGATTCTGGCATCGCTGGCCGAGTTTCACACGCGCGAGCTGGAGCAGTCGGGACCGGAGCTGGTGCGCGCGCTGAACCACATTTTGCGGTCGAGCGGACGGGGCGCGCGGCATGGTAAACACGCAGCAGCGCGAAGCAGGCGAGCAACAGGAGCAAAGGCGGGAGCGCAATGAAGCTTCACGATCCCGCAGCAAGAACGGAACTCGGAGATTTCAATGCCGGCCCGCGCATGTTGATGCTGAGCGGCCTGGGGCTGATCCTGGGCGGAGCCGGCGCGGCATTGGCCTGGATTCTGCTACGGCTGATCTATGCCTGCACGAATTTGTTCTACTTTCAGCGCCTGAGTTGGCAGTTCGTCTCGCCCTCGCAGAACCGGCTGGGCTGGCTCGCGGCTCTTGTGCCAGTGGTGGGCGGCATCATCGTAGGCGTGATGGCGCGGTATGGATCGGAAAAGATTCGCGGCCACGGAATTCCCGAGGCGCTGGAGTCGATCCTGATCAATGGCGCGCGCATCAGCCCGCGCGTGGCGCTCTTCAAGCCGATAGGGTCCGCGGTCGCGATCGGAACCGGCGGACCGTTTGGCGCGGAAGGCCCGATCATCATGACCGCGGGATCGCTGGGATCGCTGCTGGGCCAGTTTTTTCACCTGACCGACGCGGAACGGACGACGCTGCTCGTGGCCGGAGCCGCGGCGGGCATGGCGGGCGTGTTTTCAACTCCGCTTGCCGCGATCCTGCTGGCTGTGGAGCTGCTGCTCTTCGAGTGGCGGCCGCGCTCGTTTGTTCCAGTGGCAATTGCGGCAGTGACGGCCGGCGTGTTGCGGCGTTTCTTCATCAACGGCGGTCCGCTGTTCCCCATGCCGGGAATGACCGGCGCACTTGAACCGAGCGCGATTGCGGCAGCGCTGCTCGTAGGCGTGGTGGGCGGAGCGCTGGCACTCGTGTTGAGCCGCGCCGTGTATGCGAGCGAAGACTTCTTCGAGGAACATCTGCCCATCCATTGGATGTGGTGGCCGGCGATTGGCGGCGTGGTGGTGGGCGCGGGCGGGCTGATCTTTCCGCGCGCGCTCGCCACCGGATACGACGTGATCGATTCACTGCTGACAGGCAATCGCACATGGGAGCTGCTCGCCGGCATTCTCATCGTCAAGAGCATTATCTGGTCGTTTTCGCTGGGATCTGGCACGTCGGGGGGAATCATGGCCCCGTTGTTGATGATCGGCGGTGCGCTCGGCGCGCTCTTCGCGCCCATTTTGCCGCCGATGTCGACGGGCGCGTGGGCGCTGGTCGGCATGACCGCAGTGTTCTCGGGCTCCATCGGTTGCCCGCTCACGGCTGCGGTGCTGAGTCTCGAGCTCACGCACAATTACGGGCTGTTGCTGCCGGTGTTGGCCGCATCGGTGTCGGCTCATGCCTTCACGGTGCTCCTGCAGAAGCGGTCGATTCTTACCGAACGCATCAGCCGGCGCGGTCATCATCTGAGCCGCGAGTACGGCGTTGATCCGCTGGAGACGGTGCGGGTGTCCGAGACCATGCATACGCGCGTTGTGGTTCTGCCCGCCGGATTGAGCACGCAGGATGCGCGGGATTGGCTGGAGCATGGACGCGGCAAGAACGGTCAGCGCGGTCAACGGCTCTATCCGCTGGTGGACGGGGAAGACAGGCTGGTGGGTGTGACCACGCGTGGCGATCTGGCGGCGCTGGGAAAGACAGGCGTATCGCCCGCGCGGCCGGTCGTCGCGCCGGTTGTGGCGTATCCCGACGAGACGCTGCGCACGGCCGCTGAACGCATGGCCACGCGGCGGGTGTTTGTGCTCCCGGTTGTGGAGCGCGGGAGCAGCAAAGTGGTTGGATTGCTGAATGCCGAAGATGTGCTCTCGGGACGGGCGCGTACGCATGAGCGCGAAACCAAGCAGGTACGGGTGCGGCAGCCGTTCGGCAGGAGCAGGAAGCGTGTCGCCGTGACGCAAGCGAGCGATCAGTACATTTCGAAATAATCCAGGACCATTCGTTCCGCATAGAACGCGCGGAGGATTGGGCACGGTACCCGGCAGGGGCTAAAGCCCAAGAGGTTTTTGAGGAGTTTTCTCGGCCCGGCTAAAGCCGTGCCCTTGTTACAAAGCCCTCTCGATTGATTTTTCCGTAGCCTCACCCAACGGATCCCCGGCCGTGCCCTTTCAAAACTGGGCTTTCACTTCAGGGTGTTCAACCGGATCAATGGCTTAGTGCGGCCACGTACGCGGGATCAATGGCTGCATGCATCGCGGCGGAGAAGCCGTCCCATGCGCAAGCAAAGTCCACGCGGCTACAGCCAGGCACGAAGATCGGCGCTTGCGCGGGAGGATTCGCTGACGTGAGCGGCTCCGCGCTGCGCATTTGCTCCAGGGTTTGCGCCGTGTATTCAAGGCGCACGAAAGATTTGCCGCCGCCCCGCGAACGCCACAGTTCGAAAAGCAGTGCGCCGCCGGGAGGCGTGTCGTCGACGCGGCCGTCCATGATCCAGTCGATTCCGAGCGCGCCGGCCACGGTGGCGATGTTGGTGTCGTGCCCGACCAGAAGCACCAGCCGGTCGCCAGGCTTGCCGATTGCGCCGGGAACCGCTTCACCGGAGGCGCCCTGCTCCATGGTTTTCAAGATGCGGTCGAGGAGCAGCGAGGCGCGGGGGCGCGCCACGGCGGGCGTGCGCATGCCGTAATCCCAGTTCGCGCTGTTCACCTGCATGACGGTGCGCAGGGTTGCGCCATCCAGGCAGCCCCAGCCGGTGTCGGCCTGGCTCATGCCGGTGGTGTATTCGAGAAGCAGATTTTCAGCAATCGTCGCCGCGGTGGAAACGCGGGAGTGCGCGTCGGGGATAGCGAACAGGGAGGTGCGCTTTGCGTTTGCCGGCGCGTGGCCGCAACCGGCAAGAATATTGTCGAGCACGCCCAATTGCGCACTGTAGGCTGTTGCAAGATTGTTATAGCTTCCTCCAATGCGGCCGAGAACTGCCGCGGTCGTCAGGGCCCCATCGGGATGGGCGGCTCCAGACTCAAGGGGACGGAAGAGCGGATCGCGAGCGCCTTCCGGAAGCGCATGCACTTCGATTTGGCAACCGGGAAACATGCCTTCCGCGAGAGCCTTGCCGGTTTCGCGCGTGCGCTGGTCGCTGTCGGCAACGATGGTGACGCGGGCGGCATCGGCGCAACCCGCGGAGGCAAAGAGCCCGCCGTTCGAGAAATGCGCTCGGTCCCACGCGCCGAAGAGTTTCATCAATTGATAGCCGTGTGGGGTGAGATAACCAGGCGGCACATCCCACGCGGGCCATGGTGCGGCGGAGTATTTGCCATATTGGTCAGGCGAGCCGATCGGCGAGCGTACGCCGTGGCGGCTCAGCATGACGACGAGTTGAAGATCGGCGTTGCTGGGCTGCGATGCGGCGGATGAACCCTGAGCAAGCGCAAGGGAGGTGAGCATGAATGGACCCAGGACGAAGAGGAACGCTGCTACGCGGACGCGCATGATTGCGATGAACCTCCAGAAGAAAGTGTAGTGGGCACGGGCGCGGAACGCCGCCTGCTGCTGAAAGGGCGATCATATTCGCGATTGTTTACGGGTTTATGACACAGCCGAGGTGAGCCGGTATTCTGGTTCCGTGATGGATTGGCGCAAGCCGATCGACATCTTGCGATGGTTGTTCGATGGGCGTCGCGGCCCGCGAGGCCGTGTGCTTCCGCGTTGGATCTTCTTGCGCGCGCTCGCGCTCATCTATTTCTCCGCATTTTATTCCCTGCTGTTTCAGATCAAAGGGCTGATCGGGCCTGAAGGAATTCTTCCTGCGCAGCAGTACCTGGCCGCAATCGCGCAGCAGATTGGCATTGAGCGCTATTGGTACGCGCCATCGCTCTACTGGATTTCGGCGAGTTCGACGGCGCTGATGGCGATCACGTGGATGGGGCTGTTAGCTTCGGTAGCTGCCTTCTGCAATTTGTGGCCGCGGCTCAGTTTTTTTGTCTGCTTCGTCTGCTTTCTTTCCTTTGTCGCTGCCTCGCAGGTGTTTTCGGGCTACCAATCGGACGGCATGCTGCTCGAAGCCGGATTCCTGGCGCTGTTCTTTACGCCGCGCGGGCTGCTGCCGGGTTGGGCCGCGGATCAGCCGCCTGTGCGCGCGAGCTGGTTGCTGTTGCAGTGGGAGTGGTTCCGCATCTACTTCGAATCGGGCATGGTGAAGCTCGCGAGTGGCGATCCCGAGTGGCGCAACTTCACAGCGATGGACGAGTACTACCAGAACGGCCCGCTGCCCACGTGGATCGGATGGTATGCCGAGCATTTGCCGCACTGGTTCCATGAGGCATCGGCGGTGGGGACGCTGGTGCTGGAACTTGGACTGGTCTTGATGATGTTCTTTCCGCGCCGCGTGCGCTTGATTTGCTTTTTCATTGTGACGCCGTGGGAGATTGGCGTGATTCTAACCGCCAACTACACTTTTCTGAACTATCTCGTGCTTGCGCTCGGATTCTTGCTGCTCGATGACAAGTTCCTGCTGCGCTTTGTGCCGGCGCGTTTGCGGCCACAGGAGCCAGAGCCTGAACCCGAGAGACGGCGCGAAGCGGCGGGCGATCAGCCGATTTCGATCTTCGGCGTGAGCACGGAGACGCGGGACGAGGCGGCGCACGCGCGCGAAGATCGAGCATCAGCACAGAACCGCATCGGATTCTATTGGCGTGTGACACGCATCTCCGTTGCAGCGTTTCTGCTGACATGGGTCGCCTACGATACGATGGCGGAGATGATTGAGATTCCGCTGCGCGATGTACACCTGCCGGCGCAGCCCATCGTGGCGCTCGATCCGTTCCGCATTGCCAACCAGTACGGCCTCTTTGCCGTGATGACGCGCGGACGGTACGAAATCGAGTTCCAGGGATCGAACGACGGCGTCAACTGGACGGCGTATCCATTCCGCAACAAGCCGCAGGCGCTGGACGAAGCGCCGCGCATCTACGCGCCTTATCAACCGCGCTTCGACTGGAACCTGTGGTTTGCATCGCTGGGCAACTGGCGCGAGAACCAGATCGTTCCCATTACCGAGGAGCGGTTGCTGCTCGGCGACCCGGATGTGCTGGCGCTGTTTCGCAGCGATCCCTTTCCGCAGTCGCCGCCGCGCTATGTGCGCGCGGTGCTGTGGCAGTATTGGTTCACGTCGAGGGAGGAGAAGCGCAAGACGGGAGACTGGTGGCGGCGCGAGTTCCTCGGACTGTATGCGCCGGAGATCACCGTGACCGCTGACGGACGGCTTGCGGTTGTGCAGTGGCCGGAGGAACTGCCGCCGCACGATTAGCAGGGATCAGGTGTCAGGTTTCAGGGATCAGAGGCGGAGGGCCTGGACTGCCAGCAACGTTCTTTTTCACTGATTCACTCCTTCACTCTTTCACTCATCACGCTGGAATCGGGAAAACAACCCGTAACCGGCGGTGCACTGGAGGACAATAGCAGAATGAGCCGCGCCTGCGTGATCGGATCGGGACCGAACGGGCTGGCCGCCGCAATTGTGCTCGCCGCAGCGGGGATGCACGTGGACGTCTACGAGGCGGAAGCGGAGCCGGGCGGTGCGTCGCGCACTTTGCCGCTAACCTTGCCGGGATTCCTGCACGATTTTGGATCGGCAGTGCATCCTTTGGCGGCAGGCTCGCCGTTTTTCTCTGCGCTGCCGCTCGCGAAGTTTAGATTGGAGTGGATTCATGGCTCCGCAGCGGTGGCGCATCCGCTCGACGACGGAACGGCCGTGGTGCTGGAGCGCGACCTGACGGAGACAGCGCGCGCGCTGGGCGAAGACGGCATTTCCTGGAAGCGAATGATGCAGCCTCTGGCCGATCGCTGGCCGGAGTTTGCCGGAGAGATTCTGGGACCGCCGGTGCGCATGCCGCGCCATCCGTTGCGCATGGCGCGGTTCGGACTCAGCGCGATCGAGTCCGCGCAGGATTTTGCGAAGAGCCGATTTTCCAATCCGCGCACGCGTGCGGTGTTTGCTGGGCTGGCCGGCCACGCGAATATGGCGCTGGACCAGCCGCTGACCGCAACCGTCGGATGGATGTTCGGCATTTCGGTGCACGCGGTAGGCTGGCCGATTCCGCGCGGAGGCGCGCAGGCCATCGCGCAGGCGCTGATCGGCTATCTCAAATCGCTGGGTGGCGAGGTACACACTTCTCATCGCATCGATGCGGCGACGTTCAAAGAGCTCGAAGCCGACAGCAGAATCATTCTCTTCGATACGACGCCGCAGCATGTGTTGGCGATAGCCGGTGACCGGCTGACGCCGCGCTACCGGAAGGCATTCGAACGTTTTCGGTACGGGCCCGGTGCGTTCAAGATCGACTATGCGCTTTCACAACCCGTGCCGTGGCGCGCTCAGGAGTGCCGGCGCGCCACTACCGTGCACCTGGGCGGAACGCTCGAAGAGATTGCCGCTTCAGAGGACGCGGTGGCGCATGACACGTGCCCCGCGCGGCCTTTAGTGCTGGCGGCGCAGCCGTCGCTCTTCGATGCCACGCGCGCGCCAGAGGGCAAGCATGTGTTGTGGGCGTATTGCCATGTGCCGAACGGATCGGCCTTCGACATGACGGAGCGCGCCCAGATGGAAGACCGAATTGACGCGCAGATCGAGCGCTTCGCTCCCGGGTTCCGCGATTGCATTCTGGCGCGCCACGTATCCACGCCGGCAGTGCTCGAGAGGATGGATGCAAATCTTTTTGGCGGCGACATCGGCGGCGGAGCCATGTCGCTGCGGCAGACCATCTTCCGGCCCACGCTGGCGAGCTACGCGACGGGCGCGAAGAATCTGTATTTGTGCTCGGCGTCAACGCCTCCAGGCGCGGGCGTGCACGGCATGTGCGGCTATCATGCGGCGCGAAGGGCTCTGCGGAAAAATGGCCTGTAGCAACCAGCTCAGTTTTCTCCTGCGAATCTCCAAAAGAATAAGGCCACTCACCATATCCGCGCGACGCCTTCCACATCGCACAGATCCAGTGAGCGGCCTGCTCCCCCGGTTGATTTGTTTTGATCCTTGCCCAGAAGTCCCGGCGTTCGAACCCATGCTTTGCCGGGCCCCGAAACTATCCGCGCGCGTAGCTCTCCAGAGCCGTGCGGCTCGGGATCGTGAGCGTGCATCCGTGCTGCGCCACCAGATGGCGGTTTTTGAACGAAGTCAGGGTGCGCGTCACGGTCTCGCGGGAAGCGCCGATGAATTCTCCGATCTGTTCGTGCGTGAGCGAAAGGCGGCAACGCGAAGGCTGTTGCGGCTTCTGGCCCGGTTCGTCGCTCCACTCGAGCAGGAGGCGCGCCAGGCGCTCGGGCACCGAGCTGGCCAGGCCCACCATGCGCAGTTGCTCGCAGGCGGCGTTGTAGGTGCGGACCATCTCGCGCGCTACGGTTTGGTAGACGGCAGGATGGCCTGCAAGAAACTGCAGGAAGACCGAGCGCGAGATGTGCGCGATCTTGGCGGGATAGATAGTGTCGGCAGTCATCTCATACGCTGTGCCGGAGAACGCGGCCGAGAGGCCCAGCACATCGCCTGTTTTGGCGATGCGGAGGCTCAGGCGCCGGCCGTCGGCCGAGTTGATCGAGAGCTTCACCTCGCCCTCGACAACCACGTAGATGCCGTCGCACGGCTGAGTCTCAGAGAAGATCACAATGCCCGCGGGATATGCCGAGGGCGCAAGCAGGCGCTCGAATTCGGCCAGAGCTTCTGCCGGCAACGATTTGAAAAACTCGCCCTTGCGATATGCGGGAAGAGTTGCCTGATGCGTGGTTTCGTAAGCTGCGTACATTTTGAGACCTCCGTGCGGGGTGTTCGGTGTTAAGAGTGTCTGTGTGCCACTTCTTCGGCAAGATATTGCGTCCAGGGAGTTCCGGTGAGGAGTGCGGCTCCTGTTTGGGAGTAGATGTCTTGCAGGATTCGCATTCCGCTTGCGTCAGCAAATGTGACTTCCCGAAGATCGAGTGCAAGTTTTTTCTGCGCGATGTTCGGAGCTTTCTCACGCCAGAGGCGGTCAAGTTCGGCCACCCATGGTCCCGCCAGACGTCCTTCCAGTTTGAGAACGACTGCGTCGGGTTTTTCTTCAACCGTAATCTTCAGCACTTGCTAGGCCGTCCTTCGCCACGCCCATCCTAATAGCACGGAGCGTGCCAAAGTGCTGGGGCGCCGACGGCGAACATGTTGCCGTATTGAAATCAAAGGAGATAATTCTTGCTGAAGGAGCCGCTTTGCGTAGCGACGAGGCTCGCGCGGATGAAGTGACGATGACGGCATTTCGTCACGTGACGATGGGAAGTCGCGGAAGGATTCTTCAGTGAGGAAAGATTGAGGCAGCAGGGATAGGCGGAACGAGCGCTCACATGTAGTCGCTGCGTTCGATGCTGAGCTTTTTGATTTTGGAGTTGAGGGTGGTGCGTTTGAGTCCGAGGCGGTCGGCCGCGCCGCCGGGTCCGCCGATGACGCCTTTGGCCTCGCGCAGGGCACGAAGAATGGTTTCGCGCTCAGCAGCCACAAGCGTGGGATTGGCGGCTGCGGCCGCGGCCGCCTCTTCCTCTTCGTCCTGCATGACCTCGAGTTCTGCGAGCGGCACATAGAGCTCAGGGCCGCGGGTGAGAATGACGGCGCGCTCGAGGAAGTTCTCAAGCTCGCGAATGTTGCCCGGCCACTTCCACGCGACGAGCGCTTCCATCGCCTCGGGCGGAATGGACTCGATGGTTTTGCCCATGCGGCGGGCGTGGCGAGAGACGAAATGACGCACCAGAGTGGGAATGTCGGCTGCGCGGTCGCGCAAGGGAGGCGCAAACACCGGAAACACTTTGAGGCGGTAGAACAGATCGCTGCGAAACTGCTTTTCCGCGACCATCTTCGCCAGATCGCGATTGGTGGCGGCGATGAGGCGCACATCGATCGGGATGGAGCGCGTGCCGCCGACGCGCTCAATCTCGCGCTCCTGCAGGGTGCGCAAGAGTTTGGGTTGAAGGTCGAGCGGCATCTCGCCAATTTCATCGAGGAAGAGCGTGCCCTGGTGCGCCAATTCCAGACGGCCGATTTTGCGGGCGATGGCGCCGGTGAAGGCGCCCTTTTCGTGGCCAAAGAGCTCGCTTTCGATCAGGCCAGCGGGAATGGCGGCGCAGTTCAGTTTGACGAAAGTGCGCTCGCTGCGCGGGCTCAGGCGATGGATGGCGCGCGCCAGCAATTCCTTGCCGGTTCCGGTTTCGCCCTGGATGAGCACGGTGGCGTCGGTAGGCGCGACGGTCGCGATCTGGCGCAGGACGTCGCGCAATCCCGTGCTTTCGCCCACGATGTCGTCGAAGCGATGCTCGATATTGATTTCTTCTTCGAGGTACTGTTTTTCCTGGGCGAGCCGGTCGCGCAGTTCCGCAATTTGCTTATAGGCCATGGCGTTGTTTACGGCCATGGCGACCTGTCCAGCCATCTGGGTCAAGACTTCCGCGTCGTGTTGCGAGAAGGCGCTCTCCACGCGGCTCGCGACGGTGATTGCGCCAAGAGTTCTTTCGCGGTGAATCAGCGGAACCCATAGACCCGACTGCATGCCGATACCGGTGAGGTGCTTGACGGACACGGGATCGAAGGGCCAGCGATCCATCTTGTTCAGAATCACGGGACGCCGCGTGCGAAAGGCCTGGCCCGACGGAGAAGTATCTGCATCGAGCATGACTTCGTTTGGGTTTCCCTCGGGATTTTCGGCGGTGAGAAATTGCGTACGCAACTTGCCGGTCGTCTCGTCGAACAACGCGAGGGTGGCGGCATCGTGAGGAATCATGTGGCGAATGCTCGCGGAAAATGCGCCGAGCAACTTGCGAATATCGACATTGGCCAGCAACAGATTGCTCAGCTCGGCGATGACCGATTCCTGCGCCTGCTTGCTTTCGGTGAAGTCGCGCGTGATTTTGGAAAAGCCCGTAACCGCACCGGTGCTGTCGTGAATAGCGGTAAGCACAGTGTTGGCCCAGAAGCGCGAGCCGTCCTTGCGCACGCGCCATCCCTCTTCTTCAACCCGGCCCCGGGCAATGGCCTGGCGCAGCAGTTCGGTGGGGCGGCCTTGCGCCACATCGTCGTCGGTAAAGAAACGCGAAAAGTGCAGGCCCAGCACCTCGTCGCCGGCGTATCCCTTGATCCGCTCTGCACCGGGATTCCAGGTGAGCACATGGCCCTCGCGGTCGAGCAGATAAATGGCGCTGTCGCCGATGCTCTCGACAATGGAGCGCAGGCGCGCATCGTTCTGGCGCAGCGCCTCCTGCGCGGCGTGCTGCTCCGTGGCGTCGCGGATGAATGTCAGCACGGCGGGACCGTCATCGGTCTCGACCGGCTTGAGCATGATATCGACGGGGAATTCCGTACCGTCTTTGCGCAGGCCGAAGAGATTCAGAGCCGCGCCCATCTGACGGGTGCGCGGGTGCGCCGAGTAGTTCTCGCGATGGCGGGGATGGCCGGCGCGAAAACGCGCCGGCACCAGCATCTCCACCGGATAGCCGATCAGTTCCTCGCTCGCGTAACCGAACAGCTCTTCGGCCCGGGGATTGGCGGCGCGGACCTTGCCGTCCCTATCTGTGACGAGGATCGCGTCCGGCGAAAACTCGAAGAGACGCTCGATTGTATCGCGGGCAAACTCAGGATGCGCGTGTTGCCGCGCAACCGCGGGCTGGCCCGGGGGATTTGAAGGGCCCATAAGGGTGCTACCGACCTTAGGTGAAAGGTACTCTACACGCTCTCAACAATGCAACATCCCCAAAGTGCCGAATGCCAACGCTGTTTTTGGGGGGTGCGAGGCCTTCCCAGATCAAGAGGCCTTTGCCTGTCCGGCAAGATAACCCAGCCACTCTTCCATTCCAGCGCCGGTCTTCGCGGAGGTCTCGAAGATGCGGATTCCCGGCCGGATTTCCTTGATGTTTCTCAGGGCAAGCTCGCGGTCGAAGCCGCAGGCCTCGGCGATATCGATCTTGGTGACGACGGCGGCGTCGGCAGAGTTGAAAAGGCCGGGGTACTTGAGCGGTTTGTCCTCGCCCTCGGTCACGCTGAGCAGAACCACGCGAATGCGCTCGCCCAGATCGTAGCTTGAAGGGCAGACAAGGTTGCCGACATTCTCGATGAAGAGATAGTTGAGGCGGTCGAGCGAAATGTCTTCCCAGCCGTCGAGGTGCTTTCCAATCATCTCCGCGTCGAGATGGCAGATGCCATGCGTGTTGATCTGCCGCACGGGAGCGCCGCTCGCAGCCAGACGCCGAGCATCGTTGTCGGTTTCAAGATCGCCGACCAGAGCCGCGGCCTTTGCGCCGCGTGCGCGCAGTTCGCGCAGTGTGCGCTCAAGAAACGCAGTCTTGCCGGTGCCAGGGCTCGAAACCAGATTCAGCACCAGCACGCCGGCCGAAGTAAAGCGGCTGCGCAGGCCGGCTGCCAGTTCGTCGTTCTTCTTCAGGATTCCCCGCCGCAACTCGACAATGCGCGTCGTCATGCCTGCTCCTCTACTGGATCCGGTTCCTCTATTTCAATCGATTCGATTTCAAGCTCGCGCCCCTGGCGCAAATCGGCCGCAAGTTCGCCGCACTTGGGGCAGCGGAAACTCTGCACGCCGGCGATTTCAGCATCAGCGCCGCAACGATCGCAATGCACGACCACCGGCAATAAGTCGATGACCAGCGTTGCGCCCGCGAGCGGCGAGCCTTCCGTGGCCAGGCCCCAGCAGAACTGCAGGGAGTCTTCGACGACCGAGGCCAGAGCGCCCACGCGCAGCCGCACTTCTTTCACGCGCGCGCCGGGATGGGTGGCCGCGGCTTCGGTCACCGATTCCACAATGCTGGCTGCGATGGAAAGCTCGTGCATCGGCTGTGTATCGCCTCTTTCTCGAAGATACTACTCCGGCAGCGCGTTTTGACTGCGGAAGACGCACCGCCGCGGACCGGCTCAAAATGTTAGACCAAAATGTAAGATGAAGACAAAGGATCTTCCCCGTGCCCGGAACCACTATGCACGCAACCAAAACTGAATCGCGGCTTGGCCTTAGCCAGCTCGCCCCCGAGACGTTTCAATCGGAAATCCGCGCTATGACGACCGAATGCGATCGCATGGGCGGCATCAACCTGGCGCAGGGCGTGTGCGATACGCCGGTGCCCATCGTCGTGGAAGCCGCGGCAGCGCAGGCCATGCGCGACGGGCAGAACATCTACACGCGCTGCGACGGCATTACGCGGCTGCGTGCGGCGATTGTGGCCAAGCAGCAGCGTGACTACGGGCTCAGCTACGATGCCGAGCGCGAGGTGCTTGTGGCCTCCGGCGCAACGGCCGGATTGCACGCCGCTGTCATGGCGCTGCTCAATCCCGGTGACGAGGTGCTGGTATTCGAGCCGTTTTACGGCTACCACGTGAACACGCTCAAGTCGTTGCGCGTGAAGCCTGTGCTGGTGGCGCTTGCGGAGCCGGATTTCGCGCTCGACGCGGACGCAATGCGCGCCGCCGTCACGCCCGCGACGCGCGCGGTGCTCGTGAATACGCCGGCTAATCCCAGCGGCAAGATTTTTTCGCAGTCCGAGCTCGAAACCGTCGCGGAGTTGTGCCGCAAGCACGATCTCTTCCTGATCACCGACGAGATTTACGAGTATTTTGTCTACGATGGCGCGCGGCACATTTCACCGGCCACGCTGCCCGGCATGCGCGAGCGCACGATCGTGATCTCGGGCTTCAGCAAGACGTATTCAATTACCGGTTGGCGCGTCGGCTATGCGACTGCCGATGCGCGATGGATGCCGGCCATGGCGCACTTCCACGACCTGACCTATGTATGCGCGCCTGCGCCCTTGCAGGTGGGCGTGGCGGCGGGGCTTGAACAGTTGCCCTCGGATTTCTACGCACAGTTAGCCGCCGATCATCAGCAGAAGCGGGAAAAACTTGCAGCGGCGCTGCGTCATGCGGGCATGGAGCCGACGGTCCCTGCGGGCGCGTATTACATCATGGCGCGCATCGACCATCTCCCTGGGAAAACGGCCGCCGAAAAAGCGCGGCATCTGCTGCGGGCCACGGGGGTAGCGGCGGTTGCGGGATCGGCGTTCTTCCGCGCCGGCCGTGGCGAGAACCTGCTGCGGTTCTGCTTCGCCAAGCAGGATGCGGAGCTGGATGATGCCTGCGCGCGCCTGCGCAAGCTGTAATCGCGGTCTCTGCGTCATGCGACCCGCGCAGTACGCGGGTCGCATGACGAATCCTTTTTACAAAGCCAGCCGAAAGTCAGCAGTCCCCCGCTTGTTTAGTTCACAGTCACCTGGAACGTGGTGCTCACCGTGGGAGTGACTGACGGGTTGGCGGTTGCCGTTACGGTGTAGGTATACGTCCCGGCGGTGGTGCCCGGATCGGTGTTGCCTCCACCGCCGGTAGTGACGGTCTTGCTGCCACCGCCGCAGCTTGCCATCACGCCGATGGCGGCGAAGGCGAAGAGCACGGCGAGCATGTTGCGCCAGCTGCGCCGCCGGGCCGGAATGCCGAAGAAGACGAGCAACGCGAGAACCGCGCCCGAACCTGCGCCGAGCCATTGCTTGTTGCCAGGCAGCCTGGGGCGAGCCAGCGCCGCAACGGGCGCGTAGGTGCCGATGGTAAAGGTGAGGCTGCAATTACTGCCGCAGGTGGCGAGATTAATCTGGCTGTTGCCGCTGCCGGCGCAGGTGGTCCCGTCACTGTTTGTTGCCGTCGTGCTGGTCTGGGCGCAGGATAGGGTGACGGTTCCGGTGTAGCCGGCCGTGGGAGCCGCAGTGACCGTGATCGTTGCCGATCCTCCTGGCGTAACGCTGGACGGGCTAGCCGTCCCGGCACTGAGCTTGAATGTGGATGCGGTGACCGTTACCTGCGCGGTGGCGCTTCCGGCGCTGTAAACCGTGCCGCCGCTGTAGTTCACCGTAAGCGTGTCTGTCCCGGTGGCGAGCGGGCTCTGCGTGCCGGCCGAACCGATGGTGAATTGATAGCTGCCGCCCGAGAACGGCTGCCAGCCGGAGCTGTAACCGCCGCTCGTGAGCTCGACGTACCCGGTTGCCGCTCCCTGAGTTCCGCCGACAGTGACCGTCTCGGTAAATGCACCTTCGGAGTTTACCGTCTGCGTGCCGGGGGTGAGAGAGACGGTGGGCGTCGTCTGTGCGGCATCGGAGACATTGATCGTCGCGGAATTGCTTGCGCTGGCATAGGTCGAGTCGCCGCCGTAAGTAACGGTGAGTAAATCTGCGCCCATGATGAGCGTGTTGTTTGGGATGTTGAAGGTGTAGGTTCCGCTGCCGGTCAGCGTTCCCGTGAGGGTAACTAGCGGCGGCCCGCCACCAGTGGTTGCAACCAGGGTGACTTGTCCGGTGGGCATCGGCCCGCCTGCCGCAGAAACCGAAACGGCGACCATGAGCCAATCGTTGATGTCGGGCGTGGCCGTTGCGGGCGCGATGGTGACGGTGGCAGTGCCTGTGCCGACAGTGGCCGTCCAGCCATTGACCACGTTGGCCACGTTGAGGGAGCCAAGGCCGGTCGCCTCATCGTAGCCCATTCCGGCGTTGTAACCGGGCAGGATGCCGATCTCGTCCGCAGACCCGAGCGTGGATTGCGTTGCTACGCAATTCGGCGTTCCGTCAATGTAATCGCACGGCTGGGCGTTCGTCTCCTTGACGATGTCGTTAAAGTAGCAACCGTCGCTGATGGTGGCGTTCTCGGCGCTGCAGCTGGAGTAGGGCTGCTTTTGGGCGAGCGCATAGAGCTCCGAGTTCGGGCTGCCCTGGGCTGCGCCCGCTTTCTGGTTGATGAGAGCCATGACGCCCGCCATGGCCGGGGTGGCGACTGAAGTTCCCCCAACCTCCTGGGCGAAGGGCTCTTGGCTGCTGGAATAGCTGCATGGCGTTGAGCCGCCGTAGCCGTTCGAGTCCTGCGAAACGCAGACCAGATAGGCGCTGCTCGAAAGGAAGCCGGCTGAGGCGAAGAAACTGACGTCGGGGATATCGCGGACACCGTCGTTAGGAATGCCGCTAACGCCCGTTTGCCACGAGGGTTTGGGCCAGCCGTCGTTCACTACGGTGAGAGATCCCTGAGGAGCGTTGGTATCGGGGTTGTTGGTCGAGCCGGTGGAGGATGCGCCCGTGGTGCAAGTTCCAGTCGTGATGCTGTTTGGATTGGTATTGTTAACGACGCAATTGCTGGCACCGCCGCTGCCGCCAACAACCTCTACAAGATACTCGCCGTACGGGTAAAGGTCCCCGAGGCCGGAGACTCCGTTGCTGTAGCTGAAGTCGTAGATGAAGTTGCATGCTTGTTCCGGTGTCGAGACGTCCGAGGTTGGGTAACCATAGATCTCACTTGCCATGTCCTGTTCCCAAATGAGGGCTATAGGGTTGGCGCAGGTGTCGTTCCAAGGCACCTCGGGCACATAGTTTTTGGCGCTTGATTGGTTGGTGACATTGTTGGAGGAGCTCCAGTAGTTCCCAACCGTGCACTCCGCCGCCGTTGAACCAGGTCTGAGGCGAGCACCAGTTGAAGTCAGTGCCGCCTACGGCGGTATCGAATGGAGTGGAGGCCAGACCGCTCACCGTAAGCCCACATTCCGCTACGTAGGCGCCGTCGTCGCAGCTTGCCGAGCCGGAATCCCCGGCAGCCACAAAGACGGCGAGGCCTTCGGCCGCGGCTGTCTGCCAAAGGTCGTAGTACTGCACGTTGCCCGCGGTGCCCTCGGCAAGTTCACAAAGACCGTAGCTCACGTTCATCACGTGCACGCCGTAGACGGGCGAACTGGCGTTGCCCACATTGTCGACGATGTAGCTTTCCGAATCGTAGAGGTTGTCGTCGGAGGACGACGCAGGGTAGGTGGAGACGAGCACGATCTGTGCGTTCTTGGCTACGGAGCCCGACCACTCGACATCGAGCGAGTTTTCGATCAGGTCGTCGATGCTGCAGGCGGCGCTCGTATCGGTGTTTGTGCACACGGTCAAAGGCTCCTCGGGATTGCCGTTGACAATGGGGCTGCCGTTGACCAGCATGGGGGTATTCCAGGCGTTCGAGGTGGGCAGATCGAAGTAGGTGCGGAAGGTTGCAATGTCGTTGTTGCCGTTGGCGCCGGCAATTGAGCAGTTGGCATTGCCGTTTTCGCAAATGTCGATGGCGCTGGTGCCCGCGATGGCGATGGTCTGGCCGGTGCCGTCGATGCCCTTGTTCCAGAGCGAGGCGACGTTGTAGATGGTGGCAAAGTCCCAGGGGCCGATGTCCTCAACCAGGTACGGAAAGCCCTGCGAAGAACCGTTGATGCCGAACTGCGGCAGCGGCGCCCTGGAAGCCGGCGTTCCGCTCAGGAGCGGCTGCGCGGAGGCCGCGCGGCTCAATGCGCCGACCGGAGCCGGCCGAGCCCATTTTCCCGTCGAGGCGTCGCGCTGCACGACCTGCCCCATGCGGTGCAGTGGGTGAGGAAAGAAGTTGTGCAGCGACTTAACGCCGACAACGACCGGCGCGAGCGCCGCGGGAATCTGCGGATCGCTCATATTGCCGATGTGCATTTTCCCATTGACTTGAAGATTGTGAATCTCGGTATGGAAGGCGCCCTCGACCTGCGCCGCATTGCCGCTGAAACGGATGGACATGTGGTCGCGCGTAACATTCGAGACCGTGAATCCGTTATAGGTGAGCCAGTTCGTGAGGGTCAGGATGTCGGTCTGGGAAGGCCCGAAGTCCTCGCCGATCTGGTCGGGCGTGAGCCACTGGTGATAGTTGGGCGAATTCTGGTCGTACTCGCTGGCCACGTAGGCGTCGAAAGCCGCCTGCTGCTGAGGACTGCGGCTGAGGACGAGGATCAGGTCCGTCATGGGCAGGTTGTCCGCGACCTTGCCCCGATCGTACTTCGCCGTGGCGAAGGGATGGGTGTTGCCCTTGAGCGTGACCAACTGGGATTCGTCGATGCGGTTGACGATGCGGGCAGCGGCCACCACGCCTTGCCCATGAGCGAAAGCGGGAACGACGAGCGCACTGGCCAGCACATAGAAGGGGAGCGAACGCATGGTAATCATATTGGTTGGTCCTGAAGCCTTTCTTAAAAACCCTCGAAAACCGGAAGAGTTGCTGTGGGCGTGAAAAAGACCGGCGCGGGGTCGGTTGATCTCGGTTGTGAAGACAGCTTCATCATAGGACGGCTATGGAACTATTTTCCATGCCTTCGCCCGGAAAACGAGGGCAAGAGGAACCGGGAGTCTCCGGAATGGCCGCCCGGAGAAAAGTGCGCCGGGTTCGAGAAGTGGCCGCCTGGGTATCTGCGGCCCGGACTGCGGCGACCCCAGTGGCGGCGAAAAAGCTCGAATTTGTGCATTTCCCCTTGTGACGAACGTTTTGAAGCCGGATGAAGAAGTCAGCGCGCTTGAGGTGAGACGAACAGGCTCGGTCAGTTAGACGTCGCGGGAAGGGAAAACGTTGATCCCCCAACATGCAAGACCGTAGGGCGACGGATCGCGGGCCGACAGTCCCGCTTGGTTCAGGGGCGACATTACTTTGGGACAGGGGCCGTTCGTAACCTTGCGTGCGCTTACTCAAACGTTTTAGTGTTCCGGCAATTCAGCGGCCGGGCGGCTTCCGCGCGGCTATCCTCATCCAAGCCGACGGAGCCAAACCCCGGCTCCCGCGAGGCTTAAGCCGGAGTTTTCCAAAGGGACCGACCCTCACCCCTGCCGAGAGATCCGCCCCCACTCCCGAACAACACACCGAAGAAGGAGACACATGATCATCCCGAATCCATGCAAGTTGGGTCTCAAAGACTGGATCACGTCCCTGCCGGCGATTTTGGCGCTGGCATTGTGCGCGGGCATCTGCGCGACGCCGCGCACAGCCGCAGCCCAATCCAGTTGCTCGCAATTCGACGTCACGCCGCTCGATGGCGGCGTCTACAACTTCCAGATGGACGAGTACGACTCCTCGCTGGAAGAGTGCGCCACGATCAATGGCGTCGGCTTTACCATCACCACTGCCGATTTCGCCAACGCCACCAACGGGTCGCCCGCGACCTACACATCGGTTTATCGCGGCTGCCACTGGGGCACCTGCACTTCGTCGAACCCGTTTCCTATTGAAGAAAACAACATCGCCTCGGCTACGACGAGCGTGAGCATTACGCAGCCCTCGGGTTATAACAACGATGCCGCCTATGACATCTGGTTTAACCAGACCTCAACGACCTCGGGCCAGCCCAACGGCACGGAGATCATGATCTGGCTCAATCACCAGGGCTCGATCCAGCCTTTCGGCTCCGACGTGGGCAACACGACGATCGACGGCGCAAGCTGGGCAGTGTGGACAGGCAATCAATCTTCGTGGAAGATTGTTTCCTACGTCGCAAACTCGCCTGTGACCTCAGTGAGCAATCTCAATCTGCTGCCATTCTTTTCCGATGCAGTTTCGCGTGGCAGCCTGCAATCCACATGGTGGCTGATCGACGTCGAGTACGGCTTCGAGATCTGGACCGGCGGCGACGGGCTGGCGATGAGCAACTTCAGCGTGAGCGCCGCTGCGGGCAGCGGTGGTGGCGGCGGCGGAAGCTGCTCCACGGCGCCTTCCGCGCCCAGCGGCCTGACGGGCACAGCAGCGTCGTCAAGCACGATCAACCTCAGCTGGACGGCTGACACAGCACCGGCGAACTGCACCATCACGGGCTACAACATCTATCGCAGCACATCTGCCGGCTTCACGCCTTCTTCGAGCAATCAGATTGCGAGCGGCGTGACGGCGACCAGCTTCTCCAACACAGGCCTTGCCGCTTCCACAACCTATTACTACCTCATCGAAGCCGTCGATGCGGCTGGCACATCCGGTCCTTCGGATCAAGCCACCGCGACGACGCAGTCCTCAGGCGGAGGCGGCGGAGGAGGCAGCGGCGGTTGCGAAGTGGACTATACCATCAACAACTCGTGGTCCGGCGGATTCGGCGCGGCCATCACGATCAAGAACAAAGGAACCAGCACGATCTCAAACTGGACGCTGACCTGGAGCTTCGCTAACGGGCAGAAGATAACGAGTTCCTGGAACGGAAACGCCTCGCAGAGCGGCGCAAATGTCACGGTCACCGAACAATCCGGCCAGTCTTGGCAGAACATTCCTGCCGGCGGTAGCTACAGTGGATTCGGTTTTAACGGCACATGGAACAACTCGACCAACTCGGTTCCTTCGGCGATCTCGCTCAACGGAACCGCCTGCACGGTAAACTGAGCATCTGAAAAACAACGGGCCGTTCGCTCAGACGAACGGCCCGTTTTTCCTGCGGTTTTTATCTGTAATCTACCGGGGCCAGAGCGACGCCGCGGAAGGCTTCGCCAGCGTGCGCAGAGCGAATGGTTTCGAATCTGTCGAGCCCGTAATTGTTGATTGCCGGTTGGGTAGCAGCGATGCGATCGACGACCTTCACCAGCTTGTTCGGGTCGGCGCCGTTGTCGCCGTTCAGGCTGATGGTGGACGTGACGGCGTAAATCGTGGCCGTCCCGTCCCAGTTGACGGTGCCGGTAATATTGCGGCATCCGCCCGTCGCGGGCTCAATCGCGGCAGGATAGTCAGGCACGCTATAGGGCACGCCGAGATTAAGCCCGTTTTGAATGGTGTATTGGAGCACCCAGGTCTGGCTGCCGTCCGCCGCTGTGGTGAGCACCCACTTTTGCAGTCCGGCGGTGGCCAGCGTGCTTGAGTCGGCAACGTTCAGCTTGTCCGTTGATCGTCTGATTCGGCGTGTAGTTCAGGTCACCCTCATTGCAGACATACAGGGTGGTGTCGTTCGCGAACCAGATTCCAAACGGATAGTAGCCGCCGGCGCTGGCCGTCGTGGCCGCGGTGTTGGGAAAGCCGGGAAGAATCGCAAAAGGCTCGTTGACCGAGGCCGCCGGCAGGGGCGTTGCCCGTCGTAGGCAGAACCCCCGGCGTCCCGAGCTGATAGACGGTATTGATCCCGTTCCCACCGCTGCCCTTGGCGACATACAGCGTATCGTTAAAGATCGTCATGCCGCGGAAGTTGGTGTCTTTGCCCGGCTTATCGCCTGAGGAGAGCAGCGAAGTAGGAAATCATGTTGTTGCTGGGCGGAACGAGCGGCGCCGTGCCGGGAACGAACAACTCCGCGCCCGTCGAGTGGGAGAGATCGAAGCCGAGCTGCGTCTCCGCCATCTGCTTCTTCGACAGGCCGCCGTTGTTGTCGTTTCCAACCGAGTAGTACAGCTCGTTGTCCGCCTTCATCGCGGCGCGGGAGTTGTCGCCGCTGTAAGCGTCGCCATCGGTGTAGAAGATGCGTCCAAAGGCATCCACTTCCGCGACAGAGCGGAAGTACGCCGTCGGATTGCTTGCGCCGGCGTAGCTCGCCACAGCAGAATTGGTCGGGTCGCACAGCCCCGGTGTGCTGGAGGCCGAAACGTCGAGCAGGTTCGGCGCAGTCGGCGACACAGGCCCCACGTTCGTGCCCTGCGTAAGGATGTTGGTCGTTGGATCCAGGGTCAGCGCCGGGCAGCCGGGACCGCCGCGGTAGCCCATGAAGGTCAGGCTCCTGCCGTCTGCCGAGCGATTCAGAGCAAGCTCGGACTTGGAACTGAAGCTGGTCACGATCTCGTTGCTGGGCACGGGCAGCGCGCCCAGCAGGAAGCCGTCGCTGCTAAGGTCCCAGAGAACGATGGGCGAGGAGACGCCAAAGTTCCCATCGGTGTTGGCGTTGTTCCACACGTTGTGATTGTCGTGGAGATTCGGAGCTTCGCCATTATCGCTGGCATAGCCGCAGGTCACCGTCACGGCCGTGGTCGCGGTGGACGGCGGTAGCAGCGGCACATTCACGGTGGCGGGGGTGGGGTTCGTGACCGAGCCGGTGTTCAGACATCCTAGCGGCAAGACTTCGCCGGGCGTAACGGTGTTGGCGTTGCCAACGTAGACGGTGCCGCTCAATACGATACTGCCGGGCACAAATCCGTGAAACTCGAATGGTTCGTAACCGAAATCGTGGCCACGATCGAATTCCTGGGCATTTAAGGTGACGGCAAACGATGCGAATGCCACTGCTGCCGCGAGAATTGCGGCAAAAGGCGTGGAAACAGGGGACTTCATCCTCTTTATGACCTCCAGGTCCGGGGGGACCGGGTCGAATCATAAAACAGGCTGCATCACGCTCGGCTGACAGGAGGATTAAAAAACGATGAATGCAACTCTGGACTTCATGTGGGAATTGTCGGCACTCGCGCAGCGGCTGCGTGAGCTTTGCGGCGCTCGATCCAGGCGAGCAAGGGGCGCGCGAGGAGAAGCGCGGCGATGATGAGGGTGATCCCGAGCGGGGTGAGAACGCCGGGTTTCATCTGCCACCAGAAGTGAACCACTCCGCAAACGGCGGCGACATAGATGAGCCTGTGCAGCCGGTTCCAGTTCTTTCCGCCCAGCTTGCGGATAGACCATGTGGTGGATGTGAGAGCCAGAGGCAGGAGCGACAAATAGGCGGCCATGCCCGCGGTGATGTAGCGGCGGCGGGCAATGTCGGCAACCATCGTGGGAACGCTGAAGCTCGCATAGAGGCCGACCCATGTGAGCACGTGCACGGTGGCATAGAAGAAGGCGAAGAGACCGAGCATGCGGCGGAACTTGATGAGCCACGAGAGGCGCGGCAGAATTCGGCGCAGCGGCGAGATGGCCAGAGTGATGGCGAGCAGGCGCAGCGTGGTGCGCCCCGTGGTGAAGGCGATGGTGCCGGTGGCGTTGGGGCCCAGGTTGTTGGTGAAGGCTCCCCAGACCAGCCAGGCAAGAGGTGCGAGGCAGGCAATCCAAACCAGCGTCTTGATGACAATGAGAGTCGAGCGGGTCATAGCGAATCAGCAGCCGATTGGGGTCCGCGGTTTCCCGCCCTCGCCGCGAAAACCTCAAGGTGGCAAGGATGGCTAATGCAGCGAGGCGGCAAATTGGCTGTGCATCGCCTTAATAGTACTTGCGTAGGTCCATGCCGGCATAGAGCGACGCCACCTGATCGGTGTAGCCGTTGAACAGTAGGGTGGTGCGATTTTGCGCGTAGAAAGGGAGGCCGATGCGGCGCTCGGTCTTCTGGCTCCAGGGAACGCGGTCCACGTTGGGGTTCACATTGGAATAGAAGCCGTATTCGTTCGGCGCCTGATCGTTCCATGTGGTCGCTGGCTGGCGGTCGACGAAGCGCACGGTGACGATCGACTTGGCCGACTTGAAGCCGTACTTCCACGGAACCACGATGCGCACCGGCGCGCCGTCCTGATTAGGCAGCGTCTCGCCGTAGAGGCCAAAGGTGAGCAGCGTGAGCGGGTTCATGGCCTCATCCATGCGCAGCCCCTCGGAGTAGGGCCAGACGATGGTGGCGTCCTCGTATGACCACTTCTCGACTTTGGAGTTGTAGTAGGAGAGGAACTGTACATACTTGGCGCTGGGCAGCGGATTGCACTGCTTAATGAATTCGGAGAGCGAGTAGCCCACCCAGGGAATCACCATGCTCCACGCCTCCACGCAGCGATGGCGGTAGACGCGGTCCTCGAGCGGGCGCAATTTAAGCAAGTCGTCGATGTCGAACGTGAGCGGCTTGGCCACTTTGCCTTCGACCTTCACGGTCCATGGCCGCGTCGGCAGGCCGGCGGCATTCTTCGCCGGGTCGCCCTTGTCCACGCCGAACTCGTAGAAGTTGTTGTAATGCGTGATGTCGTCGTAGCTAGTCAGCTCTTCGCCGGTGGTGGTGAGCGGCGAGTGCACAGTCTGCAGCTTGGTCCCCGCGTAGACCGCGCCCGGCGCAGCGAATTCAGCAAGCCGCTCGGTGCCGAGAGCCACCGCGCCGGCAGCAGCCGCGCCCTTCAGGAAACGGCGGCGCGAAAGGTAGCGAAAGTAATCGCGCCGGGACGTGATCTCGGACGATGGAATATCGGATGGTTTTCCGATGAGCATGGGTGACCTCGCGTTGGGGAAGAGCCACTGCAATTATTAGACACTGAGGAACGACGAAGGTTACAGAATCTGCGATACTTTTGTTGGTCGGCTCGCGGCGTAGAGCACAATTACGCATTTCGTGGATCAATGCTGGAATCACGGCCTAGGCCGTGTTGTTTTGTGGCAGCCACAGACAAACGGAAGCGTGAATCGCACATTCGGCCAATCGCATAAGCAAGACCATCTGGATAAGGCAGCATTCAAGCGCAGCTTTCATGAGGGTGGAGGGTCTCGATGGCATTGCGTGAAACGACACGAGTGGCAACATTGGATGCCGCGAAAGCTGTTGGGTCTGCCGCGCCCATTTCGGTTTTAGCGCCGGGATTGTCCTCAATGGAGCCCGCTGATAGAAACCCCCGAAAGTACTATCGGCCCGAACTCGATGTTGTGCGTTTCTCCGCGTTCCTCCTCGTCTTTCTTCACCACGTGTTGCCCGACGCGGGCGATCCAAGGCTGGCATCCTATTCTCGGCCGGTGCGCGAGATGATCGATGCTGTGACGAACGCGTGTGGCTTCGGTCTAAGCTTGTTCTTCACATTGAGCGCGTTCCTCATCTGCGAGTTGTTGATTCTTGAACGGAAGCTGACTGGGACGGTATCGGTTAAGCAGTTCTATATCAGGCGCATTTTGAGGATTTGGCCGCTCTACTACCTGGGCCTTCTATTATTTGGGGTTGCGTACAGCGTTTGCATGCACGCTTTCGGCCGTAATTTTGTGCCGCTGTGCTGGTTCGCAGTGTTTCTTGGAGCCTGGCGAGCTGCCTTTTTTAGTCCAATGCACAACCCGGCCAACCCATTGTGGAGCATTTCAGTTGAAGAACAGTTCTACGCGTTTGCGCCCTTCTGCGTGAAACGCTTATCGCGCCGACAGTTGGTGATTGCCTGCACTGGTGTTTTTGTTGCTGCCATCCTATGGCTCACCTACGTTGTGTCTACCAGCATGTCCGATAAGCGCATATGGTTTGATCCACTCGTGCATTTTCAATGCTTCGCCGCGGGCATCGGACTCTGTTTGTTTCTGAATGGAAGACTTCCGCACTTTAACAATTTACACAGGGTGTTTATCCTCGCGACGGCATGCGGATTGTTCCTGTTCTCAACATTTGCGCTTCACGCCCGTTTTCACGCGTTGCCTTTCCCGGGCACTGGAAAAGTGGTCCTCGGCTACGGCACGGCCACAGTTGGAACGGTGCTTTTTTTAGTAGCATTCCTCGGAGTCGATCGTTCGGTGCTTCCTCGCTGGGCAATCTACCTTGGGAGGGTCTCGTTTGGCCTGTATGTGTATCATGAATTCACGCTAGACCTCGTTAGCAAACTTGAGATCGGTCACCGCTTGAGTCAGGTCGCGAGGAATCACGTACTAAGAATCATTCTCAGCGGCGGAATTGATGCTGTGCTGGCTCTGGCATTGACAATCGTCCTGGCGCACTACTCCTATCGCTATTTTGAGACGCCCTTTTTGAATCTGAAAAAGCGCTATACGGTGATTCCGAGTCAGCCGGGGGATACCGGCAGGGTATAGGTATGCAAGACAAAAAGCATCTCTGTGTCCGTCATTTTCTTGAGGCCCTCCTGTGGACCGTCGTCGCATTTGCTGCCGCCGATGCTTTTCGTCTTGCGGAGAATCCGCAGCTCTCAAATGACAGTTATCAGTATTTGTCGGTGGCCGGCAACATCGAATCGGGCCAGGGCATGAGTACCTCGCTTATCTACTTTGACGCCGAGCGCGGGCAGGACCGTATCCCCGCGCTCACGACAACTTTTCCACCCCTTTATCCAATTCTGATTGCCGGGTTAGACCGTTTTGTAGGCGACCTTGAACTCTCCGGGCGACTTGTCTCGATGATGTCATTCGCCATTTCCGCGGGTATGCTTACGCTTGGCCTGTGCATCGTCAACGCCCCGCCCTTGGTGCGCGTTTTCATGCTGCTGCTCTTCGTCGCCGACGCAGCCAATCTCCGCCTCGCAGGCTCGGCAGTTACCGAGCCGCTCTTCACCTTGCTCGTCACAAGCGTTGTTGTCGGCCTCCTCTGGGTGGAATCACGCGTCGCCTCTGGTCATTTTCCCGTGCTCGCTACCGCATTCCTCCTCTTGATAGCAGGCGCCGCATGCTGGGTTCGCTACGCCGGCTATTTCGTCGTTTTCGCACTCGTCCTCTACGCATTGGCTCTCCTTGTTCGTGACCGTTCTCGGCAGCGGCTCATTCTTCTCGCGCTCTACGCAATACCTCTTACGCTCGTCGCCGCTCTTTTGCTCCGTAACTATCGCATCGCGGGTAACTGGCGAGGTGGAAACGAGCTTACCGTACATCATGCTTTAGCATCTGTCCTGAAGGTTTATCTGATATCCCACTATCACCTCCTTTTTGGCAATCATGTCGCCGGACTGGGCTTTGGCGAGGCGCTAGTCCTCCTCAGTCTTATCGCTTTCAGCATTCCTGCGGTTCTCGTGCTCATGCGTATCGATGGGATTAGATTGCCCTCGCCCTTACTTTCTCAGCAGTGTCTTCTGCTTGGCATTGTCGTTCTTACGTATACGATGGCCATGATATGGGCCGGCCTTCGCTCCGACATTTCTTTCGGCGGCCGCATGTTTGTGCCTATTGTTCCCCTATACTTGTTGCTTTTCGCGATGCTTCTCACCGCGCTTTACGAGCGGATTGCCTTGCCCTCTCTCCGCTTTGCTCAAATCGCAGCGGTCTGCCTTTTTGTGCTCGGAGTAGCCTGCGCCAACGGACGCGACTTTGCCAGAGTTCGTCAACCGGCTCATTATGCGGTGGTCGCCTCCTTGTTTAACGGTCCTACATCTGCCAACCAGACCCTGCTCGATTGGGTTCACCAAAACACCGCCCGTGGAGAGGTGTTTCTCGCAGAGGACGGCCAGGCGACCGGGTTTGCTCTCGGTTATCCCACGATCGGAATGGTCGACTCGGAATATAGCCGCATCAACTGGAACTGCAATACCGTCTTGCAGACGCTCAGACAGTTTCACGCTCGCTATGTGATTTTGTACCGATCCGGCTCGTCGGCCAGCGAAGGAAAAAACGGGATTGACGCCAATGCAGTGCTAACTGCTGAGTCCCCATTTGTGTCCAAAGCGCTAGGCAATCAAGTTCCATGTGGATTCGCGATTGCTGCTGAGAATTCCCATGTCCGCATCCTGCGTGCTCCCCGGTAGCAAGAGCGAATTGGCGCGAGCCGCGACCATTTGTTGTCAAATAGCCGGTCTTAGGCAGTGTTGTCCGGCTGCAATTCCCTTTCACTTTGACGTCGGATGAAGTCGAGAGGCGCTTTGCCGGGAGCGCGTGACCGGGCGAAGTGCCTCAACAAGCAGTCGTAGATTTTGCGAATGGCCACTGCCCAAGTCGGCGCGCGCGGACGAGATAAAGCAGCGTTCCGGAAATAGCGATCGCGGCAGCGACGCCAAGTTCTTCGAATGCATGAACGCGGTAGATAAGCAGAAATCCGAAGCCGGCCATAGCAAACAATGGAGGCAGCGGGTAAAGCGGCATGCGGAACGGACGCGGCAGATCGGGGCGCTGCACGCGAAGAAGGATCACGCCAATCTGCTGAAGGAAGAACTGCAACAGGATACGAGTGATGACGAGCAGCGTAATCACCTGGGTGAGCGAGAAGAAGCAGAAGAAGGCGCCCACGAGCCCGAGTGCAACCAGCGAGCGGTGCGGAATACCGTGTTTAGGATGAACGGCGGCGAGGTAGCTGAAATAGTTGCCGTCGCGAGCGGCGGCATAAGGCACGCGTGAGTATCCAAGCTGCAAGCTAAAGACACTGGAGAACGCGGTCCAAACAATGAGAGCGGCAATAGTGCAGCCAGCCCATGAACCGAAGGCAAAGCGGGCGATGTTCGCGACCAGTCTGCCGGGCAAGGCGGCCAGATTTGCGTCGCCGAGCGACGGAAGCACCGCCAGATCCATCAATACATAAGTCACGGCGACGATCCCGACGGAGAGAAGAATGGCGCGCGGAATGGTACGCTCCGGTTTGCGAACTTCCGCGGCGAGAAAACAGATGTTGTAGTAGCCCCAGTAGCAATAGGTAGCCAGTAGCGTAGCTTGGGCGAGACCACCCAAAGCCCCAACGGGCCCGAGGGCCGCGGCGAGCGGAGGCGCCGCGGGCATGTGCCAGCCTCCGGTCGATGCCGCGTGAGCAAAGCCGGAAACGATGACCCCGGCCAGTGCGGCGAAGACTCCAGCGAAGAGCACCCAGGCCATGCGGGCGACAGAGCCGATATTGCGATAGAGCAGTGCCGTGACGAGAAGACACGCAGCGGCTGCGGCGAAGTTGGCATAGTGGAGCGCGGGCAGTGCGGCGACGGGCGCTCGGTCGAGCGCCGGACAAAACACAACCAGAAATCCGGAGAGACCGATGCAGCCGGACGCGATGGAGAGTGGAGCTGTGAATCCAACCTGCCAGACGTAAAGAAAACTGAGCCAGTTGCCGGCACGATCCGGGCCGTAGATCTCGCGGAGAAAAGCATACGAACCACCCGCTCGCGGAAAGGCCGCGCCCAGCTCAGCCCAGACCAGGCCGTCTGCCACAGCGATCGCCGCGCCGAGCACCCATGCCCATACGGAGAGTCGAAAACCCGCGGCAGCGATGACCAGTGGAAGCGTAATGAACGGCCCGACGCCGATCATTTCGAGCACATTAAACAAAACGGCCGAGCGAAGCCCGACGCGGCGCGGCAGCGCGTTGGGATCGCCGGCGTTCGCCGTCTGTGCGTCGGAGTCGCCGGTCAAGTTTGGTGAGGATGAGAGCATCGAGTGCCGGTATTTAGATTATTACGGCGCAGGGCAGGGCATTGACGCAACAGCCGGGCTTCGAGGACACTGAGTGTAATCGTACACGTGTGCAGTTGGGGTTTTCTCGAATGGCGGAGAGAGACGCGAACAAGCCGATGGGCAATGCGCAGGCTGATGCGAAACGCGCCGGAGCACCGGCCCGTCGCTCGCCTTCCATCAAAGATATCGCTCGTCTCGCGCAAGTCTCGCACCCCACCGTTTCGCGCGCGCTGAATAACAGCCCGCTGGTGAACGCACAGACGGCGGCAAAGATTCGCAGGATCGCCCAGGAGCAAGGCTACCGCGCCAGTGCGGTGGCGCGCGGATTGGTAACACGGCGGACACGGACCATTGCGCTGTTGACGATGCTGGACGACCCGGCTTCAGGCGAAGTGGCATGCGGCGTTCAAAAGGCGGCTAACGACTGTGGCTATGCCGCATTCTTGGCGAATGCGTATGAAGATCCCGAGCGCGAACGCAGAGTCATCGCAGACCTCGCCGAGCGCCGCGTGGACGGAATCATTTTGACTTCCGCGCGAGTGTCAGCGCTGTATCTGCCGCTCCTGAGTGGATTGAACGTTCCCGTTGTGCTGGTGAACGATCATCATCCCGGCGAGCCTGTTCACACGGTGAGCGCCGCCAATCAGGAAGCAATGAGGGCCGTGACGCAGTATCTGATTGAGCTGGGACACCGGCGAATCGCTTACCTGGGCGACCGGAACAGTTACAGGCCCGATGCCGCGCGCCAAGCGGGATACAAAGCCGCGCGCGCGCGCGGGGGAATCGGATTTGCACCCGAACTGATCGTGACCTGCGACGGCCGGCCCGAAGCGGCAATCGAAGCCATGCACGAGCTGCTGCGCTTGAACGCTCCGCCCACCGCCGTGTGCTGCTCGAGCGATATGATCGCGCTGGGCGCCATGCAAGCGATTCGCTCGCGCAGACAGCGAGTGCCCGAAGATGTGTCGGTGACAGGTTTCGACGATCTGTTTTTTGCTGCCTATCTCGTGCCGCCGCTGACCACTGTGCGCCAGCCACTGCGGCAGATGGGGCAGATGGCGATGGAGATTCTGTTCAAGCTGATGGCGGGGCAGGAAGCGCCTACGCAAACGAAAGTCGAGGCGGAACTAATCGTGAGAAGCTCGACAGCAAAGCCGCCCCGGCGAGAACACGAGTGACGGCAATCGGCCAATGCGAGAGGCGCCAGCCCAATGACCGCCTGTCTCTACGCAAATGCCAGATTCAGATTTTCGATGGCTTCGTCGATCTCGGCGGTGTTCTTGTAGCCCACGGTGACGCTATCCACGCCCGCGTTGCGGAAGGCAAAGCGCATGGCCTTCTGGCGGTCGGAGCGATCCGTAAACGTGCCCTCGCCGATCAGCTTCATGGCAATCACACCCTGGCCGGCAGCGCGCGCCTGTTGCACATGCGTCACCACCTCGGGCACGTTGCCCGGCTCATCCCAATTATCGGTCTCGTTGTCCATCCGCGTGCCCTTGTGATTCACGCGGATCATGGAAACATCGAGCCAGTTGAAATCAGGAACCTGCCGCAAAGCCGGCAGTCCATGCACTGAGGCGCCATGCGTCACGATCATCTGCTTCGACTGGGCTTCGAGAACCGCATCCTGCCAGCGTCTCGTGTCCTGGACCCAGGTTCCCGTGTGCTGCCAATGCAGCAGCATAATGTCGAAATAATCGGTGTCGCTCGTGCGGCGCATTGCGTCCAGCCTCTTGAATGGGTCGCTGCGGTCGTCGGTCGTCACCTTGCTCATCAATTTGTAGCTGTCGCGCGGCAGCCCTTTCAGGGCTGCTCCCAGCATCGCCGGCGTGGAATAAGACTCCGATGTCTCAAAGAAACGGATGCCGCGTTCATACGCGTAGCGCACCAGGTTCGTGAACCCCTTTTGCCCAAGCTGCTCCTGTATCGCGCCATTATGTGAGCCGGTGCCAAAGGCCAGGCGCGTCACCTTCACGCCCGACTTTCCCAGCGTGACCCAATCGGTGGCCGAAGCGCGTTCGGCAAAAAGCGGCGTGCCGTGCAAACCTGCAACAGCGCCCACAGCGGCGCTGGTCTTCAGGAAATGTCGTCTGGAAACATGCGGCATGTGCGACCTCCGGGTCGCGGCCAAAGGGATGGCCGATGGCCAGAATCTTACCACAAGCCTCGTCGCACTTGTGTCAATCGGCAATGGGGCAATTTCTCGTTCGCCTCGTACGCATCAACTACGTTACTTAGAGGCTGACTTCCGTTTCCCTAATTAAGGTGGAAATGCAAGCAGACGAGATAGTCCACCGCGAAAATGAGGCAGCAGAGAACTGCCAGGAGGGCCATTCTGCCGAGACCGAGGCGCGGTCGCGGTGGGACGAGTAGGAAAATAGGTAGCGAACATGCTACCCCGATGGCCATTGCTAGCCAACGGTTCATGGATAGAACAAAATGCAAGAGATCCGAGACCACGAAGAAAACAGAGAGCAACACGAAGTTCTTCAGCGATTCGTTCGGATGACGGTGCGGCTTCGGAGGAATATCGGGTTCCACAGAAAGCCTCCAGCTTCTCGGCAAGATTATACCCCCTGGTACGGAGGCGACCATGACCTCGGTCGAATCACCAACTGTGCAGCCACTCAGCATCGCGCCCGATGCGCACCGGCGTGCGGAAAAGCTCGCTCAGCCGCGCTTCGGTAAGCAGTTCCTCGCGCGGTCCATCGCTGAGGATGTGCCCGTCCCGCATCAGAATAATGCGCTCGATCTCCGGCAGAATGTCACCGAGATGATGTGTCACCATCACCAGCCCGGTTCCCTCGCGCGCCAGTCCGCGCAAGGTCTCACGAAGTTCGCGTTGCGCGGCCAGGTCGAGCGCGTTCGAAGGCTCGTCGAGAAGCAGTTGTTGCGGCCGGTGCACCAGCGCGCGCGCAATGAGGATGCGGCGCTTTTCGCCTGCCGACATTGTGCCGACCATCTGCGCGGCCAGTTCCTTAGCATCCATGCGTTCGATCGCCTCCCATGCCCGCGCCCGCATCTCCTCGGTCACGTGCAGATTCGGCCACAGCGAGGACGCCGAAAAGAATCCCGCAATCACGGCATCGAGCCCCGGCGTAACAGCCGTGCGCTCGCCGGGCAGCTCGCCTCCCATGGGTCCGGCGCTGACCACGCCGAAGTGCCGCCGCAACTCGCTCAGGTCCCAGCGCTCGCGTCCGAAGATCCGCACCTGCATCCCCGGCTGTACCATCGGATAAAGCTGGCAGGTCATGGTTTGGATCAGAGTCGATTTGCCGCAGCCGTTCGGCCCGAGAATGGCCACGTGTTCGCCGGCGCGTATGCTCAGGTTGATGTCGTGCAGCACCACGCGATCGCTGCGCGCCACATTCACCTGGCGCATTTCCAGAAACTCCGCGTTTGAGCGTTGATCTTGCGGCACTCGTTCACTCACTCCAATCTTTGGGGCCTGCATCCTCGGCGTCTTACCTGCTAGATTAAATGGGTCCACACCATGAGCGATCTCTCTCAAGCAAACATTCCTCGCGGATTCCGATTCGCAGCCGGCAAAGCCGGCCTCAAGGCCAGCGGCCGCACCGATCTGGCTCTGATTGTCGCCGACGCACCGGCCAGTGCTGCCGCCGCGTTCACCTCGAACCGTGTGATTGCCGCGCCGCTCATCGTCGACAAAGAGCACCTGACCGCGACCGGGGGCCGCGTGCGCGTGGTAGCCATCAACGCGGGCAACGCCAACTGTGCCGCTGGCGAGGCCGGACTCGAAGCTGCCCGCGCCACATGTGAAGCCGCGGCAAAGACCTTCAGCTGTCGCGCCGAAGAGGTGTTTCCCTCATCGACGGGCGTCATCGGCGTGCCGCTGCCCGCGGAAAAAATTGCAGCAGTGCTGCCCGATCTTGCGGCCTTGCTCGGTGAAGACCCCGAGCATTTTCATGCAGCCGCGCGCGCCATCCTCACCACAGACACAGTCGAGAAGTTGGCTTTCACAACCTTTCAATCCAAAGGCCGCGAAGTCCGCATTGCCGCCTTCGGCAAAGGCTCCGGCATGATCTATCCGCAGCTGGTGCCGCACGCGACGATGCTGATCTACGTGCTGACCGATGCCGCCCTCGACCCCGCCGATCTCAAGGCGTATCTCCAGCCCGCAGTCGAGGTCAGCTTCAATCGCATCTCCGTCGATGGCGACACTTCCACCAACGACACGGTTCTGCTGTTGGCTTCGGGCGCCAGTGGATTACGGATCGGTGCGAACGATCCGGCCTTTGCCTCCGCGCTTGCTCAGGTCTGCACGTCGCTTGCGCGCCAGGTAGTCGGCGACGGCGAAGGCCTCTCGCATGTGGTGGAGCTGCGCATTGAAGGTGCGGCCAGCGATGCCGATGCGTTGCGCGTCGCCAAGGCTATTGCGCATTCGCCTCTCGTCAAGACCGCATGGGCCGGCTGCGATCCCAATTGGGGACGCCTTGCTGCTGCGATCGGCTACTCCGGGGCGGCCATCGATCCCAATCGATTCGACATCGATTTCGGAAATCTCCCCATCTGCCGCAACGGCGGCCGCGCGGCCGACTACGACGAGAATGCAGCGCACGATTACATCTCGCAGCGCGAATTCTCGATTTTGATTCGTTTGAATCAGGGAAAAGGATCGTGTGTTTTCTGGACCACCGACCTGACGCACGAATACATCCACATCAACGCAGACTATTCGACGTAGGCGGCAAAGCCAGAAAAGCCGATCACTCCGCGAAAATCTCGGCGAGCGTGGTCAGAGTTGCGGAAAGCGTTGACGGAGAAATCGCGCCCAGCTGCTTTACGAGGCGCAACTTGTCGAGGGTGCGAATCTGATCGAGCAGAATGAGCCCATGTTCCCCGGCGAATCGTAAGGGGATCCGAAAAGGAACTGGCTGGCTTCCGGTTGTCATGGGTGCAACAATAACCGTGCGCACGAAATCATGCATCTCGGGTGGAGAGATCACCACGCATGGACGAGTTTTCCTGATTTCGCTGCCGACGGTAGGATCGAGCCTAGCCAGCCAGACTTCTCCCTGTTTTACTCTTTTGGGATTTACCATTTCAGGTCTGCATCGGCTTCATTTGCAAACTCGGGCCAGACCAGCTTGTCATCGCCGGATGCCGCGAGCTTCCTGCTGGCTTCAGCCCAACCGGCACGAGGAGCAGATTTCGGCCGGCGCACCAATAATGTATTGCCTTCTACAAAAATCTCGGCCTGATCCTCGAGTCCTGCCTGCTTGAGCAGCGGCTTCGGAATCAAGATCCCACGCGAATTTCCCAGGCGCCGAATAGTTGTCAGCATCGCAGCCCTCCGTGTAATAACAATGTTATCACATTCCGTGCTATCCCGCCCGGGACTGTAACCTGTTCTCTACTTTGCCCGCGGGTGCGTTCGGTCGTAGACCGCAGTCAATTGTGCCGTGGTCAGCTGCGTGTAACGCTGTGTGGTCGACAATCGCTCGTGGCCGAGCAGTTCCTGAATCGCGCGCAGGTCGGCGCCTTCTTCGAGCAGGTGCGTGCCAAATGCGTGGCGCAGCGTGTGCGGGTGCACATCGGAGGAGAGCCCGCGCAGAATTGCAATGCGCTTTACGATGCGGCCGACGCTACGAGTGGTCAGCCGCGCGTCAAATCCACGCAATTGCAGATTCACAAATAGAGCTGGCGTGCGAAGGGGCTTTCGTTCGCTGACCGCGGCCAGACGCGCCTCGCGCTCTGCCAGATAAGCGCGCAATGCCGCTGCCGCCATGTCTCCCAGCGGTACATAGCGCTGCTTCTGCCCTTTGCCGCGCACGAGGATCGCTTCATTGGCCCAGTGGACGTCTTCAACGTTGAGTCCGGTCAGCTCCGCATTGCGGATGCCGCAGCCGTAGAGCATCTCGAGAATCGCCCGGTCCCGCGCCGGCCAACTGGCTGCGTCGTCGCGTACTGAATCCACCACGCGATTCATCTGCTCGATCGACGGGACGCGCGGCAAATGTTTCGGCAGCCGCGGCGTGGAGACGAGCGACGCCGTGTTTTGCTCCACGTATTTGTTGCGCGCCAACCACTTGAACCAGCTGCGAATTGCCGCCAGCGCCCGCGCCGCGGATGCTTTCGACAATCCGCGCTCGTAAAGAGTTCCGAGGTAAGCGCGAATCTGCGTGTGCTCGATTTGAGCAACATCAGGCGCGCCGCCATGCTCTCCGAGCCACGCCGCGAGCCCGCGCAGTTCGCGCTCGTAAGCGCGCAGCGTGTGCGCAGATGCACCACGTTCGTTGGCCAGCATTTGCAGGTAAGCCCGAACGAGTGAGTCGACGGGCGAATCGGCAATTTCAGCCGAGGAACCAGACGCCGGCGTCACAGCGGCAGCGCTCATGACCGTCCCTCAACGGCAGCTTCTCGCACGACGAGCCGTGGCCCGGGCCGTGCGTCCTCATCTGCCTGCGTCTCAGCCGCGCGAGCGCTCGCACGCGGATGAAACTTGCGATGCACAGCCTTCAGCCGGCCAAGCGCCAGGTGCGTGTACACCTGCGTCGTTGAAATATCGGCATGGCCCAGGAGCGTTTGCACGCTGCGCAGGTCCGCACCGTGCTCCACCATGTGTGTGGCGCAGCTATGGCGCAGTCCGTGCGGGCTCGTGGAGCTGTTCGCGTTCTTCACCAGCCGCCACACCCACTGCCGCGTCAGAGGCATGCCGCGCAGCGAGAGAAACATCCACGCCCGCTCCTGTCGCGGCGTCTTGATTCGCCCCCGGCCACGGCGCGCCGAGCTGATCCGTTCCAGATGCGGCCTTCCTTCAAGCAGATATTGCTCCAAAGCCACGAGCGCGGAGCGCCCCAGCGGAACGATGCGTTCTTTATCGCCCTTGCCGCGCACTTGCACACGCCCGGCGTCGAGCGCGAGGTCGCTGGTTGCGAGCGAGACAACCTCGGAGACACGCAACCCTCCAGCATAGAGCAACTCGAGAATGGCATGATCGCGCAGCGCAGTGGCCTTGGCCTGTGGATGTGACGCAGCCAGCGCGGCTCGCTCCAGCATCTCCGTCACCTCCGGCTCGGCCAGCGATTTCGGCAGCACCTTCCACGCTTTCGGCGACTCGATGTTGACGGTGGGATCGTGATGGATGCACCGGTCGAGCAGCAGCCACTTGTAGAACCCGCGCAGGCAGCTGAGTTTGCGCGCCGCCGAGCGCCCATCGATGTTGTGATTGCGCAGGTGTTCGAGCAAGCCCGCCACGTCGGCCTCGCACGCCGTGAGCAGCAGGGCATTGCGGCTTTCGAGAAACTCGGCAAAAATGCGCAGGTCGCTCAGATACGCTTCGCAGGTGAGTGGCCGCAATCCCTTCTCCACGCGAAGGTATGTTCCATAATCCTGCAAGAGTCCGAGATTGTTCTTGCCCGTCACATATCGATTATCCGCGTTGCCAACTCACGCGCGGGCTTACGCGGCCGGTTACCGTACCACGTTCATTACGGCATCAACATCATCAATACGCGTTTGGTAAATGCAGGTTGACTATGCGTAACGCGATCTTCAATCGCTCGGCCCTGGGCCGTTGCGGCCAGAGCTTCGGCTCGCGAGTTAACGTCGCGTGGGCTTCCCGCCGATAATCCCTCTGATCCTGCGTCCGGTGAGCATGGCCCGGCCCAGGAGCACCCGGAGGATAGATGGCTGAGAAGACGAAGAATCATCACAGGCATCTGAACTGCAACGGTCAGAAATCCGACAACGGCTACCACTCAGCCGTCGGCATCCTCGAATCGATTTCCCTGCACCTTGGCAAAGACTGCAAATACGAGCGCGAGCTTAGCCGCCTGCAGATCGAGCTGGTCAAGCTGCAGGAGTGGATCAGGCATGAGGGCCTGCGCGTTGTGGTTCTCTTCGAGGGCCGCGACGCCGCGGGCAAGGGCGGAGCGATTAAACGCATTGCCGAGTCGCTCAATCCGCGCGTTTGCCGCATCGTGGCGCTGGGCACTCCCACGGAGCGCGAAAAAACGCAGTGGTACTTTCAACGTTACGTCGCGCACCTGCCCGCGGCCGGCGAAATGGTGCTCTTCGACCGCAGCTGGTACAACCGCGCCGGCGTGGAGCACGTGATGGGCTTCTGCACCGACCGCGAGTACCTGGAGTTCATGCAGAGCTGTCCGGAGTTCGAGCGCATGTTGGTGCGTTCCGGCATCATCCTTCTCAAGTATTGGTTCAGTGTGAGCGACGAGGAGCAGGAGCATCGTTTCCAGGGTCGCATGTCCACGCCCACCAAACGCTGGAAACTGAGCCCGATGGATCTGGAATCGCGCAAGCATTGGGCCGACTACTCACGCGCCAAGGACGAGATGTTTGCTGTCACCGACACCAAGCAGGTTCCCTGGTTCGTCGTGAACGCCGAAAGCAAGAAGAAGGCGCGCCTCAACGTGATCCACCATCTGCTCTCGATGATTCCCTACAAAGACCTGACGCCCGAGCCGCTCAAACTGCCGCCCATCATGAAATCGAAGTATGTGCGCCCGCCCATCCAGGAACAGAATTTCATCCCTGAAGTTTATCGTTAGTCTCGCCGAAGAGAGCCCAACGCTGCGTCTGGAAAAAAGAGCGCTGCGTCTTCCAAGGGTTATTGGAAGGTCGCAGCGCAAAGGGGGTGGGACGGAGAAGCCGCTTACCGCTTTACGATCTTTTGCAGCCGAGGGTCGGTCCACAACGAGGCAAATTCCTTCTCGCTGTAAACATCCGCCAGTTTCGGGTAGTTCTTGCTCTTGGCGCGACCCAGATAATCCAGAGCGCCGTCAAGATTACCGCGCTGGGCGTAGGCCCTCGCAATCAGGAAATCGATGAAAGCCTCCTGCTCCGGTGTCCTTACCTGGGCCAGTACGCCGTCGTTCGACGAATCCAAAATGTCGGGGTCCAGTTCCAGTGCCCGCGAGTATTCCGTCATCGCGCGTTCCACTTGCTTCAGCCCCATCCACGCCTCTGCAAGGTTCAGGTGAGCCGAAGCATTCGACTCGTCCAGCGCCAGGGCCTGCTTCAAATAATGGGTCGCAACCTTGTATCGGCGGTCCAGGAGTTCCAGCGCGCCAAGATTGTTCAAAGCCAGCTCGTTCCGCGAATCGTATTTGACGGCCAGGGCGAAGCTCTTGTGCGCGCCCCGTCTGTCGTCAAGCTTCAGATCCACAATGCCCAGCTTGTTCCAGAGCTCGGAATTCTTCAGGTCGAAGCGCAACGCCCTCTGGTAGTTCTCGGCAGCTTTCACGTACTCCTTGTTTAACCGCGCCTGGTCGCCTGCTTCCTCAGCCGTCCGGGCAGCTTGGGACGTTGCATCCACGCCGCGAACATCCGGCGTAAGTTCTCGCTCTGTGCACCTGCCAGCGACGGCAGTTAGACTCATCATGACGAGGAACATTGCGAGTTTTTGCATGATCAAACCTCCTCTTTCTTTAGGCCGTCTCGGTTCCGGCAGCCTGTCCGGCGCCGCCCCAACCGATCTGCACCCGATTTCGAATCCAGTAGAGCGCCGATCGAAACAAGTTCGCAACGCTATACCTGCTACACGGAACTCCGTCGCCGTTAGATGTCACGTTCCGCCGAGGAAGAGCTTTAATCACAACGGTTTGCCCAGCCCGTTGCATTGTAGGCGAAGCGCCGTTTCATCCGCAAAGCCGGGGGTTACCTGCCGTTAACTCCCCTCGCAGACCTCCGATGACACCGTTACACCGTTGGCAAAGCCCAGTTTCGCTTTATAGTGGAGCGGCTCGACAGTCCAACGAAACGGGGGTCAAATTACTATATGGCAGCAGCCATTATGCAAACCGTCGATGTTGATGCAAAACGTGCCGAATTGCGCGCCGTGCTCGCCTCGCCGGAGTTCATGCGTGCGCCGCGGCTCGCGCACCTGCTCACCTGGCTCTGTGAAAAGCTTCTCGCCGGAGAAGCCTCCCAGATCAAGGAGTATTCCATCGGTGTCGAAGTCTTCGATCGCGGCGACTCCTTCGATCAGGACTCCGATTCCATCGTCCGCGTCGAAGCCAACCGCCTCCGCAAGCGGCTCGCCGACTACTACGCCGGACAGGGCGCAACCCACGCTCTCCAAATCACCATCCCCCTCGGCCAGTACGTGCCGCTATTCACGCCAGTTGCCCGTGACCTCGTCGTCTCCGAGGCGAATGGCGGCTCGGCAACTGAAAGCCCGCCGGGAACGGCTGCCGAAGTCCTGGCCGCCCAGAAACGGCCAAACAGTTTCCGGCGAGCCGTCCGCCAGCCGTGGGGCTTCTTACTCGGCGTCATCATCGCGGTCGCCCTCGTGTATGGCTGGCGTGTCTCGCTCAGAAGAGCGGCGAGCCTGGCCTCGCAGCCGGCTGTTCAGCCTGTCTACTCGAACGGATTTCAGTTTGGCCCTCCCCCAGGGCCTGAAATCCGTATCCTTGCCGGCGCAAACCGCAGTCTGGTCGATCATGCCGGCAAGTTGTGGAGTTCGGACACCGAGTTCACCGGCGGCGCAGCGGTCAAAAGCGACGTGCTCCACATCTGGCGTACTCAGGACCAGGCTTTCTATCGCACCAGCCGCCAGGGCCAGTCGTTTCGCTACGACATTCCGTTGAAGCAGGGTATCTACGAGCTGCGCCTCCACTTCGCCGAAACCGTCTACGATCCCGAATCCACCGGCACGGGCGCCGAAGGCAGGCGCCTGATGACCGTCCGCGCCAACGGCAAAACCCTGCTCTCCGGCTTCGATGTCGTAGCCGATGCGGGCGGCGGCAACACCGCCGATGTGAAGATTTTCCCCAACATCTCGCCGACCGCCGACGGCTATCTCCACCTCGAGTTCTCCAGCGACAACGGCGAGCCGGCAATCGTATCGGCAATCGAGATTCTTCCCGGCCTGCGCGGCCATGCGCTGCCCATCCGCATCCTCCCGCGCCAATCGCCCTACTACTCCGACGACAGCCGCTGGTGGAGTCCCGACAATTACTTTGAAGGCGGCCGCATCGCCACCTATACCACGCCCGTCACCGGCACTGACGATCCCGAGCTGTTTGAATCGGAGCGCTGGGGCAACTTCACCTACGCCATCCCGGTTCCTCCGGGCAAGTACAGTTTGACGCTCTACTTCGCCGCCCGCCGCGTCGATCCCGATCAGCCCCCGCTTCCCGCCGGCGAAGCCCAATCCGCCGCCGCCCGCGTCTTCAACGTCTTCTGCAACGGCCGTCCTCTTCTCGAAAACTTCGATCTCGCCCGAGAAGCGCACGACAAAGACGTGATCATCCGCCGCTTCGCCGATCTCCAGCCCAACGCCCAGGGCAAACTCTTCCTCAGCTTCGTCCCCGTAGATGGCTACGCCACCGTCAGCGGCATCGAAGTCCTCGCCGAATAGATCTCCCCAGATAGTTCTCGCCCGACAGTTCTCCCCCTTCAGACGTTGTCATCCCGAGGAGCCAAGCAACGAGGGATCTGCGGTTGCTTTCGCCCTCCATCCCTGTAGTAATCGTTCAGGTATCCGAGAAGAAGCGAGCACTCGTGCAGGGAGCCTGCTTCAGCGGGCAGGAGAAGGTAGCCCCAAGGCGTAAGCCTGGGAAAAAATCAACAAAACGAACGCCAGCCCCCGCAGGGGGCGTAAGAAACTGCCTGCAAGAAGCGTGATTAAGCCCCAGCCAATTACCTGCAACTTTAAACCATGCTGATTTAGGATGAGGGCTATCATGCTCCGGGCATATCTGTGCATCCTAGCGATCGCTGGCTTGAATATTGGGCTTGGAAATTGCCAGCCCGAGTCAACCCCGGTCATTGCTATAGCCTCTGGCTCCTCGCTGTCCGTTTACGATGCTACGGGAACCGTGGTCCAGCGAATCAATTTGAAGGGACCTGTCGCGGGATTTGCGTTCTCTCCTGACCGCAAGAGACTCGTTATTGTCTCGCCCGACACTGAGCACGGCGGCGCGCTGATCGCAATCGATTTAAAGACGGGCGTACGAAAGAAACTAACGGGCGCTCCTTTTGCTTTCCATGATCTTGATAAGGGCGAAACCGAAGTCTACGGTGGACCGGCCTTTTCACCAGATGGCCGCTATCTGGCCTTTGCTGTCCATGGCAATCAGCCTGGTGATGGGAACGACGCCGAGGAAAACAGCGGCCCTCTCGCCGTACTAGATTTTGCTACAGGGAAGATACGGGTTCTAAAGGCGACGAACAACATTGAGGATAATGAGCCCTGTTCAGAGAGCGATCCTCAATGGTCCGCAGACGGGAAATGGATCCTCTTTAACTGCGAAGATGGTGCCTTCCTCACCGATGCGCAGGGCGCCACTCTTCGCGATTTAAGAATCGACCAGGATGACGCAGGCGCCAGCGCCATTGGCTGGGTGGGCGCTCGTTGCATTCTTTACGTACAGACTCCGGCTAAGGATGGGCAGTTCGACTTCGATCATGAATCAGTAAAATTGCTGAAACTGCCGGGTCTGCATAGCACCGACGGCTCTCAGTTTGTGGATAGGTTCAATCATTCAAAAGGGGGCCTCGAACAAGCCTCTCAATACGGCGTGATTCGGCGAACGGATTTGAAGCTGACGATAGAGATCGCGCAAAAGCAATGGGAAATAACCCTGAGTAAAGATTGGTATTCACCTCAAACCAGCGCGGCTCAACTACTGACAAGATGGGAGCCAAGTATGGTTCCCGAGGTATGCAAATAGTGGCACGGGCTGATCTTGGTCTAACCCTCGTTGAAGAATGGGCAGGACTGTGAACCCCGCCAACCTCCCGCTATAAACTGATCACTGACAACCTCCATGAAGCAGACCCTAACCCGCCTCGCGCTCACATTGCCCGTTGTCTGGCTGGTAGTCTCGCTCGTCTTTCTGCTTATTCACCTCGTCCCCGGCGACCCCGTGCAAATGATGCTCGGCGAGGGCGCGTCGCCCGCCGATCTCACGGCACTGCGCCACCAGCTCGGCCTCGATCTGCCGCTGCATGTTCAGTACATCCACTACTGGAGCGGCGTCCTGCACGGCGACCTCGGAGAGTCCATCCGCCTGCACGACTCCGTATCGCACCTCATCGCGCAACGCTATCCCTACACGCTCGCGCTCACCATTGCAGCTTTGCTGCTCGGGCTCGCGCTGTCGTTGCCCGCCGGAGTTTTCGCCGCCCTCCGCCGCGGCCGCTGGGCCGATCAGCTTCTCTCCGTAGTCTCGCTCTTCGGCCTCTCGGTTCCCGGTATCGCGCTCGGCCCAGTGCTCATTCTCATCTTTTCCATTGAATTCGGCTGGCTGCCAGTCTCGGGCGCGAACTCCGGCGCGGCAAAGATGGGCGGCGTCATGGCCATCGACTGGCATTATCTCGTTTTGCCCGCGGTCACCATGGGCGCTTCGCTCGCGGCCATCCTCACCCGCATGGTGCGCACCGCCATGCTCGAGGAACTCGGCCAGGACTACATCCGCACCGCCCGCGCCAAGGGGCTCACCGAAACCGCTGTCGTCTGGCGGCACGCACTGCCCAATGCGCTGGTGCCGATCGTGACCGTCGTCGGCCTGCAATTCGGCGCGCTCCTCGCCGGCGCCATCGTCACTGAAAAAATCTTCAGTTGGCCCGGCCTCGGCCGCCTGGTAGTCGACGCCATCTCGAACCGCGACTACGCCCTGGTCCAAGGCTGTCTGCTGGCCATCGGCCTGACATACGTGCTGGTGAACTTCATGACCGACGTAGTCTACGCCTGGATCAACCCCCGCATGCGCTAAGGCAGCAGGAAGCACGGTTCAGATTCCGAACTTCACGAAAAACGTGTTGTCATCCTGAGCGGAGTGCGGCCTGATTTTCGGCCACACGGAGTCGAAGGACCGTGGTTGTTTGTAACCGGCCGAGGTCATCTCAAAAGCAGACTGGTCACTCGGACTTCGTGGTCGGAACATCGACGCAGGCCGACTGTTGGTCCGCCGGACAATTCTGCTTCTCAAGAGTACAGGCTCGCGGGCGGTCCTTCAATTTGTTCTCGATGAACTCCCCGTAGATGCAATTGCTCTGCCTTCGCTGATCGTCGTCAGTCATCAGCGATAAAGCCTTTCGGTACCATTGATCGGCCAACCCAGCCTGCCCTGCATAGTCATATTCGCGGCCGAGATCCCAGGCATTGATGGGATCTTTGGGCGCGAGGTCCGTCGCCCTTTTCAAAACCTCAATTGCTTCCGGGTCGCGTTTGAGCATGGAAAGAAACGCGCCCATGTTTCCCAGAATGTCGGGGTTGTTGGGGTAGTGTTTGTCGAGGACTTTCGCCAGTTCCAGACCGGCGTCGTATTGGCCGAGGTCCATGAACTCCGAAGTGTAGGCAAGCCATTCAAATGGAACATCTTTCCCTTTGTAGATTGCGCAACTTTCGTCGAGCGCCTTGGCCATATCGTTGTATCGGCGGGAAATCTCGAGTACATGTAATCTGCCCTGATGGATGCTCAGATCCTGCGGTGCAAGTTGAATTCCGCGGTTCAGATGAATTAGAGATTCGTCGACGGCTTCCGGAATATATTCGTCGAACATCACAGCCTGGCCGTTCTTGTCTTTCTCCAGATGAACGGCATCCGCGCCGACAAGAGCCACATTGGAGAGGCACTTCTCCGCTTCCACTTGCTCAGCGAGAACCTTTGAATTCTCAAACGGCGTACAAAGTTTTCGCGCGGCGTCCGCGTCATTACTTTTGACTAGCTTCGGCCAGTCGGATAATTTCCCAGTCTGTGCTACGCAATGGACCACGGCGCAGCTTAGAGCAACCACAGCCAAGATAGTTTTCATGATGGCGAGACTTTATCACAGCTTGATGTCAAGCGGAATTATGGTTGGGTGGATTTTCGCGGTTGTGATCTCAAGCACGCCAACGGTCACCGGCAACTCAAACCGCCGAGGCCCGCACGAACCCGGATTGAAATACAGCACGCCCTTTTTCGTATGGAAGTTCGGCACATGGGTGTGCCCGTGTAGCACCGCCGCGAACTTTGCCGCCGCCGGATCGAGATGCAGCGTCTTGAGATCGTGCAGCATGTAAATATAGTGGCCCTCCACGAGCACAACTTCAGTCTCAGGCAGCCTGGCGCATGCTCCCTCGCGGTCCACATTGCCGCGCACAGCCGTCACCGGCGCAATCTTTTCCAAAGCCTCAAGAATCGAAGCCCTGCCAACGTCGCCGATATGGAGAATTTGATCGACCCCACGAAACGCCGGCGCAACTTCGGGCCGCAAAAGGCCGTGCGTGTCACTGATGACCCCAATCTTCATCCCGCCCGCCATCCCAAGCCTACAGCCAATTTGCACCTAATCACTAATCACTAACCACTGGTTTTCACAGCCCCAACTCCAACCGGGTGCGAGGGTCGAGCTGATCGCGCAGCGCATCACCCAGAAAATTGAACCCGAGCACCGCCCCGGCGACAGCGGCAGCAGGGAAGAGCACGAGATGCGGCGAGTCGAACAGATGCAGCCGTGCGTCATTGATCATCGATCCCCAGCTCGGTGCAGGCGCAGGAATGCCGAGCCCAAGAAACGAGAGTGTCGCCTCGGCCAGAATCACTCCCGCCATTCCGATCGCAGCCTGCACCAGAACGGGCTGCACAATGTTCGGCAGAATGTGCCGAAAAAAGATGCGCAGCGGCCCAGCGCCCAGCGCGCGTGCAGCGTCCACGTACTCACGCTCGCGCACTGCCATCACCTGCGCGCGCACCAGCCGCGCGTAGCCAGCCCATCCGCCGATGGCCAGCGCCAGAACCAGATTCGTAAATCCCGGACCGAGAAACGCGGCAAAAGCGATGGCCAGCAGAATTCCGGGCAGCGCCTGAAAGGTGTTCATCGCGAAGGTCGTGAGCGCGGTGTCGGCCCATCCGCCAACATAACCTGCGATGCCGCCGATGACGAGTCCGAGTCCTAGCGAAACCGTGACAACAGTGACCGAAACCGCGAGCGACAGCCGAGCCCCCCACAACAATCGAGACAGAATGTCGCGCCCCAGCTCATCGGTTCCGGCCCAGTGCGCAGCCGACGGGGCTTGGAGCCGATGCAGAAGATCGATCGAGGCGGGATTGTAGGGCGCAAGCCACGGCGCAGCCAGCCCGCACACCACGAAGATCGAGAGCAGAACCACGCCGATCACAGCCAGCGGCTGCCGCTTTACACGGACCCGAACTCCATCGAATATTCTGGTGAGCGAGAGATACATGCGCAACGTCAGAATACCGCGACAAGCGAGCCGATTCAGGGTTGAACCGGGTATGAAAGTGTTTTCGTGCTTCCTGATAGGTGCGATTGCGGCAACGGCAGCGACATCGCCGAAGCTCTCCGCGCAGCAGCAATACCCGCAATACGTGGCAACTGCAGCCGAAACCAGCTCCCCCGATCTGCGCAGCGCCGTGCAGCAGCTCTTCGCGCTGGCCAATCAGTCGCGCGCGCAGGCCGGCGTGCCAAGCCTTCAGTGGGACCCGGCGTTAGCCGCCGCAGCCTTGCAGCATTGCCGGCGCATGGCGGCGGAAGGCCCCATCGCCCATCGTTACGGCGGCGAGCCCGATGTCACCGAGCGCGCGGCACAGGCCGGCGCGCACTTCAGCCTGATTGAGGAGAACGTGGCGGTTGGCCCCACGGCGAACGAGATCCACAATGGCTGGATGCACTCGCCGGGCCACCGCGAAAACCTGCTGAACCCCCAGGTGGATCATGTGGGCATTGCGCTGGTCTACGCGCGCGGAGTGCTCTACGCGGTGGCCGACTACAGTGCCGCCGTGAAAAATCTGAGTCCGGCGCAAGTTGAGGCGCGCGTGGCATCGATGATTCGCGCCACCGGGGTGTTGATTCTCTCCAATCCCGCAGCGGCCAGGTCGGCGTGCGCGAGCGATGGCGATCTGCGGCAAACCTCGACGCGTCCGGCGTGGATGATCCGCTGGCAAAACTCCGATCTCTCGCAGTTGCCGCCGGCGCTCGTGAACCAACTCCGTTCGGGAAAGTACCGCCAGGCCGCGGTGGGCAGTTGCCCGGCTGAGCAAGATGATGGCGCGTTCACGTCCTATCGCGTAGCAGTCCTTTTGTATTGAAGTTTTGAAAGAGCAAAGATGGGATACGCTCATCATTGGAAATCGCGATGTTCCTTCCACACTTCCGCCCAGGGTTTGCGAGGCGGCCCGCACACAAAGATATCGGGGTGGAACTGGTTCTCTTCGTTGCGCACGTCCTCGGAGTTGCCATTGTGTCCGGCAAGGCGGCAGTTGGTGAAGAGCGCGTTGGCCTGTTCCACGCGCTGGCCGAGTACGATGAATGTGGTGGGCGATGGTGCAGGATAACCCCGGTACCACTCGGAGTTGGCGGTGCCGATGGGCTCTGGAAGACCGTAGGCGCGGCCGAGAACGTCGATCGCTCCATACTCGCCATAGTTGCTCGTGGTAATGCCTAAGCCAGCCTGCTCATCGGGCGGGAGCGAGGCGCGAATTTGCGCCACAGTGCCCACCAGCTGATCCCAGCCGATCTCCTCGCGAAGATTCCCGTTATGATTCAGCGCGAAGCTGCGCAGCGGCCCGCTGGACGCAAAGGGAATAACGACCGCGCAGATGTAGGCCGAGACGCACGCAAAGGCCGCAAAATAGCCGATCTTGATCGTGCGCCGGCCCCAGTGGGGCAGAGAACCAAGCCACCGCTCACCGCGCACGGCACCCATCGCCAGCAGCATTGGATATGCGCCGGCCATATAGTAGTCGCGTCCCTTTGCAGCGGCGAAGAGCGCGAGTGGCACCAGATACATGAAGGCTAGCATGCGATAACGGCGATTGCGGAGGAAGCCGATGAGCCCGACGATCCACAGCGGCGCTGCAACTGGATTCGCACAGACGATGAACTGGCCTTTCCAGAAGCCCTTTGCGCGGCCCCAAGCGACATCGCGTGCGTGAATGTGCTGGAGGAATGTGTAAGAGATCCAGTTGTGGCGCGCGAGCCAGATAAGGTTCGGCAGAAAAATCACAAATGCGATTGCAATGCCAGCCCAGAACCATCCGGTTTTGAAGAAGCGCCGCGCGGGCGTAAAGACGAGACCCAAAACAATCCCAGCGATGTAAAACGCAATCGAGTACTTCGTGAGCAGCCCCATTCCAATAGCCGCCCCGATCGCGAGGCACCAGCGCGGATCGTCTGACTTGAGAAGTCGCACCGTGAAATACGCGATAAGCACCCACCAGAGAAGATCGAAAGACGAGTATTGAAACTCAGTGCCCTCGAACAGCGGCACTCCCGAAAAAGCGACAGCCAGCGCTGCTGTAGCCTGTGCCAGGCGCGAGCCACTCAGTTCGCGTGCCATGAGTCCAGCGAGAACGATGACAACGGCCTGCGCAAGAACTGAGAAGAGCCGCAAGCCAACCATGTTGAGGCCAAAAAGGGCGAGACCGAGGCGCTCCATCATCGCCGTGAATGGTGGGTAAGCGACAAATCCCCAGTCGAAATGGCGCGCATCGCTGAGGAACTGAAGCTCATCGCGGTGAAATCCGTAGCGTGAGTTGGTGACCAGGTGTAGAACGGCGACGGCGGCAGCGATCGCGAGCACAGTTGCGATGTGGCCCCACCGGTTTGGAGTACACGGCTGTTCCGCGGCCTGTTTCAAGGCCTGTTTCAAGGCCTGTTCCCGGATATTTGCGGATGGCAATTCGGCCTCCTGCGAGTTGCTGTCTGGAATTACGCGCGAGCCTTAGGTCCGGTTCCGTTGCGCCGCTCAAGCGGCTGGGGAACGCGTACTGTAGCCATTCCCGCCGCCGTCGCGCCTGCGATGCCCATGTCCGTGTCTTCAAATACCAGGCAGTCACGCGGTGCCACGCCGAGCCGCTCGGCCGCGACGAGAAAGGCGTCAGGCGCGGGCTTCGACCGGGTGTAATCTTCGTGGCCCACAAGGATTGGGAAGCGGTCCAGCAGGCCCACAGCAGTGAGCGATCTCATCACCGATTCGCGTTCGCTGCCCGAAACCACGGCGAACGGAATGCGGCCATATTGCGCTTCAATATGCTCGAGCACCTCCGGCACCGCCTGCAATTGCGGCAGCAACGAAAAGTAGATGTCTTCCTTGCGCACCGCCACGGTATCAACCGGCATCGCCAGGCCCTGCATCCGGTTCAGATCGGCAACGATCTCTCTTGTCGGCTTGCCGCCCCAGGCATAAAAAAGCTTTTCATCGAAAGTGCCGCCCCACTCACCCAGCGCCTTCGTCCAGGCAATGTAGTGCAGCGGCATCGAGTCCACTATGGTGCCATCGCAGTCGAAAAGGTACGCACAAAATTTGCCTGCGGGAATTTCGAGCTTCATTCTTCTCCTATGCTGGTGAGTTATCGTGGAAAGAGAAAAGCCAGCAGCGATGCAGTCCTGCTGTTTTCCTACTCCATCGACAAAGGAAGGACCATGGTCAGCATTCAACTCGAGTATCAAGGAGACCTGCATTGCAAGGCAACCCACGGCCCCTCCGGCGTGGAGCTCTCCACCGACGCTCCCAAAGACAATCAGGGGCGCGGCGAAAGCTTTTCCCCTACCGATCTGGTGGCGACGGCGCTCGGCAGTTGCATGCTCACCATCATGGGCATTGCGGCGCGAACGCTGAACATCGACATCTCCGGCGCCACCGCGACCGTCGAAAAGGAGATGACGCCGACGCCGCCCAGAAAGATTGAGCGTCTGACCGTCAAAATTCGCGTTCCTCATGCGCCGAGCGCCGCAGACAGGGAGAAGCTTGAACGCGCCGCTCACACCTGTCCCGTGCATAAAAGCCTTCACCCGGACGTCCAGATTCCCATCGAATTCACCTGGGAATGAGTCGAAAATGGACTGCGGTTAGCCGTGCTTTGCCGATTTTGACGCACTCATCGGGCTCTGCTAACGTAAATAAGGACAATCTAGCGCCACTCACTCCTCAGTAGCTCAATGGCAGA
>CAVUZC010000004.1:0-80945 GCA_963745965.1 uncultured Acidobacteriota bacterium
TTTCCTTTCCTACCTCCTTTTGAAGGGCTGCCCAAGAACCAAAGTCATCATTCCAAAGCACAAATCCTCATACGGCACGCCCAGTAGGAATCCGGCTGGCTATTAAGCTGGCGTCCCCAACAAGTATGCGGTAGCGAAGATTCTCCATCGCCATTAATTGACCAAATCCATGCAAGCTTAAGCTATGCGAACGTGCCTTCAGCTGTAACACAACTTCTTTCTGAGGCCATGTCGCCCAGTCAATTACAGTCGAGAATGCTCTTCCTCGTTCTTCCGCCAAATACCGACGACGGTCACACTGCTGTCTAAATTTGGCGGAATCCGAAATACGACGCTGCAAATCAATGGCGACATCAACATCACCCACCCTATCCGCACATGACAGCATGCTGCCAAACAGAACGGCGTTCCTAACTTTAAACGCATATTCCTTCGAAGCGTTTACAACATTCACGCGATCCATAAACTCTCTTAGGACCCGTTCTGCTGTTCCTCGATAAATTGGCTTTGCAGCAGTTGCATTCGCAAATGCATGACCTCGCGTTGCAACCTGGAAGGCTGCTTTATTTCCAAAGGGCATTGTGGGTTCAATGAGTTCGAGCGCGACCATATCGTTGATAAACTCCGCCGCCTGCCGTGATTTCAGTTGCATAAAGCTCTCAGCAGCAGAGAGCATGAAAAATCCCCGTTTGAACCTCCTGAGAAACCCACGCACTCGCAACGCAGAATGACCCGCGACAACTTCTTCCTTCGTGATTCGCATTCAGCTACGCTCTTCTCGCCACGGGGAAACACACTTCCACCGAGCGCACGGGGTATTTCTCCTTCAACCATTCGGCTGTCTCGTGGGGATCAAAACGCACGGCGTTGGCCACTTTGAACGATGGTATTTCACCTTTGGCGGCCATCTTGTAAATCTGCTGCGGAGAGACTCCGAGCAACTGGGCCAGGTCCTGCGCTCGCAGCGCTTCCTGTCTTTCCCTCACGACTTCCACCAGACTCATGGGCATACTCCTCTTTGGACAGCCGGAATACGGCTCGTCGTCGTTCTTGTTCTGTGCAGAATGGACTTGAACTGAATCTCGGTCAAATGACCGCTCTGGCCGCCGCCCCTGACTATTCCATGTAGGCGGCGAGCGATCCGCCGTTGACCTTCACCAATGCGTCCTTCGATTGGATTCCTTTGAGGTAAACCATTGTCGACTGAATATCGCGGTGACCCATCCACCCTTGCAGAGTGCGGATATCGACGCCGTCGCGAAGATGCTCGGTCGCAAAGGTGTGGCGGAACTTGTGGAGAAAGAACCGCTGGCAGTACGGACCATTTGCACAACGATTGCCATGCTTCGTCACGCACTGGCCGCAGTTGAGCTTGGCCCGATATGCAACGTCTTTGATGATCTCGATGTGCAAGCTGTTCGGCTTTCCCTTGGTGTTGGGGAAAACCGGCTCCGAAAGAGCCGCGTTGCCCTTCTCCTTGAGTTCCCGGAGTTGCACAATCAGCGACGCGGGGACAGGTACCGCACGTTCTTCGTAATTCTTGGGCTTGAACTTCCAGACCGGCTTGGCGGTAACGCGCACCACGCAGTTGCGGAAGTCGATGTCTCTCCAGGTCACATGGCGAATTTCGCGATCGCGGAAGCCGGTCGCGAGGCAAAACTTGATGAGGATCGCCTCATTTGAATCCGCATGCTCCAACATCGCGGCGATCTCCTCGGGCTCGTAAATGGGGCGGATAGTTTCGACATAACTCGGCCAGTCGCTGCGTTCGACTAGATTCTTGTATCCGTGGCGCTTGAAGAGCTGGAGGACCACAACAAGCCGGTCGTAGATGGTGCGCGCGACCAGACCGTAGTCGAAAAGATCGCTCATGAATTTGAGGATGTCGGCGCGGTCAACCTCGTCGACGTAGGTTTTCGCGTATGAGTTTCTAAAGTGCACATGCAGGACAGGGCGGTAGGTCCGGTAAGTTCGCAGGCTGCGGTGCTTCCGGATGTATTCGAGGTACTGGTCGATCGCCGCGTCCATAGTCAGGCGGGCGGCATCCGCCTGGATGTCAGAGGCTTCGGGCTGAGCCAACAGGCCGGCTTTGGCGGCGCTGAGCTCGATCGATTTGGCGCGCGCGGCGGAGAGAACGACATCGAAGCTCTCGACCGGTTTTCTGCGACGCCGGCCCTCTTCATACCATTCGAGGTAGTAGCGGCCCTCGGAGTGGTGTTCGTCCTGGCCGGCGACCCAGACGTGATCGCGGATGATTCTTCCATTGCGCTCGACGACGCGGGCGAACGGCCAGCGACCGTTGACCTTGACCATCTTGATGACGTTGACGCGATCGGCATACCGCCTGGCTCTGGCCATTGTCCTGAAGCCTCCCTGAGGAGTGCTCTAGACAAATAGCGTGACCAGCAGATTCGATCAAATTTGGACAGTAAATTTCCGCCCAATTTCGATGAGAAATGGACAGTAAGATGGACAGTAAGTGGTGTAAGCGATTGACAAATATGGGAATTTAGTGACGAGGGCAGCGCTCTAACCAAACTGAGCTACGTCCCCAGAGAACCTGGGAGTGCCGCAAAAGGAAGCGTTTTGAGCGCGGCGGCAACTCTTTGAGTGTATCAGAAACAACTGCGGAAATGGAACGGCGACGCGCCCAACTTTCGGCGACGTATTGTTGAAGCGAACCCTAATGCGCCTCGGTCCCCGCCGCCACTCAACGCATTGCAATCGCAAACCCGGCGCGACGCGCGCTCCCATCGAATGACGCGAACTGCACGCGCAGCCTACGCCGGCACCGCTGCGCGCGCGCCGCGACCGCTCGGCATGTAGCCCATATCCATAGAAATGCCGCGCACGCACTGCAACAGTTGGTTCGCGATTGTAGGTAGCTTTTGCGCGGTCACGCGGAACGACGGCCCTGAAACGCTGACTGCGGCCACCGGCAGCCGCTGCGCGTCCAGAACTGGCACGGCAATGCAGCGCAGGCCCTCTTCAAGCTCCTCGTCATCCACTGCGTAGCCGCGGCGCCGCGTCTTTTCAAGTTCCGCGCGGAGCGCCTCGGCATTGGCGATGGTGCGCGTTGTCATGCGCTCAAAGCGAACGCGCTTCAGAATCTCCGCTGCGCGTTCCGGCGGCAGAAACGCCAGAATCGCTTTGCCCACCGAAGTGCAGTGCACCGGATTGCTTGCGCCAATGCGGGTAATCATGCGCACCGAGCGCGTAGGCTCGATCTTGTCAATGTAAATGACGCGCGCCGCTTCCAGCAGCGCCAGGTGCGCGGTCTCCTCGGTTTCGGCTACCAGGCGCCGCAGGTGAGGCTGGGCGCGGTCGCGCAGGTCGTATTGTTCAATTGCCCGGTTGCCGAAGTCGAACAGGCGCAGCCCCAAGCGGAATTTGCCGTTTGCGGTGCGCTCCACCATGCGGTGCCGCTCGAGAACCATCAGGAAGCGGTGAGCCGTGCTCTTGTGCAACTGCAGCGAAGCCGCCACCTGCGCCAATCCCAGCGGCGTCTCGCTTTCACCAAGCAGATCAAGCACAGCAAAGGCCCGGTCGAGGGCTTGAACTTTATAAGTGCCTTGAGGAATTCCGTCTCGCATATTGATGCCTTGTTTCGTCTAATGAGTCCACCCTTTAGCTTCTCAAATGATGAGACGCGCGTCAATAGGTGAAACCCGCGAGATTTCCAATTCGCCGCCGTCTATTCTTCTTTCATGACAAAACAAGAGCTTGCTTCCTTGGCTGATGCATGGATTCGCTATTATCTTGCGGCAAAGGGATCTGTTGTGAGAGAGGAAACCGCGTGGGCCACGGACCTATACGAACTTGAGTACGACGATCCCGAGACGCTATGGCTGTTGATTCTCGATATCCATGCAAAAGATCAATCAGCACAGATACAACAGGTGCTGGCCGCAGGACCGGTGGAGGATCTGCTGGCGAGGCACGGTGAGAAGTTCATCGAGCGGATCGAAATCCAGGCCCGACAAGACCCGAAGTTTGCAAAACTGCTTGGCGGCGTCTGGAAAAGTGGCATGAGCAATGAAGTGTGGAGTCGGGTCCAGGGCGTTTGGGATAGACGGGGCTGGGACGGAATTCCGGAGTAATTCCGCGGTTTCAACTTCGCACTCGCATCAGCCTCTTGACAATCAATAACCATTTGGCTATGGTTTATCTGTGACGCAGGCCATCGCCAATCACGTCTTCCGCGCGCTCGCCGACCCGACCCGCAGGGCCATCTTCGAAGAACTGACGCGGCGCGGCGAAGGAACGGTCCATGCTTTGACCGATTATGCCGGCGTCTCCCAGCCTGCTGTCTCGAAGCATCTGACGGTACTGAAACGCGCGAAGCTGGTGCGGCATCGCCGCGAGGGTCGCGAAACCCACTATCGCGCGCAGCCCGATGCCCTGGCGCCGATGGTGAAATGGCTCGATGAGTACGGCGCCTTCTGGCGCGAACGCTTCGATCGCCTCGAATCCCTATTGCAAAGGATGGAACCATGAGCAACCCGGCACAGACTTCTGCCACCCTTGTGATCGAGCGAGTCTTTCCTCATCCGCCGGAAAAACTATGGCGCGCGCTCACCGAGAGCCGGCTGCTCGCCGAGTGGCTGTTGAACAATGACTTTGAGCTCACAGCTGGCCGCAAATTCCAATTCCGGCGCGAGCCTATGCCGCACTGGAACGGCGTGATCGATTGCAAGGTGCTGGTCGTCGAGCCACTGAAGCGATTGTCGTACACATGGGGCTCGCTGGGACTTGAAACCGTCGTCGAGTGGATGCTCACTCCCGCCGAAGACGGCACGCATCTGCGCATGGAGCAATCCGGCTTTGCTTCCGAGCAGGACCGCGCTTACAAGGGCGCAAAATACGGCTGGCAGAATTTCCTGAATGGCCTGGAGCAGGTGCTCGGCGGTTTCTGACGTGATGAAAGCGACTGCCCGACGAAATCAAATACAGGAAAGAGCAACGCGAAGGGAACGATCCGAAAGACAGCACGAAGCGGCAGCGTCCGCGAATCTCAACCCCGGAGGAAACTAATGAGGATCAAACTGACAAGCGTGTACGTTGACGATCAGGAGAAGGCCCTGCATTTCTATACCGAAGTGCTGGGTTTCGTGAAGAAGAACGATTTCAGTAACGGGCCATACCGCTGGCTCACGGTGGCCTCGCCCGAGGACCCGGACGGCACGGAACTGCAACTGGCGCTGAACAATAATCCCGCGGCCAAGGCGTATCAACAGGCGCTCTTCCAGCAAAACCAGCCTGCGGCCATGTTCTTCACCGACGACGTGCAAGCCGACTATGAGCAGATGAAAGCGCACGGCGCCGCTTTTACCATGCCGCCAACCGACGTGACAGCGTCAAAGATTGCGATGCTGAACGACACCTGCGGCAATCTCATTCAGGTGACGCAGCTGATGAAGTGGAGTTGATCATGAAAGGAAACATTGCAGCCGAATCCGTATTTGCCGGATCTGCCTCGGACTCGATCGATGCCAGAATCAATGAGCTCGGAGACTGGCGAGGCCGGTTGCTCGCACGGCTCCGAACCCTCATTCAGCAAGCAGATCGCGAAGTCGTCGAGGAGTGGAAGTGGCGCGGCGTTCCCGTCTGGTCTCATGACGGCATCATCTGCACCGGCGAAACCTATAAGGATAAGGTCAAGCTGACCTTCGCGCGGGGCGCGGCGCTCGAAGACCCCGAGCATCTCTTCAATTCGAGTCTGGAAGGCGGCACGCGGCGCGCCATCGATTTTTACGAGGGCGAGAAGATCGACGAGAAGGCATTCAAGGCCCTCATTCGCGCCGCCGCGGCGCTCAACCAATCGAAGAAGCGGGTATGACACATCGGGAGGAGCACTCCTAATGCCTGGATTTTGATTCGTTATCGCGTCGAAATTGCTGAATTCTCATGTAAAGCAGGAATGACGGCACTGTAAGCAAGAGGATCTTCCACCATGCAAAGCTGGCCACCGTCCAAATAATTCCCCAGAGTAATCCAGCTCCGTACACGGCGGGCAAAGTGATGGAACCAGGGTTTCTCTTCTTCCAACGGAAGATAATCAGATTTAAGGCGAGCACAAACGGAACTGCGAGATAGAGGATCGGAGCGCGGCGTCGATTGTCAAGGATAAGTGCGGCAAGAAAAAGGCCCACGATAGCATCGAGAAGAAGAATCTTTGCAATCAAGAACACATTTCCAATCAACTTAAATGAGGTCGACTTGCTCACCGCCGTTTCCCTCCGACCAATCTCTGATTCGACGTGCTCGAATGATGCAGCAATTCTAATTCGACGGGGCCTTCCTTTTGATAGTTAATCTTCTCGACGAGCGGCACAAAATGTCTGGGATATCAAAGTCCTCGGTAGTGCCGCTCTTAGGACTTCCTCAATAGGCACAGCAGAGCTGGATCACATGGAACGCAGCAAAGCTCCGTTCAAGAGCCAAGCTTCCGCTCAAACTCCAGAAGCAACGGCTCCTGTCCCTTCAAAATCTTTCCTCTCGCCTCTGCGAGAGAGAACCAGCAGGCGCGATCGATCTCCGGGAACTCTTGATGGCGGCCCGAACGCGGCGGCCACTCCATTGAGAAAGAGTTGCTCTTCAGCTTCAAAACATCGAAGTCGCCCTCGACGGCCCAGGCGTAGACCACCTTGCCGCCGGCCTGCCGCACAGGAGTCAAGGGAAGGGAATCACCGCTTATGGCGCGCCCGGTCTCTTCTTCAAACTCCCTGCGCGCCGCCTGCAAAGGGTCCTCGCCCTCCACAAACTCTCCTTTGGGAATCGACCATGCGCCTTCATCTTTCTTCGCCCAGAACGGCCCTCCCGGATGCACCAGCATCACTTCGAGATCGGACCCGGCTCGCCGAAACAGGAGAAGCCCCGCGCTCTTCGTTGGCATAGCCGCTACTCTTCCGCGGTCTGGCCTTCTTCGATCTTGTCGCCTTCGCCGGGCGCCAAAAACAAATTGGCTTCAAGGCCGTGCTGCCGGGTATAGAGATCGTAGTACCGGCCGCCGAGAGCATACAGCTCGGCGTGATTGCCTCGCTCCACAATGCGGCCCTCCTCGACCACGAGAATCTGATCGGCGCGGCGAATGGTGGACAAGCGGTGCGCGATCACAAACGTCGTGCGCCCCTGCATCAACTCGGCCAGGCCGCTCTGAATCATGGCTTCGGATTCCGAGTCGAGCGAACTGGTGGCCTCGTCGAGAATGAGGATGCGCGGCTCCGCCAGCAGCGCTCGCGCTATCGACAGGCGCTGGCGCTGCCCGCCCGAGAGCTTCACGCCGCGTTCGCCGACCACCGTGTCGTAGCCCTCGGGGAAACGCTCCGCAAATTCATCCACGCGCGCCGTGCGGCAGGCGCGCAGGAACTGGCCTTCCGTCGCATCGGGGCGCGAGAACAGGATGTTTTCGCGGATGGTGCCGTCGAAGAGAAACGACTCCTGCAGCACGACGCCGAGTTGCGAACGATAGCTGTTCAGATCGACCGTCGATAAGTCGATGCCATCAACCAAGACTCTGCCGCGCACAGGGCTGTGGAACGCGCAGACCAGGCTGATGATCGTTGATTTGCCCGAGCCCGACGAGCCGACCAGCGCCGTCACCGTTCCCGGTTCGGCATTGAAGCTGATGCCGTGCAGCACAGGCTTTTCCGGCGTGTATGCGAATTCGACATTCTCAAAGCGCACATTGCCGCGAATCTCGCCCAGTCTGACGGTGCGCGCGGCATCGCCGAACTCGTCTTTCTCTGAAAGGATTTCCATGGTGCGATCGATGCCGGCCACGGCCTCAGTCAGTTGCGTGCCGATGTTCACGATCTGAATCACCGGCATCGTCAAGTACGCGAGAAACATCGTGTACTGAATGTAGGTGCCATCGTCCATCTGGTTATGAAAGGCGAGCCGGCCGCTGATCATCATCACGATGGCGCCGACAATGCCCAGCACGGTCGTTGCCGACATTGACATCACACTCATCATGGTCAGCGACTTCATCACGTTGTCGAGAAGCCGCAGCACTCCGCCGCTGAAGACGCTCGCCTCGCGGGTTTCCGCGTGGTAACCCTTCACCACGCGCACGCCGCCGAGCGACTCCGTTAGCCGCCCAGTGACTTCGCCCGTGATCTTCGCCCGCTCGCGAAAGATCGGCCGGATGGTCTTGAATGCGTATTGCAGGATGAAGACAAAGATGCCAACGACCGAGAAGACGATCAGGGTCATCTTTGGATTGCGGTGGAGAAGAAACACGAAGGCCAGGACCGCGGTCAGCAATCCGCCGACAAACTCCACCAGTCCGGTGCCGATCAGGTTCCGCACGCCCTCCACATCGCTCATAATGCGCGAAACCAGCAGGCCGGTGCGATTGGAATCGTAGAAGCTGACCGGCAGCAGCCCCACATGCTGCTGCACTTGTTGCCGCAGCTCCGCGATCATGCGCTGCGCAGCCTTCGAGAGCAATTGCGTGTTGAGGAACGATGTGATGGACTGCAGGAGCGTGGCGACAAGAACAGCGATCACCAGAGGCGCCAGCTTGGCGCTCTCATGCCTGCGCATGACCTCGTTGACGAAAGGCTTTGAGACGTAGGGCAGCGTCAGGCCGGCCACACGATTAATGGCTACCAGAACCAGGCCGGCAACGAGCAGCCACTTCCGCGGCTTCACCAGGCGCCAGATTTCGGGCAGAGCCTTGCGGAAGTCTGTTTTCTTCTGCGCCAAGTCGGCGCTCGCGCTTGCACGGCGGCCGTGCGGCGAGCGCTCGGCGCGCATGCTCATGCCCATTCCACCGCCGCGAAATCCGCCCATCGGCTATGCCTGCTCCTGCCGCTTGCGGCGCGCTGCGATGAACGAGCGCACGCAAAGGTTCACGTAGATGAGTAGCAGAATCGCCATGGCCAGCTTGGCTGCGAATGCCTTCATGTCGGGTTCGAGACCGGCTGACCGCGCGGCGCCATAACCGCGCAGCGCTTCAACGAATGCGCCAATGCAGCCCAGCGCACCTATAGTCACATTGATATGCATGAAGATTTTGCGGCGGCTTTCGCTGGGGCTGATGGCGAGAAATCCGCCCACTCCCAGCGCCAGGCCCCACCACGTGGGAATCAGCGCCGTGGGATGGGCGCTGCCGGTGCCGATATAGCCCACCAACCCCAAAACGATCAGCAAGACACCGAAAATAATGGTCACTTTTGCCATGCGAGACCTCTCTTTGATGCATGGCAAGAATAACAGTTGCAGAAAGGCAGGAGTCTGGTTTCAGGTTTCAGGTGTCAGGCGGTGAGCGATCCGGGATCAGAGGTCGGCTTCTAAAGCGCCGCAACTATATTTCGAGGTGCGGCTCACGGGGCCTTCTGAACCCTGACACCTGAACCCTGATTCTCACCGCTGGATTCTTGCCGAGCCGCCCTTGGCGAACGCCTTCACCTGGTCGAGTGTGGCCATGGTGGTGTCGCCAATAAACGTGGTGAGCAATGCGCCGTGCGCCCATCCGAGCTTCAGCGCCTGCTCGGGCTCTTCGCCTTTGAGCAGTCCGTAGATGAAGCCGGCAGCAAAGCCATCGCCGCCGCCTACGCGATCGATCACGTCGAGTTCCGCCGTTGGCGCCACGTGGGTCTTGCCATCGATCCATGCCACGGCGCTCCAGCTATGGCGATTCGTCGAGTGCACTTCGCGCAGCGTTGTGGCCACGATCTTGACATGCGGATGCTTCTTGATCACGCTGTCGATCATGCCGAAGAACACGGCCGGATCGAGCTTGGATTTCGCATGGACGTCCGGTCCCTGAATGCCAAGCCCCTTCTGCAGATCCTCTTCGTTGCCGATGAGCACGTCCACGTTCTTCACGATAGAGGCGATGGTCTCGACGGCCTTTTCCGCGCCGCCCGAAATCTTCCACAGTTTTTCTCTGAAATTAAGATCGAACGAGGTGATGGCCCCTGCCACTTTGGCCTCGTGCATCATCTCAGCCACCAGCGGAGCAGTCGTTGGCGAAAGCGCCGCAAAGATGCCGCCTGAGTGTGCCCAGCGCACGCCGCCCGCAAAGATCTTCTTCCAATCGAAGTCACCGGGCTTGAGCATCGCGCCCGCTTCATTGGCGCGGTTATAAAACACCACCGGCGGCCGCACGCCCGCGCCGCGATCGCTATAGACCGTGGCCATGTTTGGGCCGGTGGCGCCGTTGTGCTCAAAATGCCTGTAGATGGGGCGGACGCCCATGGCGCGCACGCGCTCCGCGATCAGATCGCCGATGGGATAATCCACCATGGCCGAAGCTACCGCGGTCTTCATCTTGAAGCAGTCCGACAGATTGGCAGCCACATTGAACTCGCCGCCGCTGACGTGAATCTTGCACTCCGTCGCCTTGCGAAAGGGAATAATGCCCGGATCGAGACGGTGCACCAGGGCGCCCAATGCCAGAAAATCCAACTCGCCACTTTCGCGGATATTCAATCCATATTTCATCGTTCTCGCTTTGCCTTCCCTCAAAAGAATGAAACTGATTTGAAACTCAAAAACCGTAGCCGCACGGCCAAGCTAAAAACTAGTCGCTAGGAGCTAGCAGCTGCCTTCTTTACATCCGCAACTACCTGGTCCGGAGTCCACTCGTTGCCGGGATAAAACTGCGCCACCTTGCCATGCGCATCGATCAGCGTGGTCGAAAGCGTATGCGTGATGGTGTCGTTTGCGCCATGGGTGATACCCACATCGAAAAACTTCGCCATCTCCAGCAACTCTGTCTGCGACGGCACGGCAAAATCCCAATGCGCAAATGCTTTCGTCGCATCGCTGCCGATGTATTCCGCTCCGTATGCGCGCAAGCGTTCCGGTGTGTCGTGCTCCGGATCGAAGCTCACGCATAGTAGATGCGTTTTGGCGTAGAGCGGCGGATCTGTGGCCAATTGCTTGTTGATGACCGCGAAGTTGTGTGTGACCAGAGGGCAAAAGTTTGGCAGTGGGCAGCGCGTATAGATGAAGGTGACAAGCAGCGTCTTGCCGCGGAACTGATCGAGATGAAGTTCGCGTCCATCCTGGTTGCGCAGCTTGAAGTCGGGAACCGCGTCGCCCGGCGCAGGCACGTGATAGAAGACCGCAGGCTTGTAGTCGGGCTTGCCCTGCGCGATGACCACAATGTGGTCGAGCAAAATGTCGGCATCGGGATTCTCGGAGACCAGCACGTCGGCAGTGATGGTGTCGCCCGGATGCAGCTCGCTCAGGATGCTCGGATCTTTGAGCTTGTAGGGCATGGTCATCGCATCCATGAAGCCGGGGATAGCTTCGTGATTCACAGTGACTTCACCGGTTGCGGAGTTGGTTGAAACCACTTTGCCGCGCAGCTTGTACACCTTGAATGCAGGCGCGGAAGAGCTTTGGGTCTCGGGCTTCGGGCTGGAATGACATCCGGCCATTGCAACAACGGCGAGAACAACGCTGGCGAAGAGTAGTCGCATTCCTCCAGTGTACAACTGGTGGACTGACCACTGAATACCGGGTAATAAGTCAGTTTAAAATCGTCGCGAAAGGGCACGACCGGGGAACCCACACAGTGTGCGGATCGCGTGCCGTAAATGCTGATGAATGGATCGGGCTTTAGCCCTTGAAAAGTAGTTTTGTTTAAACTGACCCCTGAAAACCGTGTGCAAAGATCAGGGTTCGTGTCGCACCACAAGGCGTTTGCGCGCTTTCCGGCGTCAGTCCCGGCAGGGGTATCCTTGGGCTAGGAGCTACCCGCAACGCACTGTGAATTCCGAACTGCCATCCATCGACAACTGGTTGCGCAACGGCGGCATCGTTGTTACTGCCAGCGAACGCGCCGCCCGCTTCATTGCCACGCGTTTTCATCGCGCCCGCCGCTCTGAAGGCCTCACTGCGTGGCCGGCGCCCAACGTTCGCGACTGGCAGTCATTTGTCCGCAACGCCTGGGATGAGCGCGTTGCTGACGGCAGAATGGTGCTGAGCTCCTTTCAGGAGCATTCGCTTTGGGCTCGCGTCGTGAATGAATCGGCCCCGGCCGCTGTCGAACTCGCCGGCGCAGCCGATCGCTTGGCCGCGCTGGCCACGGACGCCCATCATTTGTTGTGCGCCTATGCCCCGCAGTTTCTCGTTGAATCTGCGCGTATCGGGTGGGACCAGGACGCCTGTGCCTTCAGCGCCTGGCTGGCTGCCTTCAATCAAATCTGCCGCGACGGGAATCTCATTAGCGCTGCGCGTCTCCCGCTGGAACTCTCCGAGCGCCTCAAAGTGGACTCCTCGGAGCGTCCGCCGATTACTCTTGCTGGCTTCGATCGCATGTTGCCTGCTCAGCGGGCGCTATTCGCCGCATGGGGCGAGGACGATCGCGTGCGCGAAACCCCGCTCGGCGCAATGGCGCCCCAAATTCAATTTCACGCTGCTGCGGATACATCTTCGGAACTCGCAGCCTGCGCGCTCTGGTCGAAGGCGCAACTTGCAGCGAACCCTCAAGCGCGATTGCTCGTCGTCACGCAAGACGTACGCAACCGCCGCGGGGAAATCGAGCGCGCATTCCTGCGCCATCTGGACGCGAGCGAAAATTCATCCGGCGCAACAAGCCTGCTGGAGTTTTCTCTCGGCGTGCCCCTCAATCAGGTCGCGCTCGCACGCAGCGCGCAGTTACTGCTGCACTGGCTCGGCGGTTCGATTGCGGAAAATGAGCTCGATTGGCTTTTTGCGACCGGCCACAGCGCCGCTTCAGCCGACGAATCACGTGCGCTCCTCAGCTACATGCGCGCACTGCGCCGCAGGGGCTTCCAGCGGCCGCGTTGGGCGCTTGCTGACTTTCTGCGCCAGCGGACGCAAGCAAAACTGCCTGACGGGTGGGTGTCGCGCATCACACGAGCCCGCGATCGCCTTCAAGAGCTTTCGCGGCGATCGCAATCTCCGCTGGCCTGGGCCGATGTTGTTCCGCAACTGCTTGAGATCGTTGGCTGGCCCGGTGAGCGTCCTCTTACAAGCGCTGAGTTTCAGATTCTCCGCCGCTGGCAGCAGGCGGTCGATGACTGTGCTTCGCTTGGTTTCGATGGTCGCCGCATGGCGTGGAGCGAGTTTGTTACGCTACTCGATCGTGCATTGAGCGAGGCTCTCTTTGCGCCTGAGTCCGAGGACGCGCCGGTTCTGATCGCCGGTCCCGCCGAATCCGCGGGCCTCACGGCTGATGCCGTCTGGTTTCTCGGCGCGAGTGACGATGCATGGCCGGCGTCGGGCGCAACGCATCCATTCCTTCCCCTCGGCATTCAGCGCCAGGCAGACATGCCGCACGCTTCCCACAAACTCGATTGGGATTTGGCCTGCGCGATGACGCGCCGTCTGCTGGCCTCGGCTCCCGAAATGCACCTCAGCTATGCGCGGCAAGACGAAGGCGTCGAAGCGCGGCCATCGCGGATCGTCACGCAATTGGCCGGATCGCCGAAAGAATTGCCGCCAGAACTCATCGCTCCGCCGGCTCCTGAACCGCTGATAGTGGAGTTTGAAGATGCGAGTCAGATTCCCTATCCGCTGCGCGAGGTCGCAGGCGGCTCGAATGTTCTCACTACTCAGTCGCAGTGCGCCTTCAAGGCGTTCGCGGTTACGCGCCTGGGCGCGAATGGCTGGGACGCAGCCGAAGCCGGGTTCAGCGCTTTAGAGCGCGGACTCCTTCTGCATGAAGTCCTGCACTCAATCTGGAGCGGACCTCCGGACGGAATCCGCACGCACGCGGAGCTACTCGAGAAATTAAGTCGGCTCGAATCGTTTGTCGAAGGTCACGTGCAACGCGTGATGCAGGAGAAAACACCCTCTCGTGCGCGGGAATGCATGCCTCCGCGCTATGTAGAACTAGAAGCCACGCGTCTCGTCGCACTTGTGACCGAGTGGCTCCGTTACGAATCCGTGCGGGCGCCGTTTGTGGTCAAGGAAACCGAGTTCGATGCGCGCCCCTCGATTGCAGGCCTCACCCTCAAGGTGCGCCTCGACCGCATTGACCTGTTGAATGATGGATCGTTGCTCGTCGTCGATTACAAATCAGGCCTGGTCTCGCCCAAAGCGTGGGATCTGCCGCGGCCTGACGATGTGCAACTGCCGCTCTACGCCGGCTTCGCGCTCAAGGATGGAGAAGAAAACTCGGGCGGGATGGTCTTCGCGCAGATTCGCTCCGGGAAAGGGATGGGATTCAAGGGGCGCGTGAAGAAGGCCAAAGAAACGCTGAGGAGCGATCTCAAATCGCTAAATGCTCTCGTGAAAACTCCTCTCAGCGACGCCGATCTGACGGCGTGGCGCGAGTACATCGAAGCAATGGCCCGCGATTTTCTGGCGGGGCGCGCGCAAACCGATCCGCGCGAGTACCCGAAAACCTGCGAACGTTGTGGACTCATGGGGTTGTGCCGCATTCAGGAGAATCCACCGCAAGCCGAAGACGATAACGATGATGAGGAGGCAGAGGCCGATGCCTGACCCGCAAAGAGCTCTTCCTCCTGACAATCTTCAGCGCCAGAGCGCGCTCGACGCCACGCGTTCCGTGCTGGTGCGCGCACCCGCAGGTTCAGGCAAGACGGATTTGCTCACGCGGCGCTTTCTTCGCCTGCTCAGCGAGGTGAGCGATCCCGGCGAGATTGTCGCGATCACGTTTACGAAGGCCGCGGCGGCTGAGATGCGCCATCGCATTCTCACGGAACTGGAGAAGGCTGCAGACGCAACTTCGGTTCAAGCCACAGCCGAGCCCTTCGCCATGGAATTGCTCGCACAGCAGGCGCTTGAATGCTCCCGCACCCTGGGATGGAATCTCATCGACCTCCCCGCGCAACTGCGCATCTCCACCATTGACTCCTTCTGTCGCGAAATTGCCATGCAGGAGCCGATTCTCTCCGGACTCGGCGGAAGCTTCGAAATCCATGAGCAGCCGAAGGAACTTTATCGCCGCGCCGCACGCCGCACGATTGAACAGATCGGAAAAGGCGATGCGGCTTTGAGCGCTGCCATCGAAAAATTGCTTCTGTGGCGCGACAACAATTGGTCCGATCTCGAAGACCAGCTTGTCAACATGCTCACAAAGCGCGATCAGTGGATGCACGAGACCCTTCTCGATCGCACTCCGGACTGGGACGCCCTGCGCGAGCAGCTCGAGGGCCCGCTTGCGCGCGAGATTCGCATGGTTTTGGCCGGGCTTGCGCTGCTCTTCGAGCAAATCCCCAACGGAACCAAAGAAGCGCACGAGTTGGCACGATTTGCCTGCGAGCAGAGCGGCGGCACGCTCCACAGCGATCTTGCGGAACTCGCCGATTTCCCCATCGGCCCCTTTGTAGGCGTCGACCAATTAGAGGAGGCGCGCCGCGCATACGCCTGTCTCGCGGATTTGCTGCTTACGGGCGAAGGCGCCATCCGCAAGCAAGTGAGCGTAACGCAAGGTTTCCCTAAAGACCGTAAAACCGAGAAAGCGCGGATGCTGAATCTGCTTGCTGCCGTCACGCCAGATCCCGCTTTTGCAACCGCGCTCCAGGCGATTCGAGCCCTCCCTTCCGCGCGCTATTCCGATGATGATTGGGAAATCGTCAAGGCCTGCTTTATTCTCCTGCGCCACGCTGCCGCCGAGTTGCGCGTCGCGTTTGCGGAAGCAGGCAAGACGGATTTCATTGAGATCGCACAAATCGCGCAGAAGGCGCTCAGAGGCGAAGACGATTTGCCGAGCGATGCCGCGCAGGCCTTCGCCGACCGCATCCGCCACCTGCTCGTGGACGAGTTTCAGGACACAAGCCGCCGTCAGCACCGGCTGCTTGCCGATGTCATCGCGGCCTGGTCCGGGCGCGATGGGAGAACTTGTTTTGTCGTCGGCGATCCCATGCAGTCCATTTACGGCTTTCGTGATGCCGACGCGGAGCTTTTTCCTCGCGTGGAAAGCGTCGGTCTTGAAGTTCCTGAAGATCTGCCGCTGCTCTTCGATCCCGTGCAACTTCTCGCCAACTTCCGCAGCGCGCCTTCGCTCGTGCATCGCCTGAACCGCGTATTTTCGGAGGTATTTGCGGAAGACGACGGCAGCGGCATCGCCTTCACCCCGGCTCAATCGGCGCGAGATCGCGAAGCGCAGACCAAACCGCACCAGACCAGGCCGCAACTGATCGACGAGTCGCTGGCGCCGCTGCAACTGCACCTAGCATTTATGCCGGCGTCGCGCGGCGGTTCGGTCGATGAAGATCGAGAGTCCTTGGCGCAGCAGCGAGAGGCCGCTCTCGAAAAACAAACGGCCGAGATCGTCGATCTGATCCGCAGCCACTTGCAAAGGATGGAAAACGCTCGCGCGGCTGGGGAGAAATATCGCATTGCCGTGCTCGGCCGAACCCGCAGTGCACTCACGCCAATCGCGGGGGCGTTGCGCGAGGCCGGAATCCCGTTTCGTGCCGTCGAACTCGAGCGCTTGCAGGATCGCCCGGAAGTCGTAGACGCGCTCGCGCTGGTCCGCGCGCTCTTCAATCCGGAGGACCGCGTGGCCTGGCTTAGCATCCTGCGCGCGCCGTGGTGTGGACTGTCTCTTGCCGATCTGCATACACTCACGAGTGGCGACGACGCGGAACTGAAGTCGCGCCCCATTCCAGATTTGCTTGCCGAGCGCAAAAGTTTGCTCAGCGAGGATGGCCGCATTTCCGTCGAACGGGTTTTGCGCGCCGTTGAATTCAGCCAGCGTCTGCATTCGACCCAACCCGGTGCTTCGCTCGGAACCCGCATGGAGCAGGTATGGCTGCGTCTGGGTGGTGCGCACTGCGTGGACGCGGCCGCCCGCGCCAATCTCGATCTGCTCTGGCGTTGCCTCGACGGTTTCCCGCAAGGCGAACCCGATGTGCTGGGAACCGCGCTCGATGCGGCTCTCGCTGCTCTGTGCGCTTTGCCCGATCCTACGGCCGGGGCGGATTGCGGCGTGCAAATGATGACCATGCACGGGGCCAAGGGTCTGGAATTCGAAGTGGTAATCGTGCCGGAACTCCAGGCGGGCTCCGGACGAGACAAGCACGAGATGCTTGCCTGGCTGGAGCGCGGCCTGCCGCCGGAGGCGAGTGAAGCGGGCGAGATTACGGAATTCCTTGTCGCGCCCTTTCCGCCTAAAGGCGCCGAACGCGGCTCGGCCAAGGCCTGGGTCGATCGCGTGCAACACGAACGCGAGCAGCAGGAGATGCGGCGCATCTTCTATGTGGCCGCGACGCGTGCCCGCGATGAACTCCATCTCTTCGCGCGGCCTGAATTCAAGTCCGCGAGCGACGGCTCGCTTGAACTTTGCCCGCCCCGCGAATGCCTGCTCAAAACCGCGTGGCCCGCACTGCGCGAGGAGATTGTGCGAAGTTTCAAAGCATGGAACATCGCGGCGTCCACGCAATCCTTAGAAGCCCACACGCTCGAATCGCTCGCAGCCTCGGCGGACAACGTGATTGCGATCTCCCATCCAGTCGACGCATCGGCGCCAAATCCAACGCGCGTACGCCGCCTGCCACCGAGCTATCGACCTCCGTGTGGAGAAATGCGATTTCCAACTGGCGCCGCGACGATTGGAGCATGCAGCCTGTACGAGCGCCATGAAGGCGGACTGATTTCGCGCGCGTTCGGCAATGCCGTTCACGGGTTATTTCAGCGATTCGCCGAGCTTCGCGCTACGCAAACCAATGATGCCGCGCAAGCCGCGCTGGCCAGTTTCGCGCCACGCATCGCGGCTCGGTTGCGCGCTTCAGGAATTCATGCCGGCGAAGCCGGACGCATCGCGGCGCAGGCACTCGAGATCGTACGCCGTGCCGCCGATGATCCGCAGGCGCAATGGATTCTCGGCCCGCACGCGGACTCCGCCAACGAAGCGCGATGGACTGGCATTGTTTCAGGCAAGCTGCGCACAGTTCGAGTCGATCGCATGTTTCGCGCCGGCCCCACGCCACACTCCACCGATAGCGAAAACACATGGTGGATCATCGACTACAAAACTGCGGAGTGTAAGAGCGCGGATAAAGATGGCCCTGAACGGGAAGCCGAACTCTCCGAACTGCGCCGCATCTTCGCGCCGCAGATCGAGGCCTACGCAAAGGTGTTGCGCAATCTTCACGGCGTCGAAGTTCCAGTTCGCGGAGGCATCTATTACCCGCGCATGTTGCTGCTCGACTGGTGGGAGTTATAGCTGGTCCCGTGGAAACGCACCAGGCCTGCGCTCATCACCATTGCAAAGTTTTTTCGCAAGCGCCTGCGCTGAATCCAAAAGCCTGCGAGGTTACGACGGTGGTTCTTCGCGGCTTCTTCGCTTGAGAAGCAACTCAATCTTCGTTATTCTGCTTTTAGAGTTCGATCTCATTCCTTCATCCCTCAGGAGGATCTCCACCTATGGCCAAATCGACGAAGACACCCGATGCAGCTGCCAAGCCGGCCGCAAAACCCCGTAAGACCGCAACCCCTAAAAAGACAAATGTGCTGCAAATGGAAGCTCCTAAATCAGCTTCCGAAGCTCCTCAATCGCTTTCCCACGAGCAGGTGGCCGAGCTTGCGCACCGTTTCTGGAACGAACGCGGCCGCGTGCATGGCCATGATGCCGAGGATTGGTTCCGCGCTGAAAGATTGCTGCGCGGCAGGGCCGAAGAAGAATTGCTGCGCGGCAAGGCTTCCTAAGACACTGCGCCCTGAAAACAAAAACATCGCTTCACCGTACGGGCGAAGCGATGTAGATGCCGGATGCTTGCTGATTTCGTGATTACTGCAAATTCGCCATCAGGCTGTCGAGTGCCGCTTTCGGCGGGCGCGTCAACGATTCGGCCAGAGTGGCCAGCGGCTCATCGACCATGTTGAGCTGATCGATGAATGTCGGCTTCTGCGTATCGATATAGAAGACGCCGGTGAGGACTTCGTCCTTTTCCTGCGCTTCCATCAGCGTGCGCACTGCGTTGGCTTTGTCCGTCGGATCGTAGTCCTCGAGCAGCTTGCGGAGGTGGAGCTGCGAACCGTCGTGCATCTCCACGTCGTACACCTGCCCGGAATCGTAATCGACCTCGATGTCGTCGAAGCTGGCCACGAATCCGACTTCGTTAATCGGCTCATCGTGGTCCTGCAGGAACTTGTAGCTCTTGGTTGAGCCCTCATGGTCGTTAAACGTCACGCAGGGGCTGATCACGTCGAGCATCACGGTCCCCTTGTGCGCAATCGCAGCCTTCAACATGGAAAGCAACTGCTTCTTGTCGCCGGAGAACGAACGCCCCACAAAGGTCGCGCCCAATTGAATGGCGAGAGCGCAGGTGTCGATGGGCGGCAGATCGTTAATCACGCCCGTCTTCAGCTTCGATCCGATGTCCGCCGTGGCGGAAAACTGCCCCTTCGTCAATCCGTAAACGCCGTTGTCCTCGATGATGTAAATCATCGGCAGGTTGCGGCGCATCAGATGCACAAACTGTCCCATGCCGATCGATGCCGTGTCGCCGTCGCCTGAGACTCCCAGCGCATGCATGGTGCTGTTGGCAAGAATTGCTCCGGTTGCGATGCTCGGCATGCGCCCGTGCACGCTATTAAAGCTGAACGAGCGGTTCATGAAGTACGCGGGGCTCTTCGACGAGCAGCCGATGCCGCTCAGCTTCATTACGCGCTCCGGCTCCACGCCCATCTCGAACATCGCGTCGATGATGCGCTCCGAGATCGCGTTATGTCCGCAGCCGGCGCACAGCGTCGATTTGCCGCCGCGATACTCCACGATCGGCAATCCAATATGATTCAGCTTCGGGCCTGTGGCCCCATTGGCTGTTGCAGTGGCCATTACAAGCCCTCCTTGGTACGAAACTCATCTGTAATGCTGCGCGCATCGATCGGCAACCCGTTGTAGTGCAGAATACTGCGCAGCTTCACCACCTGCTCGGCCGGCAGATCGAGCTTCAGCAGGCTCGCCATCTGTGCGTCGCGGTTCTGCTCCACCACGTACACGCGCTCGTGGCTGGCCACAAAGTCGTGAATCTCGTGCGCAAACGGATACGCGCGGATGCGCATGTAGTCTGCGCGAACTCCATGCTCATTCTCGATCTCGTCGAGACTCTCGCGCAGCGCGAAGTCAGTCGATCCATAGGCGAGAAAGCCGATCTTCGACTTCCCGTTCCGGTACTCGACCGGTGCCGGAACCATGGCCCGCGCTTTCTCAAACTTCCGCGCCAGCCGGTCCATCACATTTTGATATTCGTCCGGCCGCTCCGTATATCCTGCCGAATCGTTGTGCCCGGAGCCGCGCGCAAAGTACGCCGCTTTGGGATGCGGGGTGCCAGGAATCGTACGCCAGCCGATGGCATCTCCATCCACGTCGCGATAGCGAGCGAAGCTCCCGAGTTTTTTGATCTGCTCCGCCGTGAGCACCTTGCCGCGGTCGAGAGGCTTCTCGGGATACGCGAACGGCTCCGACATCCAGTTGTTCATGCCCAGGTCGAGATCGGTGAGCACAAACACGGGCGTCTGCATGCGTTCCGCCACATCGAATGCAGCGGTTGCAAACTCGAAGCACTCCTGCACGTTGCCGGGCAGCAGCACCGGATGTTTTGTATCGCCATGCGAGAGAAACGCCGCCGAAAGCACATCGGCCTGCTGCGTGCGCGTTGGCATGCCCGTCGAAGGCCCGGTGCGCTGCACATCGAAGATCACGCCGGGAATCTCCGCGTAGTAGCCAAGCCCGGAAAACTCCGCCATCAGCGAGATGCCCGGCCCCGAGGTCGAAGTCATGGCTCGCGCGCCGGCCCAGCCTGCGCCCAGCACCATGCCGACCGCCGCTAGCTCATCCTCAGCCTGCACCACGGCAAACGTGGCCTTGCCCTCCGGCGTCACGCGGAATTTCTTCAGCAGATCCGTGGTTGCTTCAATCAAAGAAGTCGACGGTGTAATCGGATACCACGCCACCACCGTTACGCCCGCGAAGACGGCGCCCATGCCGCAGGCCGCATTGCCATCGATGATGATCTTGCCCGCGGTCTGGTTCATCGCCTCGATGAAGTACGGATCTTGCTTGGTGAAGTTGGTGCGGGCATACTCAAAGCCCGTTTCCACAGCACCAAAGTTCAGGTCGAAGACCTTCTGCTTTTTGGCAAACTGCTTGCGCACGCATGATTCCACCACGCGCAGATCGATACCGAGCAGTTGCGCCGCTACGCCCACGTACACCATGTTCTTGACCAGCTTGCGCAGCTTGGCCTCGGGACAGAGGGCCGCAGTCAACTTGTCGAACGGGACCGGGTAGAAAGCCACGTCGTCGCGGTACTGTTTCAAGTTGAGATTTTCTTCGTAAATCGCTGCGCCGCCCTTCGGCAGCGCCAGAGCATCTTCGCGCGCGGTGTTGGGGTTCAGCGCAATCAGCACTTCGGAGTCGCGCTTGCGGGCTACCCACCCTTCCTTGCTGGCGCGGATCATGTACCACGTCGGCAGTCCGGCGATATTCGACGGGAACAGATTCTTGCCGCTGACGGGAACGCCCATCCCGAAGATGCTTCTGAGCAGCACGCTGTTGGCGGACTGCGAACCCGATCCGTTGATTGTGGCTACATTGATGCTGAAGTCGTTTGCGATGCGCCGGCGCGCGCTGCTTTCGCCCTGCTCTTGACCCAGGGCCAGGTTTCCTGTCGCCATGTGGCGGGATTCCCTTCCAAAGAATTGAGCGGTTCCAGGCGCCTCACTCACTGCTGATGCTGCACTGAGGAAGCCGGATCATCTCGCTCCAATATGTGATTATAGTCACTTTCGAGCGTCGCCGTCTCAAACTGCGCCCTATTAGTAACGCCGGGGTTTCCGTGCGGAGTGGACCAGTCAACTTGACGCTCGCGGCAGACAACCTGCCTGTTTCCTACCATTACAAACGCCCTTGACGCCGAATTGGCGGTCAATAACGCGGGCCATGAAACTCTGTGACACGAGAACCACACTCAAATGTGGGTCGTGATGATCGGTCAACTGCTCCTGAGGAATTTACAACAGCAATCTGCGTAGCCGTTTTGTGAAACACGATGTGCGCGGTCGCACAAATTTCCGCTGCGACGACGAACAAGAATTCATACCTGCGTGCTCCAGACGAGTAGTATCATAAATCGGAGAATCGGCGCTCAAAGGTGTTTCTATGCGATCCCGAAAGCTTTATTTGCTGCTGGGCCTGTGGTGTGGATTCACGCTTGCGTTTGCGGCCAGTTCTCCGTCCATCTGGGCGCAGGGCGGAGGCAGCCAAAACTACAACTACGTTCCCTTAATCGTCAACACTATCGATGCCCTCGGCGCCGGAACGGGCGCACTCCAGGGAACTGCGGCCAAAGGCGTCGACGCTGCCGGCGATGTCGCTGGATCCTTTGTGGATGCGAATGGCACGAGCCACGGCTATGTGTACTCGGCCACCAATGTTATGACGACCTTCGATGTCCCGGGCGCAAGTACGGGCAAGAAGCATGGAACCTTCGTTACGGCTATGGACCCGGCGGGAGACGTCGCCGGATACTATAGCGACGCGACCTCCGGAAGCACTTACGGCTTTGTGCGCGCAGCCAACAGCACGATCACCACTTTCATTGTCTCGGCTGGCTGGGCGGGCGAGGGGACCGAAGTCCTAGGCATCAATTCTTTGGGAGCTGTCACGGGGGAGGATCAATTTAACAACGACGCTTTTGTGCGTTCTCCCAGTGGCACAATCACCTCTTTCAGCGTTACGGATCCGGGAACCTCCCTCGGTTATGCAACCACGGGTATCGCCATCAACACGGCGGGCGTGATTGCGGGAAGATACGTGGATTCCAACGGAATATCACATGGTTTCGTGCGCACCGGGAATGGTATCATCACCACCTTCGATCCCCCTGGCGTTGCCACGCAACCGACCTTCTATGGAATCAGTGGAACCATCCCAACCAGCATCGACACGGCGGGAGACATCGCGGGAACATACACGGACACGACCGGCGCGCGCCACAGCTTTGTGCGCACCTCCAGCGGCACCATGACCTCCTTCGATCCTCCCGGCACGAACACCAATCCCTGCGCCACCACGGGCATGGGCGTCTTGCTCTGCGGCTCGGGAGGCTTGGGCATGGACGATGCAATGGACATCATCGGAGCGTACTTTGACGTGAACAATGTCGCATCCGCATACCTGCGCTATGGCGCCAATGGAGCATTCGCTACCGTTGCCCTCTCACAAGCAGGTACGAGCGCATTTCAGGGAGCAGGCTTCTTCGCTATCAACGCTTCGGGGATCTTCGCCGGAACTTACCTGGATTCAAATTCGATGCTGCACGGCTTCACTTTTAACATTCCGATCATTGCGACAACGACGACACTTATCCCCGCGCCGACGCCGAATCCGTCGATCAATGGGGAACCCATACTTTTGACTGCGACCGTCACATCGAGCCAAGGCACGCCGCCCAATGGTGAAACTGTGACCTTCGATTTCGATGGGGCATCCTGGGCATCGGCTCCTTTGATTAACGGCGTTGCGAGTGCTTCGACTTTGTCTTGGGGTGGGGCTTCGGGCACATTCTCCGTCACGGCAAGCTACCCGGGCGACTCCCAATATATTGCCAGCACATCGGCTCCGGTGAACCAGGTAATCACTCCAGCCGGCACCTCAACGGCACTGGTTTCATGGCTGAATCCTTCCACTTTTGGGCAATCTGTAACTCTCGTGGCAACAATCTCGGCGCAGTTTGGCGGGCTGCCAACAGGCTCGGTGGCCTTCAACAATGAAAGCGCGAGTTTGGGCAGCGTGTCTCTGAACGGAAGTAACACGGCACAACTTACGACTTCTGCGATGCCGATCGGTACGAATCCGATCACGGCGGTCTACAGCGGAGACTCTAACTTCGCCGGCAGCACATCGACGGCAGTTAGCCAGGTTGTGAATGGTGGGCCGGACTTCAACGTCGCGGCAACTCCGGCATCGCAGACTGTAACTGCTGGGCAAAACGGGACGACCTCCATCTCGATTACGCCGGCAAACGGCTTCAATTCCGCGGTTTCGTTCAGTTGCTCCGGTTTGCCCGCCGGGGCCTCGTGCAGTTTCGCTCCGCAGAACGTGACGCCGTCGGGTGGAATGGCTTCAACGACGCTGACCGTCACCACCTCCGCTTCAATGGCCACGATTCACCGCCATGCAAGCCCGATGTTCCCAATCGGTACGCTTGCAGCTCTGGTGTGTTGCGTAGGCTGGAAAAAGCGCCGGCTGGTCCAAATCCCTCCGTTGCTCGTGGTCTGCGCGATCTGTCTCGGCCTGCTCAATGGTTGCAACGGAGCAGGTGCCGGTCGGCGGCAACCCGTCACATCGACCGTGACCGTCGTCGCAACCTCGGGCTCGCTCCAGCACTCGACCGCGTTCTTGCTCACGGTGAACTGAATGTAAGCACTAGTGTCCTGTCTCTGAAATAAGTTGCATAACTTCCGTGGGGCCCTTCATCGGATAGAGTGGGAGGAACTCCGATGGGGCGGCCGCTCATTCCGTTGTCGGTCAACGCCGAAGATCAGTCGCAGATGGTGGCGTGGACCAGGAGACCGAAGACCGCGCAGGCTCTAGCCATGCGCTCGCGCATCGTTCTGCTTGCCGCAGATGGGTTGAGCAACACAAGCATAGCGCGCCAGTTGAACCTGACTCTGCAGACCGTGGGCAAGTGGCGGCGGCGTTATCTGGATCAGGGTTTGGATGGTCTTCTCGATGAGCCGCGGCCGGGCACCTCGCGTAAGCTCTCCGACAAGGATGTCGAGCGGGTACTGGCTCTAACCCTGGAGTCGACCCCCAGCGATGCTACGCACTGGTCCACACGCTCCATGGCTAAGCGTGCCGGCCTCAGCCGTGCCTCGATTCATCGCATCTGGCAAGCCTTCTCCCTGGCGCCGCACCGCTCCGAGACGTTCAAGCTATCCAAAGACCCGCTGTTTATCGAAAAAGTGCGTGACATCGTCGGCCTGTATCTGGCGCCGCCGGATCGCGCTCTGGTTTTATGCGTCGACGAAAAAAGCCAGATTCAGGCCCTGGACCGCACCGCTCCGCTGTTGCCCATGCGCCCCGGACAGATCGAACGCCGCTCCCACGACTACGTCCGCCATGGAACAACCAGCTTGTTTGCTGCCCTGGATACAAAAACAGGCAAGGTGATCGGACAGACGCAACAGCGCCATCGCTCCGAGGAGTTCCGCAAGTTCCTCGACACCATCGAAGCCAACGTTCCCGCCGACCTCGATATACACCTGATTTTGGACAACTACGGAACCCACAAGACGGCGTTGATTCGCAACTGGCTGGCCAAGAGGCCGCGCTACCACCTGCACTTCACGCCCACTTCCGCCAGTTGGCTTAATCTGGTCGAGCGATGGTTTGCCGCACTGACCGAAAAGCAATTGCGGCGAGGTGTGCATCGCTCCACCAAAGACCTGAAGAATGCTATCGCGGCCTTCATCCAAAACCACAACCGTGATCCAAAACCCTTCGTCTGGCACAAAACCGCCGACCAGATCCTCGATTCCATCGCTCGCTTTTGTGTGCGAACTTTAGAGACAGGACACTAGCAACTTGCAGCGATAAGCTGCTTCTTCGCATCATGCCGCCACCGCGCCAGCAGCGCAAGCGCTACAAACACCAGCGCTACGGTCAGCCCGATCCACAGCCCGTAGATTCCCCAGCGCAGTCCAAAGCAAAGAAAGAAACCCAGCGGCAGTCCCAGCACAAAATACGCAATCAGATTGGCCCACATCGGCGCCTGCGTCTCGCCGAGTCCGCGCAGCGCGCCCGTCGAAACTGTTTGAATCCCGTCGAAGACCTCAAAGCATGCGACGATGCCCAGCAGCCCCGGCCCCACCGCCAATATTCTCGGGTCGTTCGAGAACAGCTCGATCAAAGGCCGCGGCCATAAAAGGAACGTGAGGGCGGCTACCAGCATGAAGCTCGTTCCCAGCGCGAGCGCCAGCCATCCCGCGCGCCGCGCCCGCGCTCGATCGCCAGCTCCCACCGCATGACCCACGCTCACTGCGGCCGCCGCGGAAATTCCCAGCGGCACCATATACGTCACGCTCGCGTAGTTGAGCACGATCTGGTGGGTCGCCAGCGCCACAGGCGTCAGGTAGCCGGCAGAGAACGTGGCCAGGTTCCACGCGCCCACTTCGAGCAGGATCTGTCCCGCCGCAGGCGCGCCCAGTTGCAGCAGCCGCTTCAGCCGCGCAATCTGCGGCGCAGCCCAATGCTGGAAGAGCGGATGCCCGCGGCTGCGTTCGTAGCGCCACGCAAAGCAAATCAGCGCCGCCGCCATCACCACGCGCGCAATCGCGGTCGAGATCGCCGAGCCGTTCACGCCCAGCGCCGGGAAACCCAGCTTGCCGTAAATCAGCACCCAGTTTCCGAACCAGTTCACCAGGTTTGCAACCACGTACGTCAGCGTAATCACGCGCACCTGGCCTACGCCCTGCAAATAGCGCCGCGTAGCCCCGTAGAGCAGCAGTGGCAGCGTGCCCCAGTTCAGCAGCCGCAGATAAGTGCTCGCCGGCCCGGCAACGATTGCGGCAATCCCGAAGTGCGCGAAGCCAAGGCTCGCCAGCCAGATTCCTAACATGATGGGAAGGGAAGCGAAGCATGCTAGATACACACCCTGCGCCAGCCAGCGATGGCACTCGTCGTGATCTTCGCGCCCGTAAGCCTGCGACACCAGAGTGTCGAGCCCCAGCATCAGCCCGATGCCAAAAATCGAAGGCGTATAGCAGATGGCGTTGCCCAGAGCCACCGCGCCGATGGCCGCCGGGCCGAGCCGTCCAACCATGATCGTGTCCACCACGCCCATGGCCATCCAGCCCAGCTCACTCAGCACCACCGGCACAGCGAGCGCCACCAGATTGCGCAGCTCGCGTCTCCAATTCGCTTGCGCCTGCTCCATCTCTCCACTCTATCCGTGCAGGCTTAGGCGACGATCTTCTCCGGAAAGAGGCTCATCGAACCACGCGCACGCACCCCACCAAATGGCCCGATCTACATGCGAATCCGATCCGGATATCTGCGTGCTGGCGGAGAAATCCTTGATGACTATTTCCTGGCACGCTGCGAAAAAACTCATTCGGCGAATGCCTTGTAACAAGGGCACGGCTTTAGCCGGGCCACAAAGCGGGCAGGACGAGCTGGGCTTCAGCCCCTGCTATGGGGCTATTGTGTTCAGCGTGCTAATCCCTAATCCCTGTCTTTAAGCCATCGGCCGCAGCGCCACCTTCTTCGTCGCAATCGTAATCTTCGCCTGCGCAATGTGCACGTGCCGTACGTTCACTTCGGCTTCGACCTCAATCGTCCCGGCCGTCTTCGTCGCTTGCACAATCACCTGCGCCAAGCCATTGAAGAGCGAACGCCGCGGCTCCTTATCGCTCTCGTGGCAGTTGGGATCGCCGTTGCCAACGCCGATCAGTGCGCCCTCGCCCGTCACTTTGAAATCGACCAGCACATTGGCTGTCGGCACGGCGCGGCCCTCGCTGTCGACCGCCGACACCGTAAGAATCGCCACGTCCTCGCCGTCGGCATCGATCTCCGCGCGATCTGCCTCAATCTTCAGCGTCACTGCGGGTCCAGTTGTCGTGCGTTCCTCCGTCAACAGCAGCTTTCCATCCTTCCATCCGTGCGCCGTGATCGTGCCCGGCTCGTAGCGCACCTTCCACTCCACATGCCCCAGCCGCGTCACCTTCTGCCGTCCCAGGCTCTTGCTGTTCAACAGCAACTCCACTTCGTCCAGATTCGAGTGCACCCAGACCGGAATCTCTTCGCCCTCTCTCCCCTCCCACGTCCAATGCGGAAACAGGTGCAGTACCGGCTGCTTCGTCCACCATGCCTTGTAGTAGAAGAAGTTGTCCTTGGGAAATCCGCACATATCCACAATACCGAAGTTCGAGTTGATCGAGGGCCATCCGTAGGGTGTAGGCTCGCCGCGATAATCGAAGCCGGTCCATGCAAATCCGCCCGCCAGCCATTCACGCGTCGCATAGAAACTCCACCACTCCTCGGCCCGCTCGCTCCACTCGGTGTGGTTTTCTTCATAGTCATAGGCGCTCAACATATTGCGCAGTGGATCGGTGCGGTAGGACCCGCGCTGCGTGATCGTACTTGCCGTCTCCGATCCGAACACCGGCCGCTTGGGATGTTTTTTGTGAAACTCATCGGGAAATTGCAACTCGTAGTTGAAGCCGATAATGTCGAGCGCCAGGGAAACGCCCTTTTCGTTGTCGCCGTTCACCGCGGCCGAGACCACGCGCGTCGGATCGAGTTCGTGGCAGCGCTGCACCATCGCGCCGGCAATCTTTGTGCCCTCCTCGGCCAGATCACCCTGCAGCCGCCACTCCTCGTTACCGATCGACCACAGAATGATCGAAGGCGAGTTCCGGTAGCGCTTGATCATGGTCTCAAGTTGCGCCATCCCCTCCGGGCTCGAACTCATCTGCCGCGTCTCGCACATCATCATCATCCCCATGCGGTCGCATGCTTCCACCAGTTCCGGTGTAGGCATGTTGTGCGAGGTGCGAATCGCATTACATCCCATCTCCTGTAGTACGCCGACGCGGAAGTATTGCAGCCGGTCCGGCAGCGCCGCACCCACACCCGCGTGGTCTTGGTGATTACAGGTGCCCTGAATCTTGAGCGGCAGGCCGTTCAGGAAGAATCCGTGATCCGCATCGAACTTCACCGTGCGAATCCCGAAGGTGATGCGTTCGGCGTCGCGGACTGCATCGCCGCTCTTCACGGTAACGATAACAGTGTAGAGATTCGGAGAATCCACAGTCCACATCGCAGGATTGGCCAGGTTTGTAGTCGCGATAAAGCCCACAATACTGAGACCCTCCCCTCCTTCCGGAGCGACCATCTGCGCCGGAGCCTCGGCCGTGGCCACGGTCTTGCCCGCCGCATTCTGAACTTCCCAGCTCACCGAAACGCTTTCGAACTTCTGTCCCTGGTTTTCGACCTTCGTGGCCAGCACCAAACTAGCGGTATTGTCCTTGAGCGAGACGCGGACGTAACTCTCCCACCTTCCCAAATGCACCGCATCGGTCTTGGTCAGCCACATATGCCGGTAAATCCCCGCGCCCTCGTAGAACCATCCATTGCCATAGCTCGCATCCACACGCACCACCACGCAGTTCTTTGCGCCCACAGCGAGAAAATCCGTGATGTCGTAGCGGAAGGGCGTGTAGCCCGCTTCGTTGCGGCCAAGATAGCAGCCGTTCACAAACACCATCGCGTCGCGAAAAGCGCCATCGAATTCAAGGTTCACGCGCCGCCCCGCGTCGCTCACCGCAATCTCAAACTCCTTGCGGTACCAACCCACGCTCGTCTCGGGGTACTTCCGGCCCAGCGGCTTGTATCCGTGCGACTGCAACGCCTCGTCCCACACGAACGGCAGTTCCACCGCCCAATCATGCGGCAAGTTCAGCGCGCGCCATTTCGAGTCGTCGTAACCCACCTGAGCAAACTTGAAATCGGCGGTCTTGGCAAAGGTCTCCAAGTTGTTCCCGAAGCCCAGATCGCGCGCCGGGTCGCATCCGTTCCCGAACATGAACTTCCATCCAAAATCGAAAAGAAGCTGCTCGCGCGGAGCCATCGCCGCCGCAGCGTCCGGCCCAGCCGCTCCCGAATTGCCGGCAACCAGCGCAGCCGTCCGTGCCCACGCAGATCGCGCGAGCAAGCTCGAAGTGGAAATCGCCAATCCCGAACGAAGCAGATTACGGCGTGAGATACGAGACATGGAAGACCTCTTTCAAAACCAGATTGACTTGCCGCGCCCGATTTTGGCAGAGAATGCGAACCGCCTCTGCCCCATCTCAATTGGCAGCTTGTTTTCGCCCGTGCGGCCGGCAAACTCGCACTATAAATCAGCGAATGTGCTTGTGTAAACGCTTTCAGCTCTGCCGCTCACCGCCTCGCCGCAGGTATACTAGTACGGAGCCGCAGCTCTTTCGTACTCTTCTCACGCGGAGAGATGGCCGAGTGGCTGAAGGCGCACGCTTGGAAAGCGTGTTTAGGGGAAACTCTAACCAGGGTTCGAATCCCTGTCTCTCCGCCATTAAAATCAACAGTTTTCGTAAATTGCTTCCTCCAGAAAATTATCACAAATCTTCAAGGCGTGAGCCTTTTGAGTTTCGCTTGCCGTGAAACGGAACGCCGCGAGACCGGCCCACGATAATGCGTGTACTGCTTTTGCCGTGCCTCATTTTCTTTCTCGTTGAGGCGGTTTTTCTTACTAGCTTTTGCGTGATTCGCCTTGCGCGCCTTGACCTTCGGCTCACTGTCATAATCGAACTGCTTGCAAGCATCGGAGCAGAATCGGTCACGTTTGGCATAAGGACGCGCGTAGAACCATCCCTCGCAACCGCTCCGCACTCCCCACATCTTGCACCTATGGACCATTTCCAGCTCGCCTCGTTCGCGGAGCAGATTGAGTAGCTCCCGAACGGCCACGTATTCCCATCTTTCCGGCTCAGACAAGCCGAGCGGTGGACGTAGCGATTCGTGAAGCGCGCCTCTCCATAAATGGGCACTACTATGCCACTGATAACGGCGGAGCCGCGCATTTAGCTCGGTGCCCGTGCGGATGTTTTGTGGTCCTTTGAGCAATTCCAGGATTCGGAAAACCCGAACCACATGGGTGTCATTCGGCCTCTCCCGGTAGCTTGCGAGCGTCTCGTACCAATCGAATTTGTCTAATCGCGTCTTACCGATATGTCTCATAATTGGTAAGAATCTTATCACTTCGGGCTTTGCTTGTCCAGCCGCATACTCAAGCGAGTATTTACGGAGTGCGACAAGGAATGAAAAGCAAAGCCGACTTTCTGACGGTAGAAGAGGCAGCCCGGCTGACGGGGTTCTCCCACTGGAGCATTAGACGGTGGTTGAGCGAATCCCCGCCCAAACTCGCACGCTACAAGATCGGGTCCCGGACGGTGATAAGCCGGGCGGAATTACTTGAGCTGATGAAGCCAAAGAAAGAGGAGCGAAATGAGCACTGACGTTCTGAAGCGTGAAAGCCGACTGGACTACACGGACACCGAAATAGCCGCAGCGGTAGGGATTTTGCCAAGAGACGCACGGGCGCTGATCTCCTCAGGTTCGCTGAAGGTAGAAGGGTCCTCGGTGACTCTGGTAGTCCAGCCTCGCAGTTCGGCACACATCCGATGCGGAAGTGTTGAGCGCCGCCGGAACCGATGGTAATGGAACTGAAGCCAAGGAAAGTGGAGAGCCGGACAAGATGAATCGCACCATGCCGCTCCCAACGATTGACCTTTATCCCGCGAACACCCTTGAGGGGTTAATCGCCCGCGAGTTGACTTCGATGATCCTCGAATGTGAGGACCACACGATTAACGCGGAACCAATCCGGGATGCTATCGCCACATTCCGCGAACTGATGCGTGAGCAAGCATGGCCTGAAACCTATCAGCACAAATTTCTCGCTGTGCTCCGCGACGATCTAACCGCGCTCACGTATGGTCATCCCGTCACCCGCCAGTTTGTACAGCAATTGAATCTCGAATTGGAGTGTAACTAATGCAATCTCCCACGTTTCGCAGCTCATTCTTCGCTCTTTTGGAAACCTACGCGCCGCAACTACTCGCCGGACCCGAAGCCCGGCCACAAACCAAGCCCGCTCCCACGTTGGCAGCCGGTCAAGTGGGCGTCTTTGGCGTACTCGGTCAAAACGATTGGTACACGGACACCGATTACAATGCCATCCGCGCAAACCTGAGACGCGCCCTTGTGGACCCAAACGTCCGGGCGATTGACCTTGTGATTGACTCGCCGGGCGGCTCCGTGCTTGGACTGCCGGAAACGGCAGACGCGATTCACCAAGTCAACAAGGTGAAGCCGGTCAATGCCCGCGTGGTTGGAATCGCCGCATCCGCCGCGTATTGGCTTGCGTCACAGGCCAGCTCAATCACGCTCACGCCATCGGGCGAAGTTGGCTCCGTGGGCGTGCTGGACTTGCACGCGGACATAAGCAAGGCGCTCGAAAACGCGGGCGTGAAACTCACGGCGGTGACTGCGGGCGAGCACAAGACGGAGCGTGCCCCGTTCACGCCACTGACAGAGGACGCCCGTGCGCACATGCAAGCCGGTGTTGACCGCTGGTACGGAGACTTTCTCTCCGCAATCCGGCGCGGGCGCGGAGCGCGTGTGTCTGCCAGTAGCAGCTACGGCGGAGGCAGGATGCTCAGCGCACGTGAAGCCCTAGCCGCTGGAATGGTGGACTTCGTTTCGAGTTTGTAACGGGGCGCGGCAAGGGGAGAGCCGCGTCCCAATCTCACGAAAGGGAACTTATGACATTGCTTGAATTGCACTACCAGCGTGGCCGCACAAAGAACGCCGCCGTCACGTTGCTGGACGCGGCAGTAACCGAGTCACAAAACCTCACCGTCAGTGAGCAAGTGCGTTTCGACACGCTGACCTCACGCATTCACGAATTGGACACCGCGATTACCGAGCGCGAATCCCTCAGAAAGTTGGTGGATTGACATGGGCCTCATCTCGCTGAATCTCCCTAACCCTGCCCCTGCTCCAACCGGCAAACGCGCAATCTTGCCGTTGGGCGCTCCGTACTCGCTTGGCAGCATGGCGAGCCTCATGGTTGGCGTCCGCTCTCAGACAGGGCAATACGTGACGCCACAGACGGCGCTCCGCGCGTCCGCCGTGCTCGCGTGCGTCCGCATTCTCACAGAGGACCTTGCCGCATTGCCGTTGAATCTCTACCGGCGCACGCCACAGGGCGCGGTGTTGGCAACGGACCATCCTCTCTTTCATCTGCTCCACGCCGCGCCAAACAATTGGCAGACAAGCATGGAGCTGCGTGAGTCCATGATTCTTGACGTGCTCGCCTTTGGGCAGTCTTTCGTGGAAAAAGAGTTTGGGCCGGGCGGCATCAGCGCATTGTACCCACTCTCTGCGGGCCGCATGGTGTACATGGACCCGCTCGATATGTTCATCCCGCCGCCTGTGCCGCTCTTTTTCCGGTATGCGGACCCGCGTGCCGGACAGCGCACGGTCATAAGTGATGACCTTTGGATTACACGGCTGCTTGCGCCGGGCGGAACAATTGAAGGGCAGAGCATTATTCTGTTGGCACGTGAGGCCATCGGCTTGGCGCTCGCCGCTGAAGAGCAAGGCGCTCGCCTTTTCAACCACGGAATCCAGACGGACTTTGTACTTGAAGGCCCGGATGAAGTGGGCATTGAGGAAAAAGAGGACATACGCAAAGCCCTCTTGAGGACGCACGGAGGCTCCGCTAACGCCTTCATGCCCATGATTCTGACGGGCGGCCTCACCGCAAAGAAGCTAGGCTTGACCGCGCAAGAGTCACAGTACATCGAAGCCCGCGAATTTCAATTGCAGGACATTGCCCGCATTTTCCGCATCCCCGAAGTGCTCATTGGCATTAGCGGCAAGGGCAAATCCTCCACGTATGCCAGCGCGGAGCAATTCTTCCTCGCATACGTCAAGCACACCTTGGGACCGTGGTGCGCTCGCATTGAGCAGAGCATTCACCGTGACTTGCTCGCCCCAAGTGAAGCCGGGGAATACTTCGTCAAGCATGACCTGGACAGCCTCATGCGGGCGGACCTCCAGACGCGGTACGCAGCGCACGCGGCGGGCATCGCAGCCGGGTTTCTCACACGCAATGAAGCAAGGACAATGGAGTTTCTGCCAACGCTGCCGGGCTTGGATGAGCCGTTGTCCCCGCTCAACATGGGCAGCGGAACGAATCTCAAGCCCGCACAAGGCGCGGGTGCTCGGCTTGCTCATCAGCTCGCTACGAATTGCGTAGCACATGAGCAAAAGTTACTTGCTGACGGCAAGAGCCTCGCCGATGTTTACACGCGATTGTTGCCGGGCTATCTCACAGCGAAAACCGGACTGTCCGCCGCCCAATGCGCCGAGTATTGCAGCGCACGGCTCCATGCGGATGCCGGAGAGCCGGAGGGTATTGAATTGCTCGCCGGTTTACTCACCCAAGTTTGATTGCGGGCCGGTCCCGCGTTTCGCCTAATCAACCGGCAGGTCCGGTACACGGGCGGAAACCACTCAGCGCACACGCGCTCAAAACGGAGTTGTAAATATGAAACTCGCAGAGATTCAATCCATGCGGCAGACCTGCCGGGCCAAGATCGAAGATTTGCTTGGCCGCACGTCAAGCCGTGAGCTGTCCACCGAAGAAACCACGATGTTCAACGACCTCAAGGCAGAGGGAGAGCGTCTCGCAAGCCTGGAGTCTCGCTACGCTGTCCTTGAGTCCTTTGACAAGGGCACAACCGCTCCTGTGATCCATCGGCCCATCGCACCCACAGGAAACGACCGCGCCGCCGCAATTGCCAAGGCGCTGGACGGCTTCCTGCGCTCGGGCACGATGGCAACCGATACTCCGCTTCAAATTCAGCAATCGCCTGTGTCGGGTGTGGCCGCCGCCGTTCCCACGGATGTGGTCCCCTCGATTATTCAAGGCATAAACGACTTCGATATTCCGGGTCGTTTGGGCGTCTTGGACTTTCCGCGTGAAACAACCAATCCGTTGGTGGTGACCATGCAGACTGTTGCCGTGGCCGCCGCAACAGAGGTTGAAGGCGCGGCTCCCACACAGAGCACGCCTCCAACGTATGCAACCGTGACGCTGACCGGCTCTCGCTATCAGAACCTCACGAAGTATTCGATTGAGTCTCGGATGAATCTCGCCGTGCCAATCGTGGCTTCCGTGCTGAAGGCGCTTGCGCTCGGTCAGATTCAGAGTCAGAACGCGGCGTTCATGGCGGCGTTCAAAGCGGCCATGCAAGCCAACAGCGCGGCCCTCGTGGACAGCACGAGCGATTCACCGGCTGACGCCTACAGCTTTCTCAGCCGGTTGAAGTACGGGCAGGGCTACTTTTGGCAGAACAGCCCCAACAACCGCTATCTCTTGAGTCCTTCGGACCTCCAGAAAGCCAAGAACGCCCGTGACACCTACGGACGCCCGCTCTTCGATGACGCGGCGGACACGCTCTTGGGCAAGCCCTACGTTGTCCACCCGGACGCGGATCGCGTGTATTACGGCGACTTCGGAGTCAGCGTGTGCCGTTCGCGGACCCCGCTGTACATCCAAACCTTGCTTGAGCTATTTGCAGAGCAGGGACTCATTGGCGTGACGAGCTACCAATTCAGCGATTGGAAGTTCTTTACGCCGCCCACGTATCAGCCCGTCGTGTTCGGCAACCTGGACGCGGCTGGAGCATAACCAAGAATGGCGCGGGCGTTCACCTGCCCTATCTAGCAGGGTCTCGCACATGGCCGCGCCGCCCTCAAAGGGGTATTCATTCCATGTGCGGGAAGGGCTAGAGCGGTGTCCGGCGTGCCGTGATTGAAAACGCTGGAGAGACAGGGCCGTTGCTTGGGGAGATGGCAGCGGCCTTGTTTTCAAGAGAGGCGACATGAAAGACGCAATTGCTGAGTTGGTAGCACGCTCCAAGAAACACCGCGAGTTGCGGGCATTTCACCGATTCCACAAGAGGCACCCGGAGGTGCTGGACTTCCTTGTGCGAGAGATTCAACTGCGAATTGACCACGGCTTTGAGGCATTTTCGTACCACAGTTTGTGGCAATACTGCCGCTGGAAACTCGAAATGGAGAAAGGTCCCGGCGATACCTTCCTGATGAATGACCACGCCGCGCCGTTCTATGCGCGTGCGATCACGATTCTCCATCCCGCGTTCAACGGGCGTTGCGAGTTTCGCAAGTCGAAAGCGGATCGAATCTTCGGAATCCGGCTTGAGCCTGTGCCGGAGAGACGGCCCAAGAACTATGCGCGGCGCTTGCAGTGGGCGGACGGTACAGCGATTGAGAACGGATGGCGGCCAACAATTCCGCATGTCAATCACGCTCCCATTCTTAGGCCGGACATTCACGAAAGGGACTGACCATGAGTGCGTGCGATGCGTTTAGTGCTGTGTTGCGTTCTCCGCATTGTGGAGAAGAAGCTCACTTAACTTGGTCAGTGCCCCGGCAAGTTCTAGGCCCTGTGTTGGCGTCATCACAATTTGCACCTGCTGACGTTCCTCCTCTTTTTCGATGCTCTCTGGAGTCGGTGCAAATTGAAGGACGAGAAGTCCGAGCATATCGGCAACTGTCCTCGTAGCATACCCGGTCAGCGGTTGTGTGATGACATTCCCGGCGTTGTCGGTCTGTAGTTTGAAATTCATGGCGTGGCACAAATTATATCGTGCGGATGCCGAGCAAGGGACTCTTCAATGACACTGGACGAACTAAAGGCGCAACGGCGTTGGGTCTTGTGGCGTCTTGAAAAGCGCGACGGCAAAGAAACAAAAGTCCCATATCGGGCGGATGGGCACAAGGCGTCATCAACCAATCCGGCCACATGGGGCACTTTTGCGGAAGTCTCCGAGCACGCGCACAAATTCTCGGGCGTTGGTGTGGTGCTCGGGCCTGTGGACGGCGTGACTGTGTGGGGCGTGGACATTGATAAATGCTGCAACGCTCACGATGGGAAATTCACTCCCGAGTCACGCAAGGTTGTCATCGGACTTGATAGCTATGCGGAGTTTTCTCCGTCCGGCGAAGGCTGCCACATTCTTGGCGTTGGTGACTTGCGCGGGCGCAAGGGCATCAAACTACCCTATCCCGGAGCCAAGGCGGTAGAGGTGTACGACCGGGACCGATACCTCACATTCACGGGCCGTCATCTGAGCAAGACACCCGCATTGCTGGAAGATCGGCAAGACGCCGTAAATGCGCTCTATGACAGCGTGGCAGCTCAGAAGTCCACACACTCTCTCACAGTTTCAATCCCGGTCAATGAGGAAGAGCGCCTCAACAGACTCATGGCCGGTGACATGAGCCTCCACAACGGTGACCACAGTGCGGCAGACTTTGCGCTGTGCTGTCTCTTGGCAAAAAAGCATGGCTGCAACGCCTTCAAGGTTGAGGCAGAGTTTCGGGAGTCCGGGCTGTACCGGGAAAAGTAGGAGCGGGACGACTACCGCGAAGGCACAATTGCACGTGCCATAAAAGCCGTGGCGAGAGAGGTGCCCATCCTGTTTGATGATGACGGCCTAGCTGAGGACAGGGAGCTGGAATATCTGGTTAGTTCGTGGTTCCCCAAAGGTGAAGTCTCACTCATTGGTGCGCCAAGTGGCGCGGGCAAAACTAGCTTTGGCTTTAATCTCCTGGAGGCGCTCCGCAGTGGACGGGAAGTGTGGGGGCATCCGGCCAAGGCACGTGACTACCGGATTCTAAGTCACGATAGAAGCAAGCGGAGCACTGTCAGCACGGTGAGGTCGTTACGTCTGCCCGTGGATGAGGTACTGGCGCGTGTCATCCGGCTGACCACGAAGCAACAACTAGCCAATCCGGTCGATGTTTTTGAAACGTGCCTATCGGCGAATCCCGGCGTTGAGGTGTGGTTTGTCGAAGGTCATGGACCTTTGGATTCCAGACATGAACAAAATGGAGGTGGTAGCTCCAATCATGGACGGACTGCAACGGCTCGGCACGCTGCATGATGTTGCTGTCATCGCCACGGTTGGTTCACCGAAACAGAAAGGCAAAGATAAGTACACAGGCCGTGACGCCTTGTTTGGCAGTGCTGCTCTAGCACGCAAAGCGGAGACTATTGTCACTATCGGTTGGACAGATGATGAGGACCCAAACAGCGTGCGCAAGGTTGTGGTGATGCCACGGACGGGACAAGCTGAAACGCTTTTCTTCACTTGGCTTGATGGCAAGTTCGATCTAACAAGGGAGCCACAGGCCGTGGTCAATGTTGGTACGGATGCGAACCGGAACTTAACCAAAGCGATAGCGGCCCGGTTTGCCGATGGCAGCCCTTTGAAGTACCTGGAGCAATTCGGGTCTGAGCGCACTTTCTACAGATGGCAGCAATGGGCAGCCGGGCAAGGCATCATTCGGAAGTCAAAAACCCGTTGGTTCTTGCAGGCCGTGGCAGTGTCGGAGTTTATGGAGACTCAAACACTGCCAACCGCTGCAAGCGTTTTGGCGAGCTAAGTTGTTGATTCCACGCGATACCTGTCGTATATACCACGATTATGGTTTGTGTGTGTGTCTATCCAAACAGACAGACACAGACACGCTCACCCTCACAGGGCCATCTCCGTGGATTCGCACAGCTAGGCTTGTGGGCGGGCGCAACCAACTCCAATGCTATCAAGCACATGGGGTATGGTTAATCTTGCAGAGGTGACCTCAACAGCCCTCCGCCGCTCAAAACTTTACGCCAACAAAGAATTCACAAAAATATGGGATTCCATAGTATTTATACGCAATTCCATAGTTTTCTGCGCGTCCCGATAGCACGTCCCGTTGTCACGGCCCGTTATCGCGCCCCATTTATAAGAAAACAAATGACTTATTTGACACATGAGATAGTCTGTGGGATGATTTTGCTTCCCCAAACCTGGAGGTCAACAACCAAGGGAGGATTTGCCATGCTGTACATGCACTTTTCGCCCGTCAGCCGGAGCCAATGGGAAGCGTCCACGCCCGTCAAGTCCAAAAAGCCAATTGCCAAAGTGACGCGCCGTAACGGGCGTTGCTCTGTCACCGCTGACCGCGCCCTCAGCTCAGAAGAGGTGGCAAGCCTCTCCGTGTTCATGGATGAGCAAGAGCGTGAGGACTGATGGGAGCCGGGGAAATTCGCGCCTAAAGACACCACAGGCCGCACACAATTGACTTATAGCGTGTCGCTGTGTGCGGCCTAGTGGATGGCATGGCCTATTTCGCAAGCAGACTCACGCGCTCATGGATGGCTGACAAATCCGCCGTCACAAGGTTGGCATAGCGCCGCGTCATCTCAAGCGAACTGTGCCCCAAGACTTTTTGCAAATGGAACACGCTCCCGCCGCGCCTCAAATAGAACACCGCGAACGAATGACGGAAACTGTGGAGCGTCCTTGTGGGCGGGTTGAATCCGAGATGCTCACACAGTAGCTTGACGCTCCGCAGAGCCGTCATACGGCGCACGGGCACACCCTCCGGCGTTGTGAAGAGCAGTGAGTCCGGCTTGAGATGGAAGTCCGCAACGAAACGGTGCACGGCCTTGCGCAGAGCAAACGAGATGGGGATGACGCGCTGTTTTCTTCCCTTCCCACTGAGGGCAATGAGCAAGTTGTCCAGGTCAACATCGGAGACGCGCGTTGTGAGTGCCTCTGTGATCCGGCAGCCGGTGTCCAAGAGCAGCAAGGCGAGCAAGTGCAAGCGCCGGTCATGGAAGTCCTTGGGCTTTGGTTTCCAATTCACAATTGCGTGGACTTGGGCTTCCGTGAGCGTGGGCAAGATGTTCTCCGGCTCCCTGAGTTGGCGGATGCGTGGATGCGTGCAACCAGCCCCGCATTTGTGCTCAGAGCCGCTGCTCCAATGCAGGTAAGCATTGATGGCCCGGATTGCGGCGTTGCATCCGGTTTCCTTCAAGCCCGCCTCTCTCATTCGGAGCACCACGTCCTTGAGGTCCGGTTGCGTGGGTGCTTCCGAAGGCAGCCACTTGAATGCGTGCGAGTACCAAGAGACGGTGTTGTCCGATACGTTATGCAGAAAGCGTCTCTCGCGGATAAAATCATCGAAACGGCTCATGTGTTTGCCCTCCCAGGCGTGTTCCCTTTGTGGAGTGCAAATTCACGTAAACCAATGATTCTAAAGGAGAGATGGCCGAGTGGCTGAAGGCGCACGCTTGGAAAGCGTGTTTAGGGGAAACTCTAACCAGGGTTCGAATCCCTGTCTCTCCGCCAGTAACTTTCTAGATCTGGTTAACGTAAATAAAATTACCTAATAAAAACGTCAGTCACGCAACGGATAGGCGTTTGTCGGGATCAATCCAATTTCGAGTTCTTGACCGTGGCAGATGAGCGAGCACGCCAACGCAAACTCTAAGAGACTAAAGCTGGTCCCGTTCGGAGGTATTTCCCACAGTTGGGATGCTATCCTCGACCCAACAGGGAGATGCCCCAGGAACTTTTAGGTAAGATCGAACACACAGAGGCAAACCTTTATCCCTTAACCCCCGGAATCGCTTTGAAAAAGCAATCATGCAGCAGCAGGAGTATTGGCTGGTGATGCGATCCCGCCAGACCTGAACACAGCGATGCTGCCAGCAATTGGTTTTGGCTCAGTCGATACTAAGAATCACCTCCGTTGTGTGCGCGATGCTGCCGGCAGTGGCCGTAACAGTGACGGTATAGTTGTTATACGGAAACGGGCCATTGCCTCCACAGCCGGTCAATACGGTGGCAGCGCCAAGCGAAGACAACGCAAGCACTGTAACCAGCAACCGCCGCGATGCCTTGCGCGCCCGTCGCAGGCCGAAGCCGGCCAGCATTGCCGCGAGTACGCCCATGCCGCCGCCAATCGGCAATAGCGGCCGGCGATTCGCCGCAGTGCTCGAAGAGGTGTTCAATGTCATCGTCGTATTCGCCGCGGCAGTACCGGGAGTTACGCTCGAGGGCGAAAAGCTGGCGGTGACACCAGCCGGCAGGCCGCTAACCGAGAGAGTAACGGCGCTGCTGAAGTCGCCGCTGAGCGGTGTGACCGTGATGACATAGGCCGCTGAATTTCCCGCCAAAATCGTCTGCTGACCAGGCGACGCGCTGAGGGCGAAATCGGTTGCCGTAACCGTGAGTGGTACGGTGGCTATGACCGGTGAAGCGTAGTCCGTCGTGTCAGCCGGAGTGAAGGTTGCTGTCAGCGTCGTGCTTCCCGCGGGCAGGACCGTTCCTGGTGCGGGCGAGTAGGTAAAGCTGCCGGCAACGCTTGCCGTCGCATTCAACTGCGTCGCGCTCAGCGGCGTTCCCGCAGAGATGGCTGCCGGAGTCTCCCACGTGATGACGGGCGTGGCTTGATTGACCACGATGGCGGTTGTTGCCGTGGTGCTTGAGTATTCGGTTGAGTTGCTGGGAGTGAAAGTGGCGGTCAGCGTCTGCGTGCCCGCAGGCAGGATGGTGCCCAGCCCCGGCGAGTAGCTGAAGGCTCCAGCGACGTTCGCGCTTGCATTGAGTTGCGCCGAGCCGAGCGGTGTGCCGTAGGCGATGGCCGCGGGCGCAGTCCAGGCGATCACCGGAGCAGCCGGCGTAACGGCGAGCGTCACGGTTGCCGTGGCCGTTCCATAATCCGCCGTATCGGTAGCCGTAAAGAGCACGCTCAACGTTTGCGAACCTGCGCCGGGCACAGTGCCTGCTGCCGGTGTATAGCTGAAGCTGCCGGCAACATTCGCCGTCGTATTCAACTGCGCTGCACCAAGCGCGGTGCCGTAAGGAATCGGCGCAGGCGTTGCCCAGCTGAGCACAGGGGTAGCCTTGGTGACGACGATCGGCACTGTCGCTGTGACCGGCGAAACGTAATCGGTCGTGTCGGTGGGTGTAAAGCTCACGCCCAGTGTCTGCGAACCGGCGCCGAGCACAGTCCCCGCTGCCGGCGTGTAGCTGAAGCTGCCGGCAACATTCGACGTGGCATTCAACTGCGCTGCGCCGAGCGCCGTGCCGTAGGGAATCGCCGCCGGCGACGCCCATGTAATGACCGGCGTCGCCTTGCCCACTGCGATCTGTACCGTGGTTGAAGCCGTCTTGTAATCGGTGGTGTCGTCGGGCGCAAAGCTCACGCTCAGCGTCTGCGTTCCCGCCCCAAGCACCGTGCCCAATGCCGGCGTGTAGGTAAATTGCCCCGCCACATTCGCCGTGGTATTTAACTGCGCCGAAGTCAGCGGCGTTCCGTAACCGATGCCCGCGGGTGCCGTCCAGTTCAGCGACGGCGTGGCCTGGTTGATAACGACTGATACTGTCGTGGTCGCGATTGCGTAGTCAGTGGTATCGCTCGGCGTAAACGTGACACTGAGCGTTTGTGTGCCGGCGGTCAACACCGTGCCCGCAGCAGGTGAATAGCTGAAACCTCCCGCAACCGTCGTCCCGTTGTAGCTGGCTGTCGCGTTTAACTGCGTCGCGCTAAGCGCGGTGCCGTAGGTGATCGCCGTCGGCGCGGCCCACGTCAGCATTGGATTTGCCTGCGTCACCTGCAGAGTGACCGAAGCGGTGGCTGTTGTGTAGGTTGTTAGATCGTTCGGCGTGAACGTGACGCGCAACGTCTGCGCGCCCACGCCGAGCATGGTTCCAGATGCCGGTGTGTAAGTAAAGATTCCGGGAACACTCGCGCTGTTGTAGCTCGCCGTTGCGTTGAGCTGCGTTCCGCTCAACGCCGTGCCGTAGGCGATCGGAGCCGGCGTCTGCCATGCGATCACCGGCGTCGCTTGGCTTGAGCCGGTTCCCGTTTCCGTGAAGATGGCTGTCGCCGCGAGGCCCGCGACGCTGGTAGTTACATTCAGCGTGCCTGAAGCGGTTGGCGTTGCCGCCACGCTTGCCATGCCGCTCGCGTTTGTAACGGCGACGCCGCCGGAGCCGAAGCTGAGGCCCGTGCCGCTAAAGTTCACCGCCACATTCGGCAGAGGAATATTGTCCGCATCGACCACCTGCACTTCGAGAGCATACGTGTAAGCCGTACCCACAGCGCCGGTCTGGTTGTTGCCGGCAACGATATTGATCGCCGCCGGCGCGCCTTCGACGGTTTCTGTCAAGGTTGCAGACGAGGAAGCGTAATTTCCGTCGCCGTCGTATACCGCCTCGATCGTGTTCGAGCCTTCTATCGCCGTCCACGCATATGTTGCTGTGTACGCGCTGCCATTCGGCGTCAGGGTTGACTCGCCGAGCAGTGTCGAGCCGTCGAAAAAGTAAACTGAGCCGGTTGGCACGGCCGTGCGGCCTGTGCCGGGCCTAACCGTCGCGGTAAAGTTCACCGTATTGCCCGCGCTTTGCAGGTTCACGTCCGCCGTAACTGTGGTCGTGGTGGGAGCCGGCAGAACTGCGTAGCTTACCGCTTGCAGATTGCTGATCACCGGCGAGCTGCCCACTCCCGCACTGCTGGAGATTCCCTCACCCTCGTCGCCATAATCGGCAAAGAGGTAGAGCGTATGCACGCCGAGGCTCTGCTGCGGAAGCGTGATGGTGTACACAGCCGGATTCTGATATGGGCCACCGATCGCAGTTGCCGGTTTCCAGCCCGTCATGCTGCCATCGTCGTCCCAGTAGTAAAGGTTCGCCGGCGCCGGGTTGACGGCGGAAAGGCCGCTGTACACCGGGAAGTTGGCAAAGTTGCTCGTCACTGTGGCCGAGAAAGCAGGCGCAGAATTCACCGTTGTGAAGATGCTTGTTCCATTTACCGTCAGAGAGTCGCCCACCCCAGCCGCGGTAACCGTAAGCGGCACCGGTTGACTTCCGCCTCCATCGATCACCGTCACAGAGCTACTGCCGTAGTCTGCCACGTAGACCTGGCTGGTCGCGGGGTCCACGGCAACCGCTTGAGGATTGTCTCCCGCGCTCACGGTTGTGGTCACAGTTGCACTTGTCCCATCGATCACCGTCACAGTTTTACTGCCGAAATTTGCCGCGTAGACCTGGTTGGTCACGGGGTTCACGGCAACCCCTTGGGGATTGTTTTCCGTGTTCACGGTCGAGGCTGCAGTCGTTCCATCAATGACCGTCACAGACTTACTGCCGTTATTTGCTACGTAGACCTGGTTTGTCAGAGCGTTCACGGCAATCGCATAGGGATTGATTCCCGCGTCCACTGTCACGGTTGCGTTGGTAGTTCCATCGATCACCGTCACGTTGCTGGTGAACAAATTTGCCACGTAGATCCGGTTGGTCACGGGGTTCACGGCAACCGCATAGGGCGCGGTTCCCACGCCCATCGTCGCGGTTGTGTTGGTCGCCCCATCGATCACCGTCACAGTGCCGTCGCCGTAATTCGCCACGTAGATCCGGTTGGTCACGGGGTTCACGGCAATCGCATCGGGACTGCTTCCCACAGTCACCGTTTTGGTCGCGTTGGTCGCCCCATCGATCACCGTCACAGTGCCATCGCCATTATTTGCCGCGTAGATCTGGTTGGTCACGGGGTTCACTGCAATCGCATCGGGACTGCTTCCCACAGTCACCGTTTTGGTCGCGTTCGTCTCCCCATCGATCACCGTCACAGTGCCGTCGCCATTATTTGCCACGTAGATCTGGTTGGTCACGGGGTTCACGGCGATTGCAACAGGACTGCTTTCCGCCCCTGTACTCACCGTCGAGGCTGTGTTCGTTGCACCGTCGACCACGGTCACGGTGTTGCTGGTCTTATCTGCAAGATAGATCTGGTTGGTCGCGGGATTTACAGCAACCGCATCGGGATTGTTTCCTGCGTTCACCGTCGTGGTTACGTTGGTTGCCCCATCGATCACCGCCACAGTGCCGTCACCTTCATTTGCCGCGTAGATCCGGTTGGTCACGGGGTTCACGGCGATTGCAACAGGAAAGGTTCCTGCACTCACCGCCGAGGTTGCGTTCGTAGCCCCATCGATCACTACCACAGTGCCAGCGCCGCCGTCATTTCCCACGTAGATCTGATTGGTCACCGGGCTCACGGCGAGCGCATATGGAGCGATTGTAGATGTATTTACCGTCGTGGTTGCATTTGTCGCCCCATCGATCACAGTTACACTTCCGCCGGTGATGCCGTTGTTGTTATTTGCCACGTAGATCTGATTAGTGACCGGGTTCACGGCAATTGCTACGGGATTGACTCCCACGTCCACCTTCGAGGTTGCGTTTGTCGCCCCATCGATTACCGTCACAGTGTCGCCAGCATTTGCCACATAGATCTGGTTGGTCACGGGGTTCACGGCGACCGCAACAGGAAAACCTTCTAAACTCACTGTCGAGGCTGCGTTTGTCGCCCCATCGATCACCGTTACAGTACCGCTGCCGCCGACGAAGTTGTCGCTATCTGCCACGTAGATCTGGTTGGTCACGGGGTTCACGGCAATCGCATCGGGACTAGTTCCCACGCTTACCGTCGAGGTTGCATTCGTCGCCCCATCGATCACCGTTACAGTACCGCTTCCCTCATTCACCACGTAGATCTTGTCGGTGACCGGGTTCACGGCAATCGCATCGGGGCTGTTTCCTACGGTCACCGGGGTGGTTCCATTCGTTGCCCCATCGATCACCGTTACAGTGCCGTCGCCTTTATTTGCCACGTAGATCTGGTTGGTCGCGGAGTTTACGGCAATCGCAACAGGGCTGCTTCCCACAGTCACATTCGTGGTTGAATTCGTCGCCCCATCGATCACCGTCACAGTGCCGCTTCCTTTATTCGCCACATAGATCTGGTTGGTCAGAGGGTCCACGGCGACCGCCAGGGGATCGTTTCCCGCCGTCACCGTTCCGGCAATACTTTGCGCCCCGGCTACCGGCGGCAAACCCAGCCCGGCAACCAGGATCAACGCCGGCATTGCGACGTGCCCGATGGCCGCGCGGCCGCGCAAGCGGAAGAGGGCGGCAACTGCGCAAGACGCCTGAAGAACACGAAGACAAGAGTTGGCAAAGAAAGAGAGACGAAATTGCGACACGGGCGGCCTCCTGATCTGTTATGCGATGACGCTACTTCTCGCAGGTCAGGGCGTGCGCTGTGGCTGGTGGCAGCCAATCATCTGGATTGGGGGCTTCTGCTGCTCCTGGCATGCGCCGCGGTGTCTGCGTGGTTCCCTACCTGCATGTGCAGGATACGAACACTCGCCAAAGCCGCGAAGTAACTTGGAGTAAACTGATTACGGTAATTTTTCCCAAGAAATTAGAGGTTTTCCCTTCATGGCGCCAATAGCTGGACAGGGCTTACCGCCTGCCGAAATCGAGCAGGAACTTGGGAGAGTACTGGCGAGCTCGGCCTTTTCCCGCCCGCGCCGTTTGTCCCGGCTGCTGAAACATCTCGTGGAACATACTTTGCGGGGAAATGAGGACTGCCTCAAGGAAACCCTGCTGGGTATTGAAGTCTTCGACCGCGGACGGGACTTCGATCCCAAAATCGATCCTATCGTCCGTATCGACGCGCGAAGGCTCCGTGCGCGTTTGACGCAGTACTACTCCGACGAAGGTGCGACAGACCCTGTATTGATCGTCCTGGAACCTGGCAGCTACGTTCCATCTTTTCGCAGACGCGAGGAACAGGAGACCAAGCCGGAATTTCTGCCGTCGCCCCTCCGCAACCGCCATTCGGTGGCGGTACTGCCTTTTGCCAACCTCAGCAATCTCACCGAATACGAGCTGTTCTGCGAAGGGTTGAGTGAGGACATTCTCAACCGCCTGACCCGGCAGGAACGCTTGCGCGTGATCGCACGAACCTCCGCGTTTCAGTTTCGTGATCCGACTTGCGATCCGAGGCACATCGCAAAGCAGTTGCGGGTGGACACCCTGGTGACTGGCAGCCTGCGCGGCGACAACGAAGACATACGGATCACCGCTCAACTGGTCAACGCAGAAGACTCGACGATTCTCTGGTCTCAGGAGTATCACCAGACTGCTGCGGGCATCTTTGAATTCCAGGAAAGAATTTCTCGGGATGTTGCTGCCCGATTCCAAAATCGTCCTGGAAGCGACGCTCCGGCCGTGCGAGCGCGGCCGGTCCACGGTAACGCCGACAGCGCCTACCGGCTCTTTCTTCGAGGACGGCGCCTTCTCCATCAAGGCAGCCGCGAAGGCTATCTGCAAGCCATCGATTCATTGGAAGCATCGGTCAAAGCAGATCCTGCCTACGCAGCTGCCTGGAGCAATCTCTCCATCGCATGCGCCTCGGCGCTCATGTTTCGTTTGCGCAATGCGAAGTCGTTGATAGATCGCGCCAGGTTTGCCGCTCAAAGGGCTCTTGAACTGGATGCTCTCTCTGCAGATGCTCATACTGCACTGGGGATCGTGAGCGGGCTTGCCGATTTCAATTGGGCCGAAGCCAAACGGTGCTTCGATAGTGCGCTCCAACCCAACCCTCTCTATGGGTTCGCCCGAATCGGACGCGCAATGCTTTGGTGCGCTCCAACAGGGCAGCTTGACGAGGCTGAAGACGAGTTGGAGCGAGTACTTTGCAATGATCCGTTGAACGCCGAGGCACAAATCAACCTTGGCAGGGTGTTCTATTTTGAACGGCGTTTCGATCTCGCTGCGGAGATGCTGCAAGCCGTTCTCGATAGCAATCCACAGCACGGCAATGCCTGGATTATGTTGGCTTTTGTCCGCGAACAGATGGGTATGAAGCGGGAGGCGGTGGACGCTTATCGCCACTGGGAACGCCTGCTTTCTTTTTCTTTTACGACCACATGGACCAATGCCGTGGAACAAATTCTGTTGGGAAATCCAAAGCCTGCCGAACGCACCGCCCGAAAGATGGCATGGATGGCAAGGCTAACGCCTTTTCCTTTGGCTGGATTCGTAGCCGACTTGTTTATACGGCTGGGAGACTATGACCAGGCAATGGACTGGCTGGAAAAAGCCTATCAGGAGCGGGCGATCCGGCTTATTTGCGCAGCGGTTGAGCCAGCATTTGATCCAGTGCGCAACCATCCTCGTTTCAATTCGCTGCTTACCAGAATTGCGGGAGACACAGTCACAAATTCCGCCGAACAGGCGAGAGTAGTGCTTACAGGAAACCATTCCTCAGTTCCGCAGTAGCTACAAATTAGAAGGTCGATAGTAACTGCTGTCCCAGATTGCTCCTCTGAACGCCAATATCGACGGAAACCCGAGCGATCTTCCTCTGAGAAAACTTCAGCTTTTCCTGGTGAGTCGGGGGGGTAAGTCAAATTGGCTCCGAACCGGCGAATCCTAAAGTGATGAGCAACCCCTCGGCGTCCTTGTTGCCCTGACTCAACTCATGGAGAAGCTGCGTGACCTCGCCCGGTGCCGCAATCATTTTGCATTCTGCCGGTTAGAACTTCTCGGCCAAAATCAGTCCTCGAATGTCGGCTTGTCGCCAGTGAAGTCCTTCGCATCTGTTCCATAACGTATACCTTTTGGTTCGGATCGGGAGGCAGACCTGGCCGCATTGAGGCCGAGAGAAAGAATATGCGCGGCTCGTGCTGGAGGCAGACGTCGCCTCCGGCACAAGCTGCGGCAGACTTCTACTAGTGACAGGTCGTTCCATTGACAGCAAAGGAAGCCGGCGCTGAATTCGTGCTGTTGTTCCAGGTGCCGTTGAAGCCCATTCCGTTGTAACTTCCGCCGGCAGGGATAGGGCCGTTGTAACTCAGGTTGGAGACCGTAACATTGGCTCCGCTCTGAGTCTCGGATCCGTTCCACAGACTTGTGATCGTCTGGCCGTTGGCGAAAGTCCACGTTAACGTCCAGCTGCTCCAATTTGTGGTGCCAGTGTTTTCGAGCGTAATGGCCGCGCCAAAGCCGCCCTGCCACTGGCTGCTGATGGTATACATCACGTGGCAACCGAAGCCGGTTGTCGTCGTGGACGGATTCACCGTGAGTGTAACGGTCGTGCTGGCAGTCAGCGAACCGCTGGTGCCCGTGATGGTCACGATGGAAGTGCCCGTCGCCGCCGAGCTGCTGGCGTTGAATGTCACTACGCTCGAGCTTGTCGCCGGGTTGGCGCCAAATGTCGCAGTTACGCCGCTCGGCAATCCGGAGGCAGCCAGCGAAACGCTACCCGTGAAGCCGTTCACGTCATTCACCGCGATTGTGTCGGTTGCGCTTGCGCCCTGCGTCACCGATACCGAATTGATCGAGGCTGACAACGTAAAGCTGCCTCCGCTATTGCTCGCTCCGGTTTCCGCGCTGGCCTGGGCCGACGCCGACGAGCTTCCCTCCGCATCCACCGCTTCAACTACGTAGTAATACGTTGTTGAAGCCGACAAACCCGTGTCGGAGTACGCCGTCCCGCTGGATACGCTCGCAATCTGGTTGCTCGAAGACGGCGCGAAGCCGTTTGTAGTGCTGCGGAAGACCTTGTACGCGCTAATGGTGCAGTTGGAAGGCGCAGTCACTGCGCTCCAGCTGAGGTTAATCCCGGAGGAAGACTGCGAGGTCGCCGTCAGGCCGGTGGGCGCACTCGGATTGGTTGTACAGGAAACGCCGCTGCCCGAAGCGAAGACCATGGAATCGATATTCCAGCCGCTGTTGTCCTCGTTCAACGTCAGAATCTGCGTGCCTGCCGGAAGCGTCGCGGTGGCTGTGACGGTCGTCCAGTCCTGCCAGCCGCCAGTGCTGGGAACCGCAACCGCGCCGGTGAGGTTTGTGCCCGACGAGTTCGATAGATGGAAAGCATCCGTGATTGCGGTGTCTCCAGCTACCAGGAAGGTGACATTGTAAGTTCCTGCCATGGCTACGTTCACCGTGTACTTGAACCACTGGCCCGCAGCTGTCCAGCCGAGGTCATTAGCGGTGGCAGGAGACGACGCCGTCTCCAGGTCCACGCCATCGGAACGATAGGCGTTGTCGGTTCCGTTGGTCGAAGTCACGTTATAGGCAACGCCCTGCCCTCCAGTGTCGTAGTTCTCCGCCATCACTGTGCCGGGAATCGCCGCCGCTGTGCCGCCATAAGGCGCTTCCTGCGTCGTTCCGCCACTGCTGTTTGCGTTGGAAGTGGCAAGTCCTAACTGCCAGGGAATCATGCCGTAGGAATCATCGGCGTAAGCCGTGGGATTCGCGCCTTGATAGAGAAACACCAGGTTGCTGGGATTGACGGAATCGGTCTGGTCGTCGCCGTCGATCAGCAATCCCCCGCTACTGAACGAAGTGGTCCAGGCGCTGACACCGCTTTCGAAGGAAACGTCGTCCTGGCCTAGAAATGGAGTGGAGAAGTTATTGGTATTGCCGAGAGCCGTCCACGTGCCACCGAGATTCGTGGCGGTCAAGGCCCGGAAATAGCGCTGCCCTTGGGGTCCCAGGCACTCGACGTCCGCCAGATATGCGCCTGTTCCCTCTACGGAGTAGACATTGTCAGCCTCGAAAAGATCGAACTCGCTGCTTGAATAGACGATCACCGGCGTGTTGAAGCCGTTAGGGAAGTTCCCGATCGGGGTCGAACTGCGATAAAAGTTACCGTTATCGCCGGCAAAAAACAAATAGCAGTTCTCAGAATCGCAGATCACCCAGAAATCGATCCAGTTGCTCACCGACGAGGGCTGCGAAGCAAAGAAGTTCTGCGGTTGCGTCCAGTTCTGGGGCTTGGTTGGGTCGCTGTTCGTGGAGTATTGCGGCTGACCCGACTGGAAAATCAGATACCACTTGTTTTGCGGGGCGAAATAGAAGACCTGCGGCGCGGTGTGATAGCCGCTGAAGCCCGGCGTGTTGTCCATGAAATAAGGTGTCGCCGAGGAGGCGTTGCTCCAGCTGGATCCGATGTTCAGGTACTCCATGTTGTAATCGCCGGCGCTATTTACGTCGGAGGCGTAAACAATCCACTGGCCATTATAGTAAACAGCCGAGGGATCCTTGACCGCAATAATGTCGTGGGTAGCGTCGGACTTGGGGCTGACAATGGGACCGGTTGATGTCCACGAATAAGACGTAGCGACCGTTTGGGCGACGGCGGTGGAACTGCCGATAGCTAGTAAGCCGCATAGTGCGGCCGCGAGTTGAGGAAGAGACTTCATGCGAGAACTCCTTGAAGGGCGGAGCGGCAAATCGATTGATCTGCTGCGCCACGTTCTGATTGTGACGGTTGGGGGTTTTTTGCCTGGAATTGAAAACGCTTACATCCTGGCGGATATAGTGTTCTGATGCACAGCGAAGGTTGAATGTCGAAAGGCGCGAATTGCCTCCTTCTTCCTAAAATCGGAGTCTGATCCAAGGAAAGGTGCAGCAATCGTTCGGCAGCAGCGCGAGTACTGCTATGTCAGAAACTCCACAGATACCCAATAGCAGGATCCAACAGCAGGTCCGGTCACACACCGGCCGGGCCTGCCTCACACCTCTCTTGCTTCGCGGACTCTAGTTACTTGCAGCCGATGTCGTAGGCGTGGTCGCGGTATAGGTGACCGGCGTCAATGCGGGAGTGCAACTGGTGCCGCAACTGGTCGGATAACTGAACGAATAGATACGTCCGTTGTTAATCGGCGTGTTTGTTATGTCGAGGACTTGAATCTCGTACTGTGTTCCGGCTGCAACCGTGGGAAGGATGATGTAATCGTCACCCAGATCCGCATCCATAGTAGCGGCCGTCCACACGCCGTTCGACAGGTAATCGACTCCGTGAATGCCGTTCGGCAGGTGAGTGATGGAAATCGCCGACCAGTATGCATTGGCGCCATTCAGAAAACCAATGTTAATGTCGCCCGTGTAATTCGGCGCTGGCTCGAAATGCCATAAGATCTGGCGATTGTTCCAAAACGACGGATACATATCGCCAACCGGTGTTCCGTTTAGAACATAGTTATTCAGTGCGCCTTGCGCCTGATCGAGGTGATAAGGATCGTCACGGCACCAGGCATTGCCGTCCTGACAGCTATCGGCAACAACCAGATCGAGTTGAGCGCCCGTGAATTGGTCGTCTACCCAGCCAACACCTCCCCGGCAAAACGGCTCGGACTGTGCGCCATCGTTGGTACCCTGGCAATTTGCGCCAATCGTCACATGGACCCAGCGCCCGCAGTTCAGGCCGTTGTCGAAGAAGCCAATGTCGCTCGCAAATTGGGATGAGATGGGACGGCTAAGCTCAAGGCTATAGTTGCCTGGATCGTTTTGCACATTCAGCGCGACAAAGTTCTGCGAATCCAGATTCGCCTGCGGAACGCCGCATCCACCATAAGGCCCACCCAGACCGCTAAACCAAGTCGAGTTGCCTGTATACATCGCAGGGGATGGAACAGCGCTGGTCACCGTAAACGGCACGGCACTGCTGGTGACTCCACCGACGACCGCAGTAACATTGACAGCACCGGTGGGCAAGTTTGGCACCTGTACGGCAATGGAGTTTACTGTCCAGGTTGTTACCGTTGCCGCGGTCGAACCGAATAATATCCTGCTGCTTCCCTGGCTTGCTCCGAAGGATCCACCTACTCCAGGCAGGATGGTTACCGAACTACCCACGATGCCTGATGCCGGGCTGACCCATGCAATCTGCAAAGCAGGTGTTGCGCTAACCGTCAGGGAAACCGTCGTCGTAGCGGAGAGATTTCCCGACGAGCCCCCGGTGGATGTTCCCTGAATGTTGATGATTGAGGTTCCGCTAGCTGCCGAACTGCCGGCCGTAAGCGTCAATACGCTGCTGCCGGTAGTGGGATTGGGATTAAACGCAGCTGTAACTCCACTTGGCATTCCTGATGCGGTTAATGTGACCGCGCCTGTAAATCCTCCCGCATCGTCTACGGTAATGGTGTCAGTCGCTCCTGCATTTGGTGAGACGGTCACTGAAGACGCCGCCGGGGAAAGCGTGAAGCTACCGGACGTCCCAGCGTTAACTGTCAATGCGATGGTAGCGCTCGCTGTTGTTGTTCCGGAGGTTCCCGTGACTGTCACGGTAGACGTTCCGGCAGGTGCAGTACTGCTGGCTGTCAAGGTCAGTACGCTGCTGCTGGTCGCAGGGTTCGTGCCAAACGACGCCGCAATGCCGTTGGGCAATCCCGAAACGGAAAGCGTGACATTGCCGCTAAACGAGCCGGAATCGGCAATGGAAATCGTGTCGGTTGCGCTCTTGCCGTCGGATAATGACAGCGAAGTGCTTGCTGGACTCAGCGAGAAACTGCCCGACGTGCCGCCGCCACCTCCACCACAGGTCACGCCGTTAAGGGCAAACGACGCAGGAGCGGAGTTTGTAGCGTTATTCCACGAGCCATTAAAGCCGACCCCAGTGAGACTTCCACCTGCGGGAATGCTTCCGTTGTAGCTAAGATTGGAGACGGTTACGTTGGCTCCGCTCTGTGTTTCAGACCCGTTCCACAACTGAGTCACAGTCTGGCCGTTGGCAAAGGCCCAGGTCAGAGTCCACGAGGAAATGGCTGTGGTTCCTGTGTTGTTGACTGTGAGGGAAGCGCCGAATCCCCCAGGCCACTGGTTGGTTATCGTATAACTGACGCTGCAGGACGATTGAGCCTCTGCAGAGATAGAAAGAATCCCCGTCAGGATTACTCCGATGGCGAGTATAATGCGATGCTTCATAACTACTCCTTGGTATCTGCGCGTTGAGCGTCATGCGAAGAGGCGCGCCGTTGGTGGTAATGATTGGATTCGTGCTCCGAAACGCCCGAGCAAATCAATTGCTGGCGTTGTAGCATTCCTCTACCGATCTGTTCCCGGTAGAGGAATGCTCATTCATGTCCAGTAAGATCATTGGACGTCGATTGTTGTAACGCTATACGCGGGCAAGGTCAGCGTCAGCGACGACCCGCTCACCGCCTGCGACCCAATCGACACCGGAGTCACCGGAGCTGACGGGCTTTGCGTCGCAGCCGTGGTGGCCGTCATCTGGTACATTTTGGCCGTGCCCGAAAACGTCATGCCATTGATCGCTACCACCTGCGACGTGTTCGCGCGATTGATGGCCACGAGCACGACCCGGCCAGCTGTTGTGGTGTCAGTGCTTGCATAAACCATCACGTTGCCTGGGTTGCTGGAAGTGGTTTGCACCGATACGTTGCCGAAGTTCGAACCGGCTCCATCGAAGTTACGGAACGCGCGGAATCCCGCAAGCTCGTAATCGTACGTTCCGCTCGGAGGCCAGAACATGCCCGCGAACACACCTTGAGAAGCAAACACACCCAGTTCATCGGCCTGTGCGACAGTGCCCGCAATGTTATTGAATCCGCCAGTCTCATACTCACTGATTGAGAGCTTCATCGATGGGAATTCCGAACTGATCTTCGACTGCAGCCGCCCCAGAATGTCGATAGACGCATTTCCCAGCACTGAGTTCACCCACGGATTGCTGTTGCCCGGGTCGGTAAACGTCGGATCCCAGAGATTCCGAGGAGCCTGCACAATGAGTTGCATGTCCGCATCCGACAAGGTAGCGCTTGTCATGCTGGTAACGCGAGTACTGCTCGCGTCGTAGTCCTCGGGATACCAGTGGAAGTCATATACATCTACCAACGGCTTTCCGAATGTGGCCGAAGCGCTGCTCAGCGCCTGGAGATACATATCGGTAAACCAGTTGGCGCCGGTTGGAGTGGTGTCTGTGATTGCGCTCTGCCAGTTGTAGATGCCGAGGAAGCCGTAATGCACTGGCCCGAAGACGATCAGGTTCGGGAACTGGCTCTTCAGTGCCTCGGTCATCGTCAAGGTTTTCGTAATATAGGCAGAAGGCGTGATGGGATTCGGGCCCTGCACTTCCAAGTGCGTCGAGCTCCACAGCTCCGGTTCGTTGTCGAGATCGACAAAAGCCGGAGTTGAGGTAGTGCCGCTGAAAATCGCCTTCGTGGTGGAAAGCTGATTCATCGCCCACACGAACTCATCCGAATAGACATTGCCGGTATCCTCGCCATTCACGACGGTGATGGGCGGAGTGGTCGTAAAGGGAGCAGAACTGACTGTACTCTTCTGGTCGACAATCGTCTGGAACCTCGATAGAACCGGCGGATTGGCGACGCTGACCGGACCGGCTTCGTCTGCGGATACCAGTCCTTGCATTGGCACCGTGAAGAGGGTGGCTTGTCCCGCCGCAATATCGGCATTGATCTGCGGATATACCGCAAACCCTGGAACGGTACTGGAGGTCAGGAAATTATCGCTTTCATAGAGATAATCGCTTCCTGCATTGGAGGCGTTCGTCGTCCAGTTATAGGCTGTCCAGCGATTGCCCCCAAGCCTGAAGATAGTTACGTTTGGAACATTGGGAATGCCCGCGCTGGATCCGTTGATTCCATAGATCCAGGGTGAGATTGGCTGCGTCTGCGCGGGATTAACAACGACCGTAACATTAGGAGCCGTACTGCCAGGCGTCGCGAAAACCTGATTGGAGTTAGGGCCGCTGCCAGCGGCGTTGACAGCGGAAACAACATAGTAATAGGTGGTTCCGTTGGTTAGACCTGTGTTCGTGAAGCTGGTTGTGGCCGCGGAACCAACCGTCGTGTACGGTCCGCCGCTCGTGGTCGACCGCTCGACGTTGTAACTTGAAGCAGTCAGGCTCCCCGTCCACGAAAGCGAGATCTGCTGATTACCGGCCGTCGCGGTCAAGCCGGTCGGCGCCAGCGGAGGATTTCCGCTCAGCGAGCCGCAAAGGTTTCCATTGATCGAGAAGGCCGTCGGAGCCGAATTGCCGCTAACGATATTTCCATTAAAGCCGATGTTGCTTACGCTTCCGCCCGCTGCAACAGAGCCGTTGTAGCTCTCATTAGTCACTGTGACCGATGCGCCGCTCTGAGTTTCAATGCCGTTCCAAAGAGACTGAATCGTCTGCCCGTTGGCAAAGACCCACTGCAGAGTCCAGCTGGTCCAGGCGGTGGTCCCTGTGTTGGTGATCGCGATGGCCGCGCCGAACGAAGATGAGCTTTGCGGTGTAATCGTGTAAGTGACAGAGCATCCGAATCCGGTGGTTGTACCTGTGACCATGAGCGCGATTGTTGTGCTGGCTGTCAGTGTTCCGGAAGTGCCGGTGATCGTCACCGTCGAGCCTCCTGCTGTAGCCGTGCTGCTGGCCGCGAACGTGACTACACTCGAGCCGGTTGCAGGATTGGTACCGAAGGTTGCGGTTACACCGCTCGGCAGGCCCGAAGCGGCCAATGTAACGCTGCCGGTGAAGCTACCCAAATCAGTTACCGTGACAGTGTCGGTTACGCTCGAACCCTGCTTTACTGAGACTGATGTTGCCGATGGCGCTATCGTAAAGCTCGGCGCCGCAGTCACCGCGAGTGCAATTGCGGTGGATGCAGTGGTTGTGCCGGAAGTACCGGAGATGGTCACCGTCGATGTTGCCGGCACTGCCGAGCTGCTGGCGGAAAATGTGACCATGCTGCTGCCCGTTGTCGGGTTAGTCCCGAACGTCGCGGTCACGCCACTCGGCAAGCCGGAAGCTGCCAGAGTAACGCTGCCGGTGAATCCGCCTATGTCCGTTACAGTAATTGTGTCTGTAGTGCTTGAACCCGGTGCTACTGAGACTGACGTCGCCGACGGCGTCAGCGTAAAGCCAGGCGCGGAATGAACTGTCAGCGAGATCGTCGTGCTTGCGGTTAACGTGCCCGATGTTCCGGTGATAGTCACTACAGAGGTACCGATTGTCGCTGTGCCGCTGGCCGCGAATGTCACAACGCTGCTGCTGGTAGTTGGATTCGTTCCAAATGTCGCAGTTACACCGCTGGGCAAACCGGAGGCAACCAGCGTCACAGCGCCTGTAAAGCCGCCAACGTCGGTCAAGCTGATGGTGTCTGTTGCGCTCGAACCCAGCCCAACTGACGTCGCGGTCGCCGATGGCGCGAGTGTGAAGCTCTGTGGCGCGGTCACCGTCAGCGCGACCGCCGTAGATGCCGTGAGCGAGCCCGAGGTGCCGGTAATAGTCACGGTCGAGTTTCCTGCCGAAGCCGAACTGCTGGCCGCGAACGTCACCACGCTCGTGCCTGTGGCCGGATTGGTTCCAAATGTCGCCGTGACTCCGCTGGGCAAACCCGACGCCGCCAGAGTTACGGCGCCCGTGAAGCCGCCAGCATCAATCACGCTGATCGTATCGGTCGCGCTCGCACCCTGAGCCACCGAAACTGAACTCGCGGAAGATGAAAGCGTAAAACTGCCTGTGCCGGTGCCGCTGCCTCCACTACAGGCAACGCCATTCAACGCAAATGACGCGGGCACCGCGTTTGTGGTGTTATTCCATGTGCCGTTGAAACCTACGCTGGTCAGGCTGCCCCCGGCAGGGATGCTGCCGTCGTAACTCATATTGGTGACCGTCACATTGGCGCCGCTCTGGGTAACATTCCCACTCCAGAGCTGAGTGACCGTCTGTCCATTCGCAAAGCTCCAGGTCAGCGTCCAGTTAGAGATCGCGGTTGTTCCCGTGTTATTGATCGTCAGGGCCGCACCGAATCCGCCTGGCCATTGGTTGGTAATCGTATAGCCGATACTGCAAGCGGTCTGGGCCATTCCTGCGGAAACCGACAAGATCGCCGCAAGAAACAAACTGAATGTGCGCAGAATACGATGCGTCATGACTCCTCCATGCTCGTTGAGTAAATCGAATCCCCCTGTATCGCTGCGGATCGACTGCGGAATATTCTTGCGCACGCTCGGCAGGCCCAACTTGAGGGATCGTGTGCAAGGGCGCTGCTGTTACCAGTAGCGCCCTTGGTTGAAAATGACTTCTTAGTTGCCGGGGAAGAGATTTGCGAAGACAAGATACGCCGACGCAATATCCACCTGTGCCCAGAAACGGTGATAGTTGAAGGTTGGACCCGCTCCCGTTCCCGCGCAACCCGACTGCACTAGCGAGTAGTTGGGATCGTTCTTGTACTTGGGACGGAGGCTCAGGAAGGTTGGCTGCGGGCTAACCGTGACGTCTTCGCCAGCCGGCATGGTGCCCGGTTCCCAAACGGAGGGCACATACACAGTGGCGCCGAAGCCGCCGTTGAGGGTAGTGCTGCCGTTGCTGCTGCTGCTGGTCGTGCTGGTGCAGTAGTCGCCGCGCGTCTCGGCCACCGAGATTCCGATGGAATCGCGGTAGTTGGTCCAGATGCCGGTCAGCAGGCTCTTGGCCAACGCCTCGGAGGTTGCATCTGGCGTCTTACTAGAACCCCACTTGCCAACTGCCGCGCTGTAGTAGGACAGCGCCTTAGCCAGCGAGCCGGCTTCGCCGATGTCGGTTGCAGTGCCCGTGACCCTGACGTGAAGGTTCGGGTTAAGCGGAACGGTAGTCCAATCTTGCGTGGAGGCGTTCCAGTTGGTTGCAGGCTCGTTCGTGGTACCCGAGGTAACGAGGCCGCAGGTCGAGTCGTTCCACGGATTTGTCTTGTCGCCCTGGCCGGGGGAGTCGTCCCAGCAGAGCGAACCGGGCAGGGTGAAGGTTCCGTTGGAGTTGACTGTAGTGACCTTCTCCACCCAGGGAATCCAACTGTTGAGGACCGTTGCGGCCTTGGAATCACCGGTGATGTAGTAGTACTCAGCCAGACGCTCCATGGACCATACCTGCATGCCAAACCACTGGTTGCTGGGCGGGTTGTGATAGACAGGCTCCCAATCGTACGCCATGTTGTAGAAGGTGGTGTCACCGGTGGGAGTCGGGGAGTAGGAGCCTTCCCAACTGTTAGTTGCGCCGCCGGCGATGGCGCCTTCATCCGATTGCAACCAGCGGTAGAGCTCAAGCTGACGTTCCAGGCTGGTGCTCCAGTCAGTCACGCTCTGCGTGGGAAGATTGCCGCTGATGCCCGCATCCTTCGACAGCGCGTAGGCCGCCACAGGGTTCTGGTAGCCAAAGTGCGTGCTACCGTCTCCGATGCGCCACGCCCACGAGCCGGCGCTGGGGATTGCTCCGCCCCAGGCGAAGTACCATCCGAGCAGGTAATGCGCGGAACTGTAGCCGCTGCCGGCTGGGCAGCTCGTTGCGCTCGCGCTCGCGCCAGTGCAGCCGATGGCTTTGAAGTACTTGTCGAACATCGCATACCGCAGGTAGTCGCCCAGCTTGGCCGCTTTGGGCAGCAAGCTTGTGACCACACTGCTTCCGCCCTGCGCGTTTGCGTACTGCTCAGCCCAATACATGGCCTGAACAGTGCGGGCATCGGCGTCCGGTGCGTCCGTGTACTTCCACTGCGCCGTATACGGAGAGGGAGCAGTGAACAGATCGAGGTAGCCGTTGCTTTGGCTGCCGTACTTCAAGGCATCCCAGCAAGGTTGCGGAACGGTCAGCCACACAGATTCGTTGGCGCCGCGTTGGAACGTGTTCATGCACGAGGGCTTCGTCACGCCGTCTTCCTGTTGGCCGAAGCCGTACCAGTTGTCGGTGTCGATAATCCAGTGCATGGAGTACATGTTGTCGTTACCGTACGTCGCGCTGAGTTGGCTCGCCAGCGGGTCGTTGCCCACAGAAACCGAGCTGGTCAGAATGGACGGATAGGCGGTGGGCAAAGGATTCTCAGGCGCGTATGTAGCGGGTGAAGAGGCGTTGTAGCCGCTGTTCGTCGGTTGCAATGACGCACTGGGGATCATGTTGTCTTCCATGCTCGTCCAGGCGGTTTGCAGGCCTGTCCAGTTGCCAGTTAGGCCGCCGTTGAGCGCCTCCAGCCAGATCCAGTAGCTGTAAGTCTCCGATGATGTTTCGTGGCCATAATCCGGAGCCTCGGCCATGAGTGTTTCTACCGAGTGATAAGGAATCTTGTCGCCGCTGGTTGCGGTTCCAAAATACCCGTTCGAGGAGTTGTGGAGGTCATTGTATAGATCGACAAAGTGCTGCTGGAAGGTGGTGTAACCCGTGTTGACGCTGCTCACCGTGAGGTCAATCGTGGTGGATGAGGTCAGCGAGCCGGAGGTGCAGGCGATGGTGATGGTGTCATTGCCAAGAGCGGCCGAGGAGGACGCCGTGAACGTGACCGATTCCGGCGAGACGATTGGATTGGAAATCGGAGCAGTCACTCCAGTCGGCAGGCCCGAGATCGTGCAAGTTACGCTGCCCGCGAAACCGTTCTCCGGGGTCACCGTTAATGTGGCGACTCCTGTGCTTCCCTGATCCACCGTAAGAGACGTCGGCGAAGCCGAAACGGTAAAGGTCGGCGTTCCGGTCGTAACCGTCAATGTGATGGACGTGCTTGCTGTCAGTGCGCCGGAAGTGCCGGTAATGGTGATCGGATAGCTTCCAGCGGCGACGCTTGAAGCCACCGACAAGGTGACCACGCTCGAGGTTGCCGACGAAGCCGGGCTGAACGAAGCCGTCACGCCGGTGGGCGCTCCGGATGCGGCGAAGGTTACGCTGCCCGAGAATGGGCTCACGTCTGTCACCGTAATCGTGTCGGTTCCGCTTGCGCCCGGCGCCACGGATAACGTCGATGCCGAAGGCTTCAGCGTGAAGCTTCCGGTGCTGGTGACGGTGAGCGTGACCGAAGTGCTTGCCGTCAATGTGCCCGAGGTTCCGGTGATGGTGATCGGATAACTTCCGGCTGTAACGCTTGAAGCGACCGACAAAGTGACTACGCTCGAAGTTGCCGACGAAGCCGGACTGAACGAAGCAGTTACACCTGTGGGCATTCCGGATGCAGCGAAGGTTACGCTGCCAGAGAACGGGCTCACATCGGTCACGCTGATCGTGTCGGTTCCGCTCGCGCCCGGCGCTACGGACAAGGTAGAGGCAGACGCCTTGAGCGTAAAGCTGCCCTGCGAAGTACCGCCACCGCCGCAAGGCGTTCCGTTAACAGCAAAGTTTGCGGGCACTGCGTTGGTGACGCCGTTCCAGGTGCCGTTGAAGCCGACACCGGTAACGCTGCCACCGGCCGGCACGCTTCCGTTGTAGCTCTGGTTCGTGACTGTCACCGCCGAGCCGCTCTGCGACTCCACGCCGTTCCACAATGACGAAACCGTCTGTCCGTTGGCGAACGTCCAGGTCAATGTCCAGCTGGTCCAGGCGGCGGTACTTGTATTTTCGATCGTAAGAGCCGCTCCGAAGGCGGTCGAGTTCTGAGGCGAGATCGTGTAGATTACCTGGCAAGTCCCGGGTAAAGTGCCTGTAACCGTGAGTGTAAAGGCAGTCGTGGCCGTCAGAGTACCCGAGGTGCCGGTGATGGTGATCGGATAACTGCCGGTTGCAGTCGTCGAGGCAACCGACAAGGTAACCACGCTCAAAGTCGCCGACGTAGCCGGGCTGAACGAAGCAGTCACTCCTGTAGGCATTCCCGATGCAGCAAAGGTTACGTTGCCCGAAAACGGGCTTACGTCGGTCACCGTAATCGTGTCGGTGCCGCTCGCGCTTTGGGCCACGGATAACGATGATGGCGATGCAGAGAGCGTAAAGCTGCCTGTGGATTGGGCCGTCACCGTCAATGTGATTGCCGCGGAGGCCGTTAGCGTCCCTGAGGTTCCAGTGATGGTAATCGGATAGTTTCCGGCTGCGACGGTTGAAGCCACTGCGAAGCTGGCCGTGGTCGAGGTCGCTGATGAAGTTGGGCTGAACGAAACAGTCACGCCGCTGGGCGCACCAGATGAGCTGAACGATACGCTGCCCGAGAACGGGCTCACATCACTCACCGTGATCGTGTCGGTGCCGCTGCCGCTCTGCGCTACGGACAAGGTCGAGGCTGAAGCCTTCAGCGTGAAGCTGCCTGTTGACTGGGCCGTGACGGTGAGCGTAATTGCCGTGGACGCCGTCAACGTGCCCGAGGTTCCAGTGATGGTGATCGGATAGTTTCCGGCGGCGACGGTTGAAGCCACCGACAAGGTAACTATGCTCGAGCTCGCCGACGAAGTTGGGCTGAACGAAGCCGTCACGCCGCTCGGCAAACCCGACGCTGCAAAGCTTACGCTGCCCGAGAATGGGCTCACGTCACTCACCGCGATCGTGTCGGTGCCGCTGCCGCCCTGAGCGATAGAAAGGGAGCTGGCTGAAGAGGAAAGACTGAAACTTCCCGTGCCCGTCTGCCCGTTCGCCGAACAAGTAACCGCTGGAACCGCATTGGTTCCCGTCACGGAGGCATTGAATCCAACGCTGTTATAGGAACCACCCGCCGGAATTGCGCCGTTATAACTTAGATTCTTTACGGTGACCGATTGGCCGGACTGCGTTTCCGTGCCGTTCCACAACTGAGTAATTTGTTGATTCCCTGCATATGTCCAAGTTAGCGTCCAGCTGCTGAGAGCGGTAGTGCCGGTGTTGGTGATCGTAATCCCACCGGAAAAATTGCCGGGCCAGCTGCTTTGAATGGTGTAGGCCGCCGAACAGGATTGAGCTGTAATGCTCGGTGCATATATCGATAACAACAGAGCTGCGATGATCACTACCGGACCGAGCGATCTACGGGCGCTAATCAGGCCAAAGAAACGATTAAGTCTGTCACGCATGGGTTCTCCTTGTTCATCGTTCAAGTCACCCTCAAATAATCCCCAGCAAGCTTCCTTGTGGGGCTCGACTCAGAAGGTGAGCAGTCAGTTTGGAAGTGCAGTGTGTCCGCATCGCGGCCAAGTGTGATTCAGGCGCATCAGATGATGAACTGAGCCCGGAACCAGATCGCGGGAGGTTCGATTTAGAAACTTGGTCGAGCCGCTTGAGATCTGCTGCGCTGCGAAGACATCGTCGCGCGAGGCACACGTGTGACCGGCGGCATTCTGAGGCAATGCCGCATGTTCCCTCCTTTTACGCATCCGGCGGCTCGATAATCGCTGCACGGGAACGCGCCGCAATCAAAATACCGTTATAAGAGAAAGCGATAATGTGCAGGCAAGCTCAAAACAGCTATGAATTGTCTGAATGCTCGAAGGCAAATCGGACAACTGGGAGAGGATCGCGGCGCATAGCGGATGCGCCTGGCGGCCACAAAGATAGGACAGGCAGACTGTGCCAACTGAGCAAGAATCCTCTTGGACGCACATGTGGACGCGCCGTAGAGAACCTGTTTTCAGCCGCGCCATAGAGCATTCTTGAGAATGCTTGTTCGCGGTGTTTTGCAGGTTCTAATCACCTGCCGCTCAATTGCGAGAGACACACTAAAACGTTTCAGTAGCGGATTGCAAGGTTACGACAGACCATTGTCCGAAAGTAACAGTCTCAAGATCTGAACTCGATGGCACTTAAGTCGCCACGTTCCCTCTCGACCACCATAATGGATCCGGTTGCAATCAATTCCCGCGTCAATCCGGTCTGTTCGCAGGAAGGCTGACGCGTCTGCCACAGATTCCGGGCGAGTCAATAATTACCGAACTCCTTAAAATACTCCGATTGGAAGGTACGCCAGATTTCCATTCAATCTGCTGAAAGCGTTGTCATTCCTGCTTAACCTGCAAGAAGCAGAGCACTTGCGCTGGCAGTTAGCGCAGTAACGACTTAGTACATAGAGTGGTTACCTGGGCCGATTTTCACGAGCTGAGGGAGATTTATCTTGACTTAGGGGTCGCCCGATCAAATAAAAATAGAGAGACCGGACAAAGCATGCTGTGAGCCTGGGGTTCACCTGGAAGTGGCGCTTTGTGCGTTTTCAGGTGCGGGCGAAAAAGTGTATGGGCCGGGTCCACAGGGTCGCGCTTTGCAAATTCCTTTGCTGAAAATGCAGATCGATTGCTGAAAATGCAGATCGATCTACCAGACACTCTTCCGGAGCACCTGCTTTTCTCGTTCAGGCATCTCGCTCCTCCAAAAGTCAACGAGGTTTCGCATGAAAATCCGCCTCTCCGCCTGCACGGCTTTGTCGTTTTTTGCCTTGTTCGTTCTCCCATCCGCAAAATTGAGCGCTGCCACGCCGACTGTACCGCCGGGCGCGTGCCTCTATGCGCTCGATCCGACGGCGGCCGACGCGTTTCAGATTGCCGGCGCGCAGTCGGTGTACACCGCGTGCGGGGTAGTTTCGGAGTCGAGTTCGAGCAGCGCGTTCGAGATGGAGGGCGCGGAGACGCTGTATCTCGAAAACCACGCGCAGGTAAGCGTGGTGGGCGGCGCGGATCTTACAGGGCAGACCTATCTCTACGACACCATCGGCGGCAAGGACGTGTCGGCGGTCAAGACCACCAATCCCGGCGACCCGCTATCGAGCCTTTCGCCGCCGGCCTCGGGCGCCATGGTCGGCAAAAGCCCGACTTATTACGACATGAACGCGAAGCCGGCGAATAATACCATTTCGCCGGGTATCTATTGCGGCGGCCTGACGATCGGCAACACCAACGGCACAACCTTCACTTTCAGCCCCGGTGTGTACATTATGGCGGGCGGCGGCCTGACGCTGGAGTCAGAAGCGGTGGTGAAGGGAACGGGCGTTACGTTTTATATCACATCGAGCGCAGGGTGGGGCTGCTCGGGCAGTTATAACTACACGCCCATCACCATCAGCGGCCAGGTGAATGCGAATCTCAGTGCGCCCACCAGCGGCGCTTTCGACGGCATTCTGTTTTTCGGCAATCGCACCGGATGCTCGACTGTCGGTTCCTGCGTTGACCAGATCAACGGCGGCTCGACGGCGATCCTGAATGGCGCGCTTTATTTCAAGAGCGACAAGATCGAGATTACCGGCGCAAACGCCAGCGGCTACACCATGCTGGTAGCCGACAAGATTTATATCAACGGCAATTCAAACTTCGGCGAGAACGGCAGCCCCTTCGACGACATTACGGTCAGCGTGAGCCCCTCGACTGCATCGCTGTTTGCGGGCCAGACGCAGCAGTTCACGGCCACGGTCGAAAACACCGGCAACACGGCCGTTACGTGGACCATCTCTCCATCGAGCGCGGGCAGCATCAGCTCATCCGGTCTCTATACCGCTCCTTCATCCATCACCGCGCAGCAAACGGTAACCGTAACGGCGACAAGCCAAGCCGATAACACCAAGACTGGAACGGCGACGATCACGCTGCTGCCGCCGCAGACACCGGTAATTACATGGGCAGCGCCTGCGGCGATTACTTATGGCACGCCGCTTAGCGCCGCTCAGCTTGACGCCACGGCGAATGTGCCGGGTACGTTTGTATATTCGCCGGCTGCTGGGACGGTGCTTGCTGCGGGAAACCAGACGCTCTCTGTCATGTTTACGCCGACAAATACAGCCGAGTACACGACAGCGACCGCCGGCGTAATGCTGACGGTGAATAAGGCGACACCGGTGATCACGTGGACCGCGCCTGCTGCCATCACGTACGGCACAACGTTGAGCGCGACGCAGCTTGACGCCACAGCCAACGTGGCGGGCACGTTTACTTATTCGCCGGCCGCTGGAAGTGTGTTGAACGCCGGAACTCAGACACTGACCGCGACCTTCACGCCGACGAACACGACCGACTACACGACGGCTACAGCGAGCGTGCCGCTAACGGTGAATCAGGCCACACCGACGATCTCAATCTCGAATCTGCCGGCGAGCGGTACTTATGGCGGCAGCTTTGCGGCTGTCATCGCCTACAGCGGCAACGGCAGCCCGGCCGAGACGATAGCCTCCAGCACGCCTTCGGTCTGTACAGTCAGTGATCTGCTGGTGAATTACGTGGGAGCCGGAGTCTGCTCGCTCACGGCTTCGGCCACGGCTACTACGGACTATAGCGCGGTGACGGGCAGCGCACAGACCTTCTCCGTGGGTAAGGCCACGCTGACCATTACCGCTGACAATGCGTCCCGCGGCTACGGAGCTTCGAATCCGGTCTTCGCCTACACGCCAACTGGCTTCGTCAACGGCGACACATCGAGCGTACTCTCCGGCTCGCCCAGTCTGACTACGCTGGCGACCGCTTCGAGCCCGGTGGGCAGCTATCCAATCACGGCAGCTATCGGGACGCTGGCGGCGGCTAATTATAACTTCGCCTTCGCGAACGGCACGTTGACGGTGACTCCGGTTGGGTTGACGATCACGGCGTCGAGCATGACCGTTACCTATGGCGCCGCGGTTCCGGCGATTACCCCGAGTTATGCGGGCTTCGTCAACGGAGACACTGCGGCCTCGCTGAATCCGGCGCCGGTTTGCTCGACGACTTATACGACAGCCAGTACTCCGGGAGCCTATCCGGCAACCTGTTCTGGTGCAGTAGACGCTAACTATGCGATCTCCTATGTTGGCGGTGCGGTGACGGTAAATCAGGCGACACCGGCGATCGCGTGGGCCGCGTCTGCTGCGATCACCTACGGCACAGCGCTGAGCGCAACACAGTTGAATGCCACGGCCAGCGTGCCGGGTACGTTCACTTATTCGCCCGCGGCTGGAACAGTGCCCACGGCAGGAAACCAGACCCTGTCCGTCACATTTACGCCGACCGACACGATCGACTACACATCGGCGGCGGCCAGTGTGCCGCTGACGGTGAATCAGGCCACGCCGGTCATCACGTGGGCCACCCCCGCAGCTATCACGTCCGGCACCGCACTGAGCGCGACGCAACTCGATGCCACCGCGAACGTGCCCGGCACATTCGTCTACTCACCCGCAGCCGGTGTTCTGCCAGCGCCCGGCAGTCAGACGCTCTCCGTCACCTTCACGCCGACGGATGCCACCGACTACACCGTGGCGATGGCCAGCGTGGTGCTCACCGTGAACCCGGCGCAATGCAACACGAGCGGCTACACTTACGCACGAGCCATCACCATCGATCACACCAAGGTCCCGAACACCGACCAGACCAACTTCCCATTTCTGTTCAGCACGACCGATCCGCTGCTGGCGACAACTGCCAATGGCGGCCATGTCGCGAACTCCAACGGATACGACATCATCTTCACTTCCGACCCGGCCGGCCAAAATCCGCTTCCCTACGAGATGGAGCAATACAACCCGGCAACAGGGCAAGTCGTTGCCTGGGTGCAGATCCCCGATCTCTCCCACACCTCCGACACGGTGATTTATCTCTTCTACGGCAACGCGAACATCACGACATCGCAACAGAACCCAACTGCCGTGTGGGATTCAAACTACAAGGGGGTGTGGCATCTCGGAAGCAGTTCTGTCTTGTCGCTGAACGACAGCACAGCCAACGCAAATAACGCGACAGATAACGGGGCGCTTGTAGCCTCCGGTCCCTTTGCGGGAGGGATGCTAACTAACGGGAGCACCTACGCGACCATCGGCACTCCGTCGAGCCTGGCGGACCTGGCACAAGGGCCGGCCACGTTCTCTGTCTGGGTAAACTCCGCCGCCGGTTCCGGCGGAAGGCTGATGGGTAAAGATGATGCAAATAACGACGAAGGATGGGCACTATCCCTTAACGGCAACCACAATGTGGATTTTGTTGTTGTCTATAGCGGAGGAGATTTCCGGCTACCCAGCACCGGGGCGACCGGCAACAACACCTGGTCCTACGTCACTGTCACTCTGAATGGAAACGCCAACCAGAGCGGCAGCGCCACCATTTATATCAACGGGGTTCCCAACACCACTGGTTCCGGCGGAAGCGGGAGCACTGTTGACGACTCAGCGCAGACCGCTTACCTGGATAATTCGACCTATGGAGATCAGGCATCGGCGCCGTTCAACGGAACGACCGCCGAATTTCGGATCTCCAACACCATACGATCCGCCGACTGGATCGCTACGGAATTCGCCAACCAAAGCTCGCCTGCCACCTTCTATTCGCTTTCTACGGAAAACCAGTCCATTAGCCCCAGTGCGGTTACGCTCTATGACGCCCAGTCGCAGCAGTTTACGGTGACGGCCCTCGCGTCCTGCCCTGCATCCGTGACCTGGTCGATGAGTCCCTCAGTGGGGACGCTGACGCCAAACGGGTCCTCTGGAGCGCTCTACACCGCGCCCGCCAGCATTCCTGTGCAGCAAATGATAACTATCACCGCCACGAATCCGGTCAGCAATGACACCCTGTCGGCCGTCGTGACGCTCATGCCGCCGGCCGTGAATCCGACACTCTCCTTGGCTGCGGCAAGTCCGTCGCCCTATGTTACGGGAAGTGCAGAGACCTTCGTTGCGACGTTGAAGAATCAGGATGGGACGGCGCTTTCCGGGGTAGTCGTTTCATTCTCAATCACGGGAGTTAACGCGGGAACCGGGAACGGGATAACCGATAGCAACGGGAACGCTTCATTCACCTATACAGGAAATAACAGTGGCACCGATACAGTTCAAGCGACCGCGACAGTGGGAAGTACGCAGGTAAATTCCGAAGCGGTCACGGCGATTTGGCTTGTGCCATCTCAGCCGGTATCGACTTCGACGGTCTACGGAGTGTTTTTCCCGACTGACAATCAATGCGCATTCGACGCGGTCGAGGCGAAGATTCCCGCATTCAATGAAACCTTTCCAACCATTAACTTTAATCCGCCCGCGGGCACGATTCCAGAAAACACCTCGAGCGTAAACGTGAATTCCCGACCGTTTACGGATGTCACAACTGACCTGAATGGCAACTATACGGGAACCATTGTTGCCGAGGGCAATGGCTATCAGGCCGGCGTAGGATCGATGAACTACTTTGAGGCAGTGTTCACGGGCGAGCTTACGGTGGCAAGCGCCGGCAATACCGTCTTCAATTTTTACGATGACGATGGCTTTATCTTCGGTATCGGCAACGGGGCAACCCGCGTGAGTGGCTCGTCAATCAACATGCCTGTTACCTCAGTATTTAATGGCTATCCATCTATGGGCGCAGATAATGGCCCGCAATCCCCGATCGGGAATCAAGTCGTTGTGAACTTCCCAGCCCCCGGAACATATCCTTATGAGGTTGATTACACCGAGTGCGATGGAGGACAACTTGCGCTCACCATGGCGCAGGGAGCGTCCAGTTCGACCGGTATTCCACCTACAGGATCCCTAACTGTATCGCCAAACTCGATCAATCCTCTGCCGTTCGGGGGATCACAGGCATTTACGATCTTTGCCGGGGACGCGGCCGGGAATCCTGTGCCGAATGTCCACGTTGGCCTGGTCGTAACAGGCGTTGACAATTTACAGTTGAGCGGCATCACCGACAGTTCAGGGAACGCAACAATCGTTTATAACGATGTGAATCCCGGAACGGCGTATGTGCAGGCCGTTGCCTTTGTTAGTGGCACGGTTGACTATTCCAACATGGTCACCGTTCCCTGGACTCTTCCCGCCGGGTCTTCCACTGGTTCGGGCGGCAGCGGTACTTTGGCCATCAGCATTTCTGCTCAGAGCCCGGTCGTGCTTCCTAACACACTGCAGCTGAATGGGAGCGCAACTGATTCGGCTCTGCCGTCGGGCACATCTCCGTCGGTCACATGGTCCGAAGTCAGCGGCCCAGGCTCAGTAGCGTTCACCAATGCAACGCAGGCATCGACAACGGCAACATTCAGCGCAGCCGGCACGTACGTTTTGGAACTGAGCGCGACGGATTCGCTGAATTCTGGATCGGCACAGATCTCGATCGTGGTCGATCCAACCGGCCAGACTGCTCAAGGCTGGATCGGCGGTCCTGCAAATGGCTCGGCCGTGTCGGGCATCGTGCCCATCACGGTGGCTGCCGGCCAGACGTTGACCAGCGGCACGTTGAGCTATTACCCAGCGAACAATCCCACGAATGTCACCGTACTGAATTCGGCCGTGAGCGCCTCCGGAGGCCAGCAGATCGGCACACTCGACACCACAGCACTGCCCAACGGCTCCTACTGGATCACGCTCGAAGCCACCAACAGCAGCGGCACCTCGCAATACAGTCTTGCTCTGGTTACCGTCACGGGCAACTTCAAGCCCGGCCGTGTCACCACCACAGTCACAGATCTCGTTGTGCCTGCCACGGGACTGCCCATCCAGATCCAGCGCACTTACGACAGCCTCAACGCCGGGACCATCGGCGACTTCGGCTACGGATGGAATCTTGGCATCAACGTCAACCTTGTCGTCGACAACAAGGGCGACGTGACGTTCACGCTCGGCGGCCAACGGAAGACTTTCTACCTGACCCCGCAAATATTCGGTTGCTCTCCGCTTATCGGCTGCCTCTTCCCGTGGTACTCTCCCGTCTTCACGCCCGAGCCGGGCTTATTTGGAACGCTGACCGATTCCGGTTCCGGCTGCGTGCTCGACATGCTGCTTGCCGACGGCGAGTGCGTAGGCGGCGGCCAGTATAACCCGCCCGGTTACATCTACACCGATCCCAACGGCACGTCTTACACCATCAGCGCCAGTGGACAGTTGCAATCCATCACGGATCGCAGTGGTAACGGCCTCACCATCGGGCCTAACGGCATCACCAGCACCACCGGCCTCAACGTGCCCTTCGTGCGCGACGCGCAGAACCGCATCACGCAGATCACCGATCCGGCCGGCAACGTCTACTCCTACGGCTACGACGCCAACGGCAACCTCGCGTCGGTCACCTATCCGCCCACCTCGGGCAGTCAGACTTGCTCCGGCGCAAACGCTCCCAATACCAGCCAATACTCGTATTACCCCGACGCCGACCATCCGGATTACCCGGCGCACTACTACGCCGGCGGCACAGACGGCCGCTGCAACCCGCTGCCCTCCACCAGCTTCTATCCCGCGGGCCAAATGGATACCTCGGGTAACTACTCCGTGGCCGGCAAGCTCCAGAGCGTGACGGACGCCGCGGGCAAGACAACCACCTACACCTACAACCTCGCCACCAACACCACCGTCGTCACCTATCCAACCGACCCGGCGGACGGCAACGGCCAGACCGCCACGGCCACCATGGTCTACGACTCGAACGGCGACGTCCTAAGCTCCACCGACCCGCTCGGCCACACCACCACCAACACCTACAGCGCCAACTTCAACCTGCTCTCGACCACCGATCCGCTCGGCCACACCACCAGCTACACCTACGACGCCAACGGTAACAAGACCTCGACGACCTATCCGGCCACGGCTACCAGCACCAAAACCACCAGCACCACCAACTACAACCAGTTCAGCGAGCCCACTTCGACCACTGACGAGGATGGCAACACGCGCACCTTCAGTTACGACGCTAACTACAACCCAGCGACAGTCACCGACTCCGCGGGGACGCTGATGAGCACGCAGTTCAACGCTGCCGGCCAAATGCTCTCCGGCGCCATCGGTTACGACATCAACCAGAACCCCAGCCGCGCTTCGCAGTTCACCTACGACGCCAACGGCAACCTGATCTCGAAGACCGACGCCCTCGGGCGCACCACCACCTACACCTACAACGCCCTCGGCCAGAAGATCACCATGACCGAGCCGATCCCGAGCGGAAGCACCGCGGCCCAGGCCACCAGCACCTACACCTACGACGCCTTCGGCAACCTCACCGAAACCCAGGCGCCGCTCGGCCGCACCACTTACTCCACCTACGACGCCAACGGCAACAAGCTCTCCGACACCGATGCCCGCGGCAATGTCACCAATTACAAGTACGATGCTCTCAACCGCCTCGTCGAGACCGACTACCCCGACGGCACAAAGAAGACCGTCGACGCCTACGACTTCCGCGGCAACGTGGTCACCGAGACCGACCAGAACGGCAACGTGACGCAACACGTCTATGACCTCGCCGGCCGGCAAATCAAGGTCACGCAGGCCTACGGCACCGCCAACGCCACCAGCACCAGTTACGCCTACGACAACGCCGGCCGCAAAACGAGCGAGACCGACAACCTTGGCCACGTCACCAGCTACACCTACGACAACGCCGGCAATATGCTCTCCGTGACCAAGGGCTACGGCACGCCAAGCGCAAGCACCACAAGCTACGCCTACGACAACGCGCGCAACAAGATTGCGATGACCGACGGCAGGGGCAACACCACGCAGTACGCCTACGACGCGCGCAAGCGGCTCACCGTCACCACGTATCCGGCTACCTCGTATCAGGGCCAGACCACGACCACCAACGCCTACGACGGCCCCGGCAACCTCATCTCCGTCATCGACCAGGCCGGCAAGGAGGTCGACTACAGCTACGACGCGGCCAACCAGCTCGTCAATGTTGTCCAGACTGCGAGCCCCAACACCGGCCAGAACACCACCATCTACGGCTACGACGCCAACGGCAACCCCATTGCGCTTGAAGACGCTAACCAGCACACCACCGCCAACGCGTTCGATATTTTGAGCGAGCTGACCCAGAAAACTCTGCCCGACGCCACGCACACCGAAACCCGCACCTACGACTCGAACGGCAATCTCAGCACGGTCACCCACTTCAACAACGTCACCACCAGCTACACCTACGACCAGTTGAACCGGCTGCTCTCGCGCGCCACGCCCGGCGAAACGGCGGTCAGCTTTACGTACACGGCCACCGGCAAGCGCCAGACGATGACCGACCAGAGCGGCACCACGACGTACGGTTACGATAGTATGGACCGGCTCACGTCGAAGGCCACACCCGAAGGCACCCTGAGCTACACTTACGATGCAGCGGGGAACCTGCAGTCGATGACCTCGAATCACGCCAACGGAGTTTCGGCAACGTACAGCTATGACGACCTGAGTCGTCTGAGCACGGTCGCGGACGCCAACCTGACCGGCCTGCCCACCAACGTCACGCAGTACAGCTACGACAACGCGAGCAACCTGGGCTCGGTTCAGTATCCGAACGGAGTCACGACGCAGTTCACCTATGACACCCTGAACCGCGTGATGTCGGCGTCCTCGCAAGTCGCGGGCTACACCTATCAACGCGGACCGACCGGCAATCTGACCAACGTGATCGAACTGGGCGGGCGCACGGTGAACTGGACCTACGACGGCATCTACCGGCTCACGAATGAATCGATTGCGAACGACTCCGCGGGAAATAACGGCGTTGTGAGTTATGGACTCGACCCGGTCGGCAACCGATTGAATGATACCTCGTCGCTCAACGGAATTTCGCCGGGAACGTGGGGTTATAACTCCGACGACGAAGTGTCCACGGAGAGCTACGACGCGAACGGGAACGTCACGGCAACCGGCGGCAAGACGTTCACCTACGACTCCGAGAACCACATGATGACGATGTCGGCTACAGGAACCTCGGTCGGCCTTGTCTACGACGGCGATGGCAACCGCGTCGGCAAGACTGTGAATGGAGTCACAACTTATTACCTGGTTGATGACCTCAACCCGACCGGCTACCCGCAGGTAGTCGAGGAATTAAGCAGCGCCCTGCAGGTGCAGCGCCAGTACACCTACGGCTTGCAGAGAATCGACGAAGAGCAGACGCTGAACGGCACTTGGACGCCGAGCTTCTATGGCTACGACGGCGGCGGCAACGTCAGAAACCTCACCAACTCTGCTGGCACCGTCACTGACACCTACGAGTACGACGCATTCGGCAACGCACTGCAAACCAGCGGCAGCACGCCAAACAACTACCTCTACCGCGGCGAACAATACGACCAAGACCTCGGCCTCTACTACCTCCGCGCCAGATACTACAACCCGGCGACGGGAAGGTTTATGTCGCGCGATCCCTACGACGGAAGCACGATTGTTCCAGTTACATTGCACAAGTACCTTTATGCTGCTGGCGATCCTGCGAATCGGATTGATCCTCGTGGAAGAGCAGACCTATTTGAGTATGCGATAGAATCCAGCGCCGCCATACCGGAAGCGAAACTGATCGACATCTACGGATGTGTCGCCGATGCAAGCCTGGCAGCAGTAGACCTTATCATTAACCCAAAGATTACGGCGTCGTCCACATTGGGTGGTGGTGCAGCCGTTATAGGCTGTGTTTTGTTGACCCCGGGGCTAGGTGAGCTTGCGGAAGCGGGAAGTAAGATTACAAAAGGAGCTTTAGGTGCTATTAAGCTTGTCGGGAGTGCAGCCGATTGGGGGTCATGCGCAGCCGATATCAAAGAATTCGTCAACGGTCTCAATGACCTATTGTCAGGAACGCCGGATGGGGTTCAGATTACTGATGCCATTACGGAACTGGTAGGCTGTGTAGGCGATGCGCTGGGGTACATGGTTACGCATCCGGCGAAAGCGCTTCAAGGTCTGGGACTTGAGTGAGGGCGAACGCAGATGAACCTAACAATGACACTTTTAATTGCTGGCATCCTCTTGCACGGCGGTGGCAGCCCCATCACCCGTTTCGAGATCATTTTGTTCTCGCTGATTGCCGGAAGTATCATTCTTGCAGGCATCTTTCGGGGAATCGTGGAAGAGTGGATTGAGCGCACTCGCGGCCGCGATTGGCCGATGGTGTCCGCAGTCATTGACGCTGTAAGTGTTACCCTTGTGGAGAGCAAAGGTATATCTTCTTTAGCCGTCCATTACTGGCCTTCTTACCTAGCTACGCTAACATATTCCTACCGCAGCCCCGGGCAGCAGATGGGCGATTACAGCCGCAGTTTTGGCAACAAGGATGACGCTGAGGCATGGGCGAATTCCTACAAAGGCGAAACCGTGAAGGTTCATGTAGACCCGCGTGATCCTACGCGTTCCGTGCTGCGAGAAGAAGACCTTTAGACGAGGGGCCTGAGGTGAGTGAGTAACGCGTCTCGAAGACGGTGACTGTGAACGGAGTCACGACCTACTACCTGGTCGACGACCTCAACCCTACCGGCTACCCGCAGGTGGTCGAAGAGTTGTCGAGCGGCGGGTGGCCCGGTCATGAAACAACCAAGAACCTGAGTGCCCCATTCATCCACAGCTTCATCGTGGATGAGTGGGAGACCGCGACTCCCGAAGGCACCCTGAGCTACACTTACGATGCAGCCGGGAACCTCCAATCAATGACCTCGAACCACGCGCACGGCGTTTCGGTCACGTACAGCTACGACGATCTCAACCGCCTCAGCACGGTCGCTGACGCCAACCTGACCGGCTTGCCCACCAACGTCACACAGTACAGTTACGACAACGCGAGCAATCTCGGCTCCGTCACGTACCCGAACGGCATCTCGGCGCAATTTACCTACGATACGCTGAACCGGGTCATGGGGCTTACTTCGCAACCGGCCAGCTACACCTACCAACGCGGGCCAACGGGCAATTTGACGAGCGCTACCGAACAGAATGGCCGAACCGAGAACTGGACGTATGACGGGATCAATCGGCTCACAAGCGAAACCATCTCCTTCGACCCGGCCAATCACAATGGTGCTGTAAACTATTCACTTGACCCGGTTGGCAATCGCGTCTCCGACCTTTCAACCCTCGGGGGTGTATCATCCGGAAGCTGGACCTTTAATGCTGACGACGAATTGAGCATTGAAACCTATGACCAGAACGGCAATGTTCTGACGTCGAACGGTAAAACCTTCGCATACGATTCGCAAAATCAACTGATCTCAATGAACGGCGGCGCGGTCACGATCATTTATGATGGCGACGGCAATAGAGTTTCCAAGACTGTGAATGGGGTCACTAGTTACTACTTAGTTGATGACCTAAATCTGATTGGCTATGCACAGATTGTAGAGGAGCTTTCTCCGGCGGGAGCAGTGCAGCGTCAGTATACATACGGACTGCAGAGAATATCGGAAGCTCAACCCATAAACGGTGTCTGGACAGCTAGTTTCTATGGTTACGACGGTGTTGGCAACGTTCGCCAGCTGACTAATACGGCTGGAGTGGTGACTGATGAATGGGAATATGATGCGTTTGGCAATTTCTTCCAAACCGAGGGATCAACCTCTAATTTCTATCTATACCGTGGCGAGGCCTATGACGGCGATTTGGGTCTCTATTACCTGAGGGAACGCTATATGAATCCGCTCACAGGGAGGTTCCTCGCTCGCGACTCTGCGAATGGCGTCATTACGGGCCCGGCGACATTGCACAAGTATGAATATGCAAATGGCGATCCAGTGAATAACATCGATCCGAGCGGGATGGCGGCGTTTGCCGAAACTGGACTCCTAATCGGTACCATCGACCTTGGGCCACCGAAAACACAGAAGTTGTACGACAAATTCACTGGCCAATGGGTGGTCACATCCGCCCCACGGACGATTCTTTCGATCATGAACGTCGGGTGCGATGTGAAAGCGCTCTTCGCTCAAGCGGCCTACACAGCGCAGGGCATCCTTTCCCTCGCCGACTTCGTCGGATGCGCGGCATTTCCCATTAGAACTAACCAGGACGAATGCAAATCCTACACCTGCAAACCGTGCAAAATTGGCAACTGCAAGTACATAGAAACTAATAACCCACCTCGCCTGCCTGGCCTATCGCCGGGTTATTGCGAAGGTAAGAACGAACACGGCCAGCGAGCCAAGCTTGTTTCGTTGTGGTATTGCGTACAGGGAAGCCCTGCGGATTGCGTGGCAAATGGGAAAAAGTTTGAAGATTGGTGCTTTGACTCCAAATTCACGGCGATTGGCCCCGATCAGCCGGTCCAAGATATGTACACCGGGCAGGAATATTATTATGTCGAGTGTTGCGACTACCATTAATCAAAGTGAGCTCTGATGGAGAGAGAGGGTGCTCACCGCAGAGTGGCTTGAAAGAAGGGACGATGACGAAGATTCGCTGCACCACTACTTTGATTTCCACAACGGTTTTATCTCTCTGTCTGGTTCAGGCTATGCCGTTCTGCCTGAGATCCGCTTTAGACTGGGGGAGCCCGTATATTAGAAGTGCGTCCGGAATGATGATGCCGAACGAGTCGATCACGTTAGGATCTCTAGCGTTAGGGCTCGATTTGGTTGGTTTGGTCGTACTCTGGACCGGCTTTAGGAAAGGGGAACGATGGGCATGGTTTGTTATGCTGATCATTTTCCTTAGTTTCGAAAACTGTCCAAACGCAATAACACTTTTCCCTGCGATTGTGACCGGATCGGTAGACTGGCACGAATGGTCTCGTGCGTTGCAGGTGGGGTTTGGTCCGTATATTGACAGTACATGGTTTCTTCTCAAGTCCCTAGTGAATTTGTTTGCCCTGTTACTGCCAGTCAAGGCGTTCTTCTGGAGACCTTCCAAGACAGCGATGCAGATACCTGCTGTAGGTTCCGGAAGCAGTGACGTGTGACCCGCGGCGGACGACCATCCCAAGCCACGTTGAAGGTGCCCTCAGTCCCTCGCATTTGGGAACTAGAGATAGTGTCACCAGCACGCTTACGACGGCCCCGGCAACCTCGTCTCCGTCATCGATCAGGCCAACAACGAGGTCCAGTACAACTACGACGCGGCTAACCAGTTGATCGTGAGTTTTCGGCAAGGCTGCGTAGCATGTCTGTGCAGGCGTGAACCGGCCGTGAGGATCAGTTAGGTGCGGTCATATTTCGCAAGCAGGTCGTCCATGTCGTCGCCTACGCCATATCCAAAATTATGGCTGATGGTGCGCACGCGGTCCATCCGGGCGATCAAGGCATCGCGGTCGCCTGCAGGTAGCTGACAAGTGACCTTGAGAGCCTGTTCGAACATATGGACAAGAGCATCGAAGTAGCCTTCATCCTGATACCCGATATTGTCGGAGAAGCCAGCTGCACTTTCGCAATAGGACACCATCAGTTCTGCGAGTCCGGCAGGTTCGCCAACCGCCTTTCGGTAACTGGAAATGGCCTGTTTGGCCTTTGCAACCGAAATATCCTGGTTACGCAACACATCCGGCCAGAGCCAGCGCTCCAAGGTTTCCTTGTAGGGCTTCAGAACATCTTCGCCCAAGCCGAAGCGGGTGTGAAGGAAGGTCTGATTATCCTTGTGGGCAGCATAAAGATCCTGAACCAGGCCCATTAAGTTTGTCCGGTCAAGGTCTGCGAGTTTCGCCTTAACATCTGTCCATGTGGGCTGCGATCGTGGATGTCGTTTTGTCATTTGAGTTCCGTAGTCGAGCAACTCATCATCAAGTCCTTTCATCCAGGATACGGCGCACCGAAGTGCGACCGATATTGAGGCGGCGCGCGATCTCGGATTTGCTCAGTCCGGACCGGCGTAATTTGCGGACCCTATCGGCGTGCATGGTTGCAGTAGCAGGCCGGCCAAGACGCTTGCCGTTCTGCCGGGCATGAGCGAGTCCAGCCCTTACGCGTTCTCCGAGGACCTCGCGCTCGAAGGCTGCGAACACTGCCAGAAGCCCTGCCATTGCGCGGCCCGCTGGTGTGGTCAGGTCCAGTGCTTCGGTCAGCGAGACGAAGCCGACGCCCAGATGCTCCAGTTCCTGAAGTGTGGCGAGCAGATCGGCTACCGATCTGCCCCAACGATCCAACCGCCACACCAGCACCACATCGATTTCGCGACGCCGGGCAGCATCCAAAAGTTTCTCGCGCGATCTGCCGTTGCGTTGCTCCGGAGCCTACTTCCTTCACCTGCATGGCAACAGTCCATCCACGCCGGACGGCGTACTCACGCATGGCGCGACTCTGCATGGGGAGCGTCTGTTGATCCAGAGTGGAGACTCGGGCATACAGGCCGGCGCGGACCGTTTTGGCGGCTTTTTGCCCCTGGCCAAAAACCTTCCCGGATTTTCTAATGCCGGACACCCGTTTTATGGGCACTTCACGATGCTCCCTGCGCATGGCCGAAGAGTATCCTTTCCGGCCATCAGGGATTCATCATAAATCCACCGAATTGGGGAGATCTACCGTGCGCCCAAGAGTCTCGCGATAGTTCCACGGCATCCAGTCCGCGGGGCAGGCAGCCAGTTCCCGGGCGTGGCGCTGCAACTCGACCAGGTAGTCGAAGGAGTTGGCGTCACATAACTGACAGGTGTGGATCAGGCTCATGAACAGATCGCCGGCTTGCGCGCCATGCAGAGTACGGTAGAAGAGCGCGTTCTTTCGATGTAAAACGGCGCGCTTTAAGGCCCTTTCGGCGACATTATTATCAAGCGGGGCTCCGGCTTTGCGAAGGAACAACGTCAGGGGCTGCCAGTGACGCAGCAGATACCCGATCGCCTGGCCCAGCCCGGAGTTCGGCTCCGTCCTTCGCTCGGCTAACTGCGCCTCAAGCCAAGCGTGCAGTTTATCCATCACCGGCCGGCTGCGTTGCTGATGAAGCTGCAACCGCTCGTCCGGCGTCAGGCCTTGCTCGCGCGCTTCGGCATCGTGTCCGTACACCTGGCCCAGCATCTCCAGCACATAGCGACATTCATGGGGGAAGTTCTCCGCCACGTCCACGAACTGCCGACGACCGTGCGCGAGGCAGTTAGCCAACAGGATCTCCACGCCCGCAGGCAACTTCGGCACATTGCGCGACAGCGCATCGCACATTTGAATCGGGCTGGGCAACTCTGCACTGCGCTTCTTGAGCACCTCGGCGATGTTCTCGCCAGCATGCCGGCTGCCAGTGAAGTAGAGCGCGATCTTGCGTCCCTCGCCAACAGACACGATGCAGCTGGTGAACACACCGGTGCGCTCGTCCTTGGGATCACGCTGCAGCATGAGCACCCGCATGCCAGTGTCATCGTTATGGACCACCGTGCCCTGGGCCGCTTGCCGGATCAACTCATCCCGCGCCGGCTTGAGCGGCTGCGCTGCTTCTTCGACGATCTCCCACTGCGTAGCCGCCGGCAGCGGAATCCCCATCTGTGCCTCCAGTTGTTCCAGCCGATTGAACGGAGTTCCGGCGCCATACTTGAGCTGGGCGATCATCGCCGCAGCCGTCTCATCGTACTTATCCGGTCCCACTCCTTCCGGCTCCTCGGCCGTGAACACCTGGCCGCACGCGCCGCAACGTAACCGCTCCAGTGAGTAAACTGTCGCCGCCAGAGGGGCCTGACCGATAACTCGTACTAACACCTTTGGTTCTTTCTGCCCGTACACGTTGCCTTTGCCGCACTCCGGGCAGCGCTCCCCGTGGGTCAACTTCTGATGCTTGATATTTATCTTGTGCGCTCCACTAAACGCATCTGATCCATTGCGGCCGTGCCCGGGCGGCGGTGGCGTATTCTCATCCGGGTGTTGCCCTGGCTCCGCGCCTTCAGGTTTCTCCAACACCTCACTGGTCTTCTCTGTATTGCGCGACCGCACCAGCAGCGCCGCCATCGCATGCAGAGTATCTTTGAGCTTGTCGTGATCGGCCTCGCTCAACGGCGCTTCTCGCGCTTCGTCCAGCACCCGGTCCAACTCTTCCAGGTTCACGTCGATGCGGCGCCGCGACTTCTTCATGCCACGCCCCCAAGCAGTTCACGAAAACGCTTCGTCAACGGATAACCCAGAACCTCCTTGATCGACCGGTTCGGAACATAGCTGTTGGACTGTTTGCCTCGTCCCGTCGTCCTGCCCATCAGCACCCAGTTGGCCGCCCGGTAACAGGTCCCGCGGAACCGCTCCGGATCGATGAACGTCTCAAGGAAGTAGATCGGATGACCGTACATGTGCTGCCAGTCATCGGAGATACACGCTGCCATCCGGCCCAGGATATGCGACGCCAGATGCTCCACCCGCACCCACGGAAGGATCAAGAAGCGTGTGTTATACGCGATAAAACGGATCCGGTTGCGCCGCGCCGCCGCATCCCAGCCGATGTAACGGTCACGGCTGCCAAGATGGCGCGGAGCCGATGACCAGGCCAGGCACGCGATCGGACGGCCCTCTGCCCACACCAGATATTTCAGATGCTCCCCGACCGGCTGTTCATAGCCAAGATAGTGATGTTCCTCCATCAGGCTGTTGAACAACGGCTCCTGTGCGGTGCGCCGCACCTGCTCGAACTCGAGCGGTTGCAGCTTGCGCAACACGTCTTCGATCGGAGTCTTATCGATCAGCACCGGTTCGGGCCGGGCCCGCTGTGCCAGCGGATTATGCCGAACATAACTGACCGGCGGCAACGCGATCTGTCCGGCCCGCTCAAGCATCAGCAGCAGGCCGCGGCACACCATGTCACGCAACGCGCCGTTGGCCTGCCGCCACTGCCAGGCTTCACATATCCGGGTCGACAGCTTGCGGCGGCTCTCCTTCGGATACCGCTCGATCAGCGTGCGTATATATAGGATGTCTTCCTGATCGATCTCCCGGCCGCGATATCGGAACTCTGCCATTGCTCAGCATTATGAAACAGTCTTTCTTGGAACGCAAGGGGAAAATGCGGCCCTACGCGACGGCGTTCACTCGCCGCCACATCGGCGCGGCGCGCACCCGCGATACATCCCCGGCTGCCATCAGCAACTGCGCCTCATAAGCCTCCAGCGCCTTGGCCGGTGAGTTCGATTCCGGCCACCACCGGAATCTGCCTTGCGACAGTCGCTTTTGCGCCAGCCAGTAACCTTGGCCATCGTAGCTGAGCAGACGTATCGAGGTTCCCCTGCGGCTTCTAAAAATAAAAACACAGCCAGTCATCGCGTCTTCACAGAGCTTCTCCTGGCAAATCCGTACAAGACTGTCTATGCCCTTGCGTCCGTCGACTGCCTCGATCGCCACCAGCACGCGCATTTGCGCCGTGATATGGATCATCGCTCCGCTTCCCGCCACGCGCGGAGAAGGCTTGTCCAATCTGGGCCGGCCGCGCCCCTCCACTGAATGCGCATTTTGCCGCCAAGCGCAGACTCGAACTCGATCACGCACTCCGATGCCGCCGCACGCGCACCGATCAGTTCGACGAATGCCGGTGCCGCGGCCTTCCTTGGTGCTTTCGGAACTTTGCTCCCAATGCGCACTACTCCGCCCACACGTTTCTTCAACTGCACATAGTCCAGCCGCAGCGGATGGGCAACCGAATACAGGCCGTGCTGCCGAACCAATTCCACCGCCGACTGCCAGAGCGACTCCGGCAGCCTGGTCCGATGGGCATGGCTACCTCGGAATTGCTCCAGTT
>CAVUZC010000005.1:0-167015 GCA_963745965.1 uncultured Acidobacteriota bacterium
GACGTTCAACCAATCGCCGGAGGCGCTGCGCTATCTGGAAACGCGGGGCTTGAAATCTGCGGAGATGGTCGAGCGTTTCCGGCTTGGCTTCGCCAACCGGACGCTGGGCTTTCGCTTGCCGGCGGAGAACCGCGCCGCCGGCGCGGCAGTGCGGGGGCGGCTGGAGGAGTTGGGCATCTACCGAGAGAGCGGCCACGAGCATTTCAACGGCTCGCTGGTTATCCCGGTCATCAATCCAGCCGGTGACGTGATGGGGATGTACGGGCGCAAGATCACGCCGAACTTGCGCGAGGGAACGCCGCTGCACCTGTACCTGAAAGGCGAGCACCGCGGGGTGTGGAATGAAGAAGCCCTCATCGCATCGAAGGAAATCATCCTGTGCGAGGCGTTGATAGACGCGCTTACCTTTTGGGCGGCGGGGTTCCGCAACGTGACGGCGAGCTATGGCGTGAACGGCTTCACTGCGGACCATCGAGCGGCCTTCGAGAGGCACGGCACGAGCGGGTCTACATCGCCTACGACCGCGACGAAGCGGGCAACAAAGCCGCCGCGAACTGGCCGAGGAGCTGATGGAAATGGGCGTCGAATGCTTCCGCGTGGAGTTCCCGAAGGGCATGGACGCGAACGCCTACGCGCTGAAAGTGACGCCAGCGGCGAAGAGCCTGGGCGTGATGTTGAACCGTGCGGCATGGCTGGAAAAGGCCAGCGTCCAGCAGTTAGTGCAGCGGCGCCGGGGATGGTTCCAGAGCCAATCATGGAGCCAGTATGGAGCCACTCCAGGAAAGAAAAAGCAGCAGCTAAGGAAAAGATCATCGGGATGAAGTGCCGGAGCCAGAACCAACTCCAATCGGGCCTCCATGGCGCCCACTGCCGCGCCGACGAAGATGTTTTTTCCTTAACCGCGTTCCTGTGCCCGCCGCGCCCCAGATCGATGTGCCGGTAGAGATGCGCGGCGAGGACGTGGTGTTGAAGTTCGGCGACCGTGAGTACCGTGTGCGCGGCCTGAAGAAGAACACGAAGCGCAGAGGTGTTGGCGTGAATCTCCGCGTGATGGGCGTCAATTTTCACGGCGACGTGGCCTTGCACGTGGAGACGCTGGAGTTGAACGCCTCCCGTCAGCGCATGGCCTTCATCAAGCAAGCCGCCGAGGAGCTTGGCATCAAGGAAGAAATCGTCCGGCACGACGTGGGCAAGGTGCTGGAAGTTGGAGGAGGTGCGGGACGTGCAGCTTGCCGAGGCGCTCGCGCCGAAGGAGCCGGAAATCAAACTAACCGATGACGAACGCGCCGAGGCGTTGGCGCTGTTGCGCGATCCGCGCTTGCTTGACCGCATCGTCGAGGACTTCGTCAGGTGTGGAGTGGTGGCGAAGAGACCAACAAACTCGTCAGCTATCTGGGCGTGGTCTCGCGGCACCTGGACGCGCCGCTTGCGGTGATCGTGCAATCGAGTTCGGCGGCGGGCAAAAGTTCGCTGATGGATGCGGTGCTGGCCTTCGTGCCGGAGGAGCAGCGCGTTCAATACTCGGCGATGACGGGGCAATCTCTGTTCTACATGGGCGAGAGCGATCTCCAGCACAAGGTGCTGGCCATCGTGGAAGAGGCCGGAGCGCAGCGGGCCTCGTACGCGTTGAAGCTGTTGCAGAGCGAGGGTGAGTTGACCATCGCCTCGACTGGCAAAGACCCGGCGACGGGGCGGCTTCTCACGCATCAATACCGCGTCAAAGGTCCAGTGATGATCTTCCTGACCACAACTGCGATCGACATCGACGAGGAACTGTTGAACCGTTGCTTGGTGTTGACGGTCAATGAAGACCGGGCGCAGACACAGGCGATTCATCGCGTGCAGCGCGAGGCGCAGACCATCGAGGGGCTGTTGCGCCGCAAGGACCGCGATGACCTGTTGCGCTTGCATCGCAACGCGCAGCGGCTCTTGAAGCCCGTCTTCGTCACTAATCCCTACGCGCCGGGGCTGACCTTTTTGGACATCCAGACGCGGACCAGGCGCGATCACATGAAGTATCTGACTCTCATCCGCAGCATCGCGCTGTTGCATCAGCATCAGCGGCCACGGAAGACGGTCCAGCACAACGGCAAGCCGTTCGAGTACATCGAAGTTGCGCTCCATGACATCGCGGTTGCCAACCGGCTTGCGCACGAAGTGCTGGGCCGCTCGCTCGACGAGTTGCCGCCGCAGACGCGGCGTCTGTTGCTGTTGGTCGATGCAATGGTCGCGGCGGAATGCAAGCGGCAGCAGATCGAGCGGGCCGACTATCGCTTCTCGCGCCGCGACGTGCGGGCCGTTACCGGCTGGGGCGACACGCAGCTGCGCTTGCATCTGGGGCGGCTGGAGGAGTTGGAATATCTGCTGGCCCATCGCGGCGGGCGCGGCCAGAGCTTCGTTTACGAGCTTGCCTTCGCCATCGAGGGCGACGGCAACAGGCCGGTGATGCCGGGTCTGATCGACGTGGAGAAGCTGGGCGGCTATAGCTACGATTTCAACTTCGCGGGGCTGGAGGATGAGAACGCGGGGTCAAAACGGGGTCAAAACGGCGGGGTAGCGGGGGAATCGCGGGGTGATGAATCGCCAGTATCCATCGGGGTAAAAGGCGATTTTTGCGAAAACGAGCTAAAAAACACTGTTGAGGAAGAGACGGAAGAAAATGCCGTCGTAGCCGCGCTGCATCGTAACAACGGCCACAAGAAAGGGGGCCAGTGATGGCTCGTGTAGAGAAGCGCAAAGCCCCGGCCCCCGTTCAGACGCCGCTTGAAGCACTGATGCGCGAACACTTGAAGGCTCTCCAGGTGCAAAACTACTCCGAGTTCACGGTACGGGGCCGCGCCGGTCATATCCAGTTCTTCATCAACTGGCTGAAAGAGCGCAGCATCACGGAGCCGGTTGAAGTCACGCGGCCCGTGCTCGAACGCTATCAGCGGCACTTGTTCCACTACCGCAAGGCCAATGGCGAGCCGTTGAGCTTCCGTTCGCAACACGCGCGGCTTGTGCCGCTGCGTGTGTGGTTCCGATGGATGACTCGCCAGAATCACATCCTGCATAACCCGGCGTCCGAGATCGAGTTGCCGCGACTCGGCCGCGCTCTGCCCAAAAATATCTTCTCAGCCGCCGAGGTCGAGCGGGTGATGATGCAGCCCGACATCGAGGAGCCTATCGGCTTGCGCGACCGTGCGCTGCTCGAAGTCCTCTACAGCACAGGAATGCGCCGTCTGGAGCTTGTACGCTTGAAGCTGTACGAGCTTCAGCTTGACCGTAGGCTGATCCTCATCAACCAGGGCAAGGGCCACAAGGACCGTTACGTTCCCATCGGCGAGCGGGCCGTTCTGTGGCTTGAGAAGTACATCCGCGAGGCCCGCCCGCAGCTTGTCTCCGAGCCGGACGACTTCACGGTGTTCCTCACGGCCCAGGGCGAGCCGTTCAGCCGCGATCATCTGAGCTTCGCAGTCAAGGAACGGATCGACGCGGCGCAGCTGGGCAAGACCGGCTCCTGCCACTTGTTCCGGCACACGATGGCCACGCTGATGCACGAAAACGGGGCCGACATCCGCTATATCCAGCAGATGCTGGGCCACGAGGACATCAAGACCACGCAGATCTATACCCAGGTGGCCATCCGCACGTTGCAGCAGATCCACGCCGCCACGCACCCGGCGGAGTTGCACGACGCGCCGCAAACGGCGCATCGGACGGCGGAGCAAGCGGGCTTGCGGGCCGCTCTTCATGCTGAAGACGAAGCCGACGAAGAGCCGGGCAGCTAAGAGAAAAACAACTCTGGGGCTGTCAGGACGGCCCAGCCAATACTACATAGGGTAGTATTTTCCAACCAACAAAAAACCTCTCGAATCCTCTTGACAGGGTTTTAGAAAAAGCCCGGATCGAGAGGAAATATACGTCCGGCGTATACCAACCGGAACACCCAAAAATCCGCTCCGGCCTCAAGAAAATGCTTGACAGGTTTTTCAGCGGAGGCCGTTTCTGGCCGGAAACGTCCCTGATGTTTTTCCCTTAGCCGCTGCTTTTAGCTGTCCTATCCGGCCCGCAATCGGCCCGCCAATCGCCGTCCAATCCGGGGCCGAATCCGCTGCCCATCCCGGCCCCTCAAGCCGTACAATCGGAGCCAGTGAACGCCGCCTTACAGACCGCTCTTCCAGAGCATTTTGCGTTAGCTGCCAACTCGCAGTTAGCCGAAAACTCGCGTCAGGGCTTCACAACTGTTGCCAGCACAATACACTGGGCTTCAGGCTTCGTTATCTCCAGCAACACGCTGGGCTTATCCGGATCGTTGTACGGCGGCGATGCTGGGTCACGTTGTACCGGCAAAGAACGCGATACGGAGTCTGGGCTCGATTACTTCGAAGCCCAATATCTCAACTCAAATCTTGGTAGATTTATGACCCCGGACTGGAACGCTAAAGCAGAGGATGAAGATCCTGTGCCATACGCAAGTCTCGAAGACCCGCAGAGCCTGAATCTATATGCGTATGTTCGGAACAACCCAGTAGACAGAGTGGACGCGGACGGGCATATCGACGGAGCCACTGCCGATGAATTTATTGAAACCGCTTACAGGGCTGAAGCGACGACGGAAGTCGTTTGCCCGGAGTGCACCCCGCTTGTCGCTGCAGCAGCGGTAGTCACTACCGGTGTGGCGCTATATCAGCATCGCGATGATATTGCGGCTACGGCACAGAGTCTAGGAAATAAGATAGCGAGCTTCTTCAAGAAGTCCCCGCCGCCAGCGCCAAGCAAGGGGCAGACGTCGAATGCGGAAGAGGGCTCGCAAGAGCACACAAAAGGTGCTCGGGGAAGCACCTATGATAAGCACACGAGAACTAGGTCAGGAGAAAGGCAGCCACCCAACTACAAGTCATATAAGCGCTACACCCAGCCCAGCGGTGAAAAGAAAAAAGACCAGGAACGGAAGTACTTCCGAAAGGACAGAGACGGCGATTCCACCAGCGGTTCCAATGATGATTCCGGTGGAGGCTCCAACCAGCAGTCCAACCAGCAGTCCGACCAAGGATCGGACCAATCATCCGGCCAGCGGTCGGACCAGGGGGGAAATGGCCACTAAAAAGCAATTCACGTGGAAGGAAGCATTCACAGACGCCCTCGAAGGTGCAAGGAGGGGGTTGCCATCTTACCAGACCTTCGTGGGCTATTGCTACGACACCGGAAAGGGGGCTAGGCAAGATCTGCGGAAAGCTATCTATTGGTATCAGAAGGCCGCAAGGAACGGTTCGACCGACGCAATATTTAACCTTGCAGTCTTCTATGAATCGGGGCATGGATTTAAGCAGAATTGGGAAAAAGCGGCCTCTTTGTACATGAGGGCTGCTGAGGCAGGACATCTTCAATCGCAAGCCAACCTCGGCATCCTGTACATGACTGGGGATGGAGTTGCGATGAACCTGAATGAGGGGATTCGCTGGATCCGAAAGGCAGCTAGAAGAGGAGATGAAAAGTCACAATTTAATCTTGGAAAGGCCTATTTGGAGGGGATAGGTGTCAGCAAGAGTGCAAAACGTGCAAATATCTGGCTCCGAAAGGCAGCGAAGAAGAAACATCGACAAGCAGAATCACTTTTGACCAGACTGGGAGTAAGCTAGACTGTGGTTCTGGAGTGCCCGGCGAATTCTGCGCCAGCGGGAATCCTTCACGCGCAGTCGTAAGCGTAATGCTTAGCGGGGGCGGCTCCTGGCCCTGAATCGAACGAAGATCGAATGGAGATCGGTTGCTATCGAACAGCATTCGATACTGTTCGATGGCTGTCCGGTTTGCTGATTCAGGTCGCGCCATCCTAAGCCGTCAGGCTTAGGGATGGTGTCTACCGTCACAATAAGCGCAGCGAGATCGGTTTTCGGCATTCAATGCGGAATTGATGCTTGCAGGATTTCGGTTGTCATCACGAATACTCTCCCTGTCAGCCAAGTTGTTGCAATTGAATTTCGAACAGCGTTAGCGTCTACCGTCACAATAAGCGCAGCGAGATCGGTTTTCGGCATTCAATGCGGAATTGATGCTTGCAGGATTTCGGTTGTCATCACGAATACTCTCCCTGTCAGCCAAGTTGTTGCAATTGAATTTCGAACAGCGTTAGCGTCGGGTCATGCTGACAATTCGGGCCATGACGGGCGGCGCGGGCTACGCACAAAGACATCTGGAACACAGCGACTACTATGACGAGCAGCGCAGAGTGCAGGGCGAGTGGCATGGCCGCGGAGCCGAGTTGCTGGGCCTGAGCGGCAACGTAACGCCAGAACAATTCGAAGCCATCCGGGAAGGCCTGAACCCGGAAACAGGCGAGTTCCTCCGCCCACGGCACAGTGCGGACCGGGCGAAAGAAAACGGAAGCGACCAGAGCAAAGCGCGTTCGCTCTACGATCTGACGTTCTCCGCGCCGAAGTCGGTTTCGGTTCAGGCCGTGCTCACAGGAGATGAGCGCCTGATCGCTGCTCACGATAAGGCTGTCAGCGAAGCGCTGGCAGAAGCGGAAAATCATGCGGCAACCCGTGTTCGCTTGAATGGCGCGAATGAGAATCGCGTAACCGGCAACTGGATTGTTGCTGCATACCGGCATGACACAAGCCGCGAACTCGACCCGCAATTGCATACACACGCCGTGGCCGCCAACCTTACCTATGACGGCGTAGAGGGGCGCTGGAAGGCGTTGCAAGCGTCGGGCCTGTACGAGCGCCGCGCATATCTGACGGAGGTCTACCGGAACGCATTGGCGCGAGAGGTGCGCGGCCTGGGGTACGAGATTGAACCTCGCCGCGATACTCGCGGAAAGGATCTCGGATTTGAGATCAGCGGGGTTCCGAAGGAACTGCTCGAAAGATACAGCCAGCGCAGCGCACAGCGGGATAAAGCGATTGTTGAATTTATACGGGAAAATGGCCGTAAACCAACCGACAACGAAGTCGCCCTGCTTGTCCGCGAATCCCGAGCAGACAAGCTTGCGGAAATCTCCACAGAACGCGTGCGGGAGCAACAGCAGGGCCGGATGACGCCAGAGGAAAGATTCTCGCTTGAACGCATCCGTGCGGAGTCCATTGAGCGAAGTCCCCATCTTTCCCGGGAACTCTCTCCGGCGTCAGAATCGCTTCGACATGCAAAGGCGCACCTCTTTGAACGTAACTCCGTTGTGCGTGATCACGAGCTGATGACCGAAGCCCTGCGTCATGGACGCGGGCAGATTGATCTTGGCCAGCTCCGTGGCGCTCTGGAACTTGAAGAGTCACAGGGTTCGCTCATCCGATCTCAAAACAATCTGGCCACACGTGAGAGCCTTGAGCGCGAACAGCGCATGATTGCCGCTGTGGATCGCGGTGCGGGGTGCTTCGCGCGGTTGGGTGGCGAGCGCGAGTTTCAGCCTTCCGAGCGTCTGCGAGATGAACAGAAACGGGCTGTCCGGGAGATTTTAGCTTCGCGTGATTTTGCCATCAACCTGCGCGGGGCAGCCGGGACAGGCAAAACAGCCACACTTCAAGAGATTGATCGGGGTTTGCAAGAAGGCGGACGCGAAGTGACGGCGGTCGCGCCGACGCGCAGCGCGGTCGAGGAGTTGCACAAGGTCGGCTTTCGTGATGCGATGACAGTCTCCCGGCTGCTCGAAGACGAGACAGCTCAGAAAGCGTTACGCGGCAAAGTGCTGATTGTCGATGAGGCCGGCATGATCTCTGGCCGTCAGATGGAAGGTTTGCTCAAGCTGGCCGAGCGCGAATACGCTCGGGTTCTCTTCTCCGGCGACACGCGTCAGATTCAGAGTGTCGAAGCCACGGACGCTTTGCGCATCCTCGAACGGGAATCGCAAATGAAAAGCGTCTCTTTGACCGGCGTGCAACGGCAGACACAGGCGGCGTATCGGGACGCTATTCAGACTTTCCGCGATTCGTCCGAGCAGGGATTTGAAAAGTTGGAGAAACTCGGCGCGGTTCGCGAAGTTCCCTACCTCGATACCGCCCGCGCTGTGTCGGCAGCTTACCGGGAACTCGCGTCCGATGCCGGCCGCAAGGTGCTGGTCGTTGCCGGGACTCATGAAGAGATCGGTCGGATCACTCATGCCATCCGAGAGGACATGAAGCAACGCGGTGAACTCAATCACGGCATACTCTTTGAACGTCATACTCCATTGCAATGGACTGAAGCGCAGAAGAAAGATCTGTCGAATTATCAGGAAGGCCAGGTACTATCGTTTCATCGCTCATCGCGCGGCATCGAAAAGCATGAAGCCCTTGTCGTGGAGCGTGTAGAGACATCGCACATCGTTGCCCGAGATCAGCAAGGCATAGAACGCATGGTGAGCCCAACGCAGGCGCGCTCCTTCTCGGTGCATGAGCGTCACCAAATCGAAGTGGCTCCAGGAGACCGTCTGCTGTTGACCGGAAATCGCCGGGAGGCGGATTTCCGCGCCACGAACGGAGAACTAGTAACGGTTCGCAGCGTCGAAGTAGGGCGGATTCAACTTGAGGATGGCCGCACCCTGCCTGCGAACTATCGCGACTTCAACCACGGCTATGCGATCACCGCACATCGCAGCCAGGGCAAGACTGTGGACGCAGTGATTCTCTCGGGCGACGGAATGAGGCAGGAACAGTTCTATGTCGCCGCTTCGCGTGGCCGCAGTGAAATCACGGTGATTTCTTCCGATGTTGCGCGGCTGCGCGAATCGCTCGGCATTTCTTCGGCGCGTCGATCGGCCACTGAGCTGGTCCGCGAGCAGACGCAACAGGTTGAGCTGGCGCACAGCATTGCATCGGTTCTTGCGCAGCGCACCAACATCCCAGCGGTTGAGCATGAAATTGGTAATGAGCACGAGCTTGGGATCGGGTTCTGAAACAGACATTCCCTAGATATTTGGATTGTGAGCCGAGGCGGCAGAGGGCGGCGTCAAGGGTCTTGACCGCGTGAGCGGCGGCGCAGCCGCTCTTGACGCCGCCCGCGCCTCGGCTAGGCTCTGGTATTCGGGAATGTCTGCGGCTTTAGCGAGGCTCGCAATTCTCCTTTCGTGAAATCAAAAATCGGCTGTTTCCATAAATGCTTAAAAATACCTTCTACAACACTCCATTCCTCTCCATTCCACTCTATGCATCTCCAGTGCAAGTCCCCACTTTGATGCGGAGAAGTTACTCAATCTAAAAGGCCTAGACAAACAGAAAAATCTGCTTCATCGTGAGTTCAAGGAGCGTGCGAACTATGTTCGATTTCCCAGTTACATTCGAACCTTTATTGAACAGCGAGCAGGCTGCGGCCCTCATGAAGGTCCATCCCAAAACTCTGCAAAGGTACGCCCGAAACGGCCTTGTCGCTGGTCTGCGGCTAGGCAAACTGTGGCGCTTTCGTGCTTCCGATCTGCTTCCTCCTTCCATCAACGATCACGAAGACGTTCTCGACGACGAGGCTCGGGCACAGTAGGCTGTTACCAGCTATCCGTGCCGTCTCACCACCCTTGAACTGGAGAGGAAATGAGACGTTCACGATTTCAACAAGGCAGTCTTCAGCTTGTGGAGCGAGCCGGAGGCCGGAAGGCATGGGAGTACCGCTGGTACGAAGTCCAGCCCGATGGCAGCCGTCGCCGCCGCAACCTGGTGCTAGGAACACTCGAACAGTATCCGAATGAAACGGCGGCGCAAAAAGCGGTCGTTGCACTTCGGGTTGACATTAACGCTGAAAGCCCTCGCACGAACTTAGCTCCGATGAGTATTCAAATGCTCGTCGATCATTACCGGCAAAAGGAACTCGGCGAGGACTCAAGCAAAACCTACGCGACATGCAGGACGTATGAAGGCTATTTCCGCAAATGGATATTGCCACGTTGGGGCACTTATCGAGTGAAGGACGTTCGATCCGTCGCTGTAGAGGAATGGTTGCGGTCGTTGAAACTTTCTAACGGCAGCAAGGCAAAAATGCGGAACATTATGCACGCCGTCTTCAATCACGCAATTCGGTGGGAATGGCACGAACGGAATCCGATCACGCATGTTCGTCAAAGTGCGAAGCGGGCGAAGATCCCGGTTGTGCTTACAGTCGAGGAGACTGCGGCGCTGCTTCGCTTGTTGCGGGAGCCTGCGCGAACGGCGGTCTTCCTTGATGTCCTTACGGGACTGCGCGTCGGCGAACTGTTGGCGTTGAAGTGGAATGACATTGATTTTGAAAAGTCCCAAATCTCTGTCACACGCTCCATCGTCATGCAGCGCATCGGCGATTGCAAGACAGAGGCCAGCCGTAAGCCCGTACCGCTCGATCTGCGGCTTGCGGAAGCTCTCTACAATTGGCGTTTCGTGAGTCCGTATCCATCGTCTGAGGATTGGGTCTTCGCAAGTCCGCATTCGAACGGTCGATTGCCCTATTGGCCCGGTGCATTCTACCGAGCGCACATCCTTCCAGCAGCCCAAAAGCTCGGCATCGAAGGGATTGGCTGGCATACCTTCCGGCGCACCTATGCGACGTTCCTCAAGGCCAACGGTGAGGATGTCAAAACGGTGCAGGAACTCCTCCGCCATGCGAACAGCCTCGTGACAATGAACCTCTACGCGCAGGCAATCACGCAGAACAAGCGTGATGCGCAGAGTCGCATTGTGACGATGGTGCTTGACGACAACCGTCTGCGCAAAGCGCAGACCAGCAGGAGCACTTCCGCTTATCGGACCATAACGGACCTACAAAATTCTGGACGGGACTTGCAGCTACTTGATTCTATTGGCGTCCCCGACGGGATTTGAACCCGTGTTATCGCCGTGAAAGTGGGTATTAGGCTATTTTGCACCGTTTGCAGTGCTTTGCATGGATTCGCATAACTCACTGATTTAATAAATAGATAATGCCAATAATTCGCGGATGGGTTTGCATCCGTTTTGCGGGCTTTAGTCCCCGCTTAGTCCCCGTAGCGTCCCCGCGTTTTGCGCCAGTTTCGAGCCTGATTCACCCCGTGCGGGATGAATCCATGGCGGGATTATGGGCAGACTGAACTACCGGCACCAGCAATTCTCTCTGGTGCGCCGGGCGAATCGGGCACAGGGGAAAACCTCACAAGGAGTCAAGCGGCGCGTCTGTGGGCATCCTGGCGCGCTTGCACGGCCTTTTTGAGAGCACCGCAAAACCCTGCTCACGCGAGAAACCTCCGTCAATGTAACGTGCGCCCGTGGCCGATGCTCCCCCATTGGTGGAATACCTCGATTCGCTTGGGAGGCGCGCGGGACTTCTACTCCACCGCTGGTGGTTGGACGACTACACCTCTAGCCGCCACACGCGCGGGAAGCTCGAACTGCGACCAGATGTGACCTTTTCCTCAGATTGAGGACCAGCCGCCTCACACGCGCGGGAATCTCTGTCTTTGTTCTGTTTTAGCGGCACATTTAGCAGGTATGGCGTAGGGTACTTCATCGGTGGCTGGTGGTTCCCAACGTGAATGAAGAGCCAAGCCGTCTATCGGAACTGGCGGATCAGAACCCCTCAAAAAATGTGGGCAGATTCAATTCCAACGCCTGAACGATCTTCTCCAGCGCCCTAACGCCAATCTCTTTATGCCCGTTTTCCAGCTCTGATAGGTGCTCTCGCGTCAATTCGGCGTGATCCGCCAGCATGGCTTGGGTCCATCCACGTTCCGTCCGTAGGACTCGAATGCGTCTTCCAATTCGCACGCAAATGTCCGTTGCCATATCTCAAGAATGGCTGTATGCTGTGGCTTACACGTAAGCTATGGCTTACATTGAATTGAACTTCTAAAGGCGCTATGCACTGGCATTGGAAGCAATTCGGCCAGATGCTCTCGTTCAATGCACTCGCGTTCCTGTCACCGTCTACTGGTGGTAGACTCCATGCCGGAAAGGATTGTCCGTGAAAACCACTGCAATTCACTTTTCTCTTGTCTGTGTTTTGCTCTGCGCACTGCTTGGGGCGGCACAAACGCCATCACCCGAAAAGCCGCTAACAAAAGAGCAAATCGCAAGCTCTCGATTTCGTGTGGATACTCTCGGTTGTGGAAATGGACGCGGCGGATTGGTCGCCCGACCAGGGGAAACGATACTCTTGCCAGACAAGGGCCGTAACTGGGGAATTTACTACGATGATCCTCGTATAGATGGCTGTATGGCGTTCGGTCTGAACACGCAGAAACAATGCCAAGGCAAGAAAGTAGAGTTGACTTGCCAGTGTTATCTCAGAGCATCATCTCCTTGGTCTGTCAATCCTGCGGACAATTTTGAGGTTGACTGTACAAAGGAATATACGGTCAACGGCTATAACCAGCATAGTGAACATGAGCTTGCCAGAAAAGAAGCGGCGCGTAAGCAACAAGAAGCAGCGCAGATTGCGGCAACGGAAGCGGAGGCGCGCGCAGCGAGGAAAGCTGGTCACGTTGTTTGCATGTCCGGCGACAGGCCAACAGAATTAATCATTCTTCCGCGCGGGGTGGATGCTTCCCATTGCCCTGCGCCTAAACAGAAGGGGGCGACTCCTTGGGAATAAGGCTACAAACTGCCCGGCAGCATGAGGCGGGCCGAAGTGGAGGAGGGCAGTGGCTAGTAACAACAGATCGACTGCAATCGTTGAGTTTTTCAAGGCTATCGCATTGCTTATGCTGGGCCTTGTGCTGTGGTTTTTTTCGACGCTGTTGCGCCCATCTAAGCACACAGCAGCAATGAACCCAACTCCAACGGTCACCGCTCAACCGGGATGGGACGGCATCGAAGGTCATCCCGACTGCACAAAGGATGGGCATCCTTCCCCGACTGAGCGCGGCGTCACCATCAGCGACGAATACACGGACGCTTGCCAGACAGTTCCAAGCACAGGTTCCCCGGCCAAGCCTGAGAAGATTTCTCCAGCCCACGAAATTCCGACTGACATACGCGGCCTTGTCTTCGATGTAATGTCCGATGGAGAACTCATCAAAAGAGAAGTATTGCGCCGGAATGTTAGCGGCCATCAAGCATTTGCGTTATCACGCCAATTCAGTCAGATCACCAGCGAGATTGAGAGCGCCAAGATCAGCGGAGATTTCACCGTTGCGCGTCGTGACTTGGTAGCACTCAGAGATCGTGAAGATACGATTATCAGGAACCTGCCGCAATAAGCGGCCTACTTCCGATTCTCCATCCTGCTAGGCGTTTATAAGCAATCATTCCTACTGTCGCTGCCGCTGCCGATGCAGTGCGGGCAACTACGAGACGGAAAAGGGTGACTGATAAAGCAGTGGAAGAACCGATTGCGCGGCTCCGATGGTACACTTTGCGGAGCATATGGAGACAGGGTTGAAGTCGGCAATATGATCCTGCCCAAACCGAACCGCCGGAAGAAAGGACACTCATGGCCCTCTTGGAAACTGTAGAGACTCGTTTGCTTTTTCGCCTGACTCGATTTTTGGCCTTCGTCGTGATTCTGGCTCTATCGCTGGTGCTTGTTGTTGGCGCGTTCATCTTTGCTGGCGATATGATTCCAAACCGAACCCCAGCGGTTTCATTCAAGGAGATAAGCCACGAGCTGCATCCCGCGCCTGAAGCGAATCAGCCTGGCTCAAACCCATCCCAGCCGGGAGAGGAATCCCAGGGAGCACCATCCCTTGATCTTCCATTCGTGCTTCAGCCCTATTTCAGCGCCTCTGACAACAGGGAAGTTCTTATGCGGCACTTGGAAGGTCTCGATTCTTCCGAACGAACGGAGTACCTGAATAATCTATCTCAGGTCGTTAAGGCAAGCCAGAGCAGTGGAGAAGATACAACCAATGTCATCAATAAATATTTTGAGTTAAAACAGACTCAGCTCGCACTTGCAAAGGCTGACAGCGCAGCTAGGACACTGCGTCGGCTCTATATTGCGGCATCGGCATTATCGATCATATTCTTGATAGCCCTGGCAAGTCTGATTCTCGTTTTGCTTGCAATTGAAAGGAACACGCGAAGCCATGCAACGACTTAGGTGCTCTCGTTACCTAATCCACGGCGCTGTTCTTTTGATGCTGGCAGTCGTCTCGTTTGGCTGCCGCAAGGAGCAACGCTATCCGGGGTTCACTCGTATCGGAGGAGACGGGAAGGTATCGTACTTTGTCGATGCTTCCACAATCAGGCGGGCGACAGGAGCAAGGCAATTTTCCTTCGTTGAACTGATTGAAAATCCAGCGGGTGAATACGACGTAGGCGAAGCAATGGTAGATTGTGACTCACTGTCATTGGTCGCGGGAGAAGCCGGTCACTATGACCGCCAAAAGCATTTTGTTTCCAATACGCCCCAACATACTCAGTCAATCACGTCGATTGCTCATTTTGTCTGCACTCAGGGAAAAAATAGTCCTCTCTCTACCAGTCCATCCAATAGCGATGCGACGATCCCAACAGTACAAAATCTAGCGGCAAAGCAGAAAGCGGCCGCTGAGCAAAGTGCGCGCATCTTGGAGCAGCAAAAAGCTCGACAAATCGCCCAAGCGCAAGCGGAGGTTAAGGCAAAAGAAGAACAAAAGACACAACAAATTATTCGGGCGCAAGCAGAGGCGCAAGCAAAGGAGCAGGCGGGACTGCGCGCTCAGCTTTCAAGCGTTAAGCTTGATTGGGACAAAGCGACTGCGCGTCTTCGCGCCGCTACTAACTTCTGGCAAAATCTAGCCCAACGACATATGTCCACAGAATGGCAAAAGGATGGCCCTCAGCATATCGTTACGCAGCAGGACCGCGTTTTCAGCCAGACAACGACTAACGCGCAGGCCGCATTGTCTTCCGCAAGGGAAGACGAAAGCCAGTGCCAAATATGGTGCGGAGAACTAGAGGCGTCCTCGATCTTGGACAAGAATTATGTCAATGCACTAAGAGCATGTGTTCCAAGGCTAAACAGTGACTTAGATAAACTTGACAAGATTAAGTCGAGACTGGTTCCGGGCCGAAGTCAATCGCCTGTGATCCAATGAATTTCTGCCGATGGACGGGGCCGTCCAGACCCTTTATCAAATCACACGCTCTCGCGCCCGCGCGTAAGGTGTCCGAATTGTACGTATCACGCGCGCGCGTACTGGTCAGCAATTCCCATCAGCAGGCACTTGATAAACCAACATCACCTTTCGCCCATCGGTTTGATAAGCCTTTCCGGTCAGCACCAGCAATTCCGAGTTGTGCCTTCCGGTGTAATCCAAGTCGAGCCTCAGAGTCCCTCCCATCCGAAACAAGCGAAACACTCCTGTATCCATGCGGGTTTAAGCGCATTTATCCAAGCGAAACACGAGGACTTTGTTTCGGGTCAAGAATCCTTAGTAATCTCCAGTGTTGACGCGGGTTGTTTCGCTTGTTTCGGGTGACGCGCCCTTTTAGGGCAGGTAGCGGGAAAATGCTTCATCCAAACTCGCTCTCAAATAGCCTTTCACGGTTTCGCTGCCGACGCGAATCTGGCGTGATGCGACGCCAAACGGACGGAGCATTGTCGATAGCCTGTTTGCGGTCAGATCGTGTGCGGCCCAAGGACTCTCTGCAATCTTTTTCAACCGTTGAAGCAACATTGCCGTTGTCATTCTATCGGCTCCCGTGGGCCAGACCTTTTGCACGTCGGCCAGCAACTTGAGTGGCAACGAGTCTTCTACGTCGCTAGCGGCCTTTGCGCCAGAGAGCGCCACGGCGCACCGCTGAAGTTCGTCCCAATCGCTCCGGCGCGGCAACGGTGCAAACGGCGAACAGGGGCATCCAAAGGTCCGCGTCCCGGTCTGACAGAAACTTCAGGTCGTCCATATTCTCGTATGCGTGGCGGACTGATTCCTGGCAACTCTTAGCCCATTCCGCCAGAGATTTCCGTATCGGCGCTGCGTCGGCCTTTGCTCTTCCCTGCAAAAAGCGGTCTACGGTCTGAGAAGGGGTTTTGCGCTGCATCATGACATGGATGCAGCGATCCGCCAAAGTATCCGGTAATGTACCGATTGCCGCAAATGCCTTTGGACCGTAAACCGGAAAGTGGCGAACCTTGAAGTCTGGAGGAACGCATCGCGGAATTGTTGCTCCCTTTCTATGCCCGGCATTGAGAACAGCGAGAACGGCCTGTGCGCTCTCTGACGGCTTGCTGTTCCCCAGTGCTTCCACCTCATCCAATAGCAGCGTCGGCACATCCTCCATCATGCGGAATAGTGTGGCACTGGTGGCCGACGTTCCGCGCCATGCCTTTGATGTGAGCAGTTCCAACACTTCCAGCACACGAGTCTTGCCGCATCGCTTTGCCGGTGACAGCAGCGCGATATAGGGGAAGGCGTCGAACGCATCGGGTAGATGGGTTGCAGCGGCCCACGTTGCGAGCGGAAGATAGGCCGCATCCGGCAGAATACAGAAACGGCGGATGAAGCTCTCCGCGCTCATAATCACTGGCTGTGCGGTCCCACCCTGTGACGGCACATTCTTTGCCGGGAGTATCTCGCCTGGCTCAATTGGAGAGTCGCCCATTCTTTGTATCCGTATCTTGCGCGCTCACCCGGCGCATGGGGTTCGATTGTTTCGCAGCGACTTCCGCCACGCGCAACTTGTCAGAGGATGATTCGAGCAACCGGGCCAGCGCGGTATTCTCTGGCGAGCGCACCAGCGTTGACGCCAATTCGTTCACCACGGCTTGCAACTTTCCCACTCGATTCAATGCGGCGAGCCTTGCCTTGCGTTCGTCTCTGGCAGCACTCTGGCGGGTTTCATAAGCGGCGCGAATTGCGGCGGCCTGTGCCTGTGAAGGCGACGGCCCGGAAAGATCGTCTCTCAGCAGATGCAGTTCGGCTAGAATCGCGTCCAGGGAGCACCCTGCACGGCAGAACAGCGTCATGTGGCCGTTTTCCCCTTCACGGATAGAAAGCGATGGAGAACGGTCGTTGTGAGCTACACAGCGTGCCTTCCAGCGGCCCGCGCCTACACGCTGCGCTTGCACCAGATCAGCGAACGCAGCGGCGGTCATTGACGCGCGTCCTGTAGACGTGGCCGTTCGCTTTCGGTGACGATACGGTTGATTTCTTCGGGGGCGATCATCAGCCGGTTCCCAACTTTATGTGAGCCGATTCGTCCAGAATAGGCCCATGCTCTTAGAGTCCAGATGCTCAGGCCCAACTCTGCGGCGGCATCCTTGACGCTCAAAAGACGTGGCTTGATTTCAGGTTTCATGTATCCCCTTTTCTGCGGAAAAACAAAAAGGCCGGAACAAAGCGGGCTTTGATAAACCCGATTCATTCCGGCCAGATCGTTTCTGTACCGACGATTGGAATTATGCAACATGTTCGTATGGTCGCGCAAGGGCTGGTTTATGTCGATATATTATCGTTGCATCTAGTTTCTGTTAGGTATAGCGTTAATAAGTGCTTATCAAACAGCAACTCGAAGTCGATGACCTCTTGGATTATCTGAACGGGACCGGCGACGACACGGGCAGGCAATTGCGCGTCCTGGCAGAGCGCTGGATTCAATCGGGCATTCATTCTGACGGTGTGGAAGAACCAAAGAGCCGCACATTGCCTGAGTTCTTGCGGGAAGCAATCCGCTACTCGGTGGACAATCCCCTGATACTGCACATCCTGCCTGACGGCGCTTTGCAGGGACAATTTTCCTTTAGACCTGGCCTTAAATCTGCGGTGTTGGACGATAGGGCGCGACGGGAATGTGACGAGCGTTATGGCGCTTATCTATTCCTCTTGTTCTTGAACGATGGCGATCTGCGCTTCCGTCTTGCAAAGTGTCTGCGCAAGGAGTGCGCTGCCCCGTACTTCTTCCGCGAGAGATTGCACCCAATTTACAAGAACGGGGCAGCCTGCCCGCACCATCGAAAGCAGGCAGCAAGCCGCCGGGCGCGTGAAGATGAACGAGACGATTTATTAAAGCTCGCTGCGAAGTTTTGGCCAAGATGGACACCGGCCAAACATCCGAATCGCTCGCTGTGGACTGCGGGGCAGGTTAATGCACACCTAAGCGGCATAGAAAAACGCATAACGCAAAAATGGATTAGCAGAAACGCAGTGACGATCAAGACGGAAGTTGAGCGGGGGAATCATGCCAAAGGCTAAAGAGCGGGATGGAGTGTTTCAGAGGAAAGACCGGAGCGGCTGGTGGGTTTCGTATGTGGATGCCAGCGGCAAGCGCAAGAAAGAGAAGGTCACGGCCTACACGCGCACTCAGGCAATGACGGCCCTTTCTCAAATCAAGACGCGCATCGAGCGAGAATCCATTCTTGGGGTGAAGTCCGCCAGCGAGATCACGACGGCGGACCTGTTGACGCGATTCAAGGCGTACCAGAAAGCGCAGTTGCGCCCGACTACCTTTGTCCGGTTGGACGGTATTCTGAATACGCTCAAGGCCGCGCTTCCCGTCCAGGCGAAAGAGATCACGCGCCGGACGGTGGCCGATTACATACTTGAGCGGAGCGAGACGGTATCAGCCGGAACGGTAGCCAAAGAGTTTGCCACTCTGAACCATGCTTTGCGGCTGGCCGTGGAATGGGAACTGCTCACGGTGAACCCGGCCCAAGGCGCAAAGCTGCCCAGGCAGTCGGAAGGCCGGACGCGGTATCTGTCTCCCACGGAATTCAAGGCCGCTCTGGAGGCCGCGCCGGATTGGATGCGCGCCCCGATGGCGCTGGCCGCGTTCACCGGGATGCGCCGGGGCGAGATTCTGGGCCTGTGCTGGAAGGATGTAGACCTTGACGGCCAGCGCGTCTATTTGACGGAGACGAAAAACGGCACACTCCGGGTTGTGGCATTGAATGTGCTGGCCGTCCAGGTGCTCAAGAGCCTGCCCGTGGGCGAACCGGGGGCGCTGGTATTCCCTGACGTAGACGCGGCCCGCCTGAGCGTCTACACGCGGCGCGTGTTCGCTTCCGTGGGTATTGCAGACGCCTCTTTCCACTCGCTCCGGCATACGGCGGCAAGCTGGCTGGTCATGGAAGGCGTGGACCTGTACGCGGTGGGCCGGATTCTTGGCCACAAGACGCCGCGCATGACGCAACGGTACGCGCACCTTTCGCCCGGCTACATGGCTACGGCGGTGAACAAGTTGGACGGGGTGTTTGCCGGTGCTCTGCCAGAACCGAAGTAGAGAGCTGTTTTGCTTGGATGGGGACTGCGTACCTCTGCGTTAGTCCCCGTAGCGTCCCCGCTTTTTCGCGGCATCGCTCGAAGTGCCTCTAAGTTATTGATTTAATTGGCGTCCCCGACGGGATTTGAACCCGTGTTATCGCCGTGAAAGTGGCCGAACGCCTGGTAACTTATTGAAACTAGGTGGCATGGATAGCGCAGTAAGGCACTTTCAGGAACCGTCGGAGCCGCTTATCGGACGCCTATTGGAACAACGCAGTGAGGTGCTCTGGAGCCAATTCAATGGAACCAGAACTTCGGACAATTCTCGAATCTCTCCCTGAAAAAACATACCGCTCGAAACTCGAACCCCACCGTGAGCTGATCCGCGAGCTACGACGCAAGGGGCGGACGTACCGCGAGGTTGCGCACCTCTTTGAGGAGCGCCTTGGCTTGTACGTTGCCCCGAGCACTCTGCATTCCTTTGTGAAGGTCCGCGCCAAGCATCGCAAGCGCACACAATTCGAACTGCCGCCAATCCAGCTTGCTACGGCAGAGTCGCCGGTGCTTGACCGCGTTAGCGCCTTCAAAGCAAAGCCAGTGGTGCGGACTGCGAAGCCATCTCGCTTCGTCTTCCGTGAGAACGAACCTTTGACCTTGACAAGCAACGGAGGTGAACAATGACGGCTAGTTCAAAGCGTGTTGTCTTTACCATGGGCGGCAAAGGCGGAGTCGGCAAAACCGGCGTCATGGTTGCCCTGGCCGAGTGGTTCGCCACGAATGAAATTCCGGTCACCCTGCTCGATCTCGATACGGAGAATAAAGCGCGCGGTTCGTTGAAGCACTTTTTCAACGGAACGGTGACCAAGGTCAACATTCACACTCCGGCGGGTCTCGACGCCTTTGTCGATCACCTCGACGGCGGTACACCGATCATCCTCGCCGACATGGGGGCGGGTGCCGGGCAGGTTGCCGCCGATTGGTTCGAGTCGATGTACGAGGACGTAGCCGCGATGGGTGTCCGCTTCACAGCGGTCGGCGTGGTCACACCGGACCCGGCCAGCGTCGAAAGCGTCCTGGCCTGGGCCAGCCGGTTACAGGATCGCGTCGAATACGTCGTCGTTGAAAACGCAACCAGCGCCCTCGCGGATTTCACATACTGGAGGTCAACCGAACAGGCGAGTCGTTTCCGCGAAGCCTTTTCGCCGGAAATCTTGCAGATGGAGTTCCGGCTTGCTGAACTTGAAAATCCAGTCCGGCAACACGGAATCCAACTGGGACAGGTAGCTGACCGCAAGGCCGATATTGACGAACTGAAACGGGCGTCGCTCGTTATGCGTGCGCAGAGTTACCGGCGGCGGCTCTTCTCTGAATTCGACCGTGCAAGGCAGGTGTTCTTGCCATGAGTACGGCTCCGGTCACTTCCCAACTCGCAGTTGTCACGGCGGGAGAGCCGACGCTCTTCGACTCTCTCGCCCGCCTGGTGCCGGAAGAGTTACAGGCCGAATACTATCGCGTTCTCGCGCATACTCGGACACTCAGCCCGGACGATGAAATGCTGCGCATTCTCGAAGCGATGGGCATTCTGGCCCTGCTCACCCGCCACACGCCAAAGGATATTGCCGATGAGCGCGAACGCTTTCAGGAAATGCTTGATCTGCATCGGCAGTTTTCGAATGAAGCGCAACAGAAAATGCTCGGCTATGTTCACGAATTGGAGGCGCGGATTTCTGCTCTACCCGGCGAAATTGAAGCCGGTCTTGATCCGCAGCAAATTGCAAAGCTCCTGGGCGAGAGTCTGCGACAGCACTTTCTTCAATCGGGCATAACGGCTACGGTCAACGGTCTGCAAACAACCAGCGCGGCCCTGACGGCTGCCCAAAAGGAACTCTCCACTGCTTTGCGCAATTTGTCGGATTCGCACGGCGGGGTCGTCGCTCAAGTTGAGTCTGCCAACAACCGATTGACCTATTCCCTGGAAAGCAGGGCCAAGACGGTTGACGCGCTCCTGCATGAACTGAAAAGCGATGTGCTGCGCATCTGGATTCCAATGGCTTGCGGCGCGGCACTCCTTATCGGTCTGTTTGCCGGTATAGGGATTAAGGGTTGCCGGGATGCGTCTCTCGCTGCGGTTGAAACGCCTGCGCCGACAGTAGCGCAGCCCGCTACCTCCCCTCCGGATGGAAAGAGCGTGCCGGACGCCAATTCAGGTAAACTGCACCATGACCGGCGGGAGGCAAAACCCGGCGCTGAACCTGGGCGATAGAGGCGGTTTGTATCGCTCAATGCTGCTGCTATCTAGACAGGAAATAAAGGGTTTCGCAAGCGTTCGCGGGTCCATTCGATCCAGGCAATTGCGGGGCAAAACACTTGACAACCGGCGGGAATGCTCGTACAGTTAGTAGATGACATACCCGCCAAGCCTCTCCCTGGAAACAGGTGAAGCTCAAATCGGCGGGTTTTTCTTTTTCCTATGAAATACAGCAAGCCCCATCTTCCTTACGAAGATCAACTCGATTTATTGATCCGTCGCGGCCTTGCTTGCCCGACAGGGCCGGTACGCTGTATTGGCTGAAACGAATCGGCTATTACCGTCTGAGCGCGTATTTCATCCCCTTCAAAGATGCGGCCACCGGCAATTTTCGTCCGGGGACGACCTTCGAGCAAATCATTGATCTCTACAAATTCGATGCCGATCTGCGGCGGCTCGTGCGCGAAGCCCTGGACGCGATTGAGATCAGCGTCCGCGCCGTCATTACGTACGAAATAGGAAAAGACCTGGGCGTGTTCGGCTATGCTGACTCGCGCCAATTTCGCGGCGGCATTCAATCATGCCGACTTCATGAAGATTCTCCGGCGCGAGGAGAGGAGATCGACCGAGGTTTTCATCGGCCACTACCGGGCCAAGTACACCTCCGAAACGGAATTGCCCGTGTGGATGGCAACGGAGTTGATCAGCTTCGGCGCGCTGTCGAAGATGTATGAACACTTGAGGACCAGCTTCCGGAAGAAAATCGCCCGCGAATTCAATCAGCCGCAACCCGTCTTTGTGAGCTGGCTTCATGCCTTGACGGCGGTCCGCAACGTCTGCGCGCATCACAGCCGCTTGTGGAATCGAGAACTCGCCGTCAAGCCGGAATTGCCCGTGGCGTGGAAAGCAAGCGGCATTGGCAACGACCGCTTTTACGTGATCGCGCTGATCATTCAAACCCTGCTCGCCGACATTGCTCCTGATTCCCGCTGGGGCGAGCGGCTCAAGGCTCTTTTCAACGCCCATCCGACGGTCAATCTTCGGGCAATGCAATTTCCGGCCAATTGGCAGACCCTCCCACCCTGGAATTGACATCTCTCTGTAGCTTGTGCGACCTAAAACGCACTGCAAGCGTAGGTCCCCAGCCTTCCAGAGGCGCGCTGGCGGAACAAGCCGGAGCTACATTCTCTTTGCGTTAGGCGGTTTCTCTCCCGAGCTTCAGGAACTCGCTGCCGATCCCGCTGAACGATTGATTCTGGCCGATAAGGCGGACATGCTGATTTCTACTATGTAAGCCCGAAGGCGGCCCTCCAGATCGGTAGAACATTGGTGTAAACTGGGTCAAATTTCTTGTCAGCGTTTACCAGAACCCGAATTTCGAACCTGCCTCCGCGCTACTAGAACGAACCCGCGCCACGTGTAAATCGACGGGGCAGGGCGGGCCAAACTGACGCGCTGGCCAAGCCTGCAAACGATTGAATGAATGATTCAGGGGTACATCGATGAATGCCGAACCGGAGATCGTCAAGGCGCTAGTGGAACGTAAAAAGGCGGTTGATTCGGTCACGAGCCTGATTCTTTTTAACCGGAATTGTAAGGCGGATTCTCCCACGAAGGAAGCCTTCTGGAAGTATCTGGTGCTCAGTCTTCTGACTACACAGCAGCGTTCAACGAAGGGTTCCGCCGTGGATCTGTTCGAAACGCAAACCCCTTTCCCTATGGAACTTCAGATCTACGAATCCATGAGGAGTGATGAGGAGGTCTGTGCGCGCTTTAGGGGTTTTCGCTTTGCAAAGCCAGTCGCGCGCTACCTGCGAATCAATCACAGCAGACTCTTCGAAAAAGAGATTCTTTGGACTAGGTTTCAGTCCTCATTGGCCCAGTTGGAACAGCAGCGGAACGGCGGACCGCCCGACCCGAGCCACAAGGTTCTCGAACGCAAGGTCGCGCGCCAATTGGCTGACCACCTGAAGGGTATCGGCCCAAAGCAGTCGCGAAACCTCCTGCAGTGGCTCGGGTTAACCCGCTACGAGACCCCACTGGACAGCAGGGTCGCTGGATGGCTCGGAGATAATTTAGGGTGGAATATTCCCCTCGACAGCCTGATCGATCACGAAGGCTACGAGTTCTGGCTGGATAGGCTGCAATCGGTCTGTGAAGCGGCAGGAGTGCTCCCTACGGTTTTTGATGCTGCGGCATTTGAAGAGGGGAAGGCCCCGCGCACGCAGCAGAATCCTGCAACGCGCATTGGATACGTGAACAAGAATGGGCAGGTTGTCGTCCGCAACACGGACCTCCGCAACCCTGACAAGAACCGCTCCCTATACATGTTAGCGATCATCTGAAAACGTAGTTTTTTGATCATCTGCCGGCCCGGCCTTGATGGCTTGGCGTAGCTTGAGGCGGAGGTAGTCGCGGTAGTTTTCCGGGGCGGGATTCTCCTGGAGTTCCTCGATGACGGGGCGGAAGTAGGCCAGGGAGCGGATGGGGGCCAGGCGCGGGGAGTCAGCGGGGCGGATCAGCCGGCGCAGTGAGCCGAGCAGGAGCGCAGTTTCGACGGTTTCCAGCGGCACACCGTCCTGATGGAAGTGACGCGCCAGCCATTGGTCGGAGGCGCTGACGCGCATGGGCGTGTCGGGCATTTCGAGATAGAGCGTGACGACGGAGGCCACGTAGGAGGCTGCGGGATCTGGTAGGTCATTTCTTTCTCCTGCGTCGGGCTGTTGCCTCCTGCTCGCTCTCGCGCACGCGGTAGCTGGAACCCTCGATAACAGTGACCTCGGCATGATGCAGCAGGCGGTCGAGCATGGTGGCGATGCAGGCGGCGTTGGGGAAGACTTCGTTCCATTCCTTGAACGGCTTGTTCGTGGTGAGGATTAGCGACTTCTGCTCGTAGCGCTGGTTGATGACCTCGTAGAGCAGGTCGGCGGACTTGTCGTCGAAGGACAGATAGCCGACTTCATCGATGCAGAGCAAGAGACGTTGGCATAGGAGCGCAGCTTGCGCAGGCGGCCTTCCGGAGTCTGGCGATGCAGGTCCGTGAGCAGCTTGGAGGCGGTGCGGAACAGGACGGAGTGCCCAGCCAGTACGGCGGCGTGGCAGATGTTCTGCGCGATCATGGTCTTGCCCAGGCCGTTGGCGCCAACCAGGACGAGGTTGCGGGCCTCGGCGAGGAAGTCCAGCGTAAGCGCCCGTTCGATGACATCGCGTTCGATGCGCGTGGGCCAGGACCAGTCGAAGTCGGCCATGGGCTTGAACTTCTTGATCTCGGCCGCGCGCAAGCGGCGCTCGAGACTGCGATGAGCGCGCTCGGCAACTTCGATCTGCGCCAGATGTTCGAGCAACTGGCGCGGCGACCAGCGCAGCTTGGCCGCGTGGGCCAGCATATCGTCCAGTTGCGCGGACACGGCGGTGAGGCCGATCCGCTCCAACTGCTCGCGGAGGTTAGGATTCGGGTTCTTCGTCGCGTCGTTGGGCGAGTTCATCGTAGGTCTCCAGATCGTGTGGGCGGACTTCGACACTCTCAGCTTGCGGATGGCGTCTGAGGTCGAGCGGCAACGGCGTGGCGCGATTGGACTGGCGCAGCAGGAACTCAACCGAGGCGGCGCGCGGCGTGTTGCGTTCGAGAGCCTCGCGAACGGCGCCGCGCATGGCGCGCGCGCCGTAGCGATCGAGCAACTGAAGCAGGTGCGCGATCTGGTGCGCGGCCGATTCGCCATCGGCGAAGGCCCGCTCCAGCAGAACCGCGCTCTCGGGAACGGCCATTTCCAGCCGGCCGCTGCGCGTCGATTCGCGTGCCTTGCGCTTGGTGCGGAGCAGAGCCTGCTGATGCGCCGGATCGAGAACCTCTTCTTGCCGGTTGTAGCTGCGGCGATGGCGGGCGATCTCGCGCACTCCATCGAGGATGCGCACCTCGGTGTCGGAGGCGGCCAGCGTCAGCTCGCGTCCCACGGCTTCGGGCGGGATCGAGTAGTCGTTGCCGTCGAAGCGCACGTAAATGGTCTTGGCCGCGCGCACCGCAACCACGCGGTCGGTGGAGAACTCGTGAAGCGGCAGCGGCAACAGGCGCGGCTGCTCTTCGGCGAAGACCTCGGCGACGGTGCGATTGCGATCGTCGGGCCATGGCCGTTGATGCGCCACTTCGTCGCGCCATTTGAGCGCCTGACGATTGCACTCCTCCAGCGTGGTAAATCTGCGCGCCGCCCAGAACGAATCACGTACGAAACGAATCGCCCTTTCCACGCGCCCTTTTTGATTTCCCGCCCGTACCTGACAAGGCCTTGGCTCGAAGTGATAATGCCCAGCCATTTCCAGCAACCGCGGGTTGAAATGGACCAGGTTGCCGTGGCGCTCCAGCACCGCCGACTTCAAGTTGTCGTACAACAAGACTCGCGCCGAACCCTGAAACGACTCGAACGCATTCACATGGCCGCGCAGGAAGTTCTCCATCGTCTGATCGAAGAAGAACTCCAGATACAACGCCCGCGACCAGGACAAGGTCATCACGAAGCAGCACAGCGCCCGCTTGGCGCGGCCCACCATGACCGTGCCAAAAGACGCCCAGTCAACTTGCGCCTGCTCACCGACGAAGACATGAAGTCGCAGAAACGCTTCCTGCGGCCGCGGACGCAAACGCGCCACCACCCGCCGCACCTGCTGGACGCTTCCCCGATAGCCGCGATCCCGCAGCATCTGGTGCAGCCGCGTGGCGCGAAGACGCGGATGCGCTTCCAGCGTCTGGCGTACCAGGGGAAGATAAGGATCCAGCATCGTGGCCCGCAACTGCTCGGCGCGATGAAAACGCTCCACCTCGATGGCCCGCTTCACCGTATCGGGATGAACTCCGAGCGCCTGGGCGATCGTTCCCACCTTCCAGTGCTCGGCATAAAAATAGCGGCGGATCTGTACCCGCACCTCTGGATCGATCATCTCTCCCTCACCTGCGAATAGATGTGCGCGGAAAAGGATCGACCAGGCGGCCGCTGCGGCCACAGACCATGCAGCGCAGCCAAAAACCGCGCCGCTCACAAGGCCGAACACGCAACGGCGCAACCGCCGGCGTCGTGATCGCTTTTCCACCCTCCGATGGTGAAGCAGATGCAGCCGATTGGGAACCTTGATCCGTCACGCGGCGTGAGACTCGCCGGCAACGATAGGCGCGCTGGCGGTCGCGATGATCCAGACGCCCTTCGGCGCTCTGCTGATGACGCCGGTTGGCCGCGCGATGCTGCCGGCGCCGCGCTTGGCCCCGGCACTCTGCGCTGCAGTATCGCTGCCCGCGATCGCAGCACGCGCAGATCCAAAACATCGACCGGCAATCCGGATTGCGACAAAACCTCTGCCGGAGAACAACTTCCCCGTGAACCGCCATCCGCGCTTGCAGGCGGCCTTTGACAACGGCAGCGGTTCATGCCAAGGTAAAAACAACTCCCAGGTTGCCTTCGTTTTGGCATGAAGGCTGCCTAAAAAGAACCCCGCTGCTCGAACAGCGGGGTTCTTTCTTCCGCCTTCTCCCGCAAACACCTTACAACTTCCGGCCTTTCAGGCGATGAACGACCGATGATCGCGCCTGCGGCGCGGATGATATCAAGCTGCTCTATACCGGCAAATGTTCAGAAAACGACGCTTTCAGATGAGCGATGACACTATACACGCTCGGCTGTTCCTACTGCGGCCACAACTACTGCGCTTGCGGGAGCGATATCGCTCAACACAAGTGCCCCAAATGCCAGGGCGGCGCGCCAGCGCGGCCGTATGACGGCGGAGGCGAATGATGGCAATGATCGTTCCGAGACACATCACCCTACACAGAAAAGGGTGGAATCCAAATAAGCGAAAGGCTACGATGAAGCTCCTCTCAACGCTTTTGATTGCAGTGCTTTGGTCTATTGCAGGTGTGGCTCAGGAAACGCTACCTGAACCGGAGTTCGCCGATGTGTTCTTTCGGCTGGATGCGGGGAAACTCGTTCCGCTGGAGCGTCAAACCGCCTCTATTCAGGGGAAGGCCAGTGGCTTTATCGTCATGAGTACCAAGGCCGCATCGGAGTTTCCCGGCGCTAAATCTCCCGTGAGGTTCCGTTCTGATCAACCCCTTGATTTTGTGTTTCGATCCGCGCTGGCCTCCTCTACAGTGGACCCGAGCACGCTGTATGTTCTCCGAAAACTGAACAGCAAAAAGAAAAGCCGTGAGCTCGTCATCATGGCTGGGCATATCACGCCTATTGGTGGATCGACGAAAACCGATCTAGCCCAAGGTGTTTTGCCGGTGACATTTGCTCGTTATGGAACCTCATCGATCAAAATGAGCACCGATCCGCTGCCGCCGGGAGAATACGCAGTCAGCCAAGTTTATGCTCAAACCGTATTTTGCTTTGGTATCGATTGATGGAGGAAATTAGCAATGTCCTGCTCGAAAGGGATTCGTCTACTTTTTGTCGTGCTGCTGCTGTCGGGGTCTAGCTCTGCGTTTGCGGTAAAAAGCCTTAAGCTCAACATCACGAAAGATCAAGCAATTGTGATCGAGGTTCCTCCAGACCAGTGGGCAGTAAAGGAAACCTCCTGGACAGAAGGTATTCCAATTTCTGTGCTTCGAGCGGATGGGGATTTCATTAAGAGCAGACGATGGGAGAATGGAAGCCTTCCGCTTCTCGCCGATTTTCACGTAGAAAAAGCTCAGGATTGCGGCAGTGGCGTCATGAGCGGTCGAATTGTCGGATGCCCTGCCAACTGGAAGCAAATTGAATTGCGAAGCGCCAAAGCGTGGCTTAAGGTTCAATTTCCGCCCGAAGTGTCCGACGTGGAGGCGGCTCTAAGGCAGATAGCCTTTATCGGCTCCTTCGTTCAATTTGAAGACACGAGCTACTTGCACGACAAGGTGTTTCTTCCTAATCAGGCGCGGTTGTTCGCTGCACTGCCGAAGCTCGACGAAGACGGGCGTTACGGGTTTTTCAAAATGGGTGTCATTGAAGGGTTCGATATTTCTTCGACATCCTTCAAGGGGCTCGGATATGTGAAGGTGAGTATCCCGGCGTCCACGACATTTAACACTCTGAGAGTGTCACAGGACCAGCGCGTTTCCCAGGTAATAACGGAAGTAATTCTTCCAGAAGCAAAACGGTTTTTGGCCTATGCTGACGGGAAATCAGTAGACGGACTGTCGTTTCATCTTTCGATTCCAGCTTATAACTTTGCTACCGGCGGCGAGTCGAAGTTCGACGACCTTATTGTTTACCTAACAATTGACGAACTTAAGAAGTTTTCGGCAAGCGATATTACCTCGCAGAAACTCATCGATGATTCCTACGTACTCTTGAACGACAACAGAATCGAGGCGAAGCTGTAGGATCGGAGTTTATGGCACTCGAATGGTCCTCGAACAGCCTTCAGTCATTCTCGAACGCTGTTCGAGGTTGTTCGACTGTTGATCGTTAACATCGCTTCTTACGAGCATCTCTAAGCCGTCAGGCTTAGGGATGGTGTCTATCTCCAAAACGAGCGCAGCGAGAACGGCTACTTGGCCAGACTCAGCCGAAATGAAGCTTGCAGATTAAGGGCGCATGGATTGAAATACGGTAGGCTGCTGCATGGGCGCGGCAATCAAGACGGCTAAAGGCACAAAAGCTATTGCAATGCAAATTCGAACAGCGTTAGCGTCGGGCTATGCTGACGATACGGGCCATGACGGGCGGCGCTGGCTATGCACAGCGGCATCTGCGAACACAGCGACTACTACGATGAACACCGGCGTGTACAAGGCGAGTGGCAGGGCCGGGAGCCGAGCTGCTTGGGCTGCGCGGCAACGTCACGCCGGAGCAGTTTGAGGCGGTCCGGGAAGGGCTGCATCCGGAAACCGGCGAGTTCCTGCGCCCGCGCCACAGCGCGGACCGCGCGAACGAGGACGGAAGCGAGCAGAGCAAGGCGCGGTCTCTCTACGATCTGACATTTTCCGCGCCGAAGTCGGTTTCCATTCAGGCGATGGTCGGCGGGGATGAGCGTCTTGATTGCCGCTCACGACAAAGCTGTCCGGGAAGCACTGGCGGAAGCCGAAAACCATGCAGCGACTCGCGTCCGCCTGAACGGCGCAAACGAGAATCGCACAACCGGCAACTGGATTGTTGCGTCGTACCGTCACGACACAAGCCGGGAACTCGATCCGCAACTGCACACACACGCCGTGGCCGCAAATCTCACCTATGACGGCGTGGAAGGCCGCTGGAAGGCATTGCAGGCGTCGGGGCTGTACGAGCGCCGGGCGTACCTCACAGAGGTCTATCGGAATGCCCTGGCACAAGAGGTGCGCAGTTTCGGCTACGAGATTGAGCAGCGCCGCGATTCCCGAGGCCGGGATCTAGGTTTTGAAATCCGCGGTGTGTCGGATGAACTGCTGGAACGATACAGCCAGCGAAGCGCACAGCGAGACGCCGCGATTCAACGAATTCAAAAACGAGCATGGTCGGAAGCCAACAGACAACGAAGTGGCCGTGCTGGTCCGAGAATCCCGCGCCGACAAACTCACGGAGATTGCCACGGAACAGGTCCGCCAACAGCAACAGGCGCGACTGTCACCGGAGGAATCGCACAGCCTGGATCGACTGCGCGGCGCATCCCTGGAGCAAAGCCGAAACTGTTCAGCATGAACTTTCGCCGGCGGCGGATTCGCTGCAACACGCGAAGGACCATCTTTTCGAGCGCCGCTCCGTCGTCTACGATCACGAATTGCTGACCGAAGCTCTGCGATATGGTCGCGGACGGGTCGATCTGGGCCAGCTACGCGGCGCACTGGAAATCGAAAAATCCCAGGGAGCCGTCATTCATGCCGGCGACCGGCTGGCAACACACGAGAGCCTGGATCGCGAACAGCGCATGATTGCGATGGTGAACCATGGCATTGAACAGTACGGGCGGCTGGGCGGCACACATGAGTTTAGGCCCGCCGAGCATTTGCGCGACGAACAAAAGCGCGCTGTCCAGCAAATCCTCGACTCGCGTGATTTCGCCATCAATCTGCGCGGCGCCGCTGGGACCGGCAAGACGGCCACGTTGCAAGAAATTGATCGCGGCCTGCGTGAGGCTGGGCGCGAAGTCACAGCGGTTGCGCCCACGCGCAGTGCGGTGGAGGAGCTGCAAAAGGTGGGCTTTCGCGATGCCATGACAGTCTCACGCCTGCTCCAAGACGAAACGGCGCAATCGGCGCTCCGTGGCAGGGTCTTGGTCGTCGATGAGGCCGGAATGATCTCGGGACGGCAGATGGAAGCATTCTTCAATTGGCCGAGAACAAAATGGCGCGGGTTCTCTTCTCCGGCGACACCCGGCAGATTCAGAGTGTCGAGGCGTCCGACGCACTGCGCATTCTGGAGCGCGAATCGCAGATGAAGAGCGTCGCCCTGACCGGCGTACAGCGTCAGACGCATGCGCAGTATAGAGACGCCATTCAAACCCTGCGCCAGGCTCCCGAACAGGGCTTTGAGAAGCTGGAGCGGCTTGGCGCCGTGCAGAGGTTCCCTTTGTCGAGCGTGGCCGTGCGGTTGCTGATCTCTACCGGGAGATGACCGCCGATTCGTCGCGGCGTGTTTTGGTTGTCGCGCCTACGCATGAGGAAATTGGCCGTGTCACTCGCGCGATTCGCAATGACCTTTCTGAGCGCGGTCATCTCGGCCAAAGCGTCACGATGGATCGATACGTCCCGCTGCAATGGACGGAAGCGCAGAAACGTGATCTGGCGAACTACCGTGAGGGGCAGGTGCTGGTAGTTCATCGGGCAGCAAGGGGTATGGAGAAACACGAGTCGCTCACTGTCAGCCGGGTTGACTCTGGCGCGGTGATCGCTCGCAATGCACGTGGCGAAGAGAGGAGCTTTACACCGGCACAGACGCGCTCCTTTTCCGTCCATGAGCGGCAATCCATTGACGTGGCTCCGGGCGACCGGCTCATGCTTACGGCCAATCGCCGAGATGCCGGTTTTCGCGCCACGAATGGCGAGCTGGTAACGGTGCGTGGTATCGAGCGGGGACGCATTCAACTTGAGGATGGTCGCACACTGCCGGCGAATTATCACCAATTCGATCACGGCTACGCCATTACCGCCCATCGCAGCCAGGGGAAGACGGTTGATGGGGTAATCCTGTCAGCCGATGCCATGAAACAGGAATTGTTCTACGTCGGCGCTTCCCGTGGTCGCAGTGAAATCGCAATCGTCACGAGTGACCGTGAGCAACTGCGCGAATCGCTCGGCATCTCCTCCGCGCGCCCGTCAGCCACGAGTTGGCGCGGGAGCAGGCTCATCTACTCCAGCGGAACACAAGTATCCAGCACGCTCCCGCCCAACAAATCGAACCGCCTGTCCCTCGCCACGAAATCGGCATCGGTCACGACATCGGCATCGGCTTCTGACACCTATAGGCAATCTGAAATGACAGGGGACAACCTTGCGACGAGCGCCCAGGTCATTCAGTCTCAGGCGCAGCCTCCAGAAGATTTAGAATTTCCCGAAGGCGCGCAATCTGCTGCCGCAATTCGCACATTAACTGGTCCTTACCGCTTGCTTTGCAGAGGAAGGTTTCCAACATCTCTTGCGAGCGAACGACCTCTGCACCAAACAGCCAGATGCCTTGGTTCACGCGTTCAGGGCGATTTCCATCCACGCCAGAGCATTTGACGAGGAAATCAGCGGCTCTTCCAGCAGGCGCCCCGAGGCAGGTTGCAGCCCTCTCTACCCAAATGTCAACCGGCTGGAGCAGGCACCTGTCTTCCGCTCGTACTGGGAATACATTGAACCGGCATGCCACATCACGCATGAAAAGCGAGGCAATCTTCTCGCCTATGCCCGATATTTCTCGTAAGCGATCATGCACGATACTGGGGGTGTTCGGCAGATTGTCTACTACCCACTTGACAAGTGGCTTTTCAAGCGACCGGTCCAGCTCTATCACCGAAATCTTAGCGGTATGGCGTGTTGTGCCCTTGAGTCTAAATTCCGTGCCCTTTGGGGCAAGCGGGTTAACCTTTTCGTTTAAGCGTTTCCCCCCAAACTCTTCGCTGAATTCGCGCCAAATCGATGCGGGGTCAAGATTCTCAGGCTTCGTCTGCGTAACAATTTTCACGGCGATTTCGCTGTATTTTGGAGCTCGACCAGCTCTCTCAAATGCGTAGCCGTCGAGAAAGACCGCCAAAGATTGCACTCGATCGGAAAGCGCGTGAGGGTGCGCGTCCCATGGCGGGTCCGAATCGTGGGTTTGATAAATTTCCCCAATAGCAGCGAACACATTGATGAGTTCCTGAATTCTCATCGAAAATCCTCATCGCTCTTTCCGTTCTCATCGACGATTCGCCAGCCGTCATCGAACTTCTGAAACAGGATCGTAGCAGGACTGCTGCCAGCATCGGCGTGCGAGTTCAAAAAATGCTCCCATGAGTACAAGTCTGGATAGTCGCCGTAAGCACCGGGTGACGCATGATCTATGGCTTGTTCTTCTTGTTCGGCGAAGGACTTCAACTCGCGCCCGAGTTGGGTAAGCTTCCACGGTATCGAGATGCTTACCCTGGCGTGGATGTCATCCTGTGTGATTCCAGTAATCTCATAGTGTTCCTCATCGGCCTCAGCTAAGGGAGGCAGTGCGCAAAATCTGGGCGGATCAGGATAACAGGTGAAGCCGGTTGAGTATTGCACTCCGCCTAATATTGCCTTTGCCGCGCCTATCTTCGGAGTCAGGCGAACAGTTCGCGACTTAGCATAATGCCAGGGAGCGCCTTCCATCATGACTACTTTTGGCCCGTTCTGTTCGATAGTCACATAACCCACATGTGAAAGTGCATCCAGAAGAAACCCGTCTGAATCGGGAACGTTTGGCAAGGAAACACCGATCACGTCTCCATATTCCTTGTGATCGTCCAAATTAAGAGTTGTAGTGTCGCTGTGCATCTCGACGATGTCAAAGCCCGGTACTCCCCCAGGCGCGATCTGTTTCTTGGCGCCGACCGCATGCGGCTTCAACATCGCGTCGATCTGATGCTTCGCTTCCCGTCGCGTCAGCTTCGATGAGCAGCCGATCATTGACGTAAAGCAGCATAACGACAGAAGAACAGAGGTTTGGAAAACAGCCAATCTGCACACTGCGGGTTTCCCTCCTGCGGTTTGGCGACCATGATACTCCTCTAACTGGTGCCCCGATCTTCTGCGGGTCGGAGGCGTTCCGGCGAGTGTGATGGCGAAGGGAGTTCGCTAAGACGTTCTGAAAGCGCTGGTTGAGAGTAAAACGCTGCATCGGACTGCATGAGGCCGCATCGGTCTACATGGCACTGAAGCATCAAATGCTCTGCGGAAAGAAGAAAACTGACATTCCCCGGATATTTGGATCATGTGCCGAGGCGGAGAGGGCGGTGTCAAGGGTCTTGACCGCGTAGCGGCGGCGCAGCCGCCCTTGACACCGCCCGCGCCTCGGCTATGCTCTGTCTATCCGGGGAATGTCAGTCGGGATTTTTCATCGAATTTCCTCAATTCGTTTCCATAACATCAAAAAATTGCCTGCGCCAAGAGTTCCTTAAAATACTCTCCATTGCTCTCCGTTCCTCTCGACTCCGCTCTGTACTCTGTACTCCAACTTCAGAATTTTACGGGACGCAAGTGCCTCATTTTATGAGGGTAGACATTTTTCTCGATCCGTTTCAATGTAGTTTCAAGGAGCGTGCGAACCATGTTCGATTCCCCTCATGCATTCGAACCTTTATTGAATAGCGAACAGGCTGCGGCCCTCGTGAAAGTTCATCCCAAGACCCTGCAACGGTACGCCCGCAACGGCCTTGTCGCTGGTCTGCGCCTAGGTAAGCTTTGGCGCTTTCGTGCTTCCGATCTCGACCGCTGCTTGCCGGAAAATGTAAGCTCAGAGCAGCTATCCGTGCCGCCTCACCGCTCTTGAAAAGGAGAAAAATGAGACGGACACGCTATCAACAAGGCAACCTCCAGCTTGCGGAGCGCAAGCGCGGCCCAAACGCCTGGGAGTACCGCTGGTACGAACCCCAGGCCGATGGGAGTCGCAAGCGGCGCAGTCTTGTGGTCGGAAGCCTGGAGCAGTATCCGAACGAGGCATCGGCAAAACGGGCCGTTGCGTCGCTTTTGGTCAACATCAACGCTGAAAGTCCGCGCTTCAACCTCGAAACGGTCAGTGTGCAAACGCTCGTCGAACACTACCGAGAAAAGGAATTGGGCAAGGACTCAAACAAAACCTTCGCAACGTGTGAAACGTACCAAGGCTACTTCAGAAAGTGGATTCTGCCCCGCTGGGGAAACTACCGGCTGAAGGATGTCAAAGCGGTTGCCGTGGAGGAGTGGCTGCATTCGCTCAATCTTGCCAACGGCAGCAAAGCAAAAATTCGGAACATCATGCACGCTGTCTTCAATCACGCGGTTCGCTGGGAATGGCACGACAGGAATCCTATTACGCATGTGCGCCAGAGCGCCAAGCGTAAGAATATTCCGACAGTGTTGACGCTTCTTCAGGTGGAGGAATTGCTTCTCTATCTCGAAGAGCCGACGCATACCGCTGTGCTTGTGGACGTGATGACCGGATTGAGGGTAGGAGAACTGCTGGCGCTGAAGTGGCAGGACATCGATTTCGAGAAGTTTGAAATCAGTGTCACGCGCTCGATCTCGCTTCAACACGTTGGCGAATGCAAAACGGAAGCGTCACGCAAACCCGTACCGCTGGATTCTCGCCTTGCGGAAGCGTTGTGGCGTTGGCGGAACCTTTGCGCATATCCGCGCCCTGAGGACTGGGTCTTTGCCAGCCCTCATACGAACGGAGTGCAACCGTACTGGCCGGGAACGCTCAACCGCTGGCATCTGCAACCGGCAGTCAAGGCGGCAGGCATTGAGGGCCGGATTGGCTGGCATACTTTCCGGCGCACGTACGCCACTCTCCTGAAAGCGAATGGGGAGGATGTCAAAACTGTGCAGGAATTATTGCGGCACGCAAACAGCTTGGTGACGATGAATCTTTACGCGCAGGCCATCACGGATGTGAAGCGTAAAGCGCAGAGTCGCCTTGTGAGCATGTTGCTCGACGAAAACCCTCAAAACGAGGAGCACCGCTGCTATTGGAACAAAACGGACGTACGAGAAAATTATTGAAGCGCGTAAGTTGCTGAAATAATTGGCGTCCCCGACGGGATTTGAACCCGTGTTATCGCCGTGAAAGGGCGGTGTCCTAGGCCGGGCTAGACGACGGGGACGATTGGGAGAGCAGAGAGCGGCTGGAGGAGCGGCCTGCTTGTTCTTGAGATGCGTCCTTAAGAAGGCTATCAACTCGCGGAAACAGTGTCAAAAGGCCTGACGCATTGCTCGCCGAACGATTCAACATCTTTAGGCTGAACTTGCGCAGGCGTGCGACCTTCTTCTCTTCGCCTTCTGCGGCAGCCGGCATGGGGCTTGCGTGGGTGGCTTGCCTGAAACTCGGACTGACAGGCGGCCCACCCGCAATGTGGGTTATCCTCAATACAGGCAGCCGCACGCATACATATTCGGGCAGAGTACGCCCTTCATTTTTCCCCTGAATTGCAGTTTCGCGTGCCGCATGTCGTGGCGGCCGTGGAAAGTTGTGCGTGGACGGGGGAACATGGCGGACCAAGGGAAGAATCAAGTGACGCAAAGAAAATCGTTACGGATGATCTCGGCGAGCTGTCTGGCCATGTTGCTTATGGCCACGGGGTGCCAGAAGAAGCCGGCATCGGCTGGGCTGGCGATGCAAGGCCTTCCCGTGCAGACAGTGACGGTCGCGATGGCGCCGGTGGCGCAGACGAGCGAGTATGTAGCCACCATCAAATCGCGGCGTTCGGCCACGCTACAGCCGCAGGTGAGTGGAGCGGTGACCGAAATTTACGTGCGATCGGGCGACCACGTGCAGGCGGGCAAGCCGTTGATCGAACTCGATCCGCGGCAGGAGCAGGCCCAGGTGGCCTCGTTGCGCGCCACAGAACGGCAGAAGAAAGCGCTTCTGGATTACGACACGATTGAACTGGACCGCCAGCACAAGCTGTTTGAAGCCGGCGTGACCAGCCGCGACACGTACGATCAGGCGCAGCAGGCGCACGACAATGCCAAAGCCGACTACGACGCGGCCGTGGAGTCGCGCAAGACGCAGCAGCAACTCCTCGATTACTACACGGTACGCGCGCCCTTTGACGGCGTGGTGGGCGACATTCCGGTGCACGTCGGCGACTATGTCACGACGTCGACCATGCTGACCACCGTGGATGAGAACAAAGACCTTGAAGCGTATGTGTACATCCCAACGGAACGCGCCGCCGAGGTGCGCATGGGGATCGGCATTGACCTGACCGATAATTCCGGCAAGGTGCTCGAAAAGACTGCTGTCGATTTCGTCTCGCCCCAGGTGGACAGCACTCTGCAGGGAATTCTGGTAAAAGCGCCCGTGCATTCGGGCCCGGAGATTCTGCGCAATGCGCAAATCGTCAAAGCTCGCGTCGTCTGGAGCACGAAGCCGATGGCGGTGGTTCCCGTTCTTGCGGTGATGCGCCAGGGCGAGCAGAGTTTTGTCTTTGTAATGCAAAAGCAGAACGGAATTGCCGTTGCGCACCGTGAGCCGGTGGTGCTGGGCGACACGGTGGGCAACAACTATTCCATCGTTTCGGGATTGAGCGCCGGCGATAAGGTGATCGTCACGGGCACACAGTTTCTGGTGGACGGCATGCCGGTGATGCCGATGGGCGGATGAACGAACAGCTTTTAGCTTCTAGCTACTAGCTTTTAGCTTTCTGTGCATTGAGCGAAAGCATTGCTCCTCCACGGCAAGGGCACGAAGCTTGGTGCCAGGCGTAGAGAGCGAAGAGAGAGGGCGCAACTTTGTTTGTCGATTTCTTCATACACCGCCCGGTCTTCGCCACGGTCTGCGCCCTGCTGATCATTCTCGCCGGTGCGATCTCGATTCCTACTCTTCCCGTGGCCATGTACCCCACGCTGGCTCCGCCGGTGGTCGAGGTCTCGGCCCAGTATGTGGGCGCCGATGCGCAGACGGTCGAAAAGGCGGTCACCATACCGTTGGAGGAAGCCATCAACGGCGTGGAGGGCATGCACTACATCAGCTCCTCCAGCACCAACAGCGGTCTCTGCATCATCGACATCACCTTCCAGACCGGCTACAACCTCGACATCGCGGCCGTGGATGTGCAGAACCGCGTAGCCAGCGTGGAAGGACGTTTGCCCGGCGAGGTGGTTTCGACCGGCGTCGATGTAACGAAATCCAATTACAACTTCGTATTTGGCGCCGGGGTCTTCACGCGCGATGGCCGCTACTCGCCCGAATTCATCTCGAACTATCTCGACATTTATGTGAAGGACGCGCTCAAGCGCGTGCCGGGCGTGGGCGATGTGCTGATTTTTGGCGAGCGCAAGTACGCGATGCGCGTATGGCTCGACCCAGTGCGACTGGCGGCCCGCAATCTGACTGCGACCGACGTGGTGGCCGCGCTCCAGGAGCAGAATGTGGAAGTTCCCGCCGGAGCGCTCGGTCAGCCGCCGGCCGATTCGAAACAAGCGTTTCAGATTCCCGTGCGCGTGGTGGGCCGTCTCTCCAGTCCTGAAGAGTTCGACAACATCATCGTCAAAAATTCATCGAACGGGCTCGTCCAGCTCAAGGATGTTGGGCGCGCGGAGATCGGGGCCGAGGACTACAGCAGCCTGCTCGAATACGGTGGTCATACCGCGATGGGCTTTGGCGTGGAGCAGCTCTCGAACGCCAACGCTCTCGAAGTAGACCGCCAGGCCAAGGCAGTTCTCGCTCAACTCGCGAAGAGCTTTCCGCCCGGACTCGAGTACGCCGTCGCCTTCGACTCGACTACGGCCGTGGGCGAATCCATTCACGAAGTGCTGATCACATTGATTGAAGCCATCGTCATCGTGATTGCGGTTATCTTTCTGTTTCTGCTCGACTGGCGCGCCACGATCATTCCCGCAGTCACGATTCCCGTTTCGCTCATCGGCACGTTCGCGTTCATCCGCATCTTCGGCTTTTCCATCAACTCGCTCACCCTCTTCGGCATCACGCTGGCGACGGGCCTGGTGGTGGACGATGCCATCGTGGTGATCGAGAATGTGCAGCGGCACATGCACATGGAGCACTCCGATCCGCACGAAGCCACGTCGCGCGCCATGGCCGAGGTGACCAGCGCGGTCATCGCTACGTCGCTGGTGCTGATCGCGGTGTTTGTTCCGGTTTCGTTCTTCCCCGGCACCACCGGAATTCTTTACCGGCAATTCTCGCTCACCATCGCATTTTCCATCGCGATCTCAGCCTTCAACGCGCTGACGCTTTCGCCTGCCCTCTCCGCGCTCTTCCTGCGCGGTGAAGAAGCCCGGCCGCATCAGTTAGATTTTCTGCACATCGATTTCATCTCGCGTGCCTTTGCCGCGTTTATTCACAGCGCAGACAACTTCGTCGGCTGGCTGGGGAGCACGTATGCGCGGATGATTCATGTGGCCTTGCGTCTTCGCTACGTCTTGCTGCTGGTGTTCGTGGGCGGCATGGCGGCTACGGTGTGGATCTACCGCGTGGTACCCACCGGTTTCATTCCGCAGGAAGACCAGGGCTACTTCATGGTGATCGTGCAGGCGCCGCCTGGGTCTTCGCTCGCCTACACCACCGCGCTCGCTGAACGGGCGGAGGGAATCATTGCGCAAAATCCCGGCGTGGGCGGCTTATTCTCCATTGCCGGCTTCAGTCTGGCCGGCAGCTCGTCGAACGCCGGCATGATGTTTGTGAATACGAGCCCGCCGCCAGATCACAAAGGAAAATGGCCGTCGACGTCCGAGATTGTGAAGAGCGTCGCGCCGAAACTGCAGATGTTGATGTTTATGCCTAGCGGCGGATTGGTGGAGGCCTTTGAGCCGCCGGCCGTGCAGGGCGTGGGCAGCTTTGGCGGATTCCAGTTTGAGCTGCAGGACCAGGGCGGTAACACGCTGAACGATCTCGATCACGTGGCTCACCAGATTGCGAGCGCAGGCCCCGCGCACAAGGAACTGACCGGCCTTTTCACAACCTTTTCAGCCAACGATCCCGAGGAACTCGTGACGATCGACCGCGAGAAGGCAAAAGCTATGGGCGTTTCGCTCATGCAGATTTCCACCACGCTCAATGTCTTTATGGGCTCGGAGTACGTCAACGACTTCGACTACAACAACCGCACGTATCGCGTCTTTGTGCAGGCCGATCAGCCGTTCCGCATGAATGCCGGCGACCTACACAGCTACTATGTTCGGTCCGATGCGGGCCAGATGGTTCCGCTCGACAATCTTGTGACGGTGCAGGAGAGCGCGGGCGCGCCCGTGATCTCGCACTACAACCTCTTCCGTTCGGTTGAGATCGAAGGCTCCGCGGCGCCGGGCTACAGCTCCGGCCAGGCGATCACCGGGATGGAAAAGCTGGCCACGGAAAACATGATGCAGGGCATGAAGTACGAGTGGACCGGCCTGACCCTTGATGAAATTGAATCGGGCGGCAAGGCCCTCCTGATCTTTGGCCTCGGCATTCTTGTCGTCTATCTCACGCTCTCGGCGCAGTACGAAAGCTTTGCGTTGCCCTTCATCATTTTGCTCGCGGTTCCGATGGCTGTGCTGGGCGCACTGGGCCTGATCTCGCTGCGAGGCCTGGCCAACGATGTCTACTGCCAGATCGGATTAGTGATGCTGATCGGCCTCTCGGCAAAGAACTCGATTCTGATTGTCGAGTTCGCCGAGCAGTTACGCCGCAAAGGGCGTTCGATTGCCGAAGCCGCGATCGAAGCCGGCGAACTACGCCTGCGGCCGATTCTGATGACGTCGTTCGCGTTTATTCTCGGCGTGCTGCCGCTGGTGTTTGCCACCGGTGCAGGTTCGCTGGGCCGCCGCTCGGTGGGGACGACAATCGTTGGCGGCATGCTGCTGTCGACGGTGCTGAATCTGGTGTTTATTCCGGTGCTGTATGTGATTTTGAGCCGGCTGCTGAAGCGTGGAAATCAGGCGCAGGCGGCGCAGACCGAAGCGTAGGGGCGGAAAAGCCGCGCTCACTTGTGTGTTTACTGCATGGTGAATCTCCGCATTGCTGACGGTCCAGGGACAACCGGATTCCCGGACCCAGCGGCGTTTATGCGGACTGAGTCACTCCTCTCAAGCTCACGCTAAGGGCCAGTGTAGGTGAAAGACACTGTTTCCGGCGCAAGCGTAACAGTAGCAACATCGCTGACCTGCCCGCTACTCGTCTCCCACAATATGGTGGACCCATTGGCAGGGTCGCCGGTCACTCCCTCAAGCTGGCTATAACCAAGGGCTTGGCTAAAGGTAACAGGGATCATCTGGCTCGCACTTGCCGAGAATACCGGCACGATGGTGCCAGGTTGATTGTTCGTCACACCTTCGTTCTCGATGATCCATTCGATGCATCCTCCCTGACCTTGAACATTCGCCGGGCCGGGGAAGAACAGGTTCATCAAGATGGGAATTTCAGCAACCCGAGGGGGGCCTTTCAGCGACACCGGTTCGGGGACAACCACCTGCTCCAAATCGTTGTAAAAAAGAAAAGAGACGGATCCCCAATTGGATCCGTCGAGCGCGCGAACATATCCGCAATAGATCTGAACAGAGTCTCCTGACTTCATTGCCGGGGCGTTTGTAATGCTGCCGCTGCCGAATGGTAGAGACGACCAAAGATCGTTCGGGTCTGGGATCCACCACTGCCAATATGGGTCGGAAAAGGCCGTTGTCGGCGGATTTGTTGAAGTGTCAACCCAGAAACCCACAACTGCCTGGAACAGTGCCATTCCTGTGGATCCCCACCCGTCCAGTCCCACCCAGGCGCTGAGGCTCGCCAACTGGTTCGCCTGCACTTGTGACGGAACACTCAAATAAGGCAGGCTCACGGTTCCGGTTACACTGCGCCAATTGCCTGATCCTTCCAGCACGCATCCGCACCAGTTCGGGCTGGTTGCCTGCGATCCGCCCGGCCCGGGTCCATGCGGTCTCCTTACCCCGCGCAAGGAGTCAGGCAATGGCTCCAGATTCGGAGCAGTTATGCGCAAACCTCGTTCCGAGACTGCCTTCCACGCCGCCTCGGAGCCCGCTTGGCCGCTCGCTCCTGGACGCGGCAAGAACACACCATGCTGCAACAGTGTTGCTTCGCTAACGGTTTTCAAGTCGAGATCGTCGGGTAGTGGCTGCGTTGTGTAAACGCCCTCCACATTTGTGCGAACCAAGGGGAAGGCGAATTGAGTCCTGAGCCAATCTTCATCTTCCATTTGAACTGGCACCTCCTTCTCAACGCTGAGTTCTCGAATTCTACCACCATTGAGGGCATTGGAAGACAAACGCTGTATCCGGGGGTCGAGAGAAACGGAAAGCCGATCTAAGACAAGAGTATCGTCACCGAACCGTTCCGGGCGAATGACCGGTAATTCGGAAACTACGACCGTCCAAGATGCGAACATCGTCAGGAGACCGGCGGTACAGCTTGCGGCGCTATGGCTTCTTGACCGGCTGCGCCGGTCCCACCTGCACCGCGGTTGCCGTATACAGCCGGCAGTTGTCGGTGACCTCCTTAAAGCGGAAGTACGGGTGCAGAAAAAGTGCAGCGCGCGCGTCGCCAGAGCCTTCGGCAAGGTTGGGCAGCCAGACTCCGTCGGGCTGCATCTGGTTGTGCAGGTGCAGCCACAATCCCTTGTGCACATTTGCCAACAGGCCGCCGCCAACCTTGAAATCCGCGACGGTTTTCACGTCGATGTCGATGGGCCTTCCCGTCTGCTCGTCGAAGGACATCTTGCCCTGCATCACCTGAGCCAAGCGCTGGAGCAGGTTCTTTGCCTCGAAGCGCGGATTGGGAACGACGTCGTAGAAAAGCACCGGCCGGCCGTCCACATTTTGCCGCCGCCCGTTGGCCAGCATCATGGCCTGGAGCAGGTCCTCGACGTTCTGAATCTGCTTGTTCTCTTCCTTCTGGGCATTGGCCTGGTCGTTGTACTTGAGCGTCTCTTTCATCACGCGGTCGTCTTCCTTCTGCGTTTGCTCGGGCGTGAGATCTTTTCCGTTCTTTTGCAAGGTGCGCTCAATAGGGATGCCTCGGACGTAGAACAGTTCCGAGACTTCTGTCGTGTCTTTCTTCGTGTTGCCTTTGCTGTCGGTCTCGATGACGCGATCGGTCACGCGGCAGTCGTAGCGCTCGCGCTCGGCGGCGAGCTTGTGCTCGTTGGCGATGGCGCGCTGCAGGAGTTCGGTGGGATTAGGCAGCGGCGCGTTGGACGCCGGAGTGGAGGATTGCGCGGCGATAGGCGAAGCTAAGAGAACGGCAATGAGGGAAAGGAAGAAACTGCGGTGCATGGAATCGGCTCCGCCGCTGAGATAGGCCCATCCAACACTACGGATGCGGAATAAAATCGGTTCTCACGACATTTGTCGAGGCCGATTCCGCGGGCATCACCGGAAGCGCAGGCATGGCGCCTTCATCCTTGGCTTCCTTCACGACTGCATCGAGGTGCTCAAGCACTTCCGGCACTGTCATGGTGTAAACCTCGCGGCGCGCGTCATAGCCTTGCTCAATGAGCTGCTTGAGATAACGCCCGGCGATCTGCGCGGCGAGATAATCGGTGATGACCTTGCCGCTGCGCTTCTTCTGCTCCACCCAGGCCTTGCACGGCAGGGCGATCCACATGGGGCGCCCGTTCACGTCAAAGCGGATATCGACTGCGTCGGCGTGGCGCGTGGCGATGGCGACGATGTTCGCTTTCCAGTGGCAGTGCAGGTCTTCGCCAGTCCATCGGTCCGCGACGTGAAAGTCCTCGTACATGTTTTAAGCGTATCGCTCCGGGCGCGGGGCGGCAAGGCGACGAAACTCCAGAACCCTTCTGGGACTGATACCCGGGTTGCAATTTGCACTCAACTTAAGGGGAAAATGGCGCGTCTAAACAAAAAGAATTATCTCGAGCCGGGAGGCTGCCATGATCACCCTGCGCGCCGTCCTCTCGGCCCCTTCAGCGCTTATCGTTTCTGCTGTTTTCCTTCAAGCCTGTGGCGCTCCGACTCCGCCCCGCGAGCTCATGTCCATTACCATCGCTCCAGTATCGGGCACCGCTCACGGATCTCCGGTCCAGTTCGTGGCTACCGGCACCTACAGCACGCAGCCGTACACAGTCACGCCGCTTACAGCCAATTGGGGTGTCATAACCTCTACGCAGATGACGGCGACCATCACGCAAAACGGCCTGGCTACCTGCAAATCGGGAAGTGGAACGACGGCTGTCGAGGCTTGGGTTCAGCTGAATATTCCCGCCCCGCAGACATGTAACGTCGTCGACCCGCTCGGCAATCCGGATTGTACGGAAATGTGGGGCACGGCGCTGCTGACCTGCCCATAAAATTGGTTGCAACCATTGGGGAGGGCCGCTGGATTGGCGTCTGGTCCAGCACCGGCGGTGGACTCTGCGCAAACCGCGCTGATAAACTACTTGGGTTGCAGTAGCGCTGCCCTCATCGTACGGACCCGCCTGCAAGTCAATCAACGAAGGACACTAGAATCCCGTGGATATTGAAACGCGTCGCGCGCTGAAAGGCGACAGATTTGCCAAGGCTGCTGTATCGAGCGCCAGCTGGGTCGGCGAGCATAGTGCCAGCGTGGTGCGCTGGGCAATTACCGCAGTAGCCATCCTGGTTGTGGTGGTCGGCGGCGCGATCTTTTGGAACATGCGCTCGTCGGCAGCCGATGCTGCGCTGGGCGCGGCGCTGGACGTGTATACAACGCCGCTGGCTACTCCCGGTGCTCCGCCGGAGCCGGGCGTCTACGCGACCGCGACCGACCGCGCCAAAGAGGCCAATCGCGAGTTTGTAGCCGTGGCCCACGATTACTCATGGCTGCCCGAGGCTGCCAAAGCCCACTATTTTGCCGGCGTTACCGATGAGGAACTGGGGCAGAATGGTCCGGCCGAGTCTGAGCTGACGACTGCATCCCACTCCTGGGACCGCAATCTTGCGAACCTTGCCAAGGTGGCGCTGGCAGGCTTATATCGCCAGACCTCCCGCGACGACGAAGCCATCTCTCTTTATAACGAGATCGTCGCCAAGCCCTCGGCCACCGTCTCCGCGTCTGTGGCCCAGCTTGACCTTGCCGATCTGTATGCCGCGGAAGGCAAGCAGGATCAGGCGCGTAACCTCTGGGCCAAGATTAAGGACGCCGATAAGGACGGCGCTGCCGGCTCCATTGCGGCCGAGAAGCTGGCCGCGAAGTAAAAGACTCTCGGCGAGGACCCCGTCCGGCCGCGATCGTATGCGGCAACCGGGAGCTAGAGCGGGCCTGAGCACTTTTCCGGCCGCCTGCGTCTGGTACTTGATGAGCACCAGCCAGGCCATTTTCGCAGGTTGGATGGAGATACCCACGAGCGCGGTGAATGAAGACGCGCGCCGGCGCGCGGAAGACGCTGCAATTGCCGCGCTGGTCAACCAGTATGCCGGCGCCCTCTACCGCGTAGCCTACTCGGTCCTGCGCAACCCCTCAGACGCCGAAGATGCAGTGCAGGAGGCATTCCTGCGCGTGTTGCGGCACCGCGAGTCACTCGACGAAGTGCGCGACCACCGCGTCTGGCTCATCCGCATCGTATGGAACATCGTACTCGACCGCAAGCGCCGCGCGAAGACCCGCCCGGAAACCGATGACGTTGCGGAGCTGGCGCGCGTGCTGCCTTCAACGGGACTGTCCCAGGAGGAGCGGGCGGCCGCGGCGCAGCATCACGCCTCTGTGCTGGCGTGTGTGGAACAATTGCCCGCCAAGGAGCGCGAGGTTCTGCTGCTTTCGGCCTTCGAGGAGCTTACGAGCGTGGAGATCGCATCGGTTCTCGACATTACGGAATCGAGCGTGAGGTCCCGCCTTTTCCGGGCGCGTAACCTCATGGCCGGGCTGCTCGATCATAAGAGGAGTGAACGATGAATTCGAATCCTCACAATCCGATGGATAGCGCGGCGAACACGAATTCCGGAGAAGAGACACTGCGCCTCATCGCCAATCTGCCCGTGCCGGAAGGGCTGGAAGACCGCGTACACAAGGCGCTACGCGCTGCGCCGCGCCAAGGCCGGGTTCTGGCCTGGCCGGCAGGAATGCGTTCCCGGGTTTCGCTCAGGAGCAACTCGATCCGTACCGCTGCTGCCGCGGCGATCGTCTTTGTGGTGGTGGGCGGGGGCTGGGGCGTCTACAGCCGCGTGCAAACGGGTCAGACCGGAAAGGTCGTCGTCATGCCCGCGCCCATCGCGAATCCAGGCGGGTTTTCGGGAGCAGGCGCCATCCGCACTCCCGAGACGCTGCCCGGACCGAAGATCAGGGAACAAGAGAACAAGGGAAAAGGGGAACAAGAAAGCAGTCCTGCGAACAAGCCCTTGGAGCTTCAGAAGGACCTGGGAACCACGCCCGGGGTGAGCCAATCTGCAGGCAAGCATCATGTAGCTAGGCAGCACTCGACGGCCGAGCCTGCGTTGCAGCCTGCAATTGCGCAGTAGGTCTATCGCGCCAATAACGCCAGCTCCGCTCGTTTTTTAATTATTCTTCGTCATTCCCCGGATCACCATTCCCAGAATTGCCAGCACCACTGCGCCCCAGAACGCGGGAATGAATCCGCGCACGGTGAATCCGCGCACAAAGTGCGAGGCTGCCAGAATCATCAGGCTGTTGATGACCAGCAGGAAGAGGCCGAACGTGACGATGGTGAACGGGAACGTGATGATCTTAAGGAACAGGCCGAGCGTGGCGTTGAGCAGTCCGATGACCAGTGCAGCGATCAGCGCAGGCCAAATTCCCCACACGTGAAAACCGGGCACAAGCCAGGAGACGATCAGGAGCGCGAGCGCATAGAGAAACCACCTTAAAAAAAGCATCATTGCCAAAGCCTCCCGAGACTGGTACGGAATCCGCTTTGTAACCTTCCGAGTCTATCGCATGGATGCGCCGCGTACATGTGAAGCGATTTCATCGGTAAACGCTCACGCGCGGCGCGGTCTCGCTCTTGATTCGATGCGCGCTTCGTTTACAGTGGAAGCATGTTTGCGCGGCGCATTTCTATAGAACGGATCGATGCGGCCGGCGCGCGCCATGCCTGCCCCATCGGCCAGATCGACAACTTTGCCATGCGCAATTTCACGAACGATGCGGTCTTCGACGATACCTTTCCTGCGGGAGACGGACTGCTGGAGATCGGCCATCGCGTCCCGCTCGATCGGCTGCAAGCGGCGATGGACGACTGGTTCCGGCGCAAAGGGTATTTGCAGGCCGATGAGCGGCTGGAAGTGAAGGAAGTCAGGTGAGCGAGCCGACGAATCACCAAGTCGGCCTGACACAAACAACCAGGGGATGCGCGGGATCGATTTGGGTGGCCGCGCCCAGCGGCTAGCCTCTACAAAAACGTTTCACCTTAGCCAGGCCCGATTCGCGGGCTGAATCCTCGCTGATGTAGAATGGCTCATTCCATCTGCAGGCGACCTATGGCTTCGAAGGATCAAAGGCTTTCGATTCTCGACAAGGTTGGTTACGCGTTCGGCGACGGCGCCTCCAACCTGATCTGGATGTCGTTCATTTACTTCCAAAGCAAGTTCTATACCGACGTCTTTTTTTACACGCCCGACGCTAAGCTGGAACGTTCCCTGCTGGAGAAGCTGGCCACGCTGCTGCTGCTGACCCGCGTCTTCGATATGGCCTTCGATCTCTTCATGGGCATGATGGGCGACCGGACCCGTACGCGCTGGGGCAAGTTTCGTCCCTACCTGCTCTGGTTCGCCGTGCCCTTCGGCATTATCAGCACGCTGACCTTCACCACGCCCGGTTTCGGTCCCAACGGCAAGCTGATCTACGCCTACATCACGCTCTGCCTGATGATGATGGTGTACTCGGCGATCAATATTCCCTATTCGGCGCTGATGGGAGTCATCTCGCCCGATTCGCAGGAACGCACCAGTGTCTCCTCGTACCGCTTTGCCTTCGCATTCGGCGCGGGGCTGGTGGTGCAGTATTCGACACTTTATTTGGTGGACTATTTCGGACATGTGAAAAAGGAGATGGGCGGAGTGTTCCTGGCTGCGGCCAAGGCGCACGGCTATCAACTGACGATGGGACTATACGCGCTGATGGCTACTGTGCTCTTCTTTCTAACGTTCGCCTTGACAAAAGAGCGCGTGCAGCCAGTTCCTCAGAAGACCTCTCTCGGACGAGATTTATCGGACCTTGTCACTAATGTGCCATGGCTCATCCTCTTCTTTACCGGAACGCTGACGGTCTGTTCGGTGGCGATCCGCAGCGGCGCGATTCTGTACTACTTCCAGTACTACGTAGGAAATGAAAAGCTCGCTGCTTCGTTTATGGTCGCCGGAACACTGCTCTCACTGCTTGGAACAATGGCGGTCCAACACATCACGCGATTTGCAGGCAGAAAGGCTACCTATATAGGCCTGGCGGTTTTTGGCGCGATCTCACTGGTGGTTGCGAGCTGGGTGAAGCCGGAGCAATTGGTGCTGATCTTTGCGCTCCAGCTGCTCTACAGCGCCGTGACCGGACCGACCTCAGCGGTGCTCTGGGCGATGTTCGCCGACTCGGCAGATTACTCCGAGTGGCGCACCGGCCGCCGTGCTACGGGCCTGGTCTTCTCAGCCGCCGGAATGTCGAATAAATTCGGTTGGGCGATCGGCGGTCCGGTCGCCGTCTGGCTGCTGGCAAAGTTCGGCTATCAGGCAAGCGTGGCGCAGACGCCGCAGGCCCTGCACGCGATCCTGCTGCTGTTTACAATGATTCCCGCTGCAGGCTTCTTGTTAACTGGCGTGGGCATGATCTTTTATCCGCTCTCTGAGGCCCGGATGAAGAAACTCCAAAGCGAGTTAGAGGCCAGGCATGCCACAAGCGAAGTGATACATACGGCTTGAACCGCCGCGATCAAGACTTTTAAAGGAAAAACAACAACATGCAATTTGGTTATTTTGATGATGCTCGCAGAGAGTATGTCATTACTCATCCAGATACTCCTCGTCCGTGGAGTAACTATCTGGGAAGCACGGAGTACGGCGCCATCATCACTAACAACGCGGGCGGCTATAGCTTCTATAAGTCAGCGGCGCAGGGCCGATTTACGCGCCTTCGCTTTAACTCCGTGCCGTTGGATCAACCGGGCCGCTATATCTATCTGCGTGATCGCGAGAGCGGCGATTTCTGGTCCGCTTCCTGGCAGCCGGTGGGCAAGCCACTCGATAAGTACAAGTCCGAATGCCGCCATGGAAGCGCGTACACAGCAATCACTTCTGAATATGAAGGAATCCGCTCCGAGGCAACCTATTTTGTGCCGCTCGGCAGAAACTTTGAGTGCTGGCGCGTGCGCGTAACGAATGTGAGCTCGCGGCCCCGCTCGCTGAGCGCATTTACTTATGTGGAATATGCTGGCAACTGGTGCGCCATCGACGATCTCGTGAATCTTCAATACACGCAGCACATCGTCAAGATGAGTGTAGAAGACGGAATCATCGATCATGGAACCAACGTCAACATTCCTTCGATGCCAGACCAATTTGAGGAGAAGGATCAGGGGCGGCACACGTTTCTTGCCCTGGTTGGCGCAGAGGTTGCAGGTTACGACACCTGCCGCATGGCGTTTCTGGGTAACTATGGAACTTATGCCAGACCAACGGTGGTTGAGCGCGGAGAATGTACGGGATCGCTAGCTGCCGGAGACAACGGCTGTGGGGTGTTGCAGACGAACTTGTCTCTTGCACCCGGCGAGAGTAAAGAGTTTCTTGTGTTGATGGGTGTGGGCCGGGCCGCAGACGAAGGCCGCCGCGCCGCCGCGGAGTTCGCCGAACCGAGAAAGGCAGACCACGAGTTAGAAGCTCTGAAGAGTTACTGGCACGGTCGCATTGGTGAACTCGCGGTGGAAACGCCCGACGCTGAATTCAACAGCATGATGCGCATGTGGAGCCCGTTTAATTGTCTGATGACGTATGCGTGGTCGCGGGCCGCGAGCCTGATCTACGCGGGCGAGCGCGATGGCCTCGGTTACCGCGACACCGTGCAGGACATGCTTGGTGTAATGCACACGATACCCACGGAAGCTGTGAAGCGGTTGGAACTGATGATCACCGGGCAGGTCTCGACCGGCGGCGCGATGCCGGTGGTGAAGCAGTTTGCCCACCGGCCCGGCAACGAACGCCCGCCGCGCGAAGCGGAGTACCGCTCGGACGACTGCCTGTGGCTGTTCAACGCCATTCCTGCCTACGTGAAGGAGACAGGCGACGTCGCGTTTTATTCAAAAGTTCTGCCCTACGCCGATCGTGGTGAAGCGAATGTGCTCGGCCACATGAAGCGGGCCATCGAGTTCAGCCTGGAGCGCTCTGGCGCGCACGGGCTGCCCTGCGGCCTCTCTGCCGATTGGAATGACTGCATCCGCTTAGGTGAGCGCGGCGAAAGCGTTTTCGTTGCCTTCCAGCTTCGTTATGCGCTGGCGGTCTATCTGGAGATCTGTAAGTTGTTCGGCAACGACGCTGAGCAGAAATGGGCGCGCACGCATCTCAATGAGCTCGACATAAGGCTGCGCGGCGATGCGTGGGATGGCGAGTGGTATCTGCGCGCCTATCGCGCCGATGGATTCAAGTTCGGCTCGCGCGAGAGCGAGGAGGGCAAGATCTTTTTGAACCCGCAATCGTGGGCGGTCTTCAGCGGCCACGCCGATGGCGAGCGCGCGGCAATGGCGATGCGGGCGGTGCGCGAGCGGCTGGCTACCGAGCACGGGCTGATGATCTGCGATCTGCCGTATGTGAACACCGATTTCCACGTGATGCGGGCGGCGCTGTTCAATCCAGGGATGAAGGAGAACGGAGCCATCTTTACGCATACGCAAGGTTGGGCCGTGATTGCAGAAACCATGCTCGGCCATGGAGATCTGGCTTGGCAGTACTTCCGCGCGACCATGCCGGGCGCGTGGAACACGCGCGCCGAGGTGCGCGAGATCGAGCCGTACGTCTACTGCCAGTTCACGCACAGCAAGTACAGCCCGCGCTTCGGCGCTTCGCGCGTACCGTGGTTGAGCGGTTCGGCCACATGGTCGTTCTACACGGCTACGCAGTACATTCTCGGCTTGCGGCCGGAATACGACGGGCTGCGCATCGATCCCTGCATTCCTTCGGGCTGGAAGTCCTTCAAGGTGACGCGCAACTTCCGCGGCAAAAAGGTGAGGGTGGAGGTGCGTAATCCCAACGGCGTGCAAAAGGGCGTGCGCAAAATCATCCTGAACGGAGAGCCGCTCGAATGCAACCTGATCCCCGCCGGCAAACTCGCGCGCGAGAACCACGTGCTCGTTGAGATGGGATGACGGCGCGCGCCGGGCCTCGCGTTTTATCCTTCCTCGACGACTACTTATCGGCTGTTCCCGCCTTTCGTCGCTGAATGGATGCATTGGTCCCGTCCCCCGCGGGACACTGCGGCTGGGAGGAAACACTGATGCTCAACAAGACAATTTTGCTATCCGCTTTCTTCTTTCCGACGCTGGGACTCATGGCGCAGCAAACGCCAGCCCATTCCGTCGCGGCGTCCGTATGGACGCTGCCGCACGATACCGCGGTGCTCGATAAAGGCCCGCGTACCTACCGCTTCACCGTGGTTTATAACACCACCAGCACAATTGGTCAGATCGTGCGCCGCCAGCGCCTCACCGCTGATTACACGCGTGGCCTCCCGGGCGGTCAGGTCGAGTGGAATAACGTGACTGCGGAGGATGGAAGCGGCGACAAGGCGCCTTATGCGGCACCGCAGAAGAGTGTCTTCATGGATGGCTTCGCGTATCGCGACGACGCCAACACCATGGCGCCGGAGTTTTTCAAAGCCTTTCCTGCCTCCGCCTATCTTGAGCGTAACCTGGTCTGGGATACACAGATGTTCGAAATGTTCGGCCAGAAATTCTTCGATAAGCTGCAACTGAATCGGCCCTTTCATGCTGCCTCCGATCAGGACGTGAACCTGCCTGCGATGGGAAACTTTCGCAATCACGATCTGGTGCTGGAATGGGTGGGGCGCTCTGAGCGCAATGGACAGGAGTGCGCGCTCATCGAGTACCGGGCGTTTTTCAATCCCGTGCAACTTGCAACCGGCGGAATGAAGATGGATGCACGCAGCGATTACTGGGGCGAAATCTGGGTTTCGCTTTCGACCAGGCAGATTGAATATGCAACCCTCTACGAAGAGGTCACCGGCCAGATGAAGCTGCCGAATCAGGACGCGCCGATGCCGCTGAACGTCTTCCGCATGGGAACGTTTGAACCCGCGAGCATGGCAAATGAAGGTGGTGCGCGATGACGGCGCAGGCGGCTCCATTCAAGCACAAATGGGCATTCGTGCTGCTCTGGATTAATGTGGCCGTGGCGCTGGTGGAGCTGATAGCGTTTGCGATTAACCCCACTCGCTCCGCCCGCGACCTGTTGCAAGGCTTGGTTTTTACATTTGTTTACGCAAACCTGACCGGCATTCTGGCGAGTGTGATCCTGGGCTGGCTGATGGAGAAAGCCGCAGCTCGCACGGGGATGTCGCCATGGAAGATTGCGGTCCCGGGCATCCTGGTGTTCACCGCGGGCGGCTGCCTGGTGGCACAATCGCTCCTGGCGGCGGCCGGCTTGTCGAGTTGGCAGCATTTCTGGCGCGACTGCTATTACACGCTGCGCTTCGCGATGCCGCTGGCCCTGGTTTTCGGTCTGGGGGCCATGACGTACGCCATGCTGCTGACCCGCGTGCAGACGATGGAGCGGGAGTTGCATGAAAAGGAGATCGCGGAGGAGCGATCGCGCAAGCTGGCGGTGGAAACCCGTCTGCGGTCGCTCGAGTCGTGGATTCACCCGCACTTCCTGTTCAACACGCTGAACTCGATTAGCGCTTTGATTCCCGTCAATCCCAAACAGGCCGAGCAGACGGTGGGACGGCTGGCCACATTGCTGCGTGCTTCACTCGATATGAGCGAGCAGTCGCTAATCCCGCTGCGGCAGGAGATTGCGATGGTCGAGAGTTATGTCGACATCGAACGCGTGCGCTTGGGCGATCGGTTGCGTGGGCGCATCGATGTTCCGCTTGAACTCAGCGGCGCGATGGTCCCTCCCATGTCCGTCCAGTGCCTGGTTGAGAACGCCATCAAACACGGCATCGTTCCGCAGGCCGCGGGCGGGGAGTTCCTGGTCTCGGCGCGCGTCGATACCGACGGGAGCGTGCACATTGAGGTGCGGGATTCGGGGCCCGGTTTCACTCTGTCCGGCATTCGCGCCGGGCACGGGCTGGACAAGCTGGTGCAGCGGCTGGATGCGCTCTTCGGTGAGCGCGCACGGCTGAATGTCTCGAGGCAGGGAGACTATTCTTTAGTGGAGATGGTTCTGCCTCGCGTATGAAGCTGCGCGCATATCTCGCCGACGACGAACCGCTGGCGCTCGATCGCCTGCGGCGCCTGCTTGAGGAAACCGGCCGCGTCGACGTCGTCGGCGCGACGACAGTACCCGAGGAGGCTGTCGCTGCACTCAAGAAGAATCCGCCCGACGTTTGCTTTCTCGATATCGAGATGCCGCGACTGAACGGCTTCGAGGTGATCTCGGATCTGGCCCAGCCGCCCATCGTCGTCTTCACCACCGCATGGGAGAACTATGCGCTGCGTGCTTTTGGCGTGGGCGCAGTCGATTATCTGCTCAAGCCCATCGATCCCGAGAAGCTGGAGCGCGCGCTCACGAAAGTGGACCGCATGCGCGGAGCGACGGACGGGGCAACGCCGCACGGACCGAGGCCACCCACACAGCCGGGCCTTCAGCTTCTGCTCGGCCAGATCGCGGAGTCGCTTCGCCAGACCCGGCAAGAGTATCCGGCGCGAATCGCCTCGCGCCTCGGCGATCGGCTCTGGTTTCTCGATCTCGACCGGGTGAGCCATTTCTATGCCGAAGACAAACTGACGTACGCTGTGAGCGACGGAAAGCCCTACTGCGTGGACTACACGATTGTTGAATTGGAGCGAAAGCTCGATCCGGCGCAGTTCGCACGCATTCATCGCGGCACTGTCGTGAATCTTTCGTGGATTCTGGAGGTCGCCTCGTTGCCGGGCGGAGCGCTCAACGTGCGGCTGAGAGACCAGAAGCAGACCGACCTGACCGTGGCGCGCGACCGCGCCCGTGAGTTCAAGGCCCGCGCCGGTTTGTAGTGTGGCGTCTCATTTGTGAACAAGCTCTCATTGCGCAGAGATGCGAGTGACAAAAGTCGCATCGCTTCAGAGCGCGGTGCGCGATTCTGGAGGTCTTGGCAGGCTGTTCCCGAGCCTGCTACATTTCCACTGTTCCGCCTGCGATCGCGCGCAACGCCCTCAGGTGGTCCTCCAGCCAAATACCGCGGGGTCGATTTCGATGTCTTTCCGTTCAGTTTTTGTTGCTGTCGTGATTGCATTCGCGCTGATTGTGTCGGCGTTCCTGGTGAACCGCGCGCGGCCAAAGGTTGAGACAGAGCAGCCCACAGCGGATTTTGTGCGGGCCTCCGGCAAGTGCGCCGAGTGTCATGCCCGGCTGCAGTATTCGGTGGTTCACGAATACGAAATGTCGGTTCACGCGAAGAAAGGCGTGAATTGCCTGGACTGCCATCAGCCCGCGACCGGACAGAAAAAAGTCGATCATCATGGATTTGTCATCAGCGCGCACCTGACCGCGGGCAATTGCCGGTCGTGCCATGAGAACGAGTACCAGGAATTCCTGCGTAGCCGCCACGCGGCTCCGAGTTGGGCCGCGGTATACGGCGAAAAGGGGCTTTCAGCGGAGCAGGTCGCGTTCAGCGAGCAGTTCCAGCCGGGCGGAACAAAGCGTCAGCCGAATCCGCTCGCCGGCCCGGAGGGCCACACGGCCGTGAGCGGCGGCTGCGAGCAGTGCCACTCGATTGGCAAGCCGAATGACGACGGCACAATCGGAAGCTGCACGGAATGCCACTCGCGCCACACAAGCTCCGTGGAACTGGCGCGGCTGCCGACAACCTGCGGGCAGTGCCACATGGGGCCGGACCACTCGCAGATCGAGATCTACAACGAGTCCAAGCACGGCATCATGTTCGCGGCGCAGCGCAACCTACTGCGCCTCAGCGCCGATCCGCGCACGCTCACCACGCGCGACATGTTTGTGCCTACCTGCGCTACGTGCCATATGAGCGGCATCAACGGCTTGAAAGTGACACACAACCCGTCGGATCGTCTGAGCTGGTATCTGGCGGACGCGGTCAGCACGCATCGGCCGAATTACCTGCAAGCGCAGATCAACATGAAGCTGGTTTGCACCCAATGCCATACGCAGGCTGGTGTCGATCGCGTGTACGCACAGGCCGAGCAGGTGATCGGCAATACAAATTCGCGCGTCCTTGCCGCGAAGGACATTATGGACGGGCTGCGCAAGGACGGCATGCTCAGCGGTCCGCCGTTTACGCAGCCCATCGAATTCACCTACTTCAACCTGTGGCACTACGACGGCCGCACCAGCAAGCACGGCGCGTTCATGGGCGGCGCGGATTTTGTGCAATGGCACGGCAACTACGAGTTGCTGGCCAAGACCGTCGAACTGCAACATGAAGCCGATGAGTTGCGGAGGGAACATGGCCGCAAATGAATGGCTCACGCGCACGCAAAAACTCATCGCGCATCCAAAACTGCGCTGGGCGCACAATCCAGCGCTTTGGGTGGAACTGTTCGTCACGGTGAATCTCGCGATTCTCGCCGTCGACATTGTGATCGCGCATTCAGTGAATCACTTTGGCAAGCCGGCCGAGTACATTCCGCTCTACGTCTCGATCGTGGCTCCGGTGGTGCTCGTGGTCCTGATCGCATTGCGCTGGATTGGCGGCTATCATTCGCCGTGGCGCGATGTGGGCTACCTTGTCGGCTGGCTCTCGATTTTGGTTGGGCTCGCCGGAGTGCTTTATCACCTGGAGAGCCGCTTCTTTCTCGATCGCACGCTCAAGAGCCTCACCTATGCAGCTCCGTTTGCCGCGCCGCTGGCTTATACAGGACTCGGCTTTCTGCTGTTGGTGAACCGCATGGTCGATGTGAAATCCGCCGAGTGGGCGCGGTGGGTGATTCTGCTGGCGCTGGGCGGCTTTTTCGGAAACTTCGTTCTCTCGCTCACCGATCACGCATCCAATGGATTCTTCATGCGGACAGAGTGGATTCCGGTCATCTCATCGGCGTTCGCGACGGGCTTTCTGATCGTTCCACTTTTGATGAATGTGACGCGCCGCTTTCTCGATCTCTGCTTGGTCGTAATGATCGTGCAAGCGCTTGTGGGCGTCCTCGGCTTCTGGTTTCATCTTCAGGCCAATCTGGTTGAGCCGGGACACACGCTTTGGGAGAAGCTCATCAATGGCGCGCCGCCGCTGGCGCCGCTCCTGTTTCCCAACCTTGTGGGACTCGCCCTCATCGGGCTATGGGCATTGACGCCGCATCTCGAGGCTGAGACTCCGGACAGATCGTGGCTTGGATCAACCTACAGCTGGGCACATCCTCCGGAGCTGGAAAGCTGAACCGAGTGCTGATCCGCGCAGCAACATTGCGTCAGGATTCGAGCAGCGCACTCAGGCCCTTAATGTCGCGAACGACGATCTGGCGCGCATCGACGTCGAGCAATCCTTCGGCCTGCAGCCGCATCAGGTTTCGCGAGATCAGCTCCCGCACGGTCCCGAGCTGATTCGCAAGCTCCTGGTGCGTTGCGGGCAGTTGGATTTCGATGCCGCGATTCGTCGCTTTCCCGTCGCTCTGCGCCAGCTTCACCAGCATCGCAATGAGCCTCTGGCGGATGGTAGTGAAGGACAGCTCTTCGATAATGCCCACGAGCCGCCGCAATCGCGCGCCCACTACCGAAAGCATCTTGAGCGCGACTTCAGGATGGTCGAGACAGTAGGCATGAAAATCGCGCCGTGAGATGAATGCAATCTCCGTCTCTTCCGTTGCCATGGCCGAAGCCGGGTATGTGCCGCCGTCGAAGACAGGCAGTTCCGCGACCGATTCGCCCGGAACGTTTACGCTCAGAACCTGCTCCCGGCCACTCACCGACATCTTGAAGATCCGTACTCTTCCCCGTGCGATGATGTGGAGACCGCTGCAGGGTTCACCTTCCGAGAAAAGTAGCTCGCCTGCGCTGAAGAGTTTCCGCACGGTACGGACGGCGAGTGTGTGCACTTCCTCGCGCGAAAGGCTCGAAAACAACGCGGCCTGTTCAAGGACCGAAGCCAGATCGGTGCGCGGTGTGTTCACGGGAAGATTCTACAGGAGCGGCTCGCAACGCTTACTCACGTTGGCAACCCGGAGCTTGCACCTCGATGAATGCTCATTGCAGGAACGGAGGTATTCGTTTCGCGTGGCTGTTTGCGCATGAGGGCCCAGCGGATGGTTTCTTCCAGTGCTCGCTTTGCTGAGATGTAGTCCTCGCCGCAAATGACACCCTGCATGTGGTCGGATTCCAACAGAAAGAGGCCCTCCTTCAGAGCATCCACCAGAGGTGCGGGAGATTGCCGCAAATGAGAGCGCAGCTGCACGACGGGAGCTACCCTCCGGCGTTGCAAGCTCTGCCATCGCCACACAAAAAACATCCACATCGCAAAACCCAACATAACAACGCCCAACACCCACCACCAGCCAGTCGAAGAATGTGGGTTGATCCTCCTTTGAGGACCAGCTCCAGGAGCGGCATTCCCGGCTGGGGAAACTCCGGCAGCCATCGCCGGCGCGGCGGAGATAGGCGCGGCGGCAGATGGATTCGGCGCGGCCGGGCGTGGTTGATGCGTTGCAGGCAGCTCACCGGCGCCGGAAATTTCAAACGCGAGCGCGGCTCCGGCGCTGATGTTTTCAGCCGCCTCCACGTGGTACCGATCGCTGCCGACAGGAAGGGCCTGGAATGCGGGCGACCGCGACGCGAAAGTCATGGTCGGCGGAATCATGACCGCAACTTGCTTAAACGAATAACTACTCTTGGTGCTGAGTACTGCGTGGCCGTTGTAAGGCAGGTCGTAATTGAAGGCGAATTTGGTCGCCCCGGGAAGCAAAGGATAATTGACGGTGTAATGACCAGGCTCGCCGGGGACCAATGTGGCCGAAATTGATGCCGCAATGTTATCGGGGCCGGCAGCCAGAACCGAATCGATCATTGCGCCGGCGGGAAGGTAGACCTCAAAACTTCGCGCGCTGGCTTGGGCTACAGGCGGATTGGACTGGTTCCAGACCTCAATCATGTCGGAGACGTGAAGAGCGCTGCCGCGTGTTCCGGCGCGGATAATCTCAATGTTGCCGGTAACGCCCAGAACCTTGCCAGCAGCATCGAAGATGTCGATGGTGACTGCGCCGGCGTCAGCAATCGGCTTGTCGTAGTTCACGCCCTGATGAATCACTCGGACGATGTGAGGATGATCGGAATCCGGTAAATCGAAGGTGAATTCTCCCTGGGCATCGATTTTGGTACGAGCCTCCTCGTGCGGGTTCCGGTCGAGACGCAGCAGAATCACTTCGTCTCCGGCCGCAGGCTGGCCGCTGGTTCCATTCCGAACCAGCCCCGTGATCTGGCCGGCTGCGAAAGAAGCCTGAGACGCGCAAAACAGGATCGCCGCACACGGAATGATCCCAAAGCACAAGCGCTTGGCCATGCCTGCTTCCATCAGCCTCAGTCCGTTCTTCTCAATCTCTGAAATTTCGCCATGTTTCTTCAAGACAATCACCTGCTTCAAATACGTTTGCTCTCTGCCCTGGCCACCGGTTCAGCCCATCGTTCACCAGGACGGGCGCGCCTTTGCCGCAGTCGACATTGGTGCGCGCGCTACGCTCCCGAAATCGATGCCGGTTTCAACCTCCACCGGCTTCCCATCTTTCAGGTAGGGTTTGAAAGTCCACTGATTCAGTGCGTCGGTCAAGACTTTTGCCTGCTCGGGAAACGCGCTGATCAAGTGAATGTGTTTCACTTTGCCGTCTTTGCCAATGACAATGCGCACAGGAAGGGCATTGTGGCGGCGTTCGCTGAAGATCGGGTCAACACGGCTTATCACGTTGTCGCCGCTCGCGTAGTCCTTCACGCACACCGGAACCGTATTGCCGTCGGCCAAAGCATCTTCAGGCGGAAAGGTCATCGTATTCAAATCATGGATCAATTCCTGGATGAGTTTGGTATCGCTGCTGCTAACGATGATCTGGACTGCATGGCAGCGAATCTGGGTTCCGAATACATACCAATGCAGCTCGGCTGCCGGTGACCAATAGGCAAAGAACTGGAACGATCGTCTGCCCAGCGTCGTCTGCGTGAGCGGACGCTCCAATTTATCGAACTGCGGCAGAAACTGCTCGTCGTAGTCGACCAGTTTCTCGCCGCGAGTGATCGGGAACGGCGTAAAAAACAAATCGTCTGCGGTGATCAACACACTTCCGCGCGACGGTCCCGTATAGCTATCTGAAGGAACTATCTCCGCCAGTACATAGCGCCCCGTGTCTGAAGGAGGCGGCCCTTCGTATTTCTGCGTCCAGCCCTTGGGCAACGTCCAGTTAATGCCGAAGTAAGCATTGCGGTAAACGTTATCTGTAATCTCCCCCGTCTCCGGCAGAGGAGTAACTGAGTTGCTGGCGCTCCACCACGCGCCCTTAGCCAGAATCACACCCTTAGGAACGCGGCCTGCGGCGACTTCAGCTTTCGCCACGCCGGAAGAACCTGTCGTGGGAGCGGCCTGCTCCCACGACAGCGAAGAAGCAAGCAGGGCGCTTGCCGCCGCGTAGGTGAACCATCGCGTATACATAGATATTCCTTCGAGGAAATGTTGAACACGGAGATACGCATCCTTGGTGGATGCGTATCTCCGCTCGAGTAGGGGAAGCCGGCGAGACCTGCCGGCTCTTCGCCAGCATTAGCCCGCTTCTTTACAACGAGCGCAGGAAGTCGATCAGCTCCTGCTTCTGCGTCGAGTTGAGGTTGTTGTAGTTGGTGATGACGGTGTTAGCTTCGCTGCCGTTGCTTTCATGATTCTGGATGGCCGCCGGGACACTTTGATCGCGCCCGTCGGGATCAAAGAAGGCTCTTTGCCCCAGTCCCCACAACGGAGCGGTGCGGAACTCGTCTCCGCCCGCGTTGCCCTGCGCGACGTTGTCCGCCAGGCCGGAGCCCATGTGGTGCACCTCCATATCGGTGTAGGGATGGAACATCTGCCCACTCAGTGCCGGAACAAGGTTCGAGGTCTGCGTCGGGCCGAGGGTTGGATTGTGGCAGGTTGCGCAGCCGATCGATTCGAACACTGACGCACCGGCCGCGATGGTGGCCGCCGGCACCGGCTGCCCGTTCAGGATTACCTGTCCCGGAGGAGGCGGCGCCAGGAAGCGCGTGAAGTTGGCAAACGCCGAAACGTCGTCCAGCACAGCCGAATTGGGTGTCGAGTTTGGATTGGAAGCGTCTTCCGGATAACCGGTCCCCGTCAGGTCTATGCAGCTCGGCGGCAGGCCGGTCCCGAGAATATCTTCTTCCGGAAGCCCTTTTTCGTTGTTGAACAGCAGGTTGGTGATTCCCATCTCCACGTTGTACGCTTCGCCGGCGAAAATCATTCCCGACTTATTCTGCGCCTTCCAGCCGAATTTGGTGATGGTGTTGTCATTGCCGCTGTAGTTGAATGTGCCGGCAATGCCAAAGCTGTTTCTGAGGTTGTTCTGCCGGTTGATCAGATAGGTTGAGTCGTCCACGTTTTCAAGCAAGCCGAGGCCAAAGAGCGGCGTCGGAATCCTAAAGATGATGTTGTTCAGCGCTTGGGCGTGGGCAAAGTTAGGCTGGGTAGCGCTGCAGCCGCTGCCGCCATCGGGGCGTCCTGACACGACGAAGATATCTTCCACACTGCCATTCGGGGCGCTGGTGTTCACCGTGCCATTGCTGTTGAAGAAGAACGGGAAGCGGACCTCCCGCGTGGGGCCGTTGGCACTGAGGAAGGATGGAATCGTGTTGGTGTTGTTACAGGCTACGGTTCCCTTCTGTGCCGGATTGGGCGCGGACTGGCCTGGCTGGATTTTGGTGACCGCGGCCTCGGATAGGTTGCTGGAACTAGCGCAGCTGCCGACGCCGGCAACCTGCGGATTGACGAGCGCGCTGGAGCCACCGACAGCGGGTTGGGCATGACATCCAGAGCATTGGTTGAAGTTAAACCTAGGCCCGAGGCCGTCATTGCCGGCGGCATTATTGGCAACTCCTTCGACATCCTGAAAACGGTCCAGGCCGTCGTTGAAGAACGCCGTAAAGCCGTTGGGGTCGTTGTTGGGATCGATAAGCGATGTGCCGGTACCAATCGTAATGCCATTGAATGTTCCGGTACGAACCCCGGTCTGAACTCCGGGATCTTGTTGTGCCCATGCTACTCCGGCGAAGAGAACCGCCGAAGCAATTGCCATTGCGAACTTTCGAAGATTAGCCACGATTACCTCCACGGGAGAAGGGTTGGGGATTTCGGATTTTCCGAACCGTTTTGGCGCAAAATACCCTGCGGCCGCCAAGCCTATTTGGTGCGGCTGCATCAGGTTCCGGGACTATCCAACGCAGATTTGCGCACAAGATGGCATAGTGAGCTCTTGTGGGCTTCGTCTAATTCCGGGGGCAACTTGCAAGCGAAAAGGGAACTTACAATTGAGCGATCTAAGGAAGCCCTATAACGGAAGACTTTACGCCGGGCTGGTCGAGGGCTTCTGCGACGATCAGTACGAAAGAGCTGAGGGCAGGGTAACTTGCTCGGTCAAGCATCGAACCGCTCCAAGGCTATCTTACTGGCGAGATGCCTGGTTCGTGCCCTCCGCCTATGACGCGGGATATTAGTCCAGTACTTCCGCTCAGTCAACAACTAATTTGTTAAATTCACATAGATGAGGAAATACTTGGTACGCACCTGGATAACTTAGATGTAGTGATTACAACACTCCAGAATAAGCGTCCGAGATCGAATGATGGAGTTCGAAAGGATGAGACTTAAGGCATAGATTTCCATCATCTTGGCTTTGTCTAGCATCGACAGATTGAAACGTTTTAGTGAAATTAGAGAAATGGATTTTCAGTGAACGCTCGTCTCCTTTCATTAAGCGTTTACGCGTGGTCCATTACTTTAGTAAGAGGCGGCCGAATAGGATAGTCTCATATCCGAACGATTAGTGGCCGATAACTGCTGGAATCGATTACCTGCAATTGGCTCCAGCACACAGGTTCCTGCTAAAGAACGGAAGTACGTGGTTCTGAAAGCGGTCGGCAACGGCGCTGGTGTGAGTGCCATGATACATCTCGAAGCTATCTTTGATGCCGTAGCTCGAGAGGATTTCGTGTAGCTTCTGGGTGTCGAAGCGCAGGCCGTCCTGATCGCCCACGTCTTCGGCTATGGCGCGGTACTGCCTGAGATTGCCGATGTACTGATCGACGAATGCGAGCGGCGCGTTGGCATCGAATTTGGCCACGATGTCCGGCCGCGGATCGCCGTCCTTCGTGGGCAGGTCGAAATAGAGCGGCGGGTTTTTGGGATCGGGAGCGAAGGCAGCCGCTGTTGCGTAGGGCGCCGAGGCGAAACCGGGCGATTGCACGGCCAGATCCGCCGGTGACTTCGCCGCGGCAGCTCTCTTCTCGCTGGCGATAGCGCGCTCTTTCGCCTGCTCCGGAGGGCCGAATCCGCCGGCCATCGGAGACATGCAACAGGGGCTCATGATGTAGAGAGCGCCGAAGACGTCGGGATGCTTCATGCCGATGCGGCTTGCGCCGTAGCCGCCCATGGAGTGGCCGACGAGGCCGCGGCTCTTGCGGTCGGGAATGGTGCGGTAGTGCGCATCGATATAAGCGACGAGATCGTGGTAGATGAACTTCTCGAAATCGCCGGTGGTCTGGGAACTTGAGTACATCGACCCGAGGTAGATGGTCTTCGAGTCGGGAAGCACGACGATCATCTCCTGCGCGCCCTGCGCGAAGGCGCCCTCGATCGTTTGCGGCACGTGGATCTCGTGGGTCCACTGCTCGGCGCCAATGAAGTAGCCGTGCAAGGCGTAGACGACGGGATAGCGGCGGTTCGGGTCCTGGTTGTAACTGGGCGGCAGAAAGACGATCACGTCGCGGTCTGCGGATTCGCCTTCGAGGTTGCCTTCGATGGCAGCGGAGTGAACCTTGATGTGCTCGACCGTTACGGGTTTTGCGCCGGCCACAACGGGAGGCACTTCGGTTTGCACCTGCGCGAAACCCGACGGCGCTGCCGCAGCGAGAACAAAGAAAGCAGAAAAAATGAGAGAGAGTCTCAATCCCATCATGGTTGGTTCACTCCGGTTCGTCGAGTTGCCGTGCGCTGAAAACGTGCAAGCCGCTATCGCACGGCCTGCCCGACAGGAATGCGATAGACGTTGACGCTGATGGGCGCGACCGTGATTGCGCTCGAGACATTGTCGACAGGGATCTGCTTGATTTCGACCTGCGGCGGCTGGCCGACACGATCCGCAGCGTCGATGGTGCTCCCCGTCAGTTGCAAGAGCGTGGACGGACCTTGAGGCTTGACGCCGGCGACGTTGAGATCGAAGCTCTGCTCGGACTCCGTCGCATTCACAACCGAAACGACCAGAAACTTCTTGTCGGGCGAGAGCGCCGCGAACATATCGAGAGGATAGGTCGGGCTGCCGGAGCTGGTCTTCGGCTGGTCGCCGCCCGGAGGAAATCTTGGTGCTGGTTGCGGCGAATTTCCCGTGAGGGCGACGGGAGTGGCTCCGACGAAGTTATCGGCGTAGAGCTTGAAGGTGAGGCCGAGAACGTTCATCGTCGCTGCGGTGCGGTTGAAATCGATGGTCGAAATGCCCATAGTGTGCGCCGTCATGGTCAGGAAATCCGTGTGGCGCAGCATCTCGTTGAAGATCATGCCGTAGGCGAGCGCTTGTTTGAGCGTGACCGGACGGCCGAAGCCGCCGCCGAAGTAGGCGTACTCGTCGATGGAGAGAAAGATATTCTTTGCGGCCATCTGCGGGAAGCGTTGCTGATAGCCTTGCCACTCTTCGGCTTGGCCGTGCATAATGTCGGCCGGGTAGCGCGCAAACTGCAGCAGCGTCTGGTCGACCTTCACGTAGGCATCGTCGGTCGGCGCGTCGAGAGGAAGGCTCTTCTCTTTTTCGACGCTGAGATGCCGGCCGGGCTGCGCGTACCAGTGCTGGGAGATGCCATCGAAGTTACCCCAGCAATCTTTAAGGAAGCCGCCCGTCCAGTCGTACTCTCCACCATAAAGCGGCCCGAGATTGCCAGCGTACTTGGCGCGCGTTTCGCCGGTGAGGTACCAATCTTCCAGCATGAGGCCGGAAGCGATCAGCGTGATCGATGGGTCCACAGCGCGCATGGCTTTGGCAAATTCGTTGTGCTTGATGACGAAGTACTTGAGGTCGGTGCGGCCGATTTGCCAGGAGCCCCACGGCTCGTTGCCGATGTTCCAGAATTTCACATGGTAAGGCTCGGGATGTCCGTTCTTCGCGCGCAGCGCGCCCATTCGCGTGTTGATGGACCCGTTCATGTATTCGACTTGCTCGGCGGCCGAGTGCGAATCGCCAAGGCCTGCGTTCACGCTGATGTAGGGTTCGACGCCGATGAGCTTGCAGAAGGTCATGAACTCGTCCATGCCCAGATCGTTTGTCTGCATGGCGTTCCAGGCGTGGTCCCAGTCGGGCGGGCGGCGGTCGCGATCGCCGATGGTGTGGTACCAGATCATGTTGGACGTGTAATTGCCGCCGTAGCGCCAAAAGCCCGACTTGATCTCGCGGAGAAGCGGAATGGTGTCGGCGCGGAAGCCATCGACGTTGTTGGCGGGCATCAGCGAGAGCGTGCCGATGTGGAAGTTGCCCCTGCCGGTCCCGGTGATTTCGAGGGTCGCGTCCGTCGAGTCGGCTCCCGCAACGAAGACGAAGGGATATTTTTTGTATTCGGCGGAACTGGGCGGGATCGAGACTGTCTGACGGTCTGCTGCGCCGCTGCCCCAGATGAGCGCAACTTCGATCTTTGTACCGGGCGTGGCGCGGAGCCAAATGTGGCCGATGTATTTCTTGCCCTTCACCAATGCAAGCCCCGACTGGCTGACGCCGTGGGGGGTGGAAGGATCGAGCGCGATGCGTGGGCTTTGCTCGCCGACGAAGGGCTTGTCCTTGTCCATCGTGACAACTTCGTCCGGACCCACGGGACGCCACTTCCGAAGCATCATGCGCATGGGGTTGCGCGGCGGCTGTGTGGGAGCTGCAGGCTCTTTCGACGTGATCGGGAAGTAGAACTTGCGGTCGTCGAGCATCTCGGCCCACATGCTGCTGTACATGGTGTTGCCGATGTGCTCGATGAACATCCCGTACTCGTAGGGCGAGACGGGCGGGGCGGTCTGGTGCGCGTCAATACTGACCTCGATCTTCTGCGGCGACGCTGTCGTGCTTTGCTGGGCTGCTCCGGTTGCAGGCGCCCGGCAAGTAAGAGTGCAGCGGCTATAGCAAAGACGATCCGATTCTTCATGCGATTCTCCCTGTGCAGTGGTCGAGGCGCGGACAGGCTTCAGGCGTGTCTTTGTGCGGCGGCGCTTTAGTAAGCGTTTTCCAGTCAAAATCATACCTCTTTGGCACGCCCCGGGGAAACGGCAGATTTGGACTGGATCAAGTGTTGGTGAATGCTCCGCAAGCCGCTCAATCTTGTGTGGCGCGGCCAGTGGGACTATATTAGTTTGAGAGTCAAACTCGATCCGCCAGCCCCTTCCCAAAGGAAACCTCCAAATAAGATTCGGGCGCTGGCGGCGCGAGGGTTCCCCCGCTCGGAGATCTGACTTTCCGGCGATCCGTGAGAGAATTCGAAATTCAGCGGCAAAGGAACGACCGATCTCCTTCAGGCGCTGATCGAGAGGCATACATGCGGCCAGAACAATGGGAAACGTTTAAACGCGCGGTGCGCCGGGAAAAACTGGACAAGGTCCCCATGGCGCTGATCGTCGACAGCCCGTGGATTCCAGGCTATCTGGGCATCCAGCACCTGGACTACTTCCTCGATCCGGAGCTTTGGTTCCAATCGAACCTTAAAATCATGCAGGAGTTCCCGGATATCATCTTCGTTCCATCCTGGTGGATGGAGTACGGGATGGCGGCCGAGCCGTCGGTGCTGGGCGCGAAGATCAAGTTCTGGCAGGACAATACTCCGAGCGAGTATCACACGCTCTATCGCCTCGAAGACATCGACAATTTCCCCGAGTACGAAGTGGAAGCCGACGGATTTGCGGGACTGACGCTGCATCGCATCAAGATGGCGAAGCAGAGGATTCTCGATGCCGGCTACATTCTGCCCATGATCACTTCGCGCGGGCCATTGTGCACGGCGGGATTCGTGCGCGGCACCACCGAATTCATGATCGATCTGGTTGAGAACCCCAAGGGCGCACACAAACTCATCGACCTGTGCACGCGGGTGATTATCGATTGGCTAAAGGCGCAGCAGAAGGTGATGGGCGATACGGTCGAGAGCATCTTCATCCTCGACGACATTGTAGGATTCGTGAACGAGGAGCACTATCTTGAGTTCGCGCACCCATATCTGAAGCGCATTTGCGATGCCTTCCCCAAGGACTGGGTCAAGCTGTATCACAACGATGCCGAAGTGGATGCGTGCCTGGACCATCTGCCCGACACGGGTTTTAATGTGCTGAACTGGGGCAAGCAGAAGCATATTTCGGAAGTGAAGCGGCGTATCGGCGACCGCATGTGCCTGATGGGCAACGTGAATCCTCTGGAAATCGGCGTACGCGGCACTCCTGATGAGGTGAAGGACGAGACGCTGGAAATATTGGAGGCCTCCGGCGGCGAGGGAATCATCCTGTCGGTTGGGGGCGGCACCAGCCCAGGCATGCCGCGCGAAAACATTCTGGCCATGCTCGAAGCCCTTGAAGAGTTCAACTCGAAGCGCGCTGTAACCGTGAGCGCCCGCTGAGGACAAGTGAAATGCCCGATTACGCACTGATGAATCAGTATCTGTACGAAGGCAATGCCGCCGAGGTGGAGCGGCGGACGCAAGAAGCGCTCGCAGAAGGACGCTCCGTGCAGGAGGTGCTGACCGATGGTCTCATCGCGGGCATGAGCGTGGTGGGCGAGGACTTTAAGCATAATATTCTTTACGTTCCCGAGGTCCTGATCGCGGCGCGCGCCATGAAGGCCGGCATGGCGGTGCTTAAGCCCCTGTTGACGTCGAAGGACGGCGGCACTAAGCCCAAGGGCGTCTTGCTGATGGGCACGGTGCGCGGCGACCTGCACGACATCGGCAAGAATCTTGTGGGTATGATGGCCGAGGGCGCGGGCTTTGAGGTGCATGATATCGGCGTGGATCAGAGTGTCGACAAGTTCATGGCCGCGGCGGAGAAGTGCAAGCCGAACATCATCGGCATGAGCGCGCTGTTGACGACTACGATGATGTATATGAAGACCGTAATTGAAGGCTTCAATGCCGCCGGCCTCACCCAGATCAAGATGGCAGTGGGCGGCGCTCCCATCAGCCAGATGTTTGCCGACGAGATCGGGGCCGACGGATATGGAGCGAATGCCTCGGCCGCCGTGGATCTCTTCTTGCGGCTAGCTGCACAGGCACAAGCCTAGATAGCGGGGAGCGAACCGTGGCCACATACAAGATTCTTTCCTGGAAACAGATTCCTACGCAGATCCGGGTCGAGGACGAGTCCGACACCGTGAACCTGATGCTCGACGACCGTTTCCTGAAGCTCATTGACGCGCAGGCAATGAAGGATGGGCAGACAGACACTGACTCCTTTCTGGCCCAGTGGCATTGGAGCGAAGAAGAGGAACGCGACGGTTCGGCGCAAGAAGTGGCGGAAGCTTTGAAAGCCGAACTTGAAGCGAAGTGGTAGGAACTTTCCGCAATGGCCGTCACGCTCACCATCAACGGGCAATCGATTGAAGCCGCAAGCGGACGATCGCTCTTCGAGCAGGCTGAGTCTCTCAATATCGACGTGCCCACCTCCTGCCGCAAGCAAGGCAAATGCAAAGAGTGCATGGTCGAAGTCGTCGAGGGGATGGATCTCCTCTCGGTGCCCGCCCAACCGGAAAGACATCTGAAAGGCAATTTCCGCCTCTCGTGTCAGACGTACGTCACCGGCGTGAGTGGACATGTGCGCTGCCACACCATGCGCCGCGGGCAGATGCGGATCGAGAAACATGCGCTCGGCTTGCCGGAAACACAAAATCAGCTCCGACTTGATCCCGCCGTCACCCGCGACGGCGACCGCATCCTGATCGATGGCGTCGAAGTCGATCGCTCGACCGGGCCAATTCACGGGATTGCCATGGACCTCGGCACAACCACGGTCGTTCTGCGGCTGATGAATCTCGAAACCGGCGAACTGATTGCCGACACTTCGTTCGAGAATCCGCAGCGCTTCGGCGGCTCCGAGGTGATGTCGCGCATCGCGTACGACACTGACCACCCGGGGCGGCTTTTGATGCGCACGCTGGCCGGATATTTGAGCCACGCCATCGAAAAGTTTCCCGTCGATCCGAAGACGATCTACGAAATGGTGGTCGTGGGCAACTCCACCATGCGCGATTTGTTTTTCTGGCAGAGCGTGTACTCCATCGGCCAGAGCCCTTATCAGTCCATCACAGAGATTGAGATGGCCGAGGGCAAGCGCGCGACGACGAGCCTGACGCAGACGGGGCAGCACAGCCTTCTGCCCATCCATCCCCGCGCGCGCGTCTACGGCGCGCCGATTATCAGCGGACATGTGGGCGCGGATGCCGCGGCGTGCATGATTGCCGTCGACTTGGCGCATCAGGAGAAGCTCGTCGCAATCATGGACATCGGCACTAACACCGAGCTGGTCGTCGGCAACAAGGATCGCATCCTTGCGGCATCGTGCCCGGCCGGACCGGCTTTCGAGGGCGGAGCGATCTCGTGCGGAATGCCGGCTCTGGACGGTGCGATTGAAGCGGTGGAGATCCGGCCCGATGGCAGTTTCTCACTCGGCGTGCTGGGCGACGGGAAGCCGGAGGGGATCTGCGGTTCCGGGTTGGTGGACACGCTCAGCGAGCTGTTGCGCACGGATCGCATGAATGCCTACGGGCGATTCGAGGACGGTCATCGCATCGATCTGTACCGCGACGCGGAAAAAGACGTCTATCTTCTCGAGAGCGATGTGAACGAACTGGCGCAGGCCAAGGGAGCCAATGTCGCAGGGCTGCACGTGGTCTTTGGCATGTACGGAATCGATTTCGACGATATTGATGTCTTCTACCTCGCGGGAGGGTTTGGCCGCCACATCGGCGTCGAAGCAGCCAAGCGCATCGGCCTGGTGCCAAATCTGCCTGCGGCGAAGATTGTGCAAGCCGGCAACACCGCCATTGAAGGCGCAACGATTGCGCTGCTCTCGAAGTCGAAGCGGCAGGAGCTCGAGGAACTGGTAAAACGCGTTCAGCACTGCCGGCTCGAAACACACCCCAGCTTCTTCGATTTCTTCGTGGAGGGCTGCCAGTTCAAGCCCGTGGAGCCGATGCCGTGCCTGCCGTGAGTGAAAAGATCGAGCTGGCATGCATACTTCCGTCGGTCGACGTGCAGGAAGACGAGTATGTGCGGCTGCTCGGCTATCCGCGCGGTTGGCAGCTCGAAGGTCGCGCGCGTGATCTGGCTGATTGGGCCCGCGAGTGGTACGCACAGTATGGCAAGCCGTGGATGTACGCGCGGCAGGCCGAGCAGCTTGACATCGCCGGTAACGCGATTTCGATTGACGGAGTGCAGTTCTCAAGCCAGCGGCTCAGGAACACGCTCACAGATGCCGAGGCGCACAGCGTGATACTCGTCGCGGTGGGCGCCGGCCCTGAAGCCGAGGAAGAAGCGCGCCTGCGCTGGTCCGACGAGAAACCCGACGAGTACTTCTTTCTCGAGGTCTACGGGTCCGCGGTTGTGGAGCACTTGACGACACTGGCCGGAGCGCGGCTCTGCAACTGGGCCGAGCAGCGGCAGATGGCGGTCCTGCCACATTACAGCCCTGGTTATCCCGAGTGGGATGTTTCTGAGCAGCCACGATTTCTCGATCTGCTCAAGAGGACGCGCTCTGAGTCGTTCCCTTCGCTCGTGGAAGCATTCGACTCTGGCATGTTGCGGCCCAAGAAGACACAGTTGGCGGCGTTTGGGCTTACACGGCACACCGAGCGACTCAAAAGCCTTACGACCCTGGTTCCCTGCGAGCGATGCTCGTTTGGTCCCTGCCAGTACCGCCGCGCGCCCTACCGCAAGGCTCCGCGACCTGTTGGAGAACAAATTCAAGCACGTGAATCGGCGGTCGATCGCAACGCGCAGTATCAGACGAACAAAAAAGCACTCGACCGCTGGGCGAAAGAGCGGCTTACCCTGCGCAGCGACCCCGACGGCTCCGTAGACGCGGTCTTCCGCTACGACGGAACCACTTGCACCAATATGGGCCGTCCGCTCACGTTCCTTTATCAAGTGAGACTTGGCCCGCGCGCCGAAGGCTATCCGATTCGCGAGCAGCAGTGCTCGCCGGCCGCGGATGACGATGGCTACGCCTACATGTGCCGCTTCATCGAAGACTCAGACACGCTGATGACCGCGATCGACCGGGAGAAGCCGCTCAAAGGCGAGCGGCTGAACGCGGTTCTCGAATGGAATCGCACGCCGAACGGAGCGGGATGTTATTGCGAGACCGCGAGCCGCGATCACAAATGGGGAATCGTGCTCGAAACCATTCACTACGCTCTGGTACAAAAGGAATTGGCTGAGGAAGCCGAAGAACGATGAAGAAACTCTTTCACCAAGCGATGCTGGAGCGGCCCCTTTTGGGCGATGGCGCCATGGGAACGCAGTTGATGTTTGCCGGATTGGAGCAGGGCAACTGCGGCGAGGAGTGGAACCTGACTCATCCCGAGCGCGTCCTTGCCATTCAGCGCCGCTATGTGGAGGCTGGCTCGGAGTGCCTCATTACCAACACATTCGGTGGTTCCCGCATCATGCTCAATCGCCACGGAAACGCGAATCAGGTGGCCGAGATCAACAAGGCAGGCGTGGCCATTGCGCGGGAAGCCTTTGGCGAGCGCGAGGGCTACGTGCTCGGCGATATAGGCCCTTTCGGCGGCTTGATGGTGCCCTTCGGCGAATTTACTGAAGACCAGGTGCGAAGCGCCTTCGACGAGCAGGCGGCCGCGCTGGTCGAGGCCGGAGCAGACGCGATCATCATCGAAACGCAGACCTCACTCGAAGAGCTTCTACTCGGCATTGAAGCCGCGCAAAAAGCCGGCGCGCCTTGCGTCATCGGATCGATGGCCTACGATGTGACGCTTGACGGCTCAACCTTCCGCACCATGATGGGCATCGATCCCGAACGCGCCGCGGAATTTATGGAAGAGCACGGCGCGCACGTAGTCGCCCTGAACTGCGGAACAGGCATGGAGATGGAACGCGCGCGTGCCGCCGTGGTGCGATACAAAAGCGCGACCAGTCTGCCGGTCATGGTGCAGCCCAACGCTGGAAAGCCGCGGCTTGAAAACATGAAGGTGATTTACGACGAGACCCCGGAGCAGATGGTGAAGGGCCTTGTGCCTCTGCTCGAAGCGGGCGCGAATGTTGTGGGCGCCTGCTGCGGAAGCACGCCGGACCACATTCGCGTCTTCAGAGCGACCATGGACGAATACCTGAGCATAACAAATAAACGGAGCCAATCATGAAATCGAAACTATGCGATCTGAATCCCGCCGCCAAGGACAAACTTTCCCCCCAGACCGAAGATAAGTCGGGAATCGGCGTTCATTACATCGACGCGTACATCAAGCCGATGAACGTGAAGCTCGAAGATGGTACCGCCGTACGCTGCAAACGGCGCGGCCTGAAGATTACGTTGTCAGCCGGCACAAAGAAGGGCGAGGGGCTGATGCGGCGTCTCGATGTCAGCCCCGATCCCGTTGTGATGCTGGACGCAGCGCTGCGCGAAGCAGCAACGGCCGCGGGCGTCGGGCTAACGGTAGAAGACGGCGCAATGTTTATCGAACTTTGAGCGCGGCATTCAGCGGGCTTTCAAAGCCCGCTGAGGTCGGGCGACTCGCCTGTCGCGAAAACCTGGTCGTCGAAAACAATGATCTTCTCTCTGCGAAGGTTTGCGACCGTCTCAAGCGGCGAATGGCGCGTGAGAATGAAGCGGCTCAGAAAGCCGGGTTTGATTTCGCCGAACTTTTCTTTGTAGGCCAGCCGCTTTGAGCTGGCTCCTGTCGCAGCGTGAACGATCGCAGCGGGCGACAGCCCCGCTCGCTCCATGAATTCAAGCTCTTCAAGAAATCCAAGCCCATGCGCCACGCCACATGATCCAGCGTCGCTGCCGGCCACGATCTGCACTCCCATGTCATGGGCCTTCACGAGAGTCTCCGCGTGCCTGTTGAGGATTCTTTGCAGATTCGCAACCACCTGTGCGTCCCAGCCCATGCGATCCGCGTGGTCCACCTGCTTTTGCACGGGCGCGAATGTAGGCACCCACGCAATTTCCCGGTCGCGCATCTTGGCCAACTGATCGTCGCGCAGAAAAAAGCCATGCTCGATGGAATCGACGCCACCTTCGATTGCCCGCTCAAGTCCTTCGTCCCCCGAGCCGTGCGCGATGGTTTGCCGGTTGTGGCTTTTGGCTGCGGCCACAAGCTCGCTCACCTCTTTGGTCGTCATCTGCGGCGGTGCAGTGACTGCTCCCATTTTGAAGTTGATGATGCCGGTGGGAATCAGCTTAATGCGATCGGCGCCGGCTTCCACGCGCGCCGCCACGCATTCGGCAGCAGTTGGAAAGTTTTCAATCGGCTCGGCCATGAAGCTGCCATAGCGTCCTTTGCGATGGATCGCCGCGCCGGGACTGTCGATGTAGGGCATCACCGGCCGGTCAGGCGACGTGCAAAGCCTGCTCAGCGCCAGGCCGACGCCATCCTTGTCGCCGCAGTCGCGCATCGCCGTCACGCCAAGGCGCACGAGCTTTTCAAGCCGGGCTTTCGCCAGCGTAAGCAGCTCTTCGGGTGATTGCTTCAAGAAGGCTGTGCGTTTCTCGAGATCGAGCTCGCCGCCCTCCAGGAACATGTGGGTGTGCGCGTCGATGAGCCCCGGCAGCAGCGTGTACTCGGGTAATTCGGCGTCTGGCGCAGTTGCGGTGCGGCCGTTCTTCACCAGCTCCGCAGGCGGCGTATCCGCGCCTGCATAGAGAATTCCTGCTTTGCCGTAGACGATGTGCGTATCGCGCAGAGGCGCGGAGCCTGAGCCATCTATGAACGTGCCAACGCGCAGCCACACTTTGCGGCCGGCGGTTGCTGCAGGAATTTGTGCAGCGCGTTCCATTAGAAGTCGACAGCCTCAGTCTCGCGGCAGATGCCCATGATCGCCTCGGCCTGGCGGAAGCCCGCAATCTCTGCTGCTTCGCCCTCCTGGAGCCGGCCCTGCTCCAGAGCTTCACGCAGCTTCGCCACCATAGGATGGTCCGCGGGCAGCGGTCCTGGATTCTTCTCCGGATTCGCCAGAGCGAAGTCGAGCCCCGCTTCCATTCCCAGCGTGAGATAAGCCTTTTCGAGCTCATCCTTCACCATTTTCGGAGTGCCCCACGCGAAGTTCGAGAGGCCGACGATGAGATGCACACCCTTCAAATCGGGATCGGCGGAAATGAGCCGCATGGCATCGAGGCCGATGTTTACCAGGCCGTAGGTATCGGCGCCCACCGGCGCAAGACCTGTGTCGATGATGATCTGATCGTTGCGGCGCCCGGCCTTTGTCGCGAGCAGCTCGACGAAATGTTTCGCGGCACGGTAGGAGTCCTGCGGATTCAGGCACTGCGCGGTGCCGCCGGGCGCAAATGTCTCGGAAGCCATCACCACGGCGAGCGTGTCATAGTGCTTCACGAGCTCGACCATCTCTTCAAGCCGCTCGCGAGACGCCGCCAGCGAGTTCACAATCGGCGGACCGCTTTTCGCGGGGTCGTAATGTGCAAGCGCCACACGGTGGTAGTCGACTGAGGGATTATCGAAGGCGATGGGCGTCGAACTCGCTTCCTGAATGGCGGGAATGACGTCGGGCAGGAAGTCAAGCATCTCCTGGCGGCGCACCTGAATGCGCTGCGTCCCATCCAGGTTAAGAGTGAGGTAGTCTGCGCCAGCCTGGGACTGCACGCGCGCCAGTTCCTGATAGCCGGCCGGATTGCGCTCCGTGAAGGCGCGGCGCGCGCGCGCATAGGAGTTGTTCATCAACTCGCCGACGATGTGAAGTTTTCCGGGCATCTCGATCCGCTGCTTTCCGGGTGGAAGGGGGATTCCGCCAATCCAACTCGATTTTAGTCGAGACTACAACTAAATACCACTACAAATGTAAACCCTTCAAAAAGAACAACTCTAGCGAATGGCTGAAATATCCTTGGTGGCCGGAGGCGATCCAGATTCCGGTGCGGCGGGTGTTTTCGCCGCCTCACCCGGCTGCTTGAGCGGCGCCTCGGAGCGCTTGCTTGAGTGGTCACGGCCCAGCCACAGATTTGCCCAGGCCGACGTCTTGCGCAATCCCTGATTCTGAATCACGGGTGCATGGTCAAGCATGTGCTGCTCCCTGCCCTCATGCTTCAGGCGCTCGTAGGCGCGCAGCCAGATGCAATCCCCATACCCATCCACTTCACAGCGGCCGCCGCGCGTGCCGCCGCAAGGGCCATTGCGCTGGTTCTTCGCGCATTGCGATTCGGGACAGAGAAACGCGATTTCGGGCAACGAGCAGTCTCCGCAATCCTTACACTCGTACAGTACCGATTTGCCGAGAATCTCGAGCGCCCGCATCGGCGCCGGACCCTGCATCGGATCGTGCGCGTGCGCACAGAGGCTTGCGCCCAGGTTCGCAACCGGCTTGCCGACTTCGAACATGGTGCTGTGCGCGAATTTAGAGATCTCGTAGACCATCGTGACGTGGCGACTCGACGCTGGGGGCCGCGGCGTCTCGCGCGTCGGATCAGCGAGACCCGTCTCGGGGTTTGCTTCGTAGTAAAAGAACTCGCCGGGCCGGGAAAACTGGATTTCGCTGGCGAACTGTTTCCAGTCGCCAGGGCCAAACGACCGCTCCAGGGCGAGAATCTTTTCGATCGACCTGAAGTCATGGACGCCGCCCAGGTATGCGCCGCGATAGCCCAAGCCGCGGCAGATGGCAATCTGTTTGGCCGCAAACTCGATGAAGAAAGCCTTGCCGCGATCGGACGACTGTCCCTGAAGACGGCACTGTTCGAAAAGCGTATCGGAAACCACAACCCCAGGGATGCGGCCTTGATGAAAGATTTGTGCGACACGCGAACTTAATACATACACATTGCCGATCAGAGGTGTGTCCTTGGCGCCATGCGCATCCATGTAGCCGCGCAACTCTGAAACCTTCCGCGAATCGAAGCCGATCTGGCTGATGATGAATTGCGCGCCATTTTCGATCTTCTTTTGGAGCTTCAGATACTGCGGTACCACCTCGCCCTCGACCAACTTAAAGTTGGTGGTCACCGCTCCGATGCAGAATTCGGTTTTTCCCAACGGTTGTCCGCCGTTGGCCGCACCTGCCCCCAGGCCCTGGTTCATCTTGTTAAGCAGCGAAATCAGGCCGATAGAGTCGATGTCGAAAACCGGCTTCGCCAAACCGCCGGTTCCCGTCACCGGGTAATCCCCAGTCATGGCCAGGATGTTGTGGAAGCCTTCGCTGTTCAGCATCCAGGCTTCGCTTTCCAGGCCATTCCGGTTCTGGTCTTTGCAGGTAAGGTGGATGACCACCTCTTTGCCGGCGTAGAGAATGGGCCGGCCAAGCGCAAGGGGCGCCAGTTGCGGGTTGCCGCCAGCATTGTCGGTCACTGAAATCCAGTCGATCTCCGGGCAAGCGACGAGCTCGTTGGCGAAGCTACGCGCCTTGATCGCGCTCGCTTCGGACATGGAGCCGCGCACCGACACCAGCTCCGTGGCGATGAGGAATCGCGAGCGATCATCCAGCTTTTCACGCAACGACTGCACAGCCCGAAGTTAACATAAACGAGGCGCCGGGCGCACGAAAGCGTCGCTGAAACAGCTATTTTGGCGGAGCGTTGACAATCCTCCGCTGCCTGAGCGAAGGTCAATCCCGGAAAGACGGTTCAGAATGGAGGGGCGATGCAACCACCGGCTCGCAGTGTCGCGCTGACCCAGGTGACGGAGTGGGAAGATGGCGCAGTGCGGGCCGTCGAGGACGCGCTTGCCGTCGAGGAGCCGCTGGAGATTCGTGTGAACGGCACGCCCGTGACGGTGACCATGCGGACACCGGGGCACGATCTGGAGCTGGCTGCCGGATTCCTGCTCACCGAGGGCATCATCGAGAGCGCCGATGAGATCGCCCCAATGCCCACAGCCGACCTCAAGATTCTGGCCACAAGCAACACCGTCAATATCAAGCTGCGGACGCAGAACTTCGATGCTGCCGGGCTGCAACGCAACTTTTTTGCCGCATCGAGCTGCGGTATCTGCGGCAAGGCGACAATCGAATCCATCCGGAGACGAGGGCTGCGCGCTCCCAACCCAGACTTTCGCGTGCGGCCTGAAGTGCTGTGCGGCCTGCCGAATGCGACTCGCGGCGAGCAAGCCGTGTTCGAGCGCACCGGCGGACTTCATGCGGCGGCGCTGTTCGATGCTGAGGGGACCCTCTTGGCCCTCCGCGAAGACATCGGACGGCACAATGCGGTGGACAAAGTGATTGGCTGGGCGATGCAGCGAACCAAATTGCCGTTAGCCGAATCGATTCTCATGGTGAGCGGGCGCGGCGGCTTTGAGATCGCGCAAAAAGCAGTGGCTGCAGGCGTCCCCGTGTTGGCATCGGTATCCGCGCCTTCGAGCCTTGCCGTCGAACTGGCGCAGGAGATGGGAATGACCCTCATCGGATTTTTGCGCGGGCGGCGGTTTATCGTGTATGCAGGTGCGTCGCGGTGTCTGCCGCAAGAGTGATGCGGTACGCACTGTATATAGAAGAGGCTCGGTCACGGGAGGTCGCGAGCGAAACATGGTTGTGACTATCAATGGCATCCCCCTCGAGTTCGCAGAGGGCGAACGCCTGATCGATCCGATCAATAGAATGAGCGACACCGAGCGAACCGCCAACACCGGCGCGCGCAGCGGCGTTGAGCTTCCCCAGGTTTGCTATCACCCGCAGCTTGGTCCCATTAAGACCTGCGACAGCTGCATGGTGGAGGCCGATGGCAAGCTGGTGCGCGCCTGCGCCACGCCGGCTGCGGACGGCATGAGGGTGGAGACCAGTTCTCCGCGAGCATCGGCAGCACAGCGTGAGGCCATAGATCGCATCCTCGGCAATCACATGCTCTACTGCACCGTTTGCGACAACAACAACGGGAACTGTACGGTCCACAATACCACCAAACTCCTCGGCATCGAGCACCAGGAAATCCCCTTCAAGAACAAGCCCTACGAAGTGGACGCGAGCAATCCCTTCTATCGCTACGATCCGCAGCAATGCATTCTCTGCGGCCGTTGCGTGGAGGCGTGCCAGAATCTCCAGGTGAACGAAACGCTCACCATCGACTGGGAAGACCCGCATCCGCGCGTGCTGTGGGATGGCGGCGCGCCGATCAACGAATCGAGCTGCGTTTCGTGCGGGCACTGCGTCACGGTGTGCCCATGCAATGCGCTCATGGAAAAATCGATGCTGGGCCAGGCCGGCTACTTCACTGCCCTGCCGCAGCAGACGCTGAATGGCATGATCGACATCGTCAAGGACATCGAGCCGGAAGTGGGCTACGGCGGCATCATAAAAATCTCGGAGATGGAAGCCGAGATGCGTGCGTCGCGCATCAAGCGCACCAAAACGGTGTGTACGTATTGCGGCGTGGGTTGCAGCTTCGACATCTGGACGCGCGATCGCCACATTCTGAAGGTGGAACCGGCCGATGGCCCGGCGAACGGGGTCTCCACATGCATTAAAGGAAAGTTCGGCTGGGATTTTGTGAACAGTCCCGACCGGCTGACCAAGCCGCTGATTCGTCAAGGCGAGGGTTTTCGCGAGGCCAGCTGGGACGAGGCACTGAATCTGGTGGCGCGGCGCTTTCGCGAGATCAAGGCGGAGCACGGGCCGGACGCATTAGCCTTTATCTCTTCGTCGAAGTGCACAAACGAAGAAAGCTACCTCATGCAGAAGTTGGCGCGGGCCGTGATCGGCACCAACAATATGGATAACTGCTCGCGATATTGCCAGGCGCCTGCGACCACCGGCCTGTGGCGTACGGTGGGCTATGGCGGCGATTCCGGATCGATCTCGGATCTCGAGCAGGCGGCGCTGGTGATCATCATCGGCAGCAACACCGCGGAGAGCCATCCGGTGCTGGCCACGCGCATCAAGCGCGCACACAAGCTGCGCGGGCAAAAGCTCATCGTCAGTGACCTGCGCGAAAACGAGATGGCCCGCCGCGCCGACATTCACCTGCATCCGTGGCCCGGCACCGATCTCATCTGGCTTTCGGCGGTGACCAAATACATCTTCGATCACGGCCTGGCCAAAAAAGACTTCATCGACAAGTGGGTGAAGGGCGCGGAGGAATTTCGCAAGACCCTTGAGCCGTTCACATTTGCGATGGCGAGCGAGCGCACGGGACTGCCGATTGAAACCCTCGAAAAAGTGGCGCGCTTGATCGCCGAGGCAGAGGGCGTTTGCATCTGCTGGGCGATGGGCGTGACGCAGCACGTGATGGGCTCCGACACTTCGACGGCGATCTCGAATCTGCTGCTTGCCACCGGCAACTACATGCGGCCGGGAACGGGGGCCTACCCGCTGCGCGGCCATAACAACGTGCAGGGGGCGAGCGATCACGGCGCCATGCCCAACTACTTCCCCGGCTACCAAAAAGTAGACGACCCGGAAATTCGCGCGCGCTTCGAGAAAGCGTGGGGCGTTGCGCTGCCGCCCAAGCCCGGCCTCGACAACCACTTGATGATCGACGCCATCCATGACGGGCGGCTGAAATCGATGTACATGTTCGGCGAAGAGATCAGTCTTGTCGATTCCAACGCGAACTACGTGGCGGCGGCACTCGCGAAGCTCGACTTCTTCGTGATGCAGGAAGTTTTCTTCTCAGAGAGCTGCCGGTTTGCCGACGTGATTCTGCCGGCCAGCCCCAGTCTCGAAAAGGAAGGCACGTTTACCAGCACGGAGCGGCGCATTCAGCGCCTCTATCGCGTGATGGAACCGCTGGGCGAGAGCCGGCCCGACTGGGAGATTCTTGTCGATCTCGCGAACCGGCTGGGCGCGCAATGGACCTACAAACACCCTTCCGAAATCTACGAAGAGATCGCCCGAGTGACGCCGCTGATGGCTGGCGTTACCTATGACCGATTGCAAGGCTACAAGTCGCTGCAGTGGCCGGTGGCCGCCGACGGCAGCGATCAGCCGCTGCTTTACACCAAGCAGTTCAAGTCGGCTGACGGTAAAGCAACGTTCTATCCCGTGCCGTGGACCGAGCCGAGCGATCAGCCGAATGCGGAGTACGATCTGCACCTGAATAACGGACGCCTGCTCGAACATTTTCACGAAGGCAACATGACGTATCGCACGGCCGGCATTCGCGAGAAGACGCCGTGCACGTTTGTCGAGGTGTCGCCGGAGCTGGCAGCCGAACGCGGCATTCACACGGGCGCGCTGGTGGAACTTGACTCGCGCTACGGCAAAGCGACGGTGCAGGCGGTCGTCACTTCGCGCGTGAGCGGCAAGGAGCTTTATATGCCGATGAACTCCGTCGAAGAACCGGTGAACCGGCTGACCAGCAGTTACACCGACAAAGCAACGCACACGCCCGCGTACAAAGAAACTTCGGTGCGCATGACGGTCGTGAACGCGATGGGCACAGATCCGCTGCCGCGCTCGAATCCGCGCCACGGCTCGCCAACGCCGCAGAAGGGCGTGGAAGTCGAGCGCAAATGGGCGCGCGAGGACTACCGCGAGCCGGGCCGGAACCTGGTGCAGATCAAGACCGCGGCGCCAGCAGCGGACGTCGAGGAGAACTAACCATGGCGCAACCGATTGCCTTCGAACCACAGCCCTACGATGCGCGCGAGGAGCTGCGCAAGCGGCTGGAAGCGGCGCCCGCTGAGCACGCCGAGGCGCTGCTCGAGAGCTACGAACTATTGGAGCAGCTGCACAAAAGCGGAACGTTGCGCGTGCTGACGGGCGCGCTGGCCGCAGGCGACAAGATTCTTGGAACCGCGGTGGATGCGGCGCGCTCGCCCGAAGCCGTGCGCGCCACGCGCAACGCCATTCTGCTGGGCAAAATGCTGGCCAGCATCAATCCGGAAATCCTCGAAGGCATTGTTGCAGCCATGGGCGAGACCCTGGGCAGCTATAAGAAGCCCGTCATCGAGCCGCCCGGACTGTTTGCGCTGCTCAGCCAGTTCCGCCACAAGGAGCTGCGGCGAAGCGTGGCGCTCATCAATCGCTTCCTTGAAACCCTCGGCGACCAGATCAAGCTGCACGGAAAATAGGGGCCAGGTCAGTTTTGCATGTCGATGCGCCGGTTTACGCGGTTGACAAAATACATTCTCAAAGAAGCACGGACCGTACAAAAAGCGGGCCGAACGCCATGACGATTTGTTACTATCTTGGCCATGATCATCGGTGGCCTTGGGGTTATTGCGAACTGCCTCGTATGGTATTGGAGTCTTCAAAGAGCTGCTGTTTCTCCTCGGCCAGCGATCTATATCGGGGTTTTGGTGCTAGCCCTGGTCCTTCCTTTCATTGCTGCGTGGCGCTCATCGAAATTGTGGCTGCTTCTTTATCTGAGCCCCGTGATCCTGTGGGGATATGAGATGACGCATATCCGCTAGACAATTTCAAAACCGCGCAGGTCCAGCACCTGTCGAGGCGGTCCTTCTCGTCAAAAAAACGGGCGCGGTCAACTCGGCTGTTTACTATTCGATCAACGGCCCCCCCTCCCCCCTCGTTTTCCGACGATCATCTTTGTTTTCATCGATTTAGGCCGCATCGAAACGGGCAAGATCTCTGGAATCAGCTACTTGTGGCCAGAATCTAGAGAGCAAAGGAGTTAGAAGCAGCAGCTTCTAGCTATCAGCTCTCAGCTTTCAGTTACTGCCCCTCGAAAAAGCAGGGCGGCGCGATGATGCGTCGCCCTGCTTTTTCTCAGCCTGAGACCAGTGTAGCGAGTTTGAGGAAATTACCGGCAAAGGCGACGGAAGTTTTCGCGGTTGCGGTTTGAGTGGCCTACTGGAGAGGGGTGTGACGGGAGGCCCTCTTCTTTATCGAGGGGCCAACCATGATTTGTGTGGGAACTCGGTGTGCGCTCCCAGCACATGGACCACCGGCCGTATAAAATACCCCCAAGCAAAATATGAGCAAAGCGATGAACCTCTGCATCTCTGAGCCTTGACAGAGGAAGATGTAAAGTCGGCCGAATCCCCCGATCAGCATTAAGAAGAGTCCTGAGACTGAGAGGAAGATGCTGTGAACTGGTGGCAGAGATTCAGACGAAGTGACGCTCACACTCAAGCGAACATTGTATGCACCTTCATTGTCGCAGCGGCAACGGTCGCGTATGCGGTCACTGCATACCGCCAATTGGGCACGATGCGCGATACTCTCAGCGCGATGAAACAGAGCAACGATGCATCGGAGAAGTTCTTTGACATTCAAAATAGACCGTGGATCGTTTTCACGCCAGGGGATATTCACACCGACACAGCCTCGGGACAGATCACATATGAAGGAAGCCTCGAAAACATCGGATCTACCCCAGCACCGAGTGCATGGAGTAGAGTACACGGCGACTCTAGCCGCTCCATCCCTGAGCAATTCAGATTCAATAATTCCGATCCCATTACGCCACAGTCGTACGCGAGCAAAGGAGGCGTGAAATATATTCGCTCCGTCACCATTTCCCCTGCACCTTTTGCACTTGGTCCCGTTGCATCCATCTACGGATGGGTAGTATACCGGGACGTATTTAAGGGCACTCGTTTTCACCTTACTGAATTCGGCGCTGTTGTCACGGGTGGAATTCTAGAACTCTCTGAGCCGATGCCGGCCGGAGGTCTCAAACATCCTGTGCATATCGTGACCAGCTGGAATCAGATTCCAGAGTTCACGTGTTTCGATGAGGGCTGCAACGACTACCAGGAACGTGTGGAAGAAGTGCTTGAATTTGAGAAGAAATCGAACCGAACATTGAGATGACACCCTTCACCTTCAACTGTTCTTGCATCACCTTTCCGTCGTCCCTACGGGACTTTGAGCCTTTGTGAAAACCGCTTTCCCCACGCTGAAGCGCGGGGCTAATCAACACTGCGCCTACGGCGCGATTGCACGGAACATTGCTTTTGCAATTCTCGGTGAAAAGCTGCTTTCGAATCGGCCCGCGGTTCATCCTGACGAGCTAGAGAAAACGCTGGCTGGCGGACTGCCCTTCTTGTGAGGGGCAGTCCGCCGGCCGGTTTTTTCTGGTTCAGTAGTATCTCGCCACGACTAGTGGTTACGGTGTGGGAGCTGAACGCTGGCTGGGGGTGAAAGTTCCCGTGTTGTAAACCGCCGAACTCCACGGGACCTGCGCGGTGAAGCGAGCCAGAGGCGTGCACCCGGTGAAGTTCACCATGAAGACTGCGTCCGCCGTGCCGCTCTTGGCGATATCTCCGAGCACCGGTCATTCGCGCCCCGCTCCGTAACCACCTGCACAGCTCATTGGCGCGCTTTCTCACGCTTGCGCTCTTCCATGTCAGATTCCGACGTCTCCCGTGTCACGCGTGACACGCACGTGTCCGCGGAGACACGCTTGCCGTCTCGCGCCCGTCAATTAAGTCATTTATTTTCTGCGCTATGACTCTGGAACGCCGCTTGCATTTCTTCCGAGCGTACGCAGTTCAGGAAATCGGCAAAACGGGGGCGGGATGAACACACGGATGCAAAACAGGCTGGCAGCGATGGCGATGATGGCGGCGTTCGCGGTGCAGGCTGCGGGCGCGCAGAGCATTTTTCAAGCAACGGCCCAGGCGGCAAATGAAAATCAGGCGGCGGCCGTGAAGCGCATGATCGTGGTCAGCCTGGAAGATCGCAAGCTGGCCCTGGTGGAAGACGGCAAAGTGGTGAAGGTCTATCCGGTCGCGATCGGCAAACCTTCCACGCCCAGCCCGACCGGCAGCTTCACCATCAAGCGCCGCGTCGTGAACCCCACGTACTCGCACCATGGCCGCGTCGTTCCCCCAGGGCCGCACAATCCGGTGGGCACGCGCTGGATGGGGTTGAGCATTGCGGGTTACGGCATCCACGGGACAAACGAACCGAAATCCATCGGCAAAGCTGCTTCGCACGGCTGCATCCGCATGGCACGAGCGGACCTCGAAGAGTTTTTTCCCCTGGTCCGGGTCGGCGACCCGGTTGAGCTCATCGGCCAACGCAACGAAGAAACGGCACAGATCTTCGGCGCACCGGCTCTTGTTCCGCAGCCTGTTTCGCAACCCGTTCTTGCTTCTGCTGCTCCTGCGCCAGCCGCGCCGGCCGCGCAGCTCGCCAGCAAAGGCGCCGGGATGTCCACCCTCTTCAGTCTGACTGCCGCAGCCGGCTTCACGCTCGCGGGCGCGATGTAAGGGAGGTCTGCGATGAACCTGCTTGCTTGCGCAATTTCGAATCTCGATGCAGTGCTGCTGCCCGTCGCGGCGGCACTGCTGCTGGAAGAACTGACGTATGGAGGACTGGTGCGGCTGCTGCTGGCTCCGCGGCCGCAAACTGGCAAACGGAAAGAGCCCAATCACCCGAATGGAGGCAGGACATGCTCGCATTGAAAATGTTGTTCGACCTCGCGGGAGCGCTCTTATGGGCTGTCGCGCTGGCAATTCCACTCTATGGGCTTTGGCTGCGCTTTGAAGCCTTACGCAAAAAGCCCGCAGCAGACGGAACGATGGACGAAACCATCGCCAAACCCTGGGCAATTCCGTGGCGGCGTTCGATCACTTTCGCTCTCGCCGGATGCGTTCCGCTTTTGATGGCCGCGAGCATTGTGGTGGTGCCCAGCGGCTCGGGCGGCGTGTGCATCAGTCAGCTGAGAGGCACGCTGCCCGGCACGCTCTATCCCGGCGTGCATTTCGTCACGCCGCTCGTCGATCATGTCGAGATCTTCGACCTTCGCGATCACCTGTTCACCACCGGGAGCCTGGAGCAGGGCGCGAACAAGATACCCGCGCCTCAAGATATGAATGTGCAGTCTCTTGAGGGGCTCAACATCGGGCTCGGCATTACGGTGCGCTACCGGCTCGATCCCAGCAAGTTAGCCAGCGTGCAGGCGCATCTGCCGCAGCCAGCGGACAAGGAACTGGTGCCTCCCGTAGTAGCCAGCACCTGGCGCGAGCTCACTCCGCACTACACGGTGAAGGAGATCTTCTCCACGAAACGCGAAGAGGTTCGGGCCAAAGCGGCTGAGATCATTACGCACAAACTCGCTTCCGACGGCATCGTGGTGGAGGAGGTGATGCTCTCCGACATTCAACTGCCGGAAGCCTACTCGCGCGGACTTGAAGGACTGCTGGTGAAAGAGCAGCAGGACGATCAGATGGCTGTTGATACCGACATCCAGCAAAAACAAGTGAAAATCGCGGAGCTGCAGGCCGAGGCCGACGCGGCGCAGAAGGTGAAGGAGGCCGAGGGTGAAGCGCAGTCGAAGGTGGTTGAGGCCAAGGGCGAGGCGGACGCGATGCAGTACACCTTGCCGCTTAAGGAGAAGCAGATTGAGCAGAGCAAGCTGGAAGCCGAGGCGCGCAAGGAGGCGACCATCGAAACCGCGGATGCCGATGCGCAGGCCAAGGTGATCGACAGCAAGGCCGAACTCGAGCGGCGCAACCTGCTGGCCGAGGCCGAAGCCAACCGCATTAAGTTGGTGGCTGCGGCTGACGCGCAGCGCATGGCGAGCGAGGCTGAACTGCTGAACAAATCTCCGCTGCTCATCAACAAGATCGTGGCCGAGAGGCTTTCCGACAAGATTCAGGTGATGATGGTGCCATCCGACGGAAAATTCTTCTTCGCGAGCGATGTGTTCAAGAGCGCGGCGGCGAACCCGATTGTGAAGCAGGAGATGGATTCGGAGCAGGATGCGGCTCCCGAACAGAAGACCGGCCAATGAGAAATTGCATCGGCCGCGCGGGGCGGGCGCGGAAGGCAAGCGTCTGCCCTGCACCAATCGCGGGTTCACAGCGGCGCAACGCCAGAGCAGTGGGTCAGTTTGAGAGAAACCATCCCTCGGTGGCTGAAGCGCGGCAATCATTTGGCGGTTTTGCGGCACGGATAAATCCGTGCCCTTTCAAAACAGATCGCAGTTGATCCGCTACTCAATTCCATCCGTTGAGGAACGAGACGATACAATCCTTCCAACGAGAAAAGATAGAGAAATGAAGCCCGCGAAGCACATTTGCCTCATCGCGATTCTCGGCGCAACTCTGCTCAGGCCCGTGCTTGCTGAATCTGCGAGCCCGTGGGAGAAGCCCGCGGCCGATCTGGCCGATCAGATCGCCGCGATTCTCGGCACGGGGCAGGCGCACTTGACTTTGGTGAATCTCTCGTCGGTGTCAGACTCGGAGATTCCCGCCATTCGCAACCTGCTCACCGCGGACCTTAAGGCCCATGGCATTGCTGCCGCCGGCGATGAGAGCGCGAACTCCGTGCGCGTCACATTCAGCCAAAGCGCGAGCCGGCGGCTTTGGGTTGCGGAGATCGCGGAAGGAAACCAAACCCAGGTGGCGATGGTGGACGCGGGACCGGCTGCGCCGCAATCGACGCCGGCCGCCCCCGGCGTAACACTGCTCAGCCAGCGGATTCTCACTTCGCGCGAGCCGATTCTTGCGGTTCTTGAAACGCCGTCGGGGATTGTGGCTTTAGAGCCGGAGCAGATCGTGACGTACGAGCAAGGGCCTGACGGCTGGCACGAGCAGCAGCGGCTGAGCATTCATTCGGCGCGTGCGTTGGCGCGCGATCCGCGTGGGGCTCTGCTTGGCTATGCGAGCGGATTGAATTTCGAGGCGTGGATTCCCGGCGTGGAGTGCTCAGGCAGCGAGATCAGCGCCGGTCCGCCTGCAAACTGGACCATCGAATGCCGCGCGAACGACGACCCCTGGGCGATCACGCAGCCGCCACTCGATCAGACGGATTGGGGCGCGGCGGCCACCACGAACACCGGAGTCGTTCCCATCCGCGCGTTCTACAACGGCGCGCGCAACTACTTTACCGGCGTGCTGGCAGGGAATGCCGGCGCCGATTTGCCGCCGTTTTATTCCGCCGCGCTGATTCCGCGTGCGGCGGGGAACTCCGCGCTGCTCGCGAGCGGCGTCGACGGCAAAGTGCAGCTCGCGGAGAATGGGGCTTTGGAGACTGTTTCTGGCGCGCGCGATTGGGGAAGCGATTTCGCGGTCATTCACTCAGGCTGCGGTGTGGGAGTGCAGATCGTCGCCTCCAGCTCGGGCGAGGCGATGACGGACAGCCTTCGCGCCTATGGACTGCCGGCGCTCGAAGCCGTGCCTGCGAGTGCGCCGCTCACAATGCCCGGCACGGTCACTGCTCTCAGCGCCGCGCCGGACAGCAAGAGCGTCTTTGCCATTGTCCGCAACGCTCAAAACCAATTCGAGGTGGACCGTGTTACGGCGCTCTGCAATTAGTTTTCTTTTGGTTTTGGTGTGCGTCTGCGCCGAAGCGAGGACGCGCCCTCATTACGGCGGGACGCTGCGCGTAGAAGTTGCCGGCGATGCGTTGCAAGTTCCGGATGGCCTGGCGCGCCGTCTGCTTCTGGATGGGCTCACAGAGTGGAAGGCCGACGGCTCCGTGGCTCACGCTCTCGCGCTTGGCTGGCAGTCGGACGGCGACAATCATCGCTGGGAGTTCCATCTGCGTCCCGGCGTATCGTTTCATGACGGCTCGCCGCTCACTTCGGATGCCGTCGTCATGTCGCTGAATCTATCCTGTGCGTCGGCGTGTCCGTGGACGACGGTACATGCCGTTGGCTCGTCGGTCATCTTCACCGGCGACTCGCCGATGCCGAACCTGCCCGCACTGCTCGCAGGCGACGCGTATCGCATCGCGCTTACGCGCACCGCGGATGGCCAGACGCCCGATCATCTGATTGGCACCGGGCCGTTTCAATTCGGCTCCGCATCGAATGGCGTGCTTACCTTCGTGGCAAATGAAAGCTGCTGGCAGGGCCGACCGTTCATCGATCAAATCGTGATTTCGGCCAACCGTTCTGTCCGCGATCAATGGATGGATCTGACGCTGGGCCGCGCCGATGTGGTCGAAGTGCCTCCGCAGGAGATTCGCCTGGCGCAGCAGCAGCGGCTCACGGTGCTCGTTTCGCCTCCTGTTGAGCTGCTCGCGCTTCGAGTATCGGATTCGGGGGCGCTCGGGAACGCCGTATTACGTGCGTCGATCGCTCAAGCTGTTGACCGTAGCGCCCTGTCAAACGTGATCTTCCAGAAGCAGGGCGAAATCAGTGCCAGTCTTTTGCCGCAATCGCTCACTGGCTATGGCTTTCTCTTTCCCGCTGGACGCGATCTGAATAAAGCCATCGAACTGCGCGGAGGCTTTACGCCGCCGCCGCTGACCCTTGCCGCCGAGGGCGACGGAACCATGCAGCTTGCCGCGCAGCGCATCGCGCTCAATCTCCACGAGGCGGGCTTCAATGTTCAGGTGGCGAATGCCCGCACCGCGCCTCATCCTGACCTTGCGCTGCGCAGTCTTCCTCTCGCCGGCGCCGATCCCTCCGCGGCGCTCGAAATTCTTTTGCGTGCCGCCGGCGAAAGCGCTGCGGTGCCCGGCCAGGGTCCGGCCGCTCTCTATCGTGCCGAGCGCGACGTTCTCGATCTTCACACGGTGATTCCGCTGCTCGATCTGCCGCGCGCATGCGCCGTCTCGGGTCGCGTTCGCGATCTGCACCTCACCGCCGATGGCTTTCCCGATCTCGCCAATGCTTCGCTCGAGGACGCGGCGCCATGAGCCTTCGCCAGAGACTGCTCCTCCTTTTTTCGCTCACGGTGGCGGTGGCCGTAGCTGCTGTTTCCTGGACCGTGCTGGTGCGCATCCGCCGCGTCTTCGACCAACGCGATCAGGAGGAAACCACCCTCTTTGTCAGCCAATTTCAGCGTGAGTTCCAGCATCGCTCGCAAGAGGTCTCCGCAGCCGTTGACCGGCTTTCCAAGAGCGAGCGAGCCCGCACCATGGCACTCGATCTGGCCCAATCCGGCGATGCGTCTCCGTACCTCACTGAAGCGCAGTCCATGGCCCAGGACGCGCAGCTCGATTTTCTTGAGGTGGTGGCGCACGACGGCAGCATCGTCAGCTCGGCGCAGTGGCCGGCTCGCTTTGGCTACCCGGAGCCCGCGGCCGCAATGGCTTCGGCCACACCATTCCTCAAGCGCGAAGATCTGCCCGATGGCTCAACTGCGCTCGGTCTCTTCGCCGTTCACGCCGTCGACAGCTCTGACATGCGCCTGATCGGAGGTGAGCGGCTGGACCAGAGCTTTCTCTCCGATCTTCCTGTCGCGCCGGGAATGCAGATCGGCTTGTACAGCGATGCGAGTGCGGCCGTAAGCGCGAATCTCGTCACAACCGCGACGAGTCCCGCTCTAACCGCATTCGATCCGTCGCGGCTGCTCGGCGGCAACGGCAATTTGGCCGGCGCAATGGCCTACCAGAAGCTCATTGACGCGGCGCGCGCTACGGGCCAGCAGGCAAGCGGCATTGTGAATGCGACCGGCCGCCGCGAAGACAGCCTGAACGCGACCGCGATCCCGCTCAAGAACGAACAAGGCAACGTGATGGCAGTGCTGGTGGTCGCGCTTTCGCGCGCCGGCATGGTTGAGGCGCAGCAGCACATCCGGGCCATTTCGTATGGAGTGGCGGCGGGCGGAATTCTGCTGGCCATCGTGTTCAGTTTGTGGATTGCGGCGCGCGTTTCGCGGCCGATCGAACAGCTTGCCCACGCGGCTGAAGAAGTTGCCGGCGGCAATTGGGATGTGCGCGTTGCCGAGCGCGGGGGCGATGAGGTGAACGTTCTCGCGCGCAGCTTCAATCACATGACGGAGCAGTTAGCTGGCCAGCGCGAGCGCCTGGTGCAAAGCGAGCGCGTAGCCGCGTGGCGCGAACTGGCGCGGCGACTTGCGCATGAGCTGAAGAATCCGCTCTTCCCGCTGCAACTCACGGTCGAGAATCTGGTACGGGCACGCGATTTGACGCCAGATGAATTCGACGAGGTGTTTCGCGAGAGCACGGCGACGCTGGCAACGGAAATTGCCAACCTCAAGACGATCATTGGCCGTTTCTCGGACTTCAGCAAAATGCCCAAGCCTGAGGTGGAGCGAATCGACGCTGCTGATGTGGTGGAACGCGTGCGCGCGCTCTATCAAAATGCAACGAACCGCGACGCGAAGATTCAGATTGTTGTCGAAGTGGCTCGCGCGCCTATGCCCATCGATGCCGATCCGGAGCTGCTGCATCGCGCGCTCTCGAATCTTGTGCTGAACGCGATGGACGCGATGCTCGATGGCGGCGTCTTAACCATCTCCGCACGGCCCGTCGCAGATAACGTGGAACTGCGAGTCGCTGATACCGGCCAGGGGCTAACGCCCGAGGAGTGCGAGCGGCTGTTCACGCCTTACTACACGACCAAACAGCACGGCACGGGCCTCGGTCTCGCAATTGTGCAGTCAGTCGTGGCCGATCACGCCGGAACCATCGCCGTCGAAAGCGCGGCTACAGGCGGCGCAACGTTTATCATTACGCTGCCGAGGGCCGGCGCATGAACGCGAAGGCAAACATCCTCATCGTCGACGACGAAGCCAATACGCTGGCTTCGCTCTCCCGTGCTTTTCGTCTCGCGGGTCACGAAGCCGTTGTGGCGGACAACGCTGAGCGCGCACTCGAGCTGGCCCGCACGCAACCGTTCGATCTCATCCTGAGCGACGTGGTGATGCCGCGCCGCGACGGACTTGCCCTGTTGGAAGACCTGAAGACCGCCGGCGTCACCGCGCCTGTGGTGATGATGAGCGGCCAGGCACATATTGAAATGGCCGTGCGCGCCACGCGTCTGGGCGCTCTCGATTTTTTGGAGAAACCGCTCTCGACCGAAAAGCTTCTCGTCACTCTTGGCAACGCGCTCAAGCTTACGCGCCTTGAAACCGAAAACCGCGATCTGCGCGCGCGTGTTGGCAAGCATACGCTGGTCTTCTCCGGCGAAATCATGCGCCGGGTGATGGCGCAGATTGAGCGCGTCGCCGCCAGCGAAACCCGCGTCTGCATCTATGGCGAAACCGGCACAGGCAAGGAACTGGTGGCGCGTACACTGCACGAGAAAAGCCAGCGCGCCGCAGGCCCCTTCATCGCGCTCAACTGCGCCGCCATTCCCGCCGAGCTGATCGAAAGCGAGCTCTTCGGCCACGAGAAAGGCGCCTTTACCGGCGCCGCGCAGCGTTCCATCGGCAAATTCGAGCAGGCGCAGCGCGGTACGCTTTTTCTGGACGAGATTGGCGACATGCCGGCCGTCATGCAGGCCAAACTGCTTCGCGTGCTCGAAGAGGGCGAGGTGCAGCGCATCGGAGCGGCTAAGCCCACTTCAGTCGATGTGCGCGTGGTGGTGGCTACGCATCGCAATCTCGAGCAACTGGTCGAAACCGGCGCGTTCCGCCGCGATCTCTATCACCGTGTCGTGGTGTTTCCCGTGCAGTTGCCGCCGCTTCGCGAGCGGCCGGAAGATCTCCCGGCGCTCGTCGAGCACTTCGCCCACCTGGTCGCCGCACAAAACGGATGGCGGCCTGCCGCATTTGCTCCCGCCGCCATTGAGGCTTTGCAGCAATACACCTGGCCCGGCAATATCCGTGAATTGCGCAACGTGGTGGAGCGGCTTTTGTTACTGGCTGGGGAAGAAGTCGGCGTGGACGAGGTGCGCCTCGCACTGCCTGTCGCTCCGGCGAATACCTCTTCCCATTCCTCCGCTCCCGCCAGCGCTTTCTCAGTGCCGCTCGCCCAGCGCGTTCTCGACTTCGAACGCGCGCAGGTTCTGGCTGAGCTCGAGCGTCACGGCCTGCAGATTGCGGAAACTGCTCGTGCGCTCGGCCTCGAGCGCAGCCATCTTTACAAGAAATGCCGGCAGTTGGGCATCAATATCGAGCACCTGCGGGAACAATGAGCGGGTGGAGCTAAGCCCATCCGGCTTCGGGGATTCATTTCCCGATGCAGAAGGTCGAGAAGATGAGCGCGAGGACATCGTCGGGCGTGGTCTGGCCGGTGAGCGAGTCGAGGGCCCAGAGCGCGCGATAGAGATCGAGCAAAATCATTTCGTGGGGAATGCCGCTGGCGTTGGCTTTCGCTGCGTCGGCCAGCGCGGCGATCGCGGTGCTGACCGCCTGGTGCTGGCGCAAATTGGTGAGCATGCCGGGTTCGGATGCGGCTCCGCCCGTGGCGAGGGCGAGAATCTTCTCGCGCAACGCGGCAATGCCTTCGCCGGTGAGCGCGGATGTGGGCAGCGCGGCGACGCCGTTCCATGCCGGCTGTTGCTGATCGGAACCTTTCAGCAAATCGCACTTATTCAAAGCGACGATCGCCGGCCTGCCTTCAACCGCAGCCAGCAAGCGATGTTCCTCCTCATTGAGCGGCTGCGTGGCATCGAGCACGATGACCACCAGCGCCGCATCGGCCAGCGCTTCGCGGCTGCGCGCAATGCCCAGCTGCTCGGCTTCTTCATGGCCCTCGCGCAGGCCTGCCGTGTCGACAAGTTCGATAGGAATGCCGCCGATCGAGATGCGCTCGGTGACGAGATCGCGTGTCGTGCCCGGTGTTGCTGTGACGATGGCGCGGTCGCGCTCGACGAGGCGATTGAAGAGAGAACTTTTGCCGGCGTTGGGGCGGCCCACGATGGCCAGCGTGAGCCCATCGTGCACGATGCGGCCGCGCGCGAAAGAAACTTCCAGCGCGGTGAGTGGCGGCGTGAGTTCGTCAATGCGCCGCGCAATCTCCTGCTCGGGCGTCACGTCCACGTCGTCTTCGCCAAAGTCGATGCCGGCTTCAAGCAATGCCACAAGCTCGACAAGCTCCTGCTTCACCGGCGCGACGCGGCGGCTCAGCGCGCCGCCCATCTGGCTCGCAGCCTGGCGCGCCTGCGTCAACGTGTGCGCGTCGATCAGGTCGCGAACCGCCTCGGCCTGCGTCAGGTCGAGCCGCCCGGAGAGAAACGCGCGCTCAGTGAATTCGCCCGGCTCGGCCAGCCGCGCGCCCAACTCGAGAGCGCGCCGCAACAGCAGCTCCAGCACCACGGGCGAGCCGTGCGTGGCAATCTCCACCAGATCGTCCGCCGTATAAGAGCGCGGCGCGGCAAAGTACGTCACCAGCGCTTCATCGATTCGCGTGGCTTCGTTGCCCTCCGCGTCGAGCACATCCGCCAGCCGCGCATGTGCGTGCTCGAGCGAGCCACGGAGCCGCACCAGTTTCACCGCCAGCGTCGCAGCCTCCGGCCCGCTGAGGCGAACAATGCCGATGCCGCCACGACCTGGAGGCGTGGAGATGGCAGCAATGGTTTCGGTTACGGAAGTGGGTGCAGGCATTTCTTCCCCTAAGTGTAGTGCGCCGGGCGGAAAGGTGCTTCAAAAACAAGATGTTGCGACGGCGCCGCCTTTCCCCGGTCCTTTGCGGCGAGAGCCGGATTCGGCTGCGGTATGCATTTTTTCGTTGACGATCTGCCGGCAATTTGGATAGTGTCAGTCCATTATTGCCTCACTGCTGTGCGCGCCGGACCCCGACAGAGGCTGCGCATGGGTTGCCTTGAGAATCCTCCAGGAGCACCTATGCGCCCCACGTGCGTCCGCGGTATTCCTTCGACAACCCGTCTGCTTTTTCCGGCTTTTCTGGTTCTCGCCGCGCTGACTTCAGGCTGTGGGGGCCCGAGCCTTCCCGTTAACCTGAACACGATCGCGCAAATTACGGTGCCTGCGAACTCCGTCCGCGTCACGCAGACTCTGCAGATCAACGCACCGTATCTGTCTACGGGGCAGCCGATGGCTTTCTCCGTGAATGGGATTCCCGGGGGCAACGCCACCGTGGGCACCATCAGCAGCTCGGGCCTGTATACCGCGCCGGCGCTGGTTCCCACACCCTATACAGTCCAGATCACCTCTACGGTTTCCGATTATCCCAATGCCGTTCCTGGCTCGGTTTCGGTTCAGGTGTTGAATCCGATCCCCGTCCTCACTTCCGCCGATCCCAACGGATTCTCCGAGGGCACAACGATGGTAACGGTCAATGGCTCCCAGTTTGTGTACGGCGCGCAGATCAGTTGGAACGGCGCGATGGTGCCAACGACCTACGTCTCGGGCACGCAACTGATCGCGCAGATCGCCGCGCCAAATCCCGGAACTTTCCCGCTCACTGTGACAAACCCTGATCCCGGATCGGCCAGCGCCAGCCCCGCACTGAACGTGGTAGTTGGCCCTGGGCAGGTGGTGCTGCAACTCTATCCCGGTTCTGGTACCGATGTCCGCGTTTCGAATACGCTGAACCTGGGCCTGACCGTGAATGGGACCGATAATCCCGCGGTCACGCTCCAGGTGAATGGTGTTGCGGGTGGCAACGCGACGGTGGGCACCGCGGTATCGAATCCCGATGGGTCGATCACTTACACCGCGCCGGCTGTGGTTCCCACGCCCAGCAATGTTGTTCAACTCACCATCACCAGCGTCGACAATCCTGCCGTCTCGCTCATGCAGAACATCTCGGTGATGAATCCCATCCCGATTCTGACCACTGCGACTCCGTCGGCCTTCGATCCCGGCTCGGCAACCGTTGTGCTCACCGGCTCGAAATTCATCAGCGGCGCGCAGGTGCTGATGGATGGCGCGCCTGTTTCCACTACCTACAACAGCGGCACGCAACTGACGGCGACTCTGAGCCTGACCACGCCCGGCCCGTTCGACCTTCAGGTCCTGAATCCCGCGCCCGGCCCGGCCATGTCGGCCGATCTGATTGCCAGCGTCAACGGCACTCCGCCGCAGCCGGTCGTGAGTGAGAACGATGCCGCGCGATTCCTGGAGCAGGCCACCTTCGGCGCGACAGACGCCGATATTCACGATGTTTCGCTGAATGGCTATCAGTGGTGGCTCAACCAGCAGTTTGCGCTGCCTGCCACGCCATCGGAGCCTGCCGTGGAGCAGGCGGTCATTGTCAACAATCCGCCCTGCGCGTCTGGGGATTTGAAATGCAACGCGGCGCTGTTTGAGCAGAACAGCCAGAACGAAAACCTTGTGCAGGCTGCCTTCTGGCAGCAATCGCTTACCGCGCCCGACGAGCTTCGCCAGCGCGTGAAGTACGCTCTCTCGCAACTGTTTGTCATTTCGAGCAACAACACCACGGCCATTCAGAACATGCCTCGGGGTGAGGCCAGCTATTACGACACGCTCGGCAATGATGCCTTCGGCAACTTCCGTCAGCTTCTCGGTGACGTGACTCTCAGCCCCATGATGGGCCAATTCCTCTCCATGCTCGGCAATGACAAGGGGAACGCCACAACCGATCCGGACGAAAACTATGCGCGCGAAGTGATGCAGTTGTTTACCATCGGCCTCTGGCAGTTGAACGACGACGGTTCGCAACAGCTCGACGCGAACAACCAACCGATTCCTACGTACTCGATCACCGATGTGATGGGCCTGGCCGCTGTTTTCACGGGCTTCAGTTGGCAGATTCCCGGAGACTCGAGCGACGACGGATGGTCGAACTGCTGCCTGTACGTTGGAACCGGCTTCGGCGAGGACCTGCTGCCCATGCAGAGCTATATCGACCACCACTCGACGGTCGAAAAGCAGTTCCTGGGAGTGACGATTCCTGCTTCCGCGAGCTCAGATCCCAATGGCGACCTGAACACCGCGCTCGACACGCTCTTCAACCATCCCAATTTGCCGGCGTTCTTCTCCAAGCAGATGATCCAACACCTGGTCACCAGCAATCCCAGCCCCGCTTACATCAGTCGCGTGGCGAAGGTCTTCGAGAACGACGGCACCGGCGTGCGCGGCAACCTGCAGGCGGTGATCACAGCAATTCTGCTTGATCCCGAGGCACGCAACACGACGACGGATGTAGCCAATCCGCAATACGGAAAGGTGCGCGAGGCTCTGCTGCGTTACACGGAGTGGGCGCGAGCCTTCAGCGCGCAGTCGCGCACCGGCTCCTACGACCTTGGTTCGACCGAGGACCCCATCTATGGGCTGGGCGAGATGTGGCTGCGCTCACCGACCGTCTTCAATTGGTTCAGCCCCGGCTACACGCCGCCCGGTACAACCATTGCACAGGCCAACCTGCTCGCGCCCGAGATGCAGATGACCAACGTTTCGAGCGTGGTCGGATTCATTAACTACATGCAGGATGCGATCGGCAGCAGCGCCACGTCAGGCCCTGACGTCTTTGCCTCCTACGCGACAGAGATCAACCTGGCCAATACGCCTGATCAGCTTCTGGATCGCATCAACCTGCTGCTCATGGCTGGCCAGATGAGCAACACGATGTATAACCAGATCCTCACGGCTATCAGTTCAATCCCCATCCCCACCGGCGATCAGAACGCAATCAATGCCGCACTTCTCAATCGCGTGCAGGCAGCAATTTATCTCACCGTGGCGTCACCCGACTTCGGCGCGCGGCAATAGGAGCCAGCTATGTGCAACTGCCAACAAACCCGCAGACAGTTTCTTCGCACCGCCTCCATGGCATCCATGGCCGGCTTCTACGTCAGCCCGTTTCTCATGAATCTCAACGCCATTGCCGCCATGGCCCAGGGCAGCAGCAACACCGGCTATCGCGCATTGGTCTGCATCTATCTGCAAGGCGGCAACGACGGACACGGCACGGTCATCGCTACCGATGCCGATTCATTTGCCGCGTTTACGCAAGCCCGCTCCGGCGCGCCCGGCTTGGCGTATCCGCTGAGTACGCTGCTGCCCGTCACACTCAAAACGCCACAAAGCGGCCATACCTTCGGGCTCAATCCGGCTCTGACCGGCGTGCAGAATCTGTTTAACGCAGGCCGTGCCGCAATTGTGGCGAACGTCGGCACGCTGATCGAGCCGACCAGCAAGACGCAGATCGACGCCAACTCTGCCACGCTGCCGGACTCGCTCTATTCGCACTTCGATCAGACCGCTGCCTGGCAGGCCATCGCCTCGAATCTCGGCAGCGGCGAGCGCATCGGTTGGGGTGGCGCCGTTGCGGACGCTGTTGAAGCCATGAACATGAACTCGAATTCGATGTTCACCTGCATCTCCACCGCCGGCAACGCATTGTTTCTTGCCGGCCAGACGTCGTTCCAGTTGAACGTCACCTCGGCCGGGCCCATTCCGATCCAGGGCCTCGCGCAGCCCGCGTTCGGGCTTTCGTCCTCGAACAATCCGCTCAGCTCCATTCTCTCCGCCGATGAGGCCAATCTCTTTTCCCAGAACTATCAGACCGTGATTCAGCGCTCGATTCAGGCGCAATCCATGCTCTCGACCGCCATGGCGCCGGCAGGCACGGGCGGCGTTGCCAATCCCGCTCAGTATCTCGATCCAATGACCAACAAACTGGCGGACAATCCGCTGGCCATCGCACTGCAAACCGTCGCCCGCATCATCGCCGGACGCTCGAGCCTGGGCGTTTCGCGCCAGCTTTTCTTCGTGCAGCTTGGCAGCTTCGACACACACGATAATCAGGCGCCGCAACATGCGAATTTACTTACGCAACTTGGATCGGCACTCGAATACTTCGATAACACGATGGTGACCATGGGCCTCAGCGATCAGGTTACGGCCTTCACGATCTCCGATTTCGGCCGCACGCTGACTTCGAATAGCGACGGCACCGATCATGGCTGGGGCAGCCATCACTTCGTGCTCGGCGGCGCGGTGAATGGTCAGGATATGTATGGGCAATACCCGGTTGTAGGCGTCAATCAGGCCAACGACGTCGGCGAAGGCCGTCTGATCCCCACCAGTTCAGTGGAGCAGTATGCAGGCACGCTCGCGTCGTGGTTCGGTCTTTCCGATAGCCAGATTCGCACCGTGTTTCCGAACTTCGTGAACTTCGGAACGAGCCCCTACATGGGTTTCATGAGCGCATAGAGGCTTCGGCAGATCGGCTGACCCGAACCGTGAAACTGGCCCGTTAAACTTCTCTTCGGACGGATCCAGTATCGCGCCGCGTCTACAATAAATCGATGCCCGAGTTGCCCGAGGTGGAGACGATCGCGCGCGGCGTGAACAAGCGGGTGCGCGGCGATCGCATCGTGCAGGCGTGGTTTGCCAACCGCAAGCAAACTTTCAAGACTCCGCCTGCGCGGCAGGCCAAGGGCCTTGCCGGGCTGCACGATTCTGGATGTGCACCGCACGGGCAAGCACATTGTCTTTGAGTTGAGCGCGGCGGCCGATGAGATTCGGCAACGGAAAGCTGGCATCATAATCCCACCCTTGACGGCAAAATACGCCGCCAAGGATGGGGCACCCACGAGTGAGGCGGATGCGCAGTGGATTGTGCATCTGGGAATGACCGGGCGGCTTCTCGTCACCGCGCCGGACGCTTCCGTCGCTCCGCACACGCACGCGCGGCTGGAACTGGCCAGCGGCCGAGAGCTGCGCTTTCAAGATCCGCGGCGATTCGGCCGGCTTGAGTTTCGCGATTTGCGCCGCGGCGGCTCGTCGATTCCGCGCTCCCGGAGCCGAACCGCTTGCCATCGGCGCACGCGAGTTTGCCGATCTCTTCCGCAACCGGCGCATGCCCATCAAAGCAGCGCTGCTGAATCAAACCCTCCTCGCCGGGGTGGGCAACATCTACGCCGACGAGAGCCTCTTTCAGGCCGGAATCGCACCGCGAAGGCGGACCAATCGCATGACCGCGGCCGAGCTCGAACGGCTGCGCCTGGCGCTGCGCCAGATTCTTGAGCACGCCATCCGGCTGGGCGGTTCGTCGGTCTCAGATTATGTGGACGCCGACGGCGAGCGCGGCTTTTTTCAACTGGAACATTGCGTCTACCAGCGCACCGGCGAGCCCTGCCGCCGTTGCAAGACACTGATTCGGCGCATCGAGCTGGCCGGGCGCGGCACCCACTATTGTCCGAACTGCCAGCATTAGCTCGGCGAGCTCCAAAACCGAAGAAATATGTTTTTTGGGAGAATTTCAGCGGAAAACTACCGGAATCTACAAAGTAACATTGGCAAACTAAGGTAACCCTTTCATATTCAGAGGACAACGAACGGCAAGCCGATTGCTATATGGAGGGTGCCAGTGATCAATCTGCCGCTGTTAGGTAGGCCCAGCGAGCCAGAGCACACACAGGGTACCCGGCACGAGCACCGCCTATGAGCGGCCCTGAAAAAGGGAATAAGCCAGTCGGGAAGCCCGAAATAAAAGCGGCGTATAGCAGCCGCACACATTCCGCTGGGAGGCCAGTGACCAGCGATAAGCCCTCGGGGACAGGACGCCACCCATAAGCTGGGTGGCGTTTTTCACGTCTGGGGGCACAATTGGCGCTGTCCCGAGGCAATTCCCCTTTCAGGATGTGCACGGAACCCGGGGTTCGCCTCTCTCTTTCGTACACTTGCCACTGGTGCGGCTTCGCTGTAGTATCAGAGTTGCCTATGAGCGGCTGATGCGGGCCACCCAAAGCACGGGTAGAGCAAGCTCGCCGTTGAGCATCGAAACATCGCCAGGACAGTTCGGGTTCGTTCAGATTGGGCTGTGCGCGATGATAGCTCGCTTAGGAAATGGCATCGCCTGAGAAAAGCAGCGGTCGCGCCGAGTCGATACCGGCGGGCGGATGGAGCCGATGAACGGCTCCCGCCAGAGAAGCGGCAAACGCATTTTCCAGTGAGGGTCGAGTGGTGGAAGGGCGCACTTCGGGGGGCGTCTCAAGGCCGTTCCAGCTTGGCCGAAGGGGCGGTAGGCGCCCGATTTGGCGCGCAACACCGCTTTTGATAAAGGCTGCATGCTGCCACGGAACTGCCGCGCCTCCTCTAGAGAGGAATGGCCGGCAATCGAGTTCGATCTGAGTGGGCAGCACGCGCACCGCAACGCACCAAAGCACCAGGAAGCAAACGCATCATGACAACAGAACCGACCGAGCCCCAGCTTGAGCAGGGGCCTCCTCCTGACAACGGTCAGGTGCAGTCGCAAGGGCACCGGCGTCGCCGGCGCCGGCGCAAGAACAAACCCGGCTATGCAGCGCCGCAGGCGCAGCCAGCGCAGGGCCAGCAACCGGCACAAAGCCAGCCCCAGGCGCAGAGCCAGCCTCAGGCGCCCCGGCAACAGCCTCAGCAGCGGCCTCAGCGTCAGCACCAGGGCCGCAAAAAGAAATTCTTCCAGAAAAACCAGGCTCCTCAGGGGCAGCCGGGCAACAACGCCAACGGCGGACAAGGCAAGCGCAAGGGGCGGCAGAAAGGCCCGCGCACCTTTGTCGGTCCCATGGATCACAGCTATCGGGTGGCGAACGGCAACGTAGCCGACGGTCCTCCCTCCACCATTCCCACGGCCAGCAACGGGCATAGCAGCGGGTATTATCCCGATGTTTATGCGGGGCAACCCGCGGCGCCCGTACGCCAGGATGCTCCCACGCGCATCTACTGCTTCATTGAGGATCTGTTCTTTCTGGCCAAGATTCAGGAGACGGCGCGCAAACTCGGCGTCAAGGTCGAATTCGTGAAGGGCGACAAGGAGTCCGTCGAGCGCATCGGCGACGTTCCGGAAGATGCGCGCCCGGCACTGCTGGTCTTCGATCTAAACAATCTCAACGCCAAGCCCATGACGCTGATTCCCAAATTCAAAAGTAAGTTCAAGAAGGCGACGTCGATCATCGGTTTCCTGAACCATCTGCAAGGCGATCTGAAGATCAAGGCGATGGAGGCGGGCTGCGACGTGGTGATGCCGCGCTCGGCCTTCTCGCAGAGCCTTCCTACCCTGCTGCGCCGCTACGGCGTGGAAGAGGAAGAAGAGCTCGACCGCCAACCGGCGTTTTAAAGAAACCAGACGAGTCTCGGGGTTCGCAGGTGCCGAAAGCTGGTGCTTTGCAGGACCCCATTCTCGCATCTCGGCAGCGGTTCGAGTTGAAGTCCAGTTTGCCTGAAAATGGAATTGGATTGGAATTTACATGCAAGCCATTGCATAATTCCTCGAGAGACAGTGCGTAAGTCTTTCAAAATAAACAATAAGACATTGGCATTCGGCGTGCGAATAGCAGTGTAGTCGTCCCCCCGACAAGCATCTTAGGCCCCTCGTTCGAAAGGAACGACATGAGAAATCTGGCAATGGGAATCGTCTGTCTGGCGCTGTGCGCGGTGCCAGCCTTGGCTAACACCACCTATAACAACTATGGCGGGTCCAATCCTTACTGGGAGCCCTTTGGAAACCCGGACACTGCCACCTACGGTGAGACCTTTACTGCACCGACCAACGGCGACGACAATCTGCAGGACTTCGGTTTTTACATGGGAGGGCCGGAAGGTTCAGGCGACATCCTGCTGAGTGGCTACATTGGGACGTGGACCGGTTCGCAAGTCGGATCGATACTCTACAGCAGCTCATCCGTGGACTATACGAATACGGGAGAGGATTTCTTAAGCTTCACAACGGACGGCCTGGACTTGACCGCAGGCGACAGTTACGTGATGTTCCTGAGCGTCTCACAATACTACGGCCAGACGAGCGGAGAGAGCTATGTCACGGCAGGCAGCACAATACCGGGCGGCTCGTTCGTTTACTACAACAACGGCGGCGACTTCGGCGCGCTAACAGACAGCACATGGAATTCGACGGGGTCGAGCCCGGACTGGGCGGTCAACCTGGATTTCAGCCCTGCGGGCGCTCCTGCGGTTCCCGAGCCGCCGAGTTTCTTCCTGCTGGGGGCAGGATTGCTTGGGGGACTGGGAATGATGTTTCGCCAGAAGCTTCACGCCTAGGACAAGACCAAAGAGTACTGGATCCTGTTTAGGATCCGCCTTCGTCTATTCCCTACTGGCTATTCCCTAATCCCTGCTTTTATCCCGGGGGCCAGGTCATCTGGCGGCCGCCGAGCAGGTGCAGATGCAGATGGTCCACCGTCTGTCCGCCTTCCTCGCCCGTGTTGACCACAATGCGATAGCCATTCGACAAATCCTTTTTGCGCGCAACCTCTGTTGCGGCCCACAGCAGGTGACCAAGCAGCGCGCGGTCGTCCTTGCCGGTTTCATTGAGCGAGCCGATGTGCTTGCGCGGCACAATAAGCACGTGCACGGGAGCCTTGGGATTGAGGTCCGCGAACGCGTAGCCGAGATCGTCCTGAAACACCGAAGTCGAGGGAATGTTTCCTTCAATGATTTTGCAGAAGACGCAGCTCATATCGAGATCAGTGTACAGGCGCATTCGCCGCCCGCAAGAACTTATCAATACCTAATTGGCGGTGGGAATCTAGGGAGATACCAATTTAGAACGATTACTACTTTGGTACAGATGGGCGTAGTCAACGAGCTAACTACGCCATCTGCTCGGCAATTCATTCTAGCGCAAAGTTATCGCAGGTTTTCAGAATCTGAAGTAAGCGCCGATCATCGGCTCAGCCGTGTGCGTGAAAGCGCTGATCGAACTGTACGCTGTCGTCACGTCGGACGCTTTGTGTACGTTCCCGCGATATTGGAAGCGCAGTCCGATGTGCGGCAGTACCCGCCAATCGATGCCCGCACCATACACGTAGACCGGCGTGGTGTAGCTTTGCGTCTCACTCTGGCCGCCGATGGGTTCGTTCAGCAAGAGACCTACGCCAGCGAGGGCAAACGGCCGCAAGCCTCCTGCATGAGCTGACACCACCCAGTCTCCGGTGATCTCATGGGCATCTGCGGAAACCGCAGCAGGCGTGCATAACGAGCAAACCGCTGTGTATACCTGGTTCGCTCGGTTGAAGGAATATGTGGCCTCGTACCCGACCAGTGTGCTCCTGATGTGGCGCACTTCGATCATGCCGCCTGCGGCATTGGAAGGGCTCACTTCAGTTGCATTGACGTTATTCGCATTCACTGTCTTGGTGAAAGCGCCGTAAACGCTGAGTGCCACATCGGTCTGCGCGCGAGCCGTCCAGCACGTGGCAGCTGCCAAAAGGATCGATACAGCCAAACCGAACATTGAAGAATGAAATCGCACAAGATCCTCCTTTGTCATGTCTGGAGCAGGGCCTCCTATCTTAGACGCATCCAAGGAGCTGTGGTTTACCTTTTCGATAAGTGCGGCATTGGCGACCTTTGAATTCCTCAACAGGGCCAATTAGGATCACGGAGGCGAGGTGTCCATGACGAGCAAGATCGAAGTGATCAAAGCCGACATCACCACCCTTGCGGTGGACGCAATCGTGAATGCAGCGAACACGTCGCTGCTCGGAGGCGGCGGTGTGGATGGCGCGATTCACCGCGCTGCCGGGCCGGAACTGTTCGACGAGTGCTATCAGATCGGCGGCTGTCCTACGGGCGAAGCACGGCTCACCAAGGGCTACCGTCTTCCTGCAAAGTCCGTCATTCACACCGTCGGTCCCGTGTGGACCGGAGGCGACCGCGGCGAGCCGGAGTTGTTGGCAAATTGTTATCGCTCGGTTTTCAAGATTGCGCGCGAAAATGGCATCCGCTCGCTTGCGTTTCCCGCCATCAGTTGCGGCGTCTACCGCTTTCCCATCGATCGCGCGGTCAAGATCGCCGTCACCGAAACCGTGGCCGAACTCGTATCGAGCGACGCCTTGCAGAAAGTCATCTTCGCCTGCTTCGGCGACGAAATTTACAACGCCTATCAGCGCGAGGTGGACAAGTTCTCGTAGAAATCGCAACGAGAACAAAACGGGCAGGCCTTTGAGCCTGCCCGCACATCTCCTGCCCGCATAAAGCTACCAGCTAACTCAGAAATTCACCGTAACTTTCGCTGTCAGCGCCCGCGGCGTTACGTAGTGCGTGCCGCTGAAGGTCGAAAGGAAGTTATAGAGCGCGTACTTATTCGTAATGTTGATCGCCGTAAGGTCGAGATCCGTCTTGAAGTGTTCTTTGTGGAAGATGTTGTTCTTGCCGAGAGTGGCGTCGAACAGGCTGCGCGGCGCGATGCGCTGCGGATTGTGGTCGTCGTCCTCCTGGTTCGCGCCGGGAATCGATACCAGCTTGGAGGTGTAGCCCGCGGCGTCGCAACTGGTAAAACCAGCTGTGAGAGTGGCGGCCACACCATCGCAGGTAATGCCTGCTTCGAATTCCTGGTCGTTCGTGAGGCCGCTCAGGTTGACTCCCGGTACATTGCCGGGCAAAGTAATCGAAGTGCCTGCGCAGATGCTGTTGGGATCGATCACGTTGTAGCACGGCACCGATCCCGCAACCAGTCCGCTATCATAACGCCAGTTAAAACCGCCCCACAGCCCACTGATCACCCTGTTGCCCGGAATCTGGTATTGCAGGTGCGTAGTTTCGTTGAATTTCTCATCGTGGTCGATGCGGAAGGGATATTGGGTCCCGACAGCCACTCCGCTAGTGGCTCCGGCTCCTGCTACCTGAGGCGGGAAGAAGCGCGCCGCCACCGATGAGGTGACAAAATACGCGCTGAAACCGTGGGCGGTTGGAACTTCCACATTCATCGCATAGCCCGGGATCTTCGAGTTATGCCAGTCGATGGGGAATGTTATCGGCGTGTTGCCCAGGACGCTGAAGTCGAAGGCGTTGTGCGTGTACTTCCAAATGTACTCGCCGTTGAACACCGCATACTTGCCGAGAGCCTGCTGGAGACCGGCATGGAACTCGTTGCGATAACCGGGGTGCATGGTGCCCGTGGCGCCCGGATTGCAAAGCAGCAGCGGACTCAGCACCGCATCCGAACAGCCGCTGCTGCTGAGCACAAGGTTCTCGTTGAACGGCGTCTCCAGGGTGCGCGCGTACGAGATGCGCAGTACCGTTGCGGAGGGCTTAACGTTGTAGGCAATCCCCAGCCGCGGCTCGATCTGATTGGCATCCGTGAGACCGCTATAAACGTCCTCGCGCAGGCCCAGGTTGAAGTCCCAGTTACCGGCCTTGATCTCGTCTTCGGCATAAATGCCAAGCTGCTTTACGTCGGTGTGGCCGAAGTAAAGATAGCTTGTGCCTCCGCGCGTCAGATCGTAGGGCGCAAGAACGGAGTAGTAGCTGCCTCCATTCGACGGATCGTTGGACACATCGCCAGCGCCCGCGCACTGCGATGGGCTGGTAAATCCCGGCAACAGGTTGCCGCTGGCATCGACGCAGGGAGCCGTGCTAACCGTCGTGCCATCCGGAAGGGTGACCGAATAGGTCGAGTCCACAACGCCCAGGCTGTCGTGTTCGCGCAGGAAAGTCTGTTCGTATTGTGCGCCGATTTTGAGGTTGTGTATTCCCTTCACGTAGGAGTAGTCCGCGTGGAGCCCGGCGTTGGCCAGTGTGCGGTACTGCGAGATCGACGAGGTTTGCAGGTTGGATGGGCCCAGGTCGGCCAGGCGATTGGTGCTCGGATAATAGCCATAGCTGTCCCTGCGGAGAAATGCGCCCAGGTTGAAGACGGAGTCCTTGCTGATGATGCGCGTGTAGGTGGGTGAGATGTTATATGTATTGATTTTGGAGTTCTGGTCGGTGTTGCCCACATTCACGAAGTTTGGATTGGCGCTGGAGCCGCTATTCGGGCCCGTTGTCTCCACATTCTGCACGTTGAGATTGTCGTACGAGTTGGGTGTCTGGAACCAGGAACGGCTGTAGTTGAGGTCGAAATGGATAGAGTCGGCCTGGTCGAAGCTATAGTCCACGCGGTCGAAAAAGTTTTGTTCGTTGCCCTTGTCGTGGAATACCTCGAACTCCGGCGGATCGAGGAAGCGCCCGGTGTTGAGGCCGTCTGCCTCGATAAAATTGCCCCAGCTCTTGCCGCCATAGGATAGATCGACGCCTCCGTCCGCCGATCCAAAAGATCCGTAGGAAGCGTAGACCGCACCCGTCGGTTTGGTAACGCCCTGGCCGGAGCGCGTAGTGGCTACGATCACGAGGCTGGTCTTGCCGCCGTACTCCGCCGGCGGAGCGCCGCTGATCACTTCGATGGATTGAATCGCGTTCGACGGCAATTGGTTCGAAAAAACCTTGCTCTGCTGATCGGTGATGGACTGTCCGTCCACGGAAAACGAGTTGGATGCGTGATCGCCCAGTCCATGGAACAGACCGTTGGAGTCGGCCGCCACGCCGGGGGTGGTTTCCGTCACCAGCGAACTGAGCGTGGACGACGCGCTTTCCATCGGCACTTTATTGAAGAGATCGCGGTCCACGTCAACGTGGAACGTGGGATCGTCTTCGATCAGATCGCCTGCGGCCTCAACGGTGACCGTTTGACTGCCTCCGGAAATCTGCAGAGCCAGTTTGACGTTGACACCCACAGAGGAGCGAATCTCCACGCTCTGGCTCAATTGGGCAAAGCCTTTGGCGGAGACGCTGATGGTGTATGGGTTAAAAGGCACGTTGGAAAAGACGAATTGGCCGGTTGCATCGCTGGTGGTGGTCTTCTCATATTCGCTGACCGGGTTGGCAAGATGGACGGTTGCGCCGGGAACGACGGCACCCGTGGGATCAGTGACAGTGCCGCGGATAGTTCCGGCGTTGCCGCTTTGCGCGGGTGCCGCGGCCGTGATGGCAGCGAGCGCGAGAAGCGGAAGAATACGTAGCGTTGCGCCACGAGGGAAAGTCATGGAAAAGTCTCCTGAAAAAATGGCTGAACAAAATGGAAAGCAAGCCGCGCGACCTCAAGCCGCGGCAACCGCAGTGCGTTCAGAGAGCATCGATCCGAATCATCAATCTGAAATTTGGGTTAAACGGATGCGCCGAGTCATCGCCGCAATGTATCAGCGGCGAACGGCGGACAACCTCAAATGAATACGGAAAGATGCCCTACAGGGAGACGGGCGGGGGACGGATGAAGAGGCGTAACTGGGGTTTCCGGGCCACAAGGATCGGCTCGGCCTGGGGAGTGGAGACGCCCAGACGCACCATCACGATTGCAACCGTGGCAGTCGCTGTGGGCGCCACGGTGTGCATCACGATGCACAACTGGCAGTGATCGGCGTCAGTGGGGTTGGAGTGCAGGTGTGCAACCTGCGCAATGGCCAGGAGCGTCAGTAAGACCAGGCACACAGTGGCGACAACCGGCAAAAAGCCGACGCCGCGCTTCCCGAACCCTTGCGCCCTGAATCCTGACAAGATTTGACCTCTCCCGTCCATTTTACAGAACTTACAGAAAATTGGACGCTTTTGGCTCAGAGAGGTTGTAAGCGGGCCGGCTTTTACCCCCATCGGCCGCCAAGCCGCTCCAACTGCGTCTAAACTGGTGTGCCATGGTGGACTTTCACGAAATTCGGCGCTTGTGGCTCATGGCGTTGGCGGTTTTGCTGCTGGCGGCGCCGGCCGCACGGCCCCAGAGCGGCGACAGCACGGCGACTCCGGCGCAAAACTCGCAGGACCAGAACTCCAAACCCATGAGCTTGCAGCCGGCCCTTCCCGGCATGGGAAAGAACCATCGCCTGATCCTCAAGGACGGCTCCTATCAGATGGTGCGCGATTACCAGATAGTGGGTGACCGCGTGCGTTACCTCTCGCAGGAGCGCGGCGAATGGGAGGAGCTGCCCGTCGCCCTGGTGGACTGGGATGCGACCCGCAAATGGGAGAAGGAACACTCCGAGCCGGTCGAAACTGTTTCTCCGGCGATGAAAGAGGCTGAGGAACTCGACAAAGAGGAATCGGCAGAGCGCAACGAGCAGAATGCGCGCATGCCGCTGGTGGCCCCGGGCCTCGAACTGCCGGATGAAGACGGTGTGTTCGTGCTCGATACCTACCAGGGCACGCCGGAGCTGGTGGAACTGAATTCGAGCGAGATCTCGATGAATGCCAAACACCACAAGGGCGTCGGCGTGCTGAATCCAATGCTGACGCAAAAGGCAAGCCTCGAGATTCAGGGCCCGCACGCCCGCGTGCACCTCCACGTGGCCCAACCGGCGATCTATCTTTCGCTCGGCGTCGACGAGCAGTCGGAGCCTGTGCTCACCCATCCGATGACCGTGAACACCGGCGGCGCTAAGGCCGTCAACGGCAAGCATGGCGCGCATTCGCCGCAATCTGGCTTTGTGATTGTGCGCGTGGACGAGCGCCAGGCGGTGCGGATCGTGGGAGCAATCAAGATGAGCCCCAACGGAACCGTCACCCAGGACGAGAACACCATTCCAACCAAGGTCGAAGAGCTGCCGGGCAAACACTGGTTGCGCGTCACGCCCCAGCAGAGCCTGAGCTTTGGCGAGTACGCGCTGGTCGAAATTCTTTCCCCGACTGACCTCAACGAATCCGTGTGGGATTTCCGCGTCGACCCGCGCACCGGCGACAATCCCGGCTCCATTGGCCCGATCTTGGAGACAGGCAATAGGGAATAGCCAATAGAGAATAGAAATTCCGCGCCTAACCTTCGTGCCGGTTGCTATTCCCTAATCCCAGTCTTGATCCTCCCGCTGAGAATGAAATGCGCCAGCAGCAGACAGACGGCCGCAGCGCTGACCAGAGCGTCGATCCCGGACATGCCGCGCGGACCCCAGTGCGCGTAGCCGCGGCCGTCCAGCCACGTCATATACACCACCGGAATGTTTCCCAGCGAGTTGATGATCGCGTAGCGCGAACTGCCGCTCTTGCCCGAACCGCCCAGAAACTCGAGCGCGACGCCCGTGAAGAGCGCGTACCCCGCGCCGATAGTGAAGAGATAGAGCACCGTGCTCGCAAAATAAATCGCCGGCCGCTGCGGTCCCAGGCTGAGCAGCGCCAATGTCGCCGCATTCACCAGGCCTGCAACCATAAATGCGATCGGCGCCCGCACGCGAATCGGGACGAGCGATGCGGCGAGTGCGCCGGCAGTCGACAGCAGCGCACCGCCCAGGCCGTTGATCCATGCCACATGTGCGCCGTTCACGCCATAGTCGCGCGCCAGCTCCGGCAGAAGGCCGATCATGGCGCCGCTCGCACACGGTGAAGCGATGAGGAGCGCATAGGGGAGCGCCTTCCACCGCAGAAATGTCGACTTAAATTCGCGCCAGACACGCGCAGCCGTTTCTTGCGCGCTGTGTTCGTGGACCAGCGATTGCGGCGGCGCGGCGAGCGCGGCGAGTGACGGCAAAAAGATCATGGCGGCCACAATCCAGCCAAGCCTGCCCAGGGTGAATCTGCCCCCAAACGACACCAACACGAACACCACGACCGCGCCGATTGCGAGCGATCCGCTTTGGTAAGCGCTGCTGGCGCGGCGCTTGTTGGTCTCGCTCGCGAGCGCTCCCATCATGCCGCCACAGGCAGCCGGGACGACGACGCCAAAGCCGGCGCTCGCCAAAAGCAGGCCGATAGCGTATCGCGTCGCAAGGGTAGGCTGATGGAATGCGGCCAGCAGCGCTGCAGCAGATGCAGCGGCCGCAACCATGAGCCAGGTGCGGCGGCGCATCCAGAAATCTGTGATCGGCCCCCAGAGGAAATAGATTGCGTGTGGCAGGGCAATCAGGGCAGAGATGCTGGCTGCGCGTGCCGGATCGACTCCCTCGTTGCGCAGAAGGAACGTCAGCGCTCCGCCCACGAGGCCGAGCGAAATCACCGCGTCGGGCGCGATGAGAAAGCCGAACAGCCACGGACGCTCATGCGCGCCCGAAGCGGCATCCTTTCCAACTTGCGCGGGTTCCGATGAACGCACGAGTGCTAACTTATCATAGGTTCCAGCACTTGATGACTATCGGGGAAGTCAGGTGTCGAACGTGGTATTCCTCGTCAGTTGCAGAACTGGCTACAATGCAGAGTACGATCTAAGGGCCTTGATTCCCGATGACTGACTACTACGAGTTTTTGCAAATCAGTCCCAACGCCGATCTAGACACGATCCATCGCGTCTATCGATTTCTTGCGGCCCGATTACACCCAGATAGCCCATCCGGCGATCAGGAAAAGTTCAAGTTGCTGCAGACAGCCTACGAGGTATTATCGGATCGCTCGCGGCGCGCCGAATACGATGCAAAACGCAGGCTTCATTCTCCGCAACCTTTGTCTGAAACCGTCGACTTTATGGATTCGCTCGAGGGTGAGCTGAACCGCAGGCTGGGGTTGCTTGCGGTCCTCTATCACCGGCGGCGCACCAACGCATCGAAGCCCGAGGTTTCGCTTGGGGAAATCGAAGAACGCATGGGGTTTCCACGGGATTACCTGGACTTTACGCTCTGGTACGTGCAAAAGAAGGGTTACGTGGCCAAAGGGGACAGTGCGCAGTACACGTTGACCGCCGATGGCGTGGACTTTGTGGAGGAACACCGTGTCGGTATGCCGTCGCTGAATCGCATGCTCCTGACCAATGGGGCGCAGGAGGCCGCGGCGTCGGCGCGGAACGGGCAAGAATCGTTGCCTTCTGCGGAAATGGCTTCTCGCGCAGCGGCGGATCAGGATGCAGATCGCCGGGGAGGCCAACGCGACCGCCGGGTCGGCGCGCCCGATACGCGAGTGTTTAAGGCAGAGAGACGCGCGGGATCCCGGGACCGGAGAAAGTCCTAGAAGCCGTTCCCTGTAGCGATTTTCCGATTGCTACTCTCGGACGGCGATACCCAGCGCCTTCATCTTGCGATAAAGATGGCTGCGCTCAAGGCCGAGAAGCTCTGCCGCGTGGCTGATGTTGTTGCGGGCCTCTTCAATTTTCTTTTGGATATACTCGCGCTCGTACGCGTCGCGGGCCTGCTGCAGGCTCAGGAACTCCTCCGTAGCCCGGGCTCCGGTCTTGTGCGTCAAGGGCGGCAGATGTTTGCGTTCGATGCGGAGCACGCGGGGATTGAGAATGAGCACGCGCTCGATCACATTCTTCAGTTCGCGCACATTTCCGGGCCAGTGGTAGCGGGCGAGCGCCTCCAGCGCGTCTTCGCCAATCTCCATGCGCGGGCGTCCGTACTGGCGTCCGAATTCCTTGAGAAATTCGCGCACCAGCAGAGGAATGTCCTGCTTGCGCTCGCGCAGCGGCGGCACAAAGAACGGCACCACATTCAAACGGTAGAAAAGATCTTCGCGGAAGTTGCCCTTGGCGATCTCCTCTTCAAGGTCCTTGTTCGTCGAAGCGATCAGGCGCACGTCAACGCGCAAGGGCTGCGTGCCGCCCACCGGCGTAAACATCTGGTCGTCGAGGGCGCTCAGCACTTTGGCCTGTGTCTTCAGGCTCATGTCGCCCACTTCGTCCAGAAAGAGCGTTCCGCCGTCGGCGCGCTCCAGGGTTCCGCGCTGCTCCTGCGCCGATTCCGGCTGCGCGCCGCGCCGCACGCCGAAAAGCTCTGCGTCGATGTGCGCCTCGGGAATGGCCGCGCAGTTCAGCTCCACAAAGACGCGGTCGCGGCGCTGGCTTTCCGCATGGATCGAGCGCGCGATCAGCTCTTTGCCGGTGCCCGACTCGCCGTAGATGAGCACGCGTCCGTTGCTGGGCGCCATCAGGCGAATCTGCTGGCGCAAGGCCTTCGCCGGCACGCTCTCGCCGGTGAGCACGGCAGCGGCGCTGAACTGCCGCTTGAACTCCACGTTTTCCGCGCGCAATCGCCGCGCTTCCACGGCATTCTTGACTACAAGCAGCGTGCGCTCGAGCGAAAGCGGCTTTTCCAGGAAGTCGTATGCGCCCAGCTTGGTGGCTTTCACCGCGGCTTCAATGGTGCCGTGCCCGCTGATCATCACCACTTCGGGCCGCGTCTCCGTTGGCCAGGCGCAAATCTCGCCCAGCAGCTCCAGACCATCGCGCCCCGGCAGCCAGATGTCGAGCAGCACCACGTCGTAGGGCACGTCGCGCAGGAGCGTCATCGCTTCGTCGGCATCGCCAGCGCCGGCTACGCTGTAGCCTTCCTCGCGCAGAATCTCTTCCAGCGATGTGCGAATTTCCGCTTCGTCGTCCACCACCAGAATATGGTTCATCAGGCGATCCTCTCACTGGCCTGGCTGCCGTTGGCGGTGGAAATTACCTCAACGCCGGGCTCGGCAACCGGCAGGCGCATGATGAAGCGCGCGCCCTTGGGCGAATTCGACTCCGCGCTGATGGTGCCGCCGTGTTCGTGCACGATTTTGGCCGCGATGGAAAGGCCCAATCCCGTTCCGCGCTGCTTGGTGGAGTAGAAGGGCAGGAACAGACGCTCGCGAATCTCTTCAGTCAATCCGGGTCCGGTATCGGAGACCGCGACCTCCACGGCCGTGCCTTCTTCAGCCAGCACGGTGCCCACGCGTAAGATGCGCAGCAAGCCGCCCTGCATGGCTTCGGCGGCGTTGTCGATCAGGTTCGCCAAGGCGCGGCGAATGGCCTCGGGATCGGCAAGCACCGCGGGCAAGTCGGGTGCGAGATCGCGCTGGACGGTAATCCCCTCCAGACGCCCGCCGAACAGCGCCAGCGCTTCTTCGACAATCTTGTTCATGCAGCAGGCGCGCGGCTGCGGCGCGGGGAACTCCGCCAGCGAGGAAAACTGATCGACCAGGGTGCGCAGTGTGCCCACGCAGCCCAGAATCACCTCGCTGCACTTGCGAATGATGTTCGGCGACTCCGGCTGCCCGCGATCCAGATGCTTGCCAATGCGCTCCGCGCTGAGCGCGATGGGCGTGAGCGGATTCTTGATTTCGTGCGCCACCTGCTGCGCCACTTCTTTCCACGCCATTTGCCGCTGCGCTCGCAACAGCTCCGTCGTATCTTCCATCACCAGCACCGAGCCGGTTTTGCCGTGGCCCAATTCGAGCCGCGCACTGGTAATGGCCAGATGCACGATGCGGCCGCGGGCATGAAACTCCACCTCAGCCGACGCCGCACCCATGCGCTGCCCGCGCCGGATCACACCGGCCAGATCCTGCTGGCATTCGCCGGGCAGCAGGTTCTGAATCTTCTCTCCGGTCAAGGCTGCATTTTCCTTGAGACCCATGAGCGCGGCAAACGCGCGGTTGGCCTGCAAAACCACGCCCGCCTCGTTGAGCGTCACCACACCGGATGGAATAGTCTCAACGATCGTCTCCAGCTCGCGCCGCCGCCCTTCCACAGCCTGGTTGGCTGCGCTCAGTTGCGCCTGCGCGCTCTGGGCCATCTGGCGGCTGGTTTCCAGATCGGCGGCCATGTGATTGAACGAGCGCACCAGGTCCGCCATCTCTCCCGTAGCCACCGCGGAAACACGATGCTCGTACTTGCCTTCCGCGATTTCATTCATGGCATCGGCCAGCGCCTCGACGGGCCGCGTAATTTGCTTGGAGAGAAACAATGCCAGCCACACGCTCGAGAAGAAGACGAAGACCGTAATCAGCAGCAGCATGAGGATGAATGTGGTGCGGAGCCGATTGCGCGCGCGGTATAACTGCCGGTATTCCTGGGCGCCCGAGCGAATGCGCGCCATCGTCTCGCTCACTCCCTGCGGCACGGGCAAGGCGGTTACTACTACTTTGCCCGATGCTGTTGCCGCCATGCCCAGTGCGTACTCCTGGCTTCCCACGCGAAGAACATTCTCCTCGCCGCGTTGTGCGGAGTTAAACAGAATCTCGGAAAGCGGCCCGTGCAGCGAATCTCCTCGCGGTTCCGCTTCCAGCCACGGCTCCAGGCTTGCAGCGCTCGATTCCGCCGGCTCCTGGAAGCTCGCCAGCATCTTCCGGTCCTGCCCGTAGACCACTGCGAATCCGCCATCAAGCGTGATGCGATGCGAGCCCAGTTCCGCATCGAGATCGGCAGGAGCCTTGTCGGCTGCTCCCGAAGCCACAATCGATTCCGCTTCCATGCGCGCGTCCGTCGTGGCATACTGCGCCATCTCCAGCACCACGCGGGTGGAGTCGTCGCGAACGTCCGACGTGGGCTGCGAGAACCAGCGGTCGAGCGACCGGTTCAGCAGCAGAAAGCTGAACAAAAACATGCACACCGCGGGAATCAGCGCGATGAGCGCCGCGCCCAGCACCATGCGTGTCCGCAACCGGGCGCCCAGCGCGCTCGAACCTTGATCGGCGTAGAGCTTGAGGATGTTCCTGAAGAGCAGGGTCAGCAGAAGCATCAACAGCAGGAACACCAGCACGATGAGTCCGACGAACGCCAGCGTTTCTGCCGAAGTGACCGGTTCCAGGAAGCGCACCTCGGAAACGTTGAACGCCTGCAGCGCGCCCAGAAACGCGAACAACAGCAAGGCCCCGCCCCCAAGCAGGACCAGCGTGCGCAGTCGTTGATCGTTGCGAACCGGCATGGGGCGATTATAGTTCTGCGCAAGGCAAGCAACCAGCTTCGGCTAATGGCGCGATTTCCGGTTGCCGGCTACAGGACCGAAACCGGATTTTCGAGTCTGTAAGTTCATTGGCGATGATACGCTCGCGGAAAGGCGGTTGAGAGTCTCCGGAAGCGCACCTCTTGAATGTGTCGATGGTGACCTAATCGATTTCGACTGCCGGATAGGCTTCGACATACTCCTCACCGTTGCAGCCCGCGTAGGCTACGGTGCGCGCAGCAAAGTCCACGTCATAGCGCACGACTCCCGCGCGCCAGGTGGCCGCGAGGAACTCAGGAAATGTGCTTTCGCCGGCTTGATCAATTCGTAAAGCCCTAATCAGCGCTTCTCGATCGAAGGCCGGTACGTCCACTGTGCCCGATACAAGTGGTGCACCTTGCATCACAACGGGTCCGTTGTCGGTCTGGAACAAGCTTTGGCACGCAGGAAGTGACCAGATGTTGCGAGTGACTCCGGCCTGTCGCAGACATTCGGCAAGATAGGGAAATCCTCCCACCTTCGGGCGAATGGCTGCCGCTCTCTGCATTGCTGTGTTCAGGTTATCGATTGCCTTGCTCATAAAATCATCTCCCTTGGTTGTGTTGAATGGATATTTGTCGCGTCATTCGACGGGAATTGCGCGAATTTGATGATGGCTTGCGATCTTGCCTAGCAGGTGACGGAGGGCTATCCTTTCGTCGGCGTCGAGACAGGCGAAAAATTTCTGATCGTTGTGGTCGGCGATCTCCACCAGTTCAGGAACAACGCGCCGTCCCGCCGCGGTCAATGAGAGTAATTGGACCCGATTGTCTTCGGGTTTGATCCTGCTCCTGATCCAGCCCTTCGACTGAAGTTTGTCGATGATCTTGGAGATCGCGCCGCGGGTCATCGTCAGGGCTTCGGCCATCTCTCCCGGCGTTGCCTGACTCTGGTCCCAGAGGTGACGCAGCAGAACCCACTCGGCGACGGAAATTTGCCTCGACTGAAGGGACCGGGCAAATTCGCCGGAGACCGCATTCGATACTCGACGGAGCCAATACCCAAGGTGGGTTTCAAGCCCGGAGATGGAGGGATGGAGGGGCCTAATAGTTTCCATGGAAACTATTATGATTTCCATGGAAACTAATGTCAAATCGTATTTGAAGGCCCTTTAGTCCCCCAGGCAGGTTTGCACGCGGCGCGCCGACTCCACCCACGAATGGCCGGGCGGCACCGATTTGCGCTTGCCTGCCACTTTTTCCAGCGCCACCGGCTCGGCGTCGTCGCCGCGCGCCGCCACCATCACGCCATATTTCCCGGCGTTGATGAGATCGGCGCAGGCCGTGCCCAGGCGCGTGGCTAACATGCGATCCGCCGCCGAAGGCGTGCCGCCGCGCTGCACATGGCCCAGGATGGTGACGCGCGATTCCAGATGCGTCAACTGCTCCAGTTGCCGCGCCAGGCGCAAGGTGTTGCCCTGGTGCCGCACCTCAAGCGCGGCAATCTCATGCTTGGCGGCGATTTTGGCGTTCAGGGTTTTGGCGCGATCAAGATTTTTTTCCGCGCTCGTAAACAGGCGCGCATCGTGAATGCTCATCGCGCCCTCGGCCACGGCCACAATGCTGAAGTTGCTGCCGTGCTTGCTGCGCCGCCGGATCGCCTCGGCGATCTTCTCCACGTCGTAAGGAATTTCGGGAATCAGGATCACGTCCGCGCCCCCGGCCAGTCCCGCGCCCAGCGTGAGCCAGCCCGCGCGATGGCCCATGATCTCGGCCACGATGATGCGATGGTGGCTGTGCGCGGTCGAGTGCAGCCGGTCCACGGCCTCGGTGGCAATGTCGAGCGCCGTGGCGAAGCCGAAGCTCGAGTCCGTCATGGCCACGTCGTTGTCGATGGTCTTGGGCAGCGTGACGACGTTGACGCCCGCCTGGTGCAGGCGCAGCGCGTTCTTCTGCGTGCCGCCTCCGCCAAGACAGACGATGCAGTCGATTCCCCACTTCTTCAGGTTGTCGCGGATCACGCCCGTCATATCCCGCGTGCGCCCGTTCACCACCATGCGATGTGGCTTGTCGCGGCTGGTGCCAAGAATCGTTCCGCCGGTGGTCAGAATGCCGGACAGCGTGGAGCGATCGAGTTCCAGCCGCCGGTTCTCGATCAACCCGCGAAACCCGTCGCGGAAGCCGACGATCTTCATGCCGTAGAAGCCCATCGCAGCTTTGCCCACGCCGCGAATGGCCGCGTTCAGGCCGGGACTGTCCCCGCCGGCCGTCAGAATGCCAATGCACTTCGCTTTCGATGCCATCATCAACACTATGGGGTACGGGAGAGAACTTGTCGAGCAAGTTGTTCGGCTCGTATCGGCGCCGCCATCCGGAGTTGCCATGGACGGGCTACACGAGTAGGCCGCTGGTCCACGGCGTCTCGCCGTGCTGCACGATTGCGGGCGTGGGTTGCCCCGCGCCAAATAGAAGAGCCGCCCGCAGGCGGCTCTCAAAGGCCACGGCGATCCCGTGGCAATTGCATTGGATTGCGAATCGCCGGTGGAGTTACTCCGCGGCGGGGTCGATGGAGGCAAAGCGGCCGAGGCGGCCGCGATCGCGGAATACCACACGTCCGCTGACCTTGGCGAAGAGGGTGTCGTCGGAGCCGAGGCCGACATTAGGGCCCGGCTTGATGCGCGTGCCGCGTTGGCGCGCGATGATGGATCCGCCTGTGACCAGCTCGCCGGCAAAGGCCTTGACGCCGAGGCGCTGCGCGTTTGAATCCCGTCCATTTGTGGAGCTGCCTCCACCTTTTTTGTGTGCCATTGCTAAAATCTCCTGCTTGAAAGCAGCTTCTAGCTGCTAGCTTCTAGCTCCTAGCCTTTCGGAGCAGTTCCGCGATTCTTTTACCGGCAGGGGCTAAAGCCCCGAATCATCTTTGTGCTGTTACGGCACGGCTGAAGCCGTGCCCTTTCAAAACATTTTCAAGCTGCGTGTTGTACTTTGCTCATTCCCAGGTCTCCAAATGCGAGAGACCTGGGGCACCCATGGTTTCAGGTGATGCGATCGTTAGCTTGCCGCGTAGGTGACGCCGTCGGCTTCAATGGTGTCGATGCGGACCTCGGTGAAGTTCTGGCGATGGCCTTGCAGCTTCTTGTACTGCTTCTTGCGCTTGAAGTGGAAGACCAGAATTTTTTCGCCGCGGCCGGTGCCTACGATCTGGGCGGTCACGCGGGCTTTGGCCGGCTTCTTCACGGTTCCCGGCTCGCCGCTGAACGGCCAGCACATCGCTGAACTCGACGGTCGGACCGCCGGTGACGGTTTCAATCTTCAATGTGTCGCCCGGAGCCACGCGGTATTGCTTGCCTCCGGTGCGGATGACTGCGTACATAAGAGACCCTCCTCGCACAGGCCTCTTCAAAGCCAGGCGCGTAAATCGAAATCCGTGTCAATGGGGCGGATACAGACGGACAACTGCATCGGGCATCGCGGCCAGATCCACCAGGACGGCGGACCGAATCGCTCCCCGCACACCCGCAGACGGGGTGCATCGCCAAACCATTCGATTTTATCGTTAAACCGGGAATGGGGTCAATGCGGGGCGCAGGCATTGGGTCCGTGAGTAAAATTGCAGAACTATGCTGAAACATCTGGTGATGCTCGGTTTGTTCTTTTTGTTCATCGGCGCGGCGCGGCCCCAAGCCTCGCGGGATGGGAGTCAGCAGAATCAACCAACTCACAGCGGACAGAGCGATGTCACGACGATTAAGCCGTCTCCACCGTCGACCCAAGTACAAACTGGCGCAAGCGAACGGGAACAGAGACCCGGCCCCAAGTCCCCGGGCTACCCATGGGGTGAACTACTGGCCCCGGCAAATATCCCAAGCTGGTGCCTGTTTTTCGTTGGCCTGTGGGCTGGCGGGATGGCGTACTGGACTCTGAGGAATATCGAGAATCAAACCGAACAACTCGAGGATTCAAGCCACCCTGACGAGGGAGCAGGTGGGACGTGATGGTTCATAAGGATCAAGCTCGCCTGAATCTCGATCCACAACCTTTGACCATTGAAGGCGCTGAAGGGTTCTTTTACCTGTCTGCCAAGATTGAACTGACAAACCTCGGAGAGTCGAAGGCTTATGTTACCTTCGCAGCGGGGAGATTGGCGGTATGTTCCCTCTGGTCAATGGCCATTGCCCCAACCGACGCCTGACGAATCCTTTATCGACTTTGCTAAAACTATTTCCCCATCTGGCGATCCCATCTATTTCCCGTTGGACTTTGAAGATACCCCCCTCGATTTTGGTTTGTTCCTCGAACAAATCAATAACGGAACTCTGACTGTGTATCTGTATGGATTTATTGAATGGGAAACCTTGGGGATCAGAAGGTGCCGCAATTTTGGATACACCTGGAAAACCGACGATCCAGACGGAGTTCGCACGGCGGGACGAATAATCACCGAAGGATGGTGGGAACGAGATGTTCGGCAAAAGAATGGAGATGAAAACCAAAAACCAAATTAGGACGCTACCCGCAGGGCGGTAGGGCGACCAGTTTAGATTTCCATAAGGGCCAATGCGACTGCTGCAAACGGCTGCCGTCTATCGGACAAAAGAGCGGAACCATTTTGCCAGTTGCTCTTCAGGCATCACGCCGGCCGCTACCGCCATCATCGTGCTGACAACCGCCTCGTCGGGCGCCTCCATCGCGTAGCCGTTGAGATCGAGAAATGTTTCTGCGACGACGTAGTCGGTGCGTTTATTGCCGTCAAGAAAAACATGATTGTTGCGAAAGCCACGATTGCTCGAAAGCCCAAAGGCATAGGCAGCCGCTAATCGAGCGGCATCCGGTTTTCCGTAGGCCACGGCGTTGCGAGGCCGGGCGAGCGCCGAATCGACCACGGCCAGATCGCGGACGCCTGGAATTCCGCCGTGTTCCGAGATCTGTTCGTCGTGAATGGCAAGGACGGCATCGAGCGGAACCCATACCCAGCGACGGGATTTCACCTGGCCAGCTCGCGCAGTGCGTTGCGACGCCGCTTCATGACTTTGCGGGCTGACTCCATGGCCTTTTCAAATGCGGGGTCGAATGGAGTCACCCTGAAACCGTCTTTTTCTTCGGTGAGAAAGAGGGAATCGCCCTTGCCAACCTTGAGGCGCGACAAAGCCTCTTTGGGCAGGACCACGCCTACTGAGCTTCCTATGGTTGTGAGTTTCAGCTTCAGCATGGTCGCACCTCGTTCTCTAGATTCTAACATTGATTAGAATGACGAATGCAGAGGAATTGCGCACGATTTCATCCCGCAGGGGCTGAAGCCCCGATATTTTCCTGCGTCTTTCGGCCCGGCTAAAGCCGTGCCCTTGTTACAAAACATGGCTCCGGCATTTGTGGGCAAGCTGCTGATTCGTGCCCTTTCGCGATTGGTTATTGAGCTACGACTGAAGTCGTGCCCTTTCATGTTTCGTGCTCTCTTGCGATTCTTTCGGCAACCAATGAAGCCGTGCCCCTCTAACAAAGCACGGCTCCGGCGTCAGAAGAGATTCAAATTGACACGCTACCCGCGCGCCGGTACCACGTAGAGCAGGATGGCGAAGTAGTGGGCGATGCTGCCGGCGAGCACGAAGACGTGCCACGCGGCGTGAAAGTAGGGGATGCGGTCGAGGGCGAAGAAGACGATGCCTAGGGTATAGGCGAGACCGCCGGCGAAGAGCCAGGCCATGGCGTGCCATCCGATGGCGTGGAGAGCGAGCGCACTACGAAGATCACCAGCCAGCCCTGGACGAGATAGATGGCAGCGGAGAGGATGGCGGGCCAGCCGCGCGTGAAGTGGTCCATGGCAACGCTTTTTGCGACCACTCCGGCCAGGCCAGCGCCCAGACCACGGCTGAAGAGCGTCCAGCCCAGAGGACCGCGCAGAGAGACCAGCGTAAACGGCGTGTAGGTGCCGGCGATGAGCACGTAGATGGAGGAGTGGTCGAGGACACGGAAGACGCGGCGGGCGCGGGTGCGCACCAGCGAGTGATAGAGCGTGGAGCAGAGGTAGACCAGAATCAGAGAGCCCGAAAAGATGGCGCAGCTGGTGACGACCAAAGCCGATCCGCGCGTGGACGCCACGATGAGAACCGCGGCTCCGGCGATGGCGAGCGCGGCGCCAATGCCGTGGGTGATGGCGTTGGCCAGGATGTCGCCAAGCCGGTGGTGTGGAATGGGGCGGGGACCTGCTGGAGCTGGCTGGAGCACAGACTCGATAATAGCGCCGGGTTTTAATGGGGCGAATTGGGCTTGGAATTCGCGCTGGATCGTGCTACGGAAAAGCAGGACGGGAAGTCAGATAAGGTCTTTTTTAGGCAACGATTCCTGCAGACCGAGAATTCTTGCGTACTCCCTGTACTGATTCATCGTTGCCAGCATCATATCGTCGCCCATTTGCTCGCGGGCCAGCTGCTCGAAGGCATCGAAGTCGTTCTCTTCGAGAATTCCGCGCGACTCCAGAATCTCCAAAAGAGCTTTGAGGCGGATGTTCTGTTGCGCAAGCATGTAGACGATCAGCTTATGTTCGTTCTCGGTCATTGTGCCGAGATTATAGCCGTAGGGCCGGTGCGTTTACCCTCCCCCTTTTGTAGGGTTCACGCGGGCTCCATTTTGCGGCGCGGAGGTTGGGTGAGCGGTTCCGAAACAGCACGTGCAAAGTTTTTGGGAATTCGGCTTTCAAGTTGTTTTGGTTGAATGCGGTTCGCGCTTGAGTGCAGCCGCGCGCGGAACTACGGTCGATGCATGACGAAGTTACTGGGCCACTTGCCGCAGGGGAGTTGGGGCACATAGATGGCATGCGTGGCGGCAACGATCGACGAAGCGCGTGGCGAGGCTGTTGGCGGGCCAAAGGATGGGGGCCTCGAAGGCCGTTTGGCGGAGATCGCGCGCGGCTACCAACGGATGCTCGACGAGAATCCCGCGCATCCGGTGGCGCTGGTCGGCATGTGTCTGGTGGCGATGGCGAGCCGCCAGGTCGAGGCGGCCGTGAAGATGGCCTCGGCCGCGGTAGCTGCTGCGCACGAGCATGGTGAGGCCTGGATTGCCCTGGGCCAAGCGTTGAAGGCGGCGAGCGTCGCGAGGAAGCGGTGAAGGCTACGAGCAGGCGCTGCGGTTAGACGGCGCGAATGCGCTGGCGCGATTAGGGGCTGGGCGAATTGAAGATCGCCGCAGGCCGGGGCGAAGAGGCTATTGCGGAGTTTGAGCTAGCGCTCAAAGCGAAGCCGGCGATGATTGCCGCGCATCTGGGGCTGGGCAATGCGCTGGCCCTTCTGGGCCGGAATGAAGAGGCGCTGGCGCGGTACGAAATCGCGATTGCGCTGCGGCCGCGCCTGGCGGAGTGCAGAGTTTGCCGCGGGCTTTGCGTTGGCGCGATTGGGACGCCATAAAGAGGCGGAGCGGCGCTACCGGCGCGCCGTTGCTGCGCGGCCCGACTTTGCCGCCGCGTGGATCAACCTGGGAAATTTGCTGCGCGAACAAGGACAGGACATCTACGCCGAAGCGGCGCTCAAGCGCGCCGTGAAGCTGCGGCCGGATCTCATCTCGGGCTGGCTGAATCTGGCGATTCTGGAGCGGGAGCGGTTGCGGCCGGAGTTGGCCGAGAAGTATTGCTGCGGGCCTTCGCGCTGAATCCGAAGCAGGTGGAGACGCTGGTGGCGTGGTGCCAGTTTCGCATTGCCGAGCGGGATCTGGCCGGCGCGTGGGCATGGCTGCGCTGGGCGCTCGGCCAGAATCCGGACTTCGACGAGGCCGTGAATCTGCACGGTATTCTCTTGCATTTGGAGCAGCGTTTTGAAGACGCGATCATTATGTTCGAGCGCGCCGAAGAGTTGGGCAATCGCGCGGCGGCGTCGAACCGCGGCAATTCGCTGCTCGATCTGGGCCGCATGGAGGAGGCGATTGCGGCGCACGAACTGGCTGTCGCGCGCGAGCCCTCGAGCGCCGGCGCCAGATATAATCTGGCGCTCACGCAGTTGCGCCTGGGCGACTGGGAGCGGGGCTGGACTAACTACGAGGCGCGGTGGGGATTTCGTGAGGTGCATCGGAGGCCGAGAGTCTTCCGGCAGCCGCGCTGGTAGGGTGAAGATTTGCAGGGCGAGCGCGTGCTGCTCCATGCCGAGCAGGGACTGGGCGACACGATTCAGTTCTGCCGTTATGCAGCACTGGTCGCGGCGCGGGGCGGGTTTCCAATTTTGCAGGTGCAACCGGCGGCCGAGCGGCTGATGCGGTCGCTCGATGTGGTGCGCGCGGGACGGGCGGAGACAGCGGTGCTGGGAACGGATCTGAATTTTGACCTAGAATGTCCGCTCTTGAGTTTGCCGGCGGTCTTTGGGACGCGCACCGATACGGTTCCGTGGGAGGGCGCGTATCTTAGCGCGGATGCCGAGCTTGCCGCGGAAAAGCGCCGGCAGTTTCCCAGCGCGAAGGATGGCCTGCGCGTGGGGCTAGCCTGGGCAGGTAATCCGCGTTACAAGGCGGACCGCGCGCGGTCGATGCGGCTCACGACCTTGCTGCCGTTGTTGCGCGAAGTGGGCTCGGCGGTGAAGGCCGCGTGGATCTCGCTGCAAAAGGGCGAGGCGGCGGAGCAACGAGCGGACTTGCCCAAAGATGTTTTTGTGGGTGATGGATCGAGCCGCGATGAGGACCTGGCCGAGACGGCGGCAATTGTTGCCGGGCTCGACCTAGTGATCACGACAGACACGTGCATCGCGCACCTTGCCGGCGCCATGGAAAAGCCGGTGCTGATGATGTTGCCGTATCAGGCTGACTGGCGCTGGATGCAGGAGTTCGAAACCACGCCGTGGTATCCGACGGTGTGGCTCTTCCGGCAGGGGTCGCCCGGAGATTGGGCAGGGGTTTTGAGTCACGTGGCGCGAGAGCTTTGGGCGTTTGCTTGCTCCGCCGAGCCTGGGCGGCTGGAGATGGCGCTGGCTTTGCAGCCGGAAAGGCCCCTATGCATCACAAACAGGGCGGATTCAGACTGGAAATGGGGAAATAATTCGATAAATCTGCACCCGGAAGCGCCCGCTCACGATGTTATTCGGACAGAAACATAATTGTTTTCAGTTGCTTATCTCTGAAAAACCAAGCTTGGCTACAGAAGATGGCCTTTTCTCGTCCATTTCTCTTGACAGTTACTACTCTATAATATAGAGTACTCTTCGTAACGGTTTATGTCTCAATGATCGGTCTTCGGAGGTCTGTAAGCCAAAGTGAGAACTGAAACGCAGATTTCGGAGACGGCAATGCCGCTTGAAGTTGAGCGGGTGGTGAAGCGGTTCGGCGAGACGCTGGCGCTGGACGATGTGAGCCTGACGGTGCGCGCGGGCGAGTGCGTGGGGCTGCTGGGGCCGAACGGCGCGGGCAAGAGCACGCTGATCCGGAGCATTGTGGGGCGCGTGCGGCCGAACAGCGGACGCGTCGCGGTGTTTGGATCGGCGGCGGGCTCCACGGCGGCGCGGATGGCGCTGGGATGGGTTCCGCAGGAGCTGGCGATCTATCCACGAATCAGTTGCCGGGAAAATCTGGGCGCGTTTGGCCGCTACTACGGGCTTTCAGGCGCGGCGCTGACAGACGCAATGGCCTGGTGCCTGAAGTGGGCGGCGCTCGAGGACCGGCAGACTGAGTTGGCGAAGAATCTTTCGGGCGGAATGAAGCGGCGGCTGAACATGGCGGCGGGGATGCTGCACCGGCCGAAGCTCATCCTCTTCGACGAGCCGACGGTGGGCGTCGATCCGCAATCGCGCAACCGGATCTTCGAGATGATCGAAGCCCTCAAGAGCGCGGGCGCGGCGATCATCTACACCACGCACTACATGGAGGAAGCCGAGCGGCTGTGCGACCGGATCGCGATCATCGACCACGGGAAGGTGATTGCGGAGGGAACCAAAGAGGAGTTGGTGCACGCGTCGTTTGGAGCGCGGAGCCAGGTGATGGCGCGATTTGCGGGCGACAGTGAAGCAATGCGCGCGTGGGCGGCGCGGCATCAGGGCCGGGTGATGGACGAGACGGCGGAGTTCACGATCGAGCGGGCGGCAGAAATTGCGCCGCTGCTGGATGACGCGGCGCGGGCAGGACTCGATCTCAAGGATGTCTCGCTGCGCAAGCCGAACTTGGAATCGGTATTTCTACACCTGACGGGAAGGGAGCTACGAGATTGATTCTTCAAGTTGCAAGGACCGCATTATTGGCGCTGCGGCGGGACCGTGGCGCGCTGGTGTTGAGCTTCGTCCTGCCGATTGCGTTCTTCTCAATCTTCGCCGTGATCTTTGGGCGGCAGCACGACGCGACGCCGAAGGTAAAGGTGATTGTGGTGGACGAGGATCGAAGCGAGGCCTCGCGCGATCTGGTAAAGGGACTGGAAGGCGAGTCGTCGCTGGTTGTGATGAAGAAACCCGAGGCGAAGAGCAAGAATGCGCCGCCTCCTGCCGATTACACGGCGGCAACCGCCGAAACCGCGGTGAAGGCGGGCGATGCCCCGGTGGCGCTGATTATTCCCAGCGGATTCGGGCAGCACCCGATGGCGTTTGGGCCCGATGCGAACGGCAGCACGATCGAACTGCTCAACGATGAGAGCGACTCGATCGCTCCGCAGATTGTGATGGGCATGCTGCAGAAGACCGCGATGACTTCGATGCCGGCGGTGATGGCCGCGGAAGGCATGAGCACGGCGGAGAAGTACATTGGCGGATTTACGCCGGAGCAAAAGAAGGTGGTGGAAGACGGGCTGGCGGATCTGCGCAAGGAAGTGGCGGAAGGCAAAGTGGGCGCATCGAGTGGGGTATCGGCGAGCGGGGCGAAGAGCGGATCGGACGACAACTTTGCGGGAATTGTCCGCGTCAAGGCGCGTGCGGTGGTGGGGCAAAACAAGAAGAGCCCTATGATTTCGTTTTACGCGGCGGCGATCGGCGTGATGTTTCTGCTGTTCACGGCGAGCGGTTCGGCCGGGGCGCTGCTCGACGAGGCCGAGAGCGGGACGCTTGAACGCGTATTAAGCACGCGCGTGACGATGACGCGCCTGCTGGCGGGAAAGCTGGTGTTCAACACAGTGCTCGCGTTTGTGCAACTGGTGGCGATGTTTCTGTGGGGCTGGGCGGTGTTTAAGCTCGACTTTTTCAATCATCTGCCGGGGTTCGCGGTGATGGGATTGGTGACGGCGTTCGCGGTGGCGGCGTTCGGGCTGCTGCTGGCGAGCGCATGCAAAACGCGGGCGCAACTGGGCGCGCTGTCGACGCTGCTGATTCTGATTATGTCGTCGGTGGGCGGAAGCATGTTTCCGCGCTTCCTGATGCCGGAATCGATGCAGAAGGCCGGCCTGATGACGATCAATGCGTGGGCCATTGACGGATTCGAGAAAGTGTTCTGGCGGGATTTGCCGGTAAAAGAACTGTGGCCGCAGGTTGCAGTACTCGTCGCGATCGGCGTGGTGCTGTTCGCGGTGGCGCGTAGCGTGGCGCGGCGGTGGGAGACGGCGTAAGAGGCTGGTGTCAGGTTTCAGGTGTCAGGGGTCAGCGACCGGGTTAAGTGGTACGTATCGGAAGGACGCGGGCTTAATGGCGTAGCCCCGCTGTACCAAATGCGTGGAGGAGGAATTCTGTGAGCGGAGAGACGGACAATCTGGAGTTGACGGAACGGCTGAAGTTGATCGAGAGCATGATCGCCGAAGGCCGGCGGTCGACGCGAAAGTGGGGTTGGACGTTCACGCTGTGGGGCGTGGCGTACCTGGTGGCGACGGTTTGGGCGACGTGGAGCCAGAGCTGGCTTGCGTGGCCGGTGACCATGACTCTGGCGGCGCTGCTGAGCTGGGCGATTGCGTCGCGCACGACGCGCGGCTATCCGGACACGGCGCTGGGCCGGGCGATCGGCGCGGTGTGGATTGCGATGGGCATTTCGCTGATGGTGATCCTGGTGTGCCTGAGCGTGGCCGGCCGGTACGACGGGCACGTGTTTGTCGCCGTGATCGGAGCGATGGTGGCGACAGCACACGCGACCTCGGCGATGATCCTGAAGTGGAAGGCGCAGCTGTTTTGCGCGTTGGTGTGGCTGGTGGCGGGTGTAGCGGCGTGCTTTGGATCGGATACTGTGGTCGCGATCGCGTTTCTCGGGGCGACGTTCCTGGGCCAGATTGTGTTTGGCATCTACGCGATGATTCTCGAGGCGCGGGGGCGCAAACCAAGCGGAGCGGCACATGCCTGAGTTGCCGGAGTTGAATCCCGTGATTCACGGGAAGCTCCGGCTGGCGCTGCTCTCGCTGCTCTCCGGGGTGGACGCGGCGGAGTTCACCTGGCTGCGCGAGAAGACCGGCGCGACCGACGGCAACCTGGGCGCGCAACTGATGAAGCTCGAAGAGGCCGGCTACGTCTCCGTCGAGAAGAGATTCGTTCTGCGCAAGCCGCAAACGCTCTACCGCATGACCGAAGCCGGCCGCGCGGCGCTCACGGAATACATAGCGGCGTTGAAGCAGTTGCTGAGCGGAGCCATTTGAACAGGCGTCGGAAGCGCCTGAAACCAGCGTTACAGGAAAGGAAATACCAATGTTGACAGCGAATCAGTTGAAGGGCCAGGCGATAGGCGTTGAGTTTATGAGCTTCTTCGGAGGCGTGTGGATGTTCTTCGGGATGATGGTGCGGGGCGTGCTGGACACGACGAAAGGCGCGCTGGTGGCGGCGGGAATTGTGGCATTGGTGGTGGGCGCCGAGTGGGTGAAACGCCAGGCGCGCCGCTACCCGCGCGTAGCGGATGACCCGGCGGTGGGCCGCGCCTTTGGCTGGATCAATGCGGCACAATGGGCGGCCGGCTTTGCGCTTTACTTCCTGCTCGCATACCTGCACAAGACCGACTACTTCCTGCCGGGTCTGACGGCGATCGTAGGGTTGCACTTTTTGCCGCTGGCGAAACTATTCAAGGCTCCGGCCAACTACGCGGTCGGGATTCTGATGGTGGCGTGGTCAGCGGTCTCAATCGCCTTTGTCCCGCTCGAACACCTGCCCAGCACTGCGGCCTTCGGCACGGCCCTGATCCTATGGCAGACGGCGGCGACGACGCTCGCTGTCTCCGTCGCGCAGGCGCGACAGCCGGTCAGTCAGTCTGCGCCAGCAGGCTCGCCCGCACCCGCTGCATGATACCAAGATAGAACGCGAGATTGTGAATCGTGTTCAGCGTTCCCGAGAGCGCTTCGCCGGATTGCATCAGGTGGCGCAGGTAGGCGCGGGAGTAGCGGCGGCAGACGGGGCAATCGCACGCGGGATCGGGCGGGTTCTGGTCTTCAGCGTACTGTTTGTTTTTGATGTTGAGGCGGCCTTCACTCGTAAAGAGCAGGCCGTGGCGCGCGGCGCGGGTGGGCAGCACGCAATCCATCATGTCCACGCCCAGGCGCGCATACTGCTCGATCTCGTCCGGATAGCCCACGCCCATCACATAACGCGGCTTGTCTTTTGGCAGCAGTGGCAGGGTTTCGGAGATGATTTCGAGCGTCAACTCTCGCGGCTCGCCTACACTCAGGCCCCCGATGGCGTAGCCATCAAAGTCCATCTCGACGAGTTGCTCGGCGCACTGGCGGCGAAGGTCGGTGTACATGCCGCCTTGGACAATGCCGAAGATGGATTGTGTGTGAGGAACGGTGGAGAGGGCGTCGGGTGAGGTTCGTGTTATCCCAGGTCCCCAAATGCTAGGGACCTGGGGCACCCCTGGTTGTGCTGAATTGAGATTGGACGGGTGGGGATCGGGCCAGGGGACTTCGTGGCTGTGGGCGCGGAGGTGATCGAGCGAGCGGCGCGCCCAGGCCATCGTCAAGCGCAGGCTTTCTTCGGCGCGGGCGCGATCGGCCGGGTACTCCGTGCACTCGTCGAAGGCCATGACGATGTCGGCGCCGAGCGCGATCTGCACATCGATGGAGTGCTCGGGCGTAAAGAAGTGCGAACTCCCGTCGAGGTGCGAGCGGAAGCGCACGCCTTCGTCGCTCACTTTGCGCAGTTGGCTGAGCGAGAAAACCTGAAAGCCGCCGGAGTCGGTGAGCAGGGCACGCGGCCAGCTGATGAATTTGTGCAGGCCACCCATGCGACGGACGGCTTCGTGGCCGGGGCGCAGGTAAAGATGATAGGTATTGCCGAGAATGATTTCGGCGCCGAGCGATTCGAGCATGTCCTGTGGGACAGCTTTGACGGTTCCCTGCGTGCCCACCGGCATGAAGACGGGAGTTTCGACGGTCTGATGCGGCAGATGAAGACGCGCGCGGCGTCCGCCGGCGGCGCTCGTCTTCAAAACTTCGAAGGGGATGTCCACGGGACGATTCTACGGGGATTCGGGACTGCGAGGCTACGAGCCTGCGCGGCGGAAGGATCCGACAAACCGGCAGAGACGGTTTCCTCGGAGTGTTGCCTCCCCGGAGGGAATCCGCGGAGTGCTGCTCTTGCAAGTGGGATCATTTTGCCCGATGTGGCCGCTTTCCCGTGAAGCGCTCTCCCATCTCTCGAAGCACAGCCTCTGAAAGCTGCGCGCTAAATCGCTGACTCGCTGGCTTGCTGCGTTGCCGGGGCTCTCAGAAACTCGAGTGCGCGGATGATGTAGGACTTGATGTCCTTGCGATGAACGACCGCGTCGAGAAATCCCTTTTCAAGCAGGAACTCCGAGCGCTGGAATCCTTCGGGGAGTTTTTGCCGGATAGTCTGCTCGATGACGCGTGGCCCGGCGAAGCCGATCAGCGCGCCAGGCTCGGCAATGTTCAGATCGCCCAGCATGGCGAAGCTGGCCGTGACGCCTCCGGTGGTGGGATCGGTGAGCACGGAGATGTAGGGAACGCCCGCGTCGTCGAGCTGCGCCAGCGTGGTGGAGATCTTGGCCATCTGCATCAGGCTCACCACGCCCTCCATCATGCGCGCGCCGCCTGATGCGGCAACCACGATGAGCGGCTTGCGCGCTATTCGCGCACGATCCACGGCCCGGGCAATGGTCTCGCCCACAACCGCGCCCATCGAGCCGCCGATGAAGCTGTATTCCATCGCGCTCACGACTACTTCGTGCGGTCCTATACGGCCGACGGCGTTCAGAATCGCGTCGTCGAGACCCGTGAGTTCGCGCGCCTTGCGCAGCCGCAGCTTGTAAGGCTTCACGTCGGTAAAGTTCAATGGATCAGTCGAGCGCAGCCCCGCGTCCACCAGTTCGTAACCCGGCTCCAGCAGCAGGTCAATGCGCGCACGCGCGCCGAGCTTGAAGTGGTGCTGGCACTTGGGGCAGACCATCAAATTGGCTTCGAGATCGGCCTTGTAAAGCGGCTGGCGGCAGCCTGGGCATTTGACCCAGAGGCCTTCGGTGCGCACGCTTTTTCCGCCCGCGCCGCCGTCGGGACCATTCCCGCCTTCAGAGCCGTTTCCCTCTGGAGGAAACTCGCCGTTCTCGCGCTTGAACCACGTCATACCGAACTCATTGTAAATGGATGGCCAGGACTCGTGATTCGTGACTCGGGCCAACGCCCCGGTCACAGGGTTGGTCACTTTGCACGGGGTTATCAGTTAATACTCGATGCCGCGCTGCGCAAGAATCCCCTTTTGGTAAGCATGCTTCACCTCGCGCATTTCGGTCACCGTGTCGGCCAGTTCCACGAGCAACGGATGTGCGTTGCGTCCGGTCAGGATCACATGCACCATCTCCGGCTTCGAGCGCAGCGTCTCGGCGACAAGTTCGGGATCGAGCATCTTGTAGCTGATGGCGTAATTGATTTCATCGAGGATCACCAAGTCCCACTCGCCCGATTGGATCGCCTCGCGCGCCTCGGCCCACGCCTCTTCGACCAGGCGAATGTCCTCGGGATCGGACTCCGCGCCGCCGATCTTCACAAATCCTCGGCCCATCTGCTTGAGGACGAAGTTGTCGCCGAAAGCTTCGACGGCATCGAGCTCGCCGTAGTGCCATGAGCCCTTGATGAACTGCAGCATCAGCACCTTCATGCCGCAGCCCACCGCGCGCAAAGCCGTGCCCAACGCTGCGGTGGTCTTGCCCTTGCCGGGGCCAGTGTTGATGAGGATCAACCCGCGGCGGCTGTTTGCTTCTGGATTCATCGATTTCCTCGAGAAGTGAGACTGCGGGTCTGCAAGTAGGGCTCGAACACTAACCACCAAGCACTCACCACAACGCACTGCCACCGACAACGGACGCCTGAAACCCCACACCTAGCCCCTGTGGTACGGATGTCCCGTGAGAATTGTACAGGCCCGGTAGAGCTGCTCGGCCACGACCAGCCGCGCGAGCTGGTGCGCCAGCGTCATGGGTCCAAGCGAGAGCAGGCCGCCGCGGCGCTTTCCCTCCGCGAGGGCTGCGTCCGACCATCCATCCGCCGGCCCGATGGCAAGAACCACGTGCTGCACGCCGTCGTCGCGCCGCTTGCCGAGCCACTCCGCCAACGCCTCCGAGGTCATTTGCCGGCCGCGCCCGTCCAGCATCAGGACCATCGTCTCGGTTCTTCCGCGCTGCCGGCCCAGCCATTCGAGCAGTGCAGACTCGCTGCGAAAAGCCTCCGTGCCGCAGCGGACGACCGGGGCGCACCGTTTGAGATAGTCGCTTACAAGAGCCTCGTAGCCATCCTTTGCCCCAGCCCGCGATCCGATATGAGCCAACGTTACCTGCATCGAGAGGAGGATAGCGCGTCAGGGCCCAGCTGCGAAAAGGCCAGTTGAGCCGGTCTGAGATCCTGCGGCAGTTTACAGTTCCGGGAATGCAATGCCCATTATATATGAAAATTCATAGATTTAACCTCGGCCAGCGCGAATGAACATTCATAAGTTTTCTCTTTTCTTGACGAAACAGCTCTTTCCGAACTGTGGAGAGTATGGCACTATTCGTGCTAGAAGAAGTCCAAGACTTTTCCGGTGGCCATGGCGGTTTGCGACAAGAAACGACAGTGCCGGCTTAACTTAGCAAGCTTTCTCTTTTCCCGCCCTACCTTCGCTCCTTTGGCTTTATCTAGCGTGGCGAGACGGCACCTCAATGAAACTGTAGCTGCCTTGGGCAACATTGCACTGCCCGAAGAAGTCAGTTTCCACAATTCCGAATTGTCGGAGGGCGATCCATGCAACTCTCTCTCAAGCGTTCAGCAAATCTGAAATTCACGTATTGCGCAATCGTCGCCATGCTGATGTTTGCCGGCACGCGCGCGGTCGTTTCCCAGATCACCACCGCTGCCATTCACGGCACCGTGGAGGATCCCAGCGGAGCCGTGGTTCCCAACGCTAAAATCGCCGCGGTTAACACGAGTACGGGAATCGAAACCGATACCACCTCGAATAGTTCGGGGTTCTACTTCTTTCCCACTCTGCAAATCGGCGGCCCGTATACCGTCACCATCGACGCCACGGGGTTCAGCGAGGTGAAAAGGACCGGGATCATGCTCACGGTCAATGCCAACCTCGAAGAAGACGCGGTCCTCAAGGTAGGAACGGCGACGCAAATCGTCTCCGTCGACGCATCGCAGCTGGAAGTCGAAACCGCCAATACGCAGTTGCAGCAGATCGTCAATGCAACGCAGATCGAAAATCTGCCCATTCTCGGCCGCGACGCTTCCGGCCTCGAGAAACTCACCCCCGGCGTGGTGGAGGCTTCGGACGACACCGGCGCCCCTTCCGTGAACGGCAGCCAGAACGGGGCCGACTCCTACCGGCTCGAAGGCATCGACATTAACGACTTCGCGCTCCAGGACGAGGGATTTTCGATCAATCCTGACGCCATCCAGGAGTTCAATGTTGTCACCAGCACCATCAATCCCGAGTTCGCGCGCAACAGCGGCTCGATCATCAACGAGACCATCAAGGCCGGCACCAACCAGATTCACGGCAGCGGCTTTGAATACTACCGCGACACCTTTATGAATCTTCCCGGCTACTTTGCTCTGCCCGGGGAGCGCACACCGTTCCACCAGAATCTCTACGGTGCCACTCTCGGCGGCCCGATCGTCAAGAACAAGCTCTTCGGGTTCCTGGCCTATCAGGGTTACCGCCGGCGGACGGGAGCCATCGATGAAACGCCCATCTTCCAAAGTGGTGTATTCAGCGACGGAAACTTTACCAACGAAAACAACATCGCGAATAGCGGACCCAACGGCGTTGTCGGGTTGAGCACCAATCCCATTCCCTTCGACATTACCGTGAACGGAACTCTCTGCGGCCCGTCGACGAGCACGACGACGGACCTGACGACTTGGGCCGCTTGTTTCCCCGGTTCCGGAACTGCCGGTTCTCCAATGCCGTTGACCATCGCGCCAACCCAGTTCAATTCTCTTGCTAAGACACTCGTGACGACGTATGTGCCGTCCATTGCAAACGCCGGCACCGCTGCTGCGCCGCTCTATAACTTCCCAACCGCCAATACGGGCGCTCAAGACCAGGGGACGTTGCGCGCCGACTACCACATCTCTGACAAGGACTCCATTTACGGGGTGGGGCTGTTTCAGTCGAGCCCGTCCTTCGACACTATTCCCTTTGGAAGCACCACCGGCCAGGGAGCCAATCTGCCCGGCTTTCCGCAAATCAACGCCGAACACTTGAAGCTCTATTCGGCGACCGAGACCCACACCTTCAGTTCGACCACCATCAACGTCCTGCGCGCCGGCTATTACCGATTAAACTATGCGGCCGTCGAGCCGGCCCACGTCGTCGATCCCGCCAGCGCCGGCTTCAACATCACGCCGCAGAGCCCTTCCGCCGGCCTGCCCGTAGTGGCGCTCACCGGACTCTTCAGTCTTGGTTTTAGCGCCGAGGGACCGCAGCCCCGGAAGGATACAAACCTCAGCTATAGCGACGATTTCACCCATCTCATCGGCAACCACAGCCTTAAAGTTGGCGCCACGGTCGAACAGTTCCGCGTCAGCAATCCCTATTACGCCGACAACAATGGTGTCTATAGCTACGCCGGCAACGGTACATACAGCTCAGGCGACCCCGGTATCGATTTTCTGCTGGGGATTCCCGACAGCTACAACCAGCAATCCGGCGCATTCATCGACACCATCGCGTATGAATACTATGCCTACGCGCAGGATAGCTGGCACGCCACGCACGACTTGACCCTCAACTATGGGTTCGGTTGGGACGTAGAAACGCCCACACGGAATCGGCAATATAAAGGAGTGGGTGTCGATTGCTACATACCCAGCACCACGGCCACGTCGACGGTCTATCCCGGCGCCTTTCCCGGCCTGCTCTATCCCGGCGATCCCGGCTGTAACGACGCCGGCGGCGCGACCACCAAATGGGCGCATTTTGGCCCGCGCTTCGGTTTTGCGTGGGCGCCCAGCGGCGGTCCCTCGATGCTGACCGGCGGTGCGGGAAAGTTTTCGATTCGCGGAGGTTTTGGGCTCTATTACAACCGCGACATTGAAGAAGGCCAGTTGCAAAACCTGGGCGATCCGCCCATCCTTTTTGCCACCCATGGCGCAGCCGACCTTGGCGCAGGCTACTCGCCCGGTTTCGCAGACCCGTTTACCGACGTGACCTGCGCCGCCCCCTGCACAGATACTTCGCTATACGAAGCCAATCCATTTCCGTATGTGCTGCCCCCGCCGGGTTCGACGCTCACCTGGGGCAACTATCAGGAAGCGGACCTGAGCGCCATCAACCCGGCATACAGCGTTCCCTATGTTTACAACTTCAACCTCAACATCCAGCGCCAGCTTCCCGGAAACATGATTCTCCAGGTGGGCTATGTGGGTTCCCTTGGCCATCGTCTTGTCGTGGCCTACGATGGCGACCCCATCACGGCGGCGGGGCAAGCCGCCTGCGCGGCCAGCTCCACTTGCAAAGCGCACGCTTCTCAGCAGCGCCTGTATTACCCCTCCCACGCATTGGAAACCGCTACCAGCCGGCGGCATTCCCGATTACCTCGACGTGGGCGTGCAGGATACGGAAGGCTCGTCGAACTACAACTCCCTCCAGGCCAGTCTCGTCAATAACACCTGGCATGGGCTGTACTTCTCGCTGGCCTACACCTGGAGCCATGCCCTCGACGACGACTCCGGCCTTACCAGCTCCGGCTTTAATGCAAGAGGAAGAAATAGCGTTCCCGGATTCGGGTATCTGAACTACGGCGATTCCGATTTCGATGCCCGGCACCGTCTTGCCGCCTCCTACGACTACAGGATCCCCTTGCTCGCATCGATGAACAATAACTTCATCGTGAAGGAGACCTTGGGCGACTGGCACGTGGACGGCTTTACCATCCTGCAAACCGGATTCCCGGTCCTGATCACGGACGGGGGCACGTATCAACTCCCTGTGGTGCGACGGATTTGCTTATTACGGCTGCCCGGACGACGTGAATACGAGCTCATCCAAGATCGCAAAATTCAATCCTCGCTCCAAGCTCGGCCGGCTAGTCAAGCAATACTTCGACACAGCACGTTCTACCAAGAGGGTGCTACTCCGGCTGCCCCGGCGTTATCACGATCTATGGTACCTTCGGCAACGTGCGGCGCAACCTCTTCCATGGCCCGGGCTACAATTACACCAATCTCAGCCTGTTTAAGGATATTCCGCTCGGTCACGACACAGCGCGCAGTCTGCAGATCATGCTGCAGTCCGCGAACGTCTTCAACCATGCCAATTTCAACCTGCCCGATGGCAATTTCACCGACGTCGCAATACTTTGGAGGGGAATCGCTCGCTCTTTCCGGCGGCAACGACAACAACGGCGACCCTGCCGCAGGCCGCACCTCGCAGATCGTGGCCAAAGTCAAGTTCTAACCTTTCAACACAGATCGAATCCTCAAGAAAGGCGTCCCACGAAGGCGCCCCGGCCCCGCGATTTAACTTGACGGCAAGCTTTATCTCCAGGTAGCATTAATCCTACAAGTACTCTGGCCCCAAGGAGAGTTTCCTGTGATCAATGTGTCCATTTCTGTGTTTCAACGCAAAGTTTCGATTTTTTTCATCCTCAACCTGCTCGCGTTCGGTATTCCTACGGCGCAAGTGCTGGCCCAAACCAGCACCGTCATCGATAGCGTCAGCAGTGCCCCAGCCGATGCAGACTTGGAATACACCTTCTCCGTAAGCACGAAGCCGTGCCAATTGCCTTTTCCTGGTTCTGAGACTACCTATGACTTTACCTCTTTCCAATATGTTGTGGGGGGAACTCTCGATACCCTAACCGGGAAGCTGATTGGCGGCACATCTTACCCGTTAGCGGGGGTGGAACGCACAACCCTTACTCAAGGCCCCCACTGTCCACTGACCGGAGAATTGACTCCTCTCACGTTTGCGCTTCCGTTCACCTACGATTCAGGGGATTATTGCACCATCACGTGGGAGTATGGGCCAAGTGTTCCTGGGGGCACAGTGAGTGACGTAGTGTCCCTTTCATGCACGCCTATGACCATAAGTCTTGTTAACCCCGCTTATCAGGTCATATCCGTCTTCTACGCGCCGCCTGGGGATCTAAGCAGTGTCGCATATCCTACCGGTACTACAAACGGCTCGGCGAGCTCAATCGGAAGCAGTGTCATGGATGGAAAATCAATGAGCTTTAGCCTGAGCGACACTTTTTCTATCCCCTTTATTAACTTAAGTTTAGGTATTACTTCCACCAGCTCATCCGGGACATCCTCAACAACGTCGAGTAATACCCAGTTCCAAGAAACGTTCACCGACGCCACCGGAGACGGGCTCCAGTCTTCAAAAACCAATCCGGACGGCATCAACCACAACCTGGACAGCGTTCTGATTTGGCTCAATCCGCAGATTTCTATCTACTCGGTGGGATCGACGCCCGAAACGTACACCGTGTACCTTGAGCCTGTTGGTGACGATCAAACCCCACAACCCGATGTTATCGGAGTTCCGGTGATCGATATGGAAGCACAACCGGGCAGCATTACGGCAGCGAATCCGGCAGGTTTATCCACAGTCCCTGTCAACTGGCTAAAGCCCCAATCCGTTACTCTCGACACCGGCGGTGTGATTGAATATCCCGGTTTGGCCGCAATCTGCAAGAATAAAAGCTATTACCCGAATAACTGTGGTGGAGATCCCAACGGACAATGCGGCTGCACCCCCGCCGACTTTACAAATATTCTGGCTCAAGACCCGCTCTTAAGCTACTCGAATACCGCGTCTCCTCTTGGCGCAAACGTGTCTGCCCCCAGCATCTGCGCGCAAAATCCTGTCCCCGCTGGGTCCAATTGCCGCTACGTGCCGGTCCCGTCAGCCACAGGAAGCACTTCGGTATTGTCGGTGCTCCTTCAGGGATCGGGCTGCCCGGATTGCGATCCGGTCCCCAAGACGTACAGCCAGATCGACGCCAACCAACAGAACCAAACATTAGGTGGCCAGAATACTCAAACCTCAGGGGCAAGTTGGTCGGTGTCTTCTGGAGGCCTTACTGTCACGACAGCAAATACGATCACGTACACTCAAAGCGAGAGTACAAGTTTTATCAGCGGAAGCAGCAGTTCGGAGCAAGTTACCCTCAATACCAGCAATTATGACTGCGACGAGTCGGTCAACATCTATGAAGACACCGTCTACCACACCTTCGTGTTTCAGGAACCAGGAGGGGATACTGGATGCACGGTTTGGCCACCACCAATCAACACGGCTCCTTAAGCTGTCTTGATTACTTTCACCGTGAAGGGGGTTCCACAGTGGGGCAGATATTGCCGTAAAAGTCGCCACATGACCGCCCGGGAAACATACAAAAAAGGGGACCGCTCCTGCGGTCCCTCTTTTCGTTTGCTTTGCGCTGCCCAGACTCGAACCGCATCCGGTACCATACAGAATGGTGCTGAGCACGGAATGAGTCTGAAGGGCATGAGTCTCAAAGCAAAGCTGGAAGCTGTCATCTACGCCGCCGAAGAGCCGGTCACTCTTGGGCAACTGGCCGTTCTGTTTGCCGATGAAGCCCTGGCGCTCAAGGCGGAGCAGGACGCAGCGGCCCAATCGCAAGCCGAAGAGCCGGCCATCGCGGAAACCGGTAATTTGTCGCTGCTCGGCGACGAGACTCTCCCCGATCTCTCCGGCGTGCCGGAGCAGCAGCAGGCTTCGGAAGCCGGAGGTACTGCGGAGCTTGACAGCGGCACGCCGGAATCCGCCGCCGAAGCCGCCGGAGAACAGGCCGCCGCATCCGATCCTGCTCAGGCCGAAGCCGAGGAAAAGCGCGCGGCAAAATCGCGCGATCGCGAAGCACGCGGAGTTATCAGGAAGCTCCTCGACCAGCTCATCGCCGAGTACGCTATCGACGGCCGCGGCATCGAAATCCGCGAGATTGCGGGCGGCTATCGCATGGCGACGAAGCCCGAGTGCCACGACGCGGTGCGCTCGTTCATCAAAGGGCAGAAGCCGGCGATGAAGCTGTCGCTGCCTGCGCTCGAGACGCTGGCGGTAATCGCCTACAAGCAGCCAGTCACCGCGCCCGAGGTGAACGAGATTCGCGGCGTGGATTCGTCGGGCGTGTTCGGATCGCTATTGGCGCGCAAGCTGATCGCTACCGCTGGCCGAAAGCCTGTGGTCGGCCGGCCCATTCTTTACAAGACCACGCGCGAGTTTCTGATGCGCTTCGGGCTGAAGGACGTTTCTGAGCTGCCGTCGATGGAAGAGTTTGAGAAGATGGCGGCCAGCGAACTTGACGAGACGGCTGTGGATGAGGCCGCCGCCCCCGAAACCGCCGAATTCAATCCGGATCTTAGCGTAGAGACAGACGAAGACGCGGAGAACGGCGAAGCTGAATCGGCAAATGAGCCGACCGAAGCCGCTGCCGAGGCATCCAACATCAACGCGGAGTAAAAAAGAAAGCCAGGTTCACTGATGGCAGTAAAGAAAACGAAATCGGCCGCATCTGCGGCCAAATCCGCGTCGAAAGCGAAGAGCGCAGATTCATCGAGCAAGAAGCCCGCGGCCAAGAGTAAAACAACTGTCGCCAAAACCGCGAAATCGACGGCGAAGACCGCTACGCCTGCGAAGAAGCGCGCCCCGGCGACGAAGAAGACGCCCGCGAAGAGCAACGCGCCTGCGGCGCAGAGCAAAACACGCGCGTCCAAAGCAGAACCGGATGCCGCGCAACGCATCGACCAGCCGGTGCTCGATCCCATCGGCGATGTGATCAGCGGTGAAGGCCGGACCTATCTGGGCGGAGAGGAACTGTCGCCGAATGCTCACGATGAGCCCGACGCGGAAGTCGATGCCTTCTTGAAAGAGACACACAGCGATGCTTCCGAGATGGACTTCGAAGCGGGCCCCGGCGTCCAAGCGGCGCGAGCAGCCAAGGAAGCGCGCGCGCGGGAAAAGTCCGTGCATAAGGCGCAAGCGGCGACGCGTCAGACAGGATCGCCATCTGCGGAAGCGGAAATCGACGAAGGCGAAGAATCTGCGCCCGCAGCCGGGTCGCGTGAACCAGCGAAGCTGGAACGGCTGCAGAAGATCCTATCGCAGGCGGGCGTCGCCAGCCGTCGCACCGCGGAAGAGATGATCGTCGCTGGCCGCGTGATCGTGAACGGCACGATCGTCACGCAGCTTGGCTCGAAGGCCGATCCCACGCGCGACCACATCCGCGTGGACGGCAAGCTGCTGCAAGGGGCCGAGCGGCATCGCTACTTTATGCTCAACAAGCCGCGCGGCTACGTGACGACCGTGAGCGATCCGGAAGGCCGGCCGACGGTGATGGAGTTCTTTGCTGGTGCGCGCGAGCGTGTGTACCCGGTGGGACGGCTGGATTACTTGAGCGAGGGCCTGCTGCTGATGACCAACGACGGGGAGCTGGCGAATCTGCTCACGAAAGCTGGCTCGGGCGTGGAAAAGACCTACCTCGTGAAGGTCGCCGGGCAGCCAACTGCGGAAGAACTCGAACGGTTGCGTGCGGGCGTAGCGATTGAAAAGGGCGAGCCGGGTTCAGCGCGCGTGCGCACCGCGCCAGCGCGCATCCGCCCGTTTCGCGAGGGCGACAATCCCTGGTTTGAGGTAGTGCTCATCGAGGGGCGCAACCGGGAACTGCGCAAGATGTTTGGCGCCATCGGGCACTTCGCCGAAAAGATTCGCCGCGTGGGTTACGGGCCGCTGGTGCTCGACCTGGAGCCCGGCAAAATGCGCGAACTCGACGAGGACGAGGTGAATGGGCTGCGCCTCGCCGCCGAAGGCAAAATGAAACCGCGGCGCGCTAAGGCTGGACAGATGCCCGGAGAAGCGGTCCTGCCGGCGAAGCAGCGCTCAGAGCAACGCGGCGGCAAGACTTTTGGCCGGCCTCCCAAGCGTGAATTCAACCGGTCTGCGACCCGCGAAACCACAGAACGCGGAGCCGCACCGCGCGAAGATCGCTTCGATCGGCGTCCGCCGAGGCAGGAGGCCCGCGGCGAACGGCCGCGCTGGAAACAGGAAGAGCGCGGTCCGAAGAAAGAATGGCAGCCGCGCAGCGAAGGGTTTCGTGGCGCACCGAAGGCTCGTCCTGAGTTTCGCGGCTCCAAACCGTTTGGGCGTGAGGAAACGCGCTCGGAAAGCTCGAATCGTCCTCCCTTCAAGCCCCGCGGCGAAAGGCCGGAGTTTCGCTCCCGTCCACCGCAGGAACGCAGTGAGAATCGCCTCGGCAGCGGAGAACGCAAGCCCTTCACGCCCCGCAGCGACCGGCCGGCGTTTCGGCCTGGCCCTGGGCAGGAACGCGGTAGAAATCGCCCCGCGAGTGCTCAGCGCGGACCATTTAAACCTCGCAGCGACCGGCCGAAATTTAGCGGCGGCGCGAAGCAGGAGCGCGGCGGCGAACGCTTCGGCAGCGCACCGCAAAGACCGTTTAAGCCTCCGTTTAAGCCAAGGAGCGATCGGCCGCCGTTTCGCAGCGGACCACAGCAGGAACGCGGCGGGAACCGCTTCGGCGGCGCAACGCGCGAGCCGGTCAAATCTGAACGGCCGCAATGGAAACAGGACGGCGAAGCCAAGCCGCGCCTTGAGATCGAGCGAGTCGAGAGGCCGCAAAAGGACGCCGGTTTCAGCGGCGACAAACCGAGGCCGTCGTTTGGCGCGAAGCCGGGTTTTGGCGGCAAGCCGAGCGGGGGCGGAAGGCCGGGCGGATTTGGCAAGTATCGCGGAAACACTCGTGGCGGCCCGAAGCGTGGTGCTTCGCGGCCTGGGGCGCCGCGCGGCGGACGGAAGCGTGGTTAGTAGAGGTTTGTGCTATCCTCCCTATCAAAATCGAGACTACGAGGCACCTGCTGCCCAGGACCTCGAGGGACGAAATGAGAAAGACTTTTGCGCCCTTGTATTTTGTTGCGCCATCGTTGCTCGCCATGGGACACGTCTGGCTTTGCTTCGGTAGCTTCAGGCCGGACGGGAATGGCTGGTCCGGATTTCTGGCCTTTTTAGTGGACCTCCCAATCTCTATTCTCTTCGCGGAATTGTCAAACGCCCTTTCGTTGAATACATTGATCGTCTTCCTGATCGGTGGAACCATCTGGTGGTTCTGCCTGGGCCTTTTGATTTCCTTGTTCATCGGGTGGGTTTGCCGGGTCGTTCTTCGGCTTACGCCGCCTTTGGACATTAAGAAAAACAGGGAGTGAGAGACTAGGCGGAATCGCGCACGCGAAATCGCCGCATTCGGCCCACGAGCGATGCTGGCCCGCTGACGCTGAGGCGAACTACATTGCCTTCGTACTCGCGCGTGTGCACGACCATGCCGGCTTCAATCGCGGCCAATGCTGCGCCTTCATGCTGCGGAATGCGCAGTTCCGCCTCCACAATCGGATCGGAGTGAAGCGCTTTGTCGATGACCGCGAGCAAATTGTCCACGCCCTCGCCCGTACGTGCCGATAGCGGCGCTACCGCGCTCTTATCTTTTTGATCGGTTTTTGCGCGGGCGAGCAGTCCCTCGCGTTCATGTTCCGGCAGCAGGTCGATCTTGTTCAGCACCTCGATGCGCGGCTTCGACAAGCTCTCAAGCTCGTCGAGTACCTTCTCTACCTGGGCTTTCTGCTCCTCGCCGTAACTGGAAGCCGCGTCGCGCACATGAATCAGCACTTCGGCCTGCGCCACTTCTTCCAGCGTCGCGCGGAAGCTGGTGACGAGCGTGTGCGGCAGGTTGCGAATAAAGCCGACTGTGTCTGATAAAAGCACGCGCCGCCGGCTCGGCAATTCAATGGCGCGCAACTTGGGATCGAGCGTGGCGAACATGCGCGACGACGAAAGCACCTGCGCACCGGTGAGCGTGTTGAAGAGCGTGCTCTTGCCGGCATTGGTGTAGCCCACCAGCGCCACCGTCGGTACGGGAACCGCCTCGCGGCGCTGGCGCTGCTGGCGGCGCACGCGGCGCACAGCATCAAGGTCGCGCTTGAGCTGGTCGATGCGGCGCTGAATTTGCCGCCGGTCGGTTTCGAGCTGGGTTTCACCCGGTCCGCGCGTGCCGATGCCACCGCCCAACTGCGACATGGCTTTGCCGCGGCCGGTCAGGCGCGGCAGCATGTATTCGAGCTGCGCCAGCTCCACCTGCAACTGGCCCTCGCGGGTGCGCGCGTGGCGCGCAAAAATATCGAGGATGAGCTGCGTGCGGTCGAGCACGCGGCACGGCAACGCGGCCTCGAGATTGCGCAGTTGCGTGGGCGACAAATCGTGATCGAAGAGAACCAGGTCGGCGTTCGTGGAGGCAACCACGCCGGCAATCTCCTCCACCTTGCCGGAGCCGATGAGCGTTGCCGGATCAGGCTGCGGACGCCGCTGCTGAAGTTCGGCCGCCACCTGGCCGCCGGCGCTCAAGAGCAATTCGCGAAACTCCGCAAGCGACTCCTCGGGCGCGAGGCCGTGCGCATCGCGTGCAGAGCGTTTCGGAAGCGTGGAGGATCGAGTAGCACGGGCTTGCGTATCTGCGTCGTGGTCCGCCGACGCAAAGCCCGCAGACGCAATCTGAGCGCGTGCGGCAGTTACGCCCGCGCGAGTTTCCCGCGCGCGGCCGCCAAACTCCACTGACACCAGGACGGCTCGCTCCGTGCGGCCGTTCCCGATGTCGCGAGGCGCCTCGCTTGCCACTCGATGCAGCCTCGGCGCTATCTCTGTTCCGCAGTTGCCTGAGCCACCGAAGCTGCCGGTACAGCTGTGGGACCGACGCCCGACGACACCGCACCCGGGCGGTGTTCGCTATGCATCACGCTCCGGTTGCTGACCACGGTGGAAATGGCGTGTTTGAAAATCAATTGTTCCTGGCTGTTGTTCTCCAGGAGCACCGAGTATTTGTCAAAGGACCGGATCTTCCCTGTCAGCTTAACGCCGCTGACCAAATAAATCGTAATGGGGGATTTGTCCTTCCGAACGGTGTTCAGGAAGGTGTCCTGAATATTTTGTGCCGGCTTGTTCTCCATGTGCCGATCTCCTGCTTTCTTAGTGAAGGTGTTAGGTCGAACGCTGTTTACCGCATACTTCAGGTTCGCGGGACGGCTCCGGAACCCCCGGGCCGGCAACCCCGCAATGTGAAAAGATTATAGAGGTTTCCCCTCCATTTCAACACCAGGCCCCGCCCCGGCTTCGACCCGAAGTACCGCTTCCCTCCCGCATCCCCGGCAGCAGTCCGCACCCGGAGCAAGCGATGGGACATCCGGCATCGCCTGGCTGATAGCATCGAGGTGTGCCAGACACGGCAATCCCGTCGCAAGCCGCGGCCCCGGCGTCTCCGCCACGGCCCACGCCCGTGCCGATGCTGGATTTGAAGCGCCAGTACGCTCCCATCCATGACGAATTATTGGATGCGCTCGGCCGGGTGCTCGCGAACCAGCAGTTCATTCTTGGCGCTGAGGTAGCCGCATTCGAAAAAGCAGCGGCCGAGCAATTGGGCGTCTCTCACGCGCTGGGGTGCTCGTCGGGCACTGACGCCTTGTGGCTGGCGCTGGCCGCTGCGGGTCTGGGACCGGGCCAGGCCGTCATTACCACTCCGTTCAGCTTTTTTGCTTCGGTCAGCTCGATCATTCGCGCCGGCGCGACTCCGGTGTTGGCGGATATCGACCCGGTCAGTCTCAATCTGGACCCCGCAGCGGTCGAAGCCATCCTGAAGGGTCAGCGCGGCGAAGCGGTCAGAGCGATCCTCGCCGTACACCTATTTGGCCAATGCAGCGATTGGACAGCTCTTGCGCATCTGGAGAAAAAATTCGGCCTTAAGCTGATTGAGGATGCCGCCCAAGCCTGGGGTGCCGAATGGAAGGGGGCAAAGGCAGGCGGCCTGGGCGATGCGTCCGCCTTCAGTTTTTATCCCACTAAAAACCTGAGCGCCGCCGGGGACGCGGGCATGGTCACCACGAATTCCGATGACGTTGCCGAGCGAGTGAAGATGCTGCGCCAACACGGCATGACGCGCCGCTACCACCATGACGAACTGGGCTGGAACGCGCGCATGGATGGCTTCCAGGGCGCGGTGTTGGGAGTGAAACTCAAATATATTGACATGTGGAATGACGCGCGGCGTGCAGTGGCCACTCGTTACAATACCCTGTTCGCTAAGGCAGGATTGGCCGAGGCCAGCCCGTATCCGGTTCACGGCCTGGTTCTGCCGCGCGAGATGCCGGGCGCAAAGCACGTGTGGCATCAGTACGTCATTCGCGCGCCGCGCCGCGATGCGCTGCGCGACTTTCTCACCGCGCGGGGCATCGGGTCGGAGATTTACTATCCCTTGCCGCTCCACCTGCAGGAAGCGCTAAAAGGTCTCGGTTATAAGGAAGGCGACTTTCCCGAAGCCGAGCGCGCCGCGCGCGAAGTGCTGGCGCTGCCGATCTTCCCCGAACTACGTGAGGACGAGCAGCAGACCGTGGTCGCGGCGATCGCGGAGTTCCTCAGCTAGGCCGCGCCGAATTTAAGATTGAAGTCGTGCGCAATTACTTCAACTACTTTACGGAGATCGAGGAGCGCTTCCAGCAGCGCCGGGGAGCGCTTCTGTTGCTTTCCACGCTCGATTGGGCGCTGATCGAGACCTGGCGCGAGGCGGGAATTCCGCTCGAAGCCGTCTTGCGCGGTATCGATGCCGCCTTCGACAAATACGAAGCTCGGCAAAAGCGCGCGCGCATGCAGAAGGTCAACGGTCTTGCCTGGTGCGCACAAGCGGTGATGCAGGCCGCCATGGAGATGAGCGAGGCGTCGGTGGGATCGACTTCATCGGACGGCTCGGCTGGGGCGCGGACAGCGGATTCCGGTTTCGAACACCAGCGTGTGGCTACGCACTTGTCAGCCGCAGCCGAAGCGCTCGACGCCGCACAGGTGGCTCCCGAAGCGTGCCACGCAACTGCCGCGCGCTTACGTGAGATGGCCGCCGAAGTGACCGCGGCGAACGAAGCAAAGAGTGCAGCCGTCAATCTTGAAGCTTTGAAGCTCGAAGTCATGGAGCGCTCGCTCACCGTGCTTGAAGAGAAACTATTTGCCGCGCTCACCGCGGCTGCTCCCGAGGAGTTGCTCGTCGCTCTCAAGGAGCATGCGGCCCGCGAGCTTGCGCCCTACCGCAGCCGTATGGGCGCGGTGCAACTGCGCCAGGTGGAGCGCCAATTTGTGCAGAAACAACTGCTGGTGCATTACAATCTCCCGCGGTTGAGCCTGTTCTACATGAGCCAGCAATGAAGAGAAGCGGCACACGCATCGGCAAGAAATCTCCGGCAGGGGCCAAAGCCCCCGATCATTTTGCGGCCTCCTCGGCATCCTTCGACTCTCGCTCAGGGCAGGCTTTGAAGGCGGGCCCTGATACCAAGCAAGCGGGTAATCGAGATGTTGCGACAGGACGATCCGAGAGCGAGGACTCCGCCGCTGCACAACGGTTGCGAATCGAAAAGCCAATCTACGGCGGAGCATTCCTCGCTCGCATGGCAGGTAAAGCCGTCTTTGTGCCGCTGACATTGCCCGGCGAAGAGGTGCGTGCGCGCATTGTTGAAGACAAGCGCGGCTACGCGACTGCCGAAGCCGAAGAAATTCTCGATCGCTCGGAGCAGAGGGTCGCACCCTCATGTCCACACTTTGGTGCTTGCGGCGGCTGCCATTATCAGCACGCAAAATACGCGGCGCAACTCGCGTATAAGCAGGACATCCTGCGCGAAACCATGGAACGCGGCGGCGTGTACCCGCCGGAAGACATCGCTGTGCTGGCCGCAGAACCGTGGGCCTACCGCAATCGCATCCGGCTGGCGTTCGACGCGCAGGGAAGAGTGGGCTATCGCGGCCGGCGCTCGCACGCCATTGTTCCGATTGTCGAGTGCCCCATTGCCGCGCCACTGTTGGTGAAAGCGGCCCTCGCGGCGAGCGAAATTCTGCGCAGTTCTTCGTCGAAATTGCGCGCCAGCGAAATTTCCCTTTTTTGCAACTCCGATGAAACCGAGTTGCTCGCGAGCCTGACTCTCAAAGGCGGCGGGAAAGCCGGGATAGACGATTTTGCGCGAGCGCTGGCCGATACGATTCCCGCAGTAAAGGGCGTCGAGTTTGTCTCCGTGAGCGGCAAAGGGCAGCCGCCGCGCAGCGTCGCGCGATGGGGCGTAGATTCTCTCGTCTACCGCGCAGCCGGCTTCGACTATCGCGTGGACCAAGGCGCATTCTTCCAGGTCAATCGCTGGCTCGTCGATCGCCTGGTCGAGCGCGTCACGGCACATGCACGAGGCTCGCTCGCCCGCCGCGGCGGGCTGGCATGGGATCTCTTCAGCGGCGTTGGCTTATTCGCGCGAAAGCTGGCCGAGCATTTCACGCGCGTGATTGCCGTCGAATTCGCTCCGCAATCCATCGCTGCCTTGACTCATAATCTGCGCGGTACAAGCGCAACAGCCGTGAAAGCCTCGACCCTCGATTTTTTGCGGAGAGGCGGCACAGGCGAGCGGCCTGATTTAATTGTTGTCGATCCGCCACGCACCGGACTGGGCGCTGAAACGACCGCGCTGCTCAGCGAGATCGCCGCGCCGGAGATCGTGTACGTCTCCTGCGACCCCGCAACCCTGGCGCGCGACCTGCGTGCGCTCGCCGAGCGTCATTATGTCGTCGACCAGATCACGCTCGCCGACCTCTTCCCCCAGACCTTTCATCTCGAGACGATTGTGCGCCTGCGCCGTTGAAGATTGCGCTGAGTGTTGCAGCGCGCTTCAAAGTTGAATTTCTGCTACGCTTGAAGCCAAATTCATTTGGATCTTCGGGCCTGATGCCAATCGTTCCTGCCACCTCCGAGCAGCCTGCGGCCGGTTCAACGGTTGTGCCGCTTTTTCACGCGGCGTGGCTGTTTGCAGCGGGAATCGCAGTGGCAGGCAGCGTCTGGCTGCAGCCCACCATCGTACTCGTCGCGCTAACGCTCACCGGAGCCGTGTGCGTGGTTGCGGCGCTGCGCGCGCAGCGTATCGCGTGGCTGCCCCTGGCCACATTGTGGATGCTGCTGGGGGCCTGGTGCGGAGAAATGGAGCCGCATCCCGCGCCCGCACCCGCGTTGGCGCAGTATTCCGATGGCCTGATGCGCACCATCGAAGGAACCGTGACCGACGCCGGTCCGCTGCGCACCGAACTCGAGCAAAACGTCGGCGAGCCTTCGAATGCGGCCCCTTCGCAGCGCCTCGATGTGCGCGTGGACAGCATTGAAGTGGTCACTGACGCAAGCGATGCGCAGTCGCCTGCGAGCGGCGGCGTGCGACTGACGGTGCGCTCCACAGCCGGCGCAGCCGTACAGCCATTCGATTGCGGAGAACGCATCCGCGCCGTGGTTCGCCTGTTGCCGCCGGAGGTCTATCACGATCCCGGCGTTTGGAGCCGCGCAGACTATCTGCTCGATCAGGGCGTTACGTCGACGGCAACAGTCGGGTCCGACCGCATCGAGCGGCTCGGCCGCGCGCCCGGAGCCTTCTTGTCGTGCCGCGTGCACGCGTGGCAACACGCCTCCACCGAGCGGCTGCTCGCACTGGCCGCCGCGATGCAAGATTTTCCCGCGCCCCTGCGGCTCTCTCAAGACGACGCCGTGATGCTGTCGGCGATGGTCGCCGGCGACCGAACCAATCTCACGCACGACTTGCGTGTCGGCTTCGAGCGCACCGGCTCCTTTCACATGCTCGTCGTCTCAGGCCTGCATCTGGCTATCGTCGCGGCCTGTCTCTTCTGGATATTCAAGCGGCTGCGCCTGCCGCGCGTGCCCGCAACGCTTCTCACCATCGCCGCTTCATTCGCGTACGCGCTCTTCACCGGGTTCGCCACTCCGGTCCAGCGCTCGCTCTGGATGGTGACGCTCTATCTGGTCGGGCGCCTGATCTACCGCGAGCGTAGCCCGCTCAACACGATTGGCTTCGCCGCGCTTTGCTTGCTCGTCGTGAGCCCACGTAGCCTCTTCGACTCGAGCCTTCAGATGACGTTGCTCGCCGTCGTCGCTGTTGCCGGCGTAGCCGCGCCGCTGCTGCAAGGCACCGTTCATCCCTACGCGGCCGCTCTTCGCGACCTCAAGCTGATTGCCATCGACATTAAGCTCCCGCCAAAACTGGCCGAGTTCCGCGTGATCATGCGCGTGATTGCCCGGCGGCTGCAACGCGCAGTGAACGGAACCATTGCATGGAGCGTGTTTCCGGGATTGGTTCGTTTCGCGATCCGCGTGATCGAGCTGGTGGTGGTCTCCTGCGTGGTTGAGCTGGCGATGACGCTGCCCATGGCGATCTATTTTCATCGCATCACGATTTTTGCGCTGCCGGTAAACCTGCTCATCGTTCCACTGCTGCTCGTGCTCATGCCGGCTGCGCTCGTCACATTGCTTCTGCTCGGCGTGTGGCCCGCGGCTGCTGTGGTTCCGGCGATGGCGGTTGCATTCGTGATGCATGTCGGCGTTGGACTCGTTCACCTATTTGGCTCAATGGCCCTCGGAGATTTTCGCATCCCCGGTCCGTTGCTGTGGCAGTCAGCGGCGTTTTGTGCGCTCATGGGAGCGGCCATCGTGCTGGCGCGGGAGGGCCTCAAGTGCGCGGGTCTAGCTTCCGCCCGTCCGGCGGAAGTTTTCTCTCCAGCAACCGGCGGTCTGTGGTCCGCGTTCATTCGCCGTCTCTTCCCAATCCGGACCGTCATGACAGGCGCAGCAGAAGCGCCGGTCCCGATCCCTGACGCCGATCATGCGCGAAGATTGGGCCGGTGGCTGCGGCGCGGCGCATGGATTGCGCTCGCCGTTGCCGCGCTCTTGGCCGTGCTGCCGCGGCCGATGGACCGGCCGCATGGCGCGATGCTGATGGAGGCCATCGATGTAGGGCAGGGCGATTCGTTGCTCGTGATCACGCCGGACGGCAAGACGTTGCTGATCGATGGCGGCGGCTTTGGCGGCGGCCCTCGGCAGGCGCCGCAGGATTTCGATATTGGCGAAGAGGTGGTTTCTCCGGCGCTCTGGGCGCGCGGCATTCACCATCTCGACGCGGTGGCGCTAAGCCACGCGCACTCCGATCACATCAGTGGATTGTTCGCGGTGCTTCGCAACTTTCATCCCGGCGAGCTCTGGGTAGGCAACAATCCCCACGTTGCCGTTTACAACGCGCTGCTCGCCGAGGCCGCTGCGCTGCACGTGCACGTGCGCAGCTTCCGAGCCGGCGATGAGTTCGCTTTTAGCGACACGCAGATTCACGTGCTGGCGCCGTTCAGCGATTATCAGCCGGGTCCGGAGCCGACGAACAACGACTCGCTGGTGCTGCACGTCCAGTACGGAGCAACGTCCGTAATGCTCGAAGGCGACGCGGAAGCTCCCATCGAGCAGGCCATGCTCGCCGAGCCGGGACTTCAAAGCACATTATTGAAGGTCGGCCATCACGGCAGCATCACCTCCACGCGGCCGGAGTTCCTGGCCCGCGTAGCGCCGCAATGGGCGGTGATCTCTTGCGGCTTGCACAACCGCTACGGACACCCGCGCGAAGAAGTGCTGCAGGCGCTACAGGACGCGCACGTCCACACCTACCAGACCGAAACCAACGGCGTCACCTGTTTTCGTCTCGACGGCAAAGGTGTTGCGGCCGACGTGGGATGCGGAAAACGATAACCAATCAGGGTTGGCGTCGAGGCTGTAGCTTTTGATCCGGAACTGCGTATGGTCTTTGCAACAAATAAAGATGGAAGCATTTCCGTGATTGGCCAGGAGGCCGCGGACAGATGCAACAATCTCGAATCCGTACAGACGCTTCTTGGCGCAAAAACCTGGATTGGCCCCACCAATCAGCATACAATCGTCGATAATGTTGCAGAACCGTCCCGATAAATGGCTTTGGCGTCTTGCAAGTGGTTGGAAGTTAGCTCGCATTTCTCGGACCGATGCGAAGGCAGATGAGTCTCGTTATACGGTTCTCGTTGACGACAACTTCCATCACATGGACGAATCGGAACGGTATACGCACGGTATATTTACGAGCCCCGAAGCAGCGATTGCGGCCTGCAAGCAAATTGTGGACGAGTTTCTCGAAGAGAGCTGCGTTCTTGAAAAGACGCGCAAAGGAAACGGGCCTTCAAGTGAAGCACTGTACGAGCACTATGTGGCTTATGGGCCTGACCCTTTCATCGTGACCGATGCCCCATCCCTTCCAAAGACGCCATTCTCGGCTTGGACCTACGCGCGAGAACAGTGCTTCGGGCGGTTCGCAAAGCCGGCGGATCCAGAATCCCAATGACCAACATTAAGGCCAAATTCGCTTGTCCTTCATTCGGAATGCGAGACAAGAGCAATTGCTGCGACCTATCCCACCTGTCAAACCCGAGCCCCCCGACGAGCTCTGCGCATATTCCCGGGCACCTATTTTCGTGTTGAATTTGCATCATAAGATGTAAGCCACTGGCAGAAGATCCCCACCTGTTTCGGTTTCCCAATATACCGGCTGCCTGGATTGTGCTCGGAATAACGAATTGAATCGCTCTATCCGACAGGAGCCGTTTCTCTGGAGCGAAAGCAAGGCTTCTTCATCTCACTGCGCCGCGGCGTGAATCGCCAGCAGCGTCGCCAGCAGCGGCTTCAGCAGCTTGAGATCGAGGGCGTTGGCGCCGTCGGACTTTGCATTCGCCGGATCGTCGTGGACTTCGAGGAAGAGCCCGTCGATTCCGGCGGCGACGGCCGCGCGCGCCAGCAGCGGAATGAACTCCGGCTGGCCGCCGCTCACGCCGTTGGCCGCCGAGGGTTGCTGCACGGAATGCGTGCCGTCAAATACGACCGGCGCGAGCTTGCGCATGATGGCGAGCGAGCGGAAATCCACCACGAGATTGTTGTAGCCGAAGCTCGAACCGCGCTCCGTGAGAAACACGCGCTCATTGCCTGTGGAGCGGACTTTCTCGAGACCGTAGCTCATGTCCCACGGCGCCACGAACTGGCCTTTTTTGATGTTCACCGCGCGCCCGGTGCGTCCCGCAGCCACCAGCAGATCGGTCTGGCGGCAAAGAAACGCGGGAATCTGCAGTACGTCCACGGCCTCGGCGGCAACTTCGCAGTGTGCGGGCTCGTGTACGTCGGTGAGTACCGGCAGGCCTGTGTCTTTGGCGATGCGACCCAGAATGCGCACGCCCTCCGTGAGCCCCGGGCCGCGAAAGCTACCAGCGCTGGTGCGATTGGCCTTGTCGTAGCTGGCTTTGAAGATGTACGGAATGCCAAGATCGGCTGCGATGCGCTGAATGGCCTCGGCCATCTTGAACGCATGCGCCTCAGACTCGATCACGCAGGGGCCGGCGATGAGGAACAACCGGCCCGTGCCGACTTCCACCGGCCCGATTTCGAACGATGCACTCACGAAGGAGATTGTACAGGTGTCAGGTGTCAGGGATCAGCGGTCAATCGCCGTAGGCCGGCCATGCGTGCTCTCCTCGGTGACGAAGCAGGAAGAGAGCACGCTGCCGACGTTTGAAATGAGGCTCGCCAATCATTCCATGTTGTTGCGCGACCACTCCCACAGCGCGCGATCGAGCGTGCGCAGCGGCGTGGGAGCGGGCAGTTCGCTTTGCGGGCTGACGATATTGCTCTCGGCCAGCCGCTTGCAAAACTCCAGGTACTCCTCGTAAAAATGCACGTCGTGCCGCGCATGCCCCAGCGCTTCAAGCGCACGGTAATCGAGCACCGTGTAGCGCTCGGGGAAGATCGCCGCCAGAATCGCCGACGCGACGGGTAGATCAACGCCGTGCAGATCAAGCAGGGCCTTCACGGCGGTTTCGGTGGTCGCGTCCGGCGAAGCAGCGACGCCCAGCGCCTGCCGGATCTTTTCGCTGCTATTGCCGATGAGATACTGCACCGCGCGCTCCGACTTCCAGCGCACGATGGCTTCGAGGTTGGCTAATGTGGTTTCGCCGTTCCGGATGGCTTCGCCGGCTTCGAAGGCGGCTTTTTCGAGTTCGCGGTCCTTTTCGCCGGTCGTGTGCCAATACTGCTCTGCCAACGTCTGCAGCTCCGTCTCTGCGGGCTGCAACTGAAAATAGGCAACCATCTTTCTGAGTTCCTGCCTTTCTCTACTTACGCAAAACGGTTTCAAGATAGGCCCGCCAGGAAATCCTTGTCAATCACCCGGAGCGGGGTTTTCTACACGTCCGTACCGGACTGATGCATGAACCCGGACAGGAGTAGATATGCGCGATGAGTTGGTGATCCGCGGCCGGCTTCCGTTTCCTAATGCATCGGCAAGTAGCTCCAAAGCAAGTAGACGCGGGATGCGTGTTGGGCGTTTGAACGAAGCGATAATATTTATTATCAATTGGTTGCACAAATATGCATAGATACATAAATATGTTAATATGTAAATATGCGTACCACCATCGACATCCCGGACGAGACCTACCGCACGATTAAGGTGCTGGCTGCAGAGCGTGGAACTACCATGCGTGAACTGGTACTGGAAGGCATGGAACTGGTGCGCCGGTGCCCACCTGAGGCCGCCAAGAAGTTCGAGGTGCCGGTTATTCGCTCCAAGCGTCCTGGAACACTGGACCTGACCAATGAGCAGATCGATGAACTCACAGCTTTTACCTGATGTGAATGTCTGGGTGGCGATGCACCACCAGATCCACTCGCACCATCAGATCGTGCTCGAGTGGTTCAATGCGCTTGCGCCTGAATGTGCGCTCGTTTTTTGCCGGCAGACGCAGATGGGATTCTTTCGTCTGCTGACAACCGACTCGGTGATGGGTGACGAGGTGCTGTCGCAACGGCAGTGCTGGGCACTTTACCACCGATGGATCTCAGGTGGAAAAGCAAAGTTACAACCCGAGCCTGAAGGAGCTGGACGGGACTTCGAACAGCGGACCTCGAAGGATGCCGTCTCACCCAAGGAGTGGATGGATGCGTATCTCGCAGCATTTGCCGAAGCTGGCAACCTCACGCTGGTGACAATGGATCGCGCGCTGGCCGCGAAGGCGACGGGGGCGATGCTGCTGGGGTGAATAGTCCTTGCGATTTCGGCAGAAAGGGGGCTGTTTGACTGCTTGCGCTTTAGCGAAAAAACGGCGAATATGTGAGCGGCGGTATTTCGGAGGAATGTGAATGGCAAACTCCCTCGAAGATTTGCGCGTGGAGGACGACGGACTTGCCTGCGGCGAGGTGGGTAGGTGGGCAGAAACAAAGCACCGCCTGATTTCCCTTTACGGCGAACTCTTTGCTACGGGAATGAAGAACAAATGGGAGCAACGTGTCTATATCGATCTCTATGCGGGATCCGGGCACAGCCAGATCCGGGGAACTCAAATCCGAATAATGGGATCACCGGTGCTGGCATTGACCCTGCCGTGCCCATTCGACAGATACATTTTCTGCGAGGAGAGCGAACACCTTTTATCGGCGTTGAGGACGCGCGCCAAGAGAATTGCTCCACATGCAGATGCGACGTACATTACCGGCAGTTGCGACAACCGAACCAAGGAAATCCTCGACGCAATTCCGCGCGCCTCAAAAAGCAACCGGGTGCTAAGTCTGTGCCTTGTCGACCCGTTCGACTTCGGCATCAAGTTTGAGACGATCCGTAAACTCTCTAGCGGATTCGTGGATTTCTTGGTGCTGCTGGCTGTAGGAATGGACGCGAATCGGAACTACGATCACTACGTGGACGGGAATCACCCGAAAATCGACCAAGCACTCGGCAATGATGAATGGCGTGAACGGTGGAAGAACTACCAGGGTGGACGAAAGAAATTCATGGAGTTCCTCGCGGGTGAATTTGCAAGGAGCATGGAATCGCTAAACTTTGTGACCTTGCCCGCGCAAAACGTATCCCTTAGCAAGCTGTTCTAATGCGAAAGGGTAGCGAAGATGACGAAGGCAACGCGGGGACGTTACACGCTGGAGTTCAAGCAAGAGGCGGTTCGGCTAGTGGAGTCGGGCCAGAGTCAGGCAGCGGTAGCTCGCAGTCTGGGCGTGGTTGAACAGACGTTAGGCAACTGGGTCAGGGAGCATCGAGCCGGGACCTTGAAGGGTGCCAGCGGCAAGCCTCAGGTGACTGCCGAGCAAATGGAGAACAGCCGCTTACGGGCAGAATTGGCGCGGGTAACGATGGAGCGCGACATCCTGGGAAAAGCCACGGCGTATTTTGCGAAGTGCCAGAAATGAAGTACGCCTTTATTCATCGCCACAAGCGAGTCTGGCCGATCTCGGTTCAGTGCCGGGTTCTGCTGGTGAGTGTCTCTGGCTACCATGAACATCTGGCGCGGCGGGTCCATATTGCTCAGCGTCGTCACCTCAGCGACGAAGCGCTTCTGGTTCACATCAGCGCCGTTTACGCGGAGAATCGCGGTGCGTATGGGTGGCCGCGGATCTGGCGTCAACTGCGGGCGCAGGGCATTCGCGTGGGTAAACTGCGGGTGCAACGGCTGATGCAGAAGCATGGCATTCAGGCGCGCGGCAAGCGAAAGTTCCGCGTTGCCACCACCGACAGCAAGCACGGTCTTCCGATTGCGCCCAATGTGCTTGATCGCAAGTTCACGGTGGCTGCGCCCAACCAGGCCTGGGTTGGCGATCTGACCTATATCGCGACCGAAGAAGGCTGGCTGTTTCTTGCGGTAGTGATCGATCTGTTCAGCCGCAAGGTGGTGGGCTGGTCGATGAGGCAGGACATGCAGCGCGACCTGGTGATCGATGCTCTGGAGATGGCGTGGTTCAAGCGCAATCCCGGCAAGCTGGCCGGATTGATTTTTCATAGCGATCGCGGCAGCCAATACGCCAGCGACGACTTCAGGGAGGTACTCAAAGAGCATGGCATTACGCCATCGATGAGCCGCAAGGGAAACTGCTGGGACAACGCCTGCTCGGAGACGTTGTTCGGCTCACTGAAGGTGGAACGGCTATACGGCCGGCGTTTTGAAACGATCCGGGAGGCCAAGGATGAAACCATCTCCTGGCTGCTCTGGTATAACCGAACCCGGATGCACTCGACGCTGAACTACGTCAGCCCGATGCAGTTCGAGCAAGACTGGACAGATGCTGCTGAGAAGATCGCCGCCTGAGAATACGCGGCGATCGAGGCAGGCCGTGGAAATGACGGTTTATGGAAAGCCCGGAAAACGATAACGCTGTTTTCCGCCCTTCCCACAAACCTTGGAAATCGATGAAACCGATTCCCACATTCCCACCGCCACGACGATGACGAGGATGAATTTAATCCTCAAAACACGGCCGGTTAAGAGATACGCATTCTGAGGGCAAGGTCATTGAGCACGTGGAGCTTCACCAAATGAAGCATGTAAGGTCCGATGAAAAGAACCTTCCCCTCTATTACCTGGCGCTCTTTTCGCGCCATCGATTGGCCTACCAGTTTTGGGATCAGGTGATGAAATACGGTGACGATCAACAAAGCTTCAACTGGGGGTAGCTCAATGTCCGTTGACTCGAAAATCGAGTGGACCGATGCGACGTGGAACCCTGTCCGGGGCTGCACGAAAATCAGCCCTGGCTGCAAGCACTGCTATGCAGAGGTGTTCGCAGAGCGGTTTCGCGGAGTGCCGGGACATCCGTATGAGCAAGGCTTTGACCTGAGATTGGTTCCTGAAAAACTCGCAGAACCGCTGCGTTGGCAAACACCGAAGATGATTTTCGTGAACTCCATGAGCGACCTGTTTCACGACGGCGTTCCCGACGAATACATTGAAGCCGTAGCGCACGTGATGGTCAAAGCCAATTGGCACACCTATCAAATCCTCACTAAGCGCTCGCTGAGGATGACGAAACTTTTGAATGGCCGCTTGCGATTCGCAGCGGAAAGCCCTCATATCTGGTGGGGCGTGAGCGTAGAGAACCGGGAGTACGGCTTTCCGCGCATTCGCGATTTGCAAAAATCGCCAGCTTCGGTTCGTTTTCTTTCGATAGAGCCGCTGCTGGAGGGGTTGGGTGCATTGCGTCTCAACGGGATTCACTGGGTGATTGTTGGCGGCGAGAGCGGATATGGGGCTCGGCCACTTAAAAAGGAATGGGTCGCTGCAATTCGTGATCAATGCGGCGACGCCGGGATTCCATTTTTCTTCAAACAGTGGGGCGGAGTTCGCAAAAAGCGCGCCGGGCGGGAATTGGAAGGACGCACGTACAATGGTTTTCCCAAACGGATCAACAATCCGGTCTCGCCCGCAGCCACAGCTCTCGTTTGGGCGAGAGAGATTCGAGAGAAATACGACCTATCCCAAGCAGAATTATTGCCGATCCTCGCCTGACTACCTCAGATTGCGGTTGCTCAGGATGACAGCGCATTGGTGAGGGATGGCGCGGCGGTCATCTCAACCGGGAGATTATTTGTGCGGCTCATCCGGTTCTTGTAGCTCGCCTCAATGAACGCGTAGAACAGCGGGTGCGGCTCGAGGGGCTTGGATTTGAACTCGGGGTGGAACTGGCAGCCTAAGAAGTACGGATGGCCGGGAATTTCCACGATTTCGACGTAGGTCTGGTCGGGCGTCGAGCCCGAGATGCGCAGGCCCGCGCCGGTGAGCAGAGCTTCATATTCGCGGTTGAATTCGTAGCGGTGGCGATGGCGCTCGCTGATCTCCTTTTGGCCGCCGTAGGCGCGGCCAGCCAGCGAATCTTCCTGCAACTGGCACGCCCAGGCACCCAATCTCATCGTCCCGCCCATCTCTTCGACGCCCAGCAGTTCGCGGAGTTTGTAAATGACGCGGTGCTGCGTGGCCGGATCGAATTCACTTGAGTTTGCGTCCTTGAGCCCGCACACATTGCGCGCATACTCGATGCACGCGGTTTGCATCCCAAGGCAAATTCCGAAGTAGGGCACGCTCTTTTCGCGCGCGTAGCGAATGGCGTTCAGCATCCCTTCGATGCCGCGCTTGCCGAACCCGCCGGGAACCAGAATGCCGTCGTAGTCCTCTAATTGTGTCTCATAGTTGCGGTCTTCGGGCGATTGCGATTCAAGGCCCTCAGCCTCGATCCAGGTGACTTTGAGCTTGAGGTTCTGCGCTACAGCGCCGTGCGTCAGCGCTTCCTTGAGTGACTTATAGCTGTCTTCGTACTCCACGTACTTGCCCACGATCGCAATCGAAACCTCGTCCTTCGGGTGATAACAGCGCTCCACCAGATCGCGCCATTTACTCAAATCGCCTGCGGGTGCCTCTTTGTGCAGATATTTCAGAATGAGATCGTCCACGCCTTCCTGCGCGAAGTTGAGCGGCACCTCGTAGATCGAAGGCACGGTTTTCGCGCCGATTACGGCCTTTTCTTCCACGTTGCAGAAGGCGGCGATCTTCTGCTTGATGTCGCGGTTCAGGGTGTGCTCGGAGCGGCAGAGCAGGATGTCTGCCTGGATGCCGATGGAGAGCAGTTCTTTAACCGAGTGCTGCGTGGGCTTGGTCTTCAGCTCCTGCGCGGCGGCGATCCAGGGCACCAGCGTCACGTGCACGAAGACCGTGCTTTCCCGGCCCAGCTCCTGGCGCATCTGGCGGATGGCTTCAAGAAACGGCAGCGACTCGATGTCGCCCACTGTGCCGCCGATCTCGACGATGGTCACGTCAGCGCCGTTCGCGGCCACCTTGCGCATGGCGTTCTTGATTTCGTTGGTTACGTGCGGAATGACCTGGACAGTTTTGCCCAGGTAGTCGCCGCGGCGCTCCTTCTGGATGATCTGCTCATAGATGCGGCCGGTGGTGTAGTTGTTGTCGCGCGAGAGCGGCGCGTGGGTGAAGCGCTCGTAGTGGCCCAGGTCGAGATCCGTCTCCGCGCCGTCGTCGGTCACAAAAACCTCGCCGTGCTGGAAGGGCGACATGGTTCCGGGATCGACGTTGAGATAGGGGTCGAACTTCATCAGGTTCACGCGCAGGCCGCGGCTCTCAAGCAGGCAGCCGATGGAAGCCGCCGCGAGACCCTTGCCCAGACTGGACACAACTCCGCCCGTCACAAAGACGTACTTTGCCGACATCGATGCAACCTCAATTTTGGATTGTGTGCTTTGGCCGTAAGAGGGGGGCACAATCAAGTATGGCAGAGATGTGCGCGCGGCAAGAAAGAGAAAATTTGACCGGCGCTGATAATAAGTGGGCGATATGCCCGCTAAACACCAGACGTGGAATGGTTTCGCGGTGAACGTTGAGCGCAGAGTGCAGCTTGGTGCGGAGCTGACTACGGGAACAACATTCCGGAAGCCGCTGCAATCGGAGTCAGTTTGCCGCGGCGGGCTGGCGCCTGCGGTTCCTCGGCAGAGAGTAGGTGAATCATTTCGCGCAGCTCTGTACGGGCGCGGCCGACGGTTTTAGCCAGTCCATCCGCTCTCCGGTCACGGCCGCCAAGCAGCGGTAACGCAGCTTCGCGCTGTTTGCGTCTGCCCGGGCGGCGTTGCTCCTGATCGAGCACGGCGCGTGCGCCAGCAAGCGTATAGCCTTCGCCGTGGACGAGACGCTTGATCTCGAGCGCCAATTCCACCTCGCGGCGGCGATAGAGCCGCTGTCCGGTTCCGCTCTTGTTGGGTTTCAACTGTGGAAATTGCGACTCCCAGAAGCGCAGCACATACGCTTCAACGCCGCACAGCCGCGCTACATCGCCAATTTTGAAATAGAGCCGGTCTGGGATCGGCGGTGGCTCGTAAGCGCGTTTCCGGTTCAGTTGCGTGGCCATAAGAAAACTGGCGAGGATACCGCCGCGATTGGGGGATTCTCTCGCGCTGTTGGCAGTATAGGACACACCTCTGGCGTTTCGGCCCGCGAAAAAATGCGAGGAACCAGACTTACCATAGGAAAACTCAGGCGAAATTCAGGGCGGCGCAGGTCATCACGCCCTGCCAATTTCTTTGCGCCGTCCCTACGGGACTCCGGGGTGTTTATATGGTGCCTCTCCCAGCGCCGAAGAGCTGGGCTAACAAGCGCTGCGCCTCCGGCGCCCCTGTTTTCGCGTTGGTGCGTTTCTGTGGATTTACTGCTTCCTGAGAACGGCCGTGCCCTTCTCATCGGAGAGAACGGCGGACTCGAATTTGCGAAAATCGACCGCTCTGTCGGCGGGAAGTTCTACTTTGCGGACGACGTACGTCGCGCTCGTAGTGCAGCACATTGCCTTTGGCTGTCACCGAAGCATGATAGCTGGCGAAATCCATGTCGATATTCACCGGGTCGGGAGTCTCGTCGACCACGTAGCCGGCCGGCAGGGTGATGTCGTAGCTATCGTGCCATCGGCCGGTGGCCTCCAGGTCGAAAGGCACCTTGCGCGGCTTGTCGTCGAAAGGCATGCGCATCGTCACCAACTACGCGCGGCCGCACCAGCAGCAGTGGGCCGGCTTTGTGCGCGTATTGCGCAACCGTGGCCTTGTAATGAAGCTCCAGCGGCTTGTCGAGGTCCGAAGGTTCTACAAAGTTGAAGCTGTCGAGGATCAAGCCAGGCAAATCGCGCGAAAGGGACCTCTCAATATCGTCCCTCTGCTCCTTTTCAGTCATCTCCTTCAAGCCGAGGCGAAGATCGGCGCCCAGCGGCCCAATGCTCGTCGTGTTGACCGATCCGCTCAGGGCGCCGTCCGGTGTAAGCGTGAAGTTTCCCGTGCGGTCCTTGCCATTGGCGCTGGGTGGCAAAACCGGCAGCGCAATCACCTGACTTGCTGCGCCAGCGGCAAGGATTCCGTAGCTTCCCTGCTCATAATCGGGCAAATTGCCAACGGGCGTGCGCTCGTTGGTGGGGTCGAAGATCAAATAGCGTTTGCCATCGTTCGCCTTCACCACGGCCATGAGTCGCTTATCGTTCACGTCCGCGGGGACTTCGATGGCCGTGATCATGTGATTGCCGGCAAGCGACGGCGCGTCGGGATCGACCACGCCGCGATGATCATCGACCGGCACATAAAACGCATGGATGCCCACCGCCTGCAGCATGGAGATGAGCAGGGTGGTCTTGTCTTTGCAGTCGCCGTAGCGGTTGCGGTAGATATCGCCCGCGTAGTGCGCTTGCATTCCGCCGATCCCCCGCATGACGATGAAATACTCAATGTTTTTCTGAATGTATTCGGTGATGTCTTTCAACTTGGTGTAAAAGTCGGGCGCTCCGGCCACGAGTTCCTGGGCCTTGGCCGTGATCTCTGGCGTGGGATCGGGGCGGCCGGCTTCAAGAGTCGTCGTCCATTGGCCGAGCGCGCGCCATTCGTTGTCTTTTCCGCTGGCGGCTTCGTCGCCCCACATGACAGACATGCGCGCTGCCAAGGCCTCGGGTTCCAGGCTGGTCTTTACATCGCGCAGGTCGAGCTTCTGCACGTCTTTGATCTCCCAACGCCAATGGTTAGGGCCTACCTCAACCGCCTTCACCGGTTGATAGCGATGCCACGATTCAGAGAACCGGGCTTCCCCGGGAAGATCGATCTCGAGCGCCTCCAACACAACCGGATATTCGCGTTGAATCCCCCAGATCTTCTCCTGGTCCCAAGGCGCCATCAGCTCTTCTGACTCGCAGACGATTGTGGCTCCGACATCGGCGGCGGGCGGAGCCACGACGCGATATTTCCGTGTTGAGAGCATCTTGGAATCTGCGGTGTCGCCAATATCGAGAAAGTCTGTGTCCTTGGCCTGAAAGGTCTTGCCGTCGGCGGCCAGCGTCCATTCGCGGAAGTAATCGATCTTTTCGTCCACGTCGTAGCTGACGGCACACAATTCGTTTCGGCTCTGCGGCTTAAGAATGCGGAGAGCCAAGCGTCTCCGTTCCGCGGCGCGTCCCTGCTGATCGATGGTTTCCACGTATTCGTCGAAGAGGATGACGGCAGAGGCATCGCCAAAGCTCGCCGGAGTCGGCGTCTTCGCGGCATCCACTCCCCATTGCGGCACGGCGCTGTCTTTGCCGAACATACCGGCATGAGCCGGCGCGGCGACGCCGGTCAACAGCGTGGCTGCTAAAACCAGGACAAGATCCATACGCAAGCAGAAGCGGTTTTTCATTGTTCAATTCCCTTTGGCGGTTACCGCCCGCAACAGCACGATCTGCTGTTGATCGGCCGCTGCCAGCTTCAAATAAAAATCGTGGAGATTGTTGTAGTCTTCGGGACCGAGCAGCGTAAAGTTCCGGGCAAAGGCACGCCCCACTTCCAGCCGGTCTTCCTTGGCTGCGGAATTGATCCGAAGCAGCGCATTTCCCGGCCAGGTGACGTCCGCGGTGTGCGGCGCGCTCTCCACCGTGTAACCGGCGGGCAGATGGTACACCACATCGTCGGTCTCCATTCGGGGGAAATGCAGGTCGATCGGCGTCGTGCGCTTGGCCTGGGCCACGAAGGGATGCTTGGAGCGCGTCTCGAAAAAGAGGCCGGGCAGGATCATGCGTTTGCCGGTCGTAGTTCCAATGCTGCCGCTCAATTTAACGATGGCCGTTAGGTTTGAATCGTAATCATTGAGCCCCACAAAATGATCGAATTCAGCCGTCGTCCCGTCCGGCAGGTTTCCGTCAAGTTCTTCGATGAACTGCTTCCTTACTTCTTCTTCGCCGTTTTCAAGCGCTTCCTGCCGCCAGTGCAACGCATCGGAACCGTTGATCTGGATGCGCGCCGATCCCTGCATGTTTCCATCGGCGTCCACGCTCAAATCGGCGTTGTAAGTTACCGCATTCTGTTTGTAGGTCAATGCGGGAGTCCGGTCGATCCTCGATCCTCCATCCGTCTCGCGGAAGCCGCCAGCCAGCGTGTGCGTCCATTGCAGGACGCCAAAAGGGCATTCCTTCTGCCCCGGATCGAGATAGGCCTCCTTGCCGCCTAGGTTGACGATGGCGATGTAATCGTCCAATTGCCACGTACTCAGATAGGCATTGTTAAAGATCGCGCGGCTGCGATCCACGACCCACATGGGCCAGGTCTTCAGGCCCTCGGCGCGCGCCAGCGAAACGTAGAGCAGCGCGAGCTCGTTGCTGTTCCCGGCCTGGTTCTTCCACACATCTTCAATACGTTTGATTTCCTTGAGTTTGTCCTTCTTACGTTCGGCCTCAGATTTCTCGCGGCTGAAGTCCGTGTTGTCGAGTTTCATGACTGCCGCGTAGATCTTGCGCGCCTTTTGCTCGTCGGTGTCCCCCGGAGAGATAAGCGACTCCGCCGCTTTTCGAATGGTTGCCGAGGGCGCAATGAAGGAGTCGATATCGAGCCCCCAAGTCAAGAGTTGCGACTTCCAAAATCGATCGATGTTATCGGCACTGGTGGAAAAGAATTCAACCCGCCAGCGAATTGTATTGGTCGGCGGCATCCAATCGTCATCCGGAGACTGCGGGACATCGGTGAGGTACCGTGACAAACTCCCCTTTGTTGTATTGCAGTTTAGCGGGCTGCCTTGTCCGGCGTAACGATACCCTTCAGCCAACCTCGATATAAAGGCGCTATTTCATGCACGTCGTACGAGAAGTGTTCCTTGTGTACAAAATAAGACGATTGCAGCTCCCAGCTTGGCAGCGGAGCCCCTTCCTTGTATCTCACCCGCCACCTGTATTCGAGAATGCTGCCCACCTCCACATCAGGCAGCGTGAAGGCGATCGAATCGACCTGAAAGTGCTTACCTTTTACATCGACCAGATCTTCCGGTTTAACGTCGAGAGGAATCACCTTGCCGTCCGGGTGAATCGTGCGCGCCTCCAGCTTTTCCACCTTTGCCTCGCCGCGCAAAAACGGAATCTGAACCGAGGCCAGTTCTTTGCCCTTTTCCGTGAGCACCTTGATGCGCGCATAGTACGTGCGCATCTGCATCTCGGCGTTGGTGGTTTCTTCGCGATAGAGATACACCGCCGGCGCGTCGGGCGCTTTCGGGTCCGAGGTCATCTTGAGTTCGTCGGGTGTGGGGTCTTGAAATTGCGCGCAAGCTGCCGCGGGCACAATCGCGGCGAGCAAGAGAACTGCACTGCGCAGGAAAGCCGATTTCCGCATGAGCTTTGGACCTGATGGCCGAGTGAAACCATTCTATCCCGGATTCCGGCTCAATTCACGCGCTGTCAAATCACCTGTGGAAGAAGCGCATCAGTTGCCCTTACCCGATGCGGCTGGAGCCGTCGGCGCTGCTGGCGTGGTCGAAATCTCCGGAGCGACCTTCAGGACCAGCTGCGCCTGTTCGGCCGCTGCTACCTTCTGGTAAAAGCCGCGCAGGTCCTGGTACTCCTCCGGCTTAGCCCTGGAGAACGCCCTTGCTACCGTGCTGACGATCTCAATCTGGCCTGAGCCGGTCTTGGTCTTGAGAACGAATACGGCATGACCCTGCCACGGCACGGAAGTATCCTGCGGCGCGCCTTCCACGGTCATCCCAGCAGGCAGATGATAGATCACGTCGTCGTTGATGCGCTCGGCATAATGCATATCCACCGGCTCCAGCCGCATGTCTTCCTTGACGAATGGCGCGCTGGTGCGCGTATCGAAAAACAGGCCCGGCAGCAGGAGGCGCTTTGCTGTTGCCGCGCCTAACGTTCCATGGACATTCACCATCGCCATCAGATTCTGGCCAGGCTGGTCGAGCCCGAGAAAACGATCGATGTGGGCCTCCACGCCTTCTGGTACCAGCTTCTCCAATTCGCGGTCGAACTGCTTTTTGAGTTCCCCGTCGTCGTTTCTTAGCGAGGCCTGCCGCCATTTGAGCGACTCCTGGCCGGTCATAATGAACTGGATGGATCCCGTCACACCGCCGTGCGCATCCAGCGTCAGGTCGGCCACGCGGGTCACGATGTTATCGTTGAAGACCAGCTCCGGCGTGGTCGAGAACTGGACCCCTTCGTCGCTCTGGCTGAGCCCCTGAACGCCGGAATGACGCCAGCTCACCGTTCCAAACGGGCACATCTTTTCGCCGGGATCGAGAACCATCTCTTTGCCGCCCGTGCTCAATGCCACAAGCGTCGAATCCAACTGATCGAAATTGAGAAAACCGGCGTCGAAGATTCCCGCGATCGCGGTCCACCACCTTCACCGCAACGGCCTTAAGTCCAGCGGCGCGCAGCATGGCCAGGTAAAGCATGGCGATGTCTTCGCTCGATCCGCTCTTCTGCGCCCATGTGTCTTCGGCATGTTTGGCCTGTTTGATCCCCAGTTCCTTCATCTCCGAGTGTGTTTTTTGCCGCGAGTAATCGGTGTTATCAAGCGATTGAACCGCTGTGTACAATCTCTTGGCTTTATCAAGGTCGCTATCGCTGGGAGTGACCAGGCCATTCACTGCGTCATGAATCGATTTCGAGGGCGTCGGCAAATTTATCCACATCTGTCGGACCAGAGCTTGCCGTCGTCCTGCCAGTATTGTTTTTGATTGCGACTAAACGTGTAATAAAAATCCACCAGGTAACGCAAACTCCGAAGGGGAGGCATCCACTGTTCGTCGGGCATTGCTGGAATATCGGTCAGGTCGAGTGTGAAAGCCGACATTCCGACCTTAACCGATGCGCCTGTCGGTAAATGTGGCCGGTAAGCAATGCTCTGCACGATGCGCCCATGGCCATCTTGCAGACCCCACATGCCGGTAAACGAGGCGGACACATGATTCGGCATCACCGACGGAATCGGCGTGAAGATGTAGTGTGCCTTATGTACAAAATGAGATTGTTGAATCTCCCATGTAGGCGACACAAAGAAGCCGCCGTAGCTGATGGTGTAGCGGTACTCGAGGATGCTGCCCACTTCCACGCTCGGCAGTGTGAACACTTTCCTCTTGATCTGCTCATCGCTGGTCTTCTCGCTGAGCAGGTCTTCCGGCTTTCCCGCGAGGGGAACGATGGTTCCATCCGGATGTATCGTGCGGCCTTTGATGTCGACCACTTTGAAGTAGTCCCTTAGATAAGGCAGTTCGACCGTTGCCATCTCCTTGCCCTTTTCGGTGAGCACCTTGATGCGCGCGTAAAAGCTCTCGTAATGCTCAGTGTCGTTGTCATTCTCTTCGAGATAGAGGTACACGGCGTCGGCACCCGGAGCCTTCGGATCCGACGTCATCGACAATTCTTCGGGCGTCGGCGGCTGGAACTGCGCGTGGGCATCCATCGCGGGCAGGAGCGCGGCAAACAAGGCTGCACAACAAAGTAGACAGGGATTTCGCATAGGAAGAGGGCCTCAAACTGAAAGTGCAAACATTCTACCGCACAAGTAAACGCGGATGGATCCTCCGCGCACACGCGGCAATCGCGTGAAGGAGATCGAACAGATTTGGGAGCGCTGGGAACGCCGTCTGTCAGTTGCCCTTCGCAGCCGGCGAAACCTTCAGCACCAGTTGTCCCTGGTCTGCAGCCGCAACTTTCTGATAGAAGCCGCGCAGGTCCTGATACTCCTCCGGCTTGGCGATCGTGAAGGCGTCAGCCAGGACGCGCGCCACCGTAATCTGACCAGGTCCGGGCTTGGTCTTCACAATGTAAATCGCGTGACCTTCCCAGGAGAACTTCGCATCCTGCGGCCCGCCTTCCACGCTTGCACCCGCAGGCAGGTCGTATGTCACCTGGTCTATCACCTGATGCGCGTATTGCATATCCACCGGCTCCAGACGTTTCTCCTCGCTCACAAACGGCTCGCCGCCATGGGACTCGAAAAAGAAGCCGGGCAGGATGAGGCGCTTGGCAGTTGCCGTGCCCAGGGTTCCCTTCACCTGGACCACCGCCATGAGCACCCTGTCGGGTTCATCCAATCCCAGGAAGTGATCGACATGAGCCTCGACGCCTTCAGGCACAATCTATTCGAGATTCTCGCGGTCAAATTGCTTCTTCAGCTCCGCCGCATCCGATTTCAAGCGCCCGCTGCCTCCAGGAAAGAGCCTGCTGGCCGGTCATCAGGATCTGCAGAGTTCCGCTCACAGATCCGGTTCCATCGATCGTGAGCTCGCCGGTGCGCTTGACTGCATTGCCTCCGAAGACCTGCGCAGGCGTATCGGCGCGGCCGGGTCCGTCGGCGCTCTGCCGCAGGCCCTCGGCGCCTGAGTGCCTCCAGCTCACGGTCCCAAACGGGCACATTTTCTCGCCGGGATCGAGAACCGTCTCTTTGCCGCCCGTGCTCAGGATCACGACATCATCGTCGAGCTGCCAAAGTGTCATATAGCTGGGGTCGAATGTGCTCTGCGATCGCGATTCACAACCTGCATGGCATAGGCCGTCAATCCCGCCGCGCGCAGCATCGCCAGATAAAGCAGCGCGATTTCATTACGGTTGCCGCTTTTCTGCGTCCACACGTCCTCGGCGTGCTTTTCCTCTTTCAACTTCAACTCCCGCCGCTCCGATTCAGACTTCTGCCGGGAATACTCCGTGTTATCGAGAGCCTGGACGGCGACATAGAGCTTCTGCGCCTTCGCAAGATCGGTGTCCGAAGGCGCAACCAGGCCGGAAACCGCGTCACGAATCGTCTTGTTTGGCTCTGCGAAATTTGTCGATGTCCTTCGACCAGAGCTTGGCCTTCGCTTTCCAATAGTCGTCGACATCGAGGGGATCGGTTTCGCTCCGGTAATAGAAGCGGACCCTGTACAGCAGACTGTCGCTAGGCGGCATCCACTCCTCATTGGGAACGGCGGAATGTCAGTTACGTCCAGGTAATAGCGGCCAGCTGGCATCGTTTTTAACGGTCGTGCCTTGTGGCAGCTTCGGCCACCAAACAAGATTGAATACGTCGGCGGGCGTGAACAGAAAATGTGCTTTACGATCGGATACTGCGTCTGCACATCCCACTCCGGACTTAGATGCCAGTAGAACTGGAGGTTATAGCGCACCTGAAAGGTGAATTCCAACACGCTGCCGACTTCGACGCTCGGCAGTGTTGAACACCTTTCGCTTGATTCGTCCTCTTTTGGTTTTCTCTACCGTTAGATCTTCCGGCTTGACGTTCAGAGGAATCACAGTTCCATCCGCATGAATGGTGCGGCCGCTGATGCCACCGATGGAATACATCGTCTCCCCAATAGGGGAGTTCGACTGTAGCCGCTTCCTTGCCCTTTTCCGTAAATACTTTGATGCGCGCATAGTAGGTCGGAACTATGCATCGCACGTCGGCGTCGACTTCCTCGTAGTAGAGGTACTCGGCGTCCGCTCCCGGCGCTTTGGGATCGGAGGTCATCTTGAGTTCGTCGGGGTTGATCGGCTGGAACTGGGCGCGAGCGACTGCCGGCGCAACGGCGGCAAGCAACAAAACTGTACCGTGAAGGAGAAATGATTTCCGCATACGAAATGGTCCCTGAATTCGGAGTGCGATCATTCTACGACGAATTGGAGCTGCGCGGCGGAGGATTTTCACTCCATGCGGAAAGCAGGCGCGTCGGTATTTCAGAAGTGCCACGTATCCAGCAGGGAGCAGACCAGCGCCAGCGGCAGGCCCATCACGTTGAAGTAGCAGCCCTCGATGCGCGGAATCCAGCGCGCCGCGCGGCCCTGGATGGCATACGCGCCCGCCTTGTCCATCGGCTCGCCCGTGGCTACGTATGCGGAAATATCGGCTTCGGACAGAGGGAGGAATTGAACCGCTGTCACCTCCGCTGCCACCTCCGCGCGCTCTGCGCTCACCAGCGCCACTCCGGTGATGACGCGATGTGTGCGGCCTGAAAGCTGTCGCAACATGCGCGCCGCGTCGGCGGCATCTTCCGGCTTGGCCAGAATCGCGTCGTCGAGCGTGACGGTGGTGTCCGCGCCCAGCACAATGGGGGACTGCCCGTGCAGAGGGACTTTGGCTTGCGCCGTGCTGCTGGTCAACTCGCGAAACACCACCTCGGCCTTTTGTCGCGCCAGCCGCGTAACGTATGCGATCGGATCCTCGCCGGGCAGCGGATCTTCCGGAATGTGCGCCGGGCGTACCTCAAAACGATAACCGACCTGCTCGAGCAGGTGACGGCGGCGCGGCGAAGCGGAAGCGAGAATCAGCATGTTCGCATTATGGCAGGCGCGGCGCTCCCTCCATGCCCGTTTAAACTAGAGGAACAGAGCAGTGCCAGCAAAATCAGCGCGCTATCGTAGCGAATCTGGCGCCTGCGCAATCGGATTGGATGCGGTGCAGGCCGCAAGTGCTCATCCCATCCTGAAAACAGGCCGCCGGGCGGCCAAGAGCTCGCCGGGGCTCGGGTAAGGTTTCTATGCATTTCAATTTTTCGACGGACGACATTCTTTGGACGCTCACCTTTGCCGCCCTGCTGGTGTTACTGGTTGTGTTACTGGGGCGGGATCGCGCTCGCCGTTTTCCGTGGTTTACTACCTCGATCGTTCTGGTCGGCATAGTCAAGTTGGTTGCCAAGGTGCTTTATCCTCGCCTTGGGCACATCTTCTCCGGACAAATGTTACAGATCAAAGCCGCAGAGATCTTTCTTCCGCTGGCCGATCTCTCCGCCATCGTTTCCATTCTGGTTGCGGTTGAGATCGCGAGGCGCGCCTTTCGAGGTGCGCGGCGCAGAATCTGGATTTCCACTTCCGTTGCTTTGGTCGCAGTGGGCGGCGTTGTCCTGAAGTTTTGGGGCGAGTGGCCCGCGTTCAAAACGGTAATTGCCGGCTCGCTCATTTCGAACCTGCGGCTCATGGATCTCATTGCAAAAAAGGCCGATCTGTTCGCCAATGTGCTCATGGTGCTGGTCGGCTTGCTGGTTGTGATCTTCGGGCGCTACTACAAGGCCGGCTGGCACAGTCATACGCAGCAGATTGCCATTGGCCTCACCATGATATCGGTTTCGCAGCTCACCATTCGCGGCGCCTTGGAACACGCCAGGACTACTGTCATCCATTCACAGGCCGACTACAACCGCGTGACGGGGCTGTTGAGGTCGCTTCAGACTGCCGAAGGAATCATCTTCCTTTTGGTGCTGATCTGGTGGATTGCCTGCCTCTGGTTCGACGAGCCGGAGACGGAAAAGCAGGGACTAGGGAATCGGGAATAGGGACTAGGGAATAGAAAACAGGAGCTCCGGGGCTGTCTTACAGCGCTTCCAGCCTAAAGCTTGTAGCTCCAATATGCGAAGATCATTCCTGACCGCTAACCACCGTCACTAACCACTGGTTTCAGATGTGGCAATTCGCCAGCCCGCGCTTCTCGAGATAGCGTTGATGGTAGTCCTCCGCGCGCCAGAAAGTCTCGGCGGGAACTACCTGGGTCACAATCCGCTTCGGGCTGAAACGGCCAGCAGCCATAAGCTGCTCTATTTTGGCCCGCGCCTGCGCTTCCTGCTCCGGCGAGTGGAAGAAAATCACCGAGCGGTACTGCTTGCCCCAGTCCGGGCCCTGCCGGTTCAGCGTCGTCGGGTCGTGCAGCTCAAAAAATGCATCGAGCAACTGCTCGT
>CAVUZC010000006.1:0-458139 GCA_963745965.1 uncultured Acidobacteriota bacterium
CATCGCATTGATCTTCTGATTACGATCGCGGTCCTGCCAGTGCGCGAGTTCAGCAGCCAGATCCCCAAAGAGCGGAGTTGGGTTCGAGGTCTTCGCGCTGCAGCGCTTGTAAGTGGAGGCGATCGCTTCGAGAAGCACACTGTCGAGCAAATCGATATCGAGATCGGGCGGCGTGTTCTCTCCCAGCATGTGCCGGGTCAGGTTCTTCAGAAACGAAATCTGATCGTTCGAAGGCTTGGTCTCCCCGCGGGGCAGGTCCCAGGGGTTGATCGTTTGCTCCGAGTCGAGCGACATCTCGATCATCTCCCCGCCCATCAACTCGACCAACGGCTGATAGGAATCCCCACGCTCCAAAATCGAGATCAGCGGATTCGAGCGGGCTGCCATCAACAGCATCTGTTGCGCGGCGAGCGTCTTGCCGCCGCCGCTCTTGGCCATCAAGAGTCCATTCGCGTCGGAAAGATCAGGGTCGAACATCGAGAACGGGATCAACTGCCGGAAGGGCGTCTCAAACAAAATGAGCGGGCTCCTGCGCGTCCCGGTCCACGGCATCTCGACCGGCACGAGATCGGCAACATTCGACGTAAGCATGTCCTGATCCCGTTTGTCGGCCTCGGCCATACCGGGCAAAGTGCCCAGGAAAATACGCCGCTTGGCGATCGTTTCGGCCACGGCCTTCGCGCCATTCATGTGGGTGAAGGCATTCAGTACCTCCTGCGTGCGATTCGCGAGTTCGCGCTCGGACCGTTCGAGATCGCGAAGCGTGACCGCCGGTTGCGACGTTCGGACTACAACAGAGAGGCTCAGCTTCGCAGTTTTCAGCGACGAGGAGATGATGTCTCGCTGCACCTGGATTAGCTGCGCTTGCGCCACTTCTGCTTCGGGATTGGATTTGAAGTTGCCGTTTGCATCCTTCTGCGCGGCCGTCATTTTCTGGAGGCGCTTCTTGTAGCTCTTGAGCACTTTCACCTGGTCGGGAATCACGACTTGCCCACTAATAACGATGGGGAAACCGAGAGTCGAGAAGTTCTGCAGCATCCCCGGAAAGGTTGCATCGGGGAGTTCCTTGAGACTCACAACCCCGTAGAGATAGCCATCGATATTGAGGTAAGTCTCGGTCTCATTGAGGATGCTCGCCTCGGTTGCCTGCTCCCGCGCGCTGCGGTACTCGATCATCTCCTCTCCGGGCACATACTGCCGCCGATCGCGCCGGATGGGGTGTTGCGCGTGCTTCAATTCTTCGAAGAGTTCCTGGGTGACAAGTCTCCGGGGCCCGAGGCTGGCCGCCTCCATCGACCCCTCGATGCCCCGGAGGATGGACTCAAACTCCGCCAGATAGGTCTCATGCTCCTTGCGTGTTCGCTGGATGGCCTTATTCTGGCTCAGAGTGAATCCACCAATGCTGCGGTTCTGTTGCGCTGAGTGGTAGAGCTTCGCGTGAACACGAGGATCCCAGTTGAGGTACACATGAAGCCGGTTCTCGAAGAAGGCACCGCTGTTCTCCTTCTGCCGCCACATTCTCAGACGGTGGGTATCGAGCGCCATCACCTCCGATTGCTCAGTGCGCTGTTCGTGGATGTAGCTGTCGAGCAAGTCGCCCAGGTGTTCGGAGATTTCATAGCGAAACTGAATGCGCATGCTGACGTCGGGAACGCTGCGAAACAGTGCTTCGAGCATCGCCTTGGTCTGGTTGCGGTCGCCGTCTGTGGCAAAATACGCGAGCACGCCTCTGAGTTCATAGCCCGCGACAAATGCGCCGCTGGTGCGAACCATGACGTTGTCGCCAATCGGAAGGTCCCGGAGAGGCAGCAGCTCGCACACGGCGGGCGCCTTCAACTTCCGGTCGTGCTCCGCATTCGTTATCGGCATGGCTGAAGCCTCCGCACTGACTTTCGACTGTCGAGTTGCAAACCCTCTCTCGCGACCCTGACCAGGGGAGCGATCCGCTCATTGAATCGAGCTGCAAAGATGACACTCGCAAATATCGCTCGCGCCGCTTCGATGTCGAGATCGAGAGCGACAGACCCGTCTGGCTTCTTTTTGATCGAGGCCCGCATGTGACTACTCCTCCTCGTCGACCACATAAGCCTGCGTCAGTTCCGAATCTCGCTCAAGTGCGCACCAGGCCTTCGGAGCGAAGAACGAGCGGACCAGGTCGGTAAGATAACCGCGCGGTCTGCCGTACTTGAACAGGATGAGAAACGGCACGGCCAGCGCCGGCACGACGAACTCCATGAAGACGTTGAGCGGTATCCCGAACACATGCGCGTTGCCGCTCACGAAATGAGCCAGAAGATTCATCAGGGCTGCGAGCGCGAGCACCAGAATCAGGTCCTCAAACTCCAGGCCAAGGAACGTCACTTTGGTGTGGAGATTGCGATGAACCGGCGTCAGATCGAGACTCATTGCGCTACCCTCCAACTCCGTGGGCTTGTGTCACCATCGACTCGGCCAGGCGCATGATGCCTGAAACCGACAACGCCGCGATCGCCGCGACGAACTTCCTGATCCAGGTCGAACCCGGATAGATCTCCGAAACTACTCCGCCCATGTGCAGCGCCATCGCCACAAGTTGTGTCAAAGCGAACATGGGCAGGATGACGTTGGCCGTCCAGTTCGCCAGACTCATCGTTGCCATCCAGAAGACATCGGCGTTTGTTGCTCCAGCGTGCTGAACGAAGCCTTCCAGCGCGCGCAAGCATCCCCGAACACATCAACGAGGCGAAGCCTCCATATAGCAACTGCTCGAAAGGGCCACCCTTGCTGTAGCGATACACGGCTCCCGCAAAGAACAGGCCAGCCATCGTGGGCATCATGGTGTTGCCGGCCCAGGAAGCAAGGTTCGTGATTGCGCCGTCGAGACTCATACCTTCTCCTTATGCAGCCATTGCCCGGAAGAGCGCGAGAAGACCGCTCACGCTCAGAAAAGAGATCGCGGCGAAGACCAGCCTGGTCCAGGGTCTGTGCCTGACAAAGTTGATGACTGCTCCGACACATGCCAGTCCCGCCGCGGCCGGCATGATCTGCCCGGCAATGTAGTTCCAAAGGGAGGTCAGCATATCGGTCATCGCGTACTGCCCTCCCGAGTTCCAGCCCTGCATCAGTTGCATCGTGGCCGACAGAGACATCAGGAAGAGGGCGGCCACAATGGAGCCAAGCGGATTCTCGCCTGCCGCGCCATCGAGTGTTGCCTTCAGGACGAAATACGCTGCAATCACCGGTACCAACTTCGCGACAACGATCTGGTTGACGAAGTTCTTGAAGACCGTCTCCATGCTGGCCAGCCAACTCGTGCCCACCGACCCGCTCGCTGAAGGAATGTTGATGCCTTGCGCCGCGATCCATGACAACAGTTGCGGAAGCGTCAGAAGGACGATCGTCCACAGAACCCACTTGCCCGTGCGGCCATTCACATGAAAGTTGACCCCTCCTTCATGCCGCAGGCTCACTCCCGCGGCGGCCAGCGTGCAGAATGCCGCCGGCACCGCGAGATCGAGCAGCAGTTGCAGCAGGTCGAGAAGGAACTGTGGCGGTTGCATCGCTCGGCGCTCCGTTTACTGAATGCCTTGCGCTTGCGTGATGAAGCCCTCGGCCATGCGTCCAAGACCGGAGATCACCATGAGGGATACGCCCGTAACGCCCCAGCCCATATAGCCGCGGCCACTCTTGAAGTGCCATCCGGCGATTCCCAGGCAGGCGACCGCGATCACCGGAGCGATGACGTTGCAGCTCCAGTTCACAATGTTGAGGACAGTGCCCTCGACCGTGGTCGCCTGCTGGCCTTGAACAGCCTGGCCGAACTGGGGAGACGTTCCGAGGTTCTGGGCTCTCGCCGCAAATGGTGCAAGGAGATTGCCCATCAGGATGAGGCCCAACGCGAACTGGAGAGCGACACGAACCCAGTTGATTTGGTCGGGACGGTGGATGACGAGCGTGGATGTTGGAGCGGACGCTTGCGAGCGCCCCCAGTAGGTCAGTGCGGTTCTCATAGGTTTGCTCTCCTGGACCCGGCTGCTCGGGGCATCCGTGTCGAACGAGAGAATGGTTCGGAACCGGAACTCGGTCAAATTTCCCGACGAAGACCGCTACGGGAAATCGCTCTATCTTCAATCGTCTGTGTGGGTTTGGCGGTTAGGGTGACGTGCGCCGAGCCTCAACCTTGCCTGCGATCTGGCTTAATTTGGGAAAATCGGGCTAAAATCTCAATCGGAGGGACCGGTGTCGCAAGCTGTCGCCAGGTCAGGGACAACGGAATGGCATCCGTATCGCAGTTGAATCCTTACCAATGCGACCAGTGCGGGACCACGAACATCGTGGCTGCGCCCGTCCTTTATCAACAGGGAACACGCGCCTATTCTGGCACGTTCAGTTCGGGGACGAGCCAGTCCTACTCTGCTCAAGCCGCTGCACCGCCTAGCCCTCGCGGATACGGGCGACCTCTCTTGCTTTGGGGACCCGTAATTCTCTTTTTGTCTGTGTGGACAATCGTTAGTTTCAGGTCCATTCTCGAACTCCCTAAAGCGACAATGTTTAGGCTGGACTTGGCTGCTGTCTTTTCTGCTCCTTGAGGTGTTTTCTCTAGTTGGTTTGGTCTTCAAGCTTCGGAGCATCGCCCGCTATAACCGGGATGTCTATCCTCGCCTCCATTGGAACTGGGAGCACACCTATATCTGTAAGCGTTGCGGGAAACCTCGCTTGATCCCTTCATAGGCGCTGTTAGGCTCAGGTTGCTAATGGCCGAACGAACCCATGCGGAAGTCGCCGGCTGGAGAGCTGGGTTTATTACCCACATCCCACGATTTTGCCCCAACTCCACACTGAGGCATCGGGGTCGATCTTTGCTCATTTCCAAATTGAGCAATCGGGATCGATGATGCCTCAACCGCACAGTGGGTCACACGGACCGATCTTTCCTCAAACGCGAATTGGGTCAACGGGAGCCAACTTTGCTCAACCGCACAGTGGGTCATCCGGATCGATTTTGCCTCAATTTCGAAATTGAGCAATCGGGATCGATTTTGCCTCAACGCACAGTGGGTCATTTGGGCCGATCTTTACCCAAGCGCGGCCTGCCTGAATAGACACGACACTGATCGGGCAGCGGGAGAGTCTCCAAAGCATGGGAAGCTCAGCAGGCGCGGGAAGAAGAGACACAACGGTTTTGTGGTGGATGGTACAGGGCTTGCTGCCGCCAATCTCTCATAAGCTGACCGCAAACGGAATTCGTTCACAGCACACAGAAAGCCCTGGCACGCGGGCCAGGGCGAAGAGAGGAAGTGTTTGTTTTGCGGGCAATCTACTGGGCTGTGGCGACTACCTTGTGAAGTTCGGCAGGGCTTTGTTCATGCTTGGTGAACACGACGTAGATCTTGGTGTCGGCGGGCACGGAAACGACTACGCGACTGTTGGCATTGAGGCTCATGACTTCGGAATCGCCAGCCGTACCGATGTTCTCGGCCAGCCGCTCCCGCAGCATATCGCTCTCGGAAAAGGCAGCGCTCGAATTGTTGCCCGCCACTTCGGCGAGAACCGAGCCAATCCCTGACGCGGCGCGAACCAGAAAGTTCTTGCCTGTGTTCTTCCCATAGACGTTCCCTTTGATCGGCCCGAGATCGAGCCCGGTTCCAATTGCATCGATCTTCTCCCGCGCGCCATCGAGCAGTTCGATCTCGTCGAACTTCACGCCTACGAGTCCGCTTCGATCGGCCTGCTGGAGTTGACCATACACGCGTGCGCCGGCCGGAACGATAATTCTGTCGCCGATGGCATAGGTGTATTCGACTACCGCTACCACGGGGGCCTGCACAGCACTCGATATCTGGGTCTCAAGCTTGGCTTGAATGCGGGTACCCGGCTTCAGTTCCAATATTGCTACACCATCGTCATCGGAATTGACCTTCGGCGCCACCCCGGCCTGGTTCTGTGTCACACTTCGCACGAAAATGATGGACGGCTCCTTCAGGCCATTTTGCTGTACCTGCGAGGTCTGCTCAGCAGGAGGTCCGCCGTATGGCGCTGGATCTTCCCATTTCTGCTGCGTATCCGCAAAGGACGGTACGCTGCCCAGCGAAGTCGCCGCGGAAGGCTTAGCCGCCACTGGCTTGAAATGAGCCTGGTCGTTCAGAGAGCGTGTCCGCCGAATATCACCTGGCCCAAGCTGACCGTTGCTGTTGTCGGGCGCCGGCGTACGCACGGTGTCCATCACCGGCGTCACGCTGCCCTTGGGCGGTTTCATCAACTCCTGATTGGCCTGCTGAGACGGCTGCCTTGCCTGCGTTGGCTTCTTCGGGGATTTGCCGACTAAAGCCGTGAACACAAAGAACAGAACCGCAACGGCCAGCCCGCCGCCGAGAAGGACGAGTTTGCTCTTGCTGATCCCTTCCACTCCCTTTGTGTCAGCTCGTGTCGCGAAGGCTGTTGCAGGTTCATGTCTTCCATTAAGGACGGTTGATTCACGAGCTTGAGTCGGCTCATTCGAGGGCACCGGCTCGGTGGATTCCTCGATTGTGGTGGGCATGCTTCCGTTCCTGCTGGTGTCATTGACGCTCATAGCCTCTGTACTCCTTTCTATTTGCCGTCGCCGGAGATGGGTGGGGTGAACGGCAGACGAATCAAGATGGGACGATCCACCTGGTCCGCCTGCGCGATCTGCAGAAACAACTTCTCCGTCGACTCCTTGAAGTTGGGTCGGTCGAAGACAACCACGCCATCAGCTCGGCCTCCAGGCTCAAGCCGTGTTGCGCTCAACCGGTAGTCGCGGATCTCCAGCTGATCCGAGATGATGCCTTTGCCTTCCTTCTTTTTCTTCTTTGTGGCCGTGCGTCCCGTGATCTGGATCTGCGGCGGAACGATCTCTACGGGCTGATCCGAACTGTTCAGGACGGAGTAAGCGATCACGGTCTCATTGCTCCATTGCCGCATGTCGCAAATCGATGTCTCGATCTGCTTGTCCTCCCATTTCGTCCATTTGGGGGCATTCACTTTCTGCTGCTGCCTGAACTCCTCGTCGAGATTGGAAAGCGGCGATAACTCTGGGCCGGTGTCCCCGCCACTCGGATTCATGCGCTGGGACCTTGCCAGGTCGGCTGGCATCGCCGGGGCTCCGGAGTCTGAGCGAAATCAGAAAGCTCCGCGCGGATCGGTACTCGATCAGGAAGTCAACCGGCTGCGATTGATTCGGAATGCCAGCGCCATCGCTGACCAACTCCAGCGTCACGTGCTGGCCCGATCTTCGTCGCGATCAGCAGGTTCGACTGAGCGGCCTGTTTGGTGATGGGCTTGACATAGACGTACTCCGGCTCTCCCTCGTTGTGCTCGGCCTTGAACTCGCCAGGACTGCCCAGAATGACGGAGGTGACCTCCTCCGGCATGCGGATCGTCGACTCAAACTCCGGCCGCAGATGGAGGACCGTGATCTCTCTCGGGTTGATCGTAATGGTGGCGACACGCGCTCCAACCGCCGCGTCCGTTGCGCTGAGTCGCAGCGGAATCAGAAGTGCGATGGGGATGAGCCAGCGAAGCTTCATGGCGTTGACCTCCTCGGCGGCCTCACGGCCGGATATTTGCGAAGCATGTAACTGCCTCCGGACCGCCTGCACGTAGGCCACAACATCCGGATTGTGATAATTCAGTTGCTCCCGCGCGATTCCGCGGTCGCCCGCGTAGTAGGCTGCGGTCACCAGGCGCAGATCGCCGTGGAACTCCCACATCAAAGCCGTCACGTAGCGCGTGCCTGCCGCAATGTTCTGTTCGGTACTTGAAGGGTCGAAGGCGCCGAATCGTTTGCGCAGTCGCCGGCATGAGTTGCATCAACCCCATCGCTCCCTTATCTCGAAACTGCCCTCGGATTCCACCGCGACTCGACGTCGATCAACGCGGCGATTAACTCGGGAGGCACGCGATAGTGTGCCGCATATTGGCGAACAAAGGCCGCCGCCGGCGCCGGATCGGCCTGTCCGAAGCGCGAACCGGGGAAACGCTAACAACAGCAGGAGCAGCCATCTCTTCATGAGGCCGGTCCTCCGTGAAGCGCAAGACTTTGTGCGAATCGTGCGCCGTCGTCGAGCAGGCTCTTGAATCCCTCGCGGAGCAGGAGGTGCCTGCGGTCTTTTTCGGTCTTGGCAAGGAAGGGCAAAAGAACATCGCGCAACTCAGCGGTGACGTGGTCTGTTCCGAGCAACTGCAGAGCGTTGGCGAAATCGATCATTTCGGAGACAGATGGCGGTTTTTCGAGCGAGTAATTGCGGAACGAGAGCGCGATCCCGGCGAGCTCGCGATGGAAACTCTGATCGGCCTGCGGAGTGCGACTGGCGATGATTTCCGCCTCGCGTTCCGGCGTCGGGTGCTCGACCCGTACATAGAGGCTCCGCCGTCTGATTGGGTCCCCCAGTCTTCGCTCTTCGTTGCTGGTTAGCACGACAAACGGTATGCTCTTCGCCGCAACCGTGCCGAATTCCGGAATCGAAAGTTGCCATGCGGAAAGGATTTCCAGCAGCATGGCTTCAAAACCGTCGTCGACTTTATCCAATTCGTCAATGAGCAGCACGCAGGGCCGCTCGCATTCGAGCGCCCGCATCAGGGGACCGGGACGGAAGAAGTCCCGCCCCTTGAGATTCGTCTGAACGCTCTGCCAGTCTTCGTGCTGGCCCTTTGAGAACTCCATGTAGAGACGCTGCAAGCCCTCGTCGAAGCGGCCGATCGCCTTGTCCTCGGTGACGCCGCGGTAGCACTGGAGCCGCTCCACGTGCGTGCCCGCTGCCGCAGCGACCGAGATGGCTAGCTGGGTCTTGCCACTGCCCGCGGGACCCTCAAGCAGCAGCGGCTTTTGCAGCTTCGCAGCGAGAAAGACCACCTGGGTCATTACCTGGTCGATGAAGTAGCCGGTGGCTGCGAGTTTGTCTGCGAGATCCGTGATCGAATCAAACATCCGCTTGTCCTTGCACTTGTACTGGAATTGGCACCGCGATTTGCTCACTGTCGGCGCTCCGGCCGCCAAGCAAGATGTCTTGTGCAGGGACCACTTGAGCCCAAACATTTGCCAGCGAGGTAGCCCCTAACGCCGCCAGTAGGACCAAAATCCCGCGGCTCCAAGGGTCCCCTGACCATGCCGTCCAAACCGGCCAGCCGTAACAAACAACCACCGCCAAGTCGAGAAACGTTAGCAATACCGCAATGATGAGAAACCTGGGTCGCTTCGTCACTTGGGCCTCCTCGAATGCCGAGCCAGCATGAGGCGATCTCAAAACTCGGTCAAATCCGCGACCTCATGTGGCTTCCGACCAGCTCGATACGAGTTGCAAGTTGGTCTTTTTAAGAGAGCCCTTGCAATCGCCGGTGTACCCGCTCAGCGATCCGCTCGGGAATCCGCATGGAGGTATACCCTCTTTTCGACCGGGTCTGCGGACGTGCAACCCTAACCACTCCCGGCTCTTGGCTGAAGAGGCGCCGAATCGTGTTTTTGCTGAAGAACCAGCGCTTTGACAATTCAGCCACGGTGAAATGGCGCTCCAGGTCCGAAACAGCGGCATTCGTCGACCGTTCGCCCGAAGTACTCGATGCAAGCTCGTGTTGAAGTTCCATGAGGCAATTCCTTGTTCAAAGTTGATGTTCGATAGTTCATGATTCAGAAACATTCGAACTGCCAAATGCAGGCGAATTATTGGTAGCTCAGGTACAGAGCTCGGTCAAAATTCCTTTGGGCGAACAAGTCGAGAGCGGTCTGGTCGGACCGTAGAATGAAAGTTGGAGCAGGCGATGACGAACGGGCATCACCGGCGCATGCGAGGGAAAGAGAGAGCCCACCTCATCTCCAACCCGGAAGGCGCAGGCGGAACTGAGGTCGCTATTTCAGCTGCCGAGGCCGAGGCTCTCAGCCAGGGACTTACGGATGAGCTCAGGCTCGTCTTTCGCCAGGCCCAAGTGAGCCCTGACCTGATGTACGCATTCACGAAAACCGGCCTACTCGTTACCGAGGACAACCGTGACCGGCTATCCTCCGCCCAAATACGCGAGTGGAAGCGAACGCTTCGCGCGTATCGCCGGCGGGCCGACTCGGACAGCCGTGCGATCGATCTTTGCTACTCGCTCTATCACGAGCGGGGCCGCACAGACCTGTCCGAGAAACGGCGCTTCGCGGCATCCGAGTTGGGTGTCGCCGTACTGAATGCGCTCGATGAGGAAGTCAGCTCTTTCGCCATGGAAGGTGCGTCCCTCAATGCATGGCTAACCTATTGCTTCCGCCGCATGCGTGTTCCTACAGATGAAGCTGAAAGGCTGCGCCGGACCTTCGGCACGGAGATGAAGGAAATTCTTGCCCTTCTGGAGCTGATCTACGATGATCTGCCAAGCCCTACCCGGAGCACGGCATTCGACAAGCACATGGCCCGCATCGAGGCTGCGCGATCCGCTCCAGAAACGTGGCTGGGTCGCCCGCCTGCCTCGAAGGGGGAAGCTGAGTGGGAAGTGGGACCCGCTTTCGAGCATCTTCAAACCGCAATCTCGTACTGCAACGCAGCACAGGTTCCCGACGATATGATGGAGGCAATGTTCTTTCGATTCTGGCTTCGAACCCGAGTGATTAACGATCGCATGCCGGAAGTCTTCTTCCAGACTCTCGACGAACACTGGGACCAGGTGCATGCGCGTGCTCAAAGCTATATGGCGCGGTATTCCGGGCCGTCGATTCAGTAGTCCTCATGCCGTTGCCTTCGCTTTCTTTCCCGAACGAATCAACTGCCATCCGGCGCGCTTGTTCACCGAAGCGGCCGAAGTCGGCGGTGCATTTTGCGGCCCGTTCCCTGTGGCGGCGTTCCAGGCATTGCGTACGCTCTCCTGCAACTGGACCTGTCGTGCCTTCACAAAAGGAGCGTAGCTCTTTTCCGTGATCTTCACCGACGCGTGGCCGAGCAAGAGCGAAACCTGATCGATAGGTACGCCGGCGAGCAGCATTTCCACCGCAAACGTGTCGCGGAACATGTGGGGATGGCATCGCTTTCTTTCGCCGTCGGCTGTTCTGATATCTGCCGATTTGAATAGACGGCGATAACTCCGTTGCCAATCGGCAACAGCGCTTTTCGGATCTCCATTGCCGCTCCAGAAGAAGTAGCGTGGATTCGGCTTGGGGCCGGGTGGAATGTCTTCGAGCGCCTCCACGACGTGCGGGGGGAGCGGCACGTAGACAGGTGTCCCGGTCTTTGCCTGATAGAGCAGAAGGCTATCGCCATTGAGGCGATGTCGTTCGAGAGTCACCGCATCGCGGATGCGTAGCCCGCTCCAACGCATCAGCAGGGTCATGGTGCGAAGCCTGGTCTGATTCGCCTTCACATCTCCGCCCCCGCGATCGCCCCGGCGAATGTAGGTTGCGGCAATGATCCTCTCGAACTCGTCAGGCGGAAAGTAGTCGGTCGGGATCTGCACGACCTTTATCTTCCCGAGACCGATGGCGGGGTTCTCAGTCAGGTAGCGGCGTCGTACGCAGGCCCAGAAGAACCCAATCACTCGGCTCTGCTTTTTCTGCTTGGCGAGGGGACCGTCTTCCCAGGTGTTGCGGAAGTTCAGCAGAGTATCCAGCTCCAGTTCATCCAGGTATTCGATCCCCTCAACGCGCGTCCAGGCAAGAAACTGCTTGCGGAAGATGGTTTCGAGTTTCTTGAGGGTCGAGGATTCGACGCTGCGGCTGACGGCATCGGCCAGGTATGCTTCCACTGCTTGCGCTACCGTGACCCTTGGCCGCGGCTTCGGTACGCGTGGTTCCGGGACTCCGGTCCGGGACGCCGGCGGGGGATCGGCCTGAGTGGGGATTGGCGGCGCCGAACCGGTCGCCACCGCGGTGCCGAAAGGCGGCAGGCCTTTGATGAGCGCCTCCTCAAGCTTGACGCGCACTTCTTCGGCCTCGGCCCACTGGCGGGTTTTGGCACTCTGGCGAAAGTAATATCCGTTGACCTGGCCGCCGACCCACTTGGGGCAATTGCAGCGCCGGCAGGCACGGTCTCTTGAAAATCTGCAGGTGGTGGAGTGGCGGGTAAAGACAGAAAGCAGCATCGGGCTCCCACTTCTTCAGGTGAGATTGCCCGCAGAACGGAAGTCGGTCAAAGGGCGCAACGTACAAATTACGTACAAAACTGCGCGCCAATTTTGACTCTTGAAGATAAGCTACTGAAAATAAGTAACTTAGAGTTGGTGGAGGCGGCGGGAGTCGAACCCGCGTCCGAAATCGCTGTCAGCCGGGAGAGTCCATGCTGTGTCCGATTCGATTGGTTTCGCTCCGCAGCGCTTAAGAACGGACAAGATGCGCCGGAAACTAGTCCGATTGATCTCGCTTCAGCCGCCCGGACCGAGCCGCTTCAGCCAGCCTATTGAATGACGTCCGCTCGCAGCCCATAGGCAAAGCCGCGGAAGACGGCTGCTTAGTTAATTAAGCAGCAAGTGCCAGTTCTTGGTTGGCAACTTTGGTTTTGCAGGCTGATTACGAGCGCCCACACCCCGACATGTCTCCCTTGCCGCAATCGATCCCGTCGAAACCGTGACGCCCCCACTTCAGCGGCACTCCTTATTCGATGAGGCAGGAGCACCACAGGGTGCGAGCATGGGCCGAATGGCTCGTGCTGCAATCTATATTCTACGCCGGGTCGAGCGCCGAAGTTCTTCCCGGGCGTTGACACAGCTTTATCCAGGTTTTCGTGCAGCAGTCATTACGCCGTAATGTGGAGATCCTAAGCTTCCCTTGAGACTTGATCTGGCCGGCTTCCCCTCATCGGGCCCAAGTCCCATTCCATAACCGAGGAGATCCCCATGAAAACCTGGATAGCAGCCTTGTGTCTTCTTGCCACAAGCACCGTTTGCTCACTGTCCGCGCAGGAAGGCTCCGTGCCGAAAGGCGTTCCCCATCTCGATCACGTTTTCCTCATCATGATGGAGAATCACGCATACAATCAGGTCATCGGAAACCCGAATCTTCCCTTCATCAACAAATATGCTACCTCAGTCAACTCGGCGAGAAACTATTTTGCGGTCGGCCATCCCAGCTTGACCAATTACCTGGAAATTGTCGGCGGCTCGAACTTCGGTATTCGCGACGACAACTCGCCCGACTGGCACGACTCCGCCTGCACGCCCAACATCATTGGCAAGACAGTTTCTCTGGAGAGCACTTCTACAGCTATCTGCCCAATCTTCGGCAGCGGCACCGATGCTGCCACGCCGGTGATCGACTACTCCAATGAGACCTCGGGACCTCCGGGCGACATCGATATCGACGGCAAGCTCAGTTATGCGGCCAATCCCAACACCGTTGGAGAGACGATTGCCGATGAGCTTGTGAACGCCGGCCTGAACTGGAAAAGCTATCAGGAGTCGCTGCCGCCAACCGGCGCTGACGACGTGAACAGCGCCGATGGCTTCTTCTCCAACCTCGACGACATTCCAACTGTGCTTCCCGGAAGCGGCCTGACGGACAGCAGCCTCATCGGCCTCTACGCGGCGAAGCACAACCCCTTCGCTTATTTCCAGAGCGTTCAGGAGGGACTCAACCCAGACCTGAGCCTCAAAAGGATGGCTGGATTTGAAGGACAGGGCGGCCTATTCGCCGATTTGGCGTCTGGCCACGTGCCTGCGTTTTCCTTTATCGCGCCGAATCAGTGCAACGACCAGCATGGCCGCGGCAATGCCGGCCCAGACTGCGAGTACGATCCCAACGACAATGGCACGCTCGTCGGGCTTAACCCCGCCCTCATGTACCAGGGAGACGTCACGCTGCAAACGCTCGTGACCACCATTCATCAGTCCGGCGTGTGGCAGCGCGGCAACAATGCCATCGTGATTGTTTGGGACGAAAATGACTACAGCATCTCTCCCACAACCAATCAGGTATTGCTCACTGTGGACACGAATTACGGCCGCGAGGGCGTCCAAAGCAAGAATTTCTATACAAGTTTTTCCTTGCTTAAATCCCTCGAAGCGGGGTTCGGATTGCCCTGCCTGAACCACGCCTGTGATTCGTCTACGGCGGTCATGTCGGATCTCTTTGCATCCGGTGGCCACGATGACGATGGCCGGTGGTAATAGCCCGCAACCGCTCGGTGAAAATGCCCGGAGTCGCTCCCGGGCATTTTTACTTTAGCCGGAATGCTCTTCACACATCTCTTCGTAGAGCTGGCGAACCTGTTCTCGCGCCACGCGCAGTGCTCTGCGCCCTGAAGCGGTCGCGATGTAGGTCTTACGCTTCCTGCCCTCGACAAGTTGCTGTTGAACGCGTAACCAGCCGCGCCCTTCCATCCCGTGCAGAAGCGGATAAATGGTTCCCGGACCGAGACGGTACCCATGGCGACCCAATTCCTGAATGATCCCCAGGCCGAAGATCGCGCCCTGCGATGCATGATGCAATACGTGCAGGCGAACTAATCCAATATAGAGTTCCTGATTCCGCACGCGTGGCGGCGGATCCTGGGTCAAGGCTTTCACTTGACGGCGGCCATTCGAGATTGACCTGGCGCGTTGTACGGACGATTTCGACATTCGCTAAACAGGCTTCCAGGCCTGAAATCTAAAGTACCAAACCCATCAGAAGAGGTCACCGACTGGAGGAAACGTCAGCACCAGTCCGAGTGCAAGCAACACCAGCGCGATTGTGACAATGTTTTTGAGCGCGACCGTGCGCTGCTTCCAGCGCGCGTCCAGAACTGCCCACACCACAAGCCACACAAGAATGGCCGAACTGGTCACGCCGGAGAGCGGGCCGGTCGGCCTGTAAAAAATCATCAGGCTCTTGATGGCAGCAACGTGGTCGGCAATGACTGATAAAGCGGCAAGAAAAAACACGCCAACGCCGGCTGCCAGCAGAGCCGCAGCGCCTGAACCGTTGGTCGGCCCGTCATGGATTGCCGCCGATTCCGAATCCTGGATGCGATGGACACTCACGGCTATTTCCCTCCCTGCATCAAGACAATCGTTGAACCACCTCTGACTGGAGCATTCGTGTCGATCTCTGCGCCAAAGAATCCTGCAATACCCGCAGCCAGGAACGAGGCTGCCACGAAGCAAAGAACCGCGTTGCGAAGAAGCGGGTAGTTTCTGATGTCGCGCTTGTAACGGATAAACACTGCGGTGGCCATCGTAATGGAAATGGGCGCCAGCCAGGCCACGTACTCTTTCCACTCCATTCCAATAGAATGCCAGCCGATGGTCGCTGGATTGGACATCAACAACTTTTGCGGATATCCCGCCAGATTCACGGTGCCAGCCGGAGGAACGGCGCGATACCACGGATACACGATATATGCCCCGGTGAAAACGGCCAGCCATGCCAGGATGGTCATCGCGATCAGATAAATGCGGAAGAACCGCTCGTCGTTCGCGCTGATCGGACTGGTGCCTGCCGGCGCATAGCGTCGCCACAGCTCCACAATGGCCCCCGAGCAAGCCAGCAGATAGAGTCCGCCGAATCCCATTCCGTGAATCAGTGTCCATAGACCGCGAACGGTGATGCCCACGAAATGCCTCCTTCATCTTCCGCTCAGTGAATCGCCGGATCTTGAAATCCGTTGGCCATCGTCGGCCTCTGTAGCCAGGCCGCGCCGGCATCGGGCGCTTTCTTGTCCTTCCCCCATGTCCAGTACATGCCGACATACGCATAATTTTCTGTCTGGCCCGCAACCGAATGGCCATAACAGAAAAGAAACTGTTCGTTGGGATTGCGCTTGAAGTGGTAGTAGCCACCCAGATCGATCAAAGTGGAAGCCTCTGTCTGCGGTGTGGCGAGGCCTTCCTTGCCATGCGCAAATACTTCGCCGCCAAACTCCAGCCGGTCGCCCGGAAACGTGTACTTGAGCAAAAATCCACCGTAAGGAAAATTGCGGTATTGGGTCTGCGGAACCAGAGTCTCGCCGGCGCCCCCGTCAAGCAGCCAGGGACCAATGTTCTTTTGCAGCCAAAGCGGAAGCCGGTACCAGACCTTTCCTACGCCTAAACCCGAGTCGTAATTACCCGTCGGCATTTCAAACATGGTGAAGGTGCCGATCTGCGGAACATACTTCGATTCCTTGATGGTTGCGATTTTGGCGCCCAGCTCCATATCCGTCAGACCAAAAGCCTGCGGGCCGACGGCGGCGGGATAGTAGACGGGATTATTGCTCGGGTTGATGGATCCCCACGGCAGGATGGCGTGGAGCTGAACTCTGGGAAGTGCGCCCCAATTGAACTCAAATGCCGGCCCGACGGAATCCATCTCAACAGGCGTTCCGTCGGCGGCTCCAAAGATATAGAACTCGTAGTGCTTATAATCGACCGGAACCGGATCGTCCGTCTGGTAAGGCGGTCCCTGCGCCCGAAGCATAGGAACTGCTCCGATCAGGAACAGGCCGAAGACAAATACCAGGCACTTGTGGCCACGGTTCATCGAGAATCCTCAAACAGATCGGAGTCAAGAAGTAGAGCTGGTTGCATAAATCCGGTTTTAAAAGGGCACGGCTTTAGCCGTGCCGTGAATGGCGCACAAAAGGCGGGGCTTCAGCCCCTGAGGAACGTTTCAACTGGCTTAGACCATTTATGCAACCAGTTCTAGAAGAAAAGAGCAACGGGGAAAAGCGCAAAACCACTCCAATGTGAACAGACGGTTAACCAAAGCGCAGGGGAAGACCGGCTACAGCGCAATCGAAAATCGATAATTGCACATCGACATCGGAGCGTCAAGGGAAAATGGGCGCTTATATCGAAGTTCAATATCGATATTCGATGCCGCCGACAAAGTTTCGAGCAATCGCCAGCCGCAGCCGGCTTACACTTCAACAACAACCGCAACGCAGTGAGGCACGGGAATCTTGAAAGAGGCCCAGTGATGGGAGCATCTGCGCAAAAGCTGGCCAAACTCGCTCTCTGTTTTGCCATCGTCACTTCCTGACCTTTAGGATGGCAATATGCGCATCGGGATCACCTGCTATCCCACCTACGGAGGCTCCGGCGTCGTGGCAACGGAGCTGGGCATCGAGCTGGCCGCACTGGGGCACGAGATTCACTTCATCTCCTACTCGCAGCCCTTCCGTTTGAACGGGCGCGACGACGGCATTTTTTATCACGAGGTTCCTGTCTCGAGTTACCCGCTCTTCGAGTTCCCGCCGTACGATCTGGCGCTGGCCTCGCGCATGACGGAGGTGGCCGAGTATTACGCGCTCGATCTGCTGCATGTCCACTACGCGATCCCGCATTCCGTGTCTGCGTTGCTGGCACGACAAATGCTGGCTGCTCGCGGCCGCCATCTGCCTTTCGTCACCACTCTGCACGGCACCGACATCACTCTCGTCGGGCTGGACCGCAGTTATCTCCCCATCACGCGCTACGCCATCCAGGAGAGCGACGGCGTAACCGCCATCTCCAACTACCTGCGCGAGAAGACCATCGCCGAGTTCAAAGTCACGCGGCCGATTGAAACCATCACCAATTTTGTGAATTGCGATGTCTACATTCCTGCCACGGACACAGTCCAAAAGGAAAAAGCGTGTGAACGCCGGCATTTTGCGGCGCCCGGCGAGGCGATTCTGATGCACCTGTCAAACTTCCGGCCGGTGAAGCGCGTGTGCGATGTGGTAAAGGTATTTGCGCGCGTGGCGCGCGAGATTCCCGCGCAATTGGTGCTGGTGGGCGACGGGCCGGACCGTTCGCAAGCCGAGTGGCTGGCCCACGATCTCGGCATTCACAGCCGCGTGCACTTCCTCGGCAAGCAGGATCGCGTCAACGAGTTGCTTGCGCTCGCCGACCTGTTTCTGATGCCGAGCGAGCTGGAGTCCTTCGGCCTCGCCGCGCTCGAAGCCATGGCCTGCAAGGTGCCGACGATTGCCACGAATGTGGGTGGCGTGCCGGAACTGATCGACGACGGTGTCACGGGACTGCTCTTCCCTGTGGGCGACGTAGAGGCAATGGCCGCGGGCGCGCTCAGCCTGCTGAAAGATCGCGCGCGGCTCGACACCATGCGCGAAACCGCGCGCAAGACGGCGAAAAAGCGCTTCTGCGCCAATCTAGTGGTTCCAAAGTACGTGAAGTATTACGAGCAGGTGTTGGAGCGTAGCGGGTGTCAGGTTTCAGGTGCCAGGGGTCAGTAACGAGTCCTCAGTTCACACTGCGCGGTTCACAGGCGCCATTGCGTGTGGTTTCTCTGACACCTGAAACCTGACCCCTGCTTTTAAAGCGTGCGCTTGAACAGCGGCGTGGCCACAAGCAGCGTCGCAATGCCAAAGAGCGTGAGAAAAAACAGATCGCCCTGGATGGAAACCCAGCCACCGTTCTTCAGCAGCACAGACTTGAAGCCGTGCACCGCGTACGTAAAGGGATCGATCACGCTCATGGCCTGCATCCACTTGGGAAACGATGAAATGGGATACATCGCGCCCGAGGGATAAAGCAGCAGAACGTTGAGCACGCCGAACATGGCGCGCGGAACCAGCGGATCGTCGACGCGCACCATGAGCAGGAACATCATGCCGTTGAAGGCGATGGATCCAGCCATGATTAGCGCCAGCATCTGCAGCATGATCATGGGGTGAAACACAACGCCCAGCCCTGAAATCAGCGATCCAATGATCCCGAGAGAAAGTCCGGCCAATATTGCCTTGATGGCTCCGGCGATGTTCAGGCCGAAGACGAGTTCCAGCTTGGTGATGGGCGTGACTAAGTAGCCTTCGTGAACGCCGCGCGCCTTGTCGTCGATGTACAGCATGCCGCCGCCGATCATCACCGAGATATACATGGCCAGCGCCACCGTCATCGGCAGAAGATACTTCAGATAATTGACATACGGATAAAGCTCGACGACCTCGAGCGCGATGTCTTTCGCCAGCCGATCCTGAACCTGCGGGGCATTCAGCGAGTTCACCAGCGACTGCATCTCGCTTTCGAGCGCCGACGAAGTAAAGAGATCGGAGTTATCGACCACGAAACCGAGTTTGGGCGCGTCCTGCGCATAAACGCGGCGCGAGTACTGCTCGGGAATAATCACCGCAGCATCGATCTTGCCCGTGCGCACGTCTTCCCGCGCCTGCACCTCGTTTGAATATTCGACGGTAGAAAAAGTCTTAATAGTGGCAGCCACGGCGTCGAATGCCTCGCGCACCTTCACGGCCTCCGGCCCGTGGTCGTAGTCCACCACCGCCACCCGCGTGCCTACAATCTTGCCGCCGAATGCATTGCCGATGATCACAAGCTGCAGAATCGGCAGGATGAGCGACATGATCATGAGCGTAGGCGAGCGGAAGAACTTGCGCATCTCGCGCTCGATGATGGCAAACATCCGGTTCATGGCTGCGCTCCAGGCCGCGGCGGCATGCTGAACACGGCCTTCACCTGCTCATCGCGCAGTTGGCGGCCGGTGTAGTGAATAAAGACATCGTCGAGCGTGGTGTTTTGCACGCTGAGCGAAGTAAGCGTCTCGCCCAGGCCATTGGCCAGCTCCACAATCTGCATCGTGGTCTTCGATCCCGAGCGCGTGATGACGCGGTAAAATCCCCCGCCTTCAGGCTGCACGCTGGTCACGCCTTCCATCGCCTCGAGCCGGCCCTGCCATGCATCGTCGTCGCGATCGAAGTGCACTTCAACCACATTGGCGCCGGCCACGCTGTTCTTAAGCTCGACCGGCGTGCCCATCGCCACCAGCGTGCCGTGGTCCACAATCGCGATGCGGTCGCACAGCTTGTCGGCCTCGTCCATATAGTGCGTCGTGATGAGCATGGTCAGGTTGCGCGTGGCCTTCAGCTTGTTCAGCATCTCCCACACCGCAATGCGCGAAACCGGATCGAGTCCGGTGGTGGGCTCGTCGAGAAAAAAGATGCGCGGATTGTGCACCAGACCGCGCGCAATCTCGAGCCGCCGTCTCATGCCGCCGGAAAGCGTTTTGGTCTGTGCGTCGCGCCACTTGGTCAGGTCAACGGCTTCCAGCACTTCGGCGATGTTCTTCTTGCGCTGCTCGCGCGGCACGCCGTAGAGCTTGGCGTAGATGGAGAGGTTCTCTCCGACTGTAAGGTCCTGGTCGCTGGTGAGCGCCTGGGGAATAACGCCAATAGCGCGCCGCACGTCGTCGGGATCTTTGGCCACATCGTAGCCGCCGACAATCGCTTTCCCTGCCGTGACTGGAATCAGCGTCGTCATCATGCGGATGAGCGTGCTCTTGCCCGCGCCGTTCGGGCCCAGCAATCCGAAGATCTCGCCCTCCGTGACGCTGAAGTTCACATCCTTGACAGCTTCAAATGTGCCGTAGCGCTTCCAGATGTGCTCTACCGCGATCGCCACCGGGCGCGCGCCGTTCGTCTAAAATCTGATGGGACGCCGCGCTCACCGCTGCACCTTCAGCTTTGCTTTGGGGATGTAGACCTCGGCCGTCATGCCGGGCACAAACTTCTCGCCGGGATTGGGAATCAGCAGCTTCAACTGGATGGTCTTGATGTCGCGCTTCATGCCGCTCACGTCGCGCTGCGTGGCAAAATCGCCTTCCGCGGCCTTGGCAATCACCTTGCCCCAAACCGTGTCGCCGCTGGGCATCACCACGCGCAAGCTGTCGCCCAGTTGCACCGCATCGGCGTGCGTCTCGGGCAGCGGCGCATAGACCCAGGTCTGCGACAGGTCCGTGATGGTCACGATCGGCGCGCCCACCGTGACCACTTCGCCTTGCCGCGCCGCCCACACGGCCACCTTGCCGTCGATGGGCGAAACGATCTGCGCGTAGCCCTCTTCCACCTTTGCTTCTTGCGCCAGCGCGCGCGCATTCGCCTCATCGGCGCGCGTCTGGTCCACGGTGCGCGCCGAAACAGCGGTCAACAGCTCATGGGCGCGCGCTTGGCGCAGTGCGGCCTGCGTCGCGGCCAGATTCTGCCGTGCCGCGTTCACGGCGGCCTTCGCCGCCTGCAGCGCGGTCTCCTGCTCGTCGCGCGTCTGCTGCGCTCATGATACCCTGCGCGGCCAGCGCCACAGTCCGGCTGGTGTCGGCCTGCTGGTGACTCGTATTGCGCCTGAGCCTGCGCCAGCGCGGCCTGCGCCGCTCTTACCTGCGCCTCGGCGCTCACCGCTGCGCTCGAAGTTTCGCCCTGGTTCTGCCGCTCTGTCTCCACCGCTCCGCTCAGCTTCCATTTATCGCTGGCCGCCGTGGCTTCAGCGGCCTTGAGCGCCGCGTCCAGATCTTGGCTCTCGATCACGGCGATCAGCTCGCCCTGCGTCACATCCTGGCCCTCTTCCACGGTCAGGGTCTGGATGCGCCCCGGAATCTTGGAGCTGACAATCACTTCGTTCGCATCCACGGTTCCGATCAGTTGCAAATCGCTGCTCCGCCGCGTGGTCGCGAAATACCAGATCAGCGATCCCACCGTCAGCAGTCCCAGAATCATGAAAACTCGATTGCGCGCGTTCACTCGCCCATCACCTCAATCCCTTTTTTAATCCGGCCATGAAAAACAACTCTTCGGTGCCCCATCCATTCCGCGCCTTTTGCGGAATGGGTGGGAAAGCACGGTCTCACGGTATCGGGCCGGATCCCATCTTTTTAATCCGGCCATGAAAAACAACTCTTCGGTGCCCCATCCATTCCGCGCTTTTTGCGGAATGGGTGGGAAAGCACGGTCTCACGGTATCGGGCCGGATCGCTTGAATTCGCCCATCTCCGGTATGGGCGTATCGGCCAGCACCTTTGCCGCCAGCTCCGCTCCGCGCTTGCGGTCCTGAAAAATTGCCTGCCCAAGAAACTCCACGATCGCGATGCGCCGAGCCTTCAGCGCCTCAGCCGCGAAAGGCTCGAATGACTCCGTGATGCGCCACATGGGCGCGCTGAGAAAGTAAAAGACGTTGCCGCCGATCGCCGCCAGCATCACCTGCAGCCAATCGGCGTCGATGATCTCGCCCGACTCGATGCCTTCCCGCATCAGCGCCCTGAACCGTTCGTGCAGAGGCGCAAAGATGCGCTTGGCCAAAATGGGCAGTTCGCCCTCTTCGCCTTTGTGCAGCCTGATCATCTCCTGCTGCATCAGGCTGTGGAACTCGCGCTGCGTCAAAATCCGGTCAAAATGATCCAGCGCCGCCCGCAGCACCCGCTCGCCGGGGCTTGCCCCCCGCTCCAGTACCGCCATCGAGCGGTCGCGAATCCGTTCCGCGATCATCTCCAGCGTGGCCGCGTACAGTTTTTCCTTGCTTTCGAAGTAGTAATAAAGCAGCGCCTTATTTACTCCCGCAGCGCCGGCAATCGTCTCTGTACGCGCCCCGGCCAGCCCGTTCGCGGCAAACTCCTTCAGCGCCGCTTCCAGGATGCGGCCGCGCGTCTCCGCCGACCGGTCAGCATGGGTCTCGGATTGGTGAGCAGGCGTCATTGCTTCTTAACTAACTGGTTAGTAAATTACTAAAACACAGACTGCTTGGCAAGCACAAATTCACTTTTTAGGACTGGGGCATTTAGGTTATGGCTTTATTTTCAGTCGATTGTAACGCATATGAACTTCTCCGGAAAAGAGCAGGAAACTCCACTTACGCCGTGTCATCCTGAGCGGAGCGCTTCAGGGGCCCCGTGATTGCCATGCAACCATGGGGCAAGCGGAGCCGAAGGATCTGTGGTTGCTTTTTCCACCTTTCAACCCCGCACGAAAATAGGTGTCCGATGAGGATGCCATGACCATTCCGTGAGAAAGTATCTGGAATGCCGATGAGAACTCTTGACCATTGGAAAACTCGCTTTGGGGCTGTACCGGTGACCCTTGACTGCCCACACATGCGCTTGAACACCTGCCTTGGAAACGCCCCACCGGCATTCGTGGGCCCCGGCCAAATCAATATCAAGAGTTCGACCGCGATCGAATTCAAGATCTTCGCTTCAAGTCCCCAAGTGGAAGCCTTTCAAAGGCTTTTACGCGCCCATTCAAATCCTTATGACCGCCTGAATCAGTTCAATATGTTTGCGACTGACTATGAAGGGGTCGAATGGGCTTGCGGCGAAACGCTGCCCAAAGTGGACAGCGTTTCGGAGAATGATGCACTCGTGACCGGAGAGGTTCGTTCACTGTACGCAGCTGTCAACAGCGATCAGGTCTCTCGCGAATCGGGCGTCGAGTTGCTGTTTCAGCCTGGATTTTCCCTTCCGTTGGAAACATCCATGCTCACCGTGCACTCAATCGGTACCGAGGAGATTCAACGAACCTACCAAATGGCAAAGCACACGCTAACTCTGATGGGGGCAACGATTGAATTTTTTCGCGAATCGAGTGGAGACGCCCTGTGGATTACTGCAAATGCTTCCGAAGAAATGCCTCATCTATGCCTTGAGAACTGGCTGAGTGAACCGTTTCGCATCCTATTCGGTCAGCTTATCTACCCGCGACTCGTGGCGCGAAATTTAGGAAATGGCTCCGCCCATGTATCGCTACGACCATCTCCGCCAATGCTCTTGAAGGCTTCAACATCGATTGGATCACTCCTCTCATCCGAAAACGCAGTGACAACGGCGCGATTCTGGGAACTCTACAAGGCGCTTCTCACTATGATAGCGACGGCAAGAAACGAACAGGGCTTTCCCGATTTCGAATCCCACCGGGTCACGCGCTTCTATGAGGAGATCATTCAAGCATCCCAGGGGTCGCGGTGGGTTTGGTGTCTGACATTAGCTGGTGTCGCAGAAGGGATTGCCAAGCTGCTAATGAAGCCTGATGAGCGAACCACTGGATACGACGAAGTTGAGATTGAAGGTCTGAAGAGGGTTATCGAGGCATGGAAGGAAGGTGATAAGGATCTCAAGCAGCGAGTCCTTGGCTATGTCGCGCACCTTAACGACAAAACAATTGGGAAATTCCTGCACGAACTAGTGGAAAGGAATTTGCTTGACTCCCAACATGAAGCAGCATGGAAGGACATGCGCAACAAGGTTATGCATGGAAACCTCGTGACGCCGTGGTCAACAGAAGACGAGGACGCCAAGGTGATTGCTCTAGCGGAACTCGTTCATAACCTCACGCGCGAACTCTGCGGAACTGGTATTCGCAAGCAGGAGGGTGGCACATCCTAGTCTTGGCAATCTTAACCAGCTCACAATTGAGTGTGCCTCATCCTTGCTTCTTTCTGGCAAAGGGTGAGCTGGCACGATCTTGGCTCCTCCCGGGGATTAGCACCTAGTCAACGCGTTCACCCCACAGCAAGTCAATCCCCATCCCCCTCCGCTCTCGCCCCATCCCATTCACCACAAAACATTTATTTCCCCGCCCCAATTGCCGGTTAATTCCGCCAAATCCTTATCCTTATCTCAGGAGCGTTGCGGAAGCCGCGGGAGCGGGCGAACGGCTCTCCGCCGGCACTCCCGAGCGGCTTATCGCGAATCGCTTCGGGCCGCGTGAAACGGCCGCTTAGCGGCCGGGAGAAATGCAATAAGGCCAACGAAATCATTCACATGGAGCGGAAAAACGGGCGAATCGTAAAAAAATTGCATGCGTCCGGCAAAAGCCGGGAAAAAGACCTTGAAAACCCGAAGTTTTGCCGCCTTCTCTTCGCCTTTGGAGCTAAAAATAGGCGCACAAACACCTATGGAGCGCCCTGCCTCATCACTCCCTAACACCAGGCCATTCCGGAAATCAAGCCCAGCCGGTGAACACAGTCCGCCGATTCGCTGCCTCGCTAGTCGAATACGACCGTCTTGTTCCCGTAGCAGAGAATCCGCCGGTCGAGATGCCAGCGTACGGCGCGGGAGAGCACCATGCGCTCCAGGTCGCGCCCGCGAGCGACCAGATCTTCAACTTGGTCGCGGTGCGAGATGCGCGCCACGTCCTGCTCGATGATGGGCCCGTCGTCGAGAACCGCTGTGGCGTAGTGGCTCGTTGCGCCAATGAGCTTGACGCCCCGTGCATGGGCCGCATGATAGGGCCGCGCGCCAGTGAACGCCGGCAGAAACGAGTGGTGCACGTTGATGATCCCAGCCGGATACTGATCGACAAAGCCCGGCGAGAGAATCTGCATGTACCGCGCCAGCACCACCAGCTCGATCTCGTTCTTCTTGAGCAACTCCAGTTGCCGTGCCTCGGCCGCGGCGCGCGTCTCCGCAGTCACCGGCACATGCTCAAAAGGCACATCGTAGAAAGCTGCAAGGTTTGCCACGTCGCGGTGATTGGAAACGACGAGAGGAATCTCGCAAGCCAGTTCTCCGCTGCGCCAGCGGTGCAGCAGGTCGGCCATGCAGTGCAGGTATTGCGAGCAGAAGAGCGCCACGCGCGGCTTGCGCAAGCTCGAAGTCAGCTTCCACTTCATATTGAGCTCGGCGGCAAGCCCGGCAAACAGGGAGCGGAAACCTTCAAGGTCGAAGCCGTTCAGCTCGAACTCCACGCGCATAAAAAACAGGCCCGCGTCCTGGTCGCGGTGCTGGTCGGCGTGCAGGATGTTCGCCCCACGGTCGTAGAGCATTCCCGAAACGCGCGCAACAAGCCCCTTGCGGTCCGGGCAATCGATCAAAAGAACGGCTGAATCTTTCATACTGTTTTCAGATTACGATACTAGCGCGGCCAAAACGCGACGGGGCCGCCAAAGCGGCCCCACATCGTCTAGCTCCGCTAACCCCGCTAACTCCGCTCAATCGTAATACTCCAGCCCCAAATGCGTAATCAGATCCGCGCCCATAATGTGCCGCAGCGTGTTCTTGAGCTTCATCGACTGGATGAACAGATCGTGCTCGGGATAAAGCCCCGGCGCGCTCTGCGGCGACTTGAGGTAGAAGCTGAGCCACTCCTGAATGCCGATGGAGCGCAGTTGCGGCGTGCGCTTGGCCAGATCGAGGAAGAGCACCAGGTCGAGCGCGATGGGCGCGGCCAGGATCGAGTCGCGGCAAAGAAAATTCACTTTGAGCTGCATGGGATAGCCCAGCCAGCCGAAGATGTCGATGTTGTCCCACGCTTCCTTCTCGTCGCCACGCGGCGGATAGTAGTTGATGCGAATCTTGTGGTAGATGTCGCTGTAAAGATCGGGATACATCTCCGGCTGAAAAATGTACTCAAGAGACCCGAGCTTCGACTCTTCCTTGGTCTTGAACGATTGCGGCTCGTCGAGCACTTCGCCATCGCGGTTGCCGAGAATGTTTGTCGAGAACCATCCGCTCACGCCAATCATGCGCGCCTTGAAGGCCGGCGCCAGCACGGTCTTCATAAACGTCTGGCCGGTCTTGAAGTCCTTTCCGCAAACCGGTGCGGCATTCTTCTTTGAGAGCGCGACCATGGCCGGAAAGTCGACGGTGAGGTTCGGAGCGCCATTGGCGAACGGCACGCTCTCTTTGAGCGCCGCATAGGCGTAGATCTGCGAAGGCGCGATGGCAACGTCATTCTTTTCCAGGCCCTTCTCAAACGCCGCAATCGACTGATGCACCGGAGCCTGCTCCAAAAAAATCTCAGTGGAACCGCACCAGATCATCACGACGCGGTTGACTTTCTTTTTGAAGGCGCGAATGTCCGCCATCACCTGCTGCGCGAGGTCCATCTTGTTCTTGCCCTTCTTCACATGCGTGCCGTGCAGCCGCTTGACGTAGTAGCTGTCGAAGACCGCCGGCATGGGCTTGATGGTTTCGAGATACGGCTTCAGCTTTTTGAGAATCTCCGGCTTGAGCACCTGCGCATGTGCCGCCGCTTCGTACACGTTGTCCTCGAAGATGTCCCATCCAGTGAATACGATGTCGTTCAAGTCGGCCAGCGGAACAAAGTCCTTGATGAGCGGCGATCTGTTTTCAGTGCGCTTGCCCAGTCGGATGGTGCCCATCTGCGTGAGCGACCCAACAGGCTTCGCCAGTCCGCGGCGAATCGCTTCAACGCCCGCGATCATCGTAGTGGCGACCGCGCCCATGCCCACCACCATGATTCCCAACTTGCCCTTCGCGGGCTCGATCTTCGCCGCTGCCCGCACGCGCCGATCAATCGCTTTCCCCGCACGAACCTCGGCCCTTCTGCTAACTTTTCCCTTCGTTGCCATTGCTTCTCCTAACCTTTGTTTGAAGGATGATTTCGAATGTTTCTTCCACTGGGAACTCTTCTTCTCTAGTCCCTAGTCCCTAGTCCCTGTTTCTTCCACCGCTTGATGTGTACCCAGAGAAACCATGCGAACAAAACCACGAGCCCAAGCTCGACCGCAAGATGAAAGCGATGGAACGCTTCCTGCAATCGCGGATCGGTATCCCAACTCTGTCCCAGCCTCATGCCGATCCAAGCCAGACAGAAGTACCAAATCGACGAACCGATCGTGGTGTAGGTGTGAAAGCGCAGCCGCGGCATTTTGCCGATGCCCGCCGGGAACGCCACATAAGTTTGCACCAGCGGCATCATGCGCCCGGCGAGAATCGCGATCGATCCGTACTTCTCAAAAAACCTTGTCATCAGATCGAGATCGTGGTGGCTCATCAGCACCCATTTGCCATAGCGCTCGACCAGCGGCCGTCCGCCCTTGGCTCCGATCCAATACGCAATCGCCGAGCCCACGTTGCAGCCCATCACCCCCGCCGCAGCCACCGCGAACAAATTGAATCTGCCCGTGTAGGCGAGGTAGCCGGAGAACGGCAGAATCACTTCCGATGGAATGGGAATGCCCGATGAATTCAGAACGATGAGCCCGGCAATGCCTGCATAACCACCAGCTTGGATGACGTGAATGACAAATTGAAATATCAGTGCGACAATCTTTTCGCTCATGAGCGTCCTCAGTATAGAGTCCGCTGGAGCGCTTGTGTGTGCGGACGCAGCGGTTTCCTGTAAAAATCGATGCACACGTCTGCATTTCTCATTTGCCAAGAAGATTCAAGATGACTTTCAGCCCCGCCCCCCTCTCTTTCCGCTCAACCGCTATCTCCGTCACTCGCACGATAAGCTAGAAGCTAGCAGCTAGAAGTTGAAAGCCGTTCTTCGGAGGTTCCCTTGGCCGATTTTCCGCCCGTACCGCTCACGTTAGAAGGCGCGAGCGTCCTTCATCAGTTCTTCCGTTTCAACTGGAACTCCTGGCGCGGCTGCGCGCCGAACGAACGCAAGGAGATTGTTGCTGAGGCGATCGGCGTGCTTCGTTCGCTCGAACGTTCTGGCCCCGATACGCCCGTGCATTCAGCGATCTACTCGCAACTCGGCCACAAGGGCGATCTGATCCTCGTCCACTTCCGCGATTCGTTCGAAGCGCTCAATCAAATCGAACTCGATCTCGCGCAGACAAAGCTCTACGACTTCCTCACGCCGACACACTCCTATGTGTCCGTTGTCGAGCTAGGTCTGTACGAGTCGAGCCGCAAGACCTACGAGGCAGCGGCCGAAAAGGGATTTGCGCCGCACTCGGCGGAGTGGAATGCGGAGATTGCGAATTCGCTCGCGCGCGGCGCCGACGCCATGAAGCCGCGACTCCATCCAGCCGTTCCCGACAGCAAATATCTCTGCTTTCTATCCCATGGACCGCAAGCGTGGCGAGCAGGTGAACTGGTATACGGTTCCCTTTGCCGAGCGCCAGCGCATGATGCACGAGCATGGCATGATCGGCCGCAGATATGCCGAGCAAGTGAAGCAGATTATCTCCGGATCAATCGGAATGGACGATTGGGAGTGGGGCGTCGATCTCTTCGCCGACGATCCCGTCGTCTTCAAAAAGCTGATCTACGAGATGCGCTTCGACGAAGTGAGCGCGGTATATGCGTTGTTCGGGCAATTCTATCTCGGGGTGAGGCTGCCGGTGGAGAAGCTGGGCGGTTGGCTTGAAGGGAAGTTGTGAGGACTCCGGGATCACCGTTCTCTTTACGGTAAGGCGTTTTTGCCTTACAATAATTTCTAGAGGTTGTCCATGGCCACGCTTACGGTTACCGCAAAGGGTCAAATTACGTTGAAGCAGGAACTGCTGCGGCATCTCAACGTGTCGCCCGGACAGAAAGTCGCCGTGGAGGCGATGCCTGACGGCCAGCTCTTGGTGCGGCCCGCCGCAAAGAAACATTCGATAAGGGGATTCAGCGGATTGCTGGCGAAAAAAGGCACTCCACGCTATACCATCGCCCAAATCAAGAAATTCACCGAAGAAGCCTGGGCCGGCAAACGATGAAGATCACAGCGGACACTAACGTTCTGCTGCGCAACGTGCTCCAGGACGACCCAGTGCAGTCTCGTCTGGCGAAAAAGGCCCTCGAGAGTGCCGATTTGGTCGTGATCTCGACACCTGTGTTCTGTGAATTCGTTTGGGTTCTGCGGAATCTGTATAGTAAACCTGCCGCGGAAGTGGCAGGGGCAATCCGCTTCTTGATCGACAGCGAGAATGTGTCCACAGACCGAGCAACCGTAGAGGCTGGTCTGGAGCTTCTCGATCAGGGCGGCGATTTCGCCGACGGCGCTATCGCTTACGAAGGCGCGTGGCTCGGCGCCGAAGAGTTCGTTAGCTTCGATAAGCAGGCGGTAAAGCTTCTTAAGGCGCAAGGCAAACGAGCCCGGCTTCTATCCTGAGCCTATGCCCAAAATGACCCCCAACCGCAGCCCAGCAAAAAAGCGCGCAAATGGCCCGCTCGCGCCGGAGCGCGTCGCCGCAATTCTCAGGGCGCTCGACGAAGCCTACCCCAACGCCGTTTGCGCGCTCCAGCATCGCTCGCCGTGGGAGTTGCTGGTGGCGACGATTCTCTCGGCACAATGTACGGATGTGCGCGTGAACATGGTCACGCCGGAGCTGTTCCGGCGCTTCCCGACTCCGCAGGCAATGGCCAAGGCGAGTTTGCCGGAGATCGAGGAACTGATTAAGACCACAGGATTCTTCCGCAACAAGGCGAAATCGATTCAGGGCGCCGCGCGCAAGATCATTACCGACTTCGGCGGCAAGGTTCCAGAGACGCTTGCTGAGCTGATTACGGTTCCCGGAGCGGCACGCAAGACGGCCAACGTGGTGCTTGGCGTCTCTTTCGGCAAAGCCGAGGGCATCGTCGTCGATACGCACGTGTTTCGCATTGCGCGGCGGCTGGAACTGGCCAAAGGCGACACGCCGCAAAAGGTGGAGCAGGAATTGATGCAGGTGATTCCGCGCGACCACTGGATTACCTTCTCGCATCAAGTCATCCACCACGGCCGCCAAGTATGCATCGCGCGCACTCCGAAATGCAATGCGTGCAACCTGGAGACGCTGTGCCGGTCGAAAGATAAGACCTGGGAGAGCTGATGAATCGTTCGCGCAATGGGAAATCACGCGCTTGGTGGCGTTGGGATTCCGATTTGAGGCATGTCCAGATTCCGGGAATATTCGGCAATCTTGACCCAATAGACAATCCACAACACCAGGCTGGCCAATTCTGCGAGTTTGCCAAGACGTGGAATGATGCCGCAGCATGCGCAAATACTCATCGCCAGACCAATAGGCTGGCCTGGGGCGGGCTCGGGACTCGGGATTCCCCGCCTTGCATACTCATTCGCTAACGACTTCGCAGTCCCCATCACCACGAAGAAGTTCCAAATCAGGTTAAAAAATGGGATCAGCAAGAGCCAGACCAATCCCGGCCCCATCGCCCTTGAAGCTGGGGCGCACTTGTTCAGAGCGTTCTGTAGCGTCACGAGGAAGAAGATTACCGGGACAAAAACACAGGCGCCAATGAGACCAAGAAGCATTAGATGCCAAGGCTGAAAAAGGTCGCCCATTTCCGCTCCCTAAATTCGTAATGTAAATGAATTGATGCAGATTCTAGTACGGGATGGCAAGCGCCGTCTACAAAAAAGAACTCTTTCAGGAGAACGCCCGGCGCTTCCTGGTCCCCGATTTTAAGGCTTGCCAAGTGCGCGTCTGACCGCCGCGATCAACCCAGAAATGTCATGCGGATCGGCTTCGGCTACAGGCTCCCAGCTGGCTTCACGCAAGGTCTGGCTGGTGATGGGGCCGATGGAGATGGCGCGAACGTCTGCGAGTGGGAATGCGATTCCGGCAGCGCGCGCGGCTGCGGCCAGATGCGTCACGCTTGACGAACTTGTAAAAGTTGCAGCGTCGATTCCCTGCTTCAGCGCTTTGCGCAGCAACTCCGGCGCAGCTTTTGGCATGACGTTTCTATAGGCATCGACGACATCGACCATCGCTCCTGCCGCGCGCAACGCATCGGGAATTACGTCGCGGGCGATTTCGGCACGGACAACCAGGAACCGAAGGGCGCGAAGGCTCCCCTCAGGGGCTAAAGCCCGTCGAGGAGGGGAACTGTCTGCGGCACGACTAAAGTCGTGCCCTTTCAAAGCCTCGGAGTGCCTTGCCTTATTGAGCAATGCCTCAATGAGGCTTTCCGCGACATATTTCTCCGGAACCAGAGCCACGAACAAGCCAGCTTCGCGCGTCGCTTCGGCTGTCGCTTCGCCGACTGCGGCCACCTGCAGGCGCGGCCCTCGTGCGAGCGGCAATCCGAGCGACTCGCAACGATCTACAAGCGCTCGGACCGTGTTTCCGCTGGTGAGAATCAGCCAATCATACGAATTGAGAGAGCGCAGCGCGCGATCAAGCGGCGAGTAATCGGCTGGAGGCTGAATTTCCAGCACCGGAACTTCCACCGGCTCAGCACCGAGAGCGCGCAATCCTTCGCTTAATTTGCCTGCCTGGTGCGCGGCGCGCGTGACGAGCACGCGGCGGCCTGCAAGCGGCAGCGCAGTCATTATGCGGCTCCGCCGGTGGACTCACCGGCAGCCTCAAGCAGCGGACCAGCGCCGGATTCGATGAGCATTCTCGCTATGAGCCGGCCCAGCGCTTCGGGATTGCCCGCTTCGCGCACGGCTTGATGATGAACGCGCACATTTGCGCCGCTCGCGGGATCGGCGACAACCGCAAAGACCTCGTCGCGTAGCCGGGTTTCGCTCGCGCCTTCGCCGGCTTCGTACGGCTTCGGCCGGCAATAGATTCCGATGGGCACCTGGCAGCCCCCGCCCAGCGCCGCGAGTGCCGCGCGTTCGACGGCAACGGCAAAGCGGGTGTCGGCGTGGTCGAGAAAACTTACGGCCTCGATAGTCGCCGCATCGTTCTTGCGCGTCTCTATGCCGAGTGCGCCCTGCCCGGCAGCGGGACAAAATTCGTTCGGCGAAAGCCGCTCGCGTACCCAATCCGTCCGGCCGAGGCGGTCGAGCCCCGCAGCCGCGAGCAGAATTGCTTCCACCTGTCCTTCGGCCAGCTTGCGCAGCCGCGTGTCGACATTTCCTCTGAACTCGACCAGATCGAGATCGGGGCGAAGCGCCTTCAACTGCGCGCGGCGCCGCTGGCTGCTGGTTCCCACGCGCGCGCCTTCGGGCAGCGCACCAAGACTCGCGTGCTTCACCGAAACAAACGCATCCCGCGGATCGACGCGCACGGGCGTTGCCGCGAGCGCGAATGGCTCGGGCAGCTCGGTCGGTAAATCTTTAAGCGAATGTACGGCCAGATCGACGCGCCCATCGGCCAGCGCTTCTTCAATTTCTTTCGTGAACATGCCCTTTGAGGTGCCGGAAATTGCCCCAACCTGCGCAAATGTGACCTCCTGCAGGCGGTCGCCGGTGGTCTTAATGATCTCGATTTCGACCTCGTGGCCAGCGCCGCGCAGCAATCCGGCAATATGATTGGCCTGCCAGAGCGCGAGCTGCGATCCACGGCTTCCAATGCGCAGCTTCATTTGCGCGCTCCCATGCCGCCTTCTAAGACCCGAATGTTGACGACCCGTTTGCTCTCGCTGTCCTCGACGATCGAGGGCTCGGCTTTCGGGAGCTCGGCATTAGTCGCCTCGCTCGCGGGTTGCGCCTCGGCCGGATCATCCGGCGATACGGACCATTCTTCGCAGAGCGATTCAAGGCGCACTTCATCGCCCTCGCGCGCGGCATGCTTGAGCGCCTGCATGGGCGGATGCAGAAATTTGTTCACGAGCCCGCGCGTGAGCGCTTCGACAGCGGCCAGCTGCTCGGCCGTGAGCGCGCCCAGCCGGCTGTGCATGCGCTCGATCTCCGCAAGGCGAATCTCTTCGGCCTTTTTTTGCAGGGCGACGATGGCCGGTGCGGCGGTCACCGCGCGTTGCCGCTGGTGGAAGCGCTCCACTTCGGCGGCGATCAGCGCCTCGGCGTCTACGGCCTCGCGGCTGCGCTCTTCCATGTGCGAGGCGGCCACCTGCTGCAGGTCGTCGATGTCGTAAACGAAGATGCCGTCGAGAGAGTTCATCTCCGGGTCCACATCCCGTGGCACGGCAATATCGATAAAAAACATGGGCCGGTTGCGGCGCTTATGCAGGAAGGCCTGTCCGTGCTCGCGGCGAAAGATGGGGTGTGGCGCGCCCGTAGAGCTGATCACGATATCCGCGCGGCTGGCGGCCTCGTAAAGTTGGTCGAAGTCGATGACCTCTGGCACGACGGAGCCGGAAATCTCTTCGGCCAGGCGGCGCGCTCGCTCCGCAGTGCGATTGCTGACGAGAATCGCGCCCGCGCCCTGCTGCACCAGATGCCGCGCGGCCAGCTCGCTCATCTTTCCCGCTCCGACGAGAAACACCGTGCGTCCCTGCAACGAGCCGAAGATCTTCTTCGCCAGATCCACGGCCACCGACGCGATCGAAACCGAGCTCGAACCGATTCCCGTTTCGTTGCGCGCCTTCTTGGCCGCGGCAAACGCGCTTTGCAGCAAATGCTCAAGCTGGCTCGAAACGGTTCCCGCGGCGCGCGCGACGGCGAAAGCTTCTTTCACCTGGCCCAGAATTTGCGGTTCGCCGACCACCATGGAATCGAGGCTTGCGGCCATGCGGAAAAGATGACCAACGGCTTCTTTGTCGCGGTAAGTGTAGAGATGCGGCGTCAGCACCTCGGCGTCGATGCCAAAGTAGCTCGCGAGAAACCCCGACACGGGCACATCGAGGCCCTCGACGGCCGCCACAATCTCCACGCGGTTGCAGGTGGAGACGATCATGCACTCCGTGACACCCGGCGTCGAGGCCAGCGCGCGCGTGGCTTCGGCCAGTTCGTCGCGGCCGATGGCGATCTTCTCCCGCAGCGCAATCGGCGCGGTTTTGTGATTCACGCCAATGAGCGCCAGCATCATTTGGGACCGAACCTGTGCACCTGGCTGAAGAAGTTCATGGCCCACACCGCCATCATCACCACGAGCGCGGCACCGGACACATAGGCAGCTTTTCGCCCGCGCATGCCCATTCCGCGGCGAAGCAGCAAGAGCGTGACGTAGACGACCCACATGACGAAGGAAGCGATGATGTTGGGATCGAGAAAATAGGCGGCGCCGAGCGCGGTTTGCTGCACCAGGACCGAGCCGATCAAGAGGCCCACGGTCATGCAGGGAAATCCGAATTCGAGCGTGGCCAGCGCCAGCCGCTCCAGCGTGTCGAGCGGCGGCAGCCAGTCGAGCGGCTGCCAGCGTCCGGCCTTGCCGGCCTTGTTTTTGATGCGCCGCTCCTGCACCAGGTACATTGCCGAGGCGAGCAGGCTAAATGCGAGCGCCGCATAGGCCAGGAGCAGCGCGATAATGTGCGCCACCAACCAGCTCATCCAAACCTTTTGCGAAGGGAAACGGTACCGGTCCGGCCCCAGCGAAGGGATAAAAACCAGAAAAAACGCAGCCGGCAGGGCGAAGATGCCGAGCGAGATGGCGTCGTAGAGCCACCAGATGAGGAAGAACAGCCCGGCGATAACGAATGCCAGCAGCGATTCAATCTCGCGCATACCCACCGGCATCCAGCGATGCGCCTGCGCCAGCATCTCCACCGCCGAGACGAAATGGAAGAAGAAGGCGAGACCGCCGAGGTGGACGCAGGTCTTCCGCCACCACTCCGACTTTGAGAGCACAGCGAAGAAGATGGCGACAGATCCGGCGGCATACAAGATGGCCGCAACTCGTAGCCAAAGCAAATACATGACAGCTTTAACCTTACCGGCGTAACCCCTCAGTATACTGTGATTCAAATCACTTTTCGGGGTTACGACAGCGGGCCCGATCGCATGGCTGGATGCGCACGCCTCACGATTACTCTACTGCGACGGAGTGCAGGGCGAAGAAAGGCTACCCATTGTGGGGACTTATCATTCGAAGGGGAACTGCCGCGAGAGAGGTTAGCCGATCAACTCAAGCCGCGTCTGTTCGTCGCATATTGCTTCGCGAAAGAAGCTTTTGCACTCGGCGCTCTGCATTTGGATCAAGTAATCCTCGGCATCGTAGAGCAGGTTGCGGAGCGTGTTGGCATCGGCTTTGCCGATCATGCGTTCAATGGCAATCAGTTTGCGGAGCAGGATAGTGCCGTTCATGCGTGTGGGTCCTGTAAGGTTCAGTGTGGCGGACATCAGTGTCTCGTTCAATTGGACGCATGGATGTGATTTGAGTCACATGAATTTTCGGTGACTGGCCGGCCCCGCACCAGGTTCGGCAACTCTACCCATGTACCTCGCCGCCGCGATAGTCTTAGAACCAGTGTGAACCCCAACGACTCTCAGGATCGTTCCGGACTTTCCCCGCTTCTCCAGGACGCGCCAACTGTACGCGCACCAGAGGAGGGCCTTGCTTCGCGTCAGCGGCGTGCGCAATCGCTGCTTCAGGACAGTGCCGCGGATTCCGATGGCTTTGCGTTGACCGCCCGGCCTGTTGGGCCTGCGGGAAAGCGGCCTGTAGAGAAGGACTCCACGGAACTGACTCCTTTTATGCGCCAGTGGTCCGCGGCCAAGAAGCAGAACCCCGACGCGCTGCTCTTCTTCCGCATGGGCGATTTTTACGAACTGTTTTACGACGACGCGGCAGTGGCCAGCCGCGAGCTGCAACTGACGCTCACCGCGCGCGACAAGGAACGCAGCATTCCCATGTGCGGCGTTCCGTACCATGCTGTGGAGCAGTACCTGACCCGCCTGCTGCGCAGGGGCTTCCGCATCGCGCTCTGCGATCAGATGGAGGACCCCAGGCTCACGAAGAAGATTGTGCGCCGCGAGGTGACGCGCGTACTCTCGCCCGGCACGGCGCTCGATGCGGGGCTCAGGCAGGAGCAGAACAATTTTCTGGCGGCGCTGTATGAAGCTAAGCCAAAGGAACCTCGGACCGGAGAAACGCTTTGCGCCGTGGCGCTGCTCGATGTCTCGACCGGCGAGTTTCGCGCTGCGGAGTTTCGCGGCGAAAATGCTCATGCGCAGGCCGTCGATGCGCTCTTGATGGCCGCTCCCAGCGAGGTGCTGACTCCGGCGAACGCTGAGGTCCCTGCGCAGCTCGAGCGCATTCCAGCGCGCACACGAGTTGAAGACTGGGTGTGGACGCGCGACTTCGCCGTGCCCCTGGTCGAGCGTCAACTCAACGTGCGCTCGCTCGAAGGCTTCGGCCTGCACGGCCACGAATCCGCGGCAATTGCGGCCGGCGCGGTACTGCACTACGTGCGCACCACGCAGAAAAACGATGCGCTGCACATCGATTCGCTCAAATTCGAGGAGCACTCGACCGCGCTTGAGCTGGACCAGGTGACGGTGCGCAATCTCGAATTAGTCGAACCGCTTTTCGCCGGCCAGGACGATCGCGCCACATTGTTTCGCACGCTCGATGCATGCTTGACGCCGATGGGCAAGCGCCTGCTGCGCGCCACCATCCTGCGCCCGCTCAATAACGGTTCCGAAATTGCCGCGCGCTACGAAGCGGTTGCCGAAGCGCATCGCGACCTCGTGAAGCGCGAAGAGATTCGTCGCGCATTCAGCGGCATTCTCGATCTCGAACGGCTGCTGGCGCGGATTTCGCTCGACTCCGCCGGTCCGCGCGACGTGTGCGCTCTCGCGGCCAGCCTCGCGCGGCTTCCCGCGCTGAAGACCGCGCTCGACGCCATGACCTCGCCCCAGTGGCGCGCAATCACTGCGCATCTCGACACGCTCGACGATGTAACGGCGCGCATCGTCCAAACGCTGATAGCTGAGCTGCCGCTCACACTCGCCGATGGCGGCGCGATCGCGGCCGGAGTCGATACCGAACTTGACGAGTTGCGCTCTATTTCGACCTCGGGCCGTCAGGCCATCGCCGCCATCGAGGATCGCGAGCGCCAGCGCACAGGCATTGGATCACTGAAGGTGCGCTATAACTCGGTCTTCGGCTATTACATCGAGATCACCAAGGCGAACCTGGCGCACGCTCCAGCCGACTACGAGCGCAAACAGACGCTGGTCAACGCCGAGCGGTTTACCACGCCCGAGCTCAAGGAGTACGAGCGCAAGATTCTCACCGCGCACGAGCGCTGCATCGAGATTGAAAAGCGTATCTTCGCGGAGTTGCGGAAGTTCGTTCTCGATAGCGCCGGCCGCATTCGGCGCAGCTCTGCTGCCGTGGCCGAGGCGGATCTGCTGGCATGTTTTGCGCATTTGGCCGCGGCGCGGCACTACGTGCGGCCGCAACTCGTCGAGGAGCCAGTGCTCGAGGCCGCCGCGGCGCGGCATCCCGTGATCGAACAATGGCTGGAAGAGACGCGTGAGGGTCGCTTCATCGCGAATGACCTCTACCTTTGTGCTTCCGATGACTCTTTTCCAAAGGATAAAAGCGCGGAAGCGCCGGAAAAACCGCCGATGCCAAGCCTACTGCTGGTCACCGGGCCCAACATGGGCGGCAAGAGCACTTATTTGCGGCAGGCCGCGATGCTGGTGCTGATGGCGCAGATGGGCAGTTTTGTTCCTGCTGATTCCATGCGCTACGGGCTTGTCGACCGCATTTATACGCGCATCGGCGCCAGCGACAACGTGGCCCGCGGCCGCTCCACCTTCATGGTGGAGATGACGGAGACCGCAACCATCCTCAACACGGCCACGCGGCGCTCGCTGGTTCTGCTCGACGAGATGGGCCGCGGCACGGCGACCTTCGACGGGCTATCGCTGGCCTGGGCGACGGTCGAGTACCTGCACGCCGAAGTCGGCGCGCGCACGCTCTTCGCCACGCACTATCACGAACTGACCATGCTCGCCGAGAAGTTGCCGCGCGTACGCAATCTGCGCGTGGGTGTGAAGGAATCGGCGGGCGGCATTGTCTTTCTGCACAATATCGAGCCCGGCGCGGCGAGCAAAAGCTACGGCATCGAAGTGGCGCGGCTGGCCGGGTTGCCGGCGGCCGTGATCGAGCGGGCAAAACATGTCTTACGCCAGCACGAGAAACAGGAGCGGTCCGCCGCGGCGGATGTGCAGAGCGGCGCTCCCGACCCGATGCAGATGACGATCTTCACGCCGCTCTCGCAGAAGATTGTCGACCGTATCGAAGCCACAGACGTAAACTCGCTGACGCCACTGCAGGCGCTGAATCTGCTCGAAGAGTTGCAGCAAGAACTGAAGGAGAAGGGATGAAGGAAAGTCTGCGTCAAGCTGCGGGAAGTTTGCTGGTCGTGGGTTTAGGCGACAAAGAGCTCACCGCTTTAGAGCGCGCATGGCTCAGGCTGATTCGCCCCGCGGGCATCATCCTCTTCAAGCGAAATATTGTCGATCCCGCGCAGACGCGTGCCCTGCTCGCTGAATCGACGGCATTTTGCACGCCGCATTGCGGCGCGTTCGTGGATGTCGAAGGCGGGACGGTGGACCGGCTGCGCGATGTACTGGCTCCGATTCCGCCCGTTGAGGCCGTGGCGAACGCAGCACGGCAACACGGAAGAGCTGCACTGGCGCGGCAGCATGGCGAGCTTATTGCCCGCGCCGTCAAGGCTTTCGGTTTCAATTCCACGCTGGCGCCGGTGCTCGACCTGGCGCTGCCGGAGTCGCGCAAGGTAATGACAACGCGCTGCGCCGCCGCAACCGGCGCGGGCGTCGCGGCTTACGCGCGGGAGTTTTTCGCGGGGTTGGCATCGCAACACGTAGTTGGCTGCGGCAAGCATTTTCCCGGCCTCGGCGGAGGCACGCTCGATTCGCATCTCGAGACTCCGAAGATTCAGCGCAGTTGGGACGAGTTGTGGAAAGAAGACATGGAGCCCTACCGCGCACTGCGCCGCGAGATGCCAATGGTGATGGTGAACCACGCGGCGTATCCCTTGACCGCGGACCCCGAGCGCCCGGCCACAGTGTCGAAGTTCTGGATGCAGACCGTTTTGCGCAAGCGCATTGGCTATCGCGGCATCGTCGTCTCCGATGATTTGGAGATGGGCGGCGTCGCCAAATTCATGCCCATCGCCGACGCCGCGGTTGAAACCGTGCGCCTGGGCGCGGACCTGGCGCTGATCTGCCACCATCCCGAACCAATCTTCGAGGCGTATGAGGCGCTGATTCGCGAAGGCGAAAAGTCGACGGCGTTTCATCGGATTGTTTTGGGACGCGCAAGAGAGTCGGGACGAAAACGAGTCGAGACTTTCCCGGCGAAAATGCCTCCGGCGCTCACCCAAAAGCAATTCGAGGCGCTGCGCTCGCGGATTCTGCGCTTCAGCGAGACGGTAATGAAGGCTGCCGCTCAGAGGACCGCATGACGACGAGCGCCATGACGGTGGCCGGCGTGATGAGCGGCACTTCGGCCGACGGGATTGACGTGGCCGTGGTGCGCATCGCAGCCTTTCCTGGTGCGCTCAGTCAGAAATTTGCACTATCGTCGATTTGTCATCCTGAGCGAGGGTTGCCGCGGCGACCGGAGTCGAAGGATCTGCGGTTGCTTTTCCAAGGGCCGACCCGCCCCACGCTGACGCTGCTGGCGCATGAGCATTTCGCTTATCCCGCCGCGCTGCGCCGCGCCGTGCTCACAGCAATGAATGCGGAATCGATTTCCACCGCCGAACTGGCACGGCTGAACTGGCGGCTGGGTCTGGCATACGCCGAAGCGGTGAAAGAAACGGTCCGCCGGAACAAACTGCGGCTCGATCTCGTTGGCTGCCACGGACAAACGCTCTACCACCAGGCGCGCGCGGAGCAATACGCCGGCCGGAAGTTTGCGTGCACGTGGCAGGCTGGTGAAGCACAGGCCATCGCTGCCGAAGTCGGAGTACCTGTGGTCTCGAACTTCCGCCCCGCCGATATGCTCGCAGGCGGCCAGGGAGCTCCGCTGGTTCCGCTGCTCGACTACGTTCTTTTCGCCGATGCGAAACGCGGGCGCGTTTTGCAGAATATTGGCGGCATTGCAAACTTAACTGCTCTCCCGTCCAAAAGTCTGCCCCACGCAGTGGTCGCGTTTGATACTGGGCCGGGCAATATGATCATCGATTGGCTCGCGCAAAAGCTCTTCAATAAACCTTTCGATCGCAATGGAGCATTTGCGGCGCGTGGGAGAGTGATCGAGCCGGTACTTAAAGAGGCGCTGCGGCATCCGTATTTCAAATTGCGCCCGCCAAAGACTGCCGGGCGCGAGCAGTTCGGCCGCGCTTACGCCGCGGATATTTTGGACAACTGTCTTGCATATTCCAAAAGTCCAAATGACGCGCTCGCTACGGCAACCGCGCTGACTGCAGAAACAATCGCGCGCAGCTACGCGCGCTTTGTGCAGCCGCGGATGAAGGGCGCGAGCGTGGATTTCATTGTCTCCGGCGGCGGGGCGAGGAACACGACGCTCATGTCGACGTTGGCTTCGCGGCTCGGGCCGCGTGGTTGCAATCTGTCCGGCAGCGGCGACTTCGGAATGCCAGTCGAAGCCAAAGAAGCGGCGGCGTTCGCATTGCTCGCATGGCAAACGTGGCATCGGCTGCCGGGCAACGTGCCATCGGCAACGGGTGCCAAGCGGCCGGCGATTCTGGGACAGGGGACGTATGTGTAGGGGGGGCGCGGGCCTGTTGCTCCTGGCGCTGCTGCTCGCCGGCTGCCGCTCGGCGCAGCGCGATCCGAACACGGTAGTTTTTCTCATCGAATCCAGCCCCACAAGTCTCGATCCGCGTGTGGGCACCGACTTCGCCTCCGAGCACATCGACGAACTGCTCTTCGACGGCCTGGTGCGTATTGACGAGCAACTGCATTTCCAGCCCGCGCTTGCTGAATCGTGGGAGCAGCCCGATCCCAGGACGATCATCTTTCACCTGCGGCGCGGCGTGCGCTTCAGCGACGGCCGCGCGCTGACCGCGCGCGACGTGGTGTGGACCTTCACGTCGATGGGCGTGGGAGGGGGAATTAACGGCCCCGGCAGCGCAACCGCAAAAAGCAGCGCGGTGATTTCGCCCAAGGTCGCCAGCTACGCTTCAGTCCAATCGGTCGAGGCGCGCGATCCGCAAACTGTCATCTTTCATCTGCGCCAGCCGGATAATTTTCTGTTGACCAATTTGTCATCGCGCGCCATCGGCATTGTGCCCGAAGGCAGCGGCAAGGATTTCTGGCGGAATCCCGTGGGCACGGGAGCGTTCCGCTTCGTCAGCCAGCGCATCGATCAGGACGTTGTGATCGAGCGCAATCCGATGGGCTGGCAGATACCGCCGAAAATTGCGCGCGTGCGGTTCGCGGTTGTGCCGGACGCAATCACGCAGTCACTCGAACTCGAAAAAGGCTCGGCAGACGTCGAGGTCAATTCCCTTCCCATGGACGCGCTGCCGGTGCTGGCCGCGCGGCCGAATCTCGAAGTCACCGACACGCCGGGGACGGAGATTCAGTACCTGGCGTTCAACACGCAGGACCCGATTCTGCGCAATGCGCGCGTGCGCCAGGCGATCGCCTGCGCCATCGACCGCAATTTGATCATTCGCACGCTCTATCACGGCTACGCCCGGCCTGCGGTGAGCCTCCTGCCGCCCACGCAGTGGGCGTGGACTGGCGACGTGGCGCGCTACGACTACGATCCTGCACGTTCCGAGCAGCTGCTCGACGAGGCAGGCTACCGGCCGGACGCGAACGGCGTCCGACTGCATCTCTCCATGAAGACCTCGACCGACGAGCGCGCGCGCCTGCTGGGCGCCGTCTTTCAGCAGCAACTCGCTCGCGTCGGCATCGCGCTCGATTTGCGCTCCAACGAGTTCGCCACCTTCTATTACGACGTCGTGCGCGGCGCCTTTCAGATGTATTCGCTCTACTGGATCGGCGGCAACGAGCAGCCGGATATTTTCAGCTACGTGTTTTCCTCGGCGCGCATTCCACCGCACGGCGCAAACCGCGGCCGCTACATAAACCCACAACTTGACGCCCTGCTCGACGACGCCAGCCAGAGTCCTGACATGAACCGCCGCCGCGCAGATTACGTTCAGGTGCAGCAGATTCTGGCGCGCGACCTGCCGGCCGTGAATCTCTGGTATGTGGACACGCTCGTGGTGCACAATAGGCGGCTCATACACGTGGCGCCATCGCCTTCCGGCAGTTATTCCTTTCTGGAAACGGCGGAACTAGCGCAGCCCTGAACGGGAACAGATATGGCAATCGGGATGCGCGCCTGCGGATTCCGCTTGCGCGTCTCTGCTACCATAAAGATGATTGCGGCTTACGGCACCGGCTTGAATTCTAGCCAATCTTGACTTGAGTGTGACGGCTGTCGAGCCAACAAAAGGAGAATTTTTATGCCTCTAGTTTCCATGCGGCAGCTCCTCGACGAGGCTGCCAAGGGCGGATACGGTGTCGGCGCGTTCAACGTGAACGACATGGAGCAGATTCAAGCCATTATGATGGCCGCCCGGCAGACCAAGTCGCCGGTCATTGTGCAGGCCAGCCGCGGCGCGCGCCAGTTTGCCGAGGATCTTTACCTCTTCAAGCTAATCCAGGCAGCAGCCGAACTGAATCCCGATATTCCCATCGCCATGCACCAGGATCATGGCAACAGCTTTGAGACGTGCAGGAGCGCCATCGCACTGGGCTACACCTCAGTGATGATGGACGGGTCGCTCAAGGAAGACGGCAAGACGCCTTCGACATTTGATGAGAATGTGGAAGTCACGCGCCGCGTGGTGGACTTCGCACACGAACGCGGCGTCACCGTTGAAGGCGAGATCGGCGTGCTGGGTGGCGTGGAAGACGGCCATGGCGCGGGCGGCTCGGGCCTCGAGCACATCACCGATCCCGACCAGGCAGTCGAGTTTGCCGAGCGCACCGGCGTCGATGCGCTGGCAATCGCCATCGGCACCAGCCATGGCGCTTACAAGTTCAACAAAAAGCCCGACGGCTCTGTGCTGAAGATGGACGTGCTCATCGCGATTCACAAGCGGCTGCCGCACACGCATCTGGTGATGCACGGCAGTTCCTCGGTGCCCAAGGAGCTCCAGGACATCGTGAACCAATACGGCGGCAAGCTGAAGCCGACATGGGGCGTGCCTGTCGAAGAGATTCAGCTTGGCATTCGCAACGGCGTGCGCAAGATCAACGTGGACACCGACAATCGTCTTGCCATCACGGGCGCGATCCGCAAGGTCTTTGCCGAGTCGCCCGAGAAGTTCGATCCGCGCGATTACCTGAAGCCGGCACGCGAGGCGATGGCCAAAGTTGTGTCCGAGCGTATGACCGAGTTCGGCCAGGCGGGCCATGCCGGCGACTACAAGCCGATCCCGATCAGCGAAATGGCTGCGGGCTACAAGAGCGGCAAGCTCGACACGCGGCCTTCGGTAGCGGCCAAGTAGCTCGAACTGCTCAACAAAGGCAGAAATGCGCCACTCCGCAATTGCGGGTGGCGCATTCTGGTTTTCGGGGGGTTGGCCGATAGTTCGACGGTCGTTACAGCCCGAAGCCGGTCTCGTCTTGCTCGTCAGTGTTCAATTCTTCCTGTGCGTCCTGCAAAGTAAAGGGCTTGAGATCGCGCGGCACCGTTACGGTGCGCTCGACATTCTCCTTTGCCTTCATCGCCTCTCTCACGCCGAAGGTCATCGCCATCTCGTCGACCTTGTCTTCATAATGGCGGCGCAGAAGCGCCAAGTCGGCGCGCAGTTCGGCGCGCTGCTCAGGGCTCTCTTCCTCCGAGGCCTCCCAACGCGCGGTCAAAATGATGGAGAAGCGGAGCGCGGCCAGCTCTTCCGTTTCGTAAGCGAGCAACGCCGCGCGCGTTTCCTTTACATAAGCTGAAGCAGGGCCCAGCAGCAAAGTCTCGAGCGGTGCATGAAGCAGTTCCGTAGTCACAGCAGTCCTCCCTCCGCGTTACTCCGCGGGGACGATCAGCCGGAAAACCTCAGCCTCGAGAGCACCGGCCCGCTGCCCCATACTTCGGCTGGATTGGCCTAAGTGTGGAGGCAGAGAAAGCAATTTTCTGTGAGCTATATCACTCCGATCAATATGGGATGAACAATCCCAAAATTGGGTCTTGGATAGCGCTTTTTGGGAATTGTGGCTCAGGCCACTTCAGTGGAGATAGGAGCGGTGGCTGCACGAGCACCATCGCCCGGACCGGCCGGTTGCTTCAGCAGCCAGTAATGGAAGCCGTCGACGATGGCCATCAGCGCGGCCTGGTTCAAGTCGCTGCTCACTCCGGCGGTGATCCACGACTCGTGGCTGTCGGCGTTGAAGCTCAGGGTGACGCGCACATGCGCGGCCGAATCGTGCGCCGAAACGTCGAGCGCGGCCACGGTGAATGTGCCCAGCCGAATGTGCTTGAGCGCGGGGTAGCATTTCTCGAGCTCGTAGCGCATAGCCTTGGTCAGTGCGTCCACTGGACCGGCGCCCTCGGCGCGCGTTGTGACTACCGTGCCGTCGCCGACGGTGAGCGACATGAAGGCCTGCACAAAACGGCCGCCGATCTCGTCGGACTCGTCCCAGACGCGCCAGCTTTTCACGGCAAACCAGTTGCGCAGGCTGCCGAGAGTTCTCATGCAAGCCAGGCGGAAAGAGACTTCGCTGGCGGTGAATCCGCCGCCTTCGATCATGGCGACGTTCGCTTCCATCAGCGACTGGGCCTGCGCGGAGGTGAGCGGCAAACCCATGGACTCGGCAAGCAGCATGATGTTGGCGCGGCCCGACTGGGCGTTGACGCCAACCATGGGGCTGGCGCCCACGCGCGCGGGGTCGCACCAGAGATACGCGCCGGGATTCTTGCGTTCGCTCGAGCCGTGCATGCCGGCCCAGGTGCCAAACGCGCCGGCGCCGACGATGGGCTGGCCGTGGGGCGGTTCGAGAGCGAATGCCGCATAGGTCGAGTGCGCCAAAGCGGTCAAGCCCGTGAGAGCCTCGGTAGAAACGAACTCGGCTTCGCCGCGGAGCTGCAGCGCTCCCACGACGGTGGTCAGATTCACATTGCCACAGCGCTCGCCGGTGCCGATGAGCGTGCCCTGCACCTGCACTGCTCCGGCCAGAATCGCGGCGCGCGTGTTCGCGATGCCAAACCCGCGGTCGGTGTGGCCATGAAATCCAAAAGCGGTACCGGAATAATCGCGCACCAGGCTGCCGATCGCCTGCTCCACCTCTTCGGGATTCGAGCCGCCGTTGGTGTCGCAGACGACGATGCGGCTCACCTTCTGGCGCACGCATTGTTCCACGATCTGATGGTAGTGATCGAGACTGCGATGGCGAAAATCCTCGCTCGCAAGATTGCCGTTCTCGGCACGTCCGCACATCGCGTCCATGGCGTGCTCGAGATCGACGATCACTTCCAGACCGTGGCCCTGCAGGCACTCGATCGTCTCCCAGATCATGAGGAGATTTTCTTCGGGGGTGGTTTCGAGCGATTTCTCGACGTCGAGCAAACGCGATTTGACCACCACCACGGCTGCCGGCACGCGCCGCTTGTGACGCAGCATAAATTGCACGTCGGGCCAGTCCTCGACTTTTGCGCCCCGGCCGCGCGTGCGCCCGAACAAAGCCAGCTTCATCGGGTCCGTCTTGGCGTTGTCGAGCGCGGCGGTCAGATCGCTCACAAACTGGTAGGCCCCAGCGAAACCGATCTCGGCGTAGTGCACTCCAAACGCAGCCATGCGCTCCAGCAGCAGCACCGCGTTGGGCACGGAGATTTCGAGGTTCGGCTGCTGCAAGCCGTCACGCAGGCTGGTGTCGAACAGCTCGATTTTTCTTGGGTCGTTTGCGGTCATGTCTCGCGGGAATCGCTCGCGCTCCCAATGGTGTTCTGCCGCTGCTCGCGAAATCCCTTTCATTTCATCATATCGTGACTGAAGATTCAGGGGGGCTCGAACGTTCCGGGTACGCCCAAAGGAGGCGTTGATGAAGTCGATCGGAGAGCCGCCAATCGTACGGCCGCGCAACCTGGCCGCAAAATTAAGTTGCTACGCGACGGGCGCGGCGGAGGGTTCGCGGGATGGCTGCGCACCTGCCCCAATCTCCTGGTCCTTGTACTGCAACTGGTAGAGCTTCCAGTAGAGGCCGCGCTCGGCCAGCAGTTCCTGGTGCGAACCCATCTCGCGCAACTGGCCCTTGTGCATGACGAGAATGGTCTCGGCGCGCTGCACCGTTGACAGCCGGTGCGCGATCAGCACGCTCGTGCGCCCTTCGACCATGCGCTCCAGAGCGGAACGGATGCGCAGCTCGGTATCGGTGTCCACGCTGGACGTGGCCTCGTCGAGGATGAGGATGCGCGGGTTGTAAGCCAGCGCGCGAGCAAAATTGACGAGCTGCTTCTGGCCTGTCGAAAGCGAGTTGCCGCGCTCGCGCACCGGCTCGTCAAATTTGTGCGGCAGGCTTTCGACAAAGTCCAGAACATTTACGTCGCTGGCTGCGCGGCGCATCTCCATATCGGAGATCGCGTCGTCGCCGAGACGGATGTTTTCGCCGATGGTGCCCGAAAAGAGAAACGGATCTTGCAGCACTACGGCGAAGTGGCGGCGCAGCTCGTTCAGGTCGTGATCGCGAATATCGATCCCGTCCACCAAAATGCGGCCTGCGGTGACTTCATAGAAGCGCATCATCAGGCTGGTGAGCGTGGTTTTGCCCGCACCGGTATGGCCGACGATGGCCACGGTCTGCCCCGGATCGATCGTGAAGGAGACATCTTTGAGAATCCACTCGATGCCGTCGAGCCCTGCCAGCTCCACGCCGCCTGTCACCGATTGCTCGGTCCGCTCCACGGCAGCTTTCTGCGCGTCCGTCAGCTTCTGATAGGTGAACCAAACGTGGCGGAACTCAATGCGATTCGAGCCGTCGCCGGCTGCGGGCTGCATGGGGCTTACGATCTCCGGCTCGGAATCGAGAAGCTTGAAGATGCGCTCGCAGGCAGCCATCGCGGCCTGCAGGATGTTGTATTTGTCGCTCAAATCCTGGATGGGCCGCCAGAAGCGCAGCGAGAACTGCGTGAACATGATGAGCACGCCGATGGTGACCGTGGGCGGCAGGTGCAGCACGCCGAAACCGCCGCGCCAGACCACAAGCGCAATTGCAATCGACGAGAGCAGATCGACCGCCGGATAGTAGAGCGCGTAGGCGAAGATCGTGTCCTTGAAGGCGATCATGTGCTGCTCGTTCACCTTCGAGAAGTCTTTGTACGCGCGCTCCTCGCGGTTGAACAGTTGCACCACGCTCATGCCCGAGATGTGTTCCTGAGTAAAGCTGTTGATGCGCGCGATGGCGGTTCTCACGCGGCGATAGCTCTCGCGCACATGATCCCGAAAAATCCGCGTGACGATCAAAATCAGCGGCAACACGGCGAAGGCCAAAAGCGCGAGCCACCACGAGATGGCGATCATCACGATGGCCATGATCGTGAGCATAAAAGAGTCGTTCACAATGGCAAGAACGCCGTCGGTGAACATGTCGTTGATGGCGTCCACGTCGGAAGTGAGCCGTGTGACCAGCCGGCCCACGGGGTTGGCGTCGAAGAAGCCCACGTGCATGATCTGCATGTGACGGAAGATCTCGCGGCGCAGGTCGAACATGATCTTCTGGCCTGTCCACTGCATCAGGAAAATCTGCACGATCTGGAAGAGGTAGGCCAAAACCAGCAACGCGAGGTAGATGGCGGCCAGGCGCGTCACGCCTTCGACGGCATCGCTCGGGAAGCAGGCGGGCGAGAGGACTGGAGTTCGCCACCCAGTGCGCCACGAAGTTCGAGGGATCCTGCGCAGCCTTGTCGGGCGCGAGATACCGATCGACGGCGACCATCACAAGGATGGGTCCGGCAACATCGCACAGCGATTTGAGCGTGACAGCGAGCGAGGCGATGCCGGCCTGCAGCCAGTAAGGGAAAACATAGCGGCCCAGGCGGCGGATCAGGTGCGCATCGTAGACTTTGCCAACAGGTTCTTCATCCTGTTTGCGGGGCGGCTCGGCGGAGGTGGGCTTAGACGCAGCCTTTGTCGCGGCCCCAGTCGCGGGTTGCGCCGCGGCCTTGGGATCGAGCTGAGTTCTTTTATCCTGGGGTGTCGCCATTGGCCGCCGGTGGGCTTCCTCTTTCATTGTACGAGGAGCGATGGAAGGCGGTCGATTCCGCAGTCTTTCGTCGGCAAATGCGATGGCCGTATTTTTGTTTGCCCGTCAAAGAAAGCAGGCCCGAGGAGAACGGGCCCGCGGCGGGTTCGTTGATTACGGGCCGAAGGGGTCGGTTTCCGTAACGGCTGCAGGCATTTTCTTCAGCAGGTATTTGAGGGCGCGGAACATTCGCTGGGCGCTATCGGTATCGGCCGCGCCGAGAAAAATCTGCAATTGCCGATAGGGTTTCGCCGGCTCCACATCGATCAACTGCTTCTGTGTGCCGCTCAAAAGCAGGATCTGCTTCTTCAAAGGCGAAACCGCATAGTCCTGGCCGTCCAGAACCTCCTGACTTTCGTTCCCCACCTCACGCGCAGCCTTGATGCTGCCGAAGTGGCCGTCTTTCATGTCAGAAGATTGATCGTCCCAGGAAGCTACCCAATTCATCCAGCAATTGCCGACGCCGCCTCCATTGGGAGCCGGTTTGCACGGGATGGTGATGGTTTCATAGTTGCCAAGCCCCGCTTCCAAGCGCGAGAGCATTCAGGTCAAGACGATCCACCTGGGCCGAAGAGAAGCGAATCTCCCACTCCGACTGGCCGGTCCGCGTTCCGCGCACCCACCACACAATGCCCTTCGTTTCTTCGATGGCAAAGTACCCAGGCCAATTCGTGATGGTTCCCGTGTCGACGCCTTCAGGGATACGAATCTGGTCGATTGCCTTATCGAGGTACTGAACGGTTTGCAGGGGCGTCAAATTCGGATCGTGCGCAGATGCGGTGTTCCCGATTGAAGTCTGCGCCTGAGCATTGCCGGGCAGTGCGCAGGATAAGGCGCCAGCCATGACAATGACTGCGCACATTTCAATCGTCTTCAACTTTATTGACATAACCTTTCTCCATGCGACGCCCAAAGACCGGGGGGATGTGTGGCTCAAACAGTTTTCTAACGCATTGACATGAAAGGACAAGTGCGAATATGGCACGGCGCTCATCGGATTGTCAACTTCAGCGCTACTCATCGGGCATGGGTTTCGGGGCGGGCTTGGCCTCCGCCTGCGGCGGCTTTGCCTTCGGCGCGGGCCGCGAGACGCCCATGCTGAGGAGCACGTAGCCGAAGCCTTTCTTCAACAGTTCCAGAAGCCTCATCGATTCAGAATTCCTTTCGCTCGCGTCGCGCGCAAATTGCCACGCGCGATCCTACTTCTTCTTTGTATGCGCCGTCACTGGTTGTGGAGTACGGCGGCGTTGCGGGCGCGAGGCCCATCACAATCGAAAGCGCTCCGGGCGGCAAGGGCTTATTGGCGTTCGCCAGCAGCAGGCTCACCTGCCACATCTGCGTATCGGTGAGCGTGTCTTTGAAGGCCGGCATACCGGTGAGGCGGATGCCGTTGGAGACCTTCCAGTAAGTCTCGCCGGGCGGATCGTCGCTCACGCCCACCACGTCGCTGCTCGCGTGCTTCTGCCACAGGGCCGGCGCCGCGGGATACATGTGCGGGCCAAAGTTCGAAGGCTTGCCGTGAAAGCCGTGGCAGGCGGCGCACTGGTCGCGGTAGACTTCGGCCCCGGCGGTCAAGATTCGCTTCATCGGCCTGAATCGGCGGTTCTCCCGGAAAATCGCGGGCAATGCGCGCGTCGAGCGCACTATGGGTAATCTGGCGTTCCATCGGCAACGGCGCATCGGCCACTGCAACCGGCGGATGCCCCCATTTGAACCACGCCAAAACCGCCAACGGCGCCAGAATCAGCGCCAGAATGATTCCGAAAAAAATACGGCCCATGGTTTTCCTGCTCCTTCCGTCGCACCAATTTTAATCGAGGCGTTTTGCAGATTGTTTCTGGCGGTTCAGGCAAAATAGTAGCAATGTATCCGGAAATTCGATCAGACCTCGAGGGGCGCATGGCTTCTGCCCGTTGCCGTACGCTCGCGGCAATCCTGCGCGAAAGGATCTCTCCCATGGCAGACCACGAAGAGGCAAACCTCCCTCCAGCTGCGCAACGATCACGCCGGGGGAGTTCGAAGCTGGGCCGTAAAGCCATCAAGACCGACAGCCGCACGCTGAAGCTGGGCAAATACCTGACGCCCAGCCTGCCGACGCCGCCTGCCTCAGCCGACTGGACGAAAGGCATCACCTCCTGGGGCGTGATGCTGAACGACACTTTGGGCGACTGCACGATTGCCGGTTGCGGCCACGCCGTGCAGGTTTGGACGGCGAATACCGGGCACGAAGTGACCCTGCCCAACGCGACCATCGAGAAGTATTACGAGAAGTGGGACGGCTATAAGTCCCCGGCGAACCCTCAACCGACAACGGCGGCATCGAGCTCGACGTGCTGAACGACTGGAAGAAGCAGGGCTTTGCCCGCCACAAGCTGATGGCCTTCGCCGATCCCAGGCCCGGCAATCTGACGGAAATTCGCCAGTCCATTGCGCTCTTCGGCGGCGTCTACATCGGCCTGGCGATGCCCATCACCGCGCAGAAACAGAGAGGTGTGGGACGTGGTCGCGAACGGCGGACGCCGATGCCAAGCCCGGCAGTTGGGGCGGCCACTGCGTCTTTGTGCCGAAGTACGATGAAACCGGATTCACCTGCATCACCTGGGGCGCGCCCCAGAAGATGACCATCGCCTTCTGGAACAAGTACTGCGACGAGGCGCATACGCTGCTGAGCCCGGACTGGATCGCCGCCAAAGGCTCACCCAGCGGATTCGATCAGGCACAACTGCTGGCGGACCTGAAGGCGATCGTGTAGCCCCGCGCTGCCGCTTCGCTTCTTTGCACGTCAAAGCAGAGAAGCCCGCATGAAGGCCGGCACAAGCCTCCCCCCAGGATGATTTAATAACCAATGGGGGGAGCTTGCAGGACGATGTCCACCCCAAGAAGCAAGAACCGCTTCCTGGGGGCTTTGAACGTTTGTGTGCGCTCTCGTACTCCCGTGGAGGAATCCCGATCACGATGCAATCATTCCGCCGTCTCGTTGTTTTGCTGGCGCTCACATGCACGGGCTTCGCAGCCGCATTCGCACAAAGCTCGTCGAGTTCCACCCCCGACCAGAGCCAATCCCCAGACCAGAGCAGCTCAAGCCAGGCCAGCCCAGCCCAGCAGTCCGGCGGACTGACGCCAGGCCAATTGACGGTGCAGGAGCGCATTCGCCAGCGCCGCGAGCAGCGCCGCGCCGCAGCCATTCACGACGCCTACGGCCACCGGTGGGAAACCTTCACGGGCCTGGGCTATCTGAGGTTCACGCCCGGCCCGTCGGATCAGCGCCTCACCTGGTACGCGTGGAATGCGGGACTGACGCGCTATTCCACCGAGCGCCTGGGCTACACGCTCGATGCCCGCGGCTACTTTGGCCATGCATATGTGGGACTGGAACAGCTCCGGATTCACGCGGCCGGAGATCAGCATGTACGACGTGCTCTTCGGCCCGACTTACCGCTTCTACGTGCAGCCCAAGTACTCCTTCTCCGGCCGGGTTCTGGCCGGCCCCGCCCTTGGCAACTTTGAAGGCGATACGGGTGGGTTCAAGAACATGTGCGATCACACAGACGGGTGGTTGCCTGCTCTACCCAACGGCGTCTCTTTTGGAGCCAGCGCCAGCATCATTGGCGAGTACAACGTGGGACCGAGTCTTTCTTTCCGGCTCGCGCCCGAGTATTTCTTTACCGGCTTTGGATCGACGACGCAGGCCAGCCGGGGATTCACTATCGGCACCGTGTACCGCTTCGGCAAGCAGTAGAACAGGGGACACAGAACAGGCGCGGCTGACGCCACGATGGGTAACGCGCTAAGCCCTTTATTTCTACACGGTAAGTGTTACTAGAGTGGGACAGACTAGGCCTTGCGTGCCGCCTATAATGTTCCCTACCATGAACATCCGCGTCACCCGCCGTAATCTATTGCAATCGTTTACTGTGCTGGCGGCCGGCGCCGCTTCGGGCGCCGGAGCTGCGCTCGTTGGCGGCCCGCCCGTGCGAGCACAGGCGGTTGCCGCCTCGGGCAAGCCATCGCCCATTCGCCTTGGCCTCACCAGCTCAACCTTTCGCACCTTCTCGCGCGCGCAGCTCATCGCGTACATGGAGCAGTTCAACGTCCTGTTTCTGAGCTGCAGCAACATGCAGGATCATCTTCCGATGGATCCCACGGAAGAGACCAGGCGCTCGACGGATTACGCTTCCGCGGGCATCTTGCTGCACGCTGCCGGCGCCCATCGCGTTCACCACCGATGCGGAGTTCGACATCCGCGGAAAATTCGATTACGCCAAGCGCGCAGGCATCAACCTCATCGTCGCCGATCCCACACCCGCCACGCTGCCGCTCATCGACAAGCTGGTCCGCGAGTACGACATCCGCGTTGCCGTCCGCAACCGCGGCGACAACTTCAACTTCCCTTCTCCATTCGATGTCCTGAAGGCCATCAAGGACCTCGACCCGCGCATTGGCTGCTGTATCGACACGGGTGCAACAGCTCGCGCGAACGCCAATGTGGTGGAGGCCATTCACGCTGCCGACAAACGCCTCTATAACATCCAGGTGAACGATCTCGCCAGTCTCGCCGCCAACGCAAAACAGGTTGCGGTGGGCCGGGGCGTACTTCCCTGTCCGCGAGATATTCGCTGCGCTCATCGCGATCGACTTCCCCGACTTCGTCGATCTGGCATACGAGATCGATCCCAACAACCCCATCACCGGCGTTGCCGAAAGTCTTGCCTATATGCGCGGCGTCCTCGATGGCATGGGTTACCTGGCCCGCACAGCAAGCTAGAAATTAGCAAGGCAGCAAAGTACCAGACACTCCCCCCGACTTTCCTGCTTCACCCCCTTGAATGAAAACAGGCAGCTCAACCCTTATCGGGTTGGCGTTTTGCTTTTGTCACTGCGTTGGGAAGAGCGCTCGTGAGGACGCACACACTCGTGCGGATCAGCGGCAGGTTTCGGCTGCCTTCGGCCTCTTGGTCTTGGCCCGCCGGCTGGATTAACTGTTGGACTCGCCCGGTTGCAGGGCGTGAAGTTCCTTGCCGGGCTTGAAGCGCACGGCCTTGCCGGGAGCGATGTTGACCTCAGTCCCGGTGCGCGGGTTGCGGCCGATGCCGGTTTTGCGCGCGCGCACGCTGAAGACGCCGAAGCCGCGCAATTCGATGCGCTCGCCAGCTGCCAACGCCTGCTTCAGGCCCTCGAAGACCGTGTCCACTGCCGCTTCTGCCTTGGTGCGCGGCAGACCCGTGCGCTCGACGACGTTATGAACAATGTCCTGCTTGATCAATGGAGTCTCCTCGCTTGCCGTGAACTCAAGTTCCAGCTCAATGGTACGAGCTTACATGGGTATAGTACAGATTTCGCGGCGATTAGGAAACAAGGGCCGCACAGGTTCCGGTAATTCCGGCCGCGCGGTTTTCCCCCAGCCGCTGAAACCCACGCAAATTATTTCTCTGTTGTCAATACTTGCAGCCGTTGCGTAAGATGATGCCATCGAGTTTCAGTCGGCAACGGAACGGAACCGGAGACGTTTAAAGGCTTCGGTTGAGGGGACGCATGTCGATCAAAAGCGACCGTTGGATCAGAGAACAGGCCGCCAAACATCGCATGATTGAGCCGTTCAGCGAAAATCAGGTTGCCGGCGGGGTCATCTCCTACGGGCTTTCATCGTACGGATACGACCTGCGCGTCTCCAACGAGTTCAAGATTTTTACCAACGTGAATAACGCCATCATCGATCCCAAGGCGTTCGACGAAAAATCGTTCGTTACGGTCGAAGCGGAGTCGGTGATTGTTCCGCCCAATTCATTTGCTCTGGCGCGTTCCGTTGAGTATTTTCGTATTCCCCGGGATGTACTGACGATCTGCGTGGGGAAATCGACCTACGCGCGCTGCGGGATCATCGTGAACGTGACGCCCTTCGAGCCCGAATGGGAAGGATTTGCCACGCTCGAGATCTCCAATACCACCCCCCTGCCGGCGAAGATCTACGCCAACGAAGGTCTTTGCCAGATATTGTTCTTCCAGTCGGACGAGCCGTGCGAAACCAGCTATGCCGACCGGAAGGGCAAATATCAAAAGCAGCAAGGCATCGTTCTCCCCAAGCTCTAGTTGGGTGTAACTGAGGTTCACGGAAAAGCAAGCGCAGATTCTTCGTCTCCTTCCGCCGCGGCGGACTCCGCTCAGGAGGAGAAGATGCAGACGCTGCGAGCTTCAGTGATCGAACAGTTTGTAGATGCCTTCGAAACCCAATGCTTTCGAACCGGTACAGGCTCGGATAGCATACGGATCGAGGCCATCTGTCTACGGGATCTCCGCAAGCGCGAAAGCCGCGCCTGAAGAGGGGTACGATGACATCCGGATCTGCACATCCTCGTCCGATTCGCATCGGGATTCTGGCCACCGAACCCATTCGCGTCGCCGGTCTCGCCAGCATCTTCGATCTGCCCGCACAGCCTGGCCATCCGCAACTGGTCCCGGTGGTCGGCAGCATTCAGGAGCTGATCGACTCGGCGGATATTGAGTACGTCGTGGTGGATCTGCACTCCGCGCCACGCAGCCTCGAGACGCTCGCGGCCGTGCGCAAAGTGCGGCCCCAGGTCCGGCTCATCGTCATCGGACCGGAAGACAATGACGAGCTGGTGATGAACGCTATCGTAGCCGGGGCCCGAGCGTACCTGGGCCGCTCCTCGGGGACAGAGGCCGTGCGTGAGGCGATTGACGTGGTTACCTCTGGCTCCATCTGGGCGCCGCGCCACCTTCTGTCGCAACTCATCGATCGGTTGCTGCAGTCGCACCAGCCAGTCGCAAACACTTCCAAACCCCAGCTGACCCCGCGCGAGGAACAGGTACTGAAACTCATCCTGAACGCGCAGTCAACGCGGGAAATCGCCCGCCAGCTCGGCATCGAGCAACGGACCGTAAAGGCTTATGTTGCAAAGCTTATGCACAAAGCTGGGGTAGATAACCGAGTCAAGCTCTCGACTTCGGCCTTGAGCCGGCAACTACAGGGCGAAGAGAGTACGAAACGCGGGGGTTCGGGAGTGTCGCGGCGCAAGTTTACCAATTAAGCAACAGACATGGTTACTTTTAGACATAGACCCTAAGTACTCTTGCCCAGAATCACGAGTTCCCTGATGATGGCTTCAGAAACAACGCAGATCTGGGGAAAGGAGTTCCCAGGCAGCATGTTTCCATGAAGCCTGGGAACTCCTCTTTTTTGCGAACCCGATTCACGTTGTCGTCGATCCTTTAACTCCCCTCTTTCCAGACACAATGCAAGTTTGCGCCGCACCCCGTTAAGGGTGCGGCGCATCCCTTTTGTTCAGAATTCCAAAAACCTGAGCAGAAACCACCGCCTTGTCCGCTCTCCGTTCCCGAGCGGAGAAACGCGGCGATTTGCACCGGCCGCGCCGTATACCGACCCGTGCGCTCCGTGAGTCCAATACGATAGCCTGTTTAAGGAGGATTCAGCGCTTACCGGCGCGGGGCTCGACCTCCTCATGCGTAAGGCCTGCTTCCACCATAAGAACCTCGCATCATCAAAAACCGCCGCGCCCCCAAGCGGCCGGCATGGAAAGGACACGGATATGAAAAGAGCCATTACCTGCGTTTTTCTGAGCACATTTCTTGCGTGCAGCGCTCATGCAGCCTCGACGAAAGACGATCTGCAGGCGCGTATTGATTCGGCCAAGATCGTCCTCGATCAGATTATGGCCGCCCAGGACAGCACAATCCCCAGCGACATTTTGCGCTCGGCCACCTGCGTTGCGGTGGTCCCGGGCATGGTGAAAGGGGCGTTCATCTTCGGCGCGCAATACGGCCAGGGAGTGGTGACCTGCCGCACTGGCCATGGATGGAGCGCACCGGTGTTTATCCGCATGGCAGGCGGCTCGTTCGGATTCCAAATTGGCGGCCAGGCCACGGACTTGATCCTGATCGCGGTCAACGACCGCGGCATGCAGGATCTGCTCAAAAACAAATTCAAGATTGGCGGCGATGCTTCCGCAGCCGCCGGCCCCGTAGGCCGCGAGGGTCAGGCCGCGACCGACTGGAAGATGAACGCAGAACTCCTCAGCTACTCGCGCAATAAGGGCCTCTTCGCAGGCATCGACCTGGACGGAACGAGCGTGAGCCAGAATCGCGAGGACACGGAGCTTTACTACGGGGCTCCGCAGGACTTCGCAAAAGTTCTGGGCGGCCAGGTAGCCGTGCCGGAAGGCGCGGTCGCCTTTGTGCGCGATGTCGCCCAGTACTTTGTAAAGGCCAAGCAGCAATAGAGTCTACGAATATTCGTTTCCGCGATCTGGGGCTCCACTGCGAGCCCCGGGCGGAGACCGCAGCGGCTGAGAAGAGAGCTTGACTTCGCGGCCCGCGTCAAGAAACTGGCGGCGCTCCATCACATCAGGCGGAGTGCATCCACGTCCACAATCAGATTGCGCCGCGGAATTCCCGCCGCATCGGCATGCGCCAGCATCTTCCGCAACACCTCATTCAGCGCCTTGCGCGACGCGCTTTTCAAAATCATGTGGAAACGGTAGACGCCCTTAATGCGGGCGATGGGCGCAGTGCACGGCCCTAGAATCCTAACCCCTTCCGGGGTGCTCTGGTTTTGGAGGAGGGACTTGTTAAGGGTAGTCGCCCACCCCGCCGCTTCTTCCATCTTTTCCGACTGCACCAGCACATTGGCCAGCACGCCGAAGGGCGGATAGTGCATCCAGCGGCGATACTTCAGCTCGCGCTCGGCAAAAGCCTTGTAATCGTGAGTCGTCGCGGCCAGGATCGCGTAGTGATCCGGATAATATGTCTGCACCACGACGCGGCCGGGCAGCTCGCCACGCCCGGCGCGCCCTGAGACCTGCGTCATCAATTGGAAGACACGCTCGGCGGCGCGGAAGTCCGGCATCGACAGCGCATGATCGCAACCCACGACGCCAACCAGCGTGACGCTGTGAATGTCGTGGCCCTTGGCGATCATCTGCGTGCCCACGAGAAGATTGATTTCGCCCGAGTGCAATCGCGCCAGCAGCCGCTCGAGATCGCCGCGGCCGCGCACTGTGTCGCGATCCATGCGGCCTATGCGCGCGCCGGGAAAGATCTCCGCGAGGCGCTCTTCGCCCTGCTGCGATCCCGCGCCGAGATAGTAAAGGTGTTCACTCGAGCACTTGGGGCAGCGCGCCGGCACTGTGCGTTTGTAGCCGCAGTAGTGGCACTCGAGCCGCTGGCCTACGCGCGCCTCGCCAAGATCTTCGGCCGACGCCTTGTGATGCGTGAGCGCAATGGCGCAGTTCTGGCAGTCGAGCTTTTCACCGCAGGCGCGGCACATCACGGCAAACGAATAGCCGCGGCGGTTGAGCAGGATCAGCGCCTGCTCGCCACGTTCGAGGGCGGCTTTGGTCTGTGCGATGAGCGAGCGGGAGAAGAGCTCGTCCTTGCCTGATTCCTGGAACTCGCGGCGCATGTCGATCAGTTTGACTTCGGGCAGCGGACGGTTCATCACGCGGTCGCCCAGTTCGATGCACGTATACTTGCCGCGCTCGGCGTTGTGCCAGCTTTCGAGCGACGGCGTGGCCGAGCCCATGACTACCACCGCTCCAGCGAGCTTGGCGCGCATCACGGCCACATCGCGCGCGTTGTAGCGCGGCGTCTCCTCCTGCTTGTAGCTCTGGTCGTGCTCCTCGTCGACCAGAATCAGCCCCAGGTTCGGCGCAGCGGCAAAGATCGCCGAACGCGTACCGACGACGATCGGCGCATCGCCGCGGCGAATCCGGCGCCACTGCTCGCTGCGTTCGTCGGGCGTAAGCGCGGAGTGCAGCAGAGCAACTTTTTCTCCGAATGCCGCGTCGAGCAGGCCCGCGGTCTGCGGCGTGAGGCCGATCTCCGGCACCAGCAAAATTGACGAGAGGCCGCGGTCGAGCGCCTTCTGCATGGCGGCCAGATAGACAGCCGTCTTTCCTGAACCCGTTACTCCATAAAGTAAAAAGGGATGGAATCCCCCGAGTGCGGTAGTGATCGTTGCCAGCGCATCGGTTTGCGCCAGGTTCAAAGCGAACGGCGCAGAGGCTGGAGTCAAACCACCAAGCCGAAATTGCTCCGGCCGCTCCTCAATGCGCACCAGCCCACGCCGTACCAGAGTTTGCAGCGTCGACGCGGGCAGATCCCGGCGGCGCAATTCCTTCAGCGGCAATTCGCCGCCGCAGGCCGCGAGTTCAGCCAGAATCGCCTGCTGCTTTTCCGTGAGCGAAGGCAGACGCGAGTCCGGAACCAGCACGGCAAAGCGCTCCATGCGCCGCGCGTCGCGTTCGGCGGCGGCAGTGTCGCGCGCGATCCACTTTTTGCGTACTAAGGCGGCCAGCAGTGGCAGCGATGCCGCCGTGGCCGTGCGCAGCGCCGAAACCTTCACCGGTTCGCCCGAGGCCAGCCGCTCCAGCACGCGCCGCTCCATGTCCTGCTGTTCGCGCGAGAGTTTTTGCCGGTTGCGCGAGCGTGCGCAGAGAGTCGCTTTCTGCGGATCGCCGTCCATGCTGGCGGCAGAGACATCGCGGCCCAGGTCCGTGATCCGGTAATAGACCGTCCGCCGCACCTCGGCCGTGAGCGGCAGCATGGCGCGCAGCACCTCGCCGAGCGGCGCCAGATAGTATTGCGCTGCCCACGTACCCAGTTCCAACAGGTGCTCGCTGAGCAGCGGTTCCTCATCGAGCACAGTCTCGATCAATCGCACTTCGACATCCGGCGGCGCTTTAGCCTCCAGTGCCGTGACCACTCCGATCAGCTTCTCGTTGCGAAAGGGCACAATCACCCGCGCTCCGCGCTGCGGCGTCTGGCCCAGGCGGATTCCGTAGGTGAATGTGCGGTCCAGCGGCACCGGCAACGCGACTTCGCAGTATGCAGGCATGGGAGGCAAGATTCAGTGTAGGGGATAGGGCTTTGTTCGACCGGCGCTTCGCGGTTTTGATCGCTGGTTCATCTGTTTTCTATTCCCAATTCCGTGTCATTCAGTACAATCCAACACAAATGAGCCCAAAAAACGCCGTTGCCGCCAATCCTCCATCGAAAGCCGCTCCCAATGTCCCGCGCCCTGCCCTTGCCCCGGTTACGCTCTCGATCGACATCGGCGGCTCGGGCCTGAAGGCCATGCTGCTCGATGCGCGCGGCAAGCCGATTAGCGCGCGGGAACGCATCGTCACGCCGGCCGTGCCCACGCCCAGCGTTGTCCTGAAAACTTTAGACGTGTTGCGCAAGCGACTGCCCGGCTTCGATCGCGTCTCGGTTGGTTTCCCCGGAGTCATCAAGCGCGGAACCACCTATACCGCCGCCAACCTGCATCCCAAGTGGATTGGTTTTCCTCTGGGACGCGAACTCGAGAAACGCTGGAAGAAGCCGGCTCGCGTGGCCAACGACGCCGCGGTGCAAGGTTATGGCGCTATCGAAGGCCAGGGTGTCGAACTCCTGCTCACGTTCGGCACCGGCATGGGCTCGGCGCTATTCACCGACGGCAAACTTTGCCCTGGACTCGAGCTAGGCCACCATCCATGGCGCGAAAAGACCTACGAGGACTACCTGGGCCGCCGCGGTCTCGACAAATACGGCAAGAAGCACTGGAACAAGCGGCTACAGGAGGCTATCGAGCAAACCGCGGCCACCTTCAACTGGGACCACCTCTACCTGGGCGGCGGCAACACAAAAAAGATCGAATTCAAGCTGCCGAAGAATGTCTCCATCGTCTCCAATGAAGAAGGCATTCTGGGCGGCGTGGCCCTGTGGCGGGACGGCAGATAATGCAGAGACCCGGTCCAACTTCTGCCAAAACAAAAATTCTGCATCAGTTCACTTGACGAGCGCGAATTAGCCAAACTATAAGCTACTCAAGCGACCCCGGCGTAAAGACCGGAAAAAACCATTCCCCGATCTTTCCCTGCCTGTGTTTTCTCTAAACAAGAAAAAGGAGATCTTTTCTAATGGCAACAGCAACCGTACCTGTAGCGACCAGCGGCACAGATAAACTTCCCTCTGGGAGTTGGAGTTTTGGACCCGTCAACATTCAATGGAGCCAGCAGCCCAACAATCAAGTGCATGTCGAAGTTTCCGTCCTGGGCTTCGATATTGATAATCTGACGGGGACATTGTCGTCAAACAACTCATCTCTGTCCGAGACATTGGACATCCTCGGCCTCGTGAAGGGAGACTTGGAGCTCACGTCCAAGTTCGGCGGAGGTCCAAGCGTAGACGGGTTGTGGGTTACAGGCCAGATTAGCGCCGGCAGCTGGCAGTCCGGTCAACTCAACCACCGCATCATTCCCTGGTAGAAGAGCCCAATCTGGCGATAAGAAAAGGTGCGGCCCACGGGTCGCACCTTTTATGGTTTCGCGGCATCCGTTGCGCGAGACTCACCGGCCCGAATTGCTCACAGCAACATGCTCAATAATTCGAATTTCGCCGCCACAAAGATGCCTACTCGGTTCCCTGGTCCTTGTTCCCTGCTTTTTTTAGGCCTAATTCCTTCATCGCGATCTGCAGATCGGCCCAGGCTTCTTTCTTCTGCCGCGGGTCGCGCAGCAGAAACGCGGGGTGATAGGTGACGATGAGGCTCGTGCCGCGATAGGCATGCACGCGGCCGCGCAGCCCCGCCAGTGGCTGACGCGCGCCGAGCAGATAGGTAGCAGCCGTTGCGCCCAGCGCCACCAGCACCTGCGGGCGCACCACGTCAATTTGGCGGAAGAGAAACGGCGAGCAGGTGTTGGCCTCTTCAGGCTCGGGCGTGCGGTTGCCCGGCGGGCGGCATTTGACGATATTGGCGATGTAGCACTCCTCGCGCTTGAGGCCCATGGCGGCGATCATGTTGTTGAGCAGTTGCCCGGCACGGCCCACGAACGGCAGCCCTTGCGCGTCCTCGTCTGCGCCCGGACCTTCACCTACGAACATGAGCCGCGCGGTGGGCGAGCCGTCGGCAAACACCAGCTTGTTGCGGCCCTTGTGCAGGGCACAACGCGTGCAGTCGCCGAGGTCGTCGCGAATGATCTGGAGCGCGGCGGCTCGCTCCTCTGCCGGAACAATTGCGCCGATCTCGGGCGGCGCTTTAAAAGTCTTGCGAGTCTTGATGGCGGATTCCTCTCCGAAGAAATTGGGCGAGACGGAAGATGTTGAGGGTTGGGGCTGAACAACCGTCGCAGATTCTGCAGCCGTGGACGCCGCGGCCAGCGCGACAGCAACCGGTTCCAGCTCATCGCTCTCGACCATCGGCTCCACATCTCTGCGGTAAAAATCTGTCAGCCCCAGGTCGCGGTAGAAGCGGAGGCGTTCGGCAAGAGCTTCGCGGGTTGCGGGATCGAGGGTGCGCGGCACGGAGCTACTCGGCAATTTTCACTCCACAATGATCTGGCCGCGGCCGGCAGCCCCAGGAATGCTCTCGCTGAGCACGCGGGTCTGCGCATCGCGGTGCTCATCGAACTCGACGATTACCGCCCGGGGACGGCGCAGGATGAGAATCTCGTCGAGAATGCGGTCGGCCAACTGCCGCTTGGGCATTTCGGGCAGCTCGACGGCCGTGGCGCGGGTTAAGAATGTTGCCGCGTTGTCGTCAGCCTCGATGCCCACGCCTTCCCGGGCCACATCGTTGATCACGATGGCATCGGCCCCTTTGGCAAGCAGCTTGGCGCGGCCGTTTTCCATGCGATTCTCAGTTTCAGCGGCAAAGCCCACGATGAGTTGGCCCGGCCGGCGGCGACGAACGACCTCGGCCAGAATGTCTTCGGTGGGGGCGAGTTCCAAAGTGATCGGGCCGGTGCGTTTGAGCTTCTGCGCGGAGACGGCGACGGGCCGGTAATCCGCCACGGCCGCGGCTTTGACGACAAGCGTAGCCTCGTTCATGCGTTCGAGCACGGCGCTGCGCATCTCTTCGGCGGTTATGACCGTCACTAGTTCGCAGTGCGGCGGCGCGTGCAGCGACGAGGGCCCGCTGATCAAAATAACTTTGGCTCCGCGGCTGCGCGCAGCTTCGGCGATCGCGTAGCCCATCTTGCCGCTGGAGCGGTTGCCGATGTAGCGCACCGGATCGAGCGCCTCGCGCGTGCCTCCCGCGGTAACGAGCACTACTTCGCCGCCAAGATCGTTGCGACTGCCGATGGTTCTCAGCACCGCCTCCGCAATCGCCTCCGGCTCCGCCATGCGTCCTGCGCCAACCATGCCACAGGCCAGGTCGCCCGTTCCCGGTTCCACGATGCCCACGCCGCGCTGGCGCAGAACTTCAAGGTTCGCCTGCGTGGCCGGATGGTTCCACATGTTCACGTTCATGGCGGGTGCCACAAGGACCGGCGCCGCCGTGGCCAAATACATCGTGCTCAGGAAATCGTCGGCGATGCCTTGCGCAAATTTGGCCAGGATGTTGGCCGTCGCGGGAGCCACCACCAGCGCGTCACACCATTGCGCCTCGGCAATGTGGTCGATGCCGTTCTCGTCTCGGTCGTTCTCGTTCGCGTCCGACTCGCTCCACAGGCTGGTAATGACCTTATGGCTGGTAAGCGCGGAAAATGTGAGCGGCTGCACAAACTTCTGCGCCGACTTCGTCATAACGACGTGTACTTCCACCGCCTGCCGCTGCAGGGCGCGAACCAGCTCCGCCGCCTTGTACGCGGCGATGCCTCCCGAGACGCCAACCGTCACACGCATGACTCGATTGTAGTGCAGGAATCGATCGACGGCGACCAGAGTTTCGGGGTTGCGGAACTCCCGGCTATTGCTGCAAGACCACCTGATCGCCCACCTTTAATCCGCTGACGATCTCAGTGACGGAGCCGTTGGAGAGTCCGACGGTGACGGGAACCTTTCTGAAGCCCTCTTTCTGATGCTTATCCGGAACCTGAACCGACGCATTCTTCTGGTTGTCGTAGATCACGGCGTTTTCCGGCACGGTCAGTACGTTTTTATGCTCGTCGAGCAGGATCTCCGCGTTGGCCGTCATGTTGGCCTTCAGCTCGCCGCCGGGATTATTGATAGAGACGCGGACCTCGAATGTCGTCACGTTATCTTTTTCGACACCCATCGGAGCGATCTTAGTAACTTTGCCGTAAAACGTCCGGTCGCGGAAGCTCTCCACTTTAATGCGCGCCGGCTGGCCGAGGTAGACCTGGGCAATATCCGCCTCGTCCACCTTGCCCTGCACGTATACTTCAGACGTGTCGCCCTCCGTCATGACAAGCGTGGCGGTTGAACCAAGAACCAAAATGGAGCTGACCGCATCGCCTATCTCGACGTCGCGCGACAGAATCACGCCGTCCATGGGCGCGACGATGGTCGTATACGAGAGCTGCTCCTCAAGCTGCTTTAGGCTCGCCTGGCTCTCCAGAACCTGCGCCCGCGCCTGCTTCAGCTTGGCAGTGTCCACGCCGACTTGCGCCCGTGCGGAATCGCGTCTGGTCAGCGCGGCCAGGTAATCGCGGTTCGCGTCGTCAAGCGCCTGGTGGCTCACGATGCCATCCTTATGCATTTCAACATTGCGGTCGAGCGTGGCCTTATACATGGCCAAATCCGGAGCCGCCGCGTTCACCTTGTCCTGCTCGATGTTTGCCTGGTAGGTGGTCACGTTGGCCTCGGCGCTCGCCAGTTGCGCGCGTTGTGCCTCCACCTGCGCCTCAATCTCCTGCTGATCGAGCTGCGCCAGATCCTGGCCTTTGTGGACGCGGTTATTGATGTCCACATAAAGCTTCTCGACGATGCCCGAGGCCTTGCTCTTTACCTCAACCTTCGTGATAGGTTGGATCTTCCCGGTGGCCACGACAGAGCGCGCCACGTCGCCGCGCGTGACTTTGGCGAGCCGGTTGGGATCGATGGGATCTCCCTTGGCCAGATGCAGAAGAGCCGCGCCCAGTCCGAGCACCACCACACCAACGATCGAGCCAATCACGATCCAAAAGCGCTTGTTTTTACGCGACCCTGCCACAAACCCCTCCCGGAACTGCGATGAGAGCCCAGTTCTTTCAAGTCACCAATTGATCGAGGATGCAGAGGCGATCAGAGACTCAGACGGCTGCGGATTGCTGTTGTCACCCTCTGGTGCGTATTACGGAACCAGGCCATGTTCGGTTCCATGATCCCGAAAAAACTGAAGCTAGCTCCGCCGGTTGCCGCTCTAACCCGGCGCGTGATCGAGCGCACATCTGCGAATCCGGCCAAATTCCCCCGATGGAACCAATATATCTTCCCCAGCGTATTCTTGACGCAAAGGAGCAGGCCAGGGCGATCCATCGCCGTCTAACTGTCATGCGCAGCTTTCTCGACACTCTCGGGCAGGTCTTCCGCGCCATCATGGCCAACAAGCTGCGTAGTTTTCTGACCATGTTCGGCATCGCCTGGGGCATCTTCTCCCTGCTTGTGCTGGTCGGGCTGGGCGAAGGATTTCGTGAAGGCCAACGCAAGCAATTGGCGCAGTTCGGTACCGATGTGGTCATGGTCCTCAACGGCACCATCCCGGCACTGGCCAACCAGCACACCGGCATGAGGCCCTACGAGCTGACCCTGCGCGACGAGGCCGACATTCGCAGCCTGCCGGAAGTGCGCGCCGTGACCGCCGAGCTGGCCCGTTCGGACCCCTACGAAGTGAGCCAGTGGGGCAGCACCTCAGCCCATCTCTCCGGATGCCAGCCCAACTACACTATCGTCCGCTGGCTGCCCATCGCTTCCGGCAGGTTCCTCGACGATCAGGATATCCGCGATTCGCGGCGCGTCGCCTTTCTTGCCTCGAAATCCGCTTCACTGCTCTTTCCCGGACGTCCCGCGCTCGGTGAGACGATCATCGTCAACGATATTGCGTTCACGGTCATCGGCACGGGCAAGCCGATTGGCCGCGGCAATAACACCTGGGACGACGAAAAGATATTCATTCCTATCACCACCATGCTTGAATTGTTTCCGCTGAAGGGCGACAACATTTCGCAGGATGCGGTGACTTCAATCCAATACAACCCCACGATCAAAAACGACAACGCCGCCGCCAATATCGCGGTGCATGGCGTGATTGGCCGCAATCATGGCTTCGACCCTTCGCTGGAGGACGCCTTCCAGGAGTTTGACACCATCACCGAGTCTCATCTGGTCGGCGTCATCTGGACGGCGATGGATATCTTCCTGGGCAGCGTCGGAGTGGTCACACTCGGCCTCGGCGCCATCGGCATCATCAACATCATGCTCGTCTCGGTCACGGAGCGGACGCGCGACATTGGCGTGATGAAGGCGGTGGGCGCCACGCGGCGCACCATTCTTTCGCAGTTCTTCTGGGAGGGCCTGCTGCTCACCGGCTTGAGCGGCGTCATCGGCGTGCTGGTTTCCGAGGGGTTCATGGCCGTGCTGCAGGCTGTATTCACAGATAAGATTCCGGGCTTTGACCCGCCGCGCATCATGCCCTGGACAGCGGCTCTCGCTCTCGGATCGCTCACTGTTTGCGGCGTTGCCGCCGGGCTTTATCCCGCCAGCAAAGCCGCGCAGATGGACCCGATCGAAGCCTTGCGCAAGGAGTGAAACAAGTCAATTAGCTGTTTGCTGCTTGCTGCCAGCTATTGGCTACTGGTCGTCACGGAGAACCATCATGCTGAAGGATATTCTCGGCCAGGCCTGGGAGGCCATGCTCTTCAACCGCCGGCGCACCACCATCACCATGATCGGCATGGCGTGGGGCATTGCCACTGTGGTTCTGCTGCTCGCCTACGGCAACGGCTTCTCGCACGCGATCGAGACCATCTTTGCGGAGTGGGGCACCAACACCATCGGCTTCTTCCCGGGCAAGACGATACAGCAGGCCGGCGGCGATAAAGCCGGGGTCCAGGTGCGTCTCACGCTCGATGACGTAGACCGTGTCAGCGCCGTCCTGCCCGAAATCACCCACATCACGCCTGCTGAGTATCAGACTGCTACGGTGCAAAACGATCTGCACACGTATACGTGGACCGTGATCGGCTCCAATCCCGCTTATGCCGATATCATCCGGCTTACTCCGGACCAGGGCCGGTTCTTCAATGGCGCCGAGGATCAGCAGCGCGCACACGTCTGCGTGCTTGGCTCCGACGCCAAGATCAAGCTCTTCTCAGCCGGCTGGGCGCCAGGCGAAACCATTCGCATCAATGGCGTGATCTTCACCGTGATCGGCGCGGTTGAACCGAAAATGCAGGAGGGCAACGACAACACCAATCTCACGGTTTACATCCCCTTCAACACCATGAGCGATTTGAAAGACACCACGTATCTCGATGGCGTCTGGATCAGCTACATCGGCGATTACAACGTGATGGAAAAAACCATTCGCGATACTCTGGCCGCCACGCACCACTTCAAGCCCAGCGATCACGAAGCCGTGCACATCTTCAATCTCCGCACCCAGCTCCATCAGTTCGAAATTCTATCGATCGCGCTCCAGTCTCTTCTTGCGCTCCTGGGCGCCTTCACGCTCGGCATTGCCGGCGTCGGCCTGATGAATATCATGTTGGTGAGCGTGCAGCAGCGCACCCGCGAGATTGGCGTGGAAAAGGCTCTGGGCGCGCAGCGCCGCCACATCCTGCTTCAGTTTCTGGCAGAAGCCTTGGCCATCACGGGAGTGGGAGGCATTGCCGGCATTGCTCTTTCGTTTCTCATCTCGCTTTCGGTCGGCCGCATCACCTTTTACAGCGCTTTGGCCAAGCACGCCGAAGCCGCCGACATTCGGCTCATCATCTCTCCTTCGTCTCTGATCATCGCAACGGTAATCCTGATCATCACCGGATTGGTGAGCGGAATGATTCCCGCCATCCGAGCCGCGAACCTCGACCCGATTGAGGCGCTGCGCTACGAGTAAAGGCGGCCCGAACTGGACGGCGCCGAGGATCTGATTCCACTGCGGACGCGGCAGGAGCTTATCGCCGGGCATCGGATCGAAAGAGAGCGGACGAGCTGTACCGCTCTTCCCCATAAGAAGGACTTCGGGAGACGGCTGCATCCACTCGTTCCCCTAAGGCGCGATCCATTCGGACACGCTCTTCGCGTTTCAAGGCGCGCAGGGCGGCCTGCACCAGTTCGCCTGCGTTGGCAAAGCGGCCGCTCTCTACGCAGCTCGTGACATATTCCTGCTCTTCAGGCGCCAGCCTGATATGACGTAGCGGCATCAAGTGAGTCTCCTTTAAAGCTGGAGGTTGTGCATTTCAGGGCACTGCCGATGCCGTGTCCTCAACGCAGATCTTTTCGGGACGATTGTCTCTCGTTGTTCGGGAGCTCGACACGCTGGAAAAACAGCGAGTAAACCAGAAAAATCAAACATGCAATTACACCTGCCATTGCAATCGTCTTCCCGTAAGGGCGAGATACTCCGTTAACGTATTCCTGTTATCCGTCCACTCATGTTGCGAAAAACCTCGGCAAAATGCCTCACGTCCCGGAACAGGCTTAACCGTTTTACTTGAGCCTTCCCGAAGATTTGCCAAATCCGGCAGAAAAACCCGTATGGTGGTATTCTTATCGAAACCAGCCAAACAAAACTATTCCCAGGCGGAGGCAAGCGTGGAGCCGGCTGCGGGCAACGTCACTCTACTTCTCAAACGGTGGAGCGAAGGCGAATCGTCGGCATTCGACGAGCTGGTGCCGCTCGTCTATCCCCGCCTTCGTCACATCGCCGCCAGCTATGTTCACAGGGAGCAGAGTCATGACGTTATCGAGCCCACCGCGCTGGTTCACGAGCTGTATCTGCGGCTCCTCCAGCAACGAAAGCCTGGCTGGAAGGACCGCCGGCATTTCTACATCTTCTGTGCGCGCATGATGCGTATGATCCTGATCGACCAGGCCCGCACGCGCCAGGCGCAGATGCGCGGCGCCGGCCTCAGCCGTGTTCCCCTCAACGAAGATCTCGCGTGGGTTGAGATCGACAGCTCTGAGCTCATCGACCTCGACAGGGCCCTCAACCAGCTTCAGATGCTCGATCCAGAAAAGGTTCATCTCGTGGAACTGCGTTATTTTCTCGGCTGCACGGCGGAAGAGACGGCCGCGATCATGAATATCTCGAAAGCCACCGTCGATCGCGAACTCAAGTTCATCAAGTCCTGGCTGTTTCAGCGCATTCACTCTTCCGGATCTTCTATTGCGCATCAGGCGTGAGTCAGTTCACCCGTCGTTTCCGCAATCTTTATTAACGGTGAATTAAAAAACCACATATGGACCAAAAAGTCGAGCGCTTTCATCGCGTCGAGACCCTCTTCAACGCGGTCCTTGAGGCTGCGGAATCCGAGCGTCCGGAGCTGCTCGATGCCGAGTGCGGCGCCGACAGCGAGCTCGAAGAAGAGGTCCGTTCCATGCTGGACGCTTACGATGCCGAAGAGATGTTAAACGCGTCTCTTCACGTTCGGCCGGACAACAGTGCACCCCAGCACCGGGAAGGCGAACGCGTCGGCCCGTACGAGATCGATCGCCTTCTTGGCCGCGGCGGAATGGGATCGGTTTACCTGGCGCACCGCGCAGACGGACACTTCGATCAGAAGGTTGCGATCAAACTCATCGATCTGCCGGTGGGGTCGCATCTGTTCCGCGAGCGGCTTCGCCAGGAGCGGCAAATCCTGGCGGCATTGCAGCATCCATACATTGCGGGCCTGCTGAACGGCGGCGTGACCGAAGAAGGCTTGCCTTTTCTGGCCATGGAGTACGTGGATGGCTTGCCCATCCAGCGCTTCTGCGCTGAGCACAACCTGAACGAGGTCCAGCGCATTCGACTGTTTCTGCGCGTTTGCGAGGCTGTGCAGTTCGCCCATCAGAACTTCGTCGTTCACCGCGATCTCAAGCCCGACAATATTCTGGTGGTCGCCGACGGAACTCCCCGCCTTCTCGATTTCGGAACCGCCAAGCTGGTTTCGCCCTCCGTGCACAAGCGGGAAAGCGAACTCACGCGCGCCGGCTATCTTACCTACACGCCGCAATATGCCAGTCCCGAACAAATATTGGGCAAACCCATCAGCGCGGCATCCGATACTTACTCGCTCGGCGTATTGCTGTATCTGCTGCTCTCCGGAACCTTACCTTATCGATTTGAGGAGCTGACGACGGCTGAGATGCTTCGCAAGGTATGCGAGGAAGCGCCACCCAGACCGTCCGACCCGTCAGGCAAACGGCTCGATTGCGATCTCGAAGCCATCCTGCTCAAAGCCTTGCGGAAGGAGCCGCAGGACCGCTATTCCACTGTCGAGCAGCTTGCCGAAGATCTCCGCGCGTATGCAAAAGGACATCCGGTTGCGGCGCGCCGCGGAACATTCCGTTACCGAACCTGCAAATTTGTTCGCCGTCACCGTCTTGCTCTGGCCAGCGCCGGCCTGCTCGCGGTTACTTTGGCTGCAGGCGTAGTCGCCGTGGCATGGCAGGCCCGGGTCGCCGACCGCGAGCGCCAGAAAGCTGAGGCGCGTTCGGCGGACCTGCGTGCCTTAAGCAACAGCCTGCTATCCGAGCTGGACGAAGCCATCAAGCAACTGCCCGGCTCAACCAACGCGCAAAAGCTGCTGGTCACGCGTGTGATCGAACATCTCGACCGCATGGCCAAAGACGCCCATGGCGACCGCCAGACGCAACTCGACCTCATCGACGCCTATACGCGACTGGCCAACCTGCAAGGGAATGCCTACGACCAAAACTTCGGCGACACCGATGGTGCGCTCAAAAGCATTGGCAAGGCCATTGTGACGGCCCAGGCGCTTGCCGGCCACGACAGCAAAGACCGTGAAGCGCTCGAAGCCCTTGCAAAAGCCCAAGTCGCCCGCGGCGAAATTCTCTTTGGAGTCGCACCCATCGAGGAGGCGATCGCGGCCAGCCAGGCTGCGATCGCAACCTACGATCGATTGATCGCTCTGCCCGGCGTAACAGCGGATGAGCTCAGACAGGCGGGCAGCGCGGAAGGCATTCTCGGCGATGAACTTGGCATCAATGATGCCACGAGCCTGGATGACCCGGCGCTGGCTCTCATCGCCTACCGCAAAGACCTCGATTTGACAGACAGAGCGGTGCGCCTCGACCCGGCGAATACCACCGCAAGAAGGGCGCTCATCGTGGTTACGTTGAAATTCGCTGAAACCGAGGGCGATACCGATCCAGCCCAGTCACTCAAGGATGCCCACAGCGGGCTCGACCTGATTTCCGCCTTGACGCCTGATGCACAGGAAGCCCTGAAGATCGTTCGCCTGCGGCAGGATCTGCTTCTGCAGGAGGCAGATTCACTGGTTCAACTGGGCCAGTACCCCGAAGCCAATGCAATTCTGGCCGGGGCAATTCGGTGGCACAAGAGCCTGTTGACAGCCGATCCGCAGGACTCCCGCGCGCTCCGCGATCTGGTCATCGACCTTATTGAGCAGGCCCAGGAGCATGAACTGGAGGCCGATCCCGATCTGGGCGCTTCGCCCGATTCGCGCAAGCGCAATCTCACTCAGGCAGCTTCGTTCTATACGGAGGAGGTTGATCTCCTGGGAAAAGCGCTGCAAAAGAATCCTGCGGAAACCGAACTGAGGGCGGATCTGGCGGACGCACAGGTGCACCTCGCCTCGATCCTCTCCGAACTTCATCCCGGAGCCGATTTTGGGGATCTTGCGAATCGAGGCCTAGTCAGTTTTCGCGATCAGATAGCGGCCAATCCTGCTCCGGAATTTGCCACCATGCTCGACGCCGCGGCCCTGGACTACATTCAGGTGAAACCTGCTTCTCTTAGAAACCCGCAACGGGCGCTCTACTATGCTGAGCACGCCGTTGCGCTGAGCCATCGCAGGAATCCTGCTTTTCTGTTGACCTTGGCGAAGGCATACCGCGCCACAAGACAAGTCGAGAAAGGTCACTTTGCCGCCGAGGAAGGCCTTGCCCTGCTGGCGCCCGTGTCTCCCGGCGCCCCGGTTCCCGCACTCCGCAGGCAACTCCAGACCCAGTTGCACTAGCTAACGCCCGCGACGCAATCCGCGCTTCATTGGCCCGCAGCTAACGCGCTGCGTGGGTTCCCGGCCGCGCCTTCATCGAAAGCACCGGCCGGGAAACATCAATCCATATTTGCTCTAATCGGACTCCGCGTCCTCGGAGTATCAAGGCCGCGCACTTGCGGTCACGGCCGGCGCTTTGCCTTTCAGATCTGCTGGAGTCGAAAAACTCCACGAGATCGACCGGCTTTGCGAGTTTGCATCTGGCAATTGTGCGCTTCCCGTCGCGATCTTTGTCTTGCCGGCAACGATTTCGAATTTGCTCTGCCCCGCGGGCGCGAGCGGCGGAGTGAACTGCAAAGTTACGGTGTCTTCGCGCTTGCCCTTCGCCGGCGCAAAGCTGACGCGCGCGATCGAAGTTCCCTCGATCATGTACGAGATTGTGGTCCCGAAGAAGCTGTCGGAAAGCGCAACCGTATTTCCGTTACGAGTCAGCGAAAGTGTGGAGGGTTTCGCGGGGCTTTGCCCATCGCTCTTCGAGGCAGGCTCGGGGACAAAGCTCAGAACCTGAACTCCCGTGGACAATGCGCCGTGGTAAGGCACGAAGTACGGCGGATACGCGAATTCCTTCCACACATCCGCGGCGCTGGTCGTGTTGCCGACCTTGAGCGCCGTTCCCTGGTCGGCCAGCCCCGCAAGCCCGCGATAGGACAGAATCGGAAACGCTGCCGGAACCGCTGAGACGCCGCTGCCCTGGTCGGTGACGTCGGTTGCGAGCACAAACTGCCACACCACCGGCACACCGGTTTCGGTATTGAAGCGCAGGAGGTATTGCGCGCCCTTTTCCGGATCTGCCGGCCCGTCAAACTGCATGGGGACCTGGTAAACCGTGAATCCGGCGCGCTGGTCGAGCGCGAGTTCTTCCGCCGAGTTGGTGTAGTGGACCTTATTCTTTCCGGTTTTGTCGATGAGCTGGACGTCGTAGATGGGCTGTTTGCCGCGGTCGTCGATGTCCGCCACGATCATGGAATATGGGAGTTCGGGTCCGACCCATTGCACCATCTGTTTGGGCCAGTAGCGATAGTGCACGCCCGGGAGCGGCACATTGCCGGGGGCTTGCGCATCTTGCGCGTGAACCAGGAGAGGGAGGACGAGGAGCGAAACCAGGGCTCCGTTGCGAATGCGATTGAGCATCATGAGAGTGATTCCTTTCTTAGAAATTTTGAGATTCAGAATGCAAAACGTGCTCCGAGTTCTACGCGGCGCGCACTTTCAGCGGCCACGGGCTGCGCAAACACGGGTGAAGAAGCAATCGAGCTGACTGCGGCTACGTTTCTGTGGTTGAGAAGGTTGGCGGTGCGAAGGTTGAGCGTGAGCGTGGAGGGACGATCCTGGCGATTGCGGCCGATCTTCCAGGCCCGGCTCAAATTCGTGTCGAGGTGCATCAGAGCGGGCATTGTCCCGAGGTCGCGCGGAACATTGCCATTGACGGTGCTGCTTGAGAGAAGGCCAAAAGGCGTTGACGTCACTCCGGGGCCAGGCGCGGAAGCATAGGAAGGACGGTCATTGAAAATGCCGTCACCATTGTCGTCGGTGCCGGTGGTGAGGTTGTAGGGCAAGCCGCCGTCCGCATCGAACTGGCTCGAAAGCTGGACGCCGCGCGGCAAGTTGAGATTGCCGAAGAAGAAAACCCGGTTGCGCGACTGCCAATCCGGCGGTCCGGCCTCGCCCTGGTTGCTGTACGCAGATTGCGCGAAGCCCTGGCTGTTGGTGTCGGTGGTGAAATCGAAATTCAGGTAGCCCAGGAAAAAGGAAAAGCGCTTCAGGCCGTGTTGATCGAGTCCGAGAAACACCGCGTCGCCGTGCAAATGGCCCGTGTTCTCGAACTCAAAGATGTTCTCGTTGGGCGCGATGGGGCGCGGAGCGGCAAGAGCAGCGGCGAGATTCGGCGGCTGGTTCGCGGCGCTTGCGACGAGCGGAGCATTGATGTTCCGCGAGCGGATCATATTCCATGCTTCGCCGCTATAGAGGTTCGCCTGCGCGTGCCAGTGGTGCGGAAAGGTGTGCTCAATACCGATGCCGCTTTGAAACGACGACGGCTGGCTCAGCATAGCCGGCAAGGAGCGGACGGTAGTTACGTCCGTGGATTCTGCGGTCGGCGTCAGCGGCGCGGCAAACGACGGAAAGTAGATGAGGGATTCCGTTTGGCGCTGGCCGTTGAGGCGGTAGGCTTCGGTTGGGAGAGAAGCGGGGACTACGGAGGAAAACAGTCCCGCATGAAGATGGACAATCGTCCTGCTGCGTCTGTCGAGCGCCCAGGCAAGGCCCGCGCGCGGCGCGAAGTTCGCGAAAGTTCCGGGTGAAGTTTCGAGCGCGTAGCGCAGCCCGCCCGAAAGCGTCAGCCGGGAGTTCACCTTCACTGTGTCTTCCGCATAGAAGGCAAGCTGCCACTGCGTAAACGGCACCAGCGCAGTCCCTGCTGTGATTGCAAACGCGGTCGGCGTGCCGCCTGGCAGATCAAGAAGCGCACGCCGGTACTGCTCGAGGCCGCCGATGATTGTGGTTTGGCCGGTGGGATTGCCATTGGCGTCGAGCACAGGCGCCGAGCCGCCGCCGAAGGTGAATGCGCCGTTGAAGGTGTCGGGATCGACGTCATGGACAAAGATTCCCAGCGACTGCGCTCCGAACTTCAAGGTGTGCTTGCCGCGCGCATAGAGAAAGTCTTCGTCAATCTCCAGGTCGTGTTCACGATTGTTAAGCTGCTGCGCCGTATTGCCGCCTCCGATGAAATATCCAGCAACGTTGATACTCGGCGCGGTCGAGAGCGGCGCATTTGCGGAGTCCTTCCACATGAAAGCGGCATGGGTTTCATGCAGCAGATTGGGATTGATTGTTTGCGTGTTGGTCAGGCGCAGATTGTACTCGCTGACAGTGCTGTCATAGCCGGACTCGGCGAGTGCGAGGCCGCCGATGCCCTGATTCGAAAGCGAGTTCGTGTTTGCCGAAAATGTGAGCGCGGCGACATCGGATTTCCCAGCCTGCCAGTCCGCGCGCGCCGAGGCGATCCACAGACGCTGCGGCGCCGTCACGGTCTGATGAAGGGCAAATGGATCTCCGTTCGCATCGAGAGTGGTGGCGTCGACCACGCTGAACTCATCGATATCGCGCTTTTCGAGGGCCAGGAAGTAATCGCTTTTAGATTTAACGATCGGGCCACCCAGTTCGAACCCGTAGCGCCGCCGGCCAGCGGGAGTGGCTACCGTTGAAAACGGATCGGTGGCATTGAAAGCGCCATCGCTGTCGGTGAGGAACAGGGCGCCATGCAGGGAATCCGCGCCCGGCTTGGTGAAGATCTCTACGCGGCCTCCGGCGTAGGGAGGGGTGTCGTACTCGGCCGAGAACAGATCGGGGGCAGTCACGATGCGCGCAATCGAAGCCTTGGGCGGCAGCGCGCTGGAATTCTGAAATCCGTCCACCGTGATCCGCGCAGCGCCTGGCGCGCCACCATTGGCCGCCGCCAGGATCTGGAGCTCGCGCTGGAAATCGTCGGGATCGTCGGAGAGTTCGCGGATCTCTTCCTCGGTAAGAACATGGCTACCCATGCCGTGATCGGCGTCCAGGTTCGGCCCGTCGCCATCGCCCACAGAAACGCTGGTTTCAACGCGCGCAATCTTCAGGTGGAAATCGTAATGTTCGGATTGGCCGGCGCGGAGCTTCACGACGACCGACGAGGTCTCAAAGCCGTTCGCACTTGCGGAGAGATGCCGGGCGTTTGTGATTGATACACCGAAGCTCGTAATGTCCGCTCTTGTTGGTTGTGGCGCGCGCAGAGCCTGCATCCACCAGCGCGCCCGCGATCGCTGCGCCTGTGGGATCGAATACCGTCCCCTCGACACTCAAGCCCCCGGCGCAAGACTGCGCCCCGGCTGAAGCTGCGGCTACCAGCAAAGCTAAGGTTGCGAAACTGGCGATTGCGCGAGATTGGTTCACGTTCTTCCTCCACTTGCAGTTCCAAGTGTCGCGAAGAACCGATTCCATTGTGAGTGTGGATTGTCAGCAATCGCCGATGACAAATGTCATGCGCAACGACGCTTCGCTCATGGGCGAACGAAACTCGGACTTACATTTGGATTGGAGAATTTGGTTTTGACGAGGAGATCGCCGATGCGAACGCAGAGGCTCCGGCGGGCGATATCGTCAGAGCCAGCCCTTGGAGCGCGCGAGGCGGGCTGCTTCCACCCGGTTCGCAGCGCCCAACTTGCTGATCGCCTCGGAGAGATAGTTCCGGACCGTGCCTTCCGATAAATGCAAATCCGCGGCGATGTCACCGGTGGTTGCGCCCTCGCCGGCGCGCCACAGAATCTGGCGCTCGCGGTCGCTCAGAGGATCGGGACCTGCGTCCCAGGCTTCGGCGGAGAGTTCGGGATCGATCACCTTCAGGCCCCGCGACACGCGGCGCACGGCATCGGCGAGCTCCGCGGCGGGCCTGTCTTTGAGAAGATAGCCTTTGGCTCCCGCATCGAGAGCGCGGCGAAGATAGCCGGGACGCGCAAATGTGGTCAGGATCACGACCCTGATCTGCGGAAAGCGGTCCTTGACCTCGCCGGCCAGCGTGAGCCCCGACATCTCCGGCATCTCAATGTCCGTCACCAGAACGTCAGGTTGCTGCTTTGCAATCGCTGCGAGAGCCTCACGTCCGTTGGCGGCGCGGGCGCATACGGCGATGTCCGGTTCGGTCTCGAGCAGCGCAGCCAGAGCGCCGCGCACCATCGCCTGATCTTCCGCCAGCAGAACCTGAATCTTTTTCACGATGCCTGTTCCTGTTCCAGCCGGGGAATCTCAATCAGCAGCCGTGTCCCGCGATTCGAATCGATGTCGAACCTGCCGCTCAGCGCGGCCACGCGCTCTCTCATGCCGCGCAGTCCATTGCCTTCCTGCCGAATGCCGCCGCGCCCGTTGTCCTCGATGGTGAGAATGGTTTTCCCGCTCTCCTGCTGGAATTCTATTCTGGCTGACGAAGCAGAGGCGTGGCGAATGATGTTGGTCACCGCTTCTCGCACCAGCAGCGATACAACCGATTCCTCGCCGGGGCGCAGCGGCGGAATCGCCGGCACCGATGCAAGACTAACGCCTGCGGCGTCGAGCGTGGTGCGTGCACGCTCGATCTCCGCGGCCAGCCCCTCGGAACGGTATCCGCGAATGGCCTGCCTTACTTCCCCCAGCGCCGAGCGGGCGATCTGCTCCACTTCGCCAATCTCCTGCTTCGCGCGGCGCGCATCCTGTTCAAACAGTTTCCCGCCAGTTCGGACTTAAGGACAACGACCGAGAGCGTGTGTCCCAGCACGTCATGCAGGTCGCGGGCAATGCGCTCCCTTTCCGCCAGCTTGGCGAGCCGTTCGATCTCTTCGTGTGCCATGCCGAGTTCGCGTGCCGCGCGGTGTTGCTGCGCATGGACGATGTTGATGCCGCCGCGCTGCAAGAGCGATAAAGGTCAACGTGCCCCATGTCCAGACATTCAGGTGCAGAAAGTAGCCAAGGACGAACATGCCGCCGCAAGTTGCAAGCAGCAGCGGCAGCACATATGCGGAACTTTTAACCGCAAATGGAAGAAATGCGGCAACATAGATGTAGACGCCGATAAACCCGTTGTTAAACGGGGTGTACGACGAAACCCAAAACTGCCATTCCTTCAGCGCGGCCCTGCGCATCTGCGGGCTTGGCGCGAAGATCAGAACGGAGTATATGCCCAGGAAAACGCGTAAGCGCAAGCGAAGTAAATCCAGGATCGCAGCGCGGGATGATAGACAGGTTCGATCCAGAAAAATACCGAGTACGCAAGGTAGATAAAATGTTGCCATCCTGCGGTCGTCGCCGAAGAGGTGGTACCGCGCGAGTCATCGCCGTCGCGCCGGCTTTCCCAGGTTCGCGGTCCGCAGGATCTGGCCATCGCCGGTCGAAGATGGGTCTGTCTTGTTGACCGGTTTCCGGTTCGCACGCCGAATCTTGCACGCTCACACCTACCCTGTCTCTTCACCAGGGCTGTACGATCCAGCCCAATGGCAGTTTTAGGATGACACCACGGCGGCACGAAGTCCAAATGGAAATTGTCACCAATCGCGGATGACAAATGTCATTCGGACCTCGGATGAAGCATGTAATTCCCGGACATTCATCCCAATGAGCGCCGAGACACTCCGCGTCACCTTGTGCCGCCGCAGGTGATTGATGTTCCTCATTTTTTTGCACTTATGCTCCCGCTTCTGTGCTAGACTTTGGTCGTCGCTCAACCCACAGGTAATTCTTCCTGCCGAAGCCGGCACTGACAAAGGGCCCGCTGACTGTCTTCGCTTGTAACCAAACGCCGAAGCATTTCGGGGTTGTCCCCCAGGAGTGAACCCGCCATGAAGTCCGTCTGTTCGTTTGTGTCTGTTTCGTTCTTCGCATCCAGCTTTCGCAGCCTGTCGCGCCGTCCAAAGGCGGGTGCCGCATTCACGTTTGGCCGACTGATTGCACTTCTTGCACTGTCGAGCGCGCCAATGCTCGCAGCGGGCCAGACGGCCCACTTTGACGGAGCGCAGAATTCTCCCGTGATCAACCCCAACGGCACCCAGATTCTGGCGATCGCGGTGGACGCTGCGGGTGATGAATTCTTTACCACGCAAAACGCAGAGGTGGGCCTGGCATTTCAACCGGGTCGGAGTGTCAGGTACGTTCCGGCTGCCTTTCATCAAAACAATACGCGGTTGTCGGACGGCGGGCGACGGGCTACTGCAAAGAAGATGAACGCGTCGAGTTGCACCTACCAAGGGGTTATGAGCCAGTTATTCGTCCGCCCGGCGAATTCCAATACAATCTACGGAGTGGGAGGCCTGAATGCTCCAATGGGATTGGCCATTGATCCGCTCGGGGACCTCTACGTGCTGGACGCATACACTGGGAACATCTTTAAGTATCTCGGGGCCAATGGGAGCGTTCAAATTGAATCGGTACCTGGGGGCGTCACGCTCAGCGGCCCGACGATCATTTCGGCCGTTCAAGGTAATACTTGCGTGGGCGGCCTAATGGCAAGCGACTCGCAGGGGAATCTGTATTACACAAACTTGACGGGAAATACGGTCGAAGAAATCGAAGCAGTAAATGGAGTGATTCCCTCGTCGCCCACGACCAGAAGCCTGGGAAGCGGATTCGATTTCACGGCCGGGATTGCCGTTGATCGCAGCGGCGATGTCTACGTTGCCAGCTCCGAGAACAACACAGTCGAAGAATTGCTTGCGGTCAACGGAAGCATTCCGGCCTCCCCGACCATCAGAGCCCTCGGGAGCGGATTCAGTATGCCCGCGGCGGTTGCCGTAGATACTCAAGGGGATGTTTACGTCGGCGACTTCTTGAACGATGAATTGAAAGAGCTCGTGGCAGTGAACGGCAGCGTTCCCTCTTCGCCCACAATCAAGATCCTTGGTAGTTTTAATGAAATCGAGGCAATAGCGCTTGACGAAAGCGAAGACATCTTTGCCAGCTACTCCGTCAGAAATGGGAGTTATATAACCGAGTTGACGCCGAGCGGCGCGAACTTTGGACAAGTCAACGTCGGAACCACCTCCAGTGCGACGATCCCGATGGACTTCACTTTTGACACCGGCGGAACACTGGGAGGAATTTCGGTTCTCACGCAAGGTGCGGCGGGGCTCGATTACTCCAATGCCGGTACGGGAACATGCACGGCGAACGCGGCTTATTCGGTAGGTCAAACGTGCACTGTGAACGTCAGCTTCACGCCGAAGTTCGCTGGAACGCGCAATGGCGCGGTGGTGCTCTATGACACGAATGGTAACGCGATCGCTACGGGGTATCTCCAGGGCACGGGCTTAGGACCGCAGATCAATTTCCTGCCGGGTACCGAAAGCACGATTGCATCTGCATCCAACGGGCTGCTTTTTCTTCCTTACGGGATTGCGGTGGACGGAGGCGGCAGCATCTATATCGCCGATCTTGGTGATAACCAAGTATTGAAGGAGACGTTTACTTCTAGCGGTTACGCCCAAAGCACAATTCCAACAAGCGCACTGCTTGCGCCTGAAGGAGTCGCATTAGACGGAAGCGGAAACATCTATATAGCGGACTACGACCATGGCCGTGTATTAAAAGAGACCCCGTCGATCGGAGGCTACACCGAGAGTCTTATCGCCGACTCTTCCACTGGCCAAATATTCCCTGGAGCAGTCGCCGTGGATGGCAGCGGCAATGTCTACTTCACCTCAGGGATAATAGGCAGTTTGTATAAGGAGACTTTGTCGGTGGGAAGTTACACACAGAGCATAATACCAACCCCTGGCGCTTCGAGCAATGCCTTTGGACTCTCCGGTGTCGCTGTGGATCGAAGTGGCAACGTCTATGTCGTTGATAGCGGAAATAATCAGGTGCTCAAAGAAACACCGTCTGTAGGAGCCTACGTTCAAAGTACTCTGCCAATCAGCGGGATGGATCAGGCGTTCAGTGTCACAGTCGATGGGAGTGGGAACGTCTATGTTGTCGATCTCTCGGGCAACCAAATAATCAAGGAGACGCCGTCGGGCGGAACTTACATTCAAAGTACGATATCAACAAGCAGACTAGATTACCCCCATGCTGTAGCTGTGGATGGTGGCGGGAATGTCTATATCTCCGATGGCGCAAATATGCGGGTATTGAAGGAGAACTTTGCCGATACACCAAGCCTGACCTTCGCAAGCGTGGCTGTTAGCTCAACCAGCACCGACAGCCCCCAAACGGTTACGGTCGAGAACAACGGCAACGCGGCGCTAAACTTTCCGATTCCTGCTACCGGCAGCAACCCGAGTATCGGACCCGATTTCACGCTGAACGAAAATGCGCCAAACACATGCCCAGTGGTCACCAGCGGCTCGTCCGCGGCGGGAACGCTGCCCCCGGGCGCGACCTGCGCTCTTGCGATCAGTTTCGCTCCCACCGTTTCGGGCGCTTTGAACGAGGCCTTAGCGTTGACCGATAACAATCTCAACGCCGCTTCACCGGCTTATGCAACGCAAAGCATTTCGCTGAGCGGCACGGGAATGGCAACACCAACGATCACCTGGAGCGCGCCCGCTGCCATCACGTATGGCACGCCCCTGAGCGCAACCCAACTCGACGCGACAGCCAGCGTGCCGGGAACCTTCAGCTACTCCCCCGCGGCGGGAACGGTGCTGACTGCGGGAACGCAGACGATCACAGTTACTTTTACACCGACCGACACGACGGACTACACCACGGCGACCGCGTCGGTCACGCTGATCGTGAATCAGGCATTACCGACCGTTAATTGGGCAGCACCAGCAGCCATCACCTATGGTGCGGCTCTTGGCTCGACGCAGCTTAATGCGAGTTCCGCCGTTGCCGGAAGCTTCAGTTATTCACCTCTAGCGGGCACAGTGTTGGGAGCGGGCACGCAAACGCTCATGGCAACATTTACCCCAACCGATACGACCGATTACTCCACCACAACGGCGACGGTGATGCTTACGGTGAATCAGGCGACTCCGACGATCACATGGGCAACACCGGCAGCTATCACCTACGGAACGGCGCTTGGTTCCACGCAGCTTAATGCGAGTTCCACCGTTGCCGGTACATTCAGCTACTCTCCGGCTGCGAGTGCGGTGCCAACTGCAGGCACGCAGACGCTCACCGCGACCTTCACGCCGACTGACACCGCCGATTACACAACAGGGACAGCCACAGTCATACTGACCGTGAATCGGGCAACGCCGACGATTACGTGGGCAGTACCGGCGACGATCACCTACGGAACTCCGCTTGGTTCCACGCAGCTGGACGCTACGGCAAACGTCCCGGGGATGTTCAGCTATTCGCCTACAGAAGGGACTGTATTAGGACTAGGTCAACAGACACTTACAGCCGTCTTTGCGCCGGCTGATTCGGTGGATTATGCGTCGGCAACGGCGAACGTTTCATTGACCGTCACTTTGCCATTCGGCTTCGTGTCGTCGAGCGTGAACCTCGGAACGGAGAACATAGGAACCGCTAGCCCTGTACAAACCTTGACCGTCACCCTCGGCGCTCCAGTCACACTCGGTTCGACGACGGTCACCACGCAAGGCTCCGCCGGATTGGATTTCCAAAATACCGGAACAGGCACTTGCATTGCGAACACCGCGTATAACGCTGGCCAGACCTGCACGGTGAATGTGCTCTTCACACCGAGTTTTGCGGGAATGCGCTATGGCGGGGTCGTACTACATGACGCCGCAGGCAATGTGATTGCCACAGCTTATCTTCAAGGCACGGGCGTTGGACCGCAAATAAACTTCTTGCCTGGCACCGAGAGAATTGTTACCTCCGCTTCAACCGGAGCGACTTGTCCCTATGCGATCGCTGTTGACGGAAGCGCTAACATCTACATTGCAGATTGCGTGAACAATGTGATCTGGAAGGAGACGCCGTCCTCCGGCGGCTACGTTCAGAGCACGATTCCCACCAGCAGCTTGGACGACCCTGTCGGGGTCGCGGTCGATGGAGGCGGCAATGTCTACATTGCCGACATCGGTAACAACCGCGTCTTAAAGGAAACGCTGTCTTCGAATGGATACACAGAGAGCGTGGTCGCTGACTCCGCTCACAATAATTTTGAGTTTCCCAATGCGATTGCGGTGGACGGAAGCGGAAACGTGTTCTTTTTTGCAACTGACTTGGTTGATTTTCAAGAGTATTTGTATGAGATGACACCGTCTCCAGTCGGCTATCTCCAAAGTACAATCCCCTACTCTGGCATCTCCTTGCCGGGCGGGCTGGCGGTTGATGGCAATGAGAATGTCTATATCGTAGATTTTGGAAATGGCCAGGTGATAAAAGAGGCTCCATCAGCCGGCGGCTACATCCAGAGCACGCTGCCGATCAACGGCCTCTTTCAACCGAATGGGATAGCGGTTGATGCAATGGGCAGTATCTATGTTGTGGATATCGGTGGGGGACCGGTACTCAAAGAGACACCGGTGGCAGGAAGCTACGTTCAGAGCACCATACCGACGAGTCAGCTGAATGAACCACTAGCGGTTGCCGTGGATCAAGGTGGTAACGTCTATGTCGCAGATGCAGGCACACAAGAGGTCTTGAAGGAAGATTTCGTCGATGCACCAACCTTGTCGTTTGCCGACACACCGATTGGGTCGACCAGCGCAGATAGCCCTCAGACCGTGACGGTTCTCAACGCTGGCAACGCCGCCCTCACCTTCATGCCACCACCTCCGGGTTCCGGCCCCATCATCTCCCAGGGGTTTGATTTAAACAATGGCGTCTCTTCGGCATGCCCGGTCTCCGGTAATGGCACGCCAGCGTCCGAGTCCATTGCGGCAGGCGCATCCTGTCAGTTGTCCATCAGCTTCGCCCCGACGGCGATTCGCGCTTTTGGCGGCTCGCTGCTACTGACGGATAACAGTTTGTATCCGGCTAACCCGAACTACGCCACTCAGCGCATCGAGCTGAGTGGAACAGGTACTCGGATTACTCCAACCATTATTTGGACCACGCCAGCGTCAATCACTTATGGAACGCCTTTGAGCTCGAAGCAGTTGGATGCATCGTCGACTGTGGCCGGCAGATTTACCTACACGCCGGCAGCCGGAAAGGTACTGGGAGCCGGACAACAGACACTGACGGTGACCTTCGTGCCTAATGACACTGCGGAGTACACCGCAGCCACGGCGGGCGTCACATTCACGGTGAATCAGGCTACGCCAGTCGTCAAGTGGCCGGCTCCAGCAGCAATTACCTATGGTACGCCTCTAAGCTCGTCACAGCTCGACGCCACCGCCACTGTGCCGGGTTCGTTTGCCTACACTCCAGCATCAGGAACGGTGCTGGTGGCGGGCAATCAAACGTTGAGCGCCACGTTCACGCCGACGGATACCACGGACTACAACATCGCAACGGCCACTGTAACACTGCTTGTCAAGAAGGCCACGCCGGTCATCACCTGGCCTGCGCCTGCCGCCATTACGGCTGGTACGCCGCTCGGCTCTATCCAACTGGATGCCACCGCTTCTGTCGCAGGCGCCTTCGTTTACTCGCCGACCGTGGGCACGGTGTTGGCGGCCGGAAATCAAACGCTCTCGACAACGTTCACGCCCGCAGATTCCACAGACTACAATACTGCGACGGATTCGGTGGTCCTGAGCGTGAAGGGCTTCACATTGAGCGCCTCGTCGGGCTCGCTCACTGTGACTCCCGGCAGGAGCGGAACCGACACTATCACCATGATGGATGTAAATGGATTCAATTCCAGCGTGACTCTCTCCGCTTCCGGATTGCCTTCGGGCGTAACAGCCACCTTCGGAACCAACCCGACCACGGGAAAGAGCGTGTTGACATTTACGGTGAGCAAATCGGCCGCTCCAGGCACGTATACCGTGACCGTGAAGGGGGTATCCGGCTCAATGTCTGCGAGCACAACGATCTCGCTGACGATTTAATCCGATCCGCCTGGGATTCTTGCTGCCCGACCGTCGATACAGGACAGGAGGGTTCAGGGCGGGTTAGAGCCTGGAATCAGACCAATTGCATACGCCCGGCGGAAATCGCTTTTAGCAGGACGCCGGCTTTAGACTCGAACCGCCAGTGCACTTCGCCTGGCGGTTCAACTTTTTGGGATCGAATCTGGCCTCTCAGATTCCGAGCCATTGCCATGCGAAAGATTGCGAGTTTTTTGTCAAATCGCCACCCAACTCGATTCGTCGGGTTACGCGCAAATGAACGCACAGCAACAATCAAAAAGAATCTGCGGAAGTTGCGTTTAGAGATTATCGAAAGGAAATTGGAGGCGCGGGCCGGGATCGAACCGGCGCATAAAGGTTTTGCAGACCTCTCCCTTACCACTTGGGTACCGCGCCTTGGGCTGGGCCTCGAGCCAGATTGGACCCCAAACCGCGCTGCACCTCGCTGATTTCGATCGGGGTGGTGCGGAATGGAGCGGGAGACGAGACTTGAACTCGCGACCCTCGCCTTGGCAAGGCGATGCTCTACCACTGAGCTACTCCCGCTTGTCGCAGACTTGAGTATAACGGCCCGCCCAAGCCGGGTCAAACACCGGCGGTTTCCGAGCCATCGCCGTACACGATCCGATACATGCGTTTCAGATTGAAGCAACCGAGAAGGGTGTGCTCGAAGCCTGTGATGGAAACGGTTCGGTAGTCAATACGGAGAATTCGTTGGAACGCCAGGTCCAGCAGTTCTTCCGGCGCCTCGCGGAGTTTTTCGAAAACTCCGACCTGAAGCGGGAAGAGTGGGGAATCTCCCCATTTCGTATCGCTGACCACGAGGTAGGCTTCCCGCGAGGAGTAGAGGATACGACACCAATACTTCCCGGGCAGCGGAAAGTCGGTTAGCGGCTCTCCTGTGATCGGACAGTAGTATTGCATCATTTCACGCGCCCCTGAACCGAAAAGCGGCGCTTGTGTCCAACAAAATGGGGCAGGAAAGTTCTCCTGCCCCGATAGGAATCTACGCCGGTTGCTAGCTGCAGCCGCTCGTCGACCCGCAGCTCATGCAGCGGTAGCAACTGCCGTTGCGCACCATGATGGCCCCGCAAACATTGCAGCTGGGCGCGTCGCCCATGTCGTACATGCTGCGCATGGCGTCGGCTGCATGGTAGAGGCCGCGGTCCTTCAGGCTCGGCATTTGCGCGGAGCTTGCCGAAGTGGTCTGGCGCGGCTGCACTTCAGGAGCGATGCCGCCGCCTGACATGCTGCCGTGACCACTCACCTGATTGAGCCGCTTGGCTACTTCCTCCGCCAGGCGCGCCAGATTCGGTGACGCGGGCGCCTGCTCCTCTTCTTCGTCGCTCTCCGGCAACAGACTCGGTGAGGCGGGCAGTGCCGGAGCTTTAGGCGCGAGACCCGCGAAGAGCGTCAACTGTTCGCCCGAAAGGAAGCGCAGGTTGAGCCAGCGGAAGATGTAATCCATCAGGCTCTTGGCATAGCCGATCTGCTCGTTGCCCGTCCAGCCCGAAGGCTCGAAGCGCGTGTGCGCAAACTTTTCGCAGAGCACCTTGAGCTGCACGCCGTGCTGCAACGCGAGAGAAACCGAGGTAGCAAATGCATCCATGAGGCCCGAGACCGTCGATCCCTCCTTGGCCATACGGATAAAGATCTCGCCCGGCTGGCCGTTGGGATAGAGCCCGACGGTGATGTAGCCCTCGTGACCGGCAATGTTGAACTTGTGCGTGATCGACGCGCGCTCTTCCTGTAGGCGATGGCGGATAGCGCGGGGCGGAGCGTTCAGGTCCTGTTCTTCCTTGTTCACTTCGCCAGCGCCCATTCTCTTGTCGATCGTGGGCGCAGCGGTGAGCACCGGAACCGCGGCCGCCGCGGCCATCTCTTTCAATGCCTTGTCGAAGGCCTGCGTAGCGGCGAGCAACTGCTTGGCGCTCACCTCCAGCTTTTCTGACGATTGCGCCTCCAGTGTCTTCAGGTCTGCTTCAGCAGCGGGTAGCGACGCGGACAAGCGGCTGAGCACGCGGCTACCGACGGCATCAATGACCGACGGTTCGCGCTTCGTGTCCATGCTCGTGTTCAGCGGTTGCGTCCCCTTGGAGCCGTCGCGGTAGATGGCCACGGCCTTGATGCCCTGCCGCCAGCTTTCGGCGTAGGCCTCGGCTACCTCTTCCACAGTAGCTTCGGTGGGCAGGTTGACGGTCTTCGAGATCGCTCCCGAAAGGAATGGCTGCGTCGCGGCCATCATCTTGATGTGACCCATATAGTGAATCGACCGCGTGCCCTTGGCAGGCTTGAAGCTGCAATCGAATACCGAGAGGTGCTCCGGCTTGATGCCGGGCGCGCCCTCGATGGTGCCCGTGGCGTCGATGTAGCTGACAATCGCGTTCACGTCGTCGGTGGAGTAGCCGAGCTTGAAGAGCGCAGCGGGCACGGTGTTGTTGACGATCTTGATCATGCCGCCGCCCACCAGCTTCTTGTACTTGACCAGCGCCAGATCCGGCTCGATGCCCGTCGTGTCGCAGTCCATCATGAAGCCGATGGTGCCCGTGGGCGCGAGCACGGTGACCTGCGAGTTGCGATAGCCGTAGCGCTCGCCGTAGAGCAGCGCCATATCCCAGCACTCGCGGCTGGATTCGAGCAGCGCTTCGAGCTGAGGCACCATGAAGGGCTCGCCCATCACGCGCGATTTTCCGATGTTATTCACTTCCGCGCGGTGCATGCGGATCACGTCGAGGAACGGCTCGCGGTTGACGTAGAAGCCGGGGCAGGCGCTGCCCTGGTGCTCTACCGATGCGGTCAGCGGCGTGGCCGAAGCCAGCGGCTGGCACTGCGCGGCCACCACGGCCGATTGCAGATACGCCTGTCCGCACATGATCGCGGTAAGGGCGGCGGCCAGGTCGCGGCCCGCGGCTGAGTCATAAGGCAGGCCGCACGACATCAGCAGCGCACCCAGATTCGCGTAGCCCAGGCCCAGCGGCCGGTAGTCGTGCGAGTTGCGCGCGATGGACTCGGTGGGATAGCCCGAGTTATCGACCAGGATCTCCATGGCCGTGATCAGCACCGAAATCGCGTGCCGGTAAGCGGCGATGTCGAACGTGCCCGTGGGCGTCACGAAGCGCATCAGGTTCAGGCTTGCCAGGTTGCAGGCCGAGTTGTCGAGGAACATGTATTCACTGCACGGATTCGAAGCATTGATGCGCGCCGTGTTCTTCGACGTGTGCCACTTGTTGATGGTGTCGTCGAATTGCATCCCCGGATCGCCGCACAGCCAGGTGGAGTTGGCGATCTTTTGCATGATCTCGCGCGCCTTGAAGGTGTCGACCGGCTGGTGGCCCTTCACGGTATAGGTGTTGAACTTTCCGTCGGCCTCGTAGGCGTGCATGAATTCGTCGCTCACGCGCACGGAGTTGTTGGCATTCTGGTAGAAGATCGACGAGTACGCCTCCGAATCCGGCCCTGAACCGTCGTAGCCGGCCTTGATCAGCGTGAAGGCCTTGGCTTCCTCCGAGGCCTTGCACTCGATAAAGTCCACAATGTCGGGATGGCTGACATCGAGGATGGCCATCTTGGCCGCGCGCCGCGTCTTGCCGCCGCTCTTGATCACGCCGGCAAACGCATCCAGGCCGCGCATAAAGCTCAGCGGCCCCGAGGCCGTGCCGCCGCCGGTGACCGGCTCCTTGCTCGAGCGCAGCGAGCTGAAGTTGGTGCCGGTTCCCGATCCGTATTTAAAGAGCAGGGCCTCGGTACGCGCTAGGTCCATGATGCCTTCCATCGAATCGTCGACGGCGTTGATGAAACAGGCCGAGCACTGCGGGTTCCTGTAGCCGGAGGCCGCGTGAATCACGCCGCCCGTCACCGGGTCCCAGTGCCAGTTCTGTCCTTCCGCATCCGGCTCCAGGCGGTCGCAGCCCACGTTGAACCAGACAGGAGAATTGAAGGCTGCCTTCTGCGTGAGCAGCATGTGCGCCAGCTCGTCGTGGAAGATGGCGGCGTCGGCGGAGGTCGCAAAGTAACCGCCGGCAATGCCCCAGTCGCGGACCGTCTCGGCCACGCGGCTCACCAGTTCGCGCACGCCGCTTTCGCGCTCCGGCGTGCCCATCCGCCCGTGCAGGTACTTCGAGGCCACAATATTGGTGGCCGTCATCGACCAGTCCGCGGGCACCTCTACGTCCTTCTGCTCGAAGACGGTGTTGCCCTTGGTGTCGGTGATCGACGCAGTACGGCGCTCCCACTCGATCTCGTCGTAAGGCGAAAGGCCCTCGGTTGAGAAGCGGCGCGTGAAGGTCAGTCCTCTCTGGGGACGCAGAGTGGATGGGAAGGCAGCGGTCGAAGTCTGTAGTTGAGCCTCGTTCATCTTGGATCCTTTCCGTAAAAACGAAAGTCGCTGAAATTCTCGCGGTCCGGCGTCCGAGCCGGGATGGAACAGCCTAGAAGGCCTTTAAAACGAACAGGAAACGGGATTGGTTTGCTGCCGCGAGTTTCAAAACCGTTGCGGCTGCGAGCGCCCCTTCTGGGCCAACCCTTGGTTACAATCCGATTACAGCCGCAGATGAAAAAATACCGCTGTCCGTGGTACATGTCAACAACAAACCACAACATCTTGTATTTTCTTGGTATTTAGAGCACCCGCTCTCTAAACACGGCTGTTTGACTGTGGAAAGCCGCAAACGGCCTTTGCTGGCGCGGGTTGGTGGGCTGTTTTGCATCGAAATCGGGGCATACCAAGGGCCGGCGCAATCCCCGCATTCACGATCCAAGCGTAGTCCCTGGAAGGGCGGCTCACAAGGCGCAGGATTGGTGCAGTTTGGCGGCAGGGCTGTGGGAGTTGTGGAGATTGGGGGCGAGACCCGGGCTTCGCTCGGGCCTAAGCCTCAAACCGCGATCGGGAGGGCAGCATCCGCTGGTGAAGGATACGAACGATGAGAATCCCCCCAGTCACAATGCGGTAAAACACCACATGCTTTCCGTGCTCGAATCGGCGCAGTCCAACGCTCACCAAATCGCACCCTCGCCCCATTCCGGGAGACCGGGCAAGCATTCGAAAGCATTCTCGCAATCCCGCCGCGTATCGCGCTGCCTGTTCCGCGCTCCACTGAAATGTTGTGTAGCGGATGATGCCGCGCATATCGGAGCCCGCGACATCGGAAACGACGAACTTAGGCAACTTTCTCGCCCTTCTCCTTAGCCAACTGGGCTATGTAGACGTCGAGTCCTCTGAAGAACTCCTCTCCGTCCACAAAACCGCCTGCGTCACCTTCGGCAATCGCCTTGCGCAACGCCGCGAGCTTGGCCTCGTTTTCCCGCTCATCTTGTTCCAACGCGCGCAAAGCGGAGCGCACCACGTCGCTGGCGTTGGCATAGCGGCCGCGCTTCACGCATCGGGCCACGAAACTATCGAGTTGTTTGGTCAGGCTTACGTTTCTGGTCGGCACGGGAAGCACCTCAGTCCGAGTATAGGATGGTTGGCATACTTTGCCAATCGCGCAGCGGGCTGCCTCCAATCGCGAGCGGCCCCGCGTGCTGTTGCACGCGGGGCCGATTTGGTTAGCTGGGCGGGAACTACTTGCCCTGATTTTCGATCCTCATGCCATAGAACGATCTGTGCACGAAGAACACCGAGATCAGGAAGAATACGACGGCCAGCACGTGTGCGAGCAGCGGATTGGCCGCAGTGAGCGTAACCGCCAGCTCGACCGCCAGTAATCCGAACAAGGTCGTGAACTTGATCACCGGGTTCAACGCCACCGACGAGGTGTCTTTGAACGGATCGCCCACGGTATCGCCGATTACGGTCGCGTCGTGCAGCGGCGTTCCTTTTTGCTTCAGGTCGACTTCGACGATCTTCTTCGCGTTGTCCCATGCGCCGCCGGCGTTGGCCATGAAGATGGCCTGGTACAGCCCGAAGATCGCAATCGAGATCAGGTAGCCGATAAAGAAGAACGGCTCCACGAACGCGAACGAGAGGGTCGCGAAGAAAACCGCCAAAAAGATGATGAACATGCCCTTCTGCGCGTACTTGGTGCAGATCTCCACCACCTTTTTGCTGTCACTGACCGAGGCTTTCTCCGCGCCTTCCAGATGGATGTTGGCTTTGATGAATTCAACAGCGCGGTAAGCGCCGGTGGTCACGGCCTGCGTGGAAGCTCCGGTGAACCAGTAGATCATGGCCCCGCCGGTGATCAACCCGAGCAGGAACGGCGCGTGCAGCAGAGAGAGGTTCTCTTTGCCGACGGTCAGTCCGTGGGTCAGGGCCATGATGATCGAAAAGATCATCGTGGTAGCGCCCACCACGGCAGTGCCGATCAGCACCGGCTTGGCCGAAGCCTTGAAGGTATTGCCGGCTCCATCATTGGCTTCAAGCAGATGCTTGGCGCGTTCGAACTGCACATCGATATTGAAGTCTTTCTTCAGCTCAGCTTCGATGCCGGGAACAGTTTCGATCAGCGACAGCTCGAAAACGGATTGCGCATTGTCGGTGACCGGGCCGTAGGAGTCAACGGCGATCGTGACCGGACCCATGCCCAGGAAGCCGAAGGCGACCAAGCCGAACGCAAAAACCGCCGGAGCCAGCATCAGAGCCGCCATGGACTCGCCCGTCGTGAAGAAATAGCCCAGGCTCATGAGCGCGACCATGCTGAGTCCCAGCCAGTAAGCCGAAAAATTGCCGGCCACGAATCCCGACAGGATACCCAGCGAGGCTCCGCCCTCCTGCGCCGATTTGACCACTTCTTTCACGTGGCGCGACTTGGTTGAAGTGAAGACCTTGACCAGTTCGGGTATGATCGCGCCTGCCAGGGTTCCGCACGAGATGATCGAAGACAGTTTCCACCACAGCGTTCCGTCGCCGAGCGTAGGAATAATCAGGTACGAAACGATGTAGGTGAGGACGATGGAAATGATGGACGTGATCCATACCAGCGACGTGAGCGGTGTCTCAAAGTCCATCTCGTCCGCATTGGCATATTTCGCGTGAGCAATGGCGCCATTGAGGAAGTACGCGCCGGAGCTCGAGACCAGCATGGCCACGCGCATCACGAAGATCCATACCAGCAATTGCACTTGCGTTGTGGGATTCGGGACCGCCAGCAAAATGAAGGCGATCAGGGCCACGCCGGTGACGCCGTAGGTCTCAAAGCCGTCGGCCGAGGGGCCAACCGAGTCTCCCGCGTTGTCGCCCGTGCAGTCGGCGATGACACCGGGGTTGCGCGCATCGTCTTCCTTGATCTTGAAGACGATCTTCATCAGGTCGGAGCCGATGTCGGCGATCTTGGTGAAGATGCCGCCGGCAATACGCAGGGCCGCCGCGCCCAGCGATTCGCCAATCGCGAAGCCGATGAAGCATGGGCCCGCATAATCGCCCGGAATAAACAAAAGGATGCAGAGCATGATGAGCAGCTCGACCGAGATCAGCAACATGCCGATGCTCATGCCGGCCTTGAGCGGAATCGCGAAACATGGATACGGCTTGCCCCGCAATCCGGCAAACGCGGTCCGGGAGTTCGCAAAGGTGTTGACGCGAATTCCGAACCACGCCACCCCGTAGCTGCCCGCGATGCCGAGCAGGCTGAACCCTAAGATGATGGGCAGCGTAACCGCAACCGATTTGCCGGGCACCGGCGCAAGCACGCCGAAGTACAGCGCGATGATCACCGCGATGAATGCCCAGAGCAGCAGAATGAATTTGCCCTGCGTCACCAGGTAGGTTTTACAGGTCTCATAAATCAGTTCGGAGATTTCGCGCATGGAGCGATGCACAGGCAGGTTCTTTAACTGCATGTAGATCGCCAGGCCGAACAATAGACCGCCGAGGCAGAACAGCAATCCGATGCTCAGCAGCGCATGGCCATTCATGCCGAGAAAACTTACGCTCGATAAATCGGGCAGCTTCAGGCTGGCCTCTCCGGCGGCTTGTTCCTGCGCGCCGGCGACGGCGGGAACCAGCAGGCCCGCCAGGACAGCCGCGTACTTCGATTGCCGCTTCAGGAAGCTTGCCGTACTCTTCCGGAAGGCCGAAAAATTCGCAAAAAAAACGGCGGCAAGCGCGAAGCCGCTTGCGCCGAGAAAGAAACACACCCAACCCTGTACTGTCACACACCCTCCATACTGATGGTTTTGAAGCCGCACAGATGCGGCCCCGGAATTGACCTCGCCAATGCCCCGGGGAATCGCCACGGGAAGGCTATCACCCTGATACGGGGCTGTCGAGTGACACCTGTCACGGCTATGCACCGCGTAATAATTGGTTCGATGCAAGCTTCAGGCGCCGGGTTAAGTTAGCGTTAATGAAGGGACTTCCCTATGACGACCTCTCCGCAACTCCTCACCCCGCGCCAGGCCGCTGAACGGCTCGGCATGAGCTATCCCGCGCTCAAGCACTGGATCCTCGCCGGCCGCATCAAGACCATCAAAACCCCCGGCGGCCACCACCGGATTCCGACGGGCGAGCTCAACAAGTTCCTTCCCGCAGCGCAGGCGCTCGCCGCCGGGCCGCGCATCAGTGGACGCAATCAGATCGTCGGCACTGTGATTCAGGTCAAGATCGAAGGGCTCCTCGCCAAAGTTGTCCTTGCGGTTGGCGAGCAGCGCATCACCTCGATCATTACCGCCGATGCCGCGCGCGAACTGGGCCTGAAAAAAGGCGATACCGCCGCCGCTCTCATCAAGGCCACGGAAGTGATGATTATCCGGCCGTAAAAAGCAGGGAGTAGCCAGCGGGGGGTAGGGAATTGACGGTGCTGGGAAGGTTTCACAGGCTCGGCTTCGCACCCAAATCCGAACGATTCATAGCGATTTTCACATATTATCCGATAAAATCGTTCATGAGTCGATCATTTTCAATCTCGGAGAGCCGATGTCTTCCCCTCGCGTCTTTCTCTGCTCGCTTTTGCTGTCTGTTGCTCCCCTCGCCGTCAAGGCGCAAACTGCAGCTCAAACCACGAACCCGCCCGATCGGTCCTGGGCCGACGCATGGCTTGCCCGCGTCTCCGCAACGCAGGCTGCGCAGCCCCACTGGATGACGCCGCTCGTCACCGTCACCCCGCGGCTCGAGCAGGAGTTCCGTTTCGACGTTCTGCACGAAGTCACGACCAGCGGCAACGTGACCAGCGCGGATAACGGCAAGGGGCTGGAACTGATTCCCACCCGGCATATCGAACTGCTCATCAACGCGCCGCCTTATCTATTTCATGAAAATCCCAAGACCGCCAACGGCCCCGGCGACGTTTTCTTCACCATGAAGTACCGCTTCTTCGCGCGCAATGAGCAGAAGGGGAATGCGATTCTGACGAGCTTTCTAGCGGGGAGCATCCCGACCGGAACCTATAAAAATGGATCGTCGAGCGCGATCGTCACGCCCACGCTGGCGGGCGGCAAGGGCTGGGGCAAGTTCGACTTTCAGTCCACATTTGCCGGAACGCTGCCGGTCAACAGCGTGAATACCCTGGGCCGCACTATCGCATCCAATACCGCTCTTCAATATCATCCCCAGCGGTTTCTCTGGCCCGAGACCGAAATCAACTCCACCTTCTGGAAGGGCGGCACGAACGACGCCAACAAGCAGACCTTCGTCACACCGGGCCTGATCTTCGGGCGGTTCCCCATTCACCATCGCGTGGCTATCGTCGCCGGGGCCGGCTTCCAGATCGCCACCACGCATTACCACCAGTACAACCACGCGGTCACAGCCAGCGTCCGGATTCCCTTCTGAAGAGCCGGGATTGAAGAGTTGGGGTCGTTCTATCTGAATTCGCTCCCTTTCGATTCAGCGTCTTTCGTCTCTGAATGAGATACCAGGCCTGATGCTGCCTTTGGCCGCATCCGTCGCACGAGGCGCGATGCGCCGCTCAACAAAACTGTAAATCCATGGACGGCCCATAGGCAGCTCATATCTCCCCAGCCAGTTATCACGACCAGCGGCAGAAACAGAATGAGCGATCCAGCTTGAATGGCAACGTGAATGTCGCGCGCCGGCGGCAACTGGTCTTCTAAATCGAGCTTCCGAGAGACGTACACGGCGATGCGCGACAAGCCAAAGAAGAGAAAGGTTCCGGTCAGTATGGTCATGTCGCTGCGGAATGGAATGAACGGAAGGGTCCAGGGCGCATATCGATAGATGGCAAGAACAGAGAACGAAAGCAGACGCGGCCACCGATGGGCGAGGAGGCCGAGACGAGTGTGCAGCAAGCAGAGAGCGAGAATGAGTAAAGACGAGCCGAAAAAGACGGCTCCGGACGATGGGCTGGTACGGTTTGCGATCCAAAGGGCAACGGCCCCGGCAAAAAGCAGCCTGGGAATGGAAAACAGCCATAGCGGAGGCGCCAAACGCGCTATGCGCAACCCTCCCGGCTCTTGCGACGACGTCACGGAGTCATTGTGAAGGTGTCCGATCTCATAGACCGCAGTGAATCCGGCATAGGCGGCTACAGACAGAGAAAGATCCACATGGTGAACGAGCAAAAGCGCCAGCGCGATGGGACTGAAGTCGGAGAGCACAGTCCCTGCTTTGTTGCGCCACGTGGATGCGCGAGAGGAAAGAAAGTAATTGAGCGGAACCAGATAGGAAAAGTTCATGCTCGTTTTATTTGCAAGGGTTCCCCTTGCGGGCTCACCCAGTAAAACTCGGTTGCGTGATTGCGGAGATCGACATCTTCGGGATTGTCGGTAATGGCGACAACCTCCGATATCTCATCGATACCCGCGAAGTGCCGGCGCAAGCTCTCCCATTTCTTTCCGCGCGCGTCGTATTCCAGCCGGCCGGTGCAGATTCCATCGCGAAATTGGAGTTTAGATGAAACGATGCAGAAGAAGTCGAAGTGCTGCGCAACGGCCTCGGCAATAGGATCGAGCGATGCTGTCGCCAAACAAAGCCGGGTACCGGGCTTTTCGCGCTCCCGAATGGTTTGGACCACACGGCTGTTCAAGTACTCCGGAATAAGTCCGCGCACATATTCCTGCGCTTCGTGGTAGAGGACCTCGCGCGAAATGCCTCGCAAGCCGCGGATCAGAAGGGCGCGGCTCACGTCGAAAGCGATGAGCCGGCTGAGGCGGCCTGCGGTGCGGCTAAGTCCGGCATCGACGAGCCAGGAGGAAAGGCGCTTGCGGCGCAGATGCGCCAAAAATCCTCGAGTGGTGTTCTCGGAAACGAGCGTATTGCATAGATCGAGGACGATGACCATCAGGCCTCCACGATGGCTTCGCGCACGGACTCACGCGGCTTGAGCGCCAGTACACAGGCAAGATAACACGCCAGCAATACGCCATAGGCGATGACCGTAGACCATGCCGCAGCCACGGCTTTGAAGCGAGGGATGAAGATGAGATTGATCGCGATATTAACGGCGGATGCCGCGAGAAGCGCGCGGAGCATAAGTCTCTCAAGGCCCTGGCTGGCAAGCACAGTTCCGATCAGCGAGACGCATAATTCGAATGGAAGCGCCCCGGCCAGGATGCGCAATAAATAGCCGCTGTGCACGCCGGGCCCGTAGACGAGCATCAGCGCCCGATCGGCAAAATGAGCCAGCAGCCATGCGGAGATTCCGCCTACTACGCAGAGAACTCCGAGGCTCGATATCAAATAGCGTTTGATACGATGCACGTCGGTGCTGCGGGCGATTGTGGGATAGAGCGCGTTCAGCACAAGGTAATATGCCGAAAACACGGCAAACAGGAGCCGGGTTGCGGACCCGTAGTTACCCAACTCCGCTGCATTGGTCATGGCGGCCAAAAGAAGCATATCGGAGTTGGTGAAAACCAGATTGAGAAGGTTGGCCGTTCCAAGCGTGGCGACGCTCGAGGTGCGGAGCTGGCTTCGCGCTTCGGAGAGCGCGGCGGGATCGACTTCTTCCGCCGGTTTGGAGAGCGTTGAACGGAGAATAAGCCAGGCTGCCAGCGAGCCGGCGATAGCAGAGACGACGCTCGCGGTCGAAATGGCTGCAAGAGGCCGGCTGAACAAGATCATGCCGCAGAGGGCAATACCGGTGAAGAGGACGGCGACGAGAGCCTTCCACCCCGACAAAACCCAGTAGGATCCGGAGCCCCAAAGAACCCAATCCAATGAGAGGCTGGCGGGAATGACGGCGAGAGAAAATGCAGTGACGGTCAGACGGGATGCGGGTGGCATTGGACCAGCCAACGCGTAGATGCATGCGACTGCGCCGGCGCCCACAGCGAACAAGCAGCGGCGGGGAACGATGAGCCGGACTACAAAGGGAATCAGTCGGGGATCTCTGGCAATGATGCGCGCGCCCACCAGCTTATATCCGAGGTCCGCAGCCAGCGCGACATAAATGGACACGGTTTGCGCCAGCGCTACGATGCCGAATACTGCGACTCCGAACCAGCGCGTGGTGAAGGCATAGAGCACAAACGCACAGACGCGCGCGACGAGTTCGCCCGCAGCAAACCTGCCTAATGAACCCATGAAGCGTCGGGCAGACCTAAGCACCTGCATATCGTTTCATTCTCACACAATGGACGCGAGATTTTGCCGTTTGGAGAGGCCGGTTTGAACTTGGGTCGGCAATCTGGTTCGCGAGTTTCTGCTGAACCGCATAACGTCTCGCGCCAGGCGTTCACTTCCGGCTAGTCGGCTCTTCGCTGGAATCGCCCAGCGGCATCATTGGTATCGAGCTGAATCGCACAACGCCGCTGCTTCTTGATACGTTTCCATCTTGACCGCACCGAAGCTGAAGACAGTTTGCGCTCTGCGGTGTGTCTCGAAATCGGACAACGGTAAAAAACCGTGCCGAAATGCTGCCGTAGGAGCCTTCTACAGCCTCTCCGCAATGCTCCTTCCAGGCGGATTATCCCAGGGACTCTTCATCGGCGAATTTGATTGCCCCTGGGTTCATGTTTTCGGGGGAGTAGCCGATGAAAGGTGTGTTGGATTGGAACAACAATCCTGGCTCCAAGGCGAGGCACGGTGAGAACCATGCAGAGTTCGGCCCAATTCCAAACGCAGCCACCCGTCTCGGGCCTTACGCTCGTCGAGCTGGAATCGTCTGCTGCCAGTGTGCAGGTGGTCGGCGTCAGCGCGGCGTGGCGCAAACTGCTGATGCAGGCAGAGATGGCGGCGCCACATTTGCAGGTGGCGGCCATCGAGGGCGAGCCCGGAAACGGGAAGCACACCCTTGCGCGATATTTGTTCAGCCGTTCGCCGCTCTCGACCACCAGCTTCCAACGGCGGGACGCACGCGAGTGGCTCGCCACCGATGCCGATCCTTCCACGCTCGCCGGCTTCACGTATCTCGATCGCGTGGATCTGCTGGCGCCGCCCGGACAGGGACTGCTCCTCGGCGTTTTGAAAACACTGCAGGATCGCCCGGCAGGGCGCGCCGTGCTGCTCGCTTCTTCGCAAAGCTCGCTGCGCCAGTTGGCCAGCCAGGGATTACTGATGCCGGACCTTGCCTTCCGGCTGACGGCGATTCGTTTCTCGATTCCGCCGCTGCGGCAGCGCCGCGAAGACATTGCTCCGCTCGCGCAGTTCCTGCTCGATCGCCTGTGCGCGCGCTACCAGCAACGCCCCATCGCACTGGGGTCCGGCACCCTCGGCCGCCTGCTGCAACACACGTGGCCCGGAAATGTGCGCGAGCTGATGAGCGTGCTCGAGAACGCGCTGCTCGAAGCCGACAACGGCATTATCCGCCCCTCGGATCTGGCTTTGCCCGATGACCAGCAGACGTTTCAACAGACCGGCTTCGATTTGTCCGCCGGCATGCAGTCACCCCTCAACCGTGCCATCGGCCCCAGCGTGTTTCTTGATAGGGGCCTGCAAGCCAGCACGGCATCTGCCGACCTGTCCCTGGACGCCATCATCCACCGCCACGTGCAGTATGTACTCGACTTGAACCGCGGAAACAAGCTGCGCACTGCGCGTCAGTTGCAGATCAGCCGATCGACGCTCTACCGCATCCTCGGCAACCAGGACTTCCTCGCGCGCTGAGCGGGAGGGCACGGAGTCGGTGAATGAATGGGAGTGAAAGAGTGAGACGCTGAAGGAGTGACGGTGCGCAACTATGCCTTCACTCTTTCACTTCTTCACTCGTTCACTTTTTGTTGCAGGCGCTCGGTTCCGGATGCTTCACAGCCCTTGCGTATCGGCCGCGGCGGCAGCTTTGTGCCGCTTGCCTGCTGCGCTTCCGCTCCGGGCCTGCGAGGCCGGACGGGTTGCACTCGGTGGCGCGTAGCTCTTGTAAACCGTGATGTGGAAGCAGGACTGTTGAAACTCCTCTTCCACATCGATATTCCCTGCCATCTCAATCGCCAGCAGCCGCCGCCGCATCCAGGCAATCTCCGCGCGGCTCATACCGTCTTTCGCGATGTCGATGGTTGCGCCGGTCAGGTGCGGGCTCACGATGTCGCCTTCAGCCGCGGCAGCGTTGCCATTGATGTGCATCAGCCGCTTCTGGTATTCGATCGTCCGCACCGCCGAACTCACTTCGAATGGCCGATGGAACGCTGCTTCGTGCGCCCGCGCGAGATCGCTCAGAAAGCGCGCTGTCCACGGGCGGCAATAGCGATGCTGGTCGGGCAGTTCAGCATTGACGGTAAGCGCGTCCGAAGCTGGGAGCGGCACCAGTAGATGATGTTCGATGCGATCGGCGAGATCAGCCTCATCCTCAATCCGCTCCAGACCATCGGCGTCCAGCCGCTCGTTCTGGCGCTCCAGAGATTCGAGGGAGCCGCGCAGCGGCGGCGGCATGGCGCCGCGCCGAACTTGCAGCGATGCTTCTTCCGCGTTCGCATTTCTCGCCGGCGTTGCCGGCTCCAGTCGAACAGTCGGATTCGTCTCCGCAATCCCCGGCAGCAGCAACATTGAAGCCGAGGCATCTTCCGTTGGCGCGTCTTCGTGAGTTTCCTTTTGCGCGTGGGTTGGACGCTCGATCTCAGTCCGCGAGATAGGCCGCAGTCGCTCACGGCGGAGGGCAATGGTGCGACGCGCGGCGCGTTTCTGGGCAAGTTGCCGGCGGATGGCAAGTCCCGCTGTGCGTCCCGACTCGCGCGAGGAAGAATTTCGTAACGCGCTGGCATGACGGCGCGTGCGGGTTTGGGCAGTCGCGGCACGGTGCTTATTGCGGGAAGCCGCCGTGCGATGCGTGTGGTGTGGGCTGGTTGCGGCGCTGGTTTCGCGGCGCGCTTTCGCCGGCGCGGAGCCCTGCGCATGAATGCAGCTAAACGCAAAGGCTGCGAGAAGAATACCGAGGATTGCCTTGCGGCACATGAGGGAGAGTGCGAACAGTCGAGAGCTCCTTTAGTGTACGTCGATCCGTATGTGCGCCAGAGTACCTTTTAAGATGCGGATTCGTCTGATAATTGGATGCCTCCGGAGAGCTACTGCGCTGGAGCCGGTTGGTTGGCCGTTGTGGGCGGCGCACCAAGCCCGCCCGCAGGCACGCTGGGTTTGGCCGGCGGCTGCAGTACGAAAGCATTGCGCACGAGCGCAAAGCCCGCTTGCGGCAACTCGGCTTGCAAGAGCTGATTCTCCGGCCCTGAAAAGAGATCCATGTGGGCTCCGGCGATGGTGGCAACCAGGTGATGCACCACGATCGCTTTACCGCCGAGCGTTCCCTGCTGGTCGGCGTAGGTCGCCAGTTCAATCGGCTCAATGGAGCCGGCGTTCTTCGGCAGAATCGCCCACAAGCCACGGTTGTTTCGCTCCGCAGCGAGTGCAAGCAGCGTCTGAAGCGCGCCGGGATCGAAGTCGGGAAGGAAGACCGCGCCCGAGTGAGCAGCCAGGCGCGTGGTCGAGCTTTTTCCATTTGCCGAGATGTTCACGACCAACTGCGCAGAATCCGGCCCAGCCGCCACGGTCACGGCCTGGCCATTGACTGTCGCGCTCAACTGCACATGCTCAAGCTCGTTGGCACGCGAAAGTTGCTCGGATTTTGATAGCGCATAGTCGAGGCCCTGCATCGCAACTCTTACCAATGAGGTCGATCCGTATCCATATTGACTGGCCTTGAACCGAAAGCTGGCCGTGCCCACCGGGTGACCGTTCTGAGCAATCTGAAAACTGCCGGACTCCGTCTCCGGCGTCGCGCTTTCGGCGCGAGGGACGGGGGCTTGCGAGAGCAAGGCGACCGGCATCGCCGCCACCATCAAGGCAAAAATTCCGGCAGTTGCGGAAAAGCCGAACGAGGGCACTTTTGATATCTACTCCCTGCTCAATTAGACACCGATTGGGCCAGAGAGTTACTGGAACGAGGCGGAGACGCGGCTTACCAGCCGCAGCGGCACGCTTCAGCGACTCGGCCACGCTCTTTCAGGCATTGGGCGGAGCCGGATGAAATATAGGGCAGGCTTCGATGTCCGGCCAGTACACACAGGCCAGCGCACAATCAGACCTCTGAAGAACTGGGGACTACTCCTTAGCACCAGCCTGAACCAGAAGCCCCTTAACATCGTCGTGTCCGCCTGCTGTTGCCGCGCTAAGCGCGGTCCCGCCCCGATCAGTCTTTCTGCTCACGTCGGCCCCGCTCGCCAGCAGCGCACGCACTACGTCCAAGTGGCCGTCCAAAGCAGCGAGCATCAGTGGGGTTGTGCCATCGCTCGTGCTGGTATTTGCGTTCGCGTGTCTGGCCAGGAGCGCCTGTACGACAGCCAGTTGACCATCCTGAGAAGCCGCGAGAAGTGGAGTCGCGCCATCGAAATTCTTCATATCCACTTCGGCGCCTGAATCGAGCAAAATCTTCACAACTTCAGGATTCCCGTGAGAGGCCGCAAACATTAGCGGAGCCGTTCCCCGGTCAGTGGTTTTGACGTTGACCTCAGCTCCTGCTGCGAGCAACGCGCGCACAATTTCCACATTGCCTTGCTGAGCCGCGAACATAAGTGCGGTTCCGCCATTCTTCGCTCGAGCATTTGGATCAGCGTGGTTGGATAGCAAGAACCGAACAACATCGGTGTAGCCGCCGAGGGAGGCAGCCATCAGTGCGGTCGTTCCGTCCTTGGTGCGGAAATCGACCATCGCCCCTTTGGCGAGCAGTGCCTCCACCATGTCGGGGTGCCCATTCTTTGCTGCGAGGAAAAGTGCATTGACGCCTTCGCCATCAATGGAGGCGACGTCTGCGCCATGGTTTAGCAACTCCTCAAGGATACCCACCTGCTTGCAGCAAGCCGCCACAATCAGCGGTGTCGCACCATCGTACCTTCGCACGTCGACTCGTGCGCCGTGCGCCAGGAACAGCTTTACCATCTCCAGATTGTCCCGCTCGATGGCCAAGATCAATGCTGTGGTGGCCTTTTTCCCGGCAGCGTTGACATCTGCATGGTTCGCGAGCAGCGCTTCAGCAACCTCGACGTGACCCTCCTGAGAGGCCCAAAGGAGCGGTGTCCAATCGTCATTGTCTGGTAAGTCAACCTTGGCCCCGCGTGCAAGAAGCAGGCTCACCACGTCGGCATGGCCGCGCTGGGAGGCAATGGCCAATGCAGACTCACCCTCAGGATCGCAGGCATCGATCGAAGCGCCTTTATCTAGTAGCGCCTTGAGCACGTCCAGGTGGCCGAACTGCGCAGCGATCATGAGGGCAGTCGCGCCCTTGCCGCTCACAGCGTTCACGTTTGCGCCGCCGGACAAAAGTGCCTGAATACGGTTCAGGTCACCGTTCTGAGCGGCTGTAAAAAGGTTGGCTTCCTGCGCACGAGTCAAACCACAGGGCACGCAGCACACCACAACGAGCAGAATGGCAACTCTCAGCGAATCGGGTAAGACACGTCCCCACCCCAAATCGATCATTTCTTCCCCTTAAAAGGCGACGCCGGAAGTCTATCAAACGGACCTTCGAAAACTGCGAACACGAAATGACAGATACTCCCCGACCTCGACGGGCTGACGGGAGGCTCTGCAGAAGAATCGCATCTTCGCCTTTTGTTCACCTACCACAGGTCGGCCTGCCTGTCCAGTACCCGAACCGGATCAGTAAACCCCATATCTTGTGGTGATCTGATTCGTTTCAACTATTAGGCGGCCTTCTCGCGGAAAGCCTGATTTTCTCTCAATTTATACGGTTTTTTCGCTTGGCGCAGCCGGGAAAGAGGGTTACTATCTTCAAGAAGTGGTACTTTCTGGAGTTCAGTGGAGCAACTTGGAGCCACTTAATTGACTTCAGAGCAAGTGTACTCCCTTTTCCAGCCCTGAAAAGGGGGCTCCGGGAACGAAAAAGGTCGGGGAACCTCGAAAGACAGGGACTAGGGGACGAAGGGATTGAGGCAGGCAGATGTTTCGTGGTAACCATCCGGCGAAGGTCGATGAGAAGGGACGGCTGAAGCTCCCGGCTGCTTTCAAGCAGTTGATGGATGCGCAGCATGCGACCCAGTTCTACATCACCTCGGTGGACGGAAAGAGCGCGGAGATCTGGCCGCTGGCGGAATGGGAAAAGCAGGAGGCGCTGCTGGCAGAGTCGAGCACCATGGACGACGCCGTAGCCAAGTATTTGAACCTGACCAGCTACTACGGTCAGCAAGTGGAGATCGATACCCAGTCGCGAGTGTTGCTGCCGCAGATTCTGCGCAGCGCAGCCAAGCTCGATTCGGAAGTCGCCGTGATGGGCAAGATCAACCACCTGGAAGTACACAACCTGGCGATGTTCGAGGAGTCGCTGCCGGCGAACGGCATGACTCAAGACGATCGCAAGGCCGTGGCGGCGCTGTTGAGCCGCAGGAATTCGTTTTAGCCCCTCAGGGGGGCCGCATGACGCAGCCGAAAGCACGCCATGTGCCGGTTCTTTTAAATGATGCGTTGGATCTTCTCTGCGTGAGCCCCGTTGGGACTTATGTGGACTGCACGCTGGGACTGGGCGGACACGCCGAAGGGATTTTGCGGCGGCTCGGACCTGGCGGAAGGCTGATCGGATTCGATCGCGACCCCGAGGCGCTGGAGCTTGCAAAGGCTCGGCTCTCAAAGGCCGCGGAAGAGAGGGGCAGCCAGGCGCCGCAGCTCACATTTGTCGGCGAGGCCTTCAGCCGCATCGGCGAGCACGTTCGGCCGGCGTCGGTCGACGGCATACTGGCCGACTTCGGCGCAAGCAGCCTGCACTTCGACGAGGCGCGCAGAGGATTCAGTTTTCAGGCGGACGGGCCGCTGGACATGCGTATGGATACGCGCTCCGGGCCAACCGCCGAACAAGTGGTAAATGAGATGGACGAGCGCGAGCTTGCCAATCTCATTTACGAATACGGTGAGGAAAGGAGGTCGCGGACAGTCGCCAGAGCCATTGTGCGGGGGCGGCCGGTAACAACTACGGGGCAGTTAGCCCGGATCGTTGCATCGGCCGTCCCGCCAATGAAACACATTCACCCGGCAACGCGGACTTTTCAGGCGCTGCGTATCTTCGTAAACCAGGAATTAGACGAAATCCGGGCTTTGTTCGAGGCCGCACCCAGATTGCTTAAGCCCTACGGACGGCTCGTTGTGATCAGCTTTCATTCTCTTGAAGATCGCATTGCGAAAGACAGTATTCGGGAAGGCGCGCAACAGGGAATCTGGAAGGTATTAACGAAAAAGCCGGTCACAGCCGGCGAAGAAGAACAAGATCGCAACCCGCGCTCGCGCAGCGCAAAATTGAGAGCGGCGGAAAGACAGTAGGACCAGGGAGAACTCAAATGGCGGCAATCGCAACAACATATTTCGAGTCGGGCCGCAGCTGGGGCGCGCGCATTGCCGAGCGCAACACCGGGCTGATGGCGCGGCAGGCCGAGCGCCGCCGCCGCGTACGCACGCCGGAGTTCTTTGTCACGCATCACTTCGACAACTCGCGCCTGGTGAAGGTTTCCGATCCGGCGCGGGCCCGCGAGATGCGCGTGTTTTCGGCCGCCGTCGCCGCGCTGTTCGCGCTGATCATGATCTACGGCCTGCAGCACTTCTCCGCGATCGAGGGCAGCTACCGCGTGGAGAGCGAAAAGCAGACGCTCGAGCAGCTGCGCGAGGAGAACCGGCAGCTTCGCCTGAGCCAAGCCGAACTCACGCAGCCGGGGCGCATCGACCAGATGGCGCACCAGCTTGGGCTGGCCGAGCCGCAGCCGGGGCAGGTGGTCTATCCCAGCGCGCGGCCGGATTCGAGCGCGCCTGCGCTGGCGCAGAATGCAGCTCCTAGTTACTAGCCGTCAGCTCTTAGCTTTGCTGTGCGCGTCGGACGTTTCGGTACATACAACCTTTCCAGAAAAGACAAATGAGGCGGGTGCTGGCAGGATGAAGCTAGAGGCTAGAAGCTAGGAGCTGGAAGCTTAAATGCCGGCAACCGTTCAACCCATCCGCAGCCGCTCGCAAACCACCAGGGCCGTGCCACTCAGGCGGTCCCGCTTCTGGATCATCTGCCTCTTCTTTTTTGTGTGGGCGTGCGCCATCGCGGGCCGGCTTTTCTGGTTGCAGATCGTCCAGCACCGGCAGTACGCGGAGCGCGCGGCCAAACAGCAGCAGCGCACATTTGAGGTGGCTCCTCGGCGCGGCATTCTTTACGATCGCAATCTGCGCGAGCTGGCGATGACGGTGCTCGCCGACTCCATCTACGCCGATCCCTCGGAGATTGCCGATAAAGAAGCCGCCGCGCACACGCTGGCGGCCATCGTGCACACCGATCCCGCGGATCAACTGACCACCGAGGACCAGATCGCAGCGCGGCTGAATGCCGGGCACAATTTCGCGTGGATCGCGCGCCGCGTTTCGCCGCAAGCGGCTGCCGCCGTGAGAGCCCTCAACATAAAGGGGATCTATTTTCAGAAGGAGTTCCAGCGGTTTTACCCGGATAACCAGATTGCCGCGCAGGTGTTGGGTTACGTCGGCGTGGATGATAACGGACTGGGCGGCCTCGAACAAAAATTCGACAGCGAACTGCACGGCCAGCCGGGACTGATGTACATGGCCATGGACGCGCGCCGTAAAGTGCTCGGCTCAACCGAGCGCGATCCTGAGCCTGGCCGCAATCTTGTGCTCACGATCGACGAGAACATTCAATTTATGGCCGAGCGCGCGCTCGATCACGCGATGGAGCAAACGCAGGCGCTTAACGGCACAGTGGTGGTGCAGGACGTGCACACAGGGCAGATCCTTGCGCTCGCCATTCGGCCCACGTTCAATCCCAATCAGTTTCGCCACACCACGACGGCGCTTTTGCGCGACCACGCGGTGAGCGACGTGTACGAGCCGGGCTCGACCTTCAAGCTGGTGACTTACGCAGCGGCCCTGGACCAGAAGGTGGCCAGCCCCGATGATCCGATCGACTGTCAGGGCGGCAAGATTAATCTCTATGGCCGGATCATCCACGATGATAAGAGCGACCACTTCGGCGTGATTCCTGTCCACAAGGCGCTCGAAGAGTCCAGCGACGTCGGCGTCATCAAGCTGGCGCTCAAGCTGGGACCTGACAAACTCTACAACTATATTCGCGCCTTCGGATTCGGCCAGCGCTCGGGCATTGAGCTGCCCGGCGAGACGCGCGGTCTGCTGCGTCCCGTCAAGTACTGGCAGCCGGCCTCTATCGGTTATGTCGCCATCGGCCAGGAGGAGGCGGTCACGCCGATTCAACTTGCCGCGATGGTTTCGACCATCGCCAATGGCGGCGTGTATTTGCCGCCGCATGTGCTCATGGCGGGCCAGATGGACTCCGGCACGAATCCTGCCCAAAAGGCTGCCCCGCTGCAAGTGGCAAACGAAGAGCTGCCCAGTCCGCTTCCCGCCGGAGCCCATCGCGTGATCTCTACGCTGGCCGCGGCCGAGATGCGCAAGATGATGGAGGGCGTGGTGCTGTTCGGGACCGGCAAACCGGCGCAGCTCAATGGCTACTCCTCTGGCGGCAAAACCGGCACCGCGCAAAAGATCGATCCCGCGACGCACAAGTACACGAAGTCCCTGCACATCGCTTCGTTCGCGGGCTTCGCGCCGGTCAACAATCCGGTGATCGCGGTGGCTGTGGTGCTCGATTCTCCGAAAGGCGCGTACTACGGCACCGAAGTCGCCGCACCCGTGTTTGCCGAAGTCGCGCAGCAGGTTCTTGAGTATTTGGGCGTGCCGCACGATATCGATTTGCAGCCGGCCAACATCGCGACGAAGAAAGAACCGCCGGTAAAGGAAGATGACTCCGCGTCGGAGGAACAGGATATTCAGGCACTCTACGACGCAGCGAACGATCTGCCCAGCGACGATCCGCTGCATGCGCAGGCGACTGCGGCAGCCGAAACCAACGCGCCAGCCGCGTCTGCGCCAGCAAGCTCCACGGGGAACCCAAACTCCGCAGCGCGGGCGGGCAACACCGCTTCCCTTCCCGCGCAGCCGGCCGCGCAGCAAACGCCGTCAGCTCCGCCTGCGGCGGCAAACAAAGTAATCGTCAACGAAGGCGGACAGTTGCGCGTGCCATCGCTTCTCGGACTTTCAGTGCGTCAGGTGATTGAAGAGGCCGGCCAGGCGGGTCTTGAAGTCGAGATCATCGGCAGCGGTACTGCGCGCGAACAGGCGCCGGCTCCGGGCGCGATGGTTCCGGCAGGCACAAAGATTGTTGTCCGCTGCCAGCGGTAATCGTTCCTCCCGCACTTCGCACCCGAATAGGCCGCATAGCGATCGCCCCGGTCGTGATGGATTCGCCGCACTCTCTCGATAACTTCATTCAGATGAATGGGTTACCAAGACGTAGAACCGGCCAACTTCTTCCGTTTCCGGGTCTCAATTACCCTTGAGGCTGGTGCCGTTCAATACCACTTTTGTGGCTTAGTGGTACCTTGGTAATCACACAGGTGGAAATAGTAACCACATTTTCCTCAAATATCGCTACTCTCTAAAACACAAAGAGCCATTGAATTGCGGCCCTGTGAGGTTCGTTCCACGCCAGTGCACGAACTCGCACCAAGTGCCTTGAGCACGGCCATTGGCGAAAATCCAGCACAGGAGGAAGAGCGCCATGAAGACCCTGAAAGGTATTTGCCTCAATCGTGAGAATTGCCCACTGTCGACCCGGGATGAAGTGATCACCGTCGACAACGGCGATGCTTTCGTTTGTCCGATCTGCGGGACGAAGCTCAAGGAAGTGAACGTCAAAGTCTCCTCGCCTCGGCGGATCAACGCGAATTCGCTGGTGGCAGCGGCCCTGGTGTTGATTGCTTTTGCCGCGGTCGGCTTCGTTCTGTGGGGAGATCGGCTGTATGGCTCTGCGAGCAACGAGGGCCACGATAAAGTGTTGCTGCGGCTCGCGGGGTCGAACACCATCGGCGAGAGCCTGGCGCCGGAGCTGGCCGAGGCCTACCTGCGGGTTCACGGAGCGACGAACATTTCCGTCAAGCCCGGCGATTTGCCCGACGTGAAGACGGTGGTTGGCGTTCTGCCGGGCAGCTCCGATCCTGTTGAGATCGAGATTGCCGCGCATGGGTCGGCGACGGCCTTCACTTCGCTGGGCGACGGCAGCTGCAATATCGGGATGGCATCGCGAAGGGTGAATGCCGACGAAGTGGCAAAGCTGGCGGCACTAGGAACCATGACCGACCCCGGCCAGGAGCACATTCTGGGGCTGGACGGCATCGCCATCATTGTTAATCCACACAATCCGATCAAAGAGATCTCCAAATCCGAGCTGCAGCGCATCTTCACCGGTAAGGAAACAAAATGGAGAAGCGGGGCCGCGATCGATCTCTTCGCGCGCGATGACAAGTCAGGGACCTACGACACGTTCAAGAGCCTGGTGCTGAACGGTAAGCCGCTGGCGACGGGCGCCAAACGGTTTGAAAACTCAGAAGCACTCTCCGATGCCGTCGCCAGCGATTCCAATGCCATCGGTTTTATCGGGTTGCCCTTTATTCAGAATGCCAAGGCTCTGGCGATTTCCGATACGGGAACCAGTCCGCTGCTGCCCACAGCTCTGACGGTAGCGACCGAAGACTACGCCTTGTCGCGCAAACTGTATCTGTACACGCCTGCCAACTCCCTCAATCCGCGCGTGCACGATTTCGTTGAGTTTGCTCTTTCGCCGGCCGGCCAGGACGTGTTGGCTCAAAACAGTTTTGTTGCGCTATCGGCGCAGCAGGTTGCGCAGAAGGTGGCTCCCAGCGCACCGCCGGAGTACCTCAGCCTGACGGCCAAGGCCGAGCGCATACCTATCAACTTCCGCTTCCTCGCAGGTGGATCGCAGCTGGATAACGCCTCCCTTGCCAGCCTGGACCGCGTGGTTACGCAACTGGCGAAGGAAGGCACCGCTAAGGTTCGGGTTCTGCTGTTCGGCTTCTCCGACGCTTCCGGTACCTCCGAAACCGACCAGGAGGTTTCCCAGACGCGCGCGCAGACCGTTGCCGACGAGTTATCCCGCCGTGGCATCACGCCGTTTATCGTCGAGGGCTTCGGTTCGGCGCTGCCGGTTGCCTCCAACCAGTCGCCCGACGGACGGGAAAAGAACCGCCGCGTAGAGATATGGGTGAGCCAGGCCGATACCCAAACCGGTGGGCAATAAAATCGGGCGGCTGCCTGCGCAGCCGCCCGGTCTCAGGCCGTAGCGCCGGCGGTCACGTGCTGTTGCAATTCCTCCATTGAAACGTCGCGGATGTGCGTGGCCAAATACCACTTGTATCCGAAGGGATCTTCAACTCCGGAGGTGCGGTCGCCGTAGTATTGGTCGGCCGCGGGCCGTGTGATCCTGGCTCCGGCATGTTCGGCCTGTTTCGTTGTGGCGTCAACGTCGCGCACATAGACAAACACTGTGATGGGCGAGCCGCCGTAGTGTTTGGGGCCGTAGGCTCCCATCTTCGACGACTCGTCGGCCAGCATAATCACGGAATCGCCAAGTTGTATTTCGGCGTGCATAATGCCGCCCTCGGGCCGTGGCATGCGGAACTTTTCCTTTGCGCCGAAAGCGCGCACGTAAAAATCCAGCGCTTCGCTCGCGCGTCCATTGTCGATGATCAGGTAGGGTGAAACGGAGTGGTAGCCGTCGGGAATCGGCTTGACTGTAGGCATGGGGAATACCTCCTTGGGTACAGCCTACTCCCGTTGGGACGCGCGATGAAGGCCTGCGCAACGCGTCTGGTGCATTTTTTAAAAGCTGTGTGACCGCACGAATTCGGAGTTCGATCTTCCGAAAAAAATGTGCCCTGCAATTGAAAAGGGGCGGCTGCCTGAGCAGTCGCCCCTATTTTGGAGTTGAATAGCGCCTATTCATGTTCGGTTCGGACGTGCAACCCACGTTCATCCCGTGATGGTAATGGTCATCCAGTTCGAGTAGACCACCTTCTGCTCGCCTTTTTCGTCTGTTAGGAACGGCTCTTTGCGCTTTGCGCGAACCCTGTACTTGCCCGGATGATCGAAGTTAAAGGCGCGCTCAAGCTGGAACATGTGGGAAACCTTTCCACCTGCGCCAACTTCACACCCGTGCGCATAATCTTCCGGAACCCGATGACGCTCCTTAATCGGCACACCATAGTCGTCGATTGCCTCGTAATGATATGTATCGCTGCAATCAATATCGTGGTTGGTCAAATTGGTCAGCACCACCGTGATCCAGACGGTCGAACCAAGGTGGTATTCCGGCGATTTGGCACTGAGCGTTAGCGAAAACGTCGGGTACGTGTCATTTGCAGCCAGGGCCGCAAGACGGTCACCATCCTGGGCTCGCAGGGGCGGAAAACAGGCCGCCAACAAGCCCGCAAGGGCAATAGCGTGCAGATAAACGCTTCCCACGAACCGACCCTCCTATGCCCCAGCTGCGGAGAAGCCCTGAGTTCATCCCGTAATGGTGATTGTGATGATATTGCTCTTGATGATTACCGGCTTTCCGTTTTCGTCCCGGAAATCGCCATCGGGTCTCGACACCTGAATCGTGTACTTGCCGGGCCGGTCGAACTTATAAATGCGGCTTATCCGCAGCTTGGACGTCACACTGTCTCCTGGCAGAATGGCTCCCCAGAAATAATCCGGAGTGTCTAACTCCGGATGCTCGTGCATGATCTTCTCGGCCGGCTTGCCATCTTCGTCTCTCACATCAACCGAATAGGACATGTCTCCCGCATCTGAATACCAACCCGAGTGGTCGATTGTGTGCTTCGTAATGTTCTTCATAGTTACATCTAGTGAAATTCTCGACCCGACACGAAATTCCGACCCCTTCGCGCCTATCGCAAGCGTGAAGGAAGGAGCTGATTGCGGCGGATTCACGATAGATCGCATGTGCACGCCATCGGGGCTAAGATTTGTATCTGGAGATGGCGTCTCGTTTTGAGCTATTGAAACGCATGGCGCAAATGCCATGGTCCCGAAAAGGAGCAAACACCGCAGGTCATTCATCTGAAACGAAGTCATTGTTCCTCCTGACTGAAGCCGCGTTCTGTTCCTGATGCGTCATTCCAGAGCGAATAAGTCTGCGATGCGTTGGCGTCGATTGTCTGGCTGACGCCGCAGATTGTGCTTGAAATGTAGCTCCATTGCGGGTAACCGTAGATTGAGTTATCCCATGGACTCGACGGGGTAAACCCTTGGCCCTCATCTCCGCTCGCCGTCAGAGTGGGATGTTTATTCCATTTGTCGTTCCCAATAGGCGGGTTCTGCGACGCTGTAGCTATGAATTGCCAAAACTGGTACCCGATCGGCACAGGGATGGACGGCGTACCTGTGGATGAAAGCTGGTCCGGCTGCCACAGAAGGTACATTGTGGCGTGGAAGTTCCTGGTTCCGGATGCGTAAGCTTGCGGGAGCGCCATCTGCGGCCCATCGTAGGCGAATGTGGGTGACTTCGGATCATTCACCCCCGGAAAAGGATAGGCCTTGTCGAGTCCTGCGTGAGGCCCGCAAACAATCGGGGGAGGCGCGGGGCTTCCCCCGGCCGGAGCCGGACTTGTATATAAATCAAAGTCGGCATCGACGATCTGCACAAAAACGTATTTTCCTCCCGATGCCCCGGAAGCTGGCAGTTTAATACCCACCTCTCCGTCCTGTTTGCCGGGGCATCCAGGAGCTGGGCCGCTGAGGTTGCCGTAGCCCAGATACGGTGCATACTTATCATTGTCCGTGCATACCGCAAGTTGCTCGATTGATGGTTCACGAGAATCCCAGGTTGACATGAAAATGTTTGGCTCGGCGGCGTTGAAGGTCGCCTTCGCTTGGGGCGAAGTGCAGTATTGGGCTCCATCGCTGCCTGCCGCGCAATACTCATAGGTCACGTTGAGCCCAGTATCGGGATAGAGCCAATAAAAGCTTGTGTTCGGGGTATCGAGGTCAGTCTCGTCCACGGAGATCCCGTCGTCATCGTCCTCATGGTACTGCTTGATCGTGGTCCCATCAATATCCCATTTCGGTTCGATGATTGTGAAGCCGCCGGGCAGCGTCGCTGGCGTCGTCGTCAGTTCCACCGGCTGGCCCGTCTTCACCTTTCGCGTCTTCGCATTGTCTCCGCTGATCGTCTTTCCCCGCCACTGGATCACCGGCACCGGCAGCACCACGGGCACGGGATTCGCTGTAGCTGAATTCGGCGAGCCGTTGCCGGTCGCCGGGTTTGTCACTGTGAGGGTCACCGTTTCCGCAGAGGCATCCTTGGTCACGCGGACCGATGCGGTGATTTGCGTTGCGCTGACAACTTGCACGTTATTCAACGTAACGCCGCTGGCCGTAGCTGTCACCTGCGACGGGCCGCCTGGATCCGTCGAGGTCAGAAATCCCGATCCCGTGATCGTGATGTCCTGCTTCTGGCCAGCCCACCATCCGAGTGGCGTGACGGACGCGATTGTCAGGCCGGCGCCGACGATCTGCACGGGAAACCCGGTCTCATAACCGGAATCGGGGCACGGGGCGCTTGCGTCCGATCGCACGCTCGCGTTGCCCAGCACAACCGTCGGGGATATGGCCGCCAACTCGACGCACGCGGTCTCGCTGGGAACCGTGCTCGGCACCGTCACGACGGCATCGACCTCCGAGGGGCTCACCACATTCGCTTGGGAAAACGCGACCAACCCAGTGCCTTCGCTCACGGTCACACGAGCAAGAGCGCAGCCAAGTCCATTCGGCGTGTAGAAGTTGCTGCCTGTGATCGTAACCTTGATGGTTTGCCCGGCGTCCCACACGCCTGGAACAACAGACAGGATCACCGGCGTCGCACAGGGGGTAGCTTGGGCGCGGCATTCCGCGGCACACGCGGCGAAGAGAAAGATTAAGGCGGGGAGGAGAACTCCGAGGTATCTCATCCGGTTCCCAGGTAACTCGCGCATGGGAAGAAATCCTTTTTGTTGAGTTGGAATCCCGGCAGAAGTATATCACCCCACCGCGAAGTCAACCCCCGTCCGATCCACTCCCGTCCCGATCCACTCCCGTCCCATCCCATTCACCACAAAAGAACTTATTCCCTCGCCCCAATTGCAGGCTAATTCCGCGAAATCCCCTATCCTTATCTCAGGAGCGTTGCGGAGCCTGAAGCACCACGGCGAGCGGGTCCGGGGCCTTTGATTTCTAGACATGCAACAGCCTGCAGCCAAAATCGCCCGGCGGCACAGAAACTGTGCAACTGTGCAGCACAGCCGCTAGTCTTTCGTGTTCCCTAGGAACTCGTTGAAATTCGCGCTATTTTGCGGCCACGGCCACGCCGGCCTGCTCGGCGAGCGCTGCGGCCTTCGCGGTCGACTCCCAGGTGAACTCGGGCTCGGTGCGGCCGAAGTGACCGTAGGCAGCGGTCTGCTTGTAAATGGGGCGGCGCAGATTCAGGCTCTCGATGATGCCATTAGGCGTGAGCGAGAAGTTCTTGCGCACAAGCTGGGTGATTTTTGCTTCGCTAAGCTTGCCCGTGCCAAAAGTTTCAACAAGAACCGAAACCGGCTCGGCGACGCCGATGGCATAAGCCAACTGGACCTCGGCCTTTTCGGCGAGCCCCGCGGCGACTATATTTTTCGCGATGTGGCGCGCCATGTAAGCTGCCGAGCGATCGACCTTGGTCGGATCTTTGCCCGAAAACGCGCCGCCGCCGTGACGGCCCATGCCGCCGTAGGTATCCACGATGATCTTGCGGCCCGTGAGTCCCGTGTCGCCCATGGGCCCGCCGATCACAAATCTTCCCGTCGGATTGATGTGGTACTTGGTGTGCTCGTCGAGCCACTGCGCGGGCAGCACCGCCTGGATGACGTGCTTGAGCACATCGGCGTGCAGCTCGTCGTTCGAAATGGCCTCGGAGTGCTGGCTCGACACGACAACAGCATCGATGCGCGCGGGCTTGCCGTTCTCGCCGTATTCGATCGTGACCTGGCTCTTGCCGTCGGGCCGCAGATAGTTGAGCTTACCGCTCTTGCGCACCGCGGTCAGCTGGCGGCAGAGCTTGTGCGCGAGCAAAATGGGCGCGGGCATCAGCTCAGGTGTGTCGTTGGAGGCGTAGCCGAACATCATGCCCTGATCGCCGGCGCCGCCGGTATCCACGCCCTGGGCGATGTCGCCCGACTGCTTGTTGATGGTCGAGATCACGGCGCAGGTGTTGGAGTCGAAGCCGTAGAGCGCATTGTCGTAACCGATGGAGGCAATCACGCCGCGTACCAGCGACTGGAAGTCGACGTAGGCCTTGGTGGTGATCTCGCCCGCGATGACGACGAGGCCGGTGGCCGTCAGAGTTTCCGCGGCAACGCGGCTGTAGGGGTCCTGCTCCAGGCAGGCGTCGAGAATGGCGTCGGAGACCTGGTCGGCAATCTTATCGGGATGGCCTTCGGTCACGGATTCAGAGGTAAACAAAAAACGGTCGCTCAATTTGGAAATGCTCCTTCTCAAACTTGCGCACGCCGGTCCCGGCACAGCAGGACCCAGGCGCGTTTGGACATCCTTTCTATGGTAATTGCGGCGGGCAGCAGGAGCAAAGAAGCTGGAGCGTACGGCGGCGCACAGGGGTTGGGATGCGATTTTCGCCGCCCGGAAGGGAGTTTTCGGGCCGTAGCCGGCGCAGGGAATCCCGAGCCGGCCACACGCCGGCATCAACTGAGCAGGATCTTGCGCGACTCGCTTTCGGGATCGTTCTCCATGCGGCAATGATTGTCAAAAATCATCGTCTTGTTACTCTCCGGGTCAGTCGGCGTCCAGGCGAGGCTCGGCAGGCTTGGATTTCCGCTCCCGGCGAAGTTGGCCCACGCGTCGGCCATCTTCTTCGCCAGCGCCTGCGCCTCCGGCGTGTTGCCGGTTCCCTGCTCGCAGCGCTTGGTGTTGTCGAAGCAGAATTGCAGTTCGGCCGTGTGCCATGCGCCGGCGTCTTCCAGCATCGGCGATTGCCACGTGAAGTAGTAGGCGTAGGCCGGCGCGGCTTTCTGCTCATGCTTTAGCCGCGCCATTTTCACGATGTTGTTGCGCATGGTGAGGGTATTCAACATGAAGGTTCCACTGCACATATAGGACAACGTGCGAATGCTCTTTTCCGGATGCGCCTTCTTCAGTGTGGCGACAAGCGCGTCTGCTTTGGTCTTCGCCGTAAGCCTTCAAGAGATTGGCGCGCCACTCCTCTTCGGTGGGGCGGTTGTGCATCTGGTTGCCTTCTTCGCTCACCGAACCGAGCAGCATGGGTATGTTCTTCGAAATTTCCGGCGCAACATCGAAGAAGGATCGAACATCGATAATTCTGCCGTCGAGGGTCGGCGCCCAGCCCACGCGCGGCGGCCCGGGAGCAAACGGGCCAAACGGGCCATGCATCGGAGGATTGATCTTCGCGATGGCCGCATTTCCGGCAGCCATCAGCTTCGGCCAATCCATCTTTTGCAGCGAAGCCAGATCGTTCGGCGCGAGCCCGAGTTCCTTCATCAACTGTCGGCCAACTTCCCGCTGCTGCTCTTTGGTGGGAATATTGCCGCCCCCGCCTGACTGCACAGAGGCGCGATGAAAGAGTCCGGCAGCCGACTTCATGCCCATTAGCGTGGTCACCTTCGAGCCGCCGCCGGACTGGCCGTAGATCATCACGCGATCGGGATCGCCGCCGAAGTTGGCAATGTTTTCCTGCACCCACTTGAGCGAGGCGACGAGGTCGGTCATTCCCACGTTAACGGAATCTTCGTAAGCAGAACCGCCGATCTCGGAGACATCGAGAAAGCCAAGGATATTGAGCCGATGGTTGACCGTCACAGAAACCACGTCGTGATAGCGCGCCATCTGCGCGCCTTCCTGCGCGGGTAGTTCGTAAGAAGAGCCAAAACTGTAGCCGCCGCCATGGAAGTAGACCAGGACGGGGCGCTTGCCGCTGAGCGACGGCGTCCACACGTTGAGCTTGAGCATGTCTTCGTTCTGGTAGCCGTCGTCCCAATCCTGCAAGAATGTCTGTTCGATCGCCGTCCATGGATGCAGATTCTGCGGGCAGTTTGCGCCGTAGATCAGCGCGGGATACTCGTCCTTCCACGGAGTGGGAGCCTTGGCGGGAAGCCAGCGGTTCTCACCGCCCGTGTCCTGGCCGTAAGGGATGCCCTTAAACGTGAAGACGCCGCCGGAGACAAATCCGCGTACCTTGCCGTACTGCGTGCCGGCAACGGCGGAACGGGGCGTGGAGCAGAATCCCGGATCGAGGTGAGCGCCGGTCTTGGTGCTGTCGGAGGCCTGCGAGTCTTTCGCGAACGCGAGTCCCGCGCCGGCTGCTGCCGAAAGAAGGAGCGCCTGACGGCGATTGAGGCGAATGCCGGTTTCAGTTTCTGGATTCATGGTTCTTCCTGTCTCCTTTGCGCTTTTGGCTTTTTGTGGGTTAGCGCGAGCAAGTGCCGGTCGGCGCTGTGCTCCTATTGATTTTTATTCAATGCCTACGGGCAAGTAAACGTATTCTGATAGAGTACAGTAGTTGATTGGCGTTCTCTGGTGTCAAGGCGAATCCTGAATGCGGTTTCGCAGCCGCTCGCAGAACGGCAGAGCCTTTCGCGGAGACGCGAATGCCTGGCCCATCCCAAGATTGCGGCAATTCGTCATGCCTCTGTTCAAGGGACGGGAGGGCCGCGAAACTGCCGAGATACACTTTGTAAGGCACGTAATCCGATTCGGCTGAAATCGATGCACGACAAAACTTAAGATGTCGAGGATAGAAATGAAACTTATCGGAAGATTCTCTTTGGCGGCGCTGGCCGCATTCCTCTTCACGATCACCTGCGCCGCCGTCGCGCAGGATGCTTCGCAACTGCCTTACATGAATCCCAAGCTTTCGCCGGAAGAGCGAGCGGCTGATCTGGTGCACCGCATGACGCTCACGGAAAAAGCGTCGCAACTGGTGAACGATGCGCAGGCCATTCCACGGCTCAACGTTCCGGCGTACAACTGGTGGAGCGAGGCGCTGCATGGCGTTATCGACCAGGGCGTGACGGAGTTTCCTGAGCCCATCGGCCTCGCAGCCACATTCGACGTCCCGGGAATTCATGCCATGGCGACCGATATCGGGATCGAGGGGCGCATCAAGCACATTCAGGATGTGAAGGCCAAGCACGACGGGATCATGGGCGGTCTCGACTTCTGGGCTCCGAATCTGAACATCTTTCGCGACCCGCGCTGGGGACGCGGACAGGAGACCTACGGTGAGGATCCGTTTCTCACCGGGCGCATGGGCGTGGCCTTTGTCACCGGAATGCAAGGCGACGACCCGCACTATTACCTCACCATCGCAACGCCAAAGCATTATGACGTGCACAGCGGACCGGAGCCGACCCGCCACTTTGCCGATGTGGACGTGAGCCGGCACGACCAGCTCGACACGTATGAGCCCGCATTCCGCGCCGCCGTCGTTGACGGCAAGGCCGGTTCGGTGATGTGCGCCTACAACGCCATCAAAGGCGAGCCCGCGTGCGCCAATTCATTCCTTCTCGAAGATCAACTGCGCCAGAAGTGGAATTTCGGAGGGTACGTCGTCTCCGACTGCGGCGCGATTGAGGATGTGTTCAGCGGACATCACTATCGCCCGACGCAGGCGCAGGCTTCGGCCATTTCCGTCATCCGCGGCATGGATAACGAATGTTTCGGCGCTGGCCCCACGTCGAAGGACGATTCCCATTACAAGGCCTACATCGAAGCTGTGCAGCAAGGCTATCTGCCGGAGAGCGCAATCGACACTGCGCTGATACGCCTGTTCACGGCGCGCATGAAGCTCGGCATGTTCGACCCACCGGAAATGGACCCGTACTCGAAAATCGACGAGAAGGAGCTCGACAGCCCCGAGCATCGCGCGCTCGCCCTTAAGCTGGCGAACGAGTCCATGGTGCTGCTCAAAAACGACGGAACCCTTCCTCTCAAACCAGGAATCAAGAGGATTGCGGTTGTGGGGCCGCTGGCCGAACAAACGCGCGTGCTGCTCGGCAACTATAACGGCAGGCCAACGCATTCTGTTTCCGTGCTCGACGGGCTGAAGGCGGAGTTCCCGAACGCCAAAATCACCTACGTGCCCGGAACGCAATTCCTGGGTAACGAAGGTGGCCCTGTCCCCGACAGCGTACTCACCACGCCCGATGGAAAACCTGGCCTCAAAGCGGAGTACAGTGAATTCGATAGACTGCGGTTCAGAGAAGCCAGACCGCCTGCCCTCGCCACGCGGATCGAACCGAACATCGATCTCGATCCCGCTAAATTACCCGCGGAAGTTGCGGGGAAAAAGCCAATCGGCGTGCATTGGACGGGATTCATCACGGCCCCGGAGACCGGAGACTACCTGATCGGATTGCGCGGCGTGGGATTCCAAAGAGTGATGGTGAACGACAAGCTCGTGGCCATGCTGCTCGGATGGGAAGGGATCCAGGCAAAAACCGGGCGCGTACATTTGGAGAAGGGACAGAAGGCATCGCTCGATGTGATCTATGCGAACTCCGACGGCGAACCCCGCGCGCAACTTATCTGGGCGAAAGCCACTGACGCGCCTTCGCCCGAGGCGATTGCCGCGGCAAAGAATGCCGACCTTGTCATTGCGGTGGTAGGCATCACGAGCGATCTGGAAGGCGAAGAGCGGCCCGTGAGTGAGCCGGGATTTCTGGGCGGCGATCGCACCAGTATCGATCTGCCCGCACCGGAAGAAAGCCTGGTGGAAGCCGTTCAAGCAACGGGCAAGCCTACCGTGGTTGTGCTCATGAACGGCAGTGCTCTGGCCGTCAATTGGATCAATCAGCACGCCAACGCTGTGCTTGATGCGTGGTACTCGGGCGAAGAAGGCGGCGCGGCGATTGCTGAAACGCTGAGCGGCAAGAACAACCCTGCCGGCCGGCTGCCCGTCACCTTCTACAAGAGCCTCGACCAACTTCCGAACTTCGAGGATTACTCCATGCAGGGGCGGACCTATCGCTACTTCAAGGGCAAGCCGCTTTACCCGTTCGGATACGGCCTGAGCTACACGACCTTCAGCTACAGCAACCTTAGCCTGCCGGAAAAACCGATTGGCGCCGGTCACTCGCTGCACGCATCGGTCACCGTAACCAACACCGGGAAAGTTGCCGGAGACGAAGTGGTGCAACTCTATCTGAGCTTTCCCGATGTGCCTGGCGCACCGCTGCGCGCTCTGCGTGGATTTGCGCGCGTGCATCTCGATGCGGGCGCGAGCCAGCAGGTGGAATTTCAGTTGAAGCCGCGCGACCTGAGCATGGTTACCGACGGCGGCGACATCATCGTGGCGCAAGGCAAGTACACGGTCTCGATTGGCGGCGGCCAACCCGGAACCGGAGCCGCATCCACCAGCGGAAGCTTCGAAATCAACGGCCAGGTAAACCTGCCGGAGTAAGTGATTCTCTGGGAAGGGGCGGCTCTTCCGGCGTCATGGACTGGCCGCGCGGTGCTTTGCCGCGCGGCCAATTTTCCCAATCCGGAGCTGGTTACCGCCGCAGCCCGAGAATCCGTCCCTCAACGCATCGCGGGCCCCATGGCGGATTCTCTGACGTTGACCGCGCCGCAAACGCCCCTTAAGATGAAGAAGCTGGCATTGCGCAAGGTTGGAAGGACGTTCCGCTGCTCACGCTGGAAAGCACCTCAACGCGCGTGTTGCCCCCTCGTTCAACGGCAGGACAGCTGACTCTGGATCAGCATATCGGGGTTCGAATCCCTGGGGGGCAGCCAATTTAGAATCAAGTGTTTACCCCTAACATATAAGCGCGCACGAAAGCACTCATTACTGGTACCGCTAAGTGCTTATTTGGCGCATTTGGGCGCACGCGGTATGGCACACTTTCCGGCGCACCTGACGCGCGCTAAAACCAGCGTCGACGAAAGGCCCGGCAGGCAGGGCGGATTTGGATGCTCAGTTCTTGCTATTGGCGCTATCGCTTCCGATGCGCTGCAAGGTGATCAGCACAACGTCGTTGCTGTGCATGGACACTTCAATTTGTATTGCGCCGTCTTTGCCGGCTTGCACGATGCGATTCTCTTCCGGCAGATCGCGGGTCAGTTCATTCAGGTGCGCGACCTCGGCTGGAGTGAGATCTTTGGGTGAACCCAATTCAAGATACGCCGAATACGCGTCATTCGCATGAAACCCTGTGCGATGGACTTCAAGGCGGTAAGCCGCGCCCGGCACAAGATGCGTTACATCGAGCTCGACCGGCGCCGCCGGATGCGATGGAAGCACCTTGGTGTAGAAAGGCCGATCACTCAGCTTCTGATCCGGCTGCTCGAAATCCCAAATTACAGCGGCAAGGTTTCCATCCGTGGTCGCGAGCATTGCCTGCGGGTCGTCGGAGACGATGGAGTTTCCCTGAAGCGCATGAAGATACTTATAGGCGAAATATGCCGGCTTGCGAATGCCTTGCGGATTCAAGAGCCCGAATCCGCCTTGAAATGGGGCGGTGGGCGGGCCGGGCTCTTCAAATAAGTCGGTATAAGTCCAGTAACTCATACCCTGCAGCAATCCCTGGCACGCCTTCAACTTACTAAGTATGTAAGGCGCACTGATGTACGAGTCATGCACGGGGTCGCGTGGAGTGTAGCTCGTGCTCCATTCAGTAAAGTACAAAGGAAGGTTCGGAAAAGGTGACGCTGCGATCTCGTGGCGTACGCGGCGTACATCGCCGACGATGGCATCCGGCGAAGCGGAGAGCTTCACGTCGTTTTGCCCGTTCTCGTCGAGAAAGCCGCCATCGACTCCATAGGTATGCGTGGTCACAAAATCCACCGGCGCGCCGCTTTGCTTTACGTGCGCAAGAAACTCCGGAACCCATGCAGCCCCCGCAGTCGATGGTCCGCCCACGCGCAGCGCGGGATCGACGGACTTGATCGTCCTGGCAGTCGCATCGTAGAGCTCGAAATATGCTTTCTGGTCCGCGCCCTCCCAGAAGCCAGAAAGATTGGGCTCATTCCAGACTTCGAAATACCACGTGCGTACCTCGTCCTTGCCGTAACGTTCTTCAACGTGGCGGATGTAAGCTGCAACCAGATCCTGCCAGCCACCGAGTTTTGGATGCGAGGTGTTGCCGTTCCAATAGAAAATGCTGTTTTGCGAAGTGGCAAGCGCTTTGGGCGTAAAGCCCAGCTCGACGAACGGGCGGATGTGGCGTGCCAGCAAATCGTCGTAGAGCCGGTCGATTCCAGCCCAGTTGTAAACGGTCTTTCCATTCTCGACGCGCACGGTTCCAAGGACGTCGTGAAAGATGGCATGAAACCGTATGTATCGAAACCCAAGTTCGTCGACGGCCAGCTTGAGTTGTGCCTGGCTGTCGTCGCGGATCAGCGTGCCCGGATAATCGGAGCCTACCGACAGATCGAAGAAACGGTCGACGGGGCCGGTTGTATTGTCGATGTTCACGACAATGCGGCGTGGGGAAAGGGATTGCGGCTGCGCGCCCAAGGGCAGGGCGGAAACAGCGGCAAAGGCACAAAGTAAAGTTGCTGAAAACCGCCGCACGAAAGCGATTGCGGTGCGATCTCGAAAAGAGCAATACGATCCACTAATTCGCACTTTTCCCCCAAATAATTCCCCTGCCACTCCCGGTCCCCAGATACACCGTCCCAAAGGTGCGCATGTCTCCGCAGACCGCCGTGAACCCGCCCCATTGATGGGCGGAGTCGTTGATCTGGATCCACATGGAACCGCCGTCAGTCGACCGGTACAGACCCCACACACCGGCAATCTGTCCGTCAAGGAAGAGCGCCGGCATGGTCGAGCCCGCCACAGGTTTTCCGAAACCTAAGTGATAAGCATCCTCAATACCGGCGACTGCCGTCAACGCCGGTGCTGCAGCCGTACCGGTATTGGAGTAGAGGCCGCTGTCCTGGCCGGCGAGCCACACATCTCCTTGCTCGTCCGGCACGACAGTAAGGATGCCGTTCGCGGGCAAACCGGATTGAACGGTTGTGAACGTCGCGCCGCCGTCGGTGCTCATGGCAAGTGTGCCGTTCGCGAATCCATAGTAGATGCCGGGGGCGACGCGATCGCTCACCACCTGCGCGTGTGCAGCCAGCCCCATCGAAGCGGCCCATGTTTTTCCTAGATCAGTGGAGTACCAGACCGACACTGTGTCCTCTGTAGCCCACGCCATCGATGAACCATCTGGAGCAATGGCGATGGTACCTCCGCCTTTGCTTCCAGGTGGCACGGAAGGAAACGCGGTCCATGTAAGTCCCGCGTCGGTGGAAATCACGCCGATCGGGTTGGCTCCCTGGCTTCTGTCTGTCACGCGCACCACGGTGGTGGGCGTGTTCTGCTCGAAATCCATGGAGGTGAGCGCCGCCGCAGGATTGCCGAACATCTGCGGCGGAGAAACGGTCAGATCCTGATGCGCAAATCCGTAGAGATCGCCAAGCGAGCTGAGCAGGAGTGTGTTTCCCGATGGAGGGGCCCAAAGTCCCAGAACTGCGGTTTCTTCGATTCCGTCCGCGCCGACCGTCCAATGCACAACGCCCCTCGAGCTCGCACTGGGTTCGGCATTCGTCAAATCGCTCGTGGTCCAGATCGTCTGGCCGGTTCCGTAGATGGCATGAGCGGGATTGAAGGGATCGATCGCCAAAGCGGTCGGCCAGTTGCCGGTGGAGACTCTGTCTGTGGGGCCACCAAACGCCACATAGGGCGAGCGCGAAGAGTCGTGTACGGCAAGGTTGGGCGAGGCTGAATCGTTGCCCCTCTTGGCGGACGAAACATCGCGCCACGTTGCGCCATCGTCCGTGGAGAAATACACTACATCTCCTGTCGGCCAGTATTGGTCGAGAGTGCTGAGGAGCAGATGCCCGGCATGGTGCGGATCCACGGCGATCCCGCCATAGCCGTTCGAGCTGTTGATGCTGAGGTTTCGATTGGGGAGCGCTATCTGTGTCCAGGTTCCCGAGGTCCAACTCGAATCTGGAGCAAACTTCCAGAGTTGATTGGTGTTCATCGCGCTGGGTCCGGGCCGATCGCCATACAGAATATAGATGGCCCCATTAGGACCGAGCTTGGCCTGAAGCGGCGCCAGCGTGGCCGATGAGGCAAACGACGGTTGTCCAGCCACTGGCATCCAGGTGCTGGCTGGCGTCCCACCATCGACCGTCACATAAATGGCCTGCGGATCGGTTCCGCTACCGGTTCCTCCGGCGATGGCATAGACAACGGGCGAGGCAGAGCCGGGCGCGCCGCTCGACGCTACCGGAAGCACCGCGATCACGCCGTTTCCATTGGAGGTTGTGGCCGCCCGCAGACCGGTCTCTCTGGTCCATGAAGCGCCGGAGTCGGTGGAAATCTGCAAGCCGGCGACGCGCGTGCCGAAGTAAACGGTGCTGGGCAAATTGGAATCCACGGCGATCCGGTCGCCCGTGTTGCGGCCCTGTTCGTTGGAGCCGTTCTTGAATGGAAGTGGAACCGCCGTAAACGTGTTGCCGCGATCGTTGGAAAGCAGCATTGCACCATTTCCGTCCCAGTCGTTGGTGTACTCTCCAACGGCAAGGTAGAGCTTTTTAGGATTTGTGGAATCCAGCCCGATCGCCTCCACGCCGCTTTGCCACCAATTCGCCTTGGCAGTGAAATCGAGAAGAGGAACCCATTGCGTGTCGCCTGGGCCCCAGCGGTACGCCTCGCCGATGTCCGTGCGTGCATACATCAGATTGGGCTGCGATGGGTGGAAATACACGCCGGTGATATAGCCGCCGCCAATAATCTTCACGTTCGTCCAGGAATACGCGGTCCCAGGTTCGCGGGCCGAGGTATCGGCTTTTGCGCCCGCCTTGGGCCGGACAGAGCTTAACGTGGTTCCGTGTGCGATCGCGTTCGCAACAGGCGAGACGATCGAGGGTGCAACCGGCGCTGAGGACGCGCTCTTGCTTCCGTCGCACCCGCTCACCTGATACAAGGCGCAAACGAGCCCTGCGAAACCGGCGAAAATGGGCTTCAAGCTAAGACCGAGCCCGCCATCTTTGAACCCGCCTATACCGAAGTGCAACGCCGTTTCTCCACACTGCCGCCGTCAAAGGTTGCGCCGGGTAACTGCCCCTGCTAGTTCGCTGTTTCCGTAAAAGTCACTGAGGCTCCGCCAAGCGCAAACTGATCCTGCGCCGTGACGGTCACACTTCCCGGGGTCGAAGGCAGTGTCAGTGTGACCGAAGCGACACCTGAAGAATTGCTGGTGGCAATCACGCTGGTTCCGCTTGTGCTGCCGCTGGAAAGCGTTCCGGCCGATGTCGTGAACAGGATCCCCGCTCCCGTAGCCGAGCCTCCGGAACTGCCAGGGTTCAGCGTAACGCTTAGCGTAAGAGTCGATCCCGCGGCTCCCGATTGGTTGTTGCCCGATTGGGTAAGCGTTGCTGGCGGGTTGCCAACAACGATCCATCCGCCCTTGGTTTGGGTGGCCGCGCTGTCGCTGCCCGTTACGGTGTAGTGGCAGAAACCGGAAGTGCTGCCGGCGCTGACCGTAATCGTTGCGGGTTGCGTGGACGTGATGGTTGCATTTGTAGGCGCCAGAGTGCCGGTGCAGGCTGGAGCGCCTTCGTAGGCGTCGAATGCTGCCGAGGAGAGCGTTACGTTGGCTGTGCCACTCGTGATCGCAGGGCTCAATACCGCAACGCCTGACGCGGGAACCATCAGGTCGTCGGGATTCAGATACCACTCGGAAGCAGGCCTGGAGGTTTCGCTTCCGCTCACGACCAGAAGCGTGATGCTGTAAGGCGCAAAGCTTTGCGTGGCGCTCCAGGATTGTGAACTCGATGCCGCAATCGAACCGGAAGCAGTAGAAGAGAGTGTGTAGGCGGTGTAAGTGCTCGCGCTAAAGCCGTTCAGGTTGAAGGTCGTCTGTGCGGTGTTATTCGGGTCTTTGTTGATGACCATGATGTACAGCGCGCTGCCGCTCGCATTGAGCGCCGCGTAGCTGGTGAAAAGATCGGCGCTGACGTTGGCGCTATCGGAGACCGAAGTCGATCCGAACATGCCGTGCGCGCCGTCGTAGTTGGTGAACATCTTCCATGCCCGATATTCGGCTGTGCCGGGCGTAGGCCCGCCCCAGCGCGAGGCAAAGCTGAGGCCTTCGCGTCCGAAGACGCCCAGGGTGTCGGCATCGGCGATCGCGGTCGAAAAGTCCCAGGAAGAATTCGGGGCCAGACCAGCGCCCCATTCTGTAAAAGACAAGGGCGTGCCGGGATAAATTTCGTTCACCAGGGCCTTCATGCGGGGAATGACGAAAGGAATACCGGGGTTCGGCTCCTCATTCGCGGTATATGTATTGTTCGTATCCTGGTTGACCGTGGCCGGATCCCAGTAGAACCCGGCGCAAGCAACGGTGGCTGCCCGCAGTTGGGCGTCGGTAGAGTTGGTGGTAGGACCGCAGTCGGCGTACGCATGGATGTCGTAGACATCGAGAGTGCGCGCGCCGTTGATCTTGTCCATCCAGTAGACCTGATTCAACCACCAGGGCAGGAAGTCCACGCCGCCGTGATTGCCCTTATCGGAACCGTTGGCGCCGTTCCAGTAGAACCACCAGCAGCAGAAAACCGGACCAAAGCGCACCGCCGCTGGGTCCCAGGCCTTGAGGAGAGTACCTTCGGACTCAAAATCGTTGGCAAGCTCGTCATAACCGGCCGCAGCAGGGTGAACGTCGCGATGCGTGCCGTTCCAGATGTCCGGCTCGTTATCCATGTCGTAAAAGTGGCAGGAAGTGATTGAAGAGTACGGAACGGGGCAGGTGGCGCTGCTTCCGTTGAAGGCGCCGGCAAGCGCCTGTGCCCAGGTTTGACGGTCGACGCAGGTCGAGCCATCCGCAGTTCCTGTCGGGCAGTCGCTGGCAGTATCGACGAGCGGAAAGTAAGCGCCCGTCTGGGCTGCCGTGGTCACAGGAGTCTGGCAGTCCGTCTTCAGGCCATCGCCAGCGTCAGAGTTACCGGGATCGGTCGCGCACTGCGAGCCGAATTTGGCCACCGAGAAACTCCAGCCGGAGGGTTGGGCCACCCAATCCATCATGGCCATGGTGGTCAGGGCATGACTGCCCACATTTTGGGTTTGTGTGATGAGCTGGACCTGGTTTCCTGCTCCCGGGTAATCCTCAAAGTACCAGTCCGCGGCGGCGTTGCGGGTCTGCAGGATCCAGTTGTAGTTGGATGCATCGTTGCCTCCCCATCGCGAAAACGTGTAACCGGCGTCCTGAATGTCGGAGATGGTTTGGTCGTTGTTGCCGTACACGAATGGACTGATTGCATGGCGATTGGCGAGCGTATTGATGCTGACGGTGACGTTGGTGCTCCCCGGCGAAGTCACATTCACCGAGGCCGTTCCCGTAGCGCTCCCGTAGGTTGCCACACTTGCCGCGTCGGGCGAGTAGGTAACGGTGAGCGTGTCGGTGCCCGCCACGAGCGAGCCAGGAAGAACATAAAACGTGGCCATGCCGGAGCTGAGCGTGGCCGAAGACGAAGTGTAGCCGCCGCTCGAAAGAACGACGGAACCGGTCGGCGTGGCGCCGCTTCCGGCGACCTTTACCGTAACATCCAGACTCTGCGCAGCGGGAAGAGTGGCCGCGTCGGGCGTAACCGTGACCGTGGGCGTGGCAGCAGCCTGTGTGGCGATCGAGACCGTTGCATACCCGGTAGAGCTTTTGTAATCCGCGGACCCTCCGGCATCCGGAGTGTACTTAGCGGTCAATAAGTCGGAGCCTATCGCGAGCGAGCCTGCGGGAATGGTGATGGCGGCCGAACCGGAGTTGAGCGTGGCCGACGATGAAGTGTAGCTGCCGCTGGAAAGAACCACCGAGCCGGTCGGCGTGCCGCTTGCACCGGAGACGACAATCGTAACGGCCAGATTCTCCGTCGTCGTGGCCGTGGCGGAAGCTGGATTGACTGTGACGATGGGCGTCACGGGGCCGTTCCCGTTGCCATTGCCGTTCCCAGTGCCTCCGCCGCTACAGCCGCTCACTTGCAAAAAAGTGAATAGAATTCCGGCGAGAAATATGGAAATGTGCTTCATGGCGCTCCTTCGTCTGAACAGGCTCATTGATTGTTTCGAGACACCTACGCCACGAAGGGGAGAGCCTCTCTCCATTTTTGGCGTTCGGGCGGCCAGGACAACTGAGGCTGTCCTGGCCGGGGAGCGATGCCAGACGACTCACTGCACGGTCAGCGTGACCTGGAAGGTCTGCTGCGCGCACGGCGCGTTGGCCGGGCTGTTAGCCGGGCACGATTGCATTTTTGTCGTGCTGCCTGCCTGGAACGGGGTCGACGATGTCACTACCGTCACCGTAGTTGTGCCTGCGGGAGTGACGTAGGCCGCCTCTCCGCTGGTGCAGGCGGTCAACCCGATGGCGGAACTGCCCAGCAACACCAGGCCCAGGATCATGGCCACTGCGGGCCAGCCCCGGCGCGTCACGCGGCGCCGGGCAAAAAGAAGCAGTAAGCCGGTGGGCGCGGCCAGCCACCAGAGCAGCTTGCTTGCCGTCGGCGTTTGTGGAGGCTGATTCACGGTCACGCTCATCACGATCGGCGGAATGGAGGCGGTCGAGGAGGAGGTGCTGGCCAAAACTTCGACGATGCCGGGAGAGAATACGCACCGCGCGTTGGACGGCAGCGATGTGGGATCGCAAGTGAAGCCAACCTCCCCGCTCCAACCGCCGTAGCTCGTCGCAGTGAAAGTGACGGTTCCATTGCTGTTGGCGCTGCTGGTGATGGTGGCGCCGCTGGCAGTCGTTACCTCGCTCCCGCCGGCGGGCGAAACGTCGAACGATGAGCTCGATGAACTGGAACCCTCGAAGTTCTGGTCGCCGCTATAGGTTGCCGTCACCGACTCCACATCGTAAGGAGCGCTATTCGCTGGCGATTGCGTGTTGGCATACGTGTAAGTAGCCTGGAACGTCCCGCCGCTTGCGGGCAGGAGGGCGCCGGTTCCAGTGGCGATGGTTCCGTTGGCGTCGGTGATCTTGAAGGTCACCTGCCCGGTGGGAACGCCGGCAAAAGCTGAGCTCACCGTGGCCGTGAAGACGAGCGAGGTTCCGGCGGGCTGGCTGGCAGGTGCGATATACGCCGTGGCATAGCTCAGGGTTGTGGAAGTGGGGACGGCAGTCACGTTGACGGTGAGGGCGGAGGAGGTGCTGCCCGAGTAGGTGGTGATGCCGGAAGCTCCGCCCGCGTACTCGGCTTCCACCGTGTGGCTGCCTCCGGTTAAAGTTCCTGCAGCGAGAGTAAACGACACGGTGCCCTGGCTCGTCAGAGTAGCTGTCTGCTCCGTAATCCCGTCGACTAACAGGTTCACTGCGCCTGCCGGAGTTCCGGTTGCGCTGGATACGGACACCGTAAACGTCACTGCCTGATCGTACGAAGGAGGTCCGCTGGGCGACGTCTGCGTCAACGCGGTGGTGGTTGTCGCAGTCTGCCCTGCTGTGCCCGTGAACGAGATTGCCTGGTTGGTGGCATTCGTGGCGTTGCTGCTCAGATCGAACGTCAACGTGTAGTCGCCATATGCCGTGGGCGCGAACTCGGCTTGAACGTCGCAACTGGAGCCTGTTGCCATGTTTTCGCTGTTCGTGCAGGCGTTGTTCTCTCCGTTCAACGCCGTGAACTGCGTCGTATCGCCGGTAGCCGCTTCATAGGGATTGCCCAGAGTGAGCGCGGCACTGCCCTCACTCTCCAGAAAATAGGTGAGTGGGTTGCCGGACGAGTTCGGAGAAACGACTCCTGCCGACTGCGTGGAGCTGGTACGCGCCACTTCGTACGCCGCACCGTTCATGCTATCGGTAACATAGAGATTTCCACTCGGGTCCAGGGTCACGCCGTAGGGATCGGCGACGATTTGAGTGCCCGATGCGTTGAGCTGACCCGTCACGTTGATTGCGCTCCCCGTTGCAAAAGTCCCAGAGACATTAGGAATGCGCCAGACCTTCCGGTTGCCTTGGTCCACCACAAAGAGCGCGCCCGAAGGATCGGCGGCGAGAGACGATGGACTGCTGTAACCGCTGGCAACAGTTACCTGCAAGCCGGACGACAGGGGCACGCTCAGCTCGTAGACACTCCCACTCCCCGCATCGGCCACGTACACATTACCGGTCGTGTCCACCGCAACGGCCGAGGGTAGGGTAAGGTTCGAGCCGAGCACCTGGGCCATGGCAAGATTCCCGCTTCCGGGGTAAGGAAGATACAACACGCGCTTGTTGCCGGAGTCGGCAATGTACAAGCTTCCTTGCCCATCGATTGCGATACCTTCCGGAGAGCTGAGGCTCTCTCCGGCCAAGGTTGCCGTGTTTGCGATGAGCGTGGTTTGCGCTGACGTGCTGAGCGCGCCGTTGACCACCGGAATCTCGACGATCTGATCATTGCCGGTGTCGGCAACGTATACGTTGCCTGTGCTATCCACGGCTACGCCCTGCGGCGCATTGAAACCGCTGCCGATCGCGGCCGGTGTTGTGCTGCCGGCGGGAATCGTCCACACGCTGTTGGCGCCTGAGTCGGCGATAAAGAGGTCGCCGGCGGAGTCCATGGCAATGGATTTCGGCGCTGAATAGCCGCTGCCGAGAGCTGAAACCGCGCCCGGATCGACCGTGAGGCCCGCGCCGATGCCTATGCCCGAGAGATCGACCGTAGCCAGTTGGTTGCCGTTGCCATCCAGCAGAAGAATACTGCCGTTCTGGCTTCCCGGCTTGCTTGGTGCAAAGGTTATGTCGACAGTGCAATTGGAGCCGACCGTGTTCGTCGTGGCACTGCATGACCCGCTTCCAGTATTGGTGTAGACTCCGCTCGGTACAACGGCGATGGATGCCGGCGCGACATCGCTATTGAATGTCAGGTTGAAACTGCTGGTAGAGGTATTGCCAACATTCACCGATCCGAACGAGGCCGTCGGAGTGACCTCAGAGATCGTAGTGTTTGAATTCATCCAGTAATAGTTGCCCGGAGCGCCGGGACTTAATACATCGGAAGTCCCAATTCCTTGCAGCACAGGATATTGGGCGGCCACACTCACGGAGCTGGTAGCTCCGTTGGCCTGATTCGGAACGAAATAGAGCACCCCGGTCCCACTGCTATAGAGCGCGCCGCCATCCATTACATACAGGTCTCCACCCGCGTCGGTTGTCACGCCTACGGGCTGGATATAAGACCCGGTCGTGCTGGTGTTGGAATTGGCGAGGCTTAACACTGTCGGCGTAGCCGCGTATGCCCCCGAGACATAGGGAATCTCAAAAAGGCCACTCACTTCGAGCGTGCTGTAATTGGCAACGTTGATTGCGGTGAAATAGATGTTTTGATTGGAATCCACTGCAATCGAATTGATCGAGCAACTTTGATTCGAACCGATCGTGGGGCAAACGTTATTGAGCGCGGTCGTGCTCAAGATGGTTGTCTCTGAGGAAAAAGCCGAATTCTCCTTGAATATCTGGCTGCCTCCGTAGGCAAAAAAGACATTGCCGGAAGCATCGGCCGTCAGAGCAGAAGCGCCAGAGTAGGAATAGTTAGAGTCGGAAATGAACAGAGTTTGGCTCGTTTGCAGAGCGCAATTCACGAGAGGAATTGCCTCCACCCAATGCTGCGACGGGCCTGTGTCTACGCCATTGGCCACATAGAGGTGCGTCTTCGAGGGATCCGTAGCCAAATAATAATCCCCATCCCAGGATTGGCTGGACCCCGTGCCAGCCACGACTTGCGTGGCTGCCCCACCCCCGGCAGGAATCTCGTAGATTGCTCCGCCTGGCAGTGCGCCATTGTTGGTTCCCTGAATCGCATAGATATCGCCGCAGGCGTCGAGCGCGACACTGTTCTCGGTGTTCGCCGGAAGCCCGCTGGACGCCACAGTGTTCAGAATCGTCGCAACAACCGCCGGCGTAGCCGCGCCGGCGCTTGCCGTAAAAGACGCCACAAACATCGCGATCAATACCGCCAGCAACCGCATTACCCCACGAGTAGCTCGCGTGGTCCAGTTCATGTTCTGCCCCTTGCTCAGCATTTCAAGCCTCCCATTGCGGCGCCTGCCGCTTCTCCCTTGTTCATCCTTTCGGCTCCCGGCGCTTGCCGTCCGCCGCTCTGATTGCTCTTCCTGCGCCGATGCGCGGGAGCTGCTCGCTCCCGCCCAGGGCTAGAAGTTGTACTTGAACGCAGCTTCCACAATCCTGACGCCGTCCTTGAAGCCCGTGGAACCGAAGGTGCTGGCGTTGGTGATGGTTGCGTTCTGGATCGCCTGCTCCAGCGAGTTGTAACTGCACGTCGTGCAGTCGCCTACGCTCAGGCTCATGCTGCCGAGATTGTTGTTGTTGAACGACGTCAGCGGATGGTTCAGGAAATTGAATGCCGCCAGGCGGAACTCTATGTTCTGCCGCTCGCTCAACGCGAAGTGCTTCGAGGCTGTCAGGTCCGATTTGAAGTACTTCGGCCCGTAGGTGTTGGGCAGGTTCCACCAACCCTGTGTGCCTATCGGCGGCAAGGCCAGGCAGTTGCCGTTCACGTACTGATCTTTCTTGAGGTTGCTGCGCAGGTTGCAGGTGACGACGGGCTGGAGCGTATAGTCGCCGGAGCCCAGCCACTCGGCCGAACCGATGCTCTCGCTTACGGTAGTTCCGCCGGAAGTGTAGTTCACGCCGCCGCCCATGCCGAAGTTCGTGCTGCCGTTCAAAACCCCCAGATCGGGTCCGCTCTGCAGTGAAGTGACTCCGGAAAGACCCCAGCCGTTGACGATCTGTCCGAAAAGGCGGTTGCCGTGAAACTTGACGCCCTCCAGATAGGAGTACGTCACGTTGAAGGCCTGAGGCCGATCATAGGAAGTGACGCCGTAATCATGATGCGGATTGACGGGGTCTGCGATGGAGCCCGTATCCCAATTGCCGCGCACGGCCAAGGATTTGGAGAAGGTATAGTTGGCGCCGTAGTTCAGCGCGCCGCGCTGCTTGTTCCACTGGGCCTGCAACGAGTGGTAGTTGGCCCAGTCGATGTGGCTGGGAACGGTGATCGATTGATAGTTCGGATACGGCCGATAATCGGCGGTATTGGGAATGGCGTTGGGGTCCCAAGTGATTCCCGTGAGCGGATCGGGGTTGAACTCCGCGCCCAGCGGAATCACGTTCTGGTTCTGCAGATTGCCGAGCGTCGCCAGGCTTGAGCTCTGGTTGCCCACGTAGGCTATCTCGAACGTCGAACTCCACGGTCCCTGCTGGTCGATTGTGAAGTTGTAGTTGTAGGTCACCGGCATGCGGTCGTCGGTGGGGTCCATCGCTGAGACATTGAACGGCGTGAGGCTGTTGGGACTGGTGGAAAAGGCTCCGCAGTTCTCGTCGTTGTTCTTTTGGGTGTAGATCTGGGCGAATGTGCAGGTGACCGTGCTGGGATTGCTGTAGGTCTGCAACCCGATCGCTGTCGCCAACCCGGCGGCGTAGCTGGCCGCATCGTGCGAATGATAGGCTCCCCATCCGCCGCGGAGCACCGTTTTGCCATTGCCAAAGAGGTCGTAAGCCATGCCCAGGCGGGCCGAGTAGAAGGCCGGCCGGGTGGAAACACCGGCAAGAGGAATGCTGGGATCCCGCTTGTGCCAACTGATACCGGGCCAGGTGGCGTTGCTCGCGGTGTCGGAATAAACCGTGTGCTGCATGAGCGGCGCACCGTTCATCCAATCCAAGGGTTTCCAAACCGCCAGGCCAATGCCATGCGCGTCTGTCCACGGGTCCAGATGCGAGAAGCGCATTCCTAATGTCAAAGTGAGCTTTGAGCTGACCTTCCACTCATCGGTGCCATAGCCTTCCATGGAGGCAAAGCGCAGGTTTTCGATGGGGTCGCTGGTGTCCTGCGAGAAGCCAAGGGGACAACCGTTGAGGAAGTTGCCGATGACGTTGCCAAGGTTGGTCTGGACCGGCGCCGTGGCCGTCGGAGAGTAGGGCTGGTTGATGTAGCAGGTATCCCAGCGCATGAACGTCGCGGTGCCGTTTTCCTGGCTGCCGAGATTGATGTTGTTGTTGCCCGTCCGGTCCATGTAATAGCCGATTTTGAAGGTGTGCGTGCGATATACCTTGGTCAGGTTGTCGGCCAGGCTCCAGTTGAACTTCCTGAGGAATTGCGAACTCGGGGGTTGAGGAATGAATCCGAAGGAAAAGCCCGGAATCCCGTTGTCGTAGGTGATGATCCTGGGGATTTGCGAATTACTCGGCAGACCGAGTGCGGGATTGCCGGCGGTATAGCCTGCCGCCTCCCAGGCGGTGCCGCTTAACTGCGCCTTGGCGGGGTTGCCAAACTGATCCGGCTGATAGTAGTAGACTCCCGCAGCCACCAGCTCATTGGTGAGCGATGAGCCGACGACCTTGGTGAGGTTGAGGCTCAGGCTTTGGTTATGACCGTAGGAATACATCTGCGTCGGAAAGGGGACGGTATTGCCCGGGTTGTAGTAGATGTTGTTTTCCTGTTCTTCGTCGTTGACCCGCTCCCAGTTGTAGACCACGTGCAGCTTCAGCGTGTCGGTCATGCTGTAATCTTCGCTGGTGTGGAATTGGAAGCCGTTGTGCGTCGAAGACGGCGTATCGGTGTAGTTGACGGCGTCGGTCGCATATTGCAGAGCGCCGCCGGTAATCACCGGCTGGGGAGTGCGATTGGCTTGCGGCCACAGGCTGGTAATCGCTGGAATGCCCGGATCGATGTAGGTGAGCTGGCCGTTGCTGACCGTATTGCCCGTGGCGTCCGTAGATCCGTTCGGAGACCAGCAGAAGCCGGCGGCGGGGTTGTAAGTAGCTGAAACACTGTAGTCCGCGCTGCAGTTCGCCAGTAGATCGGTTTCCGAAACATTCAGCGCCTGCGCGATGTTTGCCGAGCTCAGGTTGCCGCCGATCATGCTTGAGCTGGGAACGAACGAGGTCAACAGACTCTCGGGCATCAATTGCCGGTAGACTTCCATCCCCGCCCAGAAAACCAGGTTCTTTTTGGTGGCGAAGTTCGTGTGGGGAATCATCACCGGACCGCCCAACGTTCCACCGGGATAAGCGTAGCGGAAGCCTGGCCGCGCATTCCCGTAGTACTTATTGAGCCAGTCGTTGGAGTTCAGGGCGCGATTGCGGAAGTAGCTGTAGATACCGCCGTGGTACTGTGTGCTGCCCGTTTTGCCGACAGCGTCGATCACGATGGGCCCGTTGGACTGATCGGCGCCGAAGTTCGAAGTCGAGATCTTCACTTCCTGCACCTGGTCCATGTTGACGTTGGACATCTGCCCGCCCATGTCGCCGGGATCGATCAGGTTGGCGCCGTCGGATTTCAGGCTCACCATTCCTTGCTGCGGAGCAGCGCCGCCCGCGCCCCAGGAACCGAGCTGGCCGCTGCCGGGGCCGACGGTCTGGTAGCCATAAAGCCCGCCCGGGCCTTCGTTCTGCATGTCGGTTCCGGCGTTCAGAGTGAACCCGGGCTGCGTGGCAAGCAGTTCGTCTACGTCGCGCCCGATCGTGGAAAGCCGGTCAATGTCGCCGGAGGTAATCAGCGTGCTATGTTCCGGAGAATTGAGAGTGACTCCCGCAAGATTGGCGGTGACCGTGACCGTAACGTCCGTTGCACCCACCTTCAGCGCGATCTTCGGTACCGTCAGGTCGTCGCCGGGATGAACCACAATCCCGGTGACGTACCAGGTTTCAAAATTCTTCCTGGTCACGCGCAAGGTGTAGGTTGCCGGCTGCAGCGCGCTAAAGCTGAAAAAGCCCAAGCCGTTGCTTGTCGTGGTCCAGCGGGCCTTGTTGGCCTCGTTGATGGCCACAACGTTGGCACCGGGCACCACCGCGCCGGTCACATCGTGCACCGTGCCGGAGATGGACGCCGTGGCCTGCGCACGGCAGGTGGAAGCCAGCAACACCAGCACCGCAATCCCCAGGATCGCCGGAGAGTGCTCTTTGAATGTCTGCATGAACCGCGCAAGAAGTGTTTTGTTCGTGAACTTCGACAAGGTACGCCTCCACATCGCTGAAAGCCTGGCTTCCCAGCTCGTTTTACTGATTCGGTTTGCTCCAGAAACCCGCAGATTACCTGCACGCTCTCCTCGCCCATTCCGTGCCCAGGCCGCGCGGGGGTTGCGGCGGCAAAGAAGATTGCGAGGACGGGGAAAAAACTATGCGGAAGGCGACAAAATGTAAACGTTAATCATGTACGATCGTGTACCCGCGCTTTGGCGAACCGTTACAGTGTACGTACCTGACTGAAAATGCAGGACATATCTGCCGAGTGCCGGATCACCGCGGCACCGTGTTGCAATCGCGTACTGGGATGGCTATGATCGTTTCTCACGGGAGACAAATCTCTTTGTCGAGCAGCAGTCAGATTGTTCGGGAGAGCGACCGCCCTTGTTCGGTAGAAGAAGAACGCCGGGAGTTGGAAGCTGTCGCGGCGGCGCTCTCAGGCGCTACGCGGCTCGCGCGTCTTCTCAAGCACATCGGCGAGAAGTACTTTTCCGGCGGGAGCGATGAGCTGCACGAGTACAGCATCGCGACGGAGGTCTTCGGCCGCTCCAAATCGACATTCAACGCCGGGGAAGACGCGATTGTGCGCGTGGAGGCGCACCGGCTGCGCAAACGGCTCAAAGAATTCTACGAGAACGAGGGCAAAGACCACCCCATTCAACTGTCGATTCCCTCCGGAACTTACATTCCAGTGTTTACGCGCCGCTCTGCCGGCGCGAAAACTTCGGGGCTCGAAGCTCCTCGATCGGTTCCCAAGGTCCCCTGGTGGCCTTATGCAGCCGCAGCGGCCGCACTCGCGCTCGCCATAGCGGGCATTTACGCGCTTTCCCATGCGCACAAGGCAGAGCACAGCCCCGCCGCTGCTGTCGTTACTGGCCCCGCCGCGGCCAGCCCGTCAAGCTCCGTTTCTTTTGCGGAGGTGCCCCTTCGCATCCTGGCCGGATACAGCGGAAAACCCCAGACCGACAGCGCCGGATACGTCTGGCAGCCCGATGAATATGCCAACTTCGGCGGCCACTGGGATCGTCCTCAGGATTTCATCGCGCGAACCAGCGATCCGATGCTCTTCGACCATTGGCGCAACGGCGACTTCTCCTACGCCATACCATTGCGCCCCGGCGTCTACGAGCTGCACTTATACTTCGTCACCGGTGAGCCGCCCTCCAACGGCGCTCTCACCTTTACAGTGAGCATCAATTATCAGAGGGTCTTGTCGGGCTTTGACGTTTATTCCGACGCCATGGGCGCCAACATCGCCGACGAGCGTATCTTTCGCGACGTCAGCCCCGGCAGCGACGGCCTCCTGCACCTGGGCTTCGACAGCGAGCGCGGCATGGCTTCGCTGAGCGCGCTGGAAATTCTCCCTGGAACGCCCCATCAGCAGCTCCCAATTCGTCTGGTGATGCAGCCGGAATCCTTCACCGACCACAACGGCCAGTTCTGGCATCCTGACGACTATTACATGAGCGGCTACACTTCAACCAAACGCACACAGGTGTCGGGAACGCCCGACCCGGACATCTTTGCTGCCGAGCGCTATGGGCATTTCACCTATGCCATTCCCGTCGACACACGCGATCGATACACATTGATTTTGCACTTTGCCGAGTTTTACTTCGGACCGGGCGCGTCGGGGAACGGAGGCGTGGGCAGCCGCTCGTTCCGCGTTCTGTGTAACGGCAACACGCTGCTCGATAACTTCGATATTTACAAAGAAGCCGGCAGTCTTCATGCGTTGACCAAAACTTTCTACCATTTGCAGCCGACGGCGCAGGGCAAACTCAACCTCACCTTTGAACCGATTACGAACAACGCCACCGTCTCTGGTATCGAGGTTATCGACGAATCGCAATAGGGCTGGCGCATCGGTGGGCTCGGCTCGCGCCAGGTGCAGATCGTCATAAATTCTGTTGCGCCTTGCGGGTCATCTTTTGGTATGCTTGCCAATTGAATACGTTTTCAAGGCGGATTCCAGTTTCAGGACCGCGAGGCAATCACCATGTTTTGCAATCGAAGAAGAATCGCGCTCAGCGTGCGGAAGAGCGGCGCAGAGGCTTGGGTGTTTCTGGTCGGCACGCTCTGCCTTGTTGCCAATCTTTCGGCCCGCGGGCAAGACCATGCAAACGTAACGGTCGATCTTGGACGAAGCGTCAACGTCCTCACCGACACTTCTCTTGGACTTCCGGCGGCGATGTTTGACGCAAACAGCTTCAATCCGCAGTTCATTCCTTACCTTCGCGCCGCGGGCATCGCTGCGATGCGTTATCCGGGCAACCATGGCGTGGGCGATCTATACCACTGGTCTACGAAGAGCACTACGGCTTATCGCGGCATCGACGCCGGCTTCATCACCGATGAGAGCAACTTTGCTAACTTCGCGCGCCTAGCCGAAAACCTGAACCAAGCCGTCATCGTAGTGAATTATGGATCCAACCGTGACGGAACGGGCGGCGGCGAGCCGGCCGAAGCCGCGGCCTGGGTAGCCTACGCAAATGGCAATCCTTCCGATACCCACGTCATCGGCAAGGATTCAACTGGACAGGATTGGCATACGACCGGATACTGGGCAACGATGCGCGGCCAGGCCCCGCTGGCTGCTGACGATGGCTATAATTTTCTCCGCATTCAGCACCCGCGCCCCTTCGCATTCAAGCTCTGGCAGATCGGCGATGAGGTCTACAACAACGGCTACTACGGCGGCGACCACACCGGCGACCCGGATTTGCATGGTCCCGCTCCGTCCAGCCCGAAAGACCTTGGAAAGCTGAAGGGAAATCCCAAACTATCCCCGGAGGCATACGCGGAAAACTTCAAAGCCTACGCATCGGCGATGAAGGCTGTCGATCCCTCGATCCAGATCGGCGCCGCGCTCACCACTCCGCCCGATCCCGCACTGCGCAATAAAACTTATTGGGATCAGGACGGCGAACACCCCGACGTGATGAGTTGGGCCGCTGCCTCCTGGGGAGCCGGATGGAACAAAAGTGTGTTGAAGGGCGCCTGCGCCAACTTGGATTTCGTCACCCTCGAATGGACTCCGGCCTCGACGCTTCCCCCCGACTATAAGACCCTGAACGAAGCCGATCTGCTGAGTAACTCGAAGTCGCAGTTTGAAATCATTGTCGATGCCATGCTCGCCGACTACGCCTCTAATTGCCCCAAGGGGCGCGTCGTGCCGCTGGCCTTTGCACCCGCCGCCATTCCCACCTGGCTCAAGGTTGAGCATCCCGTGGTCAAGGCGCTTTGGGTGGCGGACGTTTATGCGCTGCTCGTCGAGTCTGGATCGGCCAACATCGACTGGAATGAGATGATCGGCGAATCGATCCTGTCTGCCGACCGCAAGACCTTCGGCCCGGTCTTCTTTGGTTTGCAGATGCTGCACACGGTTGCTCACGCTCCAGGCGACCTGCTGGTGGATGTGCACTCCAGCTCGTCGCTCATCGCGGCCCATGCCGTAAGGCGGCGCGATGGATACCTGGGGCTGATGCTGATTAACGAAGATCCGCAATTGGCCGCAACCGTAAAGGTGAACTTTACCAATGGTGCGGTTGGCGTAGAAGGAAGGCGTATCGATTACGGCAGCGCTCAATTTGCTGCGGGTGCCAGACCGGCCGTTTCGCAGTTTTCAGCGCAAGGCAACGAGTTCACCGTCACAGTTCCGCCGTATACGATCACCGATTTGCTCCTGCCGGCCCAAAAATAGCTGCAAGGTTCAGATGCCGCCGCGCGGCAAGGAATGGCGCGCATAATCACTAAGCCGCGGAGAGCGGAGGCGATTGACCGAGTTCCTTACCCTGTCATTGCCAACACCGGTTGTGCCGGTGTTTCATTTGCGCGCGTGGCCCATCGCTGTCGGCGCTGCCGCCGGCTCTAAAGCCCTACACCTGGGGCGGACGGCTTCAACTGCGTTCTGAATATCGCGCCGGCAAGGCCGAGCGTAGCCGAGCCTGATCGTCAGGCAATTGGCTGCAACTATCGGCATGCACCTCAAGGAATTGGCAGCCGCGCGCGGAGAAGACTCCAACGCGTATCGCGGTAGGGATCGCGTGTGTCCCCGTAGACCGGGTGATAGCATTCTGCGCGTTCGCGGCCGGGAATCCGGATTCCGAAGTCGTTCAACTGAAGGAACTGACGCATCTGCAGCTTGTAGCGCCCTTCGATTCCGAAGATCGACTCCAGGATGCGTTCGTTCATCCAAATGATGTGGCGAAGCCCGAACTCCCAAAGGTAGGTATATCCCTTAAAGAACTTCCAGTCGCCCGGAGTCGCGCGCCACATACCGATCACCTCGCGGCGAATCTTCCAGCGCAGGAAGTTCAATCGGCTGGAACTAAGCTCGTGGGTGCGCACGTTGCTGAAATAGCCGTCGTACCAGCGGAAGTCCTTGAAGTTGGCGATGCGATGGTCGTCACTCATCTCCTGCCGCAAAGGCGTTTTGGGATAGGGCGTCATGATCTGGTCCATCACGCTGGTGATGCCGAGGCCGCGGATGAACTGATAATTTTCACGGATGCTTTCGGGGTCGTCCTCCGCAAGGCCGTTGATGATGCCGGCAATGACAATGATCTTTTCTTTTTGCAGGGCCTCAACGCCGCGGCGGATGGTGTCGAGCGTGTTGGGCTTGTTCATGGCGCGAAGATTCTTGGTGGAGGCGTTCTCGATGCCGAGAAAGATGGAGACGAAGCCCGCCTGCACCATTTTTTTCGCTACGTCGGGACGGTGCGCAAAACCGATGGGGCTGGCCTGAGTGGTGAACATCAGGTCTTTCAGCTTGAGGCCGATGACGCCATCGCAAAGACGCTCGAAGCGGTCCATGTCGAGGGTGATGTTGTCGTCCGTGCAGAAGATGTGACGCGCGCCGCGGCTATACGCATCCTCGATGTCGGCCAGTACCCGATCGATCGGGAACATGCGGAAGGAACGCCCGTACATCTCCCGAATGCTGCAGAAGTTGCATCCGTGCAGACAGCCTCGCGAGGTTTCGATCACGTCCGCTTGGCGGAAATACATGTGGAAGCCCTTAACCATGCGCTTGTCGCGGGCGGGGATGCGGATGCGATTCAAATCCTCGAGCGGCCGCGGCAGATTGTGATGGAAAGTGCCATCCTGTTTGTAGGAGAGCCCGAGGATGCGGTCCATGCCGCTGCCGCCGGCTTCGAGGCTATCGAGCAGTTCCCCAAATAAGAAATCTCCTTCGCCGCGCACGATAAAGTCCCAGAATCGCGCATCCGGTCCGGCGGCGAGCGCTTCAGAGAAAAGCGTAGCGTGGTAGCCGCCGAGGACGGTGCGGATGGAAGGGTCGAACTGTTTCGCGGCCCAGGCGAGGCCAACAGTTGTCTCGTATTGAAATGTCATCGACGTGAAGCCGACGACGTGAGGCCGGAACTGCCGCAACAGATCGAGAAACCGTGGCAACGCCTTCTTGCGCCAGACCACCATGTCGGCGACGCGTACGTCGTGGTTGTCGATTTGCGCGGCAATGGTAGCCATCGCCACGCTGGGCGGCTCCCACTGGCGTCGCGGGACCCACGGTGAAGTTGCCGGGCTTTGAACCAGCAGCGCTCTCATGCCTTGGCGATTCGACTTCCATTCAACTGGAGTAGATAAACACAAGGATAATACGAAACGCGCTCACTTGAAACTATTTCTGCTCACGCGCTGCAGCGTCTGCGGCTAGCTTGCGGCGGATCAGTGCGGCAATCTGCTCCACGGAATCCAGGGCGTACACGTCGATTTCGCGCGGCTGAAACTCGATTTGGTAGCTTCGCTCGATAAAATCCACGAGCTTCAACATGCCCAGAGAGTCGACTATACCGCCTGTAATCAGCGGCATGTCATCGCCCACCGAGTCCGCCGGCACATCGGGCAGAAAAGTGGCGGCGAGGAATTGCTTCACCTGGGCCTTAATCTCCACGCACGCATCCTTCCGCGGCTCGCGCGAGACTTGCATAATCGATTTTCCCTCGGTTTCCTTTCACGATTATACCGGCAAACTCAAAACGGTCGGGCAACATGTAGGGAGCAAGCAGCCGGGCACAGTGCGCACGAATCTCGGCGAGAGTCAGAGGTTCGCCGGCACGCTGGCGAACGAAGGCGACAACGTTCGATGCTCCAGCGGTATCGTTGACCGCCACCACGGCAGCTTCGATCACCTGAGGATGGCGCATGAGGATGGACTCAATTTCGCCGAGCTCGATGCGAAAGCCGCGGCGCTTGATCTGCCGGTCCAGGCGTCCGTGAAAGAGATAGTTTCCGTCGGGAGCGATGGAGACGCGATCGCCGGTGCGGTAATGGCGATGGCCATCGACCACGGTGAAGACGTGCGCTGTTTCTTCGGGACGATTCCAATAGCCATCCATGAGCGAGGCTCCACCGGCGAGGAGCTCGCCGGTGGCTGGATCGACCGCCGTCTCGGCGTAGGGACAAGGAATGCCGATGGGCAGCGAGTCGCCCTGCGTGAAGGTGCGAGGCACCGTGCACCAGGTAACGACATTCGTCTCTGTAGGTCCGTACAGGTTGGCGTACTGTGCATCGGGAATCGTTGCCATCAGCCTGGCGAGAGCAGGAGGAGCGAAGACTTCTCCGGCGAACAAGATCAGGCGCAGATGGGGATAGACAGATTCGGCGAAGCGGCTCTCTTCGAGCATGGCCGTCAATATGGATGGCACGGAATACCAGCAAGTGACCCGCGCCTCGCGAACGAAGCGCGCAAGGAAGCGCGGCATCCATGCGATGTTTTCAGGAACGAGGACGGCTGTAGCGCCTGTGAGCGCCATGTTGAAGAGATCGAAGGTGGAGAGGTCAAAGCCCAGTGGAGCAGGACAGGCGATGCGATCGCGCGAGGAAATCTGAAATTCGGCGGCGGTCCAGCGCACGAAAGCCGCCACTGCACGGTGCGATAGGACCACTCCCTTGGGTGCGCCGGTCGAGCCGGAAGTGAAAAGGAGAACTGCCGTCGAAGCGGGATCTCTGCGTGGCCAATCGGCGACTCCCCGATTGCTGCCGGGCTGGGGCGAGCCAAGCAGCGCGCCGGTTTGACGGTCGGTTATGCGCATCGTACCGTCGCTCTCTTCAATCAGCAGCTTTGCCGCACAATCTTCAAGAACCGCCTGCACGCGGGCTCGTGGCCAGCGAGGATGGATGGGAACATATGCGGCTCCGGCAAGGAGAGTTGCAAATACGCCGATTACAGCGTTGGTGGTTTTGGACAAAAGGAGCGCGACGTGATCGCCAGGGCGGAGACCGTGAGCGATGAATGCATGGGCGAGAGCCTCGGACTGGTGGAAGAGCTGGTCGAAGGTGGTGATGCGCCCGCCTTCTTCAACGGCTGCCGCCTGGGGCTGCGCCGCAGCGGTGCGGCGAAGCCATTCGTGCAGCAAGTTGGATTCAGGCGCGGGCAAGGGTGACTCCCCAGGTGAAGCCGACGCCAGACGAAGCAAAGAGGATAAGCTGGCCCGGAAGAATGCGGTTCTCGCGCTGCAGGTCAACGTAATTCACGATCAAGTCGCTCGAGAATGTGTGCCCGATTTCGGCCATGCGTGTGGTCGGAAGAGCTGCCCTCCGCGAGGCCGAACATGCGGCGAAAGCCCTCGCGATCGCGTTGGCTGATGTTGGAATAGATGAAATGATCCACCTTCTCGGATGTCGATCGAGTTGGCGGCGAGGACTTTGTTCACGAGCCGGTATAAGTGGAGATAGACAATCGGCATCACCCTCTGCTCGATGGCTATCGCGTCGGCTGCAATCTCGACCCTGCCCGGAGTCTGACGCAGCGCGATCGCGTCGTGCAAATGGCCGAGCGTCATCGCCTCGACCCCGAGCAACACAGGCCCCTGGGAGGCGTCGCGCGAAAGAAGGATCGCGCTGGCGCCGTCGCCCTGGATGGTGATGGGAAGCAGTGAACGGTTCGTGCGGGGCGCGCCGTCGCCCGTAATCAGGAGCGCCGTGCGAATGCGGTCGTCCAGAGCCATCCAGCCAAGCGCCGTTTTGAGAGCCAGGTGAAGAGCGGCGCAACCGCCGCCGCGGAATGCGAGATTGAGCGAGGCCTCTGCACCGAGTTCGGAGCTGAACCAGTGGGCCAGGGAGATGGACTGCGCGCCGTCTCCGGGGAAAGTACTGAAGTCGAGAATAAAATCGATGTCGCGGGGCGGGATGCCAGCCAGACGGATGGCTTCGCGGGCAGCTTCGAGGGCAAGCTCGCAGGGCCGCCGCGCGCCGCAGACACGCACGCGGGAGATGCCCAGGTTCTTTGTCGCCACCTCCCTTGCTTTTGGAGTGAGCGGCGCAAGAGCTTGTGCGACGCGGTCTTTCTCCGCGTTCAAGATGGCTTCAACGCTCTCTTCGTTTTCCGGCAGCACATAGGCGGCAGAAGCGATGCGGACATTCACGATGACGGCACCTCCAGCCGCAGGGCCGCAAAAGCGCCGGCGGCGGCGATTCCCAGCATGAGAGCCGGGCCGCTCCCGGCGCGCCTGCTGAGAGCCAGCAGAAGATGAAAGAGTCCGCCGCTCGCAGGCAGGCCGTCGGCAACGGGCAGTGAAGCGACGATGCGCGCGTGGGTGATGGCAAGAGACTGGCTGCCGAAAGATCGGACTTGGCCGGCGAGAGCACCGGAAGAGCATGGACTGCCGCTGCCAGCGCAAAAAACCAGCGCCGGGGCGGAAGGCAAAAGCTCACGGATGGCCTGGGCAGGATCGCCGCTGCGCGCGTAGCGGCCGCCGCACAGTTGAGCGTAGCTCCTGCTCCGTGCACAATGGGCCGATTCGAGCAGCATCGCCACCACTCCCTCGCTGGGAACAAAACCTGCGGCTCCGGCGGGCGGATCGGCAGCGAAGCAGGCAGGAGAAAGCAATCCGGCCACTTCGTACCACGCGTAAACCGCCGGGCTGAGCGCATCGCCTGCAATAACGATGGCACGGTCAGCCTGGCCGTGCCTGAGAAGCGACGCGGCTCGCAGCAATGCGATCTCCGCTGCGAAATTTTCCCCGCCGAGGGTGAGATTGGGGCCGCGCAAACCGTGGAAGAGCGCGACATGACAGGCCGGCGCGTTGGCCAGAGTCTCGGGGAAAGTGATGGGATCGGTTCCGCTCCATCCGTTGAGAGCGGCGCTGCGATAGAACGCTTCAGTGAGTTCGACGCAACCTAAGCCGCTAGCGAAGAGAACAGCCACACGCGAGCGATCGATTGTCTCCAAGTCGACGCCCGCATCCTTCAGGGCCAACGCGGCAGCGGCCAGAGCCCAGCAGGACAGGCGATCCAGCCGCCGTGTCTTGGCGCCGGGCACGATCCTGGCCGGCTCGAACGGCTTAGCCTGGTAGGCACGGCGCAGAGCGGCAGTCGGCCAGGCGGTGATCGCCTCCGGCTCAACCTCGATACCGGCAATCAGCCCCGCGGCGGGGCCGAACGGCGTGACCGAGCCGATCCCTGTAATCGATGGGAAGTTCGCGTTCATGCGTCCAGCCTCCCAAATATAAGGGCTGCATTGCTGCCGCCGAAGCCGGCAGAAACCGACATGACTGCGGAAAGAGCCTGACGCCGCCATTCGCCGCGCAGATACTCTATGTCCCCGCTCTCGATCGGCTCGGTGAGGCGCAGCGTGGGCAGCAGAACGCTGTTGCGTAGGGCAAGAATCGAGATGGCTGCTTCAAGAGCGCCTGCGGCCCCCAGGCAATGGCCAATATAGGACTTTGTGGATGAAACCGGAATGGGCGCCGAGCGGCCACGGAAAACCAACTCGTAACCCCTGGTCTCTGCAACATCGTTGAGCGGTGTGCCGGTGCCGTGAGCATTCACGTAGCCGATCTCTTCGATTCCCGTTCCGGCCATCTCCATCGCCAACCTCATGGCGGAGGCCAATCCTTTGCCGTCGGGGTCGGGCGCGGTGGGGTGGTATGCGTCATTGGTCATGGCCCAGCCGCGCAAAATGGCGAGAACCTCGGCCCCACGGGAACGGGCATGAGCCAGAGTTTCCAGGACCACCACTGCAGCACCTTCGCCGAGATTGAGCCCCTGACGGCTTTTATCGAAAGGACGGCATGGAGACAGGTCGAGAGCCTGCAAGGAATGGAATCCGCTGGCGGTGAAAGCCGATAAGGCATCGCTGCCTCCTGCGGCCACCAGGGGAGCTTCGCCATCGAGCAGTATATTCGCGGCCAAAGCCAGCGAGATGGCTCCCGAAGCGCAGGCCACAGAAACGGCGCACGACGGGCCTTCGATCCCCAGGTGTTCGCCGACTGCGGCGGCTACGTGCGAAACCGGATAAGTGGCCGCGCGCGCCAGGCCGGCCTGGTCGTACCAGGCTGCTGGATCGACGGCGATTTCCGGTTCGATCTCCGTGAGCCCGGCGACCGTGGTGGCCATCACGATCCCGCGTGCCGCAGCAACTCGCGCGGCAAGCCCACGCACGCATCTTCGGCGGCGGCTATGGCCATGCGGTCGCTGCGCGAGTAACGGTGCGGCTCTTCGATTGCTGGCAGAGCGGCCACGCGGGCTACGTTCCGGAAAAACCGGGAAAGATGTCATTCGCTGGGATCAGGCAGTTTTTGCCGGCAAGCAGGCCAGCTTCCAGCGTTGAGCTGCCCACACCGTAGGGGCTGACAACGCCAATGGCGGTCACAGCAATCGTTTTTGTCGGATCAATCAACGCCATCTACCCGCCAGAAATCGAAAAAATTGAGCCATTGGTCATAGTAGTTCGATACTTGCGCCTCAAGAAATTGCACCGCCTCGCGCAACTCCGGCAGATCCTCTTGCTGCAAATTGCTTCCGGGAGCAGGAAAAATCGGCTCGCCGATCAGAACGCGATAGCGCAGCCAGCCCTGACGTACCACCACGCCCGGAAGCACAGGCGCGCCGGAAGCGCGCGCCAGCAGGAAGGGACCCGCTGGAAACTCTGCATCAGCGCCGAAAAATGGAACCGTAGCGCGGTGTCGTGGCTGATAGACACGGTCGCCCTGCATGGCGACGATCTCATTGCGGCGCAGAGCCTGAAGCAACTCAATCGAAGCGGAGGCGCCGGCGCGCAAATCGACAATGCGCAAACGGCCGTTCACCATGAGGTCGCGCAACATGCGCTCGGCGGGTTTGTCTTCCACCACGCGGGCAACATTCACAGGACGGCCATGCAGTTCGAGCAAGCGCGAAGCGAACTCGGGATTACCCAGATGCGCGGTCCAGACGATCAGCCCACGTCCCTCGGCAAGGCACTTGTCGATCGTTTCCGCGCCGCGCTGCGGGTCGGCGAGCATGGCAACAAGTTGCGCATCGGAAGCTGAGGGAATGTAGCCATACGAGACAATGAGGTCGCAGAAGGAATAGAAGACCCGATAAACCTTCCATTGAAGCGCGAGACTTCTGCGGCCTGAGATGCGGCGCAGGTTGCGGGTGACCGCGGTCCGCTCGCGCCGCAACCTCAGATAAAAGAACAGGGCCGTCACAATGGCGAACGGCGGCTGCGCGAAGCGCGGCACGCAGCGCATGGAAACAAAGACAAAGCGAAGGAGCCCGACGGTGTGGAATCGATGATGGTACCAGCGCGTCAAGCAACACCTGCAGCAGTCAAGTCATTCACATTGCGAATCATCTTGCGCATCAGCACCGAATACATGTGGGCGATCTCCGCCTCGTTGTAACCGATCGAGCGCAGGGTACCCACGGCAACCGCGACAGCCGGGGAGTTGCTGGTGCCGAAGCGGCGATGGTATTCGATCTGAATCTCGTTCATTTCGTGCTTGGTGAGCGTGGGCGTGGACATGGCCATGTCGTTGTAGGAGAAGCGGCTGGTGAGGCCGAGCCGCGACGGATCCCATCCGGCATCGAGAGCCTGGCGATTGATCTCGCAGCCCTCAAAGAAGCGCAGGCAGAAGTGATATGGAAGCAGGGAAGGCTTGGGCAATTCAGCCAGCCAATCCAGCGTGCGCTGCGCCATGGCGCGATTCTCGGTTGGGAAGCCGTACATTGTTGAGATGTTGACGGCGACGCCCTGACGCTGTGTGTAAGCAATGATTTCGCGCGCTTTGTTGAGATCGAGGCGCTTGTCCACAAGGTGCTGTATCTCTTCCGCGGCGGACTCGACGGCGTAGGTGAACCACACGGCGCCAGCCTCGATCGCGCGATCGACGAACTCCGGCGTGGCGAGATCGGCGCGAAGCCCATTCACAAAATAGAGCCTCAACTTGAGCCCGGCCGCGCAAATCATCTCGAAGATCCGCAGCGCGCGCCTGAGATTCACATTGAAGATGTCGTCCACGATATAGAAGTCGCGAATGCCATGGCGGGTATAAAGAAATTCAAGTTCCGCGAAGACATTCTCCGCGCTGCGCAGGCGCATCTTCTTCCAATGGCTGAAACAGTAGGTGCAGTGGAAGACACAGCCGCGGCTGGTGAGCAACACTCCCTGGCGGCGATGGTTATAGGCGTAGCTCAACTGCTTTTCGTAACGGTCGAGATCGATCAGATCGTAGGCAGGAAAGGGCAGGCTGTCGATGTCTGCGATTTCGCCGCGGTCCGCATTCTCGACGATCTCGTCTTCTTCGCGGTAAAGGGCTCCGGCAAGCGTAGCGAGCGGCTCACCGGCGAGGAGACGGATCAGCGTCTCTTCCCCCTCGCCTTTCACGGCAGCCTGGAGTTCGGGAACATCGGTGAAGAGGTGGTGGCGATAGGCTTTCACGATGGGACCGCCGGCCACGAGAAAGGCGTCGCACGATTGCCGAACTACGGCGGCAACGCGCTGAAGTTCTTCCAGGAAAAATGCAATGGAGCGCAGGCCCACGAAGTGCGGCTTGAATTCATCGAGGATGCGGGCGAGATCGGCGTCGCGGGGGCAATCCAGCGAGGACTCGACGATGCGTACTTCGAGATGCGGCAGGGCTGCGCGGGCGCTGGCCGCGAGATACATCAGGCCAAGCGGTGGAACGTGCATCTCGTAGGGCATCGTGGTCCCTACCCACTTGTTCATGTTGTTGCATTCGACCAGCAAAACGCGGAGAGGCGATTTGCGGTTGCCGGTCGGCATGGCGGGACGAACTCCTCAGCGTTTGGCGGCGATCTTCTCATCGACGGCGGCGGCGAGAGTCGCAATGGTGCGCCACGCGTTCCGGTCGAACTCGCCTTCCACCAGCTTGATTCCGAAGTGTCTTTCGATTTCCAGAATGAGCTGCAGAACGTCGATCGAGTCGATCTCGATATCGCCGCCCAGCAACGGCTGGTCATCGGGCAGATCGGCCGCGGTCCGGTCTTTGATGCGCAGACCCGCAATGACGATCTGTTTCAACTGCTGCGCAGTGTTTTCCATGTAGATTTTGCACAAGTATAGCACGATTATTTATCGAATGAGATTGAAGGCCGCAGCCATGCCGAGAAAGGCGCGCGACGCGTAACCAACGGGATCGAGGAGCACGGTTCTCTCGCGCAGCAGCTCGCCAACAGGCTGGCCGCGAAAGCGCGCGATGCGGCGGTATTGCGCTATGAAGTACAGCACGCGGAGGAACAGCTTCCATCCGAGAGGCGCAAAGAAGGGTGGCGCGATGAGTGTCACTCCGTGGCCGGCTTTCACTTCCGCCGCGAATTCCTCGTAACTGGCACAGCGGGAAACGCTGAGGACCGAACTGGCAAGCAACAGGTGGCTGTCTCCGCCGCCGATGACGGGCTTGCCCACGGAACGCGCCAAGTCGAGGACAGCGTCGTTCTCGCGGCGGCTGCGCATTCCGTTGTATTCGAGAGCGTGGATCGCCCATCCATAGCGATCGAGAAGCTCCCGCGCAGGGATTCCGTTTTGACGATTCTTGCCCCAGGGCACTAAAGGGTGGTTGAAAACCACCAGGCATTCGGCCGCCGCGAGCATTTCAAAGACGTCGTCGAGTCGATCCGAGTGCGCTGCCTCTTTCAATCTGGCATGAAGGCTTTCGGCAGAATCGGCGCTCATGCCGGTGATGCCCAGGTGAAACAGGTATCCGTCGAAACGAATGGAGAGTTCTTCGCCGGCCGCAATCCGGTGGGGCCATTCGGGATGAGCCCGGCAGAGTTCCACACTGCCGGCAACCTCGTCATGATCGGTGAGGCCAAGGATAACTTCGTCATAACCCAGCGCGGCGGCGGCGGCGGTCTCCTGGCGGAGAACTTCTTCCGGTGTAAGCGGAGCGCGATAGCTGATTTCGTCGAAATCGAAGCCGGCTACGTTTCCAAACCCGAATGCGGTCTGGAGCGCATGCTTGAACGAACGCATCCAGGGCAGGCGGACCACATCGTTGAGCATTCCCATCGTCTCGATGGAATGGAGAGAATGATTGTGCAACGAGACGGCGTAAGGGAATTCTCGCCGGGGTTCCGGACAGTGGCGATAGACATAGTTCTCAACAATCCAACAACCCGGCATAGGCGTACACTGGTTCAGCTATCCTCAGCCGTCAGATGGAAGAATGCGCGCTTCCGAACCGCGCGATCTGATCGACGCGAAAATGAATCTACACTATACTATTGATCCGGACTCCTAGACAGTGACGCATTTCCTAACTCTTTTCGCAAAAGACGCGGAGAGTAGACGGGGCATGGTGATTGGATTGAAGGACCGGATGCAACAGGCGGGCTGATGAACCGGGCCGGTGATAATCCGGCAACGGCAGCCTCCGGATTCGCCTTCCACTCGGGCAGACCCGTTCGGAACACGTTCTCACCGATGGCGATCGACAGCAATCCCGGTGCCGAAACTGCTCGCGCGACCGAGGAGTGCGTTTGGCGGGTTGACGAGGAAAGCGGCTGCAAGGTGAGGACCGGTTACGGCGCGGACGCGTGTGCACTTCCGCTTGCCTGTCGAGCGCCATTTTCTCGCCGAAGACCGCAACAAGGTTATTGTGCTTTTCGGCGGATTTACCTGGAAGCACGAGCGATTGATTGCGGCCATTCTCAGGCGCGGCGGCTACCGCTGCCAGCAACTTCCCACTCCCGATCTCGCGGCGCTGGCACTTGGCAAAGAATTCGGCAACAACGGCCAGTGCAACCCCACATATTTCACCATCGGCAATCTGATCAAATTTCTCCGCTCTCTCGAAGAGCAGGGCTGGTCGCGCCGCGAAATTGTGGAGAGCTACATCTTTTTCACCGCCGGGTCCTGCGGCCCGTGCCGCTTCGGCATGTACGAATCCGAGTACCGGCTGGCGCTCGAAAACGCAGGGTATTCGGGATTCCGCCTGGTGCTATACCAAGCCGAGCAGGCGATCAAGGCGGCCGCGGAGAACACCGGGCCTGCAGTTCACCGTCGATTTCAACCTTGGCGCACTGAACATGCTGTTCCTGGGCGACGTGATGAACGATCTCATCTATCGGATTCGTCCCTATGAGATCGTGCCCGGCAGCACCGACCTCGCCGTTGATGAGGCGGTGGATAAACTCGCCCATTTTCTCGAGAACCGCCGGCACTTTGAGATTCTCGAGCGGCTGCCCAGGCCGGCCGCGAACATCGTGGCTCGAAGCCGCAGATTGAAAGGATTTCTCAATGTCACGGGGAAAGTGCTCGATCATCTTTACAGCCGCACCTTTGTGGCGGAGATGCAAAGCGCGCGAGAGCGGCTCGGCGAGTTGGAAGTCGATCACACACGCGTGAAGCCGGTGGTGAAGATTGTGGGCGAGTTTTGGGCGCAGCTCACCGAGGGCGACGGCAACTTCAACATGTTTGCGTTCCTCGAGCGTGAGGGCGCGCAGGTGCATATCGAGTCGATCTCGGGATGGATCAGCTATCTGCTCTACCAGTCGCGCGCGGGCATGGAAGCAAGGAAGGGGCTCGAGTACCGATATAACGATGCGCACTGGTGGGAACTGCGCAAGATCGCCGCTAACCGTTGGGGATACCGGCGCAAATGGCTCTTGTTGCGGGGCAGCGAGATGGCATGGGAACGCCTCTATGCGCGAACGGCGCGGCGCATGGGCGGAATTACGCCTCCCCTGGTTTCCCAGCGCGAACTGGCGCGTCTCGCGCATCCCTTCTACCATTCGCTCGCGCGCGGCGGCGAAGGACACCTTGAGGTGGGCAAGAACGTCTACTACACCACGAACAAGCTCTGTCACATGGTGCTCGCGCTGAAGCCATTTGGCTGCATGCCCTCCTCGCAATCCGACGGCGTGCAATCGGCGGTAGTCAACCGGTTTCCGGAGATGACGTTTCTGCCCATTGAAACCGCGGGAGAAGGCGAGATCAACGCTTACAGCCGCGTGCAGATGGCTCTGGGCGAAGCGCGCGCGAGGGCTCGCGACGGAGTTCGAAGCGGCGCTCGATTCCACGGGCCACTCGCTGGATGCGATCAGCGAGTATGCCGGGGCGCATCGGCAACTTGCGCAGCCCCTTTTATCCTTTTCCCCGCCAGCCGGGAATTGCCGGCGCGGCGGCGAACTTTGTGATGCATGTGGGCAGGCTGATGGACGGAAGAGAACAAATGGCGCGGCTTCCGGGTGAACGTTGAAAGAGGCGGTTCTGCAGGCTCAAACACAACGCGGCGGCGATGAGAACGGCGGAGCCGGAGGCCGCGTCCGCTTCCTGGTGGGATTCGATGTAGGTTCAACGACCGTAAAAGCGGTGGCCGTCAAAAGGCCCGAGTGAGCAAGATCGTGTGGCGCGACTATCGGCGACACGAGACGCGGCAGGCGGAGACGGTGCATGAGTTTCTCGTGCGCATGGAGCGCGAAGTCGGCATAGCCGCGGGAAACAGCCGCGTCTTCATCACCGGCACGGGAGGCGGCGCGCTCGCCGCTCCCATCGGCGCGCGTTTTGTACAGGAAGTGAACGCCGTCGCATTGGCGGTAGAAAAACTGCACCCGGAAGTGCACTCGGTCATCGAACTCGGCGGACAGGACGCGAAGATCCTGCTCTTCAAGCAGGATGGCCAGGGACGGCGCAAAAAGATCGCCTCGATGAACGACAAATGCGCAGGCGGAACCGGCGCGGTCATCGACAAAATTGCAGCGAAGCTGGGCATTTCCGCCGGTTGCCTGCAAAGCCAGCGCTACCACGGCATCCCGATCCATTCCGTGGCCGGCAAATGCGGCGTCTTTGCCGAGACTGACATCAATAGCCTGCAAAAGCTCGGCGTCCCCGCAGGCGAACTCATGGCTTCGCTCTTCGACGCGATCGTTTTGCAGAATCTGACAGTGCTCGCGCGCGGCCATACGCTGGCTCCCGAGGTTCTGCTGCTCGGCGGACCCAATGTCTTCCTTCCTGGAATGCGCGAAGCCTGGCAGCACAAGATTCCGCTGCTCTGGCAAGAGCGCGGAGTGAAACTGCCGTCCGGCGCCGCAGCCGAAGACCTGATTCGCGTGCCGGAGGATGCGTTGTATTATGGCGCGCTCGGCGCCATCGAGTTTGGCAGAACCGAGGATGAGGCAAGCGGTCTTTATGCCGGGCGCAGCGCGTTGGAGTGCCTGATGCGCGAGCGCCGCGGCGACGGATCCGAGGTTCTCGGTAGTCGCGGATTGTGCGCCTCCGACGAGGAACTGCGCGAGTTCGAGCGCAGGTATCGGCGGCCCGCGTTTCAGTCGCCCGACTTTCGCGCAGGCGAACGGGTGGATGCCTTTCTGGGAATCGACGGCGGCTCGACTTCTACCAAGGCTGTACTGCTTTCTGCGCACGGAAAGCTCCTGGCCAAGGCTTACCAGTTGTCGAAAGGCAATCCTATTCAGGACACGATCGAAGTGCTCCAGCGGCTGCGCGGCCAGGTGGAGGAAGATGGCGCGCAACTTGCCATTCTGGGCGTGGGCACGACCGGGTACGCCAAGGATCTCCTCCGCCAGGTGTTCAAGGCCGATGTGGCAATCGTGGAAACCGTGGCGCACGCGGAATCCGCAAAGCACTTCTTCGCCGATCCGCAGGTCATCGTCGACGTGGGCGGACAGGACATCAAGATCATTCTGCTGCGCGACGGCGCAGTGAGGGATTTCAGGCTCAATACGCAGTGCTCGGCCGGGAACGGCTACTTTCTGCAATCGACGGCAGAGTGTCTGGGGATTCCACTGGAGAACTATGCCGAAGCCGCATTCAGTGCGAGGGCGATGCCGACGTTCGGTTATGGATGCGCGGTCTTTCTGCAATCCGATATCGTGAACTTTCAGCGCCAGGGATGGCGCGCCCACGAGATCCTCGCGGGACTGGCGACGGTGCTTCCACGCAACGTCTTTCTGCACGTGGCTAAGGTGCCAAACCTGCCCGCGCTGGGCACGCGGTTCATCCTGCAGGGGGGAACGCAAAACAATCTTGCCGCAGTCAAGGCGGAGGTGGATTTTCTGCGGGCCTCCTTCCGTCATTCTGGCATAGAGCCCGAAATCTCGATTCATCCTCACTGCGGGGAATCCGGAGCGATCGGCGCGGCCCTCGAGGCGATCCGGACCAGGCGCGCGGGAATAGCGACCAGCTTCATCGGCATGGACGCGGTGGCAGACGATCCGCTACAAGACCGAGTGCGACGAGCAAACGCGATGCTGCTACTGCACGAATGCATGTCTGCGCACGTTTCTCAGCGTAGAAGGACGGAATGCAGCCGTCTCCAGGCGCTTCGCGGCGCATTGTGCTGGCGAATTGCGAGAAAGGGGCGGCGCAGGACGTCGATGAGTTGCGCGGACATTCGAGCAAGATTGGAAACCGTCAAGGCCGCGAACCCTAATCTGGTCGCAGTCGCGGCGCGCGAAGTGTGGCGCTCGCGGCGGCCGGAGCTTGTGGTCGATTCCGTTCCACGGCGCGCATGGAACCGCAAGGACAGTCAGAAGCTGGCGTTGCGCAGAAAACGTGGTGAGCTGCGCATTGGCATTCCACGCGTGCTCAGCATGTATGCGTACGCCCCGTTGTTCAGCGCCTATCTCGAAAGCCTGGGCGTAGCAGCGGAGAACATCGTGTATTCGAGCGTGACCTCCGGAGAGATGTACCGTTCCGGCTCCAGCCGAGGTTCGATCGATCCTTGCTACCCCTCAAAGATCGCCATCGCCCATGTGCACGATCTGCTGTTTAAGCAGCATCCGCGCGCGCCGTTGGACGTAATTCTCTTCCCGATGTTCGACGTTTTGGCTACGCGGCTCGCGCATACTCGCGCCAACAACGGCTGTCCAACGGCATCGATCACGCCGGAAACCGTCGAAGCCGCCTACACGAAAGAGACCGATCTGTTTGGCGAGCGCGGTATCCGCTACATTCACCCTCTGGTGAATCTCACGAACCGCCGGCTCTTTGCCCGCCAGCTTTATGAGGCGCTCGAACCGGTTCTGGGATTGAGCGAGGACGAAAATGCGCGGGCCGTCGAAGCCGGCTTCAGGGAATTAGAGCGATTCGAAGAGGACCTGCGCCGCCGCGGCCGCGAGGTGCTGGACCGGGTGGAGCAGGAAGGGCGGATTGCCGTTGTCATGCTGGGCAGGCCGTATCATCACGATCCCGGCATTCACCAGGGCATTCCGGAAGAAATTCAGAAGCTCGGTTATCCCGTCCTTTCGCAGAGCACGCTGCCCGTGGACAGCGATCTTCTGGAGCGGCTGTTCGGCGAGGAGATTCGCGAAGGCGTCATCTCATCCGCTCTCGAAATCTCCGACGTGTGGAAGACCGCGTTTTCCGCCAACTCCAACCAGAAGTTATGGGCGGCGAAGTTCGTGGCGCGCCATCCTAATCTTGTTGCGGTGGAGTTCTCCAGCTTCAAATGCGGTCACGACGCCCCGATCTACAGCGTAGTCGAGCAGATCATGCAGTGCTCCGGCACACCGTACTTCGCTTTCAAGGATATGGATGAAAACCGCCCCGCGAACTCGATCAAACTGCGCATCGAGACCATGGATTACTTCCTCAAGCGCTACCGGAAGGAGCGATTCGGGACCGGAGCTGAGCCGCTGGAACAAGCTGAGGTCGATGCGGCCGTCTGCTAAGGCAACGCACGAACGCCCTCAGGTTAACTCTGTTGCGCGAGCGCGATTCGCCAGAACCTGCGCGATCCTCTCGCGCGCATATTGAAATCCGGTCAAGCCTGCGCAGGCTTCAGCGCGAAGGGCGGTTAATTCCCTTCGCAGGCTTGTTTCCGCCGGCGTGCCACGCGAGCCGCCGCTGATCACGCTGATACTGGTTTGCACTGCACGGGACACCGCGCGTGCCGATGCCAGATGGACGAGATCCTCGACCACGCCGGCGTTTGCATCCGGCGTGGACACTTCGAGTTCCGCGGAATCGAGCAGCAAAGAACGCGCGGCAAGCAAGCCGCAGAGCGAATCCGCCATTGCAAAGCCCGCTGCCTGACGCAAGCCGTGAAAGGCTCCTTCCGGGCCGGAACTGGTTTCGCTGCGCAAAACGCCAAGTGTGCGCGACCAGAACCTTAATCCTGTGGCGAGGATATTCGCAGCGGCCGTGTTGTGTTTGCGGTTTTCGAGATCTTCGATCCAGGCGGAAGCGTTTGCAGCAAACGTATCCGTCGTCATCGCGGCGGAGATCAGGCGCCGTTGCGAGGCGTCCGGGCCCATGTAGACGGCTTCCACCTGCGCATCGGCGATGTGCCTGTGGAGTTCGGCGGCGCTGGCGCCTGCAGCCGCGGCAACCCGAGAGAGCGCTGGAATGATGCGCGTGCTTGCGAAGAGCTTGGCGGCTGGGGAGAACAGATTGGAGTGCGCAGCAGCCGCGCGGTCGCAGGCGCCCCGGAAGTCCAGTTCGTCGCAAGAGCGCGCCGCTGAAAAACCCAGCGAGGCCGCGGCCTCTGCGGCCGCCCAAAGGTCCGCCATGTCAAGCCAGAACGCCGGGCTGTCGCATGGGGGTGCGGGGAAGAAATCGGCGGTTACTGCCAGGGCTTTGGCTGCGGTCATCAGCGCAAGGAGCGCCCGCGCCCGGCGCAACGCAGGCTCGAGCAGGTGCCGATGATCGAAGTTGGGCACGAGTACGCCATGCTCTTTCGTGTAGCCGCCCACGATCCGCGCCGCGGGCACGCGCAAGCGAAAGCCGGGATGAGTAGCCGACGCGATGCGATGACCGATCTTTCTTGCCGGCGCTCCGCGATCGAACTCCCCTGCGTCGTGCGGCTCCAGAACGACGAGAGCGCTGCCGCTCGCTCCGTCGATTCCCTGTACGGCGGCTACCGCGAAATCCGCAAACTCCATGTGACTGGTGAACCGCCCGCGCTTTTCGACCTCGATCCAGAGACCGTTCGCATCGCCGCTGGGACGATACGTTCCCATCAGCAGAAGCGCTTCCGCTCCGGCGCCGGGAATCGGCTCGGTGAGACAGAGCGCGCCGTGCAGCAGGCTATTCTCCGAAGCATAGCGTTCCTTCTGTTCAACCGTGCCGAAATCTGCGATCGGCATCTGCGCCAGAAATCGCGACAGAAACAACGTCGCCAGGCCTCCATCCCGCGCGGCCAATTCGAGCAGAACCAGCCCGAGCGGTACGGCCGCCGGCTGCCGCGCGGAAGCCATCGCAGAAAGCAAGTGTGTATTGTCCAACGCTGCGAGCAGTTCCGCCTTTTCAGCGTTCCAACCGCAGGCGTTGCGAGTGCGTGCGGATTCAAGCTGCTCCTGCATTGCAGCCGCAAGTTGCCGAGCGCCGTCTTGCGCGGCGCAGAGGGCAGCTTCGTCCGCCAGCCGCCAGAGCCGCCGGTGGGTTGCCCGCAGCCAGTTGACAGACTCTGCCGGCCTAGGGCAGACGGACGGATTGCGGGCTATCTGGGACACAGTATTCCGCCATGTAGGCACGAGGGTTCATCAGTTGTTGCGAGCGCGCAAGGATGCGCGCAAGTTGGCCGACGTGCCGTAGATCCACCTGCGGCAGCCACTGCCACCACTTCTTGCGCCCGGCCGCATTCAGCACGGTGCGGCGCCACGTTTCGCAGTAAAGCTCGAAGAAACGTTCGACGGGAAGACGGGGCTTCCAGAGCAGATGATGCAGATCGTATTGGTTCCAGTCGAAGACTTTGATCTTTTCCCGGGTCGATGCGAAGAACTCCGTGCCAGGCAGGGGAGTCAGAATCGTGAATCCCAGCCGGAACAGCTGATGCGTCTCCACAAAATCCCAGAGAGTGTGAAAATCCTCTTCGGTAAAATCCGGATCGACGATAAAGTTGCCGGTGACGCCGAAGCCGCAGTCTCTCGCCACGCGCACGGCCTCCAGAGTCTTGGAAATATCGCTTCCTTTGTGCAGGGAATTGAGCCCTTGGCGCGTGGGCGACTCGAATCCGAAAAAGATGTCGAAGTTTTTTGCCAGCGGACGCCATAGCCGCAGCAGGTCTGCATTTCTGCTCACCAGGTCGGCGCGGGACTGCACCAGAATCCAGTTCTTGCGGGCCGGGGATGCGAGCAATTCGCGGGCGAGTTCCTCGCTGCGCGCCGAATCCGCCCAAAACAGGTCGTCGATGATAAAAAGATTGCGGCCGATGGCCGTGAAATCCTGGCGCACGTGCTGCGCCGAATGGTAGCGGCAGTTTCCCTCGTAGAACTGCCAAACGGAACAAAACTTGCAGCGGTGGCGGCAGCCGCGCGTCGTCTCCAGCGTCCACAGAGGCATGTAATTCAGACAGACATAGTGCTTGCGATAACCGCGGACGGCGGCGCGATCCGGCGGCAGGACGCGCTCCATCTCCAGCCATGGTTGCGCGCCGGCGGTGGCAACAAAACGTCCGTCGCCGGCGGGCAGAAGCAGGGATGGAATCTCGTCGAGAGGCCGGCCAGCGGCCAGAGCGCGGCACAGTGCCGGCATAATGCTCTCACCTTCACCGGCGCAGATGGCATCGATATTCTTCGCTCCCTCCAGTGCCTGCGGATAGGATGCGATGGAGTGTCCGCCGACGGCCACGAAAACCGAAGCATCGGCGGCCTTGATCTCCGCGGCCTGGGCAAGCGTTCCATGCACGTCGAGAATGTGCAGGCAGGAAATGCCCACGAGCTGCGGCCGGAAAGAGCGGATGAAATGCGCCATGGGCCGCCGCTCGAAGCCCATATCGACAATGCGCGCCTCGTGGCCTTCGGCGGCAAGCGCTGAAGCAATGTACTCAAGTCCGAGAGGCTCGGCGCGAAAGAAAGGCGCGAGACCGAAATGGGCAGTCGCGTTGCGCGGCTTGACGAGCAGAACCCTCAACGGGGACCACCTTCTCCGCTCAGCCGGGAGTGGCTGACGACGATGTGCGTAATTGCTTTCTAAATCTTAGGCCGAGTTTTGCGGCCGGTAAAGGGCTTGCGTTTTCGGCGTTTTCCCGCGCGGTTCTTGTTGAACGGATTGTGACGCACGTCCTTCGCCAGCGCAGCCGGAATGCTGTACATTCGTCTTGTCGCCTCCCAAGCCTCCGTGGATCTGCGAACCACGCGATCGGCGTTTGCTTGCGTGGTGTGTGCTTGTACAGGAAAGAACGAACGATGCTGCGGCCGTATCTCTTTATCGGTCTGTTTGTAGCGACCAACTGCACCCTTGCGTTGCTCTATCCGTTCTCTTTGGCCCGATTTCTTGCCTTCGCGGCCCTCTACGGTCTGGGAACGGGAGTCATGCTCTTCCTGCTCTTTTATCCCACCAACGATTGGCTGGTGACGAACCGCTCGCATGTCGAAGGCGACAAAGAGATGGCGCTGACCTTCGACGATGGGCCCGACCCGGTGGACACGCCGCGGCTGCTGGATTTACTGCGAGCAAAAGGGCATCAAGGCGACATTTTTCGTCGTTGGCCGCCGCGCCGACGCAGCATCCCGAGATCGTGCGCCGCACCTGGGAAGAAGGGCATCTGATCGGCAATCACACGTGGTCGCATCAACCGCTTTTTTGTTTTTTGCCGCCATGGCGGCTGCGTCTGCGAGATCGAGCGCGGCACGGAGAGCATCCGGCGCGCTCTGTGGCATTAAACCACGCTACTTCCGTTCCCCGGTCGGATTGCGCCATCCCTTTCTCCGCCCCTATCTGGCCAGGCCGGGCTGACGTTTGTCTCCTGGCGATTGCGCAGCCGCGATACCAGCATCCGCAATGCGGAGAAGACTGGCAGCATCGCATCGTGGAGAATGCGGAAGGCGGCGATATTATCCTTCTGCACGACCACCGGCCCTGCGGAGCGAAGCCGATGCTGGAGGCGCTGCCCGGCGTGATCGACAATTGCGGGCGCGCGGATTTCGAATTCGTTCTTGCCGGCTCACGCGAAGAAGCGGAATACTGAAAAGGACTGCATGAAAACCTGCGCATTGATTCCGGCATACAACGAGGCCAGCCACATCGGCCAGGTCGTGAGCGGCGCAAGAGCGCACGTGGATTCCGTGGTGGTCATCGACGATGGTTCCACGGACGAAACGGCCGAACTGGCCAGAAGGGCCGGCGCGGTTTGCTTGCGCAACGCTGCAAACCGCGGCAAGGGTTCAGTGCTGCGCACGGGCATGAAACATGCTATCTCCGAAGGATTTACCCACGCCGTGACTCTGGATGGCGACGGCCAGCATCTTCCCGGCAGATATTTCCGCGCTGCTGCGCGTCGCCCGGGAAACAGAAGCCGACCTGGTGATTGGCGCGCGCAACTTCGAACGTTCGCGATGCCAAGCGGCGCGCTATTACTCGAACACGGTGGGCAGCCGCTGGGCGTCGGCGCATGGTGGGCAGGAAAATCGCCGACAGCCAAAGCGGATTCCGAGTGTACAAACTGGAGAGAGTTTCGCCAGATCGTTTTGCGCAGCACGCGTTATGAATTCGAAATGGAAGCGCTGATCAAGATGGCGCGAGCGGGGCGGTCATTGTCCATGCCCCCATCCAAATGATTTACCAGGGCAATCAGCCGCGATCGAAGATGAAGCCGATACGCGATACCGTGCGCATCTGCTTCTGTTCCCTGGCATTTCGGTTTTTGGGAGCTTGAGATGAAGCCTCATCTCAAATGGTTCGCTCGCGCTGCATGGCTTCTGCTGTCACCGGCGCTTTGCGCCCAGCAGAACGATCTTCTGGCGCGCATCTGGGATGGTGTACAGCAGGCCCAAGCGCATACAACTACGGCCTGCGGAACCGTGGTGGAGACGCGCACGTCGCCGCTGATGGTAAAGCCTATCGTGCTGCACGGCAAGTTCTGCGCCGAAGGCGCTGTGCGTTTCTGGCTCGAGTATCTTCCGCCGCATGCAATGACAGTGCGCTTCAACACGGATGATCTGAATGCGACTGGAAGCGACGGAGAAACTGAGATCGTCGACATAGGCAGCGGCGTGCGCCGCGCCCAGGCTGCGTTTAGCCGCGAAGGATCGCTGGCGGGCCTCGAGAAGGACTTCACCATCGCAGTTCACGAAGACGATCGCGAGTACGAGTTGAAGTTCCTTCCCCGTGCCGATGTTTTCCGGAGGCGGCTGAATCTTCTCGTCATCAAGCTGAGCAAGCGCACGTTTCTCCCCCGGTCCATAGAAGTCGATGGAAAGAGCGGGGTCAGCAGCGTCTTTGCCATCGACATTACGGCGACCAACGAGAAGCTGCCCGCGGGAATCTTCGAGGTGAAAAAGCCCAAATGATGGAACAAGCAGAGATCGAAAAGCTGATTCCGCACCGGCCGCCGTTTCTGTGGATCGATCGCGTGGTGGAACTGGAACCGGGCAGCCGTTGCGTAGCGATTCTCAACGTCAGCGCGGAGAACCCGGTCTTCGGCGGGCATTTCCCCGGCAGGCCGATCTTCCCCGGCGTTCTGATGATCGAGGCCGTGGCGCAGACCGCGGCCGTGATGCTGGGCGCGGAAGGCCCGGCGGCGAGCGCGTTGCTCGCGTCCGTCAACCGCTTCAAGTTTTTGCGGCCGGTCATTCCCGGTGAATGCCTGCGTATCGAGACAAAAAAGCTAACGCAGATGGCGGCGATGGCTTACATTGAGGGCACCATCGCAGTAAGCGGGGAAAGAGTGGCAAGCGGCGAACTATCGGTCGCCTGGGGCTGAACTGCGTCGATCTCCCTGGAAGCAGGAATCGTTATCGGATAGGAACGAGTCGGACAATGATGAAATCCGGCAGGGCATACATCAAGAAACTGGGAGCGACCCTGTTGACGGAGGGCCTGGACCCGGGTCAGGCCGGCATGGCGGTCGGCTTGGGTATCTTCATCGGCATCGTACCCATCTACGGTTTGCAGTCTCTGGCTGCTATCGGCCTGGCGATCGTCTTTCGCCTCAACAAACCTTTGACGTTGGCCGCAACCTTCATCAACAATCCCATCCTTCAACCTTTTCTCGTCATCGCATCGGTCGAGTGCGGCAGCTTGCTGCGCACCGGCTCTCTCCACCCATGGCATCTGGCGGGCTTCACCACCGCTGCCTTGCGCAACGATCTGGTTTCGTGGGCGCTGGGCAGCGTGGTTCTGGGAGTGGTTGCGGGCGCTGCCGGGACCGTGACCACGATGGTTACCGTCGCATGGCTGCGGCCATCGAACTCCGGGCTGCGACGGGGTCCCGGTTTGCGCGCGCGGGTCCGCTTTGTGAATGGCATTTACGCCGCCGCGCCGCGGTTCGATCGCGGATTCGTGCGCTGGAAGATGCGGCTGGACAAGATATTCTCCCTCCTTGCTGCGGAAGGAATGGGATCGGGTACTGCCGTGGACCTTGGCTGTGGCTATGGGATGGCCTTGTGCTTTGCCGCTTACGGCCAGGAGGGGCGGCAGCTTGCAGGCTGCGACCTCGACCGGCGGCGCATCGGCGTGGCGCAAAAGGCGCTGGCCGGCGTTCGACGCCAAGGTTGAGGTGTGCGATGTGCGGCAATACCCATTGCCTGGTGCCGGCTTGATTCTGATTCTCGACGTACTGCAGTACCTGACCGCCGAGGAGCAGTTGGCCCTGTTGGCCCGCTGTTGCGTGGCTTTGGAACCGGGAGGAAAGTTCGTCTTTCGCGTGCATGACCGGGAGCACGGCGTGCGTTCGGCCATCACCATCGCTTTCGACAAGCTGATCTTCAAGATCGGCAGCGCGTCCACTCGGCCTTTGGTGCTTTCGCCGGAGCATACCGTGCGGCGCTCGAAGCGGCAGGGATGCAGGTGCGCATGAAGCGCTTCTGCAATCTTCTGCCTCTGGCGCACATTCTTTTTGTTGCCGAGAAGCCCCGGCCGGAGAGCGCCTTATGATCGCCCGGCTCACGCGTCCCCTGGCGCAGCTAGTCATCCGTTGGCCCGGATGGATAGCGGCTGCGGCGCTTGTCCTGACCGATCGTTCTTTACTCGCATATTCATGCTCTGCGCACCGGAACCGACCTGACCGGCATGTTCGGAAACAAGGATCCGCAATGGCAGGCGGTGAGCAAAATCGGCAATGAGCTCGGCTACGGAAATCAGCTCTACGTGCTGGTGCTGGCGCCCGCCGGCGATGAAGATCGCAGCGACCAGATGGAGCAGGTTGCGGACCAGCTGACACAGGAGATGTCCGCAAGCGGACTCTTCAGGTCGGCGCGTTCGGGACTGTCGGAAGAGGAATTGCTCGGCATCGTCCGGCTGTTTTCCTGGAACTTTCCCGGCCTATGCGGACGCCGAAAACAGCCAGGCCATTCGCGACCGGCTCGATCCCAGGCAGATCCATGCCAACGTGCGCGCCGCTGCCACCGAATTAGTGACGCCTTTCTCGACTCTGGGCACAAACTACTTTGTTGCCGATCCTCTGGGGCTCACGGCGGCGGCGGCGCGAAACAAGCAAGGCTTGAGTGAGTTTGGCAACTTCGATTTCAACTGGGGCTCGGGAAACCGCTTCTTCAGCAAGGATCACAAGGCGTTGCTGATTATCGCCCAGCCGCGCCAACCTGCCGTCGATTACCAGTTTGCTCACCAGGTGATGGACTGGACACGGCAGCACATCGCGTACGCCACATCCGGCTCGGTCGTCAGGGATTCAGGCGTGCATGCCGTCCCAGCCGGGGCCTATGTCTATTCCGAGGAAGACCATCTGTTCATCGAGAAGAACATCCGCCGCGTCTCGCTGGTAGCGATCGTCGGCAGCCTGCTGCTTTGCCTGGCGGTCTATCCCAATGTCCAGATCGTTGTTCTTGTCGCTTCTGCCCACGGGCCTGGGAATCCTTTGGACGACAGGAATTGCCAGCTACTATCCCGGCGAAGTGAATCTGATCAGCCTGTCGTTCATCGCCATTCTCGCCGGGCTTGGTGACGACCAGGTAGTGCATTTCTTCAACCGCTCGCCGCAGGAATGGGAGAAGGGCGGCAGCTTCAACGACGCCATGCTGCGCACCTTTGAAACCACGGGGACCAGCATCGTGCTCTGCATTCTGACTGCGGCTACTTCGACGGCCGCGCTGGCCTGTTCCGGTTTCAAGGCGCTGTCGGAGTTTGGCTTCATTCTCACGGTGGGCATGTTCATGACGGGATTGCACACCCTGCTGACGGTGCCCGCCCTGATGCAGTTGTGGGGACGATACATCAAGCCGCTCGCTCCCAAGGCCATCACCTTCCGTTTTCTGCCTTCCCTGGCGCGGGTCTCGGTGGATTTTGTCGGCCGCCACGCCGCGCATGGTCGCCATCGCTGCCGGGGGCCTGTTTCTCGCGTCGTTGTGTCTGCTGCCTTCCATACGCTGGGGAGGTCATTTCGCCGTGACGAGCGGCACGGACTCGCCCGGGTTGGCGGCGCAGAATCTGCTTTCGTCAAAGTACGGCATCGAAGGCAGCCCGGATGTGCTGCTGATGGCGGGCACCGAGGAGGAGGTTCTGCGCCGCGCCGAGAATCTGACCGCCGCACTAGGGGAATACCAGAGAAACGGCGTGATCAAATCGGTGTTTTCGCCATCGCAACTTTTTCCTTCGGTGGAGATGCAAGCGCAGCGCGCCGACTCCCTTAAGGGAGTCGATCTGGGCGCCACGGCGCGCGCACTCAAAGAGTCTTTAGACGAGAACGGCTTCCGTCCCGGCCCGTATGCATCCTACTTCGCGCGCCTTCGGGAGTTGAGCCAGAACGCGCAGCCGCTCACGCTCGAGAGCGCGAAGTCCTATCTGCCTGCCGACCTGATGGAAAACAGCATCCGCCGGACGCAGGACGGCAATTACGTCGCCGCCATCGCCTTCTATGCCTCCGATCCCAACACTCCGCAGGTTATTCCCGATTCCGTGCTGAAGCAGTGGCGCATGCGATACGGTTCATTTGTCGATTTCTCGTTCAACAAAATCGACAGGGACCTCCAGAGCCGCGTCTCTCATGACAGCCGCCGCGCTCTCCTGTGGACGGCAGCGGCGATCTTCCTGATCGTGTACTTCACCTTTCGGCGTATGTCCACGGCTTTGCTGGTCCTCATGCCAATCGGCTTCGCCATCGTGGTCACCTTTGGCATTTTGCAAATTGCCGGGCATCGTTTCAGCATGATGGCAATCACCGCGCTCCCGCTGATCGTGGGCATCGGCATCGACAATGGCATTCACCTGGTGCGCCGTTATCTTGAAAGCGATCGCGATCGCAACCGCATTCTCACGGTCGCCAAGGCTTCCGGCGCCGCGCTGATTCAGTCCAATTTGACCACCATCGTGGGTTTTGGCGCTTTGATGACTGCCACCTTCAAGCCCCTGGCCGAGATGGGGTTGGTGACTTCGCTGGGCGTAGCTCTGACCCTGGCGGGAGGGTTCTGGTTGATTCCTGCCCTGCTGTACCTGAGGGAAACGCGCAGAGAATCTTAACTTAGCTGGCCGCGAACCCCGGGATTCTCTTAGCTGCCGTTGGGGCGTTGAGTTACGATGCGCCCCAATTACAGACCTCCAGAGTGCGATTCGGTGTATACTTGCCACACATTCCAACACTGAGTTGAAGGACGTATGTCCAGATCTGCTACGGGGGATTTGAACATCGATTTGGTAGCTTCTCTGTGCCCTGAGTGCGGGGCGCCGAGTACCGCGACCATCTTCGATCGTGCAGGAAAGGTCTACCAAAGGTCTCAGTGCGCTTGCCACGAGCCAGTTGAAGACCTGATTTTTTCCGACACAGCCCTCTACCGCAAACTCGACGAGTGGAACCGGCTGATCTTTCCCTCTTCGCAGGTTGCCGGCAACCCTCCAGGAAATACGTATTGCCCGCAGGACATGAAAAGCGGGAACGAGCCTTGCCTGGCGGTGATCGATATCACAAATCGCTGCAACTTTCGCTGTCCTGTCTGCTTTGCCGAAGCCAAGGGAGAAGGCAGCCATTACGCGCTTGATCCTGAGACCGTAAGAAAGATGCTGCAGGCCCTGCTGGACCGCCCCGTACCCTGCCGCAGCGTGCAGTTTTCAGGCGGCGAGCCTACCGTGCATCCGGAGTTTCCCAGCATTCTGCGCATGGCGCGGGAGATGGGCTTCACGCACATCCAGGTGGCCACCAACGGAAGCAAGTTTGCCGATCCCGATTACGCAAAACTCTGCGAGGATGCGGGACTCCACACGCTCTATCTGCAGTTCGACGGAATGAGCGACGAAGTCTACGTGAAGATGCGCGGCCAGCGCCTGCTCGACAAGAAGATCGCCGCGGTGCGCAGCATCGAGCAGACCAACATGCGGCTGGTATTAGTGCCCACCATTATCGGCGGCATCAATGTCGATCAACTTGGGCCCATCTTCCGCTTTGCCCTCGAGCACAGCCGCTTTGTCACCGGCATCAGCGTGCAACCGGCGGCGCATGTAGGCCGCGTCGGTGTCGACGAAAATGGGGCCGAGCCCTTCAATCTTGCCGCCATGGCGAGGGAGTTCGGCGAGCAGACCGGGCTGACGCGCTTTCCCGACGACTGGTTTCCGCTTAATTCAATTGCTTTGCTGAGCCGGGCCATCGAACGCGTGCGCAACGAGCGCGTTCACCCCCCGCTCAGCGATGCGCATTGCTCCATTGGAACCTTCTTTTACATCGACGACAACAACCGGCCCTTCTGCCTGAGTAGCTTCTTCGATCTGGGCCGCTTCCTGCGCGGCATGGCGCAGGTGCAGTCCATGGCCACGCAGGGTTTGATCGGAAGGCAAATATCCAGGATCAGGCAGTTCGGCAGGTTTGCCACTTGTCTCAATCAGCGCAAGGCTCCTCCCGGGCTCACCTTCCAGCGCCTGATACGCAGTCTCGATGCCTGGGAGGACAAGGCGGACGGTCGTTCCGAAGGCTGGGATCGGCGCGGATTCAACGGCATCTTCGTGGCCGGTATGCACTTCATGGACGCGCACAGCTATAACCTGCGCCGGCTGCACCGCTGCATCATCCAGTATGTCTCCACGGATGGAGAACTGATCCCGTTCTGTAGTTATAACGCAGGCGCACGGCTACGCGAGCAGGAAGAGTTGATTCGCATCAAGAACCGTCAGGCTGCAGCCCCGGCGCACCTGCCCGCCGCTGCCATGCCCGCCGGGAGCGGCGCGGCGCTCGACGATTAAACAGAGTACCTGACGCTTTGAACTGCTGCGATTCCGGGCCCGCTCTTTAGTCGAAAGACTTCAACTTTGAGCCTTGAGGTCCACAGACCTGAGGAACAAACCTAAATCGGCGAAAAACTGGGGCCTGTGAACAGGCGCCGAAAGCAAGGAACTCCAGGAGCAAGATGAGACCGTACGTCGTTCAAGGAAGCGGATCGCTCGCAACCAAGCGATACACTTTGTTGCTGGCTTGTTCAGCTCTTCTGATTTTGCCGGCGTTTGGGCAGGCCGGTCTGCCGCATCTTGCGGTCCCTATCTCCTCTTCCAACACCTCCGGTGAGTTAGCCGCCAACGTGGCGGCAGGCGTTGCCTGCGCGGCCCCTGGCTCTCCGGTAATCATGCCGGGCGCGGATTTCAACCTCGGCGCAAAAGCAGTTTCCGTCTCGCCGCTCGCCGGCCAGGCCGCAACTCTCGGCAATCTCCCATCGACCGCGGCGGTATGGCTGCATCTCCGCGTCGACTTCGCAGGACTGACCGGAAACGAATCGGAGCAGGAGCTCGCCGCGCGGGTCGACGCAGCCCTGAATCAGGCTCCGCTGGCAGCGCAGGGCGTTCGCGGACTGATTGTAGAAGTGAACGGCCCCGGCAAAGCTGGGGATCCGGTTGCCTATGCGCTCTTGCGCCTCGCCATCGGTGCGCGCTCGCTCAATCCAGGCCTGCGGATCGCATTCGCTTTTCCCGCCGGATTCGTCGCCGACCATGAATCTCTGGTCAAGCGCCTGGCCCCCTACTCCGATCTGCTGGGCATCGCTTTTTCGTCGCAATGGCGCGCCGAGGCCACATGGATTTCCGAACAAGCCCTCAACAAGCCGCTGTTGCTCAAGCTGGACGCATCGGCCGATCCGGAAAAGGCATTTCTTGACGCCGCGATGGATTCCTCGGGCACCCAGGTGGAGATGCTGTGGACGGAGGCGGACCAAGCCTCTCTAACCGGCCGAATCTGCCGCCTCAGTAGCTTTCTTGTCCAGAACGTTCCCGCCGGCATGTTGCAGCTCGAAGGCTCAGCCGCGCCTTTGTCGCTCACGGTCGATGGCTCGCCTTCCGCCGGCGCGTTGTGGCTCACGAGTGGTCAATCGGCGGACTTCGTCGTACTGGCTCGTATCGGCGGCAGCCCGGATCATCCTCGCACCGCGCAGCTCCAATGGAAAAGCAACGCGCAGTACGATGCGGAGTGGTTCGATGCGGCTGCCGGCGCCTCTCTTGCTCCCGGCAAGCCCGTCGAATCCGCCGGCGAAACCACGCAAACAGCCTCTTCGATTACGGGCGCTTACGTTCTGATCGCTCTCCATCGCAAGAACCCTAATGAGACCGCGGTCTATAACCAGGTGGAAGTCAAAAGCGGTATCGAGCTCAACGTCCAGGAGATTATTGCTCGCTGGCAGCAATATCGAGACGCCCAGGATAGAAGACTCGAAAACTACCAGGCCTCCGTCTTCGTGAGCCTCCATTTTGAAACCGTCTCCATGGGCACGGGATTCGACGTCTCCATGAATATGCGGCAGTTTTACCGCCGCGGCAAGCCGATGGAGCAGGCGCAGACAGGGTTCTATGTGAACGGCGTGCGGTTCGGCAACAACCACGCGTTTCCGCTGCCGCAGTTGGAGCCGGAAAAGGTGCTCACCCAGCCTCTGGTGCTCACGCTCAATGAGAGCTACAGTTACAAACTGCTCGGCACCGAGAAGATCGCCGGATCGCTCTGCTATGTCGTTGGCCTGGAGCCGAAGGTCGCCAGCGAGAACCTCTACAGCGGCAAGGTGTGGATCGACGGCGTCTCTTTCCGCGAGGTTCGCCAATCGCTCAGCGAGATGAGCAGTAAGAGCAACCTGGTTGTGAACGTGGAGACCGAAAACTTCGCCCTCGTCGACGACGGCAAGGGAGGCACGTTCAACCTGCCTCAGTCCTCCGCCGCGCAGCAGACGCTCAACGTCGCAAGCCGCGACTTTCACTTGCAGCGCACCGCCGTGTTTTCGGGCTATTCCATCAATGGCTCCAGCTTCGACCCCGATCTCGCGGCAGAACGCGCCTCGAACGATCCGATGTTCCAGGATACTGACCAGGGCCTGCGCTCGCTCAAGAAGGTCAGCGGCCAGCGGGTTCTCGAAACCGGCAGCGAGAAGAAGATTCGCTCTCTGGTCGGCGGCGCCATGTACTCGGGAACCTTCGATTTCCCGATTCCCTTCGCAGGCATCAGCATTGCCGACTTCGATTGGCGCCACACCGGCGCGCAACTCTCCATCTTCTTCGCGGGGCCTATCGCGGCCGTCAACTATTCCCGGCAACAGGGAACCAGATTCCGCTACGGAACAGACCTCGCGGTGTCGGCTCTTCCGGGCGAGAATCGCATCTACGTGGGCAACGTTGAGCAAACCGGTGAAGAGGTTTGGAGCTGGTCTGAGACCGTAGGCCAGCGCGCAACCTGGCTGGCTTCGGATCATCTCAGCCTCACCGCATACGCCTATCTCGAGGGCGACATCTACGCGGGAACCAGCGACACCTCCAGCCTGTACGTCTTGCCGCGCAACGGCGTCGCCCTGCTGCCCGGAACGCAAGTCCGCTTCACCGCAAAAGGCTACATTTTCACCGCCGACGGCACCCGCGGCCAGCGCATCGCGTGGAAGTCCTTCGGGTACCCCAACGCTCCGGAGCGCGCTGAGAGCGGATACACCCTCTACGATGGCGACCTCAACAAGGATTACTATATCGGCAAATTCACCAAGGGCGGATGGGACATGGGCTACTACGGCGGCGACCAGCTCGACCGCTTCTCGCGCTACTTTCCGTGGCTCTTCTCCGAGCCGCACCTGCACGGCATCCCCGGCGGGACAGATTCCTTCGATGCCATCGCCATGAGCAGCGCGCATTATGGCTTCAACATCATGGATCTGTTCAAAATCGAAGGCCTCTACAGCTATGCCCGCGCGCGCAACCTGAGCGAGTCAAGCCACTTCAAGAAATTCGATGGCGCCGAGACCAACTTCAATATCGGTGGTCCCAAAGGCACGTTGATTCAAGGCACCGTCGGCTATGCCATCGACGGCAACATCGCCCGCTACAACTCCCGTTGGAGCTTTGACATGTTGATCTACAAGCCATTCTGATCGAGGACCGAGCCGATGACGGCTAAGGACAAGACCGCGCTTGTAACCGGGGCATCGGGCACGCTGGGGGCAGAAATTGCCCTGGCTCTGGCGCGGAGCGGCTTTCGCGTGGCCGTGCATTACCACAGCAACCAAGCGGCCGCTGCGCGGGTGGTTCAGAGCATTCAGGCGGCGGATGGAGAAGCCGTCGCCGTGGCTGCCGACCTCTCGGAGCGCAACAGCGTGGCCCCGCTGTTTGCCGAAGTCGAAGCCCGTCTCGGTCCGGTCGATTGCCTGGTCAACAACGCGGGAATCAATCGCGACGCCGTGCTGGCCCTTATGAGCGACGCGCAGTGGGACGAGGTGATCGACACCAACCTTCGCGCTGCGTACTTGTGTTCCAAATTGGCCGTCGTCGGCATGATGCGCGCCGGCGGCGGCAGCATCTGCAATATCGTTTCTCCCAGCGGAGTGCGCGGCCAGGCCGGCCAATGCAATTACTCCGCCGCCAAGGGAGGCGTGATTGCTCTGACTAAAGCTCTGGCCCGCGAGGCAGGCCGCTTCAATATCCGCGTCAACGCCGTTTGTCCCGGCGTGGTGCCCAGCCCCATGTCGGCCAGATACATCGAAAAGGAGGAACAGCGCCTGCTCGCCGAGATACCTCTGGGCCGCTTCGGTAAACCCGAAGAAATTGCGCCATTGATTGCGTTTCTCGCGTCGCCTCAGGCGAGTTACATCACTGGGCAGGTGATCGCCGTGGATGGCGGCTTGCTTTAGCAGGGCACACCGTTTCGGTGGACGGTGCCTCATCGATTGCATTTCGCCGGAAGACGCTTCCGGCGCGAAAGGAGACGAATCATGAGAAGACTTGTTTACCTGACTTTGGCATTCGGCATATTCCTCGCATTTTCGGGCAGCCTTGCAGCACAAAGGCTGAAGACGAAGGGACACGCGTGGCTCGATTCTCACACCGATCCTGCCGCGATCAATGTCGCGGGCAATTGGTATGAGCACGATTGGGGAACGATCGCCCTCATCCAGGCAAAAGACAGCCGGGAGGTGACCGGCTCCGGCGACGGTTGGAATATAGTCGGCGTGGTGAGCGGAAACAAGGTCTATCTCCTGTTTTCCGCGCACGGAGAAGTCATGTACTCGGCAATCCTCACCGCCGTGAGCAATTCCGATTTGAATGGAAGTTATGAACGCGGGCTGATGAAACAAGAGGGTAAGGGCAAGCGGATGGATATGACCCGGTAGTTAGCGAATGCCACGGGGCCGTCCAGTTGCGGCACTTTCCGTAATGGGGCGTTGAGAGTTTGTATCAACGTAAAGGAGAACGAAGAATGAAACCATCAACCTATCGATTCCTACTTGTGGGCGCCGTTCTTTCGGCGGCGACTCTGATGTTCGCGGCTTCGCTGGAAAAACAGGGCAAAGCCTGGTTGGACCAATACAAAGATCCCGCGCAAGTCAATGTCACCGGAACCTGGAGCTCCAGCTTTGGCGCCCTTCAACTGACTCAGGTCAAGGATAGCCGGGACGTAACCGGCAACGGCGGAGGATATGAGTTAAATGGAGTAGTGAGCGGCAGGACGCTCTATCTGCTCTTTTCCAAGAATGGCACGATCGGCTACTGCGGCATCGTAACTGCGAGCAATGATACGAGCCTTGTGGGTCAGTATCAATACCGGCTATCGCACCTGCGTTTCGGTGCTGGCTCGGGTGTTTGCCAAACTAAGGGATACCCGCTGAACCTCACCAGGAAATAGCAACTGTGGCAAAGCGGTAGCTTCCCAACCGGACGCGGGGTTAACCTCCGGCAGATGTTTAGGTCTGGCCGCGGTTGAAAGTGCAAGAGATGCACCGCTGGAGCCCAAACGTGTACTGATGCCAGTAATTGCTTCCGTGGAGCCGATCGAAGAGCAGCGCTCTTGATTAGCTCCCCGAGCATCGTTCTGGCCTAATTCGTCACTGCAAAAAGGAGATCTCTCATGAAGAAGATAGGGGTATTTCTCGCTGCGCTATTCCTATGCCTTACTTTTGTAACTCCGGCGTTCGCCGCTCGCCACAAGGTACCGGTCTTTCACAACAAGGAAACCACAGTCGATATGAGCAAGATGAACCGCATCTTTATCGGTTGGGTGGATATGCACGAAGACGATTGGGGCGCGCATGGCTATGCGACGAAGCAGCAATGGATGGACATTATCGCGTCGCTGAATGCCAGTTTTAATTCCAATCTGATTGCCAGCGACCTGACCGGACGCACCCTCGTGTCTGCAAAAAACAAGGACGACGAGAACGCCAAGGACTGCGATCTCTACGTTAAATTCACAGATGTGCACGTCGATTACGACAACTACCACCTGATTCTGGCAATCCACTTCATCGATCCGAAGACCGGCAAGGAGATTGGATCGATTCCGGTGCGTCCTTATTACGGTAATGACTGGGGCCTGCGCGGCTATCTGAACGAGGCGCTGAAGCAGGTTGGGCAGAAGCTGCAGGTGGAGATTGCCGGCGAGCCTCAGAAGTAGCAATAGCCGCGCCGTCTCCCGCTTCTGCTTTTTATTGGGTATGAGTTTTCGGCCGGCAACAGAGTAGCGCACGTTGGCCGTGCAGCGCGAGCACGGCCAATTTGCGATCATTGAACCGAGCAAGTACGGCATCGACGCCGCCCCGGAGGACTGCCGATGAACCGCCCATGGCATCGCTATCTGTTGTTCGCGTTCCTGGCCGGCATCGTTCTGCTTTCCGCTTTCGCCTTGGTTCTCTGGCTCAAACTCCGCGGAACTCCCGTTCCCCCGGTCCGCAACGCAATCATCTCTCCTGGCATAAGCGGGCCGCAGGAAATCCGTCTTTGGCCGGGCAAAGCGCCGGGCTCGGAAGGCTGGACCCAGCAGGAGACGGAAACCAACCTTTTCGGCGAGCGCTACCTGCGCAATATCGTCGACCCAACGCTCACAGCCTACTTCCCTGCTCCCGGCACTTCCAACGGAACCGCGGTCATTGTCTGTCCCGGCGGCGGCTTTCACGCGCTCTTCATCGACTCGGAGGGCGCCGAGGTGGCACGTTACCTGAACTCCATCGGCGTCACGGCGTTTGTTCTCAAATACCGCCTGATCCGAACCGGCCCCGCATACTTCATCGATGAAATTCGCCGCTTCAAGACGCCCGGCGGAATGAAGCCGTTTCTCGACGAGCTGACACCCCTGGTCGTTGCCGACGGACGCCAAGCCATGCGCATCGTGCGCGCGCACGCATCGCAGTGGGGGCTCGACCCCGGGCGGATCGGCATGATCGGTTTCTCTGCCGGAGGCTACCTGGCGCTGAGTCTCACCTATGGTCCGCGCGACGATGCCGCACCCGACTTCGTCGCGCTTCTCTATCCTCTGGCGCCCAACCTGCCCAACCCGCGAATTCTTCCCATTCCGATGTTCGTTCTGTGCGCTGCAGATGACAGGCGAGTTCCTCCTGAAAAAAACTGCATCAAGGTTTATCGGCAGTGGCGCGCCGCCGGCCTTCCCGCCGAGCTGCACCTGATGAGTAAGGGCGGCCACGGCTTCGGAATGACGAAACAGAATCTGCCCACCGATGCCTGGCCCGATCTCTTTCGCAAGTGGCTTCAAAGCCAGGTCTCGCACTCGTCGGCAAAAGGCACCTTGTAGCGCCGGCTTCCTGGCCGGCTGTAACGCGGGTCTCGCAGCCCGCGTTCGCTATACAGCAACGGGAGAGATGCTCAAGATCGGGGAAGCCACAGAAGATACTTCGTGAAATGCGACAGCGCTCGTGTGCAGACAGAAGCAGAGCAGCCCGTCTTTAGCTCACCCGCGAGCATTCCTCCACCGGAATCGGCACCTGCTCGACGATCTCGAGGCCGAAGCCTTCGAGCGCGGGAACGTGCATCGGCGTGTTGGAGAGCAGCCGGATACGCTGAATTCCCAAATCGGACAAAATCTGTCCGCCGAGACCGATGGCGCGCAGAATGCGCCCCGAGCGAGCCTGTGCGCCTTCGCGAGAGCGCAACTCCTGATGCAGAACGATGCGGCCGGAGTGCTCCTCGCGCTGCTCGGCGGGGACGGCGTTGCCCTCGGAGTCGAAAGCCGGTGCGGGCGTGCGATCGATCTCAAACCCGCGCGACGTATTGTGCAGGTACAAAATCACGCCGCATCCTGCTTCGGCGATCATGCGCATCGATTGATCGAGAATCTCGCGGCAGCGGCAGTCGGCGGCGAAAACATCGCCTGCAGTGCAGCGCGTGTGCACGCGAACGAGTACGGGATGCGGGCACGGCGTGCGCGGCGGAGTACAGGCGCCGTCTGCGCTCCCGTCAACATTCGGATTAGGAAACGAGCCCAGATGAAACGCCGGACAATCGGGGCAGAGATCGCCGCGGATGAGCGCGATGTGGCTCTCGCCGCCCTGCACCTCGCTCTCGTAGGCGATCATGCGGAACTCACCGTAGCGGGTTTGAATGCGGGACTCGCCGGTACGGACGACGGTGCGCTCGTGGCGCAGGCGGTAGCGAATCAGCTCGGCAACCGTGAGAATCTTGAGGCCATGCTCGCGGCAAAACGGGATCAGATCCGGAATGCGGGCCATTGTACCGTCGTCCTTCATGATCTCGCAGAGGACGCCGGCAGGGGTGAGGCCGGCCAGCCTGGCCAAGTCGACCGAAGCCTCGGTTTGTCCGGCGCGCACCAGCACGCCGCCGCGGCGCGCGCGCAACGGGAAAACGTGGCCTGGGCGCGCAAGATCGGCCGCGGTAGAGCGGGCATCGACGGCGACGCGGATCGTGCGCGCGCGGTCGTAGGCCGAGATTCCCGTAGTCACGCCCTCGCGCGCTTCGATCGACTCGGTGAATGCCGTGCCGAAACGCGAGGTGTTTTGCTGCGTCATCGGCGGCAGCCGCAAGTAGTCGGCGCGCTCCTCCGTGAGCGTGAGACAGACGAGGCCGCGGCCGTAACGTGCCATGAAGTTGATGGCATCGGGAGTCACATGCTCGGCGGCCAAAACAAGGTCGCCTTCGTTCTCGCGGTCCTCGTCGTCGACCACCACCACCATACGCCCCGCCCGGATTTCGTCCAGAGCGCCAGGAACGTCGGTGAAGTGCGGTTCGGAATTGCGGGAGGGCTGAGTCATCCAGATGCTGTTATTTTCGCCGAACGGACCGATGACGGCAAAGGCGGACGATCGAAATGACATAAATCAGATAACTCAGGAACGAATGGCGCGAATCCCATCCAGCAAAAACGCCGCCCGCGGGCGGCGTCTCTGCATTCAACTGGCGAAGATCCTACAACGTGGATTCAATCTCAAAACCCCAGGCCTCAAGCAGAGCCTCGGGGATGTACTTCGAATTCTTGTTACGCCGCGCCCACTCCCGCAGGCGAGTCGACCGGATGAACTGATCCGGCGGCAGCTTGAACTCCTTGGTGATCGTCTCGAAGGAGGTTACGGTGGGCACAACCGGCCCTATGGGCTCTGGTTTGCCCCAATTCGGATTTCCACGACGCTTTGCCATCGATTTGTGTGTCCTTAAAGAAGGATTTGCGGTACGTCCTCGGCGGGGGCGGGCATGCAGTAGGCCCGAGGAGCATTTATTGTCATTTTACGTATATTTGGTTCAGAAATCAATAGAAAAACGACGTCTTAAGAGACGCTCAATGCGAGATCAATCACTTGCTAACTTATTTATTGTGTGTAGTTTGACAGCAAAGTCCCTCTCAAATAAGCCACAAAATAAATGGCTTTCAAAACCGCAAGAACAGTGGAAAACGGTGGGAGTGAAAGAATAGTCCCCATGACCTCCTCGCGTACGACGTTTGTAGTAGCCTTGGTGCTTTTGGCGGGCGCGAGGTGGTGCCGCGCCGTCGAACTGACCGTGAGCCGCAACGCCCTGGAGCGGACGCTGAAACAACAACTCTTCAGCGGGCCCGACGGCCAATACTACTCAAAGGTAACCTGCACTCCCCGTGTTTCATCTCCACCGAGGATCCCGCACCTTAGTTTCCGCTTGGTGCGCCTCAGGAATTGTATTGAAGCGGCTCCATGGCTTGGATGATGCAGAAATAGCCTGGAATCTGCGCTTCTTCGAGGTCAGACCACCAATTTAGAATGTCCTAAAGGAAACAAAATCCCGCAATGCTACACTTTTGACGTTTGGAGAGAAAAAATGCCTGAAGCATCGTGCGATATCGGCCTCATCGGCCTTGCCGTGATGGGACAAAATCTGGTCCTCAACATGAATGACCACGGATTCAAGGTAGCGGTATTCAACCGCACGGTTTCCAAGGTCGACGATTTTCTGGCCAATGAAGCCAAGGGGACGCAGATTGTCGGTGCGCACTCCATCGAGGAGCTGGTCAGCCTGCTCAAGCGTCCGCGCCGCGTCATGCTGATGGTGAAGGCCGGCGATGTCGTGGACACGATGATCGACGAGATTGCGCCGCATCTCGAAAAAGGCGACATCATTATCGACGGCGGCAACTCGCTGTTTTCCGATTCCACGCGCCGCACCAAGGCGCTGGCCGCAAAAGGCATTCTCTTTATCGGCACCGGCGTGTCGGGCGGCGAAGAAGGCGCGCGCCGCGGCCCGTCGATCATGCCGGGCGGCAATCCCGCCGCATGGCCGCACGTCAAGCCCATCTTCCAGGCCATCGCGGCCAAGGTGGAAGACGGAACGCCCTGCTGCGACTGGGTGGGCGAAGAAGGCGCGGGACACTTCGTCAAGATGGTGCACAACGGCATCGAGTACGGTGACATGCAGTTGATCTGCGAGGCCTACGACCTGCTTAAGCGCGGGCTGGGGCTCTCGGCCGACGAGCTGCACAACGTCTTCGCCGAGTGGAACAAGGGCGAACTCGACAGCTACCTGATCGACATCACGCAGCAGATCTTTTTGAAAAAAGACGACGACGGCGCGCCGCTCGTCGATAAGATTCTCGACACCGCGGGACAAAAAGGCACGGGCAAATGGACCGTCATTAGCGCGCTCGACGAGGGCCAGCCGGTGACTCTGATCGGCGAATCTGTCTTCGCGCGCTGCCTGTCTGCGCTCAAAGACGAACGCCTCGAAGCCGAAAAAGTCCTGCGCGGACCAAAGACCGCTCCCAAAGTCGGCGACCGCGCCAAGTTCATTGAGGATGTGCGGCGCGCGCTCTTCTGCTCCAAAATCATCAGCTACGCACAGGGCTACATGCTGCTGCGCGCCGCGGGCAAGGAGTTCGGCTGGAATCTGAATATGGGCGGCATCGCGCTCATGTGGCGCGGCGGCTGCATCATCCGCAGCCAGTTCCTCGGCAAGATCAAAGACGCGTTCCGCAAAAACAAGAAGCTCGACAACCTGCTGCTCGACAAATATTTTTCGCGCCTCGTGAACAAGTACCAGGCGTCATGGCGCAAGGCTCTGGTACATGCGGTCAAGCTCGGAGTGCCCACGCCGGCGTTCTCCACGGCGCTCAACTTCTTCGACGGCTACCGCACCGGCCGCCTGCCGCAGAATCTGCTGCAAGCGCAGCGCGACTTCTTCGGCGCGCACACCTACGAGCGCATCGACAAACCCCGTGGCGAGTTCTTCCATACGGACTGGACAGGACACGGAGGGCGCGTTTCGTCGGGGACGTACAACGCGTAAAGGCAGGGAGTAGGGAATAGTCAATAGGGAATAGAAAACGCGGCGGCGATTTCCGAGACGGAAATCGCCGCCACTCTTTCTTGCCGGCCGATTCGAATCTTCAGATCAGGTCTTCATTTGTCGATTCGCTCCGCCACTCCCAAAAGCAGTGTCATCCTGAGCGAGCGCAGCGAGTCGAAGGATCTGCAGTTGCTCTTCGTATCGCCATCACTGCAACGAAGCTCCGCCTTGTCGTACTATGCAATCCATGCACGAGGGCAGCTACTTTACCTACATCATGGCCAGCCGGAGCCGCACGCTCTACGTGGGGGTCACAGGCGATCTGCTCAAACGCGCCTTCCAGCACAAGTGGAGAGAGCACGATGGCTTTACCGAGAAATATAACTGCGATCGCCTAATGTGGTTTGAACGCTATCAAGACGTGTCAAGAGCAATCGCAAGAGAGAAACAGCTAAAGGGCTGGAGTCGCGCGAAGAAGATTACGCTGCTCGAGAAGACGAATCCAGCGTGGATTGACTTGAGCCGGGAGTGGTATGACGTTGAGCCCGCCGATCTGAAACGCGCCACTGATCGAATGGACGCTTAAAAGCAACTGCGGATCCTTCGACTCGTCCGCCGCGGCGGACTCGCTCAGGATGACAAACTCATTTATCTGCTCTCAAAACATTCCATCATCCGCCGAATCTCACCTTCCCCGAACCCTACGGCCGCGCCGTCTGCGCGGCCTGTGCCTTGGCAAGCATCACTGCATTCCTGAAAGCCATAGCGAATGCATGTGCCTCGGCCGGATCGGAGAACGTGAGGCCGAAGGCTTCGGTGTCGTCGGGCGACTGGCCGTATTCGCTGCTGGAGTGCGGGCCCGGACCGAGGTGCTCGAACTTATCGAGATCGTAGATGAGCGTATGGAACTGCTTGCCGGAAACGCCCGCGACAACCACCATCGTGCTGTCTCCCAGCTCGCCCGGCTTGTAGCTGCGCAGCGCGTCGGCATTCGAAAACACGCGATCCTCGGCAATCAACGTCTCATCCACCTGGGCCAGCGGCACAGTGATCGACGCCAGCGGAAACGTGTAGAAAGACCAGGTCGTCGTGCCGCCCTGATTTTTGGGCAGCGCGCAAAGCGGGGCCGGCATGTGCGGCTCGATCACAATGGTGTTGCGATTGAGCAGAATAATGCTGCCGGACGCGGCGTAGGCGCTCTGCATAGTCTGGACACTCGACGAAATGTCCTGGGCAATCGCAGGAGTCACAGCCAGAGTAAGGCCATATAGGACAACTGAGGGAAAACTCTTCATAAACATCTAATTCAACCGGTAAGGCTAAAGGGTGCGCCCATCCTAGCAGGAAAAATGTGATCTAGAACACCACGAAAGTGGTAGAAAGCCTCAATCGCCGACCTGAGGCAATACGAAACAAGCGAGTTGCGCCGCACGCCCCCGAAATGCGATTGGCGGCAAACCAATGATGGGCGTGACCTTGCGGCGCGTTGCCTGCGTTGCGTCCGGAGACCTGCTCTGCTCCGGCCGGCAGCAGCCTGGCCAGCAAAGTTAACAGTGCCTTAAACTATCCCCATAGGGGACAACTCAAGTGGTTCGGTTCGCCCGTCTTTTTTTCGCTTTCTTTTCGTTAGCGTTCGTCATGCTTTGCGCGATGCAGCCCTGCGCGATCTATGCGCAGCAGGGGGCACAGCAGCAGCAGCGAAAGCCGCAGCCCAGCGCAACCGGCGGCGGCATGGCCACAGGCGCAGTTGTGCCTCCGGTGTACGACGCAGAAAAACGCCCCATCACCGCAGGCGGATTCGTCAAAACCGGACCCATCATTTTTGAGAACATCGCCGAGCAAGCCGGCCTCACCAAGTGGCATCACACGGCGGGCACGCCGGAAAAGAAACTCATCCTCGAAGCCAAAGGCCCAGGCGTCTGCCTCATCGATTACGACAATGACGGCTGGCTCGACATCTACCTGGTCAACGGTTCCACCTACGATGCGCTGAGCGGAAAAGCCACCCCTCCGCACGCCGCGCTCTTCCACAACAATCACGACGGCACCTTCACCGACGTGACGGAAAAAGCCGGCGTGGCCAATGATCGCTGGGGCTACGGCTGTGCAGTCGGCGACTACGACAACGACGGCTGGCCCGATCTCTACGTCACCAACTACGGCAAGAACCGCCTCTACCACAACAATCATGACGGCACCTTCACCGACGTAGCCGAGAAAGCCGGAGTCACCGTCGGCGGTTGGTCCACCGGCGCCACCTTCGGCGACTACGACGGCGACGGCCGCCTCGATCTTTTTACTGCCGCCTATGCGCAGATCGATCTCGACAATCCGCCGCTTCCCGGATCGAAGGCTGCCAGTCAGGCCACTTGCTTATATCGTGGCGTGCAGGTGATGTGCGGCCCGCGCGGCCTCAAAGGCGAGCACGATCACCTCTTCCACAACAATGGCGACGGCACCTTCACCGACGTGAGCAAAAAACTCGGCGTCGACAATCCCAACGGCTACTACGGCCTCGGCGCGCTCTTTGCCGACGTCAACAATGACGGCAAGCCCGACCTTCTCGTGGCCAACGACTCCACTCCCAACTATCTCTACATCAACAAGGGCAACGGCACGTTTGAAGACGTGAGCTACGAGAGCGGCTATGCGCTGAACGCGGACGGCCGCGAGGTGGCCAACATGGGCATCGCCGTGGGCGATTACGAAAACAACGGCCATCTCTCCATCGTCAATACCGATTTTGCCGACGACTACAACGTGCTTTTTCAAAACGACGGCACGGGATTTTTCACCGACGTCAGTTATCAGGCCGGCATCGCCGTATCGTCGATTCCCTTTGTCAGCTTCGGCGACGGCTTCCTCGATTACGACAACGACGGATGGAAAGATCTGCTGATTGTCAACGGACACGTTTATCCGCAAGTCGACAAGCATCCGGAGTGGGGCCAGAGCTACGCCCAGCGCGTGCTGCTCTATCACAACCTCGGCAACGGCAAGTTCGCGCTGGTGCCGGCCGTCGATGGCACCGGCCTGGCCGTGGTCACGGTCGGCCGCGGAGCGGCCTTTGGCGACATCTTCAACGATGGCAAGATCGACGTGGTCATCAACAGCATGGATGGCGTGCCCATCCTGCTGCGCAACGTGAACCCTGACCACCATCATTGGGTCGAGGCCAGGCTCGTCGGCGGTGTCGATACTAGAACAGGCAAGGCGAGCCCGCGCGACGCCGTGGGCGCAACGGCCTATCTGGTTGCGAATGGGATGCGCCAGCGCGAAGACGTTCTAAGCGGCGGCAGCTATCTCTCGTCGAACGACCTGCGCATCCACTTCGGCCTTGGCGACGCCACGGACGCCGGCTCGCTGGAAATTCACTGGCCCTCCGGCGCAAAGGAAACGCTCAAGCTTCCCGCCGTCGACCGCATCTACACCATTGAAGAAGGCAAGGGCATCACCGGCGCAATGTGCGCAGGCAAACCGTGCGCGACGGAAGCAAAGAGCGGCTCTGCGAGTGGAGTTGCGACGCAATCGCATTGAGCGCCTTTGGGTAACAGTGCAGTTTCGGGTTTCTCGTGATACCAACGTCGCGCGGAATTCTCGCTTCCAAATCCACTGTCCTTGACTAGAATTGCTTAGAGTGCATGTAAGCTAGGGCCACTTAGTTGAACACCTTCTCCTCTTAGGTGACGCGATGCTACCCACGTTGAGTTCCGTTCGGACAGATTCCCCGCGCTCCCAGACGAAGAAGAACGTATCAACCCGGGTCTTTGGGGCAAGCAACTGGCAGACTTCTTGAGAGAAGGGCTGAAACAAGAAGGCTTCGAAACTCATGAACCTTGCCCGGAGGATTGGGGTTGGGCTGTCAAGGTTGACAACGACACTTTCTCTCTGTGGATCGGGTGCGGTCATTATCAAGAGTTCGAGGATAGCTATCTCTGTTTCATTGAGCCGCACAAACCATTTCTTCGAAGATTCTTCCGCCGGATTGATACGCGAGCACGAGTCAATGCGCTCCAAATCGCTATGGACAGAATTTTATCCGAGGCGACGGGAATCAGAGAGAAGCGTTGGTGGACATTCGACGAATTCAATCATCCCTTCACCATTCGGCATTAACTCTCGAAGCGTGCCATCCTGACTTCGCACATGCCTTCTTTGGCCCACCCAAATCAATGCGCTATACTCCGGGCAGTCAATACAGGAGGGTTTACCATGCGTTTGCAGGCAATGGCGAAGGTGATCATGGGCGCGGCGATGATGGTCGCGCTGGGTATGTCCGGCTCAGCGGCGGCGCAATCCAAAGCGGACACCGTGCTGAAACCGGCCGATCTCGCAAAGGTGTTTCCGCCCAATGTCTATTACGACGGGCAGAGCGCGCCGGTGCAGATGCGCAACACCGGCGGCGTCAAGTTTGCCGATGGCCACGCCATGATGGCCGGCCTGGTTGACACCAGCGGATACTCGAACGGCATTGCGGCCAAGTACCAGGGCTATCTGATCACCGAAGTCCCGCTCAAGATCGGTGGCAAGCACCTGCCCTTTGGCGCGTATGGCTTCGGCTTCCTCGATGACGGAAAGTTTGTGGTGACGGACCTTGGCGGCAACGACGTGCTCTCGGTGCCTTCAGCGAAAGACGCGGTCATCGCGCGTCCGCGGCCCCTCGAAGTCACCACCGATCCTGCCGGCGGCTTCCGCCTCTACTCCGGCCGCACCTACGTTGAATTCAGCCGGTAGGAAAGAGAAGCTGTGTACTTTCTCGGCGCGCGCGGATCGTCGGCAGCATCGGACAGAATGACGGTCCAAAAAACGATCTGGCGTGCAGGGAATGAATTTGTAGCGCCGGTCTCCAGACCGGCTGTCGTGCGGGCGTCCACGCCCGCACATTGGAATCTTGGGACGGCTAATCCCTTGCCAGGCCCCGCGCTCCGAACTTCGGCAATCTTGATTTCCTTCCTTGTCGCCTGCGCCGTGGCCCTCGCGCTCGAACCCTCCAATCCTCTCGCCAATTACGGACGGCAGCCCTGGGCCATGGAAAACGGCCTGCCGCAAAACACCGTCCAGGCCCTCGCGCAAACGCAGGATGGATTCCTGTGGCTGGGCACGGAAGCGGGACTGGTCCGCTTCGACGGCGTCGAGTTTGAAACCTACGACCGCAACTCCAATCCCGCCCTGCCCGGCAACGATATTCGTGCCCTGCTCGCATCCAAAGACGGAGCTTTGTGGATCGGGACGAATGCGGGCCTCGCGCGGTGGAAGGGCGGCGCGGTTCGTGTGTTCACGACGAGCGACGGTCTGCCCGCGAACGGAATTCTGGCGCTCAGTGAAGAGGCGAACGGCGCTCTCGATATTTGGACCGAGCAGGGCGCGGCGCTGATGGAAGGAAACGCATTTGTGCCTTTGACGAATGCCGGCGGGTTTCCTCCGACTGCGTTTCCCTCGCCGGGAGAGTATCCCGCCGCGACGATTTTCGAGGCGCATATGGCGAACGGCATTTTGCTGATGGGCAATCGCAGCACTCTGCATTCTGCGCCGAACAAAAAATCTCAAAGCGACGCCATCCATCTGGCAGTTGGCAAGGAACTTCCCGGCACCCGCATCCAGGCCATTCTCACTGACCGCCAAGGCGCGCTCTGGATCGGCACCAATGCCGGCCTCGTACGTTGGGTCAACGGTAAAGTCGAGCGCTTTCCAGTCACCGATCCGCTGGCCACCGCATCCATCCTCGCGCTGATGGAAGACCGCGAAGGCAATCTGTGGGTCGGCACCGAAACCGCCGGCCTCGACATCCTGCGCGATCAGCGCTTCCGCACCCTCGACACGCGCGACGGCCTGCCTTCCGATCGCATCACTACCGTCGTCGAAGACGCAGCCGGAATGCTCTGGGCAGGCACGCAATCGGATGGCGTAATCGCGCTGCGCCGCGACGAAAGCACTGCGTCAGGCTGGCGTGTCGTGCGCACTCTCACCGTCGAAAACGGAGTGGTCAGCAACGTCATCCTCTCGCTGGCCGCGGCGCCGAACGGCGATCTGTGGGTGGGCACGCCCGATGGCCTCAACCGCATCCACAGCAATCGTGTGGACGTCTTCACTTCGGCCGATGGATTGCCCGACGACTTCATCCGTTCGCTGCTCATCGATAAAGATGGCTCGCTCTGGATCGGCACGCGGCGCGGATTGACGCATTGGATCATGGGCAGCGACGCTCAGCCCACGGCGCAGATGCAAACGTATACGCACGCGAATGGCCTGGGCAGCGACCTGGTAGGAGCGATGGTTCGCGACACAAGCGGCGATCTATGGATCGCGACTCTGGCCGGCCTCTCGCGGCTGCACCAAAATAAAATCTCCAACTTCACCACTGCGGACGGACTTTCGAGCAACGTAATCACGGCGCTTCTACCGCGCAGCGACGGCACGCTGCTGATCGGCACGCAAGACCACGGCTGGGACATGTGGGATGGGCACAAGTTCACGGCGGCGATGCACAACGGACTCGACCAGACCACGATTCACGCCATTCTCGACGATGGCATTGGTCATCTCTGGTTCGCGACGGGCAACGGCATTGCACGATGCGATTGCAACGCCATGCGCGGAGCCGGTCCCGGTGAAATGTGCTCGCACTGGATGGAATTCAGCACCGCCGACGGGCTGCACAGCCGCGAGACCGCGACCAACAGCCATCCATCGGCTTGGCGCGCGCACGACGGGCGCCTGTGGTTTGCCACGCCCAAGGGGCTGGTCGAAGTCGATCCCGCGCATTTTCCCGTGAATACGCTTCCGCCCGATGTCGCGCTTGAGAGATTTGCAGTAGACGACGTCGCCCAACCGCTGCGCGGAGCGGGCTTATGGTTGAGAGTCTCCGCAGGACACGTTCATTTTGAATTCGACTACGCTGGCCTGAGTTTCGTTGCGCCGCAAAAAGTGCGCTACCGCTATATGCTCGAGGGCTTCGACCGCAGCATGGACCGAAGCCGGCACGCGCCGCGCAGCGTATTACACCAACATTCCGCCGGGCCGCTACACCTTCCGCGTGCAGGCCGCAAACAACGACGGCGTGTGGAACACAACCGGCACGACGCTCAGCTTCGAGCTGCGCCCGCACTTCTATCAGACCCTGTGGTTTTACCTGTTGCTGCTGGCCATCGCAGCGGCTGCGGTCGTCACGCTCTTGCGGGGCCGGCTGCGGCGCGCGCAGCGCGAGTTCCAGGTGATGCTTGGCGAGCGCAGCCGAATCGCGCGGGAGATTCATGATACGCTGGCGCAGGGTTATGCCGGTGTGTCGGTGCAGTTGGAGGTCCTTGCTGAATTGCTGCGCCAACATAGAGTCGATGCCGCCGCCAGCCAGCTCGACAAAGCCCGCGATACCGTGCGCCATGGCCTCGCGGATGCGCGGCAATCGATTTGGGCGCTGCGCACGCAGGATGCGGGCGAGACCACGCTGCCTGTGAAGCTGCGGCGCATGGCGGAGGCAGCCGGAGGCAACGGCCTGACAGTCGAATTCAGTTTGTTTGGCGCCTATCGCGCGCTGCCCGCGGAGACAGAGAAGGAAGTGGCTCGCATCGCACAGGAAGCGATTCATAATGTGAAGAAGCACGCCGGAGCCACGCGTATTTCCGTCCAACTGGAGTATGGAACGGAAACCATCGCGCTCGAAGTGAGCGACAATGGGCGCGGCGGCGCATCCGGGCACACGGCCGGCCCCGCACGCGGCCACTTCGGGCTGACCGGAATGAAGGAACGCGCAGCGGCAATCGGCGGAACGCTGGAAGTTGTGAGCGCGTCCGGCGAGGGAACCACTGTAAGATTAAACGCGCCGGCGCGGAGCAAAGTGCGCGAGCAGAGGTCGGAACGGTGACGACAAAATCAATTCGAGTCCTGGTTGTCGAAGACCACAACGTGGTGCGCGAAGGATTGGTGGCTCTGCTGAACGTTGCGGACGGCCTTGAAGTTGTGGGCCAGGCGGCCGATGGCGCGGAGGCCGTCGCGCAGTTCCGCAAGCATCATCCCGACATCACGCTGATCGATCTGCGGCTGCCACGGATGAGCGGCGTGGATGTGATCGAGCGCGTGCGCATGGAGACGCCCCATGCGCGCTTCATCGTGCTTACCACCTACGACGGCGATGAAGACATCTACCGCGCACTCAAGGCCGGCGCGCGCGCGTACCTGCTCAAGGGCATGACGAGCGAGGAGCTCATCGGCACCATTCGCTCGGTTCACGCGGGCAAATCGTATATTCCGCCGGCGATCGCCGAACGGCTGGCCGAGCGCATGGGCGCGCAGGATCTCACGCCGCGCGAGTTCGAAGTGCTGGAGCAAATCGTGCACGGCAAGAGCAACAAGGAGATTGCGGCCGCGCTCGAAGTTTCAGAGGCAACGGTGAAAACGCATATTAACAGCCTGCTTGGAAAGTTGGGCGTGACGGACCGGACACAGGCGGCCACAGCGGCGATTCAGCGCGGCATTGTTCCGCTGGAGTCGTTAAGAAAGCCGAAGTCATGATGAGAGCGTGTTTCAAAAGCCGGTTTTGTAACAAGGGCACGGCTTTAGCCGGGCCGAAGAACGCAGGGAAATCATGGGGCTTCAGCCCCTGCGAAACAATAACCGGAATCTACACAATCATTTTTGAAGGCCGCAAGAACACGATCAAGAGCGCGATGGTCTGCGGAGTCCTTTTTTTTCTGGCGGCGCTACCGGCGCCAGCCCAGAAATCCACATGGCGTCAGGCCACGCCCGCGGAGCTGCAATCCGTGCTGCCCTCGCGTGCGCCCGTCGAAAGCGAGCACATCGAGACGGAGATGCGCACGGCTTCCGGGATTGTCGATGAGCACGGGCGCTTTATCGCCGGAGTCGTACTGATCACGGCGGGCTACTCGGCGGAGGGCAAATACTCGCACTACCTCATCGTGCAGGCCCCGGTGGAGATTGGCGGCGTCGCGCTCAAGCCCGGCGAATACGCCTTCGGATGGACCCGCGAGGACGGCGGCGACACGCTGACCGTTCACTTCAATCAGGCGGCGACGGGCGCACTGGTGGGAACCACGGATGCGCACCGCATCGCCGGTCCGGGCCGCGTCGAGAGCCTGCGCATCTGGCCGCCGGAAGATAAGTCGATTATCCAGATCGGCCGCTTTGCGATTCCCTACAAGCTGGGCAAATAACTGGGGCAGACACGCGTTGTCCGCATTGCCAGCCCATACCTTTAGTCACTCTGTCCCGCCTTCTTGTTCCCTCGGTCCCTTGTTCCCTGGTTCCCTGCTTCTCCACCTTTCGGTCGATCCTGCCATCCCTCCCCGCCTCGTATACTTTCTGCCATGCGTCTTTCCCCGCGTGCTTCCCTCTTCCTAGTTCTGATTCTGACGACTGCCCCCGCGCTGCTCTTGTCACAGGCGGCAGATTCCGGCACTCCCGACTTCCGGCCATTCCAGCGCACCCACTGCGCAGGATGCGCAGTCGCCATCAACCGGCGGCGAGGCCACCGGCCCGCCGCAGCCCGCGCAATTCGACGAGCAGCACCGGCCCATCACCGCAGGCGGATTTGTGAAGAGCGGCCCGGTGATCTTCGAGGACATCTCCGAGAAGGCCGGCCTCACGCACTGGACCCACAAGATGGGCACCAAGGAAAAGAAGTACATCATCGAGACCAACGGCTCGGGCGTTTGCCTCATCGATTACGACAACGACGGATGGCTCGACATCTACGTCGTCAACGGCTCGACCTTCGATGCCCTCGACGGCAAGGAGACGCCGCCGCACGCCGCGCTCTTCCACAACAACCACGACGGCACCTTCACCGACGTGAGCGCCAAGGCCGGCGTGACCAACGACCGCTGGGGATTTGGCTGCGCGGTGGCCGACTACGACAACGACGGCTGGCCCGATCTCTACGTGACGAACTGGGGCAAGAACCGCCTCTACCACAACAACCACAACGGCACCTTCACCGACGTTGCCGAAAAAGCTGGCGTGACGCTGGGTAACTGGTCCACCGGGCCCACGTGGGGCGATTACGACGGCGACGGGCGGCTCGACTTGTTTGTGCCCGGCTACGTGCACTTCGACCGCGACAATCTTCCCTCAGGCGGCGCCAATGGAGTGCCGGATACGTTCTGCACCTTCCGCGGCGTCGCGGTCAATTGCGGGCCGCGCGGCCTGAAGGGCGAGCCCGATCATCTCTTCCACAACAATGGCGACGGCACATTTACCGACGTGAGCGAAAAGGCCGGCGTGGCCGACGATCCCGGCTACTACGGGTTGAGCTCGCTCTTTGTCGATATCAACAACGACGGCAAGGTCGACCTGCTCGTCGCCGATGACTCCACTCCGAACTATCTCTACCTGAACAAGGGTGACGGAACCTTCGACGATGTGAGCTATCAGTCGGGCTATGCCGTGAACGAGGCGGGGCGCGAAACCGCATCGATGGGCATTGCCGCCGGCGACTTCCAGAACAACGGCATGGTCGACATCTTCAACACCACTTTCTCCGACGATTACAAGCCGCTCTATCGCAACGAGGGCGACGCCAACCTTACTGACATCAGTTTCCAGTTGGGCATCGCCAGCATCTCGGTGCCCTTTCTCGGATGGGGCGACGCATTCTTCGATTACGACAACGACGGCTGGAAGGACCTGATGATGGCTGACGGCCATGTTTATCCGCAAGTGGACCAGCACCCGTGGGGCACAACGCTGGGCTCAACGGCCCATGCTCTTCCACAACGTCGCCGGCAAAAAGTTTGAAGCGGTTCCGGCCGTCGAAGGCTCCGGCCTTGCCGATGTGATCTCCGGACGCGGCATGGCCGTGGGCGATCTGTTCAACGACGGCAAGCTCGACGTCGTCATCAACGTAATGGACGGCCACCCCGTGCTCCTGCGCAACGTGAGCCCCGACCACAATCACTGGCTGGAACTGAAGCTGGTGGGCGGCGCAGGCAGCCCGCGCGACGCCATCGGTGCCACGGTGTACCTGACGGCCAACGGCATGAGGCAGCGCGAAGATGTACTGAGCGGCGGCAGCTACTGCTCATCCAGCGACCCGCGTCCGCACTTCGGGCTGGGCCAGGCCACAAAGGTCGATGACATCGAAGTGCATTGGCCCAGCGGCAAGGTGGAGCACTTCACCGTGCCCGGCGTGGACCGTATCGTGACCATCACCGAAGGCACCGGCAAGGAGAAAACCCCGGCTCCCTCAATAGCCGCGCAACAGTGAAGCTGGGCGCACGATCGGTGGTCGCATGAGTGTAGCGCCGGTCTCCTGACCGGCTGTCGTGCGGGCGTCCTCGCCCGCACAAGAAGACACGCGAATTGGCTAGGTAGCTAAAACAGCACCCGCGTCGTAATCGCGATCTCGTGGTTATAGGTGTGGAAGTGGGTGGCCGCGATCTGTTCGCCCGCGCCCATGCAAATTCCTAACCGGCTGTGAGCCTCGCCGGGATGAATCCTGCGCGCCACAAGCAATCCGGGCGTGGCGAAGGTCATGTTCTTGCCGTCGTTCGCGCCACCCGCAAACCATGTGGAGTTAATTTCAACCTCCGGCCAAAAATATTTGGCCAGATGAACCTGACCCGCAGTGTTCGACGCAATCGTGCGCCCCAATGTGGCCGTATCCATCACCGGCAGGTTCGCGCCCAGCGTGCTCTGCAAGTCGAAAATCCCGAAGCCTTTGCCGAAGCCTACATTCGGAGACACGGTCGCGTCGGCGCTGCCATTTTTGTAGCTCCCCGTAGGAATCGTGGACGACAGGAAGGCGCTGACGTCGTAATTTCCGTGCTCCGCGCCGCCGCAGAGCGGCCGGTACTTCAGCACGAACGACATATCGCCCGCCCCGTTCGCCACTGTCGCACGGCTGTGCTCAAAATAGCCCGGGAGATTGACGTCCAATTCAGTATTTGCCACGGGAATCAGGTTGAGCCCCTTGCTTCCGTCCAGATTCCAGGTCTCGACTCCGTTCGAAGCCGTCTGTCGAATGAAATCCGCTCGATACACCTGGATCAGGCCGACATAGGTTGTGATGAGAGGCGGCGGCCACGCGGGCTGCCGCGCCTGGGTCTGGCTCGCGCGCTGCTCCCATTGCGCAATGAAGTTTTGTTGCGCAACCAGCGGAGCAGACAGAGTGAGAACTGCAAGGGTGGCGAAGAATTTCTTTTGCATGAGGCCTCGTTCGGGGAAAATGGACGAATTCAAGCGAAGATAACAAGCCGCGTGGGAACCAACAACCAACTTTAGGTGGAGAAAGCGGTCCATCCTGCCTTGAAAGCCCGAGGTGACCACCGCGCGGCGCGCCGTCTCCACCCTTCGGTGGAGATTTTCCCTCGCCCATTTCCCGATGCCTGGACCCTCCAATTAAACTTAAGCTGACTCAACGATGCTTCCCCGCGTCTCCTTCCCACAATTCGTGCGCATTGCCGGCAGCATCACATTTGCCGCGGCATGTGCCTGTGCTCTCATGACGTGGTGCACGCGCCCAGCCCGCGCGCAGGACGATCCTGCCGGGGCCCGGGCAGCCTACTCCCAGAGCGTTGCCGAGCATTACAACCTTCCCTTCGGCACCGACAAGCCCTTCCTGCCGTCGTACGCCACTACGGATACCGGCCAGTTCATCGATCCCAAAAGTTTTCCTACGGCCGAGTATTGTGGCCACTGCCATCAACAGGCCTACGCCGAGTGGCGGCAAACCGTGCACGCCAATGCGTTCCGCAATCTGTGGTACAGAAAGAACGTCAATCTGCTCATCAATGAGCGCGGCATCGAATACACGCGCCACTGCGAGGGCTGCCATAATCCCATTGCGCTCGTCTCCGGCGCGCTCACCACGGGCTCGCCCATCGACCGCCATTTCGATACCGACGCCATCACCTGCTCCGTCTGCCACTCCATTCAGCAGGTGAATACCCGCGGCACAGGCAGTTATGTCCTCGCCCAGCCAGCCGTGATGGTCGACGCCGATGGCAAGCCCATCTACGGCCCAGTCTCCGACAAGGACATCCTGACGCATCTAGATCGCCACTCCAAAGCGGTGATGAAGGACTTCTACCGCACCAGCGAGTTCTGCAGCGCGTGCCACAAAGCTGCTCTCCCTCGCATGTTGAATCACTACAAATGGCAGCGCGCGATCTTCCTCTACGACGAGTGGCAGCAAGCCTCGTTCTCCAAACAGAACCCCCTTCCCTTCTACGTGAAGGATCAGGTCTCCACCTGCCAGACCTGCCACATGCCGCGCGAAGCCGTCACCATGCAGGACTACGGCGCCGAAGACGGCAAGATCGCATCGCATCGCTGGCTCGGCGGCAACACGCTGCTTTACAAGTACTACGGCTACGACGAGCAGCTTCAGAAAGCCATCGACTTCTTGAAAAATGGCCCGCAAAAAATTGGCGTGCTCAACGTCGATCTCTTCGCGCTCCAGCGCAATGGCGGCAAGCTCATCGCTCCACTGGGTGGCGAGTCCTACGATGTTGCTGCAGGCGACGTGCTCACAGTTTCAGTCGTCATCCAGAACAAGGGCATCGGGCACTCGCTCATCCCCGAGCAGCGCGACTTCTACGAGTGCTGGGTGGAGTTCGAGGCCAAGGACGCAGCCGGGCACACCCTGATGCATTCGGGAGGCCTTCTTCCCGACGGCTCACTCGATCCCACCGCGCACAGTTTCACCAACCGCCTCGTCAACGTGCACGGCACACTCAACGATCTGCACCAGGTGTGGGACACGCGTGTCATCGCCTACAACAACACCATCGCCTCGGGCCGCTCGCAGATCGTGCGCTATCAATTCAAGGTTCCCGAAGACGCCGCCGGTCCCATCACGATCACCGCCAAAGTGAATTACCGCCGCTTCAATCAACACTTCATCGACTTTGTAATGGGACGGCACTACGAAGACATGCCCATCGTGGAGATGGCTTCGCGCACGCGTACCATTGCGCTCGGCACGAACGCCGCCGCTCCTCCCGATCCCGCGGACAATCCGGAGTGGATGCGCTGGAACAACTACGGTATCGGCTTGCTCGACGCACAGCAGTACGCCGAGAGCGACCAGGCATTCGAGCGCGTTGCCCAGTTGCGGCCCACCTATGCCGATGCGCAGACCAACGTCGCCGTCGCTGACTTCTCATGGCAGCGCTACGGCGATGCCCGCGACCATCTCGGCAAGGCTCTAGTGTTGGCTCCGCACAATGCCCGCGCGCTTTACTATCTGGCGCTCGTGGAGCGAATCCAGGGCCATCCCGACGCCGCCATCGCCGACCTGCTCGAAGTCATTACGCAATTCCCGCGCTCGCGCGACGCGCACCGCGAACTCGGCTTCTCCTTCTATCAACAACACAAATATCAGGAAGCGCGCGCTGAGTACGAGGCGGTGCAATCGATCGACCCCGACGATCTCTCCGCGCATTACATTCTCTCGATCGTCTACCGCCGTCTGCACATGAAAGACAAAGCCGCCATCGAAGCCGCCGCCTTCGCTGACCAGAAGGACGATCCCACGGCGAACGTCTACGCGCTCGAATTCCTGCGCAAACATCCTGAAGTGACCGCCGAGAGCGTGCCCTGGCATATTCACAGCAACGTGGAGACCAAGCACGCGGAACATGGAGAAGGAAGCGGTCAATGAAGTTGCGGTTTGCGGTTTTTCTCCTGGTGTTTGCCTGTGCTTCCTTTGCATTCGCATCCTCCCGCGGCAAGCGGGAACGCGGCGCCGCAGTTTTTCAGGCAACGGGCTGCCAGCACTGCCACACCATCAACAGGGTCGGCGGCCATAAAGGTCCCGACCTTTCTGATGTAGGCAGACGCCTGCCGAAATCCGCCATGCGAGAGCAAATCGTGCATGGCAGCAAGGTGATGCCGGCCTTCAAAGACGTTCTCGCGCCCGACGAAATCAAGGATCTAATCGCTTATCTGCACTCCTGCCGCAAAAAGCCGACCGAACCCCCGCCGAGTTCCAGCCAGTCTATGGGCAATTGATTCGCATTATTTCGCAGACGCAATTACCGCGCGCAATGCCGCTGCTACTTCTTCCTGTTGCTCACCGGTAATGCTGTTGAAAAACGGCAGCGCCAATGTTCGCCGCGCAATTGATTCCGTGACCGCGAGATCTTCGCCGACGCGCCCGCGCGAGGCCGGCTGCAAATGAATCGGCGCAAAGTACCGGCCCGTAGCAATGCCCTGCGCAGCAAGCCGCTCGCAAACTTTGTCGCGATCCAAGCCCTCAGGCAGCCGCACCACATAAACGAACCAACTGATCTCGCGCCGCGGAAGACTGAGCGGCGGTCGCTCCAATCCAGGAATACCTTCGAGCAGCGCGTCGTAACGCTGGGCGGCTTTTCTCCGCATCTGAAGCATTGCGTCAATCCGCCGCAACTGCACGCGCCCTAGCGCACAGGCCAGCTCCGACAGCCGATAGTTGTAGCCCAGCTCAACTTGATCGAGCCAATCGAGATTCCCGTCACGCCCTTGATTGCTGAGCCGGCGCAAGCGCGTAGCGTGCGTCGCATCACGCGCAAGCACCGCGCCGCCCTCGCCCGTCGTCATCTGCTTGTTGGGATAGAAACCAAAAACTGCCAGGTCGCCGAAGCTCCCCGTTTTACGCCCATCGAATTGCGCGCCAATCGCCTCACATGCATCTTCAATGAGCGCTAGCCCGCACCTCTGCGCCAGTTCGCACAGCGCATCCATCTCCGCCGGCACTCCGAAGGTATGCACCACCAAAACCGCCCGTGTGCGCGGCGTGATCGCCCGCTCCACAGCCGCCGAATCGAGATTGAGCGTGACCGGATCGATCTCCGCGAACACCGGCCGTGCGCCTGCCTGGTGAACCACGCCGGCCACAGCCACGAATGCGAATGAAGGCACAATCACTTCGTCGCCCTCGCCAATACGCAACGTCAGCAGCGCGAGATGCAGCCCTGCAGTCCCCGAGCTGACAGCAACCGCGTGTTCCACGCCGCAATACGCAGCCAGTTCCGATTCAAACGCGGCAAGCTCCGGGCCGAGGCAAAGATGCGGCGTCCGCAGAACAGCGGTGACGGCCGCGATCTCCTCTTCGCCCACGTCGGGAGCAGACAATGGAATGCGCGCTCTCATAGGCGCTCCAGCGGGACCGGCTGCTTGATCAGCAAGCCATCGAGCGGCACCGTCGCCAGCACGCGCGCGATCGTCTCCGCCGCAGTCCCGTCGCCGTAAGGATTCGTCATGCCAGCGAGGCTCGCGCGAAACGCAGGATCGAGCCCCCGATCGAACGCCGCGCCAATCGCCTCCGCCTCGGCTGGCACGTCAATCACATTGCGTGCGCGCTCCCGGCCCTGCTGGCGCATCCCCACATTCACAACCGGCAGCGCAAACGACGCCGCCTCCATAATCCCACTCGATGAATTGCCAATCATCAAATCGGCCTGCCCGAGCAGGCTCCAGTAGCTGACGGAGTCGAGATTGACGAAGACGTGGGTGTGGGTTCTTGCCTGAACCAGAGCTTTCAAACGTTCGCTCAGCGCGAAGCTGCCCGCGTCGGCGTTCGGATACACAAAAATAATCTGTCCCGGCCCATGTTCGATCGCTGCAAAAAAAGCGTCAGCCTCGGCATTCGTGTCACGCAGAATCGTCACAGGATGCCACGCGGCGACGATGGTGGGCGAAGTCAGCCGCAGGTTCAACCGCTCTTCGAGCGCCGCGCGATCCAAGAGCTTCGAACGGCGCAGGTGATCGAGCGACGGCGCGCCGGCACGATGTACGCGCCACGGCTCCTCGCCCATCGCAATCACGCGCCGCCGCGCCGTATCCGTCGAAGTAAAGTGTACGTGCGCAAGCTTGGTCAGAGCGTTGCGCACCTGGTCGTCGATCGCACCCTGGCTCACCTCGCCGCCCTCGATGTGCGCGATGGGAATGCGCAACGCTGTCGCCGTCGCGGCCGGGGCCAGCATCTCGTAGCGGTCGGCGATGAGCAGCAGCAGGTCGGGACGCCACGCAGTCAGTGCATCCGCAAGCCCCAGCATCGCAACACCAATGGTCTTTGCCATACCCGTATCCGTGTCGGAGCTGAGCAGGCATTCAATGCGCGCCTTCACGGGAAATCCGTCGCGCTCAATTTCCGAAATCGTGTTGCCGAACTGCGGCGCGAGATGCGCTGCCATTGCAAACACGCCCAGTTCGATCTCCGGATGAGTAGCCAATTCGCGCAGCGGCCAATAAAGATGGCTGTAATCCGCGCGCGAAGTAGTCACCACGCCAATACGGCGTCGCGCAATGCTGTGAGTTTCTGCGCTCATACGTACACCCGTGGAGCGCGGTTTTGCGCCAGCGCCAACACGCTCTCGCTAGGGCGATAATCGGGAACCAGCGCGCAAAGATGCTTGAGCGCTGCAGCTAGGTCGCGCTCCTGCAAAGCACCCCGCAACGCCGCAAGACCGCTTGCGAAGTCTTCTGGCTGGGGCCGGTTAGAGCGGATCAACAGCAGACCGTCCGCGGCAGAGCTGGCACACTCGCCATCATCCCACAACCGCTCCACTAGCTTGTCGCCGGGCCGCAGCCCCGTGAAATGAATCGAAATTTCGCGGCCGGGCGCGAGCGTGCGCGCCATGAACCCCGCCAATTCCGCAATGCTGTGATCGGCTTCGAGAGCCGGGCCTAGCAACATCGCCGTAGCCGTGTTTTCCGAAAGGTGCGCCGCCGCAAGCAGCAGGTCCACGGCTTCCTCCATGGTTAGAAAATACCGGCGGGCCTCCGCATCGGTCACGGTCATTGGGCCCCCGTGCGCGATCTGTTGCGCAAAAGCCTCCGTCACGCCGCCGCTCGAACCAAGCACATTCGCCAACCGCAGAACCGTTCCGCCGCTCGCGAGGACAATCCTCTCGGCAACTCTTTTCGTTGCACCCATCACCGATGCAGGCTGGACCGCTTTATCGGTCGAGAGCAGCACAACACGCGCGCCATGTTTCGCGCCCGCGGCAACCAGCGCTTCCGTAGCGAACACATTATTCGCGATGGCGGCAAGCGGCTGCGTTTCGAGCAATGGAACATGCTTATGCGCGGCGGCATGAAAGATAATGCTCGGCTGGTAGACGGCAAAAAGCTCCTCCAGAGTAGCGCCGTCACCCGCGCTTCCAAGCACGAAGGTCGCGTCTGCATTCCCATTCGTGTCCGCCATAGCTTGCTTCAACTGATAAAGACGGGTTTCGCTAGCCTCAAGCAGAACCATGCGCGACGCGCCCGATTGCGCCAGGCGCGGCGCCAGCGCGGAACCGATGGAGCCGCCCGCGCCGGTGATGAGGATATGCGTATCGACAAAGGCGTCCAGTACCTCCGGCCAGGGCCGGGACAAGGGCGGGCGCGCCAAAAACTCGCGCCAGTCGATCTGATGATGATCTGCAATCACACGAGCAGTATAAATTCGAACTACTGTTCCCCGCGTGCGCACTGCCACATGCGATCGACCTGCTCCTACGTATACTGTTCTGTTCCGCAGCGTAGGAGAATTGCCGTTGTGAGTACGGGAACGACACGAAAGACCTGGTCTTTTCTATTCGCCGTCCTGATTTGCACGCCGCTCATAGGCGCGCAGACCCCAACTGGCGCCGAGGCAATCCGCCTGAACAATCGCGGCGTCGCCTTGATGGGCCAGCAGTCGACCCAGCGCGCGGCCGATACCTTCGCCGCAGCCCTCCAAAAAGACCCAAAGCTGGCGCAGGCCGCAATCAACGAGGGCATCGCGCTGCTTGTCCTCGAAAAACTGGACGACGCCAAACCATATCTGCGCAAGGCGATCGCGCTCGATCCTAACAACCCTCAGGCGTGGTACAACCTCGGCCTCGCGCAACATGCGAGCAACGATCTGCCAAATGCGCTGGCCAGCTTTCAGCAGGCGGCGAAGCTCGATCCCAAAGACGTGGACTCGCTCTATTTCGAGGGCGCGTGCTATCAGGAAATGGGCCAGTACGATCGGGCGATCGCAATTTTCAAGAAGACGCTCGCAATCAACCCGCTTCATGCTTCGGCCGAGTTCGCACTGGCGCGCTCGCTGCAACGCACCGGGCACACGGCGGAAGCGCGCGAGCACCTCAAAATCTTTCAGCACTTAACCAGCACAAAAATCTCGTCGCCTATCGGCCTGTCCTACGGCGAGCGAGGCCGCTACTCCACAGTGACTCCGATCGAGGAACCTGAGTCCATTCAGCGTCCGATGATCCCGGTAAGGCTCGTTGCGCAGCCGATGGTTTCTGCCGCCGAGGCGCGCACATTCTTCACCACCGGCGGCGCGTGCATGATGGACGTCACCGGCTCGGGACAGATGGATCTGATCCTGATGCAGTCTGGCCCGCAAGCCATCCGCATCTTGCACAATCGGGGTGGCGGCAGCTTTGAGGTGTTGGATGTCGAAGCGGCCGGGCTGAAAGCGAGCGGCCATGCCGTCGCCTGCGCGGTGGGCGACTATGATCGCGACGAGATGAACGACCTTGCCGTGGCCATGGATGACCGCGTGCTTCTGTTCCGCAATCTGGGGCACGGCAAGTTCAAGGATGTAACGGCAACTTCCGGCATCGTCCCGCGCAATCGGCCCACCGGCATCACGTTTGTGGATTACGACCACGACGGCAATCTCGATCTGCTGCTCACAGGCGCACCGGTACGCGCGGGCGGACCCTCCAACGTGCTGTGGCGCAACAACGGCGATGGGAGCTTCACCGAAAAGACCGAGGAGACCGGCATCGGCGGAAGCGGCAAAACCGAGGCAGCAATTCTCACCGACTTTAACAACGATCGTGCCGTCGATCTTGCGGTGACAGGCGACGGGGCCGCGCCGATTCTCTATATAAATCCCCGCGAAGGCAAATATCCGACGCAGCCGCTGTACGAAGGTGTTGCGCTGCCGCCGACGACGGGCATCGCGGTGCTCGACTACAACAAAGACGGCTGGATGGATATAGCCGTGACCCACGCGGGAGCACCGGGCCTCACGCTGTGGCGCAACGTCGAAGGCCCCAACCACATCGGCCGCCGCTTCGAGCGCGTCGATCTGCCGCTCCACGGCGCATTGCGTGGATGGGGCGTGACACCCATCGATATCGACAACGATGGATGGATCGACCTTGCCGCGATTGTCGAAACGCGGGCCGGCCCGCGCGTGCGCGTCTTTCGCAACCGCGGTGACGGCGCCTTTGAAGACATGAGCCATGCGCTGGGCCTGGACAGTATCCGCCTGACTGCGCCGCGCGGGCTGATCGCCGCCGACGTAGACGGCGACGGCGCTCCCGATCTGATCGTGACCCAGCTAAACGCGCCGCCGCTGCTGCTGCGCAACCTGGGAGCGAACAAGAACCACTTCGTCCGTCTCGACCTGACCGGCTTCGCAGACAATAAGACCGCCCTGGGCGCGAAGGTCGAAGTCTTCGCCAACGGGCTCTGGCAAAAATGGGAGCTTGCCGGAGCATCGGGCTACCAGACGCAGGCGCCGCCGCAGATTCTCGTCGGCCTTGGCCAAGCGCCGGGCATCGACCTGTTGCGCATCCTGTGGCCCACCGGCGTCCTCCAGGATGAAATTGACTTGCCGCAGACGCGGGTGATCGCCATGAAAGAAGCCGACCGGCGCGGCAGTTCCTGTCCGGTGCTCTTCGTCTGGAATGGGCACCGCTACAAATTCGTCACTGACGTCATCGGCGCAGCGGTTGTCGGCCACTGGTTCACGCCCACGCGTCGCAACACGCCGAATCCCGGCGAATGGGTGAAGGTGGACGGCGCAGATGTCGCGCTCGTGAACGGCAAAATCAGCGCGCGCTTTATGGAGCCCATGGAAGAGGTGAACTACATCGATCAGTTGCGCATGATCGCCGTCGATCACCCCGAAGACGTCGAGGTCAATCCCGATGAGCGCTTTCTCGACGATCCACCGTTCGCTTCTGGCCGCGTGATCGCAAGCAAAGGCACGCGCCTGCCCCTCGGCGCTTGGGACGGCGAAGGACGCAATGTGCTCGACCTGCTCAGCCGGCGGGATCACAACTTTGCCAGTGGATTCACCGCTCTGCCCTACGATGGTTTCGCCAGTCTGCACGCGCTCACACTCGATCTGGGCCCGCTCGACGCGCATGCCTCGCTGCGTCTGCTGATGACCGGCTACGTGAACTACTTCAGCGCGACCTCGCTCTATGCCGCTTGGCAGGCGAATGTGAAGGAGATTCCGCCGTACGTTGAAGCCGAGCTTCCTGACGGCGTCTGGCAGCGCATTCCGGGCGACGCAGGATTTCCCGCCGGTCTCGATCGCACCATCGTCATCGACCTGACGGGCAAGCTGCCGCCAGGCACGCGCCGCATCCGCCTGATGACGAATTTGCAAATCTATTGGGACCAGGTGCTCATCGACCAAAGTTCCGATGCAGAATCGCGCACGACAGAGATTCCCCTGGCCAGCGCGACGCTCCACTTCCGCGGCTACCCCAAGCAGATCGACCTCGCGAGTCCCGGCGATCTCGATTACAACTACGATCTCGTCAGTTTGACCGGCCCCTTCCAGCACGAGCGCGGCAGTTACACGCGCATGGGCGAGGTGACGCCGCTCTTAAGAAATATTAGCGACCGCTTTGTGGTCTTCGGCAGCGGCGAAGAAATTCGCGCAGAGTTCGACGCATCACACTTGCCCGCGCTGCCCCCGCACTGGAAGCGCGACTACTTCTTCTACGCCAACGGTTATGTCAAAGACATGGACTGGTGGGACGCGTCGCCCTTCACCGTGGCGCAAATGCCATCGCATCGAATGTCCACATACCCTTATCCAAAATTAGAAGAAAATGTGCGGTCCCTCGACTATCAGTTGAACTGGAACGACCGTTTCGACTCGGGCGAACCAGTTCGCTCCTACCGCTTCGACTACAAACTGCTGCCTTCAACGCCGAGCGACGATCGCGAGCTGCAGACCGCGCCGGAGACACAGCCATGAAGGAGAAGGAGCGCGATCTGGTGCTCGCTCCAGCCGCGCAGCAGTTGGAATGGTTGCGCGCTGGCCGAATCTCAGTGGCTGAGCTGGCCGAAGCCCACATCCGTCAAATCGAGCGCCTCAATCCGCAACTGAACGTCTTTGCAGACTTTGACGCGGAACGCGTTCGCGAGCGGGCGCGGAAGCACGATGAGTGGCGCGGCACCCGGTCCCGCAGGCCATTGTTCGGTTTGCCGGTGACGGTGAAGTCGTCAATCGCAACGCGTGGATTTAAGTGCGAAATCGGCAGCCTGCTGCATAAAGGCGACGTGCCAGCTGAAGATGCGGTCGTCGTCGCGCGCTTGCGCGCCGCCGGAGCCTTGATTCTCGGCACCACCAACTGTCCCGAATTCCTGATGGCCTACGAAACCGCCAACCTGCTGCATGGCCGCACGAGCAATCCGTGGGATCTTGCCCGCTCTCCCGGCGGATCGAGCGGCGGCGAATCGGCCGCCATTGCCGCGGGAATGTCGGCGGGCGGATTGGGCTCGGACAGCGGCGGATCGGTGCGCGTGCCCGCGCACTTCACAGGCATTTGCTCGCTCAAACCCACGCCGGGCCGCATTTCCGGGCGCGGGCATCTGCCGCCGTGCGTGGGGCCGTTCTCCACTCTCGGCGCCATCGGGCCTATGGCGCGCACCATCGGTGACGTCGCATTGTTCTTCCGCACCCTCAGCGGTCAGGACCCGCTCGATCCCGCCAGTCCCCCGATCACGTACCGCGAGCCCTGCCTCGAAGAGCTGCGCTCCCATCGCATCGGATTCTTCGAAGACGACGGTCTCGTTCCCGTGACAACAGAGACGCGCGCCGCGGTGAATGCCGCAGCCGCGGCCCTCCGTGACGCCGGTTTTCGCGTCGAGCCGTTCCGGCCGCGCACCCTCGAGCCGCTGCGCAAGTTGTGGTGGACATTCTTCGTGCAATGCGGCGCCATGTTTTACGAGCCGGAGATTCGCGGCCGGCGTCACCAACTCAGCCCTATCTTCAGCGAATTCCTCTCCATCGCCGAAGCCTCCGCTCCGCTCACCGCGACGGAGTTGCTCAATGCCTGGGCCGAGCTGGACCTTCTGCGCTCCAAAATGCTCGCGGAGATGAAGGATTATCCCGTCCTCCTCTGCCCGGTAGCCGCAATTCCTGCGTTCCGTCACGGAGAGCGCAGTTGGACCATCGACGGCGCAGAAGTTGCCTACCTCGACGCGGTCCGCTACACGCAGTGGTTCAACACGCTCGGTGCACCGGCAGCGGTGGTTCCCGTGGGCCGCTCGCCGGAAGGCTTGCCGATCGGCGTGCAGATTGCCGCCCGCCCATTCGAGGATGAAGTAGCGCTGGGCGTCGCCGCCGTCGTCGATGCGGCCTTCGGCTTCCGCCCTCCCGCCCTCGCCTGATCCTTCGTCTCCACGTTTCGCCTCCACCTTTAGGTTGAGGCGCACGGCAAGCAATCTCGATAGACTGAATCTTCCCTAATAGATGGAGGTCGCACGGAGAGCCCTGCGTGCGCGCAAGTTGGCAACAGCAGTTTGCCGAAAGCCCCGGCGTTCTTGGTCGGCGCGAGCCGTCGGCGAACGCTCGTTCCGGTGCGCGATTTCTTCGTCGGCGGAGACGAATTCGTCATCATGGCCGGGCCGTGCTCGGTTGAAACCGAAAGCCAGCTCATGGCCACGGCCCGTCATGTACGCCAGGCAGGCGCGCGCATCCTGCGCGGCGGCGCATTCAAGCCGCGCACCTCTCCGTATGCTTTCCAGGGTCTTGGTCTCGAAGGTCTGAAGCTTCTTGCCCGCGCGAGCGAAGCCACCGGGCTGGCAGTAGTCACCGAGGTGCTGTCGGAGACCGACGTCGCGCTCGTCGCCGAATACGCCGACATCCTGCAAATCGGCTCGCGCAGCATGGAGAACTACGCTCTTCTCGAAGCCGCCGCACGATCCGGGCTTCCCATCCTCCTCAAGCGCGGCATGATGGCGACGATCGCGGATTTCCTCCGCGCGGCCCAGATCATCCTCGACCATGGCAACCCCAACGTCATTCTCTGCGAGCGCGGCATCCGTACCTTTGAAACCGCGATGCGCAACACCTTCGATGCGGCCGGCATCGCGCTCCTCAAGCAAGTCACGCACCTGCCCGTCATCGCCGATCCCAGCCATGCCTGCGGCTGCCGCGAGCTGGTTCCCGCGCTGGCGCGCATCGGCGTGGCTGCCGGTGCCGACGGCCTCATCGTCGAAGTGCATCCCGATCCCGACAATGCGTGGAGCGACGGCGAGCAGTCGCTCGATTTCCCCGCATTCGATGCCATGATGAACGCGTTGGAACCGTGGATCGAAGGTCGCGCCACGGCCCTCAATGGCGCCGCGGCGGTCTTGGAAGACAAGCTGGAACAGCACGAATTCGCCGGCCTCCGCATGGCGGGGGCATCGCGATGACGTTTCATTCTCGGAAGGCTGCCGCAACCGTAGCCATTGCACTCCTGATTCTGGCCGGCGGTTTTGCACTCAGCAGAGCCAACGCGCCGGTTCCACTAATTGAAAGCGACATCATCGTGACCGCCGCGCCCGTTTACGTGCCCCTCGCCGAACTGCATGGACAGGAGCGATTTCCCAAGGGCGCGCAGTTGCTGCTGATTCATGCGGGCAAGGCGGAACCTCTCGTCACCGGCTTCGCGGCAACAGCGGATGCAAATGTTTCGTTCGACGCACAGACCGTGCTCTTCGCCGGACAACAAAATGAAAAAGACCCCTGGCAGATTTGGGAGCTCTCGCTCAGAGATCGCTCCGTGCGCAAAGTAATTGCGAGCGAAGGCAATGCGGAACGCCCGCTCTATCTGCCCGGCGGGCGGATGGTCTGGGCCGAGCGCACGCCCTCAGGATTTCAATTGCAATCCGCTGCGGATGGCCATCCAGCCGACGGCACCCAGTGGAATCCCACCGCCGGCCCCGGCGTGCTGCCGCTCAGCTACATCCAAGGCAACGCGTTTCCCGCCGACGTCCTGCGCGACGGCAGAATTCTGTTTGAGTCCGATTACCCGCTCGGCGCAGGCTCGACACCGGAGCTGTATCTCGTCTACGCCGATGGATCGGGCATCGAGTCGGTGCGCTGCGATCATGGCCGCCCGCGCTGGGGCGGAGCGCAGCTCTCGACTGGCGACATCGTATTCACGCACGGAACTTCGCTTGCCCGGTTCACTTCCCCTCTCGCGCGCGAAGTGCCGCTCCCCTCACCTCCCGCACACTACGCCGGGTCCATCGCGGAAACCGCATCGGGCACATGGCTCGTGAGCGCGCGCACAGCGACCGACGCACACTATGCCATCAGGATGTGGCAACCCGGTTCAGCGGCACTGCGCACAGTCTTTGCTCAAACCCGCGTGGATCTCGTCGAGCCGGTCGTCGTTGCGCCGCGTCCTCGTCCCAATCGCCACCCCTCCGGCCTGCACCCCTGGAACTACGCAAATCTGCTGGCTCTCGATGTGCGCATCTCGCGCGATGGCGCTCTGCGCGGTGTGCCCGCCAGCGTGCGGCTTGAAGTGCAAGATGCGACCGGAAAAATCAGCACTACAGGAGCCGCGCCCATCGAAAGCGACGGTTCGTTCTTTGTGCAGGTTCCGTCCGACCGGCCCATCCGCTTCGCAATCCTCAATGCCAAAGGCACGGTTCTGCGTCAGGAACACGGCTGGTTCTGGAGCCGCAGCGGCGAGCAGCGCATCTGCGTCGGCTGCCATGCCGGCCCGGAGCGCGCGCCGGAAAATCGCGTGCCAGCGGTGCTGCTGCGCACCATCACGCCATTCGACCTCACCGGAAAACCTCCGGCAGTCGCAGCAGGAGGGCTCTCCAAATGAATCTGCGCGCGGCCATTTTCACCGCGATCCTTTCTCTTACCTCGGCACATGCGCAAACCGCCGCGCCAGCAGCGGCTGCCGCCCCGCCCGCGCCGAGTTCTTCAGAACATCTACAGCCGGCGGCCAGCGTTCCCGCATCCAACGAGCAAACCGCATCTCCAGCCGCCATCGCGCCCACGAACGCGCCCGCCGGAAGCACCAACGCAAATGTTCCCGCCATCCGCTTTGAAGACACCACCGATTCCGCCGGCATCGACTTCGTGCACAGCTTCGGTTCGGCGCAGTTGGGATCGCTCCTCGAGGGCACCGGCGCCGGCTGCGTCTGGTTCGACTACGACAATTCGGGCCTGCCTTCGCTCTACGTCGCCAACGGCCGCCCGCTCGACAATTCCATGCATCCGCATCCGCTCAAGGTGAAGCCCAATCCGCCGCCGCACAATCATCTCTACCGCAACGACGGCAACGGACACTTCACCGACGTAACCGACAAGGCCGGCCTCAACCCGGACATGTACTCGATCGCGGTCACTGCCGGCGATTACGACAATGACGGCAACGAAGATTTGCTCGTCACCGGCTACGGCAAGGTTGTTCTCTACCACAACGACGGCGACGGCCACTTCACCGACGTTACCGAAAAAGCCGGCATCAAGGTCAGCGGCTGGGCCATCAGCTCCACATGGATCGACTACGACAGGGACGGCTGCCTGGATCTGTTCGTCGGCCGCTACGTCAAATTCGATCCCAAGTACCGCGCCTACTACGCCGCCGACAACTATCCCGGTCCGCTCGATTACGCGGGCGAAACCAACATGCTCTTCCACAACAACTGCAACGGCACTTTTACCGATGTAACTGACAAGTCGGGCATCGGCAGCTACGTCGGCCGCACCATGGGCGTCACCATCGGCGATTTCACCGGCGACGGCTGGGACTCGATCTACGTTGCCAACGATCGCACGGAAAACTTTCTCCTCCACAACAAGCACGACGGAACCTTCGAAGACATCGCTTCCGACACCGGTACGGCCTTCGGCCAGAACGGCGAGTCCACCTCCGCCATGGGCCCCGTGTTTGCGGACTTCGGCAATCGCGGCGTGCTCGATCTGTGGGTCTCCGATGCGCGTTACAACCGCATGTTGAAAAACACCGGCCAGATGAGCTTCGACGACATGGGCGCAACCAACGGCATCTCGCAGGCCAACGCGCAATACACGAGCTGGGGTTCGGGCGTGTACGACTTCGATAACGACGGCAATCTCGACATCCTCATCTTCCACGGCGGCCTCATTCACCTCATTCCCGAAGAACATACGCTCTTCCGCGGATTGGGCAACGGAAAGTTCGAGGACGATTCGCTTGCCGCCGGTCCGGCACTCAGCACGCGCACCGTCGCCCGCGGCGCATGTTTCGCCGACTACATGAACGACGGCAAAGTGGGAGCCTTCGTCGTCAACCTCGGCGCGCGCGGCACGCTCCTGCGCAACGTCTCCACAAGCACCGGCCACTGGATCGACATAAATCTCGTGGGCGCCATGCGCGCCGGCGATCATGGCGCCCCTCCCGGCCCAACTTCCAAAAGCAACCGCGACGGCATCGGCGCGCGCGTTGAGGTCTTCGCTGGAAACTGGCATTCGCTTGAGGAGCGAGTGGCCGCATCGGGCTACCTTTCGCAGAACGATGGCCGCCTGCACTTCGGTCTCGGCGCGGCAACACAAGTGGACAAGATCGTAGTGCACTGGCCCAGCGGGCGCGAGCAGACGCTCGAACACCAGAGCGTAGACCGCGTGCTCACCATCGAGGAGCCGAAATGAACCGCGTCGCCAAAGCCGGTCTGCTGGCCGCCTCATTTCTTGCAGCGGTTTTCATCGCTGCCGCGCCGTGGGCCGCAAAATCGGTTCACGCGGCGGCGCGCGCACGCACCGGCGAACCTCTCGTCTACGCCTCTCCCGTCGAGACCTTGTTTTCGCCCGACGGCGCGCGGCTTTACGTGCTTTGCCAGCAAAGCAACGACGTCCGCGTGCTCGACGCAACAACCTACAAAGTAATCGCCACAGTAGCCGTAGGCCGCGTCCCGCGCGGATTCGCGCTCTCGCCCGACGGTTCGCGTCTCTTCGTGGCCAACTCCTGGGACGACACGATCTCGGTCATCGACACGCAATCGTTGCAAGTCAGCATCACCTGGCCGGTCAGCGCGGAGCCGTCGAGCGTAGCCCAGGACCCAGCCGGCAAGTACATCTTCGTCGCCAATCGCATCTCGAACGACGTAGCCGTTCTCGACGCTCGCACCGGCGCGGAACTAAAGCGTCTCGCCGCCGGCCGCGGCGCGAGTTACATGACGCTCTCCCCCGACAGCCGACGCCTTTACGTTACGCATGTGTACCCGAACCTGCCCGCGCACGCCAGCGAACAGGGCAACCGGCTTCCGCCGGAGTCCGAGATCACCATCATCGACACCGCGCGCGCCGTAGTCGCCGATCGCATTCCCCTCCACAGCATCGCCGGCGTCTTTCACGTCGCCTTCACCGCAGACGGACGCTTAGGCGCAGTCGCCGAACTGCACCCCAAAAACCTTGTCCCGCTCGCGCATCTCGAGCACGGCTGGGCCTTCGCGGACACGCTGACTCTTTTTGGCGCTGACGTCGGTCCAAAACCAGTAGAAATACCTCTCGACGAGCTGGAGCGCTACGCCGCGCGACCCTTTGGCGTCGCCATCACGCCGGATAAATCACGCCTCTACGTCACCAGCGGCGGTTCCGAAATCGTGACCGCGATCGACGTTCGGCGTCTGCTCTCCACCGTGCGCGCGCGGCGCAAATCCTTCACCGAGGATCTATCGGCCAGCGCGAATTACGTCGTAACCCGCATCGACGTAGGCCACGATCCCCGCGGCGCAACCATCTCTCCTGACGGCCGCAAGCTCTTCGTCGCCAACCGTCTCGATGACACCATCAGCGTCATCGACACTCGCACCAATCGCGTGGCCGCAACCATCCCTCTGGACGGACCGAAAGAGCTCTCGGTCCTGCGCTACGGCGAGCAAACTTTCTACACCGCCCGCTATTCCTTCCAGGGCCAGATCGGCTGCGCCAACTGCCACATCGATTCCACCTTCGACGGCCTCGCCTGGGACCTCGAACCCGATGGCTTCGGCGTGGACATCGTGGAAAACAAACTGCTCGAGGGCGTCAAGAACGTCGCTCCCTACAAGTGGAACGGCGGCAATCCCAACCTGCCCACCGAGTGCGGCCCGCGCACGGAAAAATACTTCTGGCGCTCGGAGAGCTTCGACGATCTGACGCTGGCCGACCTCGTCACCTACATCCGCAGCCTGCAGCCCAGACCCAATCGCTGGCGTCTTCCGAATGGCGAATTGACCCCGGCACAGGAACGCGGCAAAGAACTCTTCGAGCGCGCAACCGACAAACTTGGGGCGCCCATCCCGATCGAGAATCGCTGCTCCTATTGCCACAGCGGCCCCGAGGGCACTGATCGCAAACTCTCCGACGTGGGTACCAAGAAGCCCACCGACCGTTCCGGCATTTTGAAGACTCCTCAACTCACCAACATCGCGCTCATGGCGCCCTATCTGCACGACGGCTCCGCGCCATCGCTCGAAGAAATCTGGACCGTATTCAATCCCGCGGACAAGCATGGCCGCACCAACGACCTGACCAAAGACGAGCTTAATGACTTAATTGAGTATTTGAGGACGCGATGAGAAATCTTGCGCATCTGAGAGGTTTCGCAATGGCGCTTGCTCTGGCCGCCGCAGCGGCCGTGCAAGTCTCCAGCGCGCAACATGCGCCCACCGTGCGGGCAGCGGCTCGGGCAACTAAAGCACAGATCTCGAAGACTTCCGCCTCAACTCAATCGCTTCCGCGTTTCCGCTTCCAGAACTTCACCACCGCCGATGGCCTTCCCGACAATCACGTCTACGCGGTGCTGGTCGACGGAGATCGCATCTGGGCGGGCACAGACAACGGCGTCGGTCTCTACGAGAACGGCAAATGGAAAACCTTCACCACGAAAGACGGCCTGGCCCAGCGCGCCGTGCTTTCGCTGGCCCTCGACAAGCGCACCGGCGCGGTGTGGGCCGGCACCATGGGCGGGTTGAGCCGCATTTCTGCGGGTCGCATCGATACCTACACGCAACTCAACTCCGGCCTCAGCAACGATGTGGTCTACGGCGTCTCCGTGCAAGGCGACAACGTCTGGGTGGCAACAGCCGCCGGCGCATGCAGGCTGAACACCCGCACCGGCCAGTGGTCGCTCTGGAACGAACGCAACACGCCCATGCGCGAGATATGGGTCTATGGCGTCTCAGCCCAGCCGGACAAAGTCTACTTCGCGGTGTGGGGCAGCGGCCTGCTCGAGTACACGCAAAAGACCGGCGCATGGGACATCTACAAGGACCCCGACGGAGAAACCGAGGTCGTCGTGCTCAAGGATCAAGGTCTGATTCACGACATCACCAGTTCGGTCAGCTATGTCAACGGCATCGTCTGGGTCTCCACTTACTTCGGTGACAGTCGATACGACGGCCGCTACTGGCACAACTTCATGACCAAGGACAGCGGCCTGCCCTCCAACTTTACGAACTTCATCAAGGGCGTCGACGCGAACCGTGCCTGGTTCTGCACCGACAAAGGTCTGGCCTACTACGACGGCGCAAACTGGGCCGTCTATCGCCCTTCGCTCACCACCGGCAAGCCGGAGATGACAGTCCGCGATGCACAGGGACGCGTCTCGGCAATCCCCGTCACCACAGCTCCGGCCCACAACTACATTCTCGGAATCGACTTTCAGGGCGACGACATCTGGGTCGCCACAGCCAAAGGATTGAGCCACGGAATTCGTCAACGATTCGCCAAGGAGGCATCACGATGAGTGCATTTGCAGAAATTCTTGAAGCCATCGCCCACGCGCCGGTAAAAAAACGTGCGATCACCAACCACAACGTCCTTAACGAGGCCTTCGCATACGCTAAGCCCAGCTCGTTCTCGCGCGGCATGAGAATCGATCTGGGCAGCGTAACCATTCTCCTGATCTCAGGCACGGCTTCCATCGACGAAACCGGCCAGAGCGTGCACATCGGCGATTTCCGCGCGCAGATGCGGCGCACGCTCTCCAACATCACCGGACTGCTGGCCGCCGAGGGCTGCACCTGGCACGACATCGTGCGCACCACCTGCTACCTCCGCGACATCGAGCGCGACTACGAAGCCTTCAACGAAGAGCGCACCACTTTCTTCAAGGAACAGGGGCTCGATCCGCTGCCGGCATCCACCGGCATTCAGGCCATCCTTTGCCGTCCCGAGCTGCTCATCGAGATCGAGGCCATCGCAATGTTCCGCAACCAGAAGAGCAGCTCCTAGTGACCTGTCTCGCGCAACGTTTGCGCCGAGGACTTGAAAGGCACGACTTTGCATCTCGCCGAAACAACCCGATGCTTTGAAAGGGCACGACTTCAGTCGTGCCGTGGAACGTTGGAATCGACTGGGCTTTAGCCCCTGAGGGATGGTTCTTCCGGAACATGAACCTCTGCCGTAGGCGGCTGGGCTCTGGCCGGCAAGTGCTCCAGACGGAGAGAAACACAATGCGCAAACGTTGGATGATTTCGGCGACATGTCTATGGGTGCTATGCGTTGCACCTGCTCTCATGAGCCAAACTCCCGCACAAACCGGCCACATCTGCCAGTGCGGTGCTCATCCCCCCGGCCCGCCGCAGGACCGCACAGTCGAACCCTACGCCAACACCCCTCCTGACCTCGAGCCATACGAGCATTTTGTTAAGCCGTACTACTTGAATTACACGCACCCAAACATCTACACCGGCGCGGCACGCGATATTCCCGATCCGATAGACGTGAAGGAAGTGCGTATAGGCTTTCTTGGCCCCATCGCGAAGCAAGCCGACCAGGTCTACGGCCTGCGCATGTTACACGGCGCGCAAATGGCCATCGACGACGCCAACGCGCGCGGCGGCTACGGCGGCAAGCCATTCCGCCTCATGGTGCACGACGACTATTCAAACTGGCAGTTCACCGCGGAAGGTGGCGAGCAACGGCCCACCGATCCCGCCATCTGGGGCGCGCCTCTCGACGAATCCGTGAAGATGGTCTACGACGAAAACGTGTGGGCTGTCTTCGGCTCCATCAGCTCCGAGTCTACGCACATGATGCTGCGCCTTGCGCTCAAAGCGGAGTTCCCCATCGTCAACTCGGCTTCCACCGATCCCACGATTCCTGAAACCTCCGTCCCGTGGTACTTCACCGATCTACAGGACGATCGCGTGCAAGCCTACACTCTGGCGCGGCGCGTTTTCACTGAGCTCCGGCTCAAGCGTGTCGCGCTTCTGCGCGTCAACAATCGCTACGGCCGAATGGCAGCGGAAAAATTCCGTGATGCGGCCATACGCCTCGGCCGTCCGGTCGTCATCGAGCAGAAATTCATGCCAGGCGATACGGATTTCGCGCGTGAACTGGGCATCATTCGCGACTCGCGCGTCGACGCGGTCGTAATTTGGGCCGATCAGTCTGAAGCCGCCGGCATTCTCAAGCAGATGCGCGCCATGGGCATGAAGCAGCGCGCGTTTGGCGCCTATCGCACGCTTGGGTCCGATCTCGCCACCGAGGCTGGACCTGCCGCCGAGGGATTTGAAGCCGTCTTTCCCTACGATCCCACGCGCAACGATCCGCGCTGGCTCGATTTCAACCGCCGCTTCCAGGCGCGCTACCACGAGCCGCCGGAGCAGTTCGCCTCGCTGGCCTACGACGCCATGAACATTCTTCTGGATTCCATCTGCAAAGCGGGATTGAACAGGGCGCGCATTCAGGACGCGCTGGATCAGGTCTATCAGTACGACGGCGTCACCGGCCACATGGTTTTCGATCCCAATAACAAAAATGTAGCGCCCATGTTTCTCGGCACGGTGCACAACGGCGCAATCACCTACCGGTCGGCCACCATGAACAAAGCCCGCGCCGCCTCTGAGCAACCCGCAGCCGTGCCCGCTGCCAGGTCGACTGCGCCGCCGTCCACGCCCGAATCAGCCGTGCCGCCAACTCCCTACGCGCGCGTCGGTGAAGACAGCGTAGAGTTCCTTGGCCCGCACACCGCGAATCTGCCGGCGGGAACTGCGCGCGTAATCGTTTTCGGCCGCGGCGCAGAACAAGTCGCGCACAGCCCTGAAGTCCTTGCCACATTGCGTGCAGCATCTCCACAAAATCCCAAATTGTCGCTTGTGCCCGTCGAGAGCGGCCAAAACTGGGGCGCGGCCTCAACCCAGCTGGTTCACGCGCTCATGGACGGCCACGCGCTGGCCATCCTCGCGCTCGATCGCGACGCCGCGCACCTGTCCGAGCAGCTGGCCCTCAAATGTTTCGTTCCCGTAATCGCCCTCAGCGACGACCAAACGCTCACCTCGGCCAATATCCCGTGGATCTTCCGCCTGCCCGCCGAAACCACGCCCGCCGCGGCGCTCCGCATCATTGAGCAAGCGTCCTCCCGCGATGGCGCAAATCCCGAGCGTCTCCGCGATCTGCTCGCCTCAGGAAAAGAAATCGCCGAGGCACAGCCTTCCTCCCCACCGGCGAGCCCCGCCGCCAATAGAGCGACCTCCGCCACCTTCGAAATTTACTTCGAGATTGATCTGCTGCCTCCCACGACCGCGCCGTAGGCGCAGTGTATCGTTAGCCCCGCGCTTCAGCGTGGGGTAAATGGCTTCAAAGAGTGATTCCGGAGTCCCGTAGGGACGGCGCAAAGACATTTCCTTATCGGAGTCAACTTCGCCTGCGATTACGCCCGCATCTTTGAGTCAATCCCTCTAGTACCATGGTCAACATGCATCCGCAGTCCACCATCAACGGTGCGCAGAGCGATCGCGCGCCTTCCTCACCCGCCGGCCAGCAGATGGTCGCAAGCCTGGGCCTCTTCAGCGCCACCACCATCGTCGTCGGCTCCATGATCGGCAGCGGCATCTTCATCGTCGACTGCGACATCGCGCGCCTCACCGATTCTCCGGCGCTGTACCTCGGCGCGTGGATCGTCACCGCCGTCATGACCATGATCTGCGCCCTCAGCTACGGCGAACTCGCCGCCATGATGCCCAAAGCCGGCGGCCAATACGTCTACCTGCGCGAATCGCTCGGCCCCCTCTGGGGATTTCTCTACGGCTGGACGCTCTTCCTCGTCATCGAGACCGGAACCATCGCCGCGGTCTGCGTGGCCTTCGGCAAATTTCTCGGCGTCTTCTTTCCCGTCGGTATCGAGCACGCACTGGCTCTGGCACATCGCGCACGTTCCGGCCATTCCCGTCGGCCCCATGCTGCTCGGCAACATGGACATCGGCGTCAGCACCGCGAATCTCGCCGGCATTCTCGTCGTTCTGCTTCGTCGCCGCCGTCAACATCTGCGGTGTGCGCTTCGGCGCGCTCGTGCAAAACGTCTTCACCGTGGCCAAGGCGCTCTCGCTCGCCGCGCTCGTGCTTCTGGGATTCACCATCGGCCGCAACGCCGCGGCCATCGCGGCCAACTTCGGCAGCCACTGGCACGAGTTCTGGCGCAACGCGGGCTGGCATTCGCTTCATCCCGTGCAGGTGGGCGCGCAGGGCCCCATCGTCATGGTGGGCACTCTCGCCATCCTCGCCGTGGTGCAGGTCGGCTCGCTCTTCTCCGCCGACGCGTGGAACAACGTCACCTTCACCGCCGGCGAAATCAAGAATCCCCGCCGCAACGTGCCGCTCTCGCTCGCCCTCGGCGTCGGCTTCGTGCTGGTGGTCTATTTCCTCGCCAGCGCGGCATACATCCTCGTGCTTGCCGCTGCACGGCGATCCGCACGGCGCAACGGTCTTCGCGCGCGGCGTGCAATACGCCTCCGAGGACCGCATCGGTGCCGCCGTGCTGCAGCAGATCTTTCCCGGAGTGGGTGGCTACCTGATGGCCGCGGCGATCCTCATCTCCACCTTCGGCTGCGCCAACGGCATCACGCTCTCCGGCGCACGCGCCTACTACGCCATGGCGCAGGACGGCCTCTTCTTTGGTTTTGTAGGCAAAGCTGCATCCACGCTATAAAACTCCGGCCGCCGGCCTCGTCGTCCAGGCCGTGTGGACGACCATCCTCTGCGTCTCCGGCTCCTACGGCCAGTTGCTCGACTACATCATCTTCGCCGAGCTGGTCTTTTACATCCTCACCATCGTCGGCCTCTTCATCCTGCGCCAAAAGCAGCCCAACGCCCCGCGCCCCTACAAAGCCTTCGGCTATCCCGTGCTGCCCATTCTCTACATCGTGATGGCCGCAGGCATCTGCGCCGCGCTGCTCCGCTACAAGCCGCAATACACCTGGCCCGGCCTGATCCTCGTGCTGCTGGGCATTCCCGTCTATCTTTATTGGTCGCGGAAAGATCCAGCAAGGGTGTAGCCCACGGAAATACGTAACCCGCAACGAAATTGTCATCCTGAGCGAGGTCGCCGCAGCGACCGAGTCGAAGGATCTGCGGTTGCTTTTCTCTCTGCTGAACAGTGCGCCAATTGTGGAATAGCCGCCGTCCTCTTAGGACTAGAATTTCGTCATGGCGCAAAGCGACAAAAAATCCGAAGCGGAATTGCACGAATCCGCACTGGCCGCCCCCGAGATCGACGAATCCAAGTTCCCCTACGGCTATGGCGATGAGAGAGGCGGATCGGGTCACTCAGTCCGGACGGTGAGCGCCGCTGGGATACCTGAAGAGAGGGATAAGTAATGTCTTCATTCGGTCTACCTAATCAAACTCCCGGCGAGACGGGGGCAAACGCGCCAAACCCGCTGCCACCGTCAGGGACAGCCAATGTAGCTCTCTGCAACTTCACAGGCCAGCATGTGAAATTCAAGATTTCTGGCGTCTTGGCCGGAAGAGCCGTGACGAAGGAGGTTGACGTGCCTCCTTTCACTTACATCTGGTCGACGGGGTGGGCAGCCGGAGATGGCTGTGTGCTCACCGTGAGCGCCCCCTGCGTCACGAGGACGTTTTGTCCCTTTGTCACCTCTGATCTGGTGGCAATTTTTCAGAAATAAGTAAAACAGGTTCCGTAAGGTGTAGCGCCAAGTATCTCAAGCCTCGGCATGGAGACTTGATGCGCTTCGCCGGATGCGCAACTCTACTGCAGCAGCGTCCCCTGCTCGCCCTCGTGATCGCCGTTCCCATTCCCGTTCAGCTCTTCTGGCGGAATGATCACCGCGGCGGCAACCTTATCTTCGGGATCGAGATTCAACAGCCGCACGCCCTGCGTGGCGCGGCCTGCCGAGCGGATGGTCTTGGTATCGATGCGAATGATCTTGCCGAACTGGCTGATCACCATCAGCTCGCTGTTGTCGTCGACAAGCTGGATCGAGCTCACGCGGCCCACGCGCTCGGTGACGGAAAGATTCTTCACGCCCTTGCCGCCGCGCGTTTGCAGGCGGTACTCCTCGACGTCGGTGCGCTTGCCGAAGCCGTTCTCGGTGACGGAAAGAATGCGGTACGCGCCCGCCGCGTGCTCCTTGGGCGTAACAGCGACGCCGATCACGTAGTCATTCTTCACCAGGGCAATGCCGCGCACGCCATAAGCCGGCCGGCCCATCGAGCGCACGTCGCTCTCTTCAAAGCGAATCGCCAAGCCCAAATGCGTAGCCAGGAAGATGACCTGCGAGCCATCCGTAATGCGTGCCGCAACCAGCTCATCGTCGGTGTCGATACCGATGGCAATAATGCCCCTCGACATCACGTTCGAGAAGTCCTTGAGCGGCGTCTTCTTTACCGTGCCTTTTTGCGTGGCGAAGAAGATGTACTTCCCCTCTTCCTCAAGATCGCGCAGGCCCAGAATCGCGCAGACCTTTTCGCCCTGCTGCAAATCGAGCAGGCTCTGCATCGACTTGCCCTTGCCCGCCGCGCTCACGTCGGGAATCTCGTAAACCTTGAGCCAGTAGACGCGCCCCGTGTTGGTGAAGCACAGCAGGTAGGCGTGCGTGGATTCGATGATGAGCTGCGAGACAAAATCCTCCTCGCGCGTCTTCATGCCCATGCGTCCTGTGCCGCCGCGCCGCTGTTGGCGATAAATAGAAATCGGAGTCCGCTTCAGGTAGCCCTGGTGGCTCACCGTCACCGCAACTTGCTCGTCGGCGATCAGGTCTTCGAGCTGGATCTCCGCGCTCTCGTCGATGATCTCCGTGCGCCGCTTGTCACCGTACTTTTCCTTGACTTCCTCAAGCTCCTTCACGATCACCGAGCGCAGTTTCTTCTCGCTGCCAAGGATCTCTTCGTACTCGGCAATCTTCGCGCGGATTTCATTGAGCTCGTTCAGGATCTCATCGACGGAGAACTGAGTGAGGCGATAGAGTTGCAGTTCTAGGATGGCGTCTACCTGGCGCAGCGTTAAACCTTTTTCCTCGTGCGGCAGGCGCTCGCGGCCCAGGTTGATAACAATGTCTTTGCCCTTGCCCCACGCATAGAGGTTCTCTCTCGCGTCGACTCGCGAGTTCGATCCGCGGATGATGCGGATCACGGCGTCGAGATTATCGATGGCGATCTTGTAGCCTTCGAACTGATGTTCGCGCTCGCGCGCCTTGCGCAACAGGAAGACCGTGCGCCGCTGCACCACGTCAACGCGGTGGTCGATAAAAACCTGAATCGCATCGGCGAGGCCCAGTTCGCGCGGCTGGCCGTTCACCACGGCCAGAAAGATCATCGAGAAGCTTTCCTGCAGTTGCGTGTGCTTGTAAAGCTGGTTCAGCACAATCTCCGGCTGCGCGCCGCGCTTCAGCCCGATCACCATCCGCATGCCGTCGCGGTCGCTCTCGTCGCGCGTCCATTCCGTGCTGGTTTCCACATCCGTGACGATCTTGTTTTCGGCCAGCTCGGCAATGCGCTTGAAGATCGAAGCCTTGTTCACCTGGTAGGGCAACTCGGTGACGATCAGCGCCTGGCGATCTTTGCCCACGTTCTCCGTGGCCACACGCGCGCGCATCAGAAAGCGTCCGCGGCCCTGTGCGGTAGGCGTCCACAATGCCCGTGCGCCCGTAAAGAATGCCGGCGGTCGGAAAGTCCGGCCCGTGTACGTGCTTCAGCACTTCGGCCAGTCCGCCCTTGGGGTTCTTTACCTGCGCGATGGTCGCGTTCAGCACCTCGGTCAGGTTGTGCGGCGGAACGTTGGTCGCCATGCCCACGGCAATTCCATTCGATCCGTTCACGATCAGCGTCGGAATCCGCGTGGGCAGCACCGACGGCTCGTCCGTGGTCTCATCGAAGTTGGGAACCATGTCCACGGTTTCCATCTCGATGTCGGCCATCATCTCTTCGGCAATGCGCTCCATGCGGCACTCGGTGTAGCGGTAGGCCGCCGGAGGATCGCCATCCACCGAACCGAAGTTGCCCTGGCCGTCCACCAGCGGATAGCGCAGCGACCACGGCTGCGCCATGCGCACCAGCGCGTCGTACACCGAAGAGTCTCCGTGCGGATGGTACTTCTTCAAACACTCGCCCACCACGCCGGCGCACTTTGAATATTTCTTGTTGTGCTGCATCCCCTCGCGGTCCATCGCCGTAAGGATGCGGCGGTGCACGGGCTTCAAGCCGTCGCGGGCGTCGGGCAGCGCGCGCCCAATGATCACCGACATCGAGTAGTCGAGATAGGAGCGGCGCATCTCCTCTTCAATGTTGATGGGAATGAGATTCGTGCCGCCGGGAGGGTTCGCTCCGCCGAGAGGAAGCTGGGGATTCTGATCGTCTGCCATAGTGTTTTGAGGGCGTGCAGGAAAGCGGCAAAAAAGTCCGGAAAAAGCAGGGCCGGATCCGCAGCTCTTCTTCTCTATTTTAGAGGTTCGACCCGCCGATTGAGCAAGGCTGAACTATGGAAATAAGTGCTTATTTTTCTTATTTTTAAGAGATAATCTGCGCCATCTGATACGCAAGCGGATTTCTGTGCAGATTCTGACGTTTTTTGCACAAAATTGGCGCTTTCTAGAGCGATGTTTTCCCAACGCGCAAATTGCAAATTGAGGGGTTCGGCGGGCGACCTCTCCGGCTCAAATCAGCGCTGGTAAACTCACCACGCAAAGCACCGCCTGCAGCGCCACAATCGCCCCCGCCGCTCCCATCGCCCATCGTCCACGCGGATCGTCATACGCATCCGCGAACACGCCGCCCACAAACGTCAGCAGAAACGGCTGCGCCCAGAGCCACGGGCTGCCCGGTGAGCCGGTCATTACAGCACCATGCAAACCAAAGCGCAAAGCAGCGGAGCCGTATTGCCGAAGTAGCGCGATTTGCGCGCTCCCAGATACAACACCACTGCCGCGCACGCCGCCACCGTGATCCCCGCATTCGCCAGCGTGCCAAAAAATCGCCGCGCCGGATCGAGCGAAAACCACAGAAATCCCGCCCCCGAGCGAAAAACATAGCTGTACGCGTCGGCAGAAAATCCATAGCAGGCAAACACCACCAGCAGCGCGCCCGCCGATGCCGCGAGCACCACGGGCAGCGCCTGGCTCCTGTGCCCCTCCGCCACCCAAAGCATCGCCGCCAGGCCCAGCAGCGCGGCCACCGGCAGCGCCACAATGTGCGCAGCCGCCGCCACGCCCAGAATCGCCGTGAGCAAAACGATCCGCGGCCGCCATTTGCGTCGCGGCCCTTGCATGGAGTGGGCAACGCCGATGCAGGTATACACGCCGCCATACAGGCCCAGCGCGGCCAGCACCTCGGGCTTCGGCGTCACGCAGGCCCGCAGCACCGCCGGCGAAAAACAGTAGAGCGCCAGCGCGGTATAGCCGCCCAGATTCCCGTAGAGCCGCCTCGTCACCCACCAGATGCATCCGCCCAGCAGAAATCCCGCAAAGAGAAACGGCAGCCGCATCAGCAGCAGGACGTGCGTCATCTGGTGGCGCAGCTCCCAGGTGCTCAGCTCGCCGCCTTCCTGCACCACGCGGTTCTCCGGCTTGCGCACCAGGTCCAGCCCCCGCTCCGCCAGAAGATTCAGCGTCAGCGGCAGCCCCGCTAGCCTATACGCCAGAATGCCGTCATGAATGTTGCCGCACGAGGTGTAGTAGCCCGCCAGCGGCGACGGCTTCTCCCACGTCTCGCGCCCGCAGCGCGCGTACTGGTAGTCGATGTCGGTCAGCGTCTGCCGGCTCGTAAGCCAGAATCCCTGCGCCAGAAAAATCGCCAGCAGTCCCGCGGCGATGCGTTGCGGCAGATTGAAGCGGAAGCGGCGAAGGGACTGGAACCGGTGGGTCATTGCAATCGAGGAGACCTTACCAGTCTAAACGCCGCGCCCGTACCGCCTGCATAGCTGAATCATCCGCAGCGCGCGCAAATTGCGCCGCCGCACGTTCAAACTCCGCGCAAAAAACAAGCCGCCCCGAAGGGCGGCTCGTTCAAGGCAAGGCGCAGTCTAGTTGAAGATCGCGCCGATCGTAACGTTGGGACTCGCGAGTGAATATGTTCGCCGGTGATAGGGTCCGTAATCGTAACAGTTGAGATAGGAGCTACGCAGTAGTTCGGTCCAGTCGCATGAAAGTAGACCGGTCCAGGAAGGGGAATGCCTTGGGAGTCGCTCGGGATGCAGTTGTCGGACCAGCCTCCGAACTGCCTCACCGGATTGTTGGCCCAACCTGTTGCGCCTCTAGAAGCACGCCCGGCGTGCCTGCGGGGGTCAACGTGACGGGTGTGCAGCCATTGTTGGAGGAGAGGTTGACGGGTCGCAGACAGGAGAGGGATAAGTTGCCGTGCAGACGGGTGCGCCTAAACCTGTCGAGTTAGCGACCCGGGACCGCAGTGAATCACGTCGGGTGTACCAGTCGCGGAGGCGGCCGTGACAAGCCAATCGGTCGTGTCCAAGCCCGCGTCGTAGACGGTCAGCGTCGACAAAAGATCCGTTGCAACTGCGAGCTGGTTGCAGCTCCCCACATCCGTCAATGTCAGTTTACCGGTGATCGGGTCCAACGTATAGGTCGGTGCTACATACGGGCATGCGAACGATGCCGTTGCGGTCACGATGGATCCCGTGTTGGGATCTGTCAGCTCGGCGATGATCACGACGCCCGTGCCTGTGGTGCTTCCATAAGCCGTGACAATCCCCGCCGTCGTTCCCGAGCTGGCTACTCCCGTGCCGTTCGTGCTGATGGGGAACACGTTTGGCGCATCGGAAATCCAGGTGACTGAATTCGTCACATCCTTGACGGTCCCGTCCGTATACGTTGCGATGGCCAGAAACTCGCCAGTGCCCTGCAGGTCCCCAACAGAAATCGAACTGGGAAGGATGGTCAGAGATTGCAGCCCGGTAACTGTGCCGCTCGTGCCGGTATTGCCAGTGGTGCTGGTCACTGTCACCGTGACGGTGCCGGAAACGATCCCCGTGAAACCATTCATGCTGGCCGAAATGACCGCTGTTCCGCCCGTAACTGCCGTTACCAGCCGGGCCCCGTCGACAGTGGCTACCGAAGGCGCGCTCGATGTCCACGTGGCCGAGCCTGTTACATCCTGGTACGTGGGCGGATGAGGCGCTGCGTGGGTGTAGGTTCCGGTCGCGGTCAACTGGACTGTCTGTCCAACGTTGAGGGCCGGCGCCGTAGGCGTAACGGAGATGGAATCTACCTGAGCGGGATTCGTGCATCCGGCGATGGTCAACACCACAGCTACCGGCAGGAGCGCCCAGGATGAGAGTCGGACATGCATGCTTTACCTCCGCGAGTCTGCTGTTGGCTTTGACGGCGGCACGGCGTCACGGCAGACCGTCGCTGGCCTCTAGGGCCGCACGTCAAATTCGCAATATGCGGAACTACCCCACCAAGTATAGGTCAGTTACGCTTACGGCTTTACGGCGCGAATGTGGGCTACTTTAGCTCTCCGCACCAAGACAGTCAATATGCCTTTCGTGCTGGAGCGGCCTTCCGGCGGGGTAAATTCCGCCCGGCATGGCGCTTCGGGGAAGAAACCACCCTCGCGCCGGGAGTTTAATCCCATTCGCGCGCGTCCCTTGCAACCTTGTGAATCCTGCCCACTGTTTCACTCGCAGGGCTTTTTCCTCGCCTGCTTTGCCCGCCTCGCCGGGAACGGCTACACTTCTCGTCAGCATGGCCATCGCCCGCGAAAACTCTCCGGAACGCCTTGTCAGCGCCGCGCGCGCCGACGAAGAGCAGGGTTTCGAGCTAAAACTCCGCCCCCGCTGGCTGCGCGAGTTCATCGGCCAATCCAAAGCCAAAGCCCAGCTTGAAATCGCCCTCGAAGCGGCCAAGTCCCGCGGCGAAGCCCTCGACCACGTCCTGCTCTTCGGCCCTCCCGGCCTGGGCAAAACCACCCTCGCCACCATCATCGCCAACGAGCTCGACGTCGGCTTCCAGCAAACCTCCGGCCCGGCCCTCCAAATCCAGGGCGACCTTACCGCCATCCTTACCAATCTGCGCGACCGCCAGGTGCTCTTCCTCGACGAGATTCACCGCATGCAGCCCGTACTCGAAGAAAAGCTCTACACCGCGCTCGAGGATTACAAACTCGACATCATCATCGGTCAGGGCCCCGCCGCGCGCACCCACGTCATGGAGATCAAGCCCTTCACCTTCATCGGCGCCACCACGCGCCCCGGCCTGCTCTCGTCGCCCCTGCGCTCGCGCTTCGGCATTCTGCTGCGCCTTGAGTTCTATACCGAAGAGGAGTTGCGCGTCATCGTAGAGCGCTCCGCTGAGGTCCTGCAGATTCCCATCGATCGCGATGGCGCCGCCGAAATCGCCCTGCGCTCCCGCGGCACGCCCCGTATCGCCAATCGCCTTCTGCGCCGCGTGCGCGACTACGCCCAGGTGCGCGGCTCCGGCTCCATCGACCGCCCCACCGCAAACGCCGCCCTCACCATGCTTGAAGTCGACGCCCACGGCTTCGACGAGATCGATCGCCGCCTCATGCTCACCATCATGCAGAAGTACGACGGCGGTCCAGTCGGCCTTGGCACACTGGCCGCCACGCTCGCCGAAGAAGAAGACGCGCTCGAAGAAGTCTACGAGCCGTTCCTCATTCAAATCGGATTTCTCGACCGCACGCCCCGCGGCCGCGTAGCCACCCGCCTGGCCTACGAGCACTTCGGCATCGCAATGCCCGGTCGCCAGACGGGATTGTTTTAGCAAGCATCGAACTGTATGCAAGTTCGGTACGCAAGTTCGGTAGCACGGTGCAAGTCGGGTACGCAAGTCGGGTATGCAAATTGGGTACGCAAGTTCGGTATGCAAGTCGGGTATGCAAGTCGGGCTTACGTAACTTGGAATTGTTGAACCAAGAGAGAAACTGTCATCCTGAGCGAAGCAGGCGCGTTCTTTGCGCCTGCGGAGTCGAAGGATCTGCGGTTGCTTTTTCCGCCAACCTCAAGTAAAGCGCCCTAACTCCGCTAGTCCCGCAAGCTCCGCTAACACCGCTAAAAGGAGACCTCCCATGGCCCTCACCGAATCCACCATGCTCGCGCTCGGCACCGAAGCCCCCGACTTCGCCCTCACCGACGTCATCAGCGAAAAAACCGTCCGCCGCGACGACTTCCGCGGCAACAAAGCCCTGCTCGTCCTCTTCATCTGCGCCCACTGCCCCTACGTCAAGCACATCGAGAAATCCCTCGGCCAACTCTCCGCCGACTACGCCGGCAAGCCCCTCGCCATCGTCGCCATCAGTTCCAACGACGCCACCACGCACCCCGGCGACAATCCCGCCGGCCTCAAGCAACAAGCTGTTGCCAACGATTTCCAGTTCCCCTATCTGTACGACGAAACACAGGCCGTGGCCCACGCCTACAAAGCCGCCTGCACGCCCGATCCTTACTTGTTCGATTCCGATTTCAAGCTCGTCTATCGCGGCCAATACGACGCAAGCCGCCCCGGCAATGGTGTCCCCGTCACCGGCAAGGACCTCCGCGCCGCCATCGACGCAGTGTTAGCAGGCAAGCCCGTCCCGCCAGACCAAAAACCCTCGATAGGCTGCAACATCAAATGGAAGTCGTAAGAAGCGCCCCGGAGGGGCGAACGATAATAGCCCAGGACAAGTCCGCGACAGCGGGCGCCGTCCTGGGAAAGCAGGCTACAACCGGTCGCGCCCTGGAGGGCCGCCCGAAAACTCGCACGTGACTCGCCCCACGCGATCTTGCAGACTCGCGCACGTCTCACGCCCCCACAGCCGCCGGCGTCAGCCCCGCCAACAACTCCCGAATCTCCAGCAGCACTTCATCCGGCCGCGAAGTCTTCAGCGGCAGCTTCAGCACGCCCTGCGGCGTAAACTGCGCGCCACGCTTCGCGTTCCGCGCCACCAGCTTCATCAGGTGCGCCGGATCGACCGCCGCATGTTCCGTAAACCGCATCTGCAACTCGCCGCGCTTGCGATCGATCTGCGCCACACCCAGGCGCTCGCATTCGAGGCGCAACTGCGCCGCCTCCAGCAAATACACCGTCGCATCGGGCAGCGCCCCGTACCGGTCTTCCATCTCCGAGCGGAGTTCCTGAATCGCGCTCTCGCTCGCCGAGCCTGCAATTTTTTTATAGAGCCGCAGCCGCTGGTTCTCCTCCGGCACGTAGCTCTCGTCGATGCGCAGCGTGATCCCAAGATTGAGCTGCGTCGCGGGCCTCTCTTCGCTGCCTTCGCCCTTCAGCTCTTTTACCGCAGCCTCAAGCATCGTCGTATACAACTCGAATCCCACCGCCTCAATGTGCCCGCTCTGTTCGCCGCCCAGCATGTTGCCCGCGCCGCGCAGTTCCAAATCGAGCGCCGCAATTTTGAATCCCGAGCCCAAATCGGAAAACTCCTTCAGTGCCGCCAGCCGCCGCCGCGCAATCTCCGTCAACTCGTTCTCCGGCGGAATCAGCAGGTAGGCGTAAGCTCTCCGATTCGACCGGCCCACGCGCCCGCGCAACTGGTAAAGCTCACTCAGCCCGTGCCGTTCCGCGTGGTTAATCAGAATCGTATTCGCCATCGGAATGTCAAGCCCGTTCTCGATGATCGTCGTCGCCACCAGCACGTCGAACTCGTGATGCATGAACGCGAGCATCACTTTTTCCAGCTCGCTCTCGCCCATCTGCCCGTGCCCTACAGCCACGCGGGCCGCCGGCACCAGTTCCTGAATGCGCATCGCCATCTCGTAAATCGATTCCACGCGATTGTGCACGAAGAAGACCTGCCCGGTGCGCTCCAGTTCCACTTCGATCGCCGACCGGATAATCTTCTCGTCGAACTTCGCCACCACGGTCTGAATCGCCATGCGATCCTTGGGCGGCGTTTCGATCACGCTCATGTCCCTCAGCCCCACCAGCGACATATGCAGCGTGCGCGGAATCGGTGTGGCGCTCATGGCCAGCACATCGATCTCCTTGCGCATCTGCTTCAGCCGCTCCTTGTGCCGCACGCCGAAGCGCTGCTCCTCGTCCACAATCAGCAGCCCCAGGTCCTGGAACTTGATGTCTTTCGAGAGCAGCCGGTGCGTGCCGATCAGGATGTCCACCTTGCCGGTCGCGACGCGCTCCACAATATCTTTTTGCTCCTTCGCGTTGCGGAAGCGCGAAATCATCTCCACGTGAATGGGAAACTGCGCGAAGCGCTGCTTGAAAGTTTCAAAATGCTGAAAGCTCAGTACCGTCGTCGGCGTCAGCACCGCCACCTGCTTGCCATCCTGCACCGCCTTGAACGCCGCGCGCATCGCAACTTCGGTTTTGCCGTAGCCCACGTCGCCGCACAGCAGCCGATCCATCGGCGTCGGCGATTCCATGTCGTACTTCACCGCGCGAATCGCCGCCATCTGGTCGTCGGTCTCGGTGTAATCGAACGCATCTTCAAACGAATGCTGGAACTCGTTGTCTTTCGTGAACGCCGTGCCCTCCGCAGTATGTCGCGCCGCGTAGAGCTTCAACAGCTCCGCAGCCATGTCCTGCATCGCCTTGCGCACGCGCGCCTTGGTCTTGGTCCACTGCTGTGTCCCTAGCCTGTTCAGCACCGGCGCGGGTCCGGTATCGGTCGAGCGGTACTTCTGAATCAAATCCAGCCGCGTCAGCGGAACATACAGCTTCGCGCCCTCGGCAAACTCCAGAATCATGAACTCGACCGCGAGACCGTCCTGCTCGATCTCCCTGAGCCCGTGATACTGCGCGATGCCGTGCTCCACGTGCACCACATAGTCGCCGATCCCCAGGTCGCGAAAGTCCGAAACAAACGCCGCTGTCTTCGATCGCTTTGGCTCAGGCCGCGCCGCCACGTCGGCTTCATCCGACAAATCATTCGCGCCAAAAACAATGAGATTCGATTCGCCAAACACCACGCCCGCAGCCAACGGCGAACGCACAATCACCGGCACGCGCAAATCGCCCGCCAGAAAACTGCCTTCATCGAGCAAAGTCTCGCCCGGCCGCGGCGCGCGGCTGCCCAGCCGGTAAGGAACCTCGTAATCTCGCATTACCGTCGCCAGCCGTTCCACATCGCCCTGGTGCGGCGCAGCCAGCAAAATGCGCGTCTCCGTCTTCATCAGATTCTTCAATTGTTCCGTGAGAGCCGGAATCGATCCGTGAAAGCGCAACGTGGGCCGCGTCGGCAATTCAATCTCGCCCAGCGTCGAGTCCTCTTCAAGCACGTCCACCGCGCCCAGCTGATCCAAATCTAAGCCCATCTCCGAATCGAGGGCCGCGCGAAGCGCCTCCGGCCGCAGATAAATATCTTCGGGTCGCACCAGCGAGCCAATCCCCGACCGCTCGTGCCGCTGCTCCAACCTTGTTCCACCAGCGCTCGATCTGGTTGCGCACCATCGCCGGCTCATCCACGATCAGCACGCTGCGCGGCACAAGCCTCAGCAGCGATTGCTCCGCGCCCGCTACGGCCGCAAAAAACTCCCACCCCGGAAACACGCTCACGCCGCCCGCAGCAGCAGCTTCGGCCGCCATCTCTGCATCTTCGGTATCCACGCGCTGCTGGCTCAGCCGCCCATTCACCGCCGCCAGCAGCCGCTCCGTCAACGGCGTCTCCGTCAACGGCAGTAGTTGCGTCTCGTCCAGTCCCGATTGCGAGCGCTGCGTCTCCGGATCGAATTTGCGAATCGTCTCAATCTCGTCGCCGAAAAACTCCACACGTACCGGCCGGTCGGCCTCCGCCGAGTACACATCCAGAATTCCGCCGCGCCGCGTGAACTGCCCCGGCATCTCCACTAAATCCACCTGTGTGTAGCCCACGCTCCCCAGATGCGCTGTCAGCGTCTCGAGGTCAACCTCTTCGCCGCGCTTCAGCGTCACCGCCAGCCCGCGTAGTATTCGAGATCGAAGAGCTTCAGTGCCGCCGACTCCACCGGCGCAATCAGAATGTCCACCGCTCCGGTCGCGAGCTTCCACAGCGCCGCCGCGCGCTGCTCCTGCACGTCGGGGTGCGGCGAAAGATTTTCAAAGGGAAGCACATCGTGCGCGGGAAAGCGCACCACGCGTGCCGGATCGACTGCGCCGGTCAGCTCGCATCCGGCCTTGAGCAGCGGCTCCAGCGCCTCGGCGGCCTTGTTGTCGGCCACGATCACGATCGCCGTCTGTTTTGCAGCCTTCGCGATCAACGGCAGGTAGAGAGCACGCGCCGTCGCGGTCAATCCAGACACACGCCGCCGTCCCGCACCCAGGCTCAGGTGCCTGCGAACGCGCTCAAATCCCGGGCCATGCTCCAACTCCGCGAACATCTCGCGGACGAACGGGAGAATCATCAACCTCTAGTTTATCAGTGGAGATAATTCACGCAGGCAAGCTCGTTGCGCATTCGGGAGGGCGTTTAGCCTCCAGTGGAAAATGCCCGCGGATGAAATTCGCGAACGGGATGCGTGTCTTCAATATCCCGCTTCCCGCCCATGCCGGATGGCCAGAATCACCGCTTCTTTTCTATCGAAGTGATACAGAACCACGTAGGCGCCGTGGCCGAATTCAATGATCCATTCGCGGAATTCCGGCGGCATCTCATCGGCGGGACGTCCGATCGCGGGATGCTTGCTCAGGTCTCTCACGCCCTGCTGAATGGCTTTCACGGCACGGGCTGCGGCATCGGAATTCTTCGGGGCAAGAAATTCGTAGAGGCGAATCACATCAAGCCGTGCGGCTCGCGACCACCTCAGTCGTGGCATTCAGGGGCCTCGACGTTCTCGCCCCCTGCGAGCTTTGTCAGCCAAGCGTCGGCCTCTTCTTCTGTCAGGTGCAGGCCCGTGGCTTGGTAGTCCTTCCATGCGGCAAAAGCAGCCTGCCGCAGTTGCTCGCGCTTTTCCTCGCGCGTTACGTACTGTTCCACAGCTTCGCACATGAGCCAATGCGGAGACCGTCGCCGTGCGGCTGCCAAATGCTGCACCCTCTTCTTCAATTTCGAGTCGAGCTTCAGGCTGGTCGTTGCGGAAACCGCCATAGAGTACTCCAAGGTGTTACCTCGTCCTACTTTAGCACACCTTCACCGTCGCTGCCGGCAGCCTTTTCGTCAACTTGAATGGCACCCGCTAGCCTCACACCTTCCGCAACACCGCCGCGCGGTTGCGGCGCACGTACGGTTCTTCCGCAATCACAAACCCGGCCCAGCGCGCAGCTTCGAGCTCTTTCTCGAACTGCCTGTCGCTCACGCGGCCCGACGGCTCGGCGAAGAAAATCAGTCCTCTGTGTTTGAGCGCAGCCGCTGCCTCATGGAAGAACTTGTCCGCCGAGCGCATCTCATGCACGACCGCAAAGGCGAACACGAGATCGATCGTGTTCTCCCACTCCGGTACCGTGAACCGGTCCGGCTCCGCCTCGCGTACCTCGATGCGTTCCTCGAGCTCGGCCTCAAACGCCCGCTGCTCCAGCTTGTCGAGCATGCGCGGTTGAATGTCGACCGCAATCACGCGCCCCGTCGCCCCAACCATCCGCGCCAAAGGCAGCGTGAAGAATCCCATCCCCGGCCCGGGCTCCAGCACCCTCATGCCTTCGCGCACGTAGCGCCCCAGCAGAGATTCCGGCTTCTCGGTAATCCACCGCCGCACCGGGCTAACCAGCAGATGCCCCATCCATAACGGACAAACGTTTGTCGCCATCGCGCAGCTCTCCTTTCGCGCTCATCGCACGCGAGAACCATCAGGCAACCGATGTCCAGAATTGCAAGGATGCAAAATCGGCGAACCGTTCGCCGCTTCACGCCAGGAGAGCCTTAGAAACCGCTTCGAAATCCGCGCTCATCTCTATAGTTCGCGCGTGGCTCGCCCGTTCCGCTCTTAGTCGATCCGCGGCGTACCCCGCCGCAGCGCCAGCCCCGTCAGGCCAAAAATCCCAATCAGCGTCACCACAACCGCAAAGTAAAGCGCCATCGGCTTCATCCAGCCCGGCGAATACTTCAGATCCTGTCCCACCCACAACAGCAGCACAGTGGCCATCACCGAAAACTGCCCGGCAATCACCAGGAATGTGTGGCCCAGCTCGCGCCGCTTATCCAGCGCCTCAACCTGCGCGGGCGTCAGATTGCGCTCTTCGGGGGGAAGAAGGGAATTTGCCATCGCTTTCTCCTCGCCGGACCTCGCTGCGGACCTCCGCTTCCGGCGTCTGTATATATAGATTGAACCACATTCCGCCCGCTCTTCGCCACACTTTTGGCTGTGCCCAATGGCCTGTGCAAAAGCCGGCCTCCAAAAGGCCCAATTCATACTGGCGGCCGCGTCTTACGCCGCCCTACTCCGTCAAAAACGCCAGCGACTGCAGCGTCGTGATCTCGAACGGCTTCCGGCACCGCACGTTCGCGCACTGCAGCTTGTCGTCGCGCCGCACCATATAGGATTGCGCCTTGACAAACCGTGCCCGCTCGCGCTCCCCTGCGCCGCGCGGAATTTCCTTCTTCTTCCGCCGCACCACCCACGTCACCTTGTACTCGGCCGCCTGCCCGCACTTGGGACAGATCAGGCTGTGCGTCCGCTGCTCCGTCGTCTCGTTAAAGAACTCCCGCTCTTCCATGCGTTCGACGCCCCTTTGTCTCTCCTCCCTAGTGTAGTGCCTCAAACGTCCCGCGATCACCTTCGCTTGGCTCCGCGAAACTCGCTCCCGCACGAGAACTGAAACCAGACCCCTGAAACCTGACACCTGTCTTTTCATGCCATACTCGTTCCAGCCATGGCGAAACGCAAGCCAGCCCGCTTCACGGCTGCCAAAGCCGTCAAGGCCAACGCCCGCGAGCGCGTCGGTCAGCCCAAACCCTCGCGCGTCCTGCCCGGCGCACCCCCCACCGGCCGCCAGGCCAAACACAAACCCAAACTCCAGGACCTCCTCCGCGAAGACGGCTAGCCGAAGCCATCCAGTCGGCGCCCCCCCAGTCGAAGCCGCATGTCCGGCAGAGCGCCCTTGGGCCGTCCACCCGCGTAAGACTCGTAAGACATCCGCAAGACGCCCGCCGTGCACCGAAACCCTGCGTCTTACGCCGTCTTACACCCGTCCCACGGCCCAAAATCCGTCCGACACCGCCCCTCCTCATGCCACCTGTACGGCACGCGCCTCTTAAGATCAGGGAAAAAATGGCTCCCGCAGACAACGTGCCGCGGCCCCGGTGAATCCTACCCTCTCTGGAGGAGACTCACGAATGCGATCGGTGTGCTCGTTTCTCGCTGTTTCAACCCTTACCCTCGCCCTCGCCGGCGGTACCGCCATTGCGCAGGACCATCACGATGACCAGAACCATCAAGACCAGGACCATCACGACCACGACCACTACATCCACCATGACGATTGGAGAAAGGGCCACCACATGCGCCACGAGGACTGGGATCGGGGCGAGCGCGTAGGCGACTGGCGGGCCCATCATCTGCACCAGCCCCCCGCCGGCTACGAATGGCGTTGGGTCGATGGCCAGTACGTCTGCGCTAACCACGACGGCCTCATCTTCCAGGTAACCATCGGCCACTAAACGTCGAGTGCGCAGGTCGCCGCCCGCGTCTACCCACGACGGCCGGCGACCCGCCTGCCATGTCCGGCTTGTGAATTCAATCCGCAGCATAACTGGATGAATGTTATCGGTTGTCAACACATAACTTAAGTGACCAGCACCAGAACCTTGTCATCCTGAGCGGAGTTTGCCGCGCTTTTTTGCGGGAAACGGAGTCGAAGGATCTGCGGTTGCTTTTCGGTCAACCTCAGTTACCTGGAGCGTGTTTCATAAATAGCGCGTGAAAGGACACGACTTCAGTCGTGCCGATAAGACGCAATATATAAGGGGTTTTACAGGCTGCGGAAAAACCCCTCCGAAGCCACCGCTTTGAAAGGGCACGGATTCATCCGTGCCAATAAGTCAAATAAAATGGCTCCGGCTTTAGCCCCCGAGGGATGGTTTTTTCGTGCCGGGGTTGGAATTCCGAGCTCTTCCGCAGCCTGTTTAACTCCTGATGGATTCGCGGTGGCCTGCACGACCATTGATAAAACGCGTTCTAAGACTCGATCGTTCACGCACTCTATCGCGGCAATAAGTATACTTTTGAGTAAATACAAATAACTTCTGCCCGAACATGTTCCTATCTCATTTCAGCGATCGAATATAACTCGCCGAACTCCGTCATCTGAATATCGAAACCAATTCCACCACAGGCTGCTTGCCTTCTACTTACTCCGTTCTATCTCCTATAACTCAATGCTGCACGCTATAAGGTCCGGGCAAGGTCGGCTGCTCGGGAGCCTGCACGGGATGCGGCTTGGCCGCTTCGGCCGTGAGCTTGGAGTAGATGCGGAACTCGACAATCATATCCAGGGTCACGGGAACAGCATGACCATCCTTCATCGCCGGCTCGAAGGTTGCCTTACGCAGGGATTCGACGGCGCTCTCGTCCAGTCCAAATCCAATCGGCCGGGCAATCGCGATCTCGCCGGGCTTGCCGTCGGCGTCAACCACAACCTGATACTCGGCCATGCCGGCGACGCCGTGGTTCTGCGCGTACTCGTTGGAGGCGGGGTCGATGACCGAGACGAGGCGGGCCTTTTTGTCGACCGCGCTTTGGCGAAGCACGGTCGCGTCCGGCGGCCACGCGGCCGCCTCGTAGTAGAGCTTCCAGTAGACGGGCATGGCGGCCATCATGCGCGCATCGAGGCCCTCGGCAAAGACGTGGTCGATGGCCGTTTGCAGCACCTGATTGGCGTGAGCCTGGGAATGCGTGGTGGTGATGGATTTGGCGTCGGCCGGGCGCTCGGCGGCCGGTGCCTGCGCAATTTCGGCCTGGGCCTCCGCGGCGTCTGTCGCATCGTCAGATGGAGCTGCCGTCGCAGTGTCTGGCGCAGCGCTTGCCGGGGCAGTTGGAGCCTGGCTCGGCTGAGGAGCAGTTGCTTCAGCCGGCGGTTCGCTTGCCGCATTTGTGCTGGGCGCCGCCGCGGTTGCCGGGGCGTTGGCGGATGTTTGGGCGGGACTAGAAGCCCCCGGTTCCGGATTGGCCGCTGGCTCTGCAGTAGGTGCGGGAACGGGATTTACTGGAGCCTCTGCGGGTCTAGCCGCGGGCGAAGCGGGTTTGGCCTCGGGCACCACAGACTTCTTCCCGCCCTTTTGCTGCTTGGGCTGCTTCTGCGGCTTCTCCTTGACCACCAGCTCGCGATCGATGGTGATACGCACCCGCTTCTTCTTGGGCGTGATGTTGACGCGGTCGACGGCGGCAGTGGGATCCTCGCCGGGCAGCGCGCCCAGGAAGTGCAGACCATAACGCTCGCCATCGAACTCGACCTTGTGCTTAAGCAGCCGGACGCGGGTGACGCGGATGGCGCAGAGCGTATAGGAGCCCTCTCCTGAGTGGCTGATGAGCACGCCGTTCTCGTTGAACTCCAGGTTGTTGTCGAGGTAGCCTCCGCGGAGGAAGAGATCTTTGCCGATGAGGAGCTGGCGGAGCTGGTCCTCTGTGATGGGAGGAACTTCAGGCTCAGGGGCTGGTTTGCTGGCCGGCGCGGGCTTTGCGGCTGCCGGCGGCGTGGGTGATTGCGCGGTTGGGGCGCTCGCTGGCGAGGCTGGAGCGGTCGCGGGCTGGCTGGCTTGCGCGGGAGTCTGGGCGCAAAGGACGGCTGCCGGATAGCGCGTTGGGGCTGCAAGGAGAAGCGCCAGGGCGCATCCCGCCAGCCGCGCTACGGGCGCACGCCATAAGAAGCCATGAGAGCCAGCCGTGTGAGAAGGCATGGGGGACCTTTCCCCGTCACTGTATCAGGAATGCATGGCGGCGGGAAATCTGCGAGGGCATGGTTGAAGGCGGACGTCTCCCCTGCTAACGCTGGAGCCGCCAGAGGATCCGGCGGAAGAGGCCAAGGATGCGGCGGGCGTCCGCGCGGGTGAGGGAGAGGCGGCGCAGGAGGAGGTCGAGGTCGCGACCGTTAGCCTTTTGCATGGCGGTAGGGGAGTAGTTGGCGGCCTGCATGGTATCCGCGACAACCTGGGCGAGCAGATCGAGATCGCGCATGGAGGCGGGATCGGCGTCGGATGGGAGCAGCGTGGGCTCCTGCGGGGGTGGGCCGAGGCTGCGCACAGCCAGCTCATAAAGGCAGACGGCGACGGCCTGGCCGAGATTCATGGAGGGCTGGCCGGAGTGGGTGGGTATCTCGACGAGGAGGTGGCACAGCGCGAGATCGTCGCGTGTGAGGCCGCGCTTTTCCGGGCCGAATACGAGGGCTGCGCGGCCGCCGCCATCGAGAGCCTGGGCAACGCGCGGGGCAAGAGAGGGGAGGGGGAGGACCAGCTGCTCGGGCCGGCGATCGGCGACGGTTGCGGTGCCGATGACGAGAGCGCAGTTGGCGAGAGCTTCCGTGAGGCTCTCTACGCTTTTGGCGTTTTGGAGGAGGGCTTCGGCGCCGATGGCGGATTTGGCTTCGCGCCAATGCGGCTCGTAGGGCGCAACGACGGTGAGATGCAGGAAACCAAAGTTGGCCATGGCCCGCGCCGCGGCTCCCATATTGAGGGGGTTACGCGGGGAGACAAGGACGACTTCGATGCGGTCGCGTTGGGATTCGGTGAGCAAGGGATGATTGTAGCGGGAACTGCCGGCGGCTGGACGGCCGTGGAGCTGCCGGCCTGGATTGCATTTCTGTCTGCTGGCAGGCAGTGGGCAGAATGTACTAGCCTCAGGATGTGCTCCTGACCAATCCAGCCGCGGCGGCGTTGAATGATTTAGGCCAGTCGCCGATTGTGCGTTTTTCGCTGCTGGCGCTGAGCTCGATCCTCTTTCTGGTCGATCCGTTTGCGGCGATTCCGTCGTTTTTGGCGATTACCCAGAACGCAGATGCGGCGCGGCGCAGGCGCATGGCGCGCAAAGGCGCGGTGACCTGCTTCATCGTGCTGACGAGCTTTGCCATCGCGGGGCAACTGATCTTCCGCATGTTTGGGATTACGCTGCCGGCGTTTGAAGTGGCGGGCGGGCTAATCCTGCTGCTGATCGGGTTGGACATGCTGGAGGCGCGGCGCTCGCCGACGCAGGAGACGCACGGCGACACGGAAGAGGCCACGACAAAAGAGGACGCGGGCATTGTGCCACTGGGTATTCCCATGCTGGCCGGGCCGGGCGCCATCTCATCCGTGATGGTGCTGGTGGGTCAGGTGCCATCGCTCTGGCACTGGGAGATGGCGGCGATTCTGCTGTCGATCGTCTTTACCTGCATCGTGACTTATTTTGTGCTGGCGGCAGCCGGGCGCGTGCGGCAGGCGCTGGGCGAGACGGGCATCCGTATCCTGGTGAGGATCATGGGCCTGCTGCTGGTGGCGCTGGCCATGCAGTATTTCGTGAACGGTCTCACAGATCTAGGGATCATTTCCAGACGCTGACGGTATTTCATAGACAAAGACGGTAGCGTTCGAGTGGATTCTTTGCGCGGCCCGTAAATTCTTTAAAAAATATCTTGCACCGCTTGAGTCTGAAGTGATACTCAGAAGACTGCTTCACTTTTCCCCAGCCCTGTTGACAATTTGAGGAGGTCTCTGCCCCATGAGCACTGCTTATGTAGGTGAGGTGCGTCTGATCGGATTCACCTATGCACCCGCTGGTTGGAATTTCTGTGACGGCACGCTGATATCGATATCGGAGAATCCCACCCTATTCAACCTGATCGGCACCTATTACGGCGGCAACGGCCAAACCAACTTCGCTTTACCGGATTTGCGCGGTCGGATCCCGGTTCACCAGGGAACACTGCAGGGTGGATCGAACTACGTGATTGGGCAGCCGGCCGGCGTGGAATCGGTTACGCTCAACGTCAACCAGATTCCCAGCCACAATCATCTTTTCCAGTGCAACACAGGTACTCAGGCAGGCAACAATACGCCCGCCGGTAACACAGTAGCTCAAGGACCCCAAGTTTACCGGAACACGAATCCGACTGACGCGATGAATCAGGGGATGCTCAAAACTGCGGGCGGAAGTCTGCCTCACGAAAACCGCCAGCCATTTCAGGCAATGAACTGGGTGATCGCTTTGAACGGTATTTATCCGAGCCAGGGCTGATCTACTTCAACCAGAAAAGGAGCGAGCGATGGAACCATTTCTCGGACAACTGTTGCTGGCGTCGTTTAACTTTGCCCCCAGGGGTTTCCAGCCCGCCAATGGGCAGTTGCTGTCGATCCAGCAGTACACAGCGTTATTTGCGCTTTTCGGAACCTTTTTCGGCGGCAATGGAGTCAATAACTTCGCTTTGCCAGACCTTCGAGGACGCGTCCCGGTTCACCAGGGTAACTTCCAGGGCAATGTCTTCAATATGGGCCAGGTAGGCGGCGAGGAACAGCACACGATTACCGCAAGCGAGACGCCCCAGCATAATCATCAGGTCATTGCCAACAAAACCGCAAACCAAACAGACCCCACCGGGGCCTTTCTCGGCGGAAGCGTGGCGTTGGCTTTTAATTCACTGTCCAACATCGGGAATATGAATCAGAACGTCATTTCCAGCGTCGGCGGATCGCTGCCTCACGAAAACAGACAGCCTTTCCTGGTGATGAATTGGGTCGTTGCCATGTCAGGCATCTTCCCCAGTCGAAGTTAAACGCAGAATTTGAGGAGACAACATCTATGGCAGATCCGTTTGTAGGTGAACTGAGGCTTGTCGGTTTCAATTTTGCGCCAATCAACTGGTTAACAGCCGACGGGCAGTTGATGCCTATTTCGCGGTACACGGCGTTGTTTTCGCTTTTGGGCACGAATTTCGGAGGCGACGGAAAGAGCACCTTTGGCCTGCCCAATCTTCAGGGCAGCATCCCCGTTGGGGCCGGTCAAGGTCCGGGCCTTAGTTTGTACGATGTTGGCGAGACGGGCGGAGTGCTGACGGAGACGCTGCTTCTGAGCGAGATGCCGCAGCACACGCACACGATACGCGCCGACAAGACTCCGGCAGATGTCACATCTCCCGCAAATAACGCCTTTGGCAAAGGCGCTTCAGCGGCCGCGAACCTTTATACAACCGATACAACCCCCGCCAACCAGGTGCAGATGAACCCCAATGTCGTCACGTTGTTCGGCAACAACCTGCCGCACAACAATCTGATGCCATACCTGACGCTCAACTGGATCATCGCGCTTGTCGGCGTCTTTCCGCCTCGCAGCTAACCTTTTGGAGTAGCGGGAATGGCCATGCGGCTATTCCCGCTTTCAATCGAAAGACAAGCATGTCCACGCTCGCAGTTCGTCCAGCCATACCCCAGGACGAGATCTTTCTTTACGATCTCTACTTCGCGATTCGCGGCCCGGAGTTCGCCCAGACTCCGCTGACGCCAACGCAGCGCGAGCATCTCATCCGCATGCAGTTCCACGGACAAATGTCCAGCTATACGCAGCAGTTTCCCAACTCGTGCTACCACATCGTGCTGCTCGACAGTAAGCCGGTGGGGCGGCTGTGGGTGACGCAACTCGAGCGCGAATTTCACCTCGTCGATATTGCCGTCCACCCCAGCGTGCAAAGCAAGGGGATCGGCACAGCTCTCGTCCAGCGGTTGCAGCAGGAGGCCACGCGCGCGCGTTTACCGGTCACATCGTGCGTGTCGCGGTTCAATCCAGGCTCGCTGCGCTTTCACAAGCGGCTGGGATTTCAAACCCTGCGCGAGGACATGATGAACACTTTCCTCGAGTGGCGGCCGATTCCAACCTTTTGAGCGATTGCGCTCAGCTTTCAGCGATGGGGGACTTCTCTGTCCCGGCCGCGATCAGCTCGCGCGTCCACGCTGCACATACTTCTGCGATGCGCTCCGAGAGTTCTTCGGGACGATCGTACTGGATCACGCGCAGATCCGTTCGCTCGGCGAGCTCTTTGCGCCAGGCCAGCACGTGTTCGTCGGTTTCATGGGGCGCATTCTTGAGGCACACAACGATGTCGCGCATGGGCATCGAAGAGTCGTCACGGCACTCGACGGCAAGAAAAAAGAGCTTGCGGAAGAGCTCGCGCGGCCCCCAATCATCCTGAAAGATCTGGATAAAGTAGCTCGACCAACGCACGTTGTCGGAGACGATGCTGCGATGGCCTTCGATCTGCGCATTCTCGCGAAGGCCCACTGTGACCAGCAGGATTTTCGCGGGCATTGCGAGGTCGGCATTCACGCTGGAGATCGCGTCGTAAGTCGCCTGGCGATCGCGGTCCAAGTCACCGGGCGCAGAGATGAACACCCTGAAATCATCAAAACCTTGTGCCATAGAGAGAGCCCAGCATACAGGATGAGCTGCGCTTTCGCCAATACGGCGCTGCGCAATCCCGCACGGCCGCTTCGCGGCTGCAAGCAGAACGAATATAAGCTCGCGCTTGCGGGAGACTGAGTATTCTCTTCCCCATGAAAGGCGGCTCCAACAAGGGTGCAGGCTACAAGTCGGGCTTCGCCAGCTTCTCATTCAGTCTGGCGATCACCTGAAAAGCGTCGGCAATGTAGACGACGTCGGCTTTGCCGCGCGTCCAGCCGCAGTTGGGGTCCAGTGAGATAGCGCGGCGCTCGCCGATGAAACGCCAGCCGACGACGTGTGGCTCTTCACCGTGGCAGCAGGTGGAAAGGCCTTTGGCGTGGCGCGGCGTGGAGCCGGTCTGTCCCACCTGGTTCAGGTGCGTGAGAAATGGAAGCACGGAGTGCCCTTCCCCGCCCTGATCGACGAGTGATTTCGAGCTGCCGAGCGACGCGCCCGAATGGCGCACAAATTCGAGGATGAGCTTGGCGGCTTCGTCGGTGTGAACCTGGCCGTCGGGCTGCTTCTTGGTCCAGCCGGCTCCGGCGACGAAGAGGAGCTTTGCATCGGGGCGGATGGTCTGTTCGTCTTGCTTTGGAGCGCGCAGGCCGGTGACTTCCGTGCGCAGCGCAGGAAGAGAAACTTCAACGATTTTGAAGGATGCCGGCGAAGACTCGCTTTGCGCACTGGCTGATTCGCCGGCGTAGGGTGCGTTCGTGCCGGAATCCAGAAGCAAAAACCACGGACGCGCCGAGCGCGTCACGACAGCCTCGATGCGCTGGCGGTAGAACCAGCGCGTGGCCTCAATCGATTCCGCTCCGCCAAGCGCCGTGATGTGCGTGTCGATCGCTCCGCCGAGGCGATGCGCGACGGGAGCCATGACGCGCGCGAAGCGCGAGCTTGCGGGCGCGAGAACGATGGTGGGCGCGGCGGCGCGGCAGAGAGCTTCGCAGGCCGCGGCGTCGGAGGCGAAACGCGGCTGGGCAAATGCGAGGTCTTGCGTCCCGAGTGCTGCGCACGGCAGCCCTTTGGATAAGAGTTGCGGATCGGCGGCGACGATGCCGACGGCGAGCGGCGCGTTCAAGCGCGCGGCGAGTTCCTTGCCGGCGGTGACGGCTTCGAGCGATCCCTTGCTCAGCGCCGCACCGCTCTCATCCGCGTGGGTCAAAATCAGAATTGATTCCATCTCTGCTTTCCCTCGGGGGCTAAAGCCCCCAATCTTTTTTGCGCCTATCGGCACGACCAAAGTCGTGCCCTTTCGCGATGCAACGGTCCTCGAAGGTGGTTCGCAGCTGTTATTAGCTTGTTGGTTTTCAGCTGACAACTGACAACCGATCCCTGACGGCAGTCAGTTGTCTTTCCCGATCCAGGTGGCTAATTCGCTGGCGATCTCTTCGGCGGTCATGTTCTTCTCGACCCGTGTTTCCCGCTGCTGTTTAGGCAGGCTCACCGAGACGTAGCTGAGCGAGTTGGCGTCGAGCTTGGCGGTTGGCGCCTTCTGCAGAGCGGGCATAATCGTCCGCATGTTTGCCATGCCGATTTGCGGGTTGTTACGCGGCTCAGGCAGGTTGCCGGTGGCCCAGCCGAGCACGGCGGGCGCGCCGGCGCAAACCGAGACCTGGTGGCGGCCACCTTCAATGCGTTCCAGCACTTCAAACGATCCATCGTCACGCAGGTTGATCTCGTCGACCCCATAAAACTGGTCGGCGATGCCGAGGCGCTCGCCGATGAGCTGGAGCGTGACTCCAGCACCGCGCGAGGCCGATTCCCAACCGCCAAAAAGGAAGAGCTTCGCGCGGTCGAGGCCGGGGACAGCCTCGATAGCGGCGGCGAGAGCCGCTGCCGTTGCCTGCGCGTCGGGAAATCCGCCGATGGGGCCGTCGATGGGGACGAGCTCGAAGGCGACCTTTTGCGCGACGGTCATCATGACCTGCTGCAGCTTGGCCTTGGGGCCGAGCGCGACGAGCCAGAGTTTGCTGCCGGGGTTTTGGGCGGCGAGGGCCGCGGCTTCGTAGAGAGCACACGCAGCCCAGGGATCCAAAATGCTCGGCATCGCCATTTCATTCTTCAAGCCGGGGCCACTCGGAGTCATGCTTGGTTCGAGGGTCTGCAGCGGATCGGGAACGATTCCGGCACAAACAACGATGCGTAATGCGTTGGACATTCTTGAATCTCCGAGAATGTTGCAAGCTTGTAGCCGGCAGCCTGTAGCCAGTAGCTAAGACCGGGCCGGCGACCGGGTCGATGCGGAAAGAGTTTGAATAAACGAGAGAAGCATCTTGGAGACTTCATTGCTCCGAGCTTCCGCCTCGTCCAGCGCGCCTACTGTGCCAAATTCCAGCGCTCTCGCAACATGAATTTGGGTGAGCAGTTCGCATGTGGAGCCGCGCGCGATGCTCAGAAACTGTCGGAACTCTCCGCCACTGACTCTGCCTCTGCCTTCGGCGATGTTGCTTGCTACCGAAACGCTAGCTCTGCGCATCTGCGAGCTCAGGCCGTATTGCTCCGATTTCGGAAATGATTGCGTCAGCTTATAGATCAGCACTGTCAGTTCGACAGCTCTTTGCCATACCTTAAGCTCACGATAATCCTGCGCCATTTGTTCCTTTCTGCTACCGGCTACTGGCTACAAGCTACCGGCTGATGATCAGTTCTCTCCCGAGTGCAGCCCGCCGCTCCCGGCCTGGAACTCGATGTTGGAGCGCTCGCCGTCGGGCGAGTGAGGGCAGTTCCACAGGCACGCGCCGCAGTGGACGCACTTCTCGCGTTCGAAGGCGGGCAAGGCGTCGGGGCCGAGAGTGATGGCCTGGCCGGAACACATCGCGATGCAGGTTTTTTCGACGCACGAAATACAGCGCTGGCGATCAAGGAATACGACGTGATCGGCGTAGCCGGGGATGGCCTGCACTTTGCCGCCCATGAGCAGCGCGTCCTGATGCGTGACGAGGAGACGGCCGTCGAAGGGAATCTCGGGCCAGCCGCGCGCCGACATGATGGCGTCGTGGAGTGGGCGGCCCGATTGGAGGGTGACCGCGGCGGCTTCGCGCAAGTCGAGATTGGCCTGGCTACCGGAAGGATTGGCGCGAATCTGCTGGGGCGCAGGGCGAATGTGCGCGCGCAGCGAGAGGCGGCCGCCGGTGAGTCCGGCAAGCCCCATGCCGATGAGGCCGCGTATGAAGCCTTTATGAAAGCCGTTGCGGGCGTTTTGCGCCTGGCGTGCGCCGCGTTCGACCGAGCTCGCCCGGCGTCGTTTTTCGTAGGTGCCGGCAAGATTTTCCTGCGAAAACGGCGTGCCGGCGCGGAGAATTTCAAGCACAGCTTCGGCGAGTTGGACGCCGGTGGTCCAGGCCTCGTCGACGCCGGAGCCGGTGAGCATGTTGGTTGAGCCAGAGCCCTCGCCGATGCGGGCAAAGCCATCGCCGGAGAGAAAGGGCTCGCCGTGAAGGCCGGATTCTTCGAGGGATTTCGCGCCCCAGGAGCGCAGCGTACCGTCTTTGAGATAACGCCAGAGCGCGGGATGCTGAATGTAGTGCTGCAGGTAGCGATAGGCAGTGCGCTGCGGATTGCCGAGCCACGATGGAACGAAGATGCCGACGGAGACCAGGCGATCGGGATGCACATAGAGAAAGCCGAAGATCTCGGGCTCGGGGAATCCGAAGGTGTGCCACACGGTGCCGGGCTCGAGCATGGTGTCTTCTGGCAGTTCGATGACGAACTTCATGCCGAGGGCCCACTCGCGGCGGGCGTGACCCGGCGGTAATCCAAAGCGCTCGTCGAGGCGTTGGCCGATTGCGCCGACGGGTCCGTCGGCGACCACGGTGAGTTGCGCACGCACATCCATGCCGGACATGAAACCATCGGCGGGCGCGCCAAGCTTATCGACGCTCTGATCGGCGAGGCGAACGCCGGCGACACCGCGGTGCTCGGCGTTGGCCACGCCCGAGAAGATGGGCGCAGCCACAGGCGTGCTAGGCCAGATCTGGACGAAGCCGGTGGCCATGAGTTGCGAGGCGACCCATTGGTTGAACTGGCCGATGGAAAAAATGAGGCCGCCGCGCTTGTGGAGAAATGCGGGTGCCCATGGAAGCTCAAAGGCACTGTCTTTCACCCAGCGCTCTCGTCCAAGACCAAGAAAAAAATCTCCAACACGTAACAGCGCGGAGCGCCGACTGGCGCCGATGGGGTCGAGCAGGTAGAGAATGCGCTCCTGCTTGATGTTGGCCGCCATGGGAATCTGCATCGGGTCAAGTGACGGGAAACTAGCGCGGATGCCTTGGCCACGCGTTACGACACCGCTGACCCCTGCGGCTAGATCGTCAGCGCGTTCGTAGCAGACAACCTGCAGCGGCATGCCCGAGGCCACGCGACTTTCAAAAACGGGATCGCTGGGATTCTGTGTCCAGGCCTGCGTGAGCGCGGTGAGAAATCCGCCGGTGGCCGGGCCGAAGCCGACGCAGGCGATATCGACTTCCATCGTCTGGCGATCGACCTCGACGGGCTGAAGGGCGTGGCTCATACGGGATAATCCAGCGCTTCGGGGATCATCACTTTGCTGACGGTATCGGCGGCGCGATCCTTGGCCAGACGCGCGCCGGTGAGGCACATGGTCAGGCGGCTTTGCAGGCGGAGGAATTCGCTCGATCCCGCGCAGCCGGCGCATGGGCCGGCCTTCGCGGGATGGCTGCCGTCGGCCTGGAGAACGTCAACAGCCATCGCCAGAATGCCGGGCATGGTTTCCTCCAATTCTTCGAGTTCGCCTGCGAGGAAACAGCTGCGGTGCTCTTCCTCATTCCAGGCCGGATGGCAGGTATAGCCGAAGACCAGCTCGGCGCAAATGCGCGAGACTTCTCCGGCGGCCTGCGCGGCTTGCACGTGGCACAGGTCGCTGAGGAACTGCACGGTTCCGGCGAGACCTTCGGCAGCGACGGCATCGGTTGTGCCGCGGGATTCAAGTTCGAGCACGTCGAGAATTTGGCAGCGTGAGGCTACGAGCCAGCTAAGCGCATCGGCGAGCGCAAAGGTCACGCCCTGACGCTGGCCGTGATAGAGCTTGCCGCCGGCCGGATCGGTCGCGTTCTGCAAATAGTGGAGCGACCACGCCCAGAGATTCATCGCCGACGCCAGCGTGCACGCGCCGGTTCCGGGACGCGAGGATGCGATACGGCGCATCTCAGCGGTCCAAGCGGCGAACTGAGCTAAGAAAACATCGCCCGTCATGGTGACGGTCAACTGGCGGCGCTGCACGGCTTCAGGGCCCTCGTAGGTGGCTTCGAGCTGCGCATCCATCCATTTATTGGCAAGGAAGCCGGGGCAGTCCTCGGTAATGCCGTAGCCGCCCATCAGACTCACTGCTTCGCGGAGCATGTTGGCGCCATGGCCGGTGTTCCAGAGTTTCGTCGCAGGACAGAGGACGTTGGCTTCGGCGTCCATCAGAACGAACTGGACGAGCGGATCGGCTTCAAGTTCGGCGCTGCGCGGATCGTTTTCTTTTAAACGCAGCAATTCGATGGCGCGCAGCTCGCTTTCTTTGAGCGCCTTCAATTCGGCGCGCCCGCCGGAGACGCCTCGCCCTCGGAGGATTGCATCTTTCTGCTTTTCGAGGGGGTCCAATATATCAAACAGCCGCGCCGTGGCAAAGCCCAGCGAAGACGCCGCCTCGCCCGTGGCCCAGATGTCGACGAGGCGATGCAACGCGTCCTCTCTTTGTTGGAGGCCCTGCTCGTAGCGGACCGACCCGGGCTTCGCGCCCTCAGCGCCGCGAAAACGCTGGCGCTGGTAGCGGATCACCGGCTCGACGGCGGAGAGGAGCTTCGACGCGGTCATCAATCCCACGGGCACGCGCGTGCGCCGGAAGACCGCTTCGATGATTTCGCTGTGATTGAAGTTGGGGACGATCACGCCGTCTTTGACGGTGTATCCGCCCACAATGCGGCTGGCCGGAACGCGGAGGTTGAAGACCGGATCGCCAGTGGAGGAGAGCTGGTGCACGAGCTTTTTGGTTGCTGTGCCACGATCGAATGTGCCGGGATCAGTCTGTTCGAGGATCACGACGCAACTGCCCTTGATGCGCGGATCGTCCGTGTTCACTGCGGCGGTGACGAAGTTGGCGAAGGCGATGCCGGTGATGAAACGGCCGCGCTTGTCGACTTCGAGCAGAGGCTCTTCGCCATCTTTCCACCCGACGACGCGTACCTTGCCGCCCAACATGCCGGCGTCGACGCCGACGTAGGGGATGGGCTCAGTGAGCGCGAAGGCGCCGCGCCAGGGTTTACGGGAGTCTCCAGGCTGCGGCGGCGCGGCAAGCTTTTTGTAGCGCGCGACCTGTTCGGGCGTGCCGCGCTCGTGGATCGGCGAAAGCGCGAGGAAGCCGGCGAGGCTTGCAGTGGCCGCGCCGCCATCCACCCACGCCAGCTCGAAGGCCGCCAGGCCGAGCGCCAGGTTCTTGGGCCCCACAATGAAGCCGCCCTCTTCGGGCTCCATAAACGCCGCGGTGATGCCGGCGCGGTCGAAGGCGTCGAGCATCTCATCCTTGGCCGCGGTCCACTCGTGCGTATTGCGCTCGCCGGCCGCCACCAGGCGGGCAACGGTGCCGCGGGCCACGCCGCGCGCCGATTGCACAAGCATCTGCAGGTCGAAGCGGTCGCTGAAGCGCCAGAGGATCTGGCGTACGGCGTCGCCCGGCAGGGTGAGCATGAACTTGGTTTCAGGAATCGCAACTGTGCCCATGGAGGGCCTCCTCAAGCCAGCAACCATTCTCTTCGAGAAGATGGAACGCAGCATGTGATTCGTATCACGAGGAGGGGACAGCGGCCTGGGAAGGTATTTTTTACCGATACCGGCACAATCAGTCTGCGCGATCGTACATTTGGAAGGCGGCCCAATAGAATGGCAGGCTGAATCGGCTTTGCGAGTGAATTAAATCGAGCTTGGCGACGCGCAGCGAGGACTCGGGCGAGTCGCCGCTGGCGAGATTGCCATAAAAGCTGTCCATCAGGCGCGGGGTGGAGGCGTCGCTTACCTCCCACAGCGCGCCAATCACGCGATGCGCTCCGGCGCGGAGAAATGCCCAGGACAGGCCCACCAAACCTTCGCCTGCATAGAGCCGCGTTCCGCTGCCGTAGCAGGCGGAGATGGTCACAAGTTGTGCGTCGATGGGCTGGTTGAGGATGTCGCGTGCGTACAACTTGAAGGAGCTTTCGTCTGCGCTGGAACGGGAAAGGACGATGGCTGAATCCAGCGGGTCATTGCTGCTGGCGGTCGCATGAGAGACGAAGTGGATGTAGGAATACTGCGAAGGATGGCTTGCAACGTAGGCCGCCGGAGTCGCCTGGCTTCCGCTAAAGACCGCGAGCTGGCTTTTGTTGAAATGACCGGCAATCTTTGTCATTTCATAGCCAAATAGCGGCAGAGTCGGGTAGTCCTGGCTGGGAGAAACCGGGTCTCCGAGCAGGAGCATCTTCGCGCTGCGGTTCCGGGTATCTCTGCGCGCGCCCAGCATCTCGAGGGAGGGTGCCGAGACGAGAGTGAAATCTTCAATCAGATAGTGCGTGGTTGCGTTCGGATCGCTGGCTTTTGCGGATGCAGAGCCCGGAATAAGAAGAGTGTCGAAGTTCAACTGGCTCAGCGCGCCATCGTCGAGAATGACGACTGGTTTCCGGGCTTGAATCAGCGCCCGTGCGGGCGCGACGAGTGCGTTGTAAAGCCAAAGTCCGTCCTGATTGCCGTCGGCCCGTGGGTCGCGCAGGTTGAGAATGGCGCTGTTATAGCTCTTCACGTGGGCGGCGATTTCGGCGCGTGGCGGCAATAAGGACATCGTCACGCGAGCTGGCGTAATGGACCATAAATAGGACTGCTTATCACCCAGCCAGTAGAAGAGCAAGGTTGCATCCGCGGCCAGAGCGGTCCTTTGCGGATCGATGGCTGTGGAACGGAACGACGTTTTGCCTACATCTGCGTCCAGGCCCTGCTCCAGCGTTCTAGCGCGGCTCTGTGCGGCGATTGCCAGTGCATCGCCGGTACGCTTCTGCCCCACCAGCAGGTGAATGTAATCGTCATAGACCTGGGTCGCGTTGGCGCCGAAGGGGAGCTGTGTCTCTTCCTTGCGCAAGGTTGCGCGCTCCGATTCATAGGCCGCCAAAGTGGACTTATACATTCTTTCCGCGTCGCCTGGATGGCCTTGCGATTCAGCGAGTGTTGCCAGCTCGGCGCCCGCGTCCAGTCGCAGCGTGGTCAGGCTGCCGCTGTCATTCCAAACAGAACGGAAGTCAGCCTCGGCTTCTTCATACCGATGCAAGTCGACCGCGAGACCTGCTTTGGTAAGCATCAGGTTAGGGCTCAAGTTCCCCCCGTCCGCGGACTCCATCGGCGCAACCTGATCGATATAGGTGATTGCATCGGTCAGGTTTCGATTCATCTCGGAGAGCTGGGCGAGATCCTGGAGCGCGATCTCGATGTCTTCTTTGCTATTGAGCTGTTTGGCGAGTGAGTATGCCTTACGATCACAATCCAGTGCATGCGGCAAATCCCCGGTATCGCGGTAAACGTAGCCGGCATCGCTGGTCCACTTCAATTGGTCGCGGAGATCCCCGGTGCGCGCGGCTGCGTCTTCGGCAGCAAGAAACTGCTCGAGTGCCTTTTCATCGTCACCAGACTGGTAATAAGCCCAGCCCAGATTGCCGCTTGCCATCTGCGTGAGGTTCTCGTAGCCAGAGGCCACTGCTTCGCGATATGCGGACCTGGACCAGTCGATCGCTTCATCGAAGTGGTTCATCTGAAGGGAGATAAAGCCCAGATTGAGGTTAGCCTTGGCCTGCAACCTGGAATTGTGGTGGCTGCGGGCAAGGGCAAGCGCGGAAAGAAAATGGCCCCGCGCATCCGCGAGGCGGCCCTGCCTGGCATCGAAGATTGCGCGCGCCGTCTCGACGTCTCCGCAGGGAGCGAAGTCCGTGTTCCTGCATATCGCTTCGGCCTGAATCAGCTTCTGATCCGCAAGGGGCAGCCTTTGCTGGCGTGTAAGGGCGACTGCTTCGATGGAAAGTTTTTGAATCGTGCCTTCTTGATCCGATGAATCGCTATAGGAGGAAAGGGTATCTAGAGCGTCGTCATACATTCCCCGGTAAAGCATGGCCTGGGCGAGCAGCAGCTTGAACTTGGCGGCCCAGGCCGGATTGGACGACTGGAAACGCTGGTAACCGAGAGCGGCCTCCTGCTGGCCGTTGATCAGGTCGCCATGCTGAAGGAGGGACGACGCATGGTCGTAGGCGACCTGTGCTGTTTGCGGACGGGTGTCCTCAAGCGGCAGGAAAACCAAAAGGAGCAGCAGGCACAGCCCCGGGAAATACAGCCTTGTCGCGGTTGCGGCGGCTTCGTCCGCATGCCGTCACGGGAGGAGGATGCCTGAGCCTGAGCCGGGGAACGGCCTTCGGACAACGCGGTGCTTGCTACGGCTCGGTCGTCCCGTTGGCTCCCCCGCTCCCGATGGGCACGTTGCCATCGGCTGCGCAGCCAAGCTCCAGGTCCACCATCGTGAGGTGAACGTGCGTGATCCTCGGGGCTTTGGTCGGCGTATCGTGCTTCTCGTGGGTCACCTTCAGCTTGCCCAGAACGATCTTGCCGAAATCGGGCACGTGAATAATATGACCGAACGAAAGGCCAGGGTAGGAGCCGCTCGCACGATGCACCAGGGAACACTCAAACGCCTCCGATTTCCCAAGATCCCCGGAAAATCGATTGTAACGTTCGCGCAGGTCTTCGGGAAGGCCCTTGCTCTCAAGCACGCGCTTGTATTGGCTCGCCCACGCGGGCAATCACGCCCGGTTCCTTCGTATAGGCCCCATCGCCCGCCGGTTTTTCGCCCAGCAGATTATGGTCGATTTCGATCTCGACAGGATGGCCGGCGATGCGGAGGTTCTCAAAGCGGGTTCCAAGAAAGGAGATCCGCGGCACATAGCCTTCAAGAGGATGTTCGGTGATGATCTGCGTCACAACCCGGTCGGCGGTGACGATCTCCATGACATTCAGGCCTTCGACGACGGATGGTGGCAATGGTCGTCCAGCCCTGACCGTCCTTGGTGCTCTTGTTGCCGGAGACGCGCGTTGCGGCCGAATGGAAGGAAACCACTCCTTCGAGGGTAAATTCCTTCATGCGCTGGGAGATGTGCCCGCCCTCTTTGGGAAGCTGAGCGTGCGCCTGACGGCTGATTTCGCTTTCGACGGGAAGCTTCAAGATGGCCGGAGATGGCGGTTGCTGTGGCGTGATAGTGATGGTGTCTTTCGGTTTGTTCACTCATTTGCGTACTCACTTTGCCGGGGAAATTATGCTGGGCGGATTCTAGCGGATAGAGCCCGGCATGGGAAGCTTTTTTTAACGTACCGGCAAAAAATGAGCCCAAAGACCCTGGATTATGCAATGCGTCGGCTGCCCGGGCCTCTCATTTTGTTACAGCGACGTTAAAGGCATATTGTTCGATGGGCGTACTTTCGCCATGAGCCCCGTTTCCGGAGATCGATACTGAGTAATGCCCGTCCTTCAGGATTCCGCCCGGCAATCACCAGCGAGAGCTCGAAATCGCCAGTGGATCGTTGCGCAGGCGCCGGGACTGAGCCCGACCACGCGAGCTTGCCTTGCGGATCGTGGACCTGGAACGAATAGGAGACAAACGCGCCAAGACCAGGGTCAAGAGGAATATCGATCGGCAGAGCGATGCCGCGCGCAGCGGTCGGCAGTGACGGTGGTGCGAACATCGCCGCGCGTGGCTGCCCGATAAGCGGCGCAACCGGAATCACGGCCGGCTCGCCGGCAGCTTTGCGGAGGGCAGGAAAAGTGACCAGATTCTGATAGCAGACGACGGCAGCCAGAGCGGCGAACACCGGGGCGGCAAATGCCGGCCTCCAGGCCAGAAACCAAAAACTTCGGCCTTTCTCCCGCTTTGGAGTGAATTTCACTTGAGGCTGAGCGGGCGCAAGTTCGCCTAATTGGGCTTTGGCCTCGTCAATAAATGCGTTCGCAACGCGAGCGTCCAAGGCACACTCCGGACAACTGAACAGATGTTCTTCAAAGTCATCGCGGGCGGTACTATCGAGCTCACCCAGCAGGTACCGCTCCACCACCATTTGTTCCACAGCTTCGTTATGATCCATCGTTTTGGCCCTCAATCCGGGTCCACTCGGCCGTTGTCTTGCGACCCGGCATTCACTCCCATTCACGCCTGAGCGCTCGAGCGGCATATTGCCCCCAAAGCGCTTCACATACTCGGTCTTGAATTCCAGTTTTGCGCGATGCAGCAACACGCGCAGATATTCGCGGTCCACGCCAAACTCGCGGCATACCTCGTCACGGTCGCGCTGATCGAGAAAGACCGCCTTCAAGACAGAGCGGTCGCGGGGCGCCATGGCCAGCAGAATCTCCCGCACCTTTTCTGCCATCTGCCGCGAGGAAACAATCGCCAGTGCGTCTGGCCCCGTGGCGGGCAGCTCAGGCCGGTCTTCGAAATCGAGAGACTCAATGCGGCCCGAAGCGCGGTAGGTCTCAAACAGCACGTTGTTGCAGACACTGTTGACAAAAGCGCCCAGCCGCTCTGGATTCTTGAGGCCGCCCTCTTTACGCAACACGGCAAATACGCGGGCAAATGTCTCCTGGCACACGTCTTCTATGGCGTGCCGCGACTGGAGCCGCGAGCGCAGCTTGACCTGGAGCAGTGCGGAGAAATAGCCGACAAAATGTTCCTGGGTCTGCCGGTCTCCTTCGCAAAGGCTCTCTACGTAACCCGCATCGAACGAATGCAATTGCAACGGAGGCTCCACAACCAGGGGGAGGGCTTGAGTATATCATCGCGGATGCCCGCGAAAGATGAAGCCGCCGTCGCCCGGGTCATGCGCGCCAGTGCCGAGCGCGGCGAACCGCGGCGGAGCCTTGCGCCGGGATGGGTCGAACTACTCACTGAGTCACTCCAACTCATGAACCTATGTGGTTCTCCGTCCACGCCGATTTGAGGCGCTTCACCGGGCACGACATTGTCTCTCGCACCCAGTGGACGAACCATCGATCGACGAAAAGGCTGCAAGCGTTTTCGCAGCCGGTAATGTCCGCAAGCGCACAGCCGCGGTAAGCGCCTGGAAGATGACCAGTAAACCGATCCAATCGCTGGTCACAATGAGGAGCAGCGGAAACAGAAACCACAGGGAAAAAAGGGTGGAATTCATGCGCAACGTCCTGGACCCGGAGGAAACCATTTCGAGCATGGGACCACGGCGCCAAAGTAAAGCCGCTTTGGCCGGGCGCGCGGAGAAATTGACGTTCTCTTTCACGAACCCGCTCCTCCTCTGTGGTAAGTAGAGAATTGGCGCCGGTCGTATGGCGCGCTTGCGAACCCCCAATTTCGGGACGCATCGGGTAGTGCATTTCACCCGAGAAACGTTTCAAGGGCGCAAAAAATCGCACATTTGGCAGGGAAGATTACTACGGACTGCGGAATTTGAAACGAAAATCCCTCGGACAGCACTACGTGGTAGCCGGCCTGATTTGTTGCCTGAATCCCCCAAAGGCCACTCACAAAACTCAACCCCGGAGAGGTAGAAATGGCCAACACTATAAAGGATGAAAGCCCCGTCGACCAGACGAAAAGATATGCCGATCGTCTGCTGTTCAGTCAACTTATTGCCGAAAACCGCAACCATTTCGGGAATTTTTCCGAGATCAAGTTCGCGCCGGTTGATTCCCATACAAACGACACAACATTTGAAGAACTAACCCACGCGGGTTACAACCCGGATCTCGGGGTGCTCGAGGCGGTCATCCAGATCAAGCAGCCATATGGATATTTAGGCGACCACCGCACCCCCGGTTCGTACGAATACATCCGCTTCTATGTGGACACCGGCAACGGGTTCGAGCACGCCGGCCTGGTAGCGGTGAACGTGCACGACCTGCCGCATGGCACGGATAGCGCCAGGCAGGCAACCATGCCGCTGAGCTATGCAGCGTCGGCGCCGTATACGCCGCCCAACTGCGAAAACTGCGACAGTCCCTCACTGCCCCGCGTGCGAGCCATTCTCTCCTGGCAGGCTATCCCGAGCGATCCGAAGTTTCCGGTTTCCTGGGGCAATGCGCTGGAGTGCCGCACGTCCCTTAAGCCCGGCCCAACCACGATCCTCGATGCCATCGTGAATCTGTTTGAAGATGGCGCACTGGCGAGTGAAACTACGAAGGACGAGGCGACGGCTCAAACGGCTCCTGTCCCGGCCTCAACTCCGGCTCCATTGAACCTGGCCCAACGGGCGGAGCTGTACAGTGGGAAGGTTCTAGCTCATCGTTTTGCTTATGAGGATGTGCACGATGCTCTCGTAGATCGGGCTGTCGATGGTAAGTGGGTGGCGAGCAAGATGGCCGAATTCGCGGCGCTGAATATTGACTGGGCCAACGCCGTGGGGGCGCTGACGGAGCAAGACACCGATGTGACTTTCGAGCAACTGGATTCTGTTGCTCTTGAGGCCAGGTCCGGTTGCGAGCAGCTCGTAGCAACTTTCCGGATCAAACGGAGCGCTGGATACTCCGGCAATCTTGCGACCGCAGGCAGTTGCGAATACGTCGCCTTTTGGGCCGACTGGGACAACATGTCAACCTTCACTTATCTCGGCACGGTACCAGTGAAGGTGCATGACGTGAATCGGCCTGCCGGCGAGGATATTTGCTATGTAGCGGCCTTGCCCGTGGATCTGAGTGCGCACCGCACGGGGCGCGAAACAGCGAAAATTGCCCGGATTCGCGCCGTACTCTCGTGGGCTGTACCCCCTTCAACCACAAATCCCAACGCGATGAACTCCTGGGGCAACTCCGTCGATGCGCTGGTGCGATTCCCGGTCGGAAAGACGGGATACCCTGACAGAAGAACGCCGCGGCCATCTTCGCTGACCGAGATGTTTCCCGGCACAGCAGCGCCGGCCATTGCGGCGGCGCCGCCGGAGCGGACGAAGCAGAAGATCGAGAGCGCTCCGAACCTAGGTTCGGCGGCGAGACCGATTTCATTCATGGCCTCGACCTGCTGAACGCGGACGATGCCGGCAGAGTCTGGGGCACGCAGCAGGCCTTGGATGTGGAGTGCTCAGCGTTTGCCTGCGACGATCTCGACGATGCGCGCGTCGCTTTGGCTCCAGGCCGCAGCACCGGTGTGCGTGAGTTTGCCGCTGGCATCGTTCCAATCGAGATTGGTGATCTCGTAAGTCCCTTTCTCGTACGCGTAGGTTGTGCCGTCGTCGGAGTACAACGCAAAGTGCGCGTCGGCGCCAGGATAGACGCGGATCTTTTCGATGGCTTGCTTCTCGTTAGTACTCTCTACCGGAACGCCCAAAGGAAGGATAGAGCCCGCGCGAACAAAAATCGGAATCGTGTCGATCGGAGCCCGCGCCGTAATGCGCTGGCCGCCGTGGACGCGCTCATTGGTCCAGAAGTTATACCAGTCGCATCCTGCGGGCAGGTAAATAGATCGCTCGGTGGCGCCTTGATCGGTAACCGGAGCTACCAGCAACGCCGGACCGAACATATATTCGTCGCCGATGTTGGCGACATTGGGGTCGTTAGGGAAATCGAGGAAGAGGCCGCGCATAAACGGAGCACCGGTCTCGTGCGCCTGCCAGCCAAGCGAATAGATATAGGGCATTAGCTGGTAGCGCAGGCGGAGATACTTCTCGAGAATGGGTTCGGCCTGCTTGCCGTAGCTCCACACTTCGTTGTGCTTGCGCGTTCCGTGCGTGCGGAAGTTCGGCTGAAACGCGCCGTACTCGAACCAACGAACGTAGAGTTCCGGATAGTCGTCGTAGTGGCCGACGTTGTCGCGCGCGTCGCTGGGATCGATGAGCGGTGGATGCGCGGGCGTGTGCCGCGCCGGAAGCGCCTGCCAGCCGCCGATGTCGGTCGACCAGTAGGGCATTCCGCTGGCTACAAAGTTGATGCCGGTGGGCACCTGGCGCTTCAGGGTATCCCAATTCGGAGAAATGTCGGACGACCAGAAGATTGTGCCGTTGTGCTGCGCGCCAAGATAACTGTCGCGAGCCAGAATCAGCGCGCGCTCACTCATGTCCGCGCGCATCCCGTTGTAAAAGGCTGCGGTGTGGAAGAGCGGATAGACGTTGAAGTATTGCGTGCCCGGGCCGATCTTGAAGTACGACCCGTTGGGCGGTAAATCGGGCTCGGTCTCGTCGGCCCAGAATGCGTCAAAGCCTTTGGCCACGTAGTTCTCGCGGATGGTGCTCCAGTACCATTTCGCGGCGTCGGGATTGGTCGTATCGATATCCGAGCCGGCCTTGTCGTAAGGCAATCCATTCGTGGGCGTGCCGTCAGCCAGGTGCTCAAACCATCCATTCTTCAGAATCAGGTCATAATAGCGGCTGCCCGGCGTGAAGCGCGGCCACACGCTGATCATTACGTGGTAGTTCATGGCGTGGAGCTGCTTGAGCATGCCCACTGGATCGGGCCACGCCTTAGGGTCCATATCCATCTGGCCCATCTTCGTGTACGTGAACCAATCAATCACCAGGTCGTCTATCGGCAGATGCCGCTCGCGGTAGCCGTTGGCAACCGCCATCAACTCGGCCTGTGTGCTGTAACGCTGTTTGCACTGAATATAGCCGTAGGCGCTCTTGGGCAGCATGGGCACGTCACCGGTGAGCAGCCGGAAGCCGCGATAGATCGCATCGTAATCTCCGGCGATAACGAAGAAACTCACTCGCTGACCCACCTGCGATTTGAACGAGTTCTGGTTGTTGAATCCCAGCGCTACGGTGGTCTTCGAAGGATTGTCCCAGACCAGCCCGTAGCCTTTGTTGGTGACAAGAAACGGCACGCATACCGACTGCCCCGAGGGGGCGTCGTAATCGTGCGCACACTCGATTACGTGGCCGCGGCGGTCGAGAAAGCCCTGCTGGTTTTGCCCAAGCCCGTAATCGTGCTCGTCGTCCGCAGCGGAGAAGCTAGCGCCGACTTCGAAGAACGGCGGATCGGATGGACGGCGATCGTATTCGATGTCGTGATTACCGTCTTTGTAGTTCGGAACGCTCATCTGCCAGCCGTTGAGACGCAGAAGTTCGCTTCCGTTGTGCGTCGCAATGTTGAGCCCGACCCACGGAGTCGATCCCGAGAAAAACTTCGCGGTTTCCGGTAATTTGCCGTGGCCGGTGGGCTGCGGTGCAAGCGTTACCGTAAGCGCGCTTGATTCGAGCGTGTCTCCCTTCGCGCCGGAGTGGAGAACCCAGCCCGAGGAGTCGGGCGCAGCGACGATTCCGTAACCTGGCGCAGCCAGCGCGTCGTCCTTGCGCAGGCTCATGCTGACGCGCACGATGTTGGGCGCGTAAGGCTCAATGAGAACCGTGGCCGTGCCGCGTTGGGCGCGTATCTCGGCCGGCTGCGCGGAGATTTGCAAGGAAGATACGATCAGCGCCAGAAGTGGCCACGCGCAGCGGAGGCACAATTGAAAACGGGAATTGCGGTATTGCATGGGATTTGGACGATCTCCTCTCCGGGGACTGGCCCAGGCTCATCCGATGATGTTAACGTTTTCAGTGAACGTTAACCAGTACGAATTACGCAAGCACCCAACCCACGGATGCTAGCACGAAGCGCCAGGCACCGGACACCAAGCGACTCGAGAGGATGCACCATGCAAAGACGCGAATTCTGCAAACTGATGGCGGCTGCCGCTGCGGCCCGCGCAATTTCCGCAAAGGGGCAGCCAGCTGCGCCCTCGGGTTTTAACAAACTCGATCGGACCTACGAGCAATTCTGCGCGACGCCGGAGAGCGAGCGCATCTTTTACGCGCTCGTGAACGGCAAAATTGTCGAGAAAAAACTCGACAACTCCGACTGGACGCCGACCGAGTGGGGTGAGCCGCCTGAGTTGCCGGGCGGTTCGTGGGACGGCGTGCCCATGCAGGCGCCGGTGGCGGGGCTCAGCGGCGACGGCCCTTACGCTCCCGCGTGGGATTCGCTGCTCCAGTACGAAGCGCCCGAGTGGTATCGCGACGCGAAGTTCGGCATCTGGGCGCACTGGAGCCCGCAGTGCGTGCCTGAAGCCGGTGATTGGTACGCGCGCAACATGTACATCCAGGGCCAGCCGCAGAACGCGTATCATCTCGAACATTATGGGCCGCCCTCCGAGTTCGGCTACAAGGATCTCTGCGCGCAATGGACGCTCCTCAACTGGGAGCCGGATGCACTGATCGAGCGCTACAAGAATACCGGCGCGCGCTTTTTCATCGCGCTGGCCAATCATCATGATGGATTCGACGCGTGGGGATCGAAGCATCAGCCATGGAACGCCATGAATCACGGGCCGCGCCGCGATGTGGTGGGCACATGGGCCGCCGCAGCGCGCAAACAGGGATTGCGCTTCGGCGTCACGATACACCAGGCGCGCAACTGGTGGTGGTTCCAACCCTCGCACGGCGCAGACAAGACCGGGCCGCTCGCGGGCGTGCCGTACGACGGCTGGCTGACAAAAGCCCAAGGCAAAGACCAGTGGTGGGATGGGCTCGATCCGCAGCGTCTCTACGCGCCAAAGCATCCCAAGGACGCGCTGCCGGACGCATCCTATGTAAAGAATTTCTACGACCGGACCAGAGATCTAATTGATCAGCACGATCCCGATCTGCTTTACTTCGACAATTCCCTGCCGCCGCTGGGCTGGGGCGGCATGAATGCGGGCGCGTATTTCTACAACCACAATCTGAAAACGCGCGGCAAAATGGAAGCCGTGCTCAACGTCAAGAACGTGCCCGACAAATGGGCCAAAGCCGTAGTAGCCGATTACGAGCGTGGTTTGACCAGCGGCATCATGCCTTACCCGTGGCAATCGGAGACCTGCATCGGCGAGTGGCACTATCAGCGCAGCCTCGCTGAAGGCCCCGGTGCATTTGGCGGCTACCTCGCGCCGCGCGACGCCGTTCACTGGCTCGTAGACACGGTCAGCAAGAACGGCACCTTCATCCTGAACGTTCCCGGCAAACCCGACGGTACCATCGACGACAAAGAGATCGCCGTGCTCGACGAGATTGCGGCGTGGCTCAGAATCAACGGCGAAGCCATCTTTGAAACCCGCCCGTGGACCATCTACGGCGAAGGGCCGAACGCGGTCACGAGCGGATCGTTTCAGGGCGGAAGCATCAGCGCGCTAGGCGAGAAGGACGTCCGCTTCACGCGCAACAAAGCGAACAACGTGATCTATGCCATCTTCATGGGATGGCCCGAGTGGCATGCGCAGATCACGTCGCTCGGATTGACGAGCAAATTCAATCCCGGCAAAATTCAGAACGTTACCCTGCTCGGCTCGGATGCGAAGGTCGACTGGACGCAGAAAGACGACGCGCTTCATCTGCACCTGCCTTTTGGCCTGCCGGTGAAGAATAGTTATGGGGCAGCCCTGAAGATCTCGCTGAGCTAAAGCCGGCCTGCTGAACCTATTCACGCTTGCGATGGATTGGCTTGTCAACTTTGGGTTAACGGGCGACTAAAAAATCGCTACGCAGAACACGAGCTGCTGAAAGCCTCGTCGTGCGCATGTGCGTCAACTGCCAAATTAAGGTCCGCTTAAGGTGTTCTCCTCGATCATCGGGGTGCACCTTGAAGGTACGGAGTCGCGTTCCTGTACAGAAAAACCAAGCCAGCGCGCGATCCGCAAAGACGACCGAAGGAGAACCAGCGTGCCATCCATGCGAAATCTCATCGCGCAGTTTGCCTTGCTTGTATTTGGCGCCTCCGCCCCAGCCGCAGCCCAGATAGGCTGGAAAGTCCTGAACACGTTTCACATTGGAGGCGACGGCGGTTGGGATTACGTGACAGTCGATGCACCCGAACCACCGCCTCTTCGTCACCCGCAGCACCCATACAATTGCCGTGGATGAAGAGACCGGCAAGGTGCTGGGCGATATTCCCGGCCAGATCCGCTCGCATGGGGTCGCCCTGGTCCCGGCGCTGGGCCGGGGCTTCATTACCGACGGTGGTGGAGACGGCGCAATCGTCGTCTTCGACCTCAAAACCTACGCCGTGCTCGGCAAAATTCCCGCTGCTCCTGACGCCGACGGCATTATTTACGATGCCAAGCTCAATCGTGTGCTGGCGGTTTCAGGCGATGGCAACGAACTGCTCACGTTCAATCCCGATATCGATCCGAAGACCGGCAAGCTCGATCCGCCGATTCCGCTCGGCGGAGCGCCGGAGTTTCTCGCATCCGATGGCTCCGGCAAGGTGTACGTCAACCTTGTAGACAAGGATCTCGTTGCCGTCGTCGATCTGAATGCGCGCAAGGTGATTGACCGCTGGCCTGTCGCTCCCGGCGGCCGCCCGGTAGGCATGGCGATCGATCCAGCGAAACATCTGCTGTTCGTCGGCTGCCGCAATCCGCAAATGCTGATCGTGATGAACGCCGGGACGGGCGCAGTCGAAAGCTCGCTGCCCATTGGCGCCGGCGTCGATGCCACGCGTTTCGCTGACGGCGAAGCCTTTGCCAGCACCGGCGAAGGGACCCTGACAGTCGCCGCGAAGAAGGGCGGCAAGTGGGTCGTCGAGCAAACGGTCACGACGGCGAAGGGCGCGCGCACCATGGGACTCGACACAGAGACGCACCGCATCTACCTGCCCACCGCCGAACTGGAGCCTCAGACCACCGGCAGGCCGAAACCGAAACCGGGCACATTCATGATTGTTGAAGTCGGACGTTGACCCCCAAGAGGTTCCGTTGAGTAGACGAAGTAGCTTCGGGATCCTGATGGGCTGCACGCTTTCGGGTTTGCTCGGCGGCGCGGCGATGGCACATGGCCAGACACCTACGCTCGATGCAACGAATGCAGCTCCGGCCGCGCCGCCAGTTGTGATCACGCTCGATCAGGCGATTCGTCTGGCCGAAGCAAGCGAGCCCGGGTACGCGGCGGCAAAGGCCAACCGCCAGTCTGCGGCTCTCGACCGCTCAATTGCACGCGCAACACTGCTGCCGAGTGCGCGCCTTTTTAGCCAGGACATTTACAACCAGCCGAATGGAATCCCGTCCCTTGACGGAGAGGGAGCGCCGTCGGACGCCCCGCGATTTGTTTCCTACGACGCGAGACCGCGGGAGTACATCGCCCAAGGGATTGTGGAGGAAACGCTCGGTATGGCGGGGCCTGCTAACCTGCGCCGCGCCGACGCCCAAGCGGCAATGGCTGCGGCCGAGCAGGAGATTGCGCGCCGCGGACTGGTCGCCGCAATCACCAACCTGTTCTACGTCTCCATTGCCGCCGACCACAAGCAGACCGTGGCCGAGCAGGCGCGCACGGAAGCCGCGGCATTCACGAAGCTGACAAGCGAGCGGGAACAGGCTCGCGAGGCCGCGCACGCCGACGTGGTCAAAGCGGAACTTGTTGAGCAGCAGCGAGACCGCGAACTGGAAGACGCTAAAGTCGCCGCGGAAAGGGCGCACCTGGAGTTGGGCGTGCTGCTGTTTGCCGACCCGCGTACTCCGTACACGTTGCAAGCACCGGAAGCGGCGCCGATGCTGCCCGCGAAAAGCGATGTGGAGCAAGCGGCGGCGGAACACAATCCCGAACTCAAAAGCGCATTGGCTGTACTTACTGCGAGCCAGGCGGATGTCACGGCCGCATGGGGCGCCATGCTTCCCACCGCGGTGTTGAACGTGACGTACGGCATCGACGCTAACGAATTCGCTGTCAGCGGACCCTTGAACTCCGACGGAACCAGGGCGCGCAACCTCGGCTACGCTACCAGCGTGACTGTGGGCCTTCCGGTTTGGGATTGGCTCGCCAACCAGCACAAAGTGAAGCAGAGCGAGATTCGCCGCGATGCAGCGCGCGTGGCGTTGAGTGCTACGCAAAGGCGGCTGATCGCGCAACTGGATGAAGCGTACTCCGAAGCGCAGGCGGCGCGCGATCAGTTGGCCTCGCTCGACCTGAGCGTGACCACCGCGGCCGAAAGCCTGCGGCTCACCAAGTTGGCCTACACCGGCGGCGACGCAACGGTGCTCGAAGTTGTGGATGCGCAGAACGCCTACAGCGCCGCGCAGAATGCGCGCGAAGATGGGCGTGTGCGCTACGAGGTTGCTCGCGCCAATCTGCAAACACTCACCGGAACGATGTGAACGATGAAGAATCCGATGAAGCGAAATCTGAGGTTTTTCGGCCTGCGCCTCCCGGCTCTAGTCTTGCTGACGGCTGCACTGGCGCTCTTGCCGGGCTGCAAAAAAGCGCCCGTGCCCGAAACTGTGGTCGCGGTTCAGGCCGAGAAGCCTGAGCAAGGTCCCATCTCCGAAACCATTCACGCCGACGCCGTGCTTGCGCCGATCGCGCAGGCGGCCATTGCTCCAAGAATCAGCGCGCCGGTGAAAAAGTTCTACGTGCAGCGCGGCCAGCGTGTCCGTGCGGGCGAACTGCTGGCAGTGCTCGAAAACGCCGACCTCGAAGCGGCAGCGCTCGATAACCAGGGCGCGTATGAAGCGGCGCAGGCGGCCTACGTCACGGCGACGAAGGCGCAGGTTCCCGAGGAGCAGTTGAAGGCCGAGGCAGACCTGGCGCAGTCCAAAGCCAATCTCGATTTGAACCAGAACATCGTTGATAGCCGCAAGAGGCTTTTCGCCGAGGGTGCCATTCCGGGACGTGATCTGGACACCGCCAAGGCCGCGCTGGTGCAGGCGCAGGGCGCCTACGAAGCCGCGCTCAAACACCTTCAGGCATTGAAGAGCGTCACGCGGGCCGCGGCAATCAAGGCCGCGAAGGGCCAGCTTACCTCCGCGCAGGGCAAATACGAAGGCGCTGAAGCGCAGGTAGGGTACTCGGAAATTCGCAGCCCCATCGACGGATACGTGACCGACAGGCCGCTCTACGCGGGCGAGACTGCTGCGGCCGGCACACCGCTCATCACCGTGATGGAAACGCGCACGCTGCTCGCCAAGTTGCATATCGCCGAAAGCCAGGCGCAGCAGCTGCACCTGGGCGGCAAAGCACAGATCGTGGTTCCGGGCATCGCGCAGCCCGTGCCCGCAGAGGTATCCATGATCAGCCCGGCGCTTGATCCCGGCAGCGCGACAGTGGAAGTGTGGCTGATGGTCGAGAACAAGTCCGGAACTCTCAAGGTGGGCACGCCGGTTCACTGCTCCATCACCGGCATCACGGTTGCCAACGCCATGACCATTCCGCTCTCGGCGGTTCTCACGGCCGAGGACGGAAGCAAAAGCGTGATGGTGATTGCGCCCGACGGCACGGCGCAGCCGAAAAAAGTAACGCTCGGAATCGGCAACGGGCAAGATGTGCAGGTGCTGAGCGGGCTCACGTTGTCGGACGAGGTCATCACAGTCGGGTCCTACGGGCTCGATCCCGGAACCAAAGTCCAGGTGGGCCCGGCCGAGGGCGGCGCCGCAAAAGGCGGCGGAGACGACTGATGGCCCAGCAAACCACCGAGATTGAGCACGCAGCCGAAGGCGCCGGCGAGCAGCGGCACTTTTGGCTGGCGCGGAGTACACGCACCATCTTCTTTTTCGCCGTTATGCTCACGGCGGCAGGCATCTTTCTGGCCTTCAAGGTTCCAGTCTCGGTCTTCCCTGAGACCAATTTCCCGCGCGTGATCATCGGCATCGACAACGGCGTGATGCCTGTCGAGCAGATGGAAGTCACCATCACGCAGCCCATCGAAAATGCGGTCAACTCCGTACCCGGCCTGGCATCGGTGCGCTCCACCACCAGCCGCGGCACCGCCGAGGTGAGCCTGTTCTTCGATTGGAACGTGAATATGGTGACGACGCTGCAACTGGTGAATGCGGCGCTGGCTACGGTTCAGCAGAGTCTGCCACCCACCGCGCACATCACCGCCAACCGGCTCACCTTCGCTACTTTCCCGATTCTCGGTTACAGCCTGACCTCGGACACGGTTCCTCAAACGCAGCTCTGGCAGATCGCCACCTATAACCTGAAACCGCCGCTGAACCGCGTCTACGGCGTAAGCGATGTAGTGGTACAGGGCGGGCAGGTGCCGGAGTTTCAGGTTATGCCGAACCTGGCGCAACTCCAGGCCGCGGGCGTCACCATCGGCGACCTTGTGAATGGAATCCAAGCCTCGAACGAAGTAGAGTCCCCCGGGCTTTACGAAGCCAATCACCAGTTGGTCCTGGGCCTGGTGGGATCGCAGGTGCACGACCTCGCCGAAATCCGCCAGCTCGTGATCAAGACCACGCCGGGCGGCGCGCCGGTACACGTGGGCGACGTGGCTGCGGTCGAGCCTTCGGTCAAACCGGTCTACACCATTGTTACGGCGAATGGCAAAAATGCGGTTCTGCTCAACATCGCGCGCCAGCCCACCAGCGACACGGTCGCCGTGGCCGACGCCGTGGCCGGGCAAGTAGCGCAATTGCGCAAGAAGCTCCCGCCCGGCGTCAACCTTGAGGTTTTCTACGATCAATCGCAACTGGTGCGCGACTCCATTAAGAGCGTGCGCGACGCCATCGGCATCGGCTTGCTGCTGGCCTGCGTCATCCTCTTTCTATTTCTGCGCGACTGGACCTCTTCGGTCATCGCTGGGCTCGTAATCCCGGTCACCATGGCCATTACGATCGCCGTGATGTGGCTTCTGGGCGAAAGCTTCAACCTGATGACGCTGGGTGGCCTGGCCGCGGCCATCGGCCTGGTTATCGACGACGCGATTGTTGTCGTCGAGAACATTGTGATGCATCGTGATAACGGAGAGAACCGTACGGAAGCAGTGCGCAAGGCGCTCCACGAGCTCACGGTTCCCCTGCTCGGGTCCACCATCACTCCGGTTGTCGTGTTTCTGCCGCTGGTTGCAGTCACCGGAGTCACCGGCATCTTTTTCCGCGCGCTGGCCATCACCATGGCGTCGGCGCTTGTAACATCGCTGGCCCTGGCGCTCAGTTGGACTCCCGGCCTGAGCTACGTTCTGCTGCGCGAGAAGCATGAGACAGAAAAGAAGACTCACGACCACAGCGAAGGCCGCCTCCTGCAGGGCGCGCTGCGGCTCCATCACCGCGTTTTGGACTGGGTTCTAACTAAGCCGCTTTGGACGGGTGCGATATGCCTGCTCCTCGTTGTCACCACCTGGGCAGGCTACAAGGGGTTGGGCACCAATCTGCTGCCGGAGATGGACGAGGGCGGCTTCATCCTCGACTACATCATGCCCGCGGGCAGCTCATTGAGCGAGACGAATCGCGTGCTGGAGCACGTAACCCGCATTTTGCAATCCATTCCCGAAGTCGAGAACACTTCGCGGCGCACCGGCCTGCAACTCGGCCTGGCCGCCGTCACCGAGGCCAACACGGGCGACTTTACCGTCCGGCTGAAGAGCCACCGCAGCCGCTCGGCGTGGCAGGTGATGGACGAAGCCCGGTCGCGGATCAAAGCCGCCGAGCCGGAGCTTGATATCGGGCTGACCCAGATCCTGCAGGACAACATCAACGACCTCTCCAACGCACCCGAGCCCATCCAGATCGAAGTCTTCTCACAGGATGCAAAACTGCTCAATGAGCTTGGCCCGCGTATTGGCGATGCCATCTCCAAGGTTCCCGGAGTCGTGGACGTCGAGAATGGCATTGACAACACCATCAGCGGCCCGGCTACCAACTTTCAGGTCGAGCCTTCCGTGGCATCGCGCCTGGGCTTCACGCCGGCCGAAGTTTCCGAAGACGCAACCGCGATCCTCGACGGCATCCAGATTCCCGAACCGCTCATTGCCAATGGCCGGCCCTATGTCATTCGCGTGCGCCTGGGCGATGACCGCCGCGCCTCGCTCGAGACCATCCAGAACACGATTTTCAACAGCAGCTCGGGACACACGGCCCCGCTAGGCGCGCTCTCCGATGTGACCGCCTTGCCCCCGCAGAACGAAATCCTGCGCGTGGACCTGCAACGGATGATCGAAGTCACCGCGGATCTCGAAGGCTCTAACCTGGGCGGGGCCATTGCAGGGGTCAAGCAGGCGGTCGCCGGGCTGCACCTGCCGCCCACCGTGCGCGTCGAGTACGGCGGCACTTATCAGGAACAGCAGAAATCCTTCCATGACTTGATGCGTGTGCTGCTGCTGGCACTGGCGCTTGTCTTCGGCGTACTTCTGGCCGAGTTCCGCAACTTCGAAGCGCCGATCGCCATTCTCACCTCATCAGTGCTCTCCATCTCCGGGGTGATCCTCGCGCTGCTCGTCACTGGAACACCTTCAATGTCGCATCGTTCATGGGGCTCATCATGGTCATCGGCATCGTGGCCAAGAACGGCATCTTGCTGCTCGACGCCGACGAAAGCTTTCGCGCCGAGGGCGCATCTGCCCGCGACGCGATGATGCACGCCGCGCAACGCCGCTTGCGCCCCATCGTTATGACCGCCTTGCCGCCGTGTGCGGCATGTTGCCCTTGGCCTTCGCGCTCGGCGCCGGCTCACAGATGCTGCAACCGCTGGCCATCGCCGTCATCGGCGGCCTCACGATCAGCATGGTCCTGAGCCTGGTCATCACCCCGCTGGTCTACTATCTCCTCACGCGCAACCGCACAAAAACTCAGCAAGAGGTGACATGATCGTATATGAGCGGCGTGTCTGAATTCGGCATGATCGCTGACTCCGCAGGCGGAAGCGGAAAGCGGTGCGAGCACATGCGTGTGCTGGTTGTGGAAGACGAAGAACGGCTGGCCGAGAATATCGCCGGGATTCTGCGCGACCACGCGCTTTGCGCCGTGGACACCGCGCCCGATGGCGAAGAGGGACTATTTCAGGCGTGCTCTGTGCCCTACGACCTGCTCGTGCTCGACCTGATGCTTCCCAAGCTTACCGGCCTGGAACTCCTCAGGAAATTCCGCAACCAGGGCAGGAACTCGCCTGTGCTGGTTCTCACTGCCCGCGACGAGAAAGAAACCGTCGTCGAACTTTTGAATGCAGGCGCGGACGACTACCTGACCAAACCGTTCGACCTGGGCGAGTTCGTTGCGCGCTCCAAAGCGCTGCTGCGGCGCGGTAAAGGCGAGCATTCACCGGTGATTCAGTGCGGCGCGCTTGAAGTCGACACAGTCCTGCGCGCAGCCAGCGTCCATCAGAAGCGGATCGCACTCACAGCCATGGAATATCGTGTGCTCGAGTATCTGGCCCTCCGCCGCGGCGCGCTGGTTTCGAAAGAGGAGCTGCTCGAACACCTGTACGACTTCAACTGGGAGCGCTTCGGCAACGTCATCGAAGTCTATATCTCGGGCCTGCGGCGAAAGCTGGAAAGCGTAGCGGGCGAACGGCTCATCCATACGGTTCGCGGGCTTGGCTATTGTTTAGGCCAGGAGAGCAGTCAATTGGCGGCGAAAGCTCCGAATGGCAGATCCAAAGCCTGATTTGAATTTTCTGTTGCGGGAAAGCGATGAAGAAGTTCAGCCTCAAGAAACGTCTGGTCCTGACCGTCGTCTTGTCGCAGATTCTGCTGGCGATCGGACTGGTTCTTGTCGGAACGTCTCTTTCCCGTCATTCCATCCAGAAGGCCTTCGATGTCTACCTCGAGGGCCGCGCCCAAAGTGTCGCCGCGATCGTCTACTACCCCGATGGCGGCAAGCCGGGTTTGCTGTTCAACGCCGCCAGGGTTCCACCTTCGTCTCAACACGGGCATCGGGAAGTGTTTCTGGTCAAAAGCGACCACGGAGACTTTGAGGAGCACACGCCGGGTTTCGATCCACATGCGTTAGATGGAATTCCGCCGCAAGCGCGCTTCTGGAACTTCACCATGCACGGAGACCGCTTCCGGGCCATCGTGCTGCGCGATGTCGCGGTGCAGGACACGGAAGAAGGCGTGCCTCTGCCCTTGCCCAAACTGACGGTCATCTATGCCGCGTCCACCGCAGGAATCGAACATCAGATTACCGAGCTCGGTCTAGCAATCGGCGCAGTGAGCCTGCTCGTCTTGCTTCCCGCGCTGCTCCTGACCTTGTGGAATATTCGCAAGGCTCTCGTGCCGCTCCACGATCTGACTACCGCAGCGGGAGCCATTTCGGTTGAAAGCTGGAGGTTCGCTCCATCCCAGGCTGCTTCATCGACCAAAGAACTGGAGCCTCTGATCGGCGCCATCACAACCGTGCTCGCCGGACTCGAGTCTGCCTTCATTCGCCAGCGCGAATTCCTGGGCGACGCGGCGCATGAGCTGAAAACCTCGCTCGCCATCCTTAAATCGACGCTCCAGAGACTGTTGAACAAGCCGGGGCAATCTGCCGAGTACAACGACGGCCTGAAGTTGATGAGCCGTGACTGCGAGCGCCTCGAACGCCTGCTGAACCGGATGCTCCAGACAGCGCGCGCCGAACAGCGCATTGCCAGCGGAATCGAGTGCCGGCCGGAACCGGTCGATCTGGCTTCATCCTGCGAAGCAGCTATCGCACAGTTGGCGCCCTTCGCCGCAGACAAGGAAATCCGCATTGACTTCAGCGCCGACGGAGAAGCCCTGGTTCGCGCCGAAGACGCAGACCTCGAGTTGATCTGGCTGAACCTTCTGGAAAACGCCATCAAGTACAGCCCGCGCGGATCGGTGGTTGAAGTAACATGCAGTCTTCAATCCGGCTCGGCTGCTGTGACGGTGGCCGATCACGGCTGCGGCATCGAGCCTGCCCATCTGGCGCGCGTCTTCGAGCGTTTCTATCGCGCCGATTCTTCGCGCTCACGCGCAACAGGCGGATTCGGGCTGGGCCTGGCCATTGCCCGCTCGCTGGTTACGTTCTACGGAGGGACAATCCGCGCTGAAAGTGAGCCAGGGAAAGGCACGCGTATCACCGTGGATCTTCCTTGCGATTCGGCTTCGAGTGAACAGGAGATCAAAGCGTCTTCGATTTAGTCCTTGTCAGTCCGCATCTAGCCTTTGGGCGAACTCACTGCGCGAGATCGAGAACCACGATGACATGCAGGAAGCACGGGCCGTGGACGTCCAGGCACAGGCCGCTAGTGAGGTTAGCGAAATTGTGAACATCGTTGCCGACGGACACAGCCTTCCATTCCTGCTTGGCGTTGCTCGGGCCGGCTGAGTAGATCTGGATCTTATTGCCGTTGGACTTCGATCCGCCGGTATCGTCCCAGCCGAGCGCAGTAGCCTGACGATTGAAGGCGTTATAGCAACCGCTCGTTGACGCATTCCGGAACTGCCAATGAAGATTGTAATGGTTGTTGCTGCACGAGTACTCCTGCAGCGCAGAGGAATCAGAATACAACTTCTTGGAAAAATGCGGCGGTACAGATCGAAGGATCTGTTCCGCCGCGTTGTTGCAAGTGATTCAGCAGTGTGCCAGTTAAAGTGCAGGCCGCTCTATCGCTTACAAGATTCGCTGGCACTGCGCGATTGTGCCGTTCCAGTTGCCGTGTGAAGCTCTACAGTTGTAACCAGGTCTAAAGCTACTGCACCGTCCACACCACGCTGCTTCCCGAGCTGCATGATTCAATTTCCAACTGCTGGCCGGCCGTACCCGAGCTGCCGGGGTCGGCGACGCAAAGTCCGCTGTTGTGATCCTTGAGCTCCCACCCGCTTCCCGATGCGACGGGCTGGAACTGTTCGTTCGTTCCACCGGACCAGTAGCTATAGAGCTGGATGCCTGTTCCTGCGGAGGTGCCGTTGTTGATGACATTCCAAACGGCACCGCTGTTGTTTTGGCTACCTATCGAGTAGTAGCCGTTGCCCACGGAAGTGATCACCCAATTCTGGTTGGCGCCGTTGTAGCAGGTGTACTGCTGCACCTTGGTTCCGTTGGATGTGGAGCCGCCGCTATCGTCGGCGCATTGGCCGCTGGCGCTATTGATGAACTTGTGAGTGCCGGTAGGAAATGAGCTGCCGCCACCACCGGTTCCACCGCCGCCGCCAGTTCCGCCGCCGCCAGTTCCGCCGCCGCCGCTGGAGCTGCCAGTCCATACGGTTGCATTAGAGGAACCGCTTCCACCGCTCCAGGACTCCGTCGCGAGGTACTGCATCTGCAAAGAGCCCAGATTCATCCCGAGACTGCTCCAGTGGTTAAAGTGGTTGGCGAGGGTGATTGTGCCGGTTGATCCGATCCCTTGCCCGCCCCATTGATCCAGGTACTGCTCAAAAGTTGAGGTGCCGACGATCGAAGGCTGGTTGACCTGCTGATGTTCATAGGTGCTGTAGTTGTGCCCGTCGCTGGAAACACTGCCCTTGTAGGTTGCAGTATTCAGGTACAGCTGACCAAGCTCAGTGACGTAATACTCGACCAGCGGATTTTCCGACCATCCGTAGAGGGAGATGACGTTGTAGCCATTGGCGGCGCCGACGTTGTAGCCGACGACCCGCGCGCTCCCGGGATTCCAGCCTACGCCGCCAACCACATCACCGGCATTAGACCAGCTAAGAGCGTAATTGCCGGCCGTTGATCCAAGTGTCAAGGTTGCCGATCCGCTACTGGTATACAGCGCATAGTAGTATCCGTTGCTTGTACCCGATCCATTGTTGTAGACCGTCTGGGCGTTAGCCGCCGTTGCCGCACAGACTGCCACCAGGACAAGCAGTGCGGTTGGAATCACGAACTGAAGTCGTGACCATATTGACGTTGTTGAATGCATTGGGTTCTCCATTTCATTGGTACAAGAGTTTGTTGAGCGTTGTTGGGGAATGAGAGACCAAGAAGCGCAACACCTGCGCAGCCCGTCTCCCCTTTCAAGCCTGTTACGGTTCTTGCGTCAGCTTGAATTCCTGGTTAAATAGTTCATTTCTTTGATTTCGATAGGGGATGGCATGAAGTGATCTGCGCCGGAAACTCGCCAACTTATGGCTCCTTTACTACCGCGCGAAACCATAATTGAATCTGCAAGCTCCGGAAAGTCTTTCACGGTGCTGGCGCGCCGGTTCGGACAGTGCTTTCACGGTGAAAGACAGGTGTTTCACAGGTGAAATTGTCCTAAGACGTTTCATCTTCGCTACTGTGGAATCAATGAGATCGAGCGCCAAAAAAGACGGATATGCTGCGGCACAGGAAGATCTGGCACTTTTCTGGTTGCCCAACTGGAGGGAGGGAGTGCGAGTGCTATATGCGTTGTGATATTTTGAATGGCGCACGCTCATTCGGGCCAATGAACAGAATTCCAGCAGCAAATCCGGGTTCAGGGACGACTCTTGAAGCCGAAGGTATCCGCGAAGATCTGATTCGGCGGGTGGAGACCAGCAAGACCTTCGAGAAATCGCCGCGGCTTCGGGCATTTTTGTCGTATGTATGCCAATGTGCCCTGAACGAACAGCCTGAGTCGGCTACCGAGCAGCAAATCGGCATCCACGTCTTCAATCGGACGCCGGGCTACAACCCGAGCGAAGACAACGTGGTCCGCTCGCAGGCGCGGCTGTTGCGCTGGAAGCTGGAGCAGTATTTCGCCGGCGAAGGCAAAGATGAATCCCTGATCATCAGCATTCCGAAGGGGCAGTACCTTCCCGTCTTTGAAGAACGGTTAGCGGCGAGGGATTCCGGGGAAGGGCCACCGCAAACTCTTTTGGCGGAGCGGAGTAAACGCTTTCCGCCTCACCTTCTTGTGCTTGGTGCACTGATAGCCGCGCTCACATCGGGAGTTGTGTGGCTGGCGCTCCCTTTGGTCCGCTCCAAGATGACGAAGCATGCCGAAGCGCCTTCGGCGAAAAGTCTTTCTGGGCTTCCAAATAGTTCTCCGGCTCAGTCTGGCAGTGGCGTGCCGAATCCGATTGCCATTCCCGACGACGGAGGGATTCGCATCGCAGCCGGGTATTCCGGGCCGAGCTTTATTGACATCTGGGGACGGCGCTGGGACGCTGACCGCTATTACGCGGGCGGAGCTCCAGAGACAGGGCCGCACGATCTGTTCCCCCCAGTGGCCGACCCCCGCTTGTTCCGCACGATACGAGAGGCGCAGAAGCTTCCTGGAGCGGGCTCGCCTGCTGACAATTTAATCGCCTACAACATTCCGGCGCGGCCGGGCGTATACGAACTGCGCCTCTACTTTGCCGATCCGGATCTGGTGACGAATGCAAAAGGTCAGGAGGATTCGCAGAACACCAGGCACTTTTCCGTCAGTCTCAATGGACAGAACTTGTTGTGGGATTTCGATCCCGTGGCCGATGAGGGCGGCGGAGCGGTGGACATCCGCGCCTTTAAGGATGTCATCCCGGACAAAGACGGCATGGTGCATCTTCAGTTCATGCCCGGTCAGGGGCTTCCGTTTGTGAACGCCATCGAGCTGACTCCGGGCACACAGGGGAAGATAAAACCCATCCGAATCTGCGCGCAATCAGCGGATGTGGTCGATAGCGACGGTACACGCTGGAGCGCGGACAATTATTTCATTCACGGGCGGACCATTGTGCATCCGCTTGACCCCAATGCAAGCCCTGACTCACGGGCGCAGATTCCGCCGTTTGCTGTCGGCGAGCGCTACGGTAATTTCAGCTACGCGATCCCCGTGCCGCCGGGGAGCTATACGGTCAAATTGTATTTCGCCGAGTCTTTTTTCCTCTCCGGCGTTACACCCGGGATGTGCACGGGCGGCGTAGGATGCCGCGTCTTCGACGTCACTGGTAACGGCGTCATGCTGCTGCGGGACTTCGATGTTTACAAGGCGGCCGGCGGTGCGGGCAGGACCGTGGTTCGCGTCTTTCATGGGCTGCACCCCAATGGTCAAGGCAAGCTATTGCTGGACTTCTCACCCACAGTGAACTATGCGGAAGTGCGCGCGATCGAAATCCTCGACGAAGCAAAGTAGCCCTTTCTCCTCGTCAACAATTCATCGACTGGATTCTCTCCAAATCCGCAGCATCAAACTATTCACATCGGAAGTTGCGGGCGTCCTCGGTGTCACCGGTTCCCGTGTACTGAGCGTGCTTCGGGTACGCGCAGAGCGGACGGCTGCGGCCGGGAAATGCTTTGCCAGTCGCGATCACCGATTCGGGCGCTTTGTCCTTCTCGACCCAGTCCTCGATCGCGGTCAGCATATCGAACTTGTCGAGAGATGGACCTCCGCCGCAGTGAGCCATTCCAGGCACGAGAAAAAGGCGGCTCCATGCGGCGACTTTGTCTGCTCCGCCGTTCGCAACCGCAAGTGACTTGTAATAGCGGAGTGTATCGAGAGCCGAAAACCACGGGTCGCTGTCGCCGTGAAAGAAGATAAGCTTGCCGCCGTCGAGCGAGAAAGTAGAGAGATTCGCCAATGCCGGCTCGACGAGCGGATCGGATGCGTGCAGCGCCGCCATGTCCACGTCGAGTTCGGTTGCGGTGGTGTAGGGACCGAACAGTCCGCTTTTTCCCAGCGCCAGCAGTCCCGGCACGAATCCCTTTTCCGCGATCCCTGCGTCATACAGAAATCCCGGATACACTTGCGTGCCGTAAGCGTTCCTTGGCCCTGCGAATGCTTTCTTGATCGCGGCGATCTTTCGCGGCGCAATGCAGCCATCGCTCTCGCCGGGCTTGCACGCCAGAACTGCGGGATCGAAGTCACAACCAAGCGGATCGGAGATCATCCCGTCCACTACGCCATCCTTCCCGTCGCACTGTTTCATCAGCGCATCCATAAATAGCTTGCGGTCACCATCGGTGAGGAACTTGTCGGTCGCGGGCTTTCCCGAGGCGTCCAAAGGCGCAGCCTGGTTGTAAGCGACAGGAATCCACTGACTGATGGCGAGGTTGGAGAGACCGGTGCGCATGGCCGGATCGCCGGAGACGATGCCGTTAAACACATCGGGATAGCGCTGGGAAAGGATCATGCCTTCGCGTCCGCCCGTCGAGCAACCGACGAAGTAGGAGTAGGCCGCGGGTTTGGCGTAGTAGTGCGCAATGATTTGCTTGGCAACGCCAGCGACTTCAGCGTTGGCAAGAAAAGCGAAATCGAGATACGCTTGCTGGTCGCGCATGAACGAAAAATCGAAGGCTCCAGTCTTCGCTTTGTGTCCGGTGTCAGTGCTTGCAACAGCGAATCCGCGGGAGAGTGCGGGCTTCTCGCCGGCGAAATTGGCGCCTGTTGGATAAGCAACAAAACCGTTGCCGCCCCCGCCGCCCTGCATCATGAAGTCGCCGTTCCACGCGTTTGGATCAGGAAGAGCAATGGCAAAGCCGATGCCGAATTCTTCGCCGCCTACGCCGTGCCGGCGATTGATTACACCATCGACGCGGCAGTGCGCGGGAAGAGGACCGATGGAAGGAGCGCCAGGATAAAGCGGCGGGATTGTGACTCCCGCAGGAACAAGCTCGGCCTTTGTGATCTCAGTATGATCTAGCTTGAGCTGGGTCAGGTCGGCACAGATTGTCAACGACTGGGCTGAAGCCGAGAGCGCCACAAGTGACGCTGTGAAAAACAGAACAGAAAACGCCGCCGAGAACCTTCGTCCAATCATCGTTGCTTCCTCCAGTTGAATCTCTTTGTGAGTGCGACAGAATCGCGAGCCGAATAGCCATCTCTTTGACCGTACGTGAGCCGCGATGCCCGCCGCCTCACCACGACAACCGCATCAGAGCCACTGCTTGACGAGGAAGATCGCTGCTCACCAAAATCTTTCCGTCATGAACGTCGAGCCACGCTGGCGAGGTGAGCGTCTGCAACTGTCCCGCGCTTTTTAGTCTGGCATATTGCTCGGCTGTCGGCGCATCGGGAGAGCCCATTTCTTTCCACGCGGCGTACGCGTCGCTATGAGTGTCATCGATGCGGTATTGCTCTAGCAGAACCCGTGTCACTCCGGCAGGAATGCCGGTGATCGCGATCTCGACCTGCGAAGCCACGACAGGAACATCGTTATCGTCGTAGTTCCATACGAGAACCGCGGCACTGCGAGCGGACCTCGTTGCCAGGGCGTCGATGTCGGGCGTGTTTCGAGCGCCATTCTTAAGAAGCTGCTCCAGCGGAATGCGGCCGGAGCTCGACGCCCACACACGATCGCCCTGCATCAGGCCGGCCGTGCGGAAGAAATTGAGGATCGGCTTGTCGATGCCCTGCGTTGACAGGGTGCGGAGCCCTTCAAAGTAGCTGCCATTCTCAAACTCGAAGGCCCACGTCACCATCGCGGGCAGATTCACCTGGTCTTGCTGCGCAAGATCGAGCATGGACTTGAATGCAGCCGCGGTATAGGCAGCATAGATTGGACCATTGCGGTAGGCATTGGCCGGGTTTTCTTTGGCTGAGCACGCCGCGCAGCCCTCAGGGTCGGCTTCGCTCAGGATGATGGGCAGATGGCGAAAACGCGGATAGCTGGCGACGATGTGGAAGCCTGCGTCGACCGATTGCAACTCGTCGGCAAGGCCCATCTCGATGTGGCCGTCGACCAGCCGCACTCGGCCTTTCGGATGGTAGGAGATGAAGTCGAGGGGCACGGGCTTGCCGTTAGCCGCGCTGCGATCGTTGAGGCAGTGGTCGAGAAATGCCCGAAGAAATGCGGCTGCTTTCGCTGATGCCGGTCCAGTCGTCGCCGGCCCGCCCACGCGTGCGCTGGGCAAAGCACTCCGTACGCCGTCGACGGTGTAATCGTAAAGCTTGAAATATTCCTGCGGCGTCCCGTGCCAATAAATAATGTCGGGCTCGTTCCAGACCTCGAAGTACCAGGTGCGCACCTCGTCGGCTCCGTAGCGCTGAACCAGGTGCGCTACGTAAGTGCGGACCAAGTCGCGCCACATTTCATAATCGCGCGGCGGGTTGTTCACCGAGCCGCCCATCGTCGGCTTGGGATAGTGAAGTTGGTACTCGGTGATTCCGGGAACGTTCGCGGCCAGATCCTCAGGCATAAAGCCCAGCTCGACGAATGGCCGCACGCCGGCCTGCTTGTATGCATCGAACGTGCGATCCGTGATCGTGAAATCGTAAACAGGCTTGCCGGTCGGGCCAATGCTGAAGACATTCGACGAACTCCACTTCAGCTCCGGGACGCCGTTGCCCGTAGTGAGCAGGTGATGCGAGCGGATGTAAATTGGCGCGGGACTCAGGTCGTGAAGTTCGCGCAGCAATTGCTGCCCATAAGGCATCGACGCATAGTTCGACTCGTCGAAGCCAAACCAGTTTGTGACCGGCTCAAAGGCGCCCATCGTGCGGGAAAGATCAACCTGGATGGTGATTGGCTCGGCTGAAGGATTCGTCCGCGCGGAAGACGAGTTCTGCCCTTGTCCGGCTGCAACGAAGGCGATGGAGAAGAGCATGCAGGCGAGCGTGCGCACAATCGAAACCTTTCTCGAGCACCTGACGCGACGGTTCCCAGTGTAGCGAATCCGGTTGCGTTGCGCCCCCGTAGAACAGATCCAACGAGCGCAGAGAGCTCAAGGTTCAACTCGCGGCAAACTGCGGCGACGGCGTCGGAGACTGGAGGCTCGCGCCACGATATGCGGCTGAATCATTTGTGTCTTCGGTTGCGCGTAGCCGCGATTTTGCGCCAACTTCAAAGCCATCCCGGCCGCTGCTTTTCCGATCTTCGAGCTGCCCTGATCGACAGAACTCAACGGCACGCGCAAGAAATCCGAATAGGAGAGGTTCCCGCAACCCACAACCGCGATGTCCTCCGGAATGCGCAATCCGGCTTCGAGAATCGCACGCATGGCGCCCAGCGCCACCGGGTCATTGAAACAGAAAATTCCATCCGGTCTCTTCCGCGCCGAGAGAAGGCGTTCGGCAGCCTCATACCCTCCGGTTTCCCCACGGTGATCTCCAGAGGCGCCAATGGAGACGATATGTCCTTTGAGCGGCGCCATCTGATGGGAAGCAAGTGCTTTCCTGTAGCCTTCGAGACGGCCTATCGCCGTGCTGACTTCGGGTCCCCGAATATGCGCAATGCGTTGGCAGCCTTGCTCGATCAAATGGGAGGTAGCTAAAACACCTACAGCCCTGTCGTCCACGCCGACAAAGCTCGCAGGAAACCCCGGAAAGCAGCGGTCGACGAGGATGTAGGGCACGTTCTGCGTTGCAATTTCGCGAAGGCTTTCGACGCTACGCTGCGCGGAGGCCAGGATCATCACATCGACTCGGCGAGCGAGCAATTGTCGAATCTGCTGGCGCTCGAGCTCCGGATCTTCGTCGGAAGTCGAAATGATCAAGCTGTAGCCTTGACCTTGAATCCCCGTAGAGATTGCTTTGGCAATAGTTGCGAAAAATGGATGCAGAAGATCGGGCACCACTAAGCCCATCGTCCATGTGCGCCCCGTGATGAGCGCCCGGGCCGCATGGTTAGGTTGGTAGTCCAGCTCCCTCATGCGCTTGAGGACTTTCTTCCGGGTCTTTTCACCGATGTCAGGATGGTTGCGGAGCACCTTGGAAATGGTGACAACAGACAGGCCGAGATCTCTTGCAATATCCTTCAGTCTTGCGGCCATCTCTCGCCACGCTCCTCATCCGAATGTAACCGCAATCAGTATAGTCAACCTGATGCTGCGGCCCTACGCAGCGAACGGCAGGGAATATTTGTGCCTTCCCGTCCCTTACGCCGCTGAAACCGCCTTACGGATGCCGAGTGCAGCTTGACATCCTCATTCGTCCTCGCCTAGCCTTTATCCTTTAAGTTATCGTTAACTATGAGAGTTTCTGAGCGATGAATCAACCCGCGCCTACTCGCAGCCATTGGGCGGCCGCTCCCGATGCGATCGACACCGCGCTGGTCCCGCAGCGCAGGCTCTCCACCGGCGCCATCATGCCTGGAATTGGCCTTGGCACCTTCGGTTCCGATCGCGTCTCCCATCAGGAGGTCGCCAGTGCCGTGAAAGCGGCGGCAACCATCGGCTATCGCCACTTCGATTGCGCGTCGGTCTACGGCAATGAGGCGTTCATCGGAAATTCATTCCGCGAACTGTTTGCCTCCGGGCTCGATCGCAACGAGGTCTGGGTCACCTCTAAGCTCTGGAACGACAAGCACGGCGAAGACGACGTGATCCCTTCCTGCGAAAAGTCGCTCGCCGATCTCCAGCTCGATTATCTCGATCTCTACCTGGTTCACTGGCCGTTTCCCAATCATCATCCGCCGGGTTGCGACGTCGCGGCGCGCAATCCGCACGCCGTGCCCTATATGCATGAGAACTACATGCGCACCTGGCGCAGGATGGAAGAGCTCGTCGATCGCGGTTTGGTCCGGCATATCGGAACGTCAAACATGACGGTCCCGAAACTGCGCCCACTGTTGCGCGACGCGCGCATTAAACCGGCCGTGAATCAGATGGAGATGCATCCCCATTTCCAGCAGACGGAGTTCTTTTATTTCCTGCTCGATCACGGCATTCAGCCCGTGGCGTTTTCTCCTCTCGGGTCTCCGGCGCGCCCGGAGCGCGACCGCACGCCGGAGGATACATCGCCGACTGATGATCCGGCGATCTGCGCAATCGCGAAGAGACGGGGCGTGCATCCGGCGGAGGTGTGCATCAAGTGGGCTGTGCAGCGCGGACAGGCGCCGATTCCATTCTCCACCAATCCGAAAAATCTGCTGAACAATCTGCGTGCCGCGGTCGGCGAACCACTGAGCGCCGAGGAAATGAGGGCGATCACAAAGGCCGATCGCGACTGCCGGTTGATCAAAGGCCAGGTCTTCCTTTGGAAAGAGGATCAATCGTGGGAAGATCTCTGGGATGTGAACGGATCGATTACGCCTGCGTAACCGCGCCGCAAGCAACGCTTTTAGCGCGGCGTCAATGATGCCGAAAGCGGGAGTCGAATGGAATGAGCAAGACGATGAAAGCGGCGTTTCTTCCGGGAAACAGCACCGTCGAGATCAGAGAAGTTCCGGTGCCGCAGCCGGGCCACGGCGAAGTTCTTCTCGCCGTCGGAGCGTCCACTATTTGCGGTTCCGATATTCGCGCCATTTATCACGAGCACCTGGGCAAAGGCCCGGAAGGCTATCAGGGTGTTATTGCCGGGCACGAGCCCGCGGGCCGGATTGTCGCGGCGGGCTCTGGCTGCCGTCGTTTTAAGGTGGGCGACCGCGTGATCGTCTATCACATCTCGGGTTGCGGCGTGTGTAACGATTGCCGGCGCGGATATATGATCTCCTGCACCAGCGCTGAGTTTCGCCGCGCCTATGGATGGCAGCGCGATGGCGGCATGGCCGAATACATGCTTGCCGAAGAGAAGGACTTGATTCATCTCCCGGACTCGCTCACCTACCTCGATGGCGCGCAGGTGGCGTGCGGCTTTGGCACAGTGTACGAGGCTTTGCAAAAAGTTGGAATCGACGGCAGCCATGCGGTGCTGATCACGGGACTAGGTCCGGTGGGTCTCGCGGCTGGGGCTTTGTGCCGCAAGCTGGGCGCGGAAAAGATCATCGGTATCGATATTTCCGCCGAGCGCCGTGACCTCGCGCTTCACCTCGACCTTTGCGATTCGGTGCTCGACGCCGGCCCAGAGAACGTAAACGAAGTGCGCGTACTGACGGATGGCAGCGGCGTGGAGCGCGCCATCGATTGTTCGGGCAATGCCGAAGCGCGCGCCGTCGCCATTCGCGCCACCCGCAAATGGGGAAGGATGGCCATGGTGGGCGAGGGCGGCACCGTTTCCTTCAATCCTTCGCCCGACATCATTCACGATCAGAAAACAATATACGGTTCCTGGGTCACGTCCACCTGGCTCATGGAGGAACTGGTGGAACGGCTGGTTCGCTGGAACCTGCACCCGGAAGACATCGTCACCCACCGATTCCCGCTCGACCATGCCAGCGAAGCCTATCGTTTGATGGCGTCAGGCCGCTGCGGTAAAGTTGCGGTGTGCCCCGCCGCGGAGTAGCCCATGCACAAAGCGCCGGTTGAGCCTAACTCGGAACAGTCCTCATCTGCCCCGTTGCTTCCTCGCCACGGCAAGGTCGCTTTCTTCCTCGTCACCGGATTGTTTTTTCTCTGGGCCATCCCCAACAACCTGAACGACGTGCTCATCCGTCAGTTCATGAAGTCGTTTGCGCTTACCCGCCTTGAGGCTGGATTTGTGCAATCGGCCTTCTATCTCGGGTACTTTCTGCTGGCGATTCCCGCGGCTATGGTAATGCGCCGTTTTGGATATAAGAGTGGGCTTCTTACGGGCCTGCTTCTTTACGCGGCCGGCACCTTCCTTTTCTATCCCGCCGCGATGGCGCGGAGTTATGCGCTTTTCCTTTTTGCGCTTTTTGTCATTGCCAGCGGTCTGGGATTTCTTGAAACCGGCTCCAACCCGCTGATTGCGCAGATGGGCGATCCGGCAACCGCTGTGCGCCGTCTCAACTTCTCCCAGGCATTCAATCCGATCGGTTCCATCGTGGGAGCCTGGGTGGGGACGGTCTTCATTTTCTCGGGCATCGAGCCGGGCGCCAGCGACATCGCGCGCATGAAGTCCCAAGGCGTCTACGATGCATTTCTCAAGCACGAGACCTTGCGCGTGCTTGCGCCTTACATGGTGCTGGGTGTCATCGTGGTGATTTGGGCGGTGCTCGTCTTCCGCGCCGGATTTCCAGCAATCGTGGGCGACTCCACAGCGGTCGACACGCGAAAGACCGGCGGCTACCTGCGTATGTTCCGCTATCGCCACCTGCTCGCCGCGGTGATCGCCCAGTTCAGCTACGAGGGCGCGCAGGTGGGTACCTGGAGCTATTTTATCCAGTACGCGCAGGACTACACGCATGTCGGCGAAAAGCTGGCCGGCTATCTGCTCACGGCCACGCTGGCCGCCTTTGCCGTTGGCCGGTTCGCCTCGAGCTACCTGATGAAGCGCCTGCAGCCGGAAAAGATGCTGGGATCGTTCGCACTCATCAACATCGTGCTCGTCTCGATCGGCATCCTGCGGCCGGGATGGGGTGGCTTAATTGCGCTCCTGGCCACCAGCTTCTTCATGTCGCTTATGTACCCGACGATCTTTGCCCTGGGCATCCGCGATCTGGGCGAGCACACCAAGGAAGGCGCCTCGCTGCTCGTGATGGCCATCATCGGCGCCGCAATCTTTACGCCGCTGATGGGAGCCGCATATCAGATGACGAAGAGCATGGCCGAAAGCATGGCAATTCCGCTGTGCTGCTATGTCGTTGTCGCCGCTTTCGCCTTTTGGGGATCGCACACTACTCCCCACGCGACTGCCTCCGAGAGGCCGCTCAGAGAGGTTCAAAGTGAATTCAACGCGTGATCGCGAATGCGAATCGTGGAAATCCCGCTTTGATGATTTGTTGCCGGTTTTTGGCCATCGCAACTGGATTGTTGTCGCCGATGCTGCTTATCCTGCCCAGTCAAATTCAGGCATTGAAACGCTGTACACGGGCGCCGATCACATGGAACTGCTCGAGGAAGTTCTCGGAGCGATCGACGCGTCCGGGCATGTTCGCGCCATTGTTTATCTGGATGCCGAGCTGAAGCTCTTGGCCGAAGAGGATTCGCCAGGAGTGAGTGCGCTTCGCAACAGAATGGCGGAGGTAGTGGCAGGTAAGAAGGCGCGCGAGGCTGCGCACGAGCAGATCATTGCCCGGCTGGACGAGGCCGGCAGGCTCTTTCGCGTACTGATTCTCAAGTCGACGCTGGCGATTCCGTACACCTCGGTTTTCCTGGAGCTGGACTGCGGCTATTGGAGCGAGCAAGCCGAGAAGCGACTGAGGGGCGTTGATTCGGGCCCAACCGTATCGGTTGACTGAAAGCAACGTGCTGAGTCCCGATTGTCGGCTATGCTGGCCCTGCGTTTCAGCGCACCTGTGTTGCAAAAAGCGCGTGGTGGGCAAGGATGAACAGAGTCTTGCGATCCGGACCGCCGAAAACAAGTTGCAGCGGACGTTCAGGTACGTCAATCTGCGCGATCTGTTTTCCCGATGGCGAATAGACAAAGATCTGCCCGTTAGCGACATAGACGTTGCCGTCATCATCGACGGCGACACTCTCGCCTCCGCGCTGCGCGAAAGACTTCAAATCGGCGAGTGAGCCGTCGGGATTCACGATCGCGCTGTAGGTGATGTCTTCAGACTCGCTGCTCACGTACACGCGCTGGCCCTGTTTGGCGATGATGAAGCCGTACGTATCGAGGTTGTCGCTGAATCGCCAGCCGGAGGTCTCGTTCGCCGGACCTTGCTGAACTACCCGCCCTGCGGGCAGAAAGACACTGCCGTCCACAGAGACGTATTGGCGTAACTTCGGCGTGGTTGCATCTTCGGCAAACATTTCGGCGAGTGTCTTGAAGCGCATCGTTTCGAGATTCAATTGGTCTTTGAATTCGCCGTTATTCCACCAGTTGACGGGGAGGATCACTGACGCGCCAAGGCGAGGCTGTGCAGCCTGCGGCGCGAGCAGGGTCAGATCTTCAGCCGAACTTCCGGGCTTGAACGTGTAGACCGTGCCTTCGGGCCCGGCGGAGGAGACGACAAGCAGGTTGCCTGATCTGTCGAAGGCGAGGTTCACAGGATCGAGCGGATTGTCGCGCACGACCGCGAGGCCTCCTTTTTGTGACCACGAGTAGATGCGCTGATTGTGACGATCGACGAAGTACAGGTCTCCTGCCGCGTCGACGGCGGCGCCGGAGATGGAAAAGAAGCCGTCCTCTAGCTTCTTCACGGTTGCTCCGGGATCGAGAACTGCCGATGCGTCAGGCAGCGCGGGTTGAGGCGGATCGGCCGGAATGTCGAGAACCGCAAACTCGCGCTCGCGGACTTCCAAATGATGCGTCACATCTTGAATCGCGTTTTCGTAAGGGAATTTGCTGACGCGGAGAAAAGTGCCGCACCCGTTGTTGTCGCAAATGGCGTAGCCACTCTCGGCGTTCACGTGAACGTTACGGAAATGAATATCCGATGAGTTATAGATGCGAACAGCCGATGGGAACGGCGCGCGGCTGCGTGTTACGCGATACGCGTGGTAGTTCGCAAACGTTAGATTCCGTGAGTTGTCGATCTCGAGCGATAGCGACTCGGGGCTCTCGCCGGCCTCTTCCTCGGTTTGCGGAGCGTTGATGTCCCAATTCTCAACGTGATCAAACTTGATTTCGTTGCGCACGTGGTGCTCATTCGAGAGCTCATAAACGTGGCCCGGTGTTTTGGTGTCCGTTACCACAAAACCCGCTTGCGCAAACGTATTCGGCGTCCAGATATCGGCGAAGCTCCCGCCTCCGCCGTCGGCAATCCAGAGGCTTGGATACTGACTATCCCAGCGCTTACGCAAATCGGGATCGGCGGTGCGATTGTTGTTGTACGGATTCACGCCGCTCCCGTGGCCGCCGAGAAAACGCACATCGTCGATCAGCGATCGTTCGCCTGCCTTCCACAGCACCGCCACCGCGCGTGGATTGATTCCCCCTGTAAACAGGCCGATGCCGCTCAAAATGTTTGCGCCCCCCGGCGGAGCAAAAATCACGGGCTTGGGCGCGCCGACGCCCTGGTAACCAGGCGTTTCATCGAGCAGATCGATCTGCGTGAGCGTGGGATGGAGCCCGATCAATACCGTCTCGGGTTTGAGCGTGAGTGTGTCGCGCACCACGTAATGACCGCTGGGAAAATAGAGCGCGCGATGCGCATTGATCGCCTGCTGCAAGGCGACGGTGTCATCGGTAGCTCCATCACCCTTCACGCCGAGCGTGTGCACATTCACCCACTCCGCCGATGGCGGCAAAGCGCGGATCGCAGGCGCCAGTGGCGCCGGCATTGCGGCGAGCGGCGCTGCGTCGTACCGCATGCCCATTGCCCCCGTGCGTCCTTCACCGGGAACAATCAGCCCGTAGTTGAAATTCTTCACTTGATAATTCGCGCCTGTGGCCCGGGCGGTCTTCCCGCTTTCGCGCAGCCTCGCGAAGATCGGCGCACCTGCGAGAATCGCATTCTCAAACCCGATCTCCGTAAGCGGGCTGTGCTCCTTGCTGATGGTGACCACTGCGTCCGCAATTCTTTCGAAGCGGCAATCTTTCACCCAAAGCTGATCGGGATAGCCGGCATCGATATCGATTGCCCTCGGCACATCGCGAAACGAATCGCGGATCAACGTCAGGCCTGCTTCGTGCTCGCGGATGGCCGATTCGCGCTGGCCTTCGAAGGTCGAATCGACCAGCGTGAACTGCCATGCAGGTGAGGTCTTCTCGGTGAGGATGCCATAGCGGCCGCCATGGAAGTGCAGGTCTTCCGCTTCGTTGCCGACCATGTAAATCCCGGCCAACCCGGAGCCAATATGGAAATCCATGTGCGCGAGAAAAGAGTGCTGCGCCACGTGGAAGCGCACTGCCACTGCCGCAGGATTTCCGTCGCCGATTTCGATATCGATATTGCTCATCGCCGAGTAGAACGTGTCTTCATCGGCATCCGCCACATTCGCATTTGGCGGCACGGAACCCGGCGGTGGAAAAGGAATGGGACCTTTCAAGTGCGCGGTTGCGCTGGGGCCGAGACCGGCGAACATGACCACCACTCCCATCCCCTGCTGGAATCCTGGCGTATGCGGCGGCAAAATCAAGACTGGCCGCGTGGCGCCATAGCCGATGAGGCGAACGCCGGGCCAGACGTAGATTGTTCGCGTGATGATGTAGCGGCCTTCGGGGATGAAGACAATTCCCTCGCGGCTCGCACCTTCGGCCTTGTCGATCGCGGCCTGCACTGCAGCAGAACTGTCGGCATTCGCGGTGGGCGCGTCGAGATAAACAGCTCCGGGATCGTCTGGTCGCGTGGTGATCACCGACGCAGCAAAGGCTGCGGAACAGAGGGAAAGAGTAAGAGAGCAGAGCAGAGTTTTGTTCACAGTTCGTCCGCGAGGCATGGAACCAACCTAGCAATTCAGCATACCTGACCGCACCGGAGAACGAGCATTTCAGAGGCCTGAGGCGGCACAGTCAGTCTCGATCTGCTGACGGCCAATCAGCCGAGCGCGAGCGACTTTCTCGCGCTGCAGATTGCCGTCAGCATCTCGATAGCGGCAAAAGTATCACTCGGGGTTAGAAGGACACTAGTGTCCTGTCTCTGAAATAAGTTGCATAACTTCCGTGGGGCCCTTCATCGGATAGAGTGGGAGGAACTCCGATGGGGCGGCCGCTCATTCCGTTGTCGGTCAACGCCGAAGATCAGTCGCAGATGGTGGCGTGGACCAGGAGACCGAAGACCGCGCAGGCTCTAGCCATGCGCTCGCGCATCGTTCTGCTTGCCGCAGATGGGTTGAGCAACACAAGCATAGCGCGCCAGTTGAACCTGACTCTGCAGACCGTGGGCAAGTGGCGGCGGCGTTATCTGGATCAGGGTTTGGATGGTCTTCTCGATGAGCCGCGGCCGGGCACCTCGCGTAAGCTCTCCGACAAGGATGTCGAGCGGGTACTGGCTCTAACCCTGGAGTCGACCCCCAGCGATGCTACGCACTGGTCCACACGCTCCATGGCTAAGCGTGCCGGCCTCAGCCGTGCCTCGATTCATCGCATCTGGCAAGCCTTCTCCCTGGCGCCGCACCGCTCCGAGACGTTCAAGCTATCCAAAGACCCGCTGTTTATCGAAAAAGTGCGTGACATCGTCGGCCTGTATCTGGCGCCGCCGGATCGCGCTCTGGTTTTATGCGTCGACGAAAAAAGCCAGATTCAGGCCCTGGACCGCACCGCTCCGCTGTTGCCCATGCGCCCCGGACAGATCGAACGCCGCTCCCACGACTACGTCCGCCATGGAACAACCAGCTTGTTTGCTGCCCTGGATACAAAAACAGGCAAGGTGATCGGACAGACGCAACAGCGCCATCGCTCCGAGGAGTTCCGCAAGTTCCTCGACACCATCGAAGCCAACGTTCCCGCCGACCTCGATATACACCTGATTTTGGACAACTACGGAACCCACAAGACGGCGTTGATTCGCAACTGGCTGGCCAAGAGGCCGCGCTACCACCTGCACTTCACGCCCACTTCCGCCAGTTGGCTTAATCTGGTCGAGCGATGGTTTGCCGCACTGACCGAAAAGCAATTGCGGCGAGGTGTGCATCGCTCCACCAAAGACCTGAAGAATGCTATCGCGGCCTTCATCCAAAACCACAACCGTGATCCAAAACCCTTCGTCTGGCACAAAACCGCCGACCAGATCCTCGATTCCATCGCTCGCTTTTGTGTGCGAACTTTAGAGACAGGACACTAGGCCGCGGCAAAAGAATGTCAGTAGGCAATCGATTTATGGTGCCCGGAGGGGGACTTGAACCCCAACGACCTGTTAGAGTCTGCGGATTTTAAGTCCATTTTGTGTGATTTTATCTTGCTGAAAATAAATAACTTCGAAATCATGCCTGTGAAACTGTGTAAGTCAGTGCGCAAGTTTTCGGTTTTTGCCGTGAATTTGCGCCCTTAGCCGCACTGCTCAATTAAGCCGGTGTTCACTTCAGAAAAGCTTCTTTGCGGCGTCACGCTCACCGTGCTCGAAGGCGTCCACGAAGGGCTCAAGCTCTTCGTCACTTAGGCCGAGACTGTGTCCGGTCATGCGCCAGTCGTCCACGGCGTGCACAACTTCACTCAATATCCCCTTGGCACGCGCGCGCGTGATGCGGAAATAAGCAATCACGGACATAAGGGCGTCGATAGTCATGTCGGGGCCTGCGTCCTCGGATATCCAGGTCTTCAATTCGCGCACGCGCTCGGGTGACGGGTTGATGTCGAAGGTGGGCGACAACCGCCAGAATTCCCGGTTTTCATGCAAGAAGCCGTGATTGCGCAGGTGGTCGTCAACATTCGTAATCAGAATCGAGAAGGCAATACGGCGCCACAACTCTTCGATGTCGGCTTGTGCGTCGGCCCCGTGCACACGGATTGCGTCCACAATCTCGGTGTAGGAATGTTCCTCGGGTTCTGTCGGCTCGACTCCCAGCATCGTGGCGGCGGATCAGCGCAACGGGCAATCCCTGGCTCTCGACGATACGCGCCGCGGCTGCATTGATCCCGGCGTTTTTGGCGAGCGTGAGAGCGAGCACTTCTCCCTTGGTGACGGCGCGCTCGTCCGCGATGCTGGGGAACTTGCCGATGCTGAGCGCTCCATCTTCGTCGATGACCGTGCATTTCGGGCGCATGCCGCCAAGTGACGTGCCACGCCCGCGCAAATACGCAAGGTCCGCTGCCGTCTCTTTGTTCGCTTCGATTGCACGCGACGCGCTGAGCAAATGCCCAAGTTCGACGAGTGGCGGAGCAGTCCTGCGTCCTTCTTCCAGCGCGCGCCGGAACACGCCGTCTTCGTCGCGAAAACGAAGCGCGCCGACACGGCTGAAATCATCCACGGCCAGCAAATAATCAAGCGCGTTGAGCGGCTGCGCCACTTCTTTTCCTTCGCGGCGCAATTCCTGTCTGTGTTTGATGTGATCACGCATGATGACGCGCTTTGCCCACCCATCTGGCTCGGTGTCGGCAATCGCGGCATGGAAGAGAGAGCCGTCTTGCGACTTGCGATGGAACTGTGGTCCCCCCTGGATCGGAAGCGTCGGCCCAAGAGCGAAACGCGCGGGGTCGCCGAGCCAACCTGCGCCGTACTCGAAAACAGCGCTTTCACGACGCCCTTGCAGGTCGTAACGCAGCGTGCCGACCGGCAGCCCCTCGCCTAGCACAACGTCAATGGTCCGCTTCATGACTGCGGCACCCGTGCTTTCTTCATGCGCACGCGCTTGGGCAGACGTTCTTCATCGAGTAGAAGGCCGGTGTCGTCGCGACTCACGTCGATAAGTGTGCCAAGAGGACTGCCAAAGCCCAGGACGAAAAGAGCCATCGCATAAACGCCAAGGCCGACCCGAGGGTCGCCCTTCTCTGCGCGCAGATAAGTATTCTTGGCGACGCCCATGCGCTCGGCGACGGCAAGGATGGTAAGTCCACGTTTCCGGCGCGCCGTAGCAAGATCGCTCCCGAATTTGGTCAGCGACCGCTTGACGGCAGGGGGCAAAACATCTGATACACTCGATCTCATCTTTAAGGCTCCATGTATAAAGCCTTAATGGCTTATATGGTCCAATATATAGTTCCTTATAAAATATGTCAAGACCGCACGCATTCACGGGTATCGCTTCGCCTGCCGATGCCCCGCCACACACTCGACGCCCACCCTACAGTTGAGGGTTCGATATGAACCTCCCTCGCCGCCTTCAGATCACGCTTTCGAAGTTCAATCGATGAATCGAAATTGGGCTTGATGATGTAACGAAATGCCACCATCCTTTTATTATCGAAAAAGTGACGATGAGAGCCTTCGCGGAGAACCGTATCCTCCCCTGCCATCTTCACCGGCTTCATCGTAGTGGCCAACACCGAATCAGCTCAGGATGAAATGGATGAGTTCAAAGCAACAACGCGCGGTAAAGGGAAAGGAACATAAGGTCTCCCAAGATGAGGGTTGGAATGTCCTGAGTTGGGACGATCTGACCGAATGGGCAGGCTCGCGCTCGGTTGAACGAGGCAGAGCCTACCAGAGGCAAGGGCGCGTCCATGACCTCGCGATCTCGGAGGACGGCTGGCTTCTGGCTACGGTCCTGGGCGGAGAACGCTACGCGGTGACAGTCTGGTGTGAGCAGTCGGCGAAAAAGGGCGGCGCTCTCTATTCGCGCTGCACCTGCCCGGTGGGCGCCAGCGGCTGCAAACATGCAGTTGCAGTAGTGGCCGAATATCTTGAGAGACTGGGCGAGGGCTCGGAAACTCCTGCGGCGAACCAGGACGATGAGCGATGGGAGATGCTCGCCGACGAGAGCGGCGAAGAAGATGACGACGATGAAGCGGACGATCTCGACATGGACTCCGAAAACGATGATAACGAGGAAGTGTTCCATGTCCACCAGCATCGGCATCCGGGGGCCACGGGAAGGAAAACGCTCAAGGCATCAGACGAAAGGATTCGCAAATATATCGAAGCCAAGAACCGCGAGGAACTAGTGGCGTTGGTCTGGTCACTCACTGAGCGCTTTCCTGAGTTGCGAGAAGAGTTCAGCGATCGCATTGCAATGGGCGAGGGTAATGTTGACCGCCTGGTGACCGAAACGCGGAAAGAACTCAGACTCGTCGCTTCAGAGGCCGGCTGGCGAAACAGTTGGACGGGTGAGGGACAGACGCCAGATTACAGTCGCGTGAAACATCGCCTGGAACGGTTGCTGGAGCTCGGGCATCCTGACGCCGTGGTGCGCCTGGGAACAGAAATCATGACGTTGGGCAACGAACAGATCGGCCAATCAAACGATGAGGGCGAAACCGCGGAAGCCGTGGGCGAATGCCTGCCGGTGATCTTTGAAGCCGTGGTTGCATCAACGCTCACACCAGCGCGCAAACTGCTTTTCGCCATTGACGCGCATTTACGGGACGACTATGGCATTGTCAACGATGCCGCCGACGTGGTTTTGAAGCTGACTGGCGAAGAATCTGCGTGGTCCGAAGTCGCCGATGTTATAGCTCAGCGCGCGAAGTCGCCTGTGAAGGAAGATGATCCCTTCTCCCAAAAATACCATCACGAGCGCATCGCCGACTGGTTGATCCGAGCGCTTGAGAATGCGGGACGCAACGACGAGATTCTCACACTGTGCGAACAGGAAGCCCGCGTCTCCGGCAGCTACAAACGGCTGGTCCAACGCTTGATCGAGATGAAGCGGTACGATGAGGCCCAGCGCTGGGCGGCCGAGGGAATCGAAAAGACAGTCGCAAAGCTGCCCGGCATCGCATCGAGCCTGGAAAAGCTACTGGGCGAGATGGCGGTTCAGCGCAGACAATGGCCAATCGCCGCGGCTCACGCGGCTTTGGGATTCTTCACTCACCCCAGCCGCGAGAGCTTTCAGCAGTTGCTCAAGGCTGCAGCCAAAGCCGGCTGCAAAGACAGCATTCGCGGAATTGCGCGCAACTTTCTCGAGACCGGCGTCTCTCCCCTGTCGTCGCCAGGTAAGGCATCGGTGAAGGGCGCAGCGGATGCAGAATGGCCGCTGCCAATGCCGGACTATCTGCTTCCGCTATTGAACAACGGATTCAATTTTGGCCGGCCAGCGAGCCCGCATTTTGATGTGCTGATCGATATGGCCATTGCCGACCATCGGTACGATGACGTGCTCCGTTGGTACGACGCCATGTCTGCCGGACAACAGTATCGAGGAAACATGAGATGGTATGGCTCGGGCGGCTACGGAGATCGCGTGGCGGCCGCGGTGACAAAATCGCATCCCGAGCGGTCGCTTGCAATATATCGTCAGCGCGTGGACGACCATCTACCGCGCGCTAGCGCTTCCGCGTACGAGGCGGTTGCTGGTTATCTACGCAAAATGCGGCCTATCTTTCAAGGGCTTCATCGGAACATCGAATGGGATGGATTGCTCGCAGACATACGACTGCGCTACAAAAACAGGCCCAAGTTCATGGAGATTCTCGACAAACTTGACCCAAGACCGATTGTGAAACAGACAAGAGTTCATCGATAGGTCTTGGGAAGACAGGTTTGACACGGGATTAAAAATGCTATCGATGAAGGCGGGCAGATGCCTTTTCCAGGACGTGATCTCGAAGAAGAGAACAAAGCTCTTCGAGCAGAAATTGAGCGTCTGCGAAAAGTACTGGCCTCGAACGACTGACGCGGTCATCGAGGACCATGTGCTTGGCAAAGAAACAGTCGGTGTTTAATGTCCCGAACCAGACCCGGAGCTTGACTCGCCTTTCGCGGTCTTGCAATCTTCAGTGGATGGAGGTATTGCAATAGGCGATAAACACGAAAATGTGTAACAGATGTGAAGCCTCGCTCGATCTGGCATTTTTAATAAGCTACACAGTTTCAGTGGGATAGACTTTACGTTCGCGTTTAGATGAGGCTCGAGGTCCGCCGCGTTTTTCGAGAACTGTTTCTCGTCCGGGACCCAGGGCCAGCTAGCCGCCTATTTTGTGGGATTCTATGGTGCCCGGAGGGGGACTTGAACCCCCACGACCTGTTAGAGTCTGCGGATTTTAAGTCCGCTGCGTCTGCCAATTTCGCCATCCGGGCCCGCATCTATATTATGGGGCCGAATCGGCTCGGCGCGAAGCAGCGCGCGCCCCGATAGCCAGGCGGGCGGTCCGCTTGCGCAATAAGGATGGCTGATTCCTCCGCGATTCTGCCCGCATCACACCGCACTTCTGCCCGCGATTCCGCCTTCATTCTTGCCTCGTTTGCGGCCTGCCTTTCCACAGCTTGCCCCCGGGCGCCAATCCCTCGTATCATCCGGCAAGAGCAACCATGATGAGTGAATCGGAGACGAAGAGCAACCTGCGCGTGAAGGGACGGCTGATGTCCGCCTCGGAGATTGAGCGCACCTTGGTGCGGCTGGCCCACGAGATCGTAGAAAAGAGCAACGGGAGCGAGGATCTGGCGCTGGTAGGCATCAAGCGCCGCGGCGCGCCGCTGGCCGAGCGCCTGGGCAAGCTGATCTCGGCCATCGAGAAGCGGCCGGTCGATACGGGCGTGCTCGACATCCAGTTTTATCGCGACGATCTCTCGACGGCGGGCGCGCGTCCCGTGGTCACACCGGGGGCGATCGGCTTCGATATTGAAGGCCGCGACATCGTCATCTGCGACGACGTGCTCTACACCGGCCGCACCGTTCGAGCCGCACTCGACGCGCTGTTCGATCACGGCCGCCCACGGCGCGTGCAACTCGCGGTCCTCATTGACCGCGGACATCGCGAGCTGCCGATTGAAGCGACGTATGTCGGCAGACAGGTGCCCACGAGCAGCCGCGAGATCGTCGAAGTTAAGTTTCAGGAAGTTGACCGAACCGAAGAGGTGCTGCTGGTCGAGAAAACGAGCTGAAGCGAACTTGCGGGATCAAGTGCAAGGGATCAGGAGCCGACATTTCAGCACTCACCTAGTTGAATGCTTCCCGAACTGCGACAGGAGTACGACCTTGAAGACCGGTTCGCATCTTTTTCAAGATTTGATGTGGGTCCTTCTGGTTCCTCCAGTTGGAGCTTTTGTCTGGCTATTCATGAGCGGAGGACTGGCAAGTTCGCTTGGAACGTCGGATAGCGAAGCCGTAAAGGGCTGGACCAGATCGGGCTTCTGGATTTTGCTTTCACTTTTGTATGCGATTAGCCTCGGGGGCCTCATCTACAAATACTTCTTTATGTAGATGACTGCGGTGCGAAGAAACGTCGGGGGCGAATCCTGGACGCATACGCCATCGCAATCGCAAAGGTTGAAAACTAACCGGTTCAAGCTGTTTGCTGTAAGCTGGCTTAAATCATGAATTCGGCCGTAACTACCGCTCGCCGTCCGCGCAGCACTCCGCCTGCGCCTGCTTCTCCGTTTCCCTACAATCCAGGGTCGCTGCTCTCAGTCCTCGATTTGACCGTTGAGGGCGTGAGCCGGTTGCTTGTCCGCGCCACCGATCTCGAGCGCGAAGACCCCATCGTCCGCGACCGGATTCTGGCCAAGCGGCGCATCGCGCTGCTGTTCTATGAGTCGTCGACGCGCACGCGCACCAGTTTCGAGCTGGCATGCAAGGCGCTCGGCGCGGACACGACCCTGGTCTCGAGCCTCAGCTCGAGCATCGAGAAGGGCGAATCGCTGAAGGACACAGGATTGACTCTGCGAGCGCTCGGCGCGGAAGCCATCATCCTGCGCCACAACTCTTCGGGAGCGGCATGGCTGCTCGAAGAGTCGACGCATCTGCCGGTGATCAACGCGGGTGACGGCATGCACGAGCATCCCACGCAGGCGCTGCTTGATCTGCGCACAATCATGACGCATCTGCGGCCGGGAGTCGCGGGCGTCAAGCCCGACACGTTAGCCGGAGTGACGGTGATGATCACCGGCGACATTCTGCATAGCCGCGTGGCGCGGTCAAACATGCAGTTGCTGCCGCGCGTGGGCGCGCGGGTGCTGCTCTGCGGGCCGAAGGAGTTGCTGCCTGAACAGGCGGCGCGATCCGGGCCGGGGATCGAGATCGAGCGCGACTTCGAAGCGGCGCTGGCGCAATCGCAGGCAGTGATGATGCTGCGCATTCAGGCTGAGCGGCTGGCTGGGCTGCAACTCGATCTCGACGAGTACAAGGCCAATTACCAGCTCACCGGGCAAAGGCTCGCCGCGCATGCGCCAAACGCCGTGGTGCTGCATCCGGGGCCGATCATCCGCGGCATGGAGATTACTGCGGGCGTGGCCGACGGCGTGCAGTCGGCAATTTTGGAGCAGGTAACAAACGGAGTGGCGATTCGCATGGCGGTGATGGAGCGCGCGCTGGCGGCAGATCAAGGAGGTCGCGCATGACGACGCTGGCGATTTGTAACGGCCGTCTCATCGATCCCGCGGCAGGCGTCGATGCCGCCAAGGACATCCTGCTCAAGGACGGGCGCGTGGCCGAGATTGCCGGCACGGGCAAGCTGAAGGGCAAGAACGGCGCGGAGGTTCTGGACGCTACGGGCCTCGTGGTCGCGCCGGGACTGATCGATATTCACGTTCACCTGCGCGAGCCGGGACAGGGCTATAAGGAGACCATCGCGACGGGAACGGCCGCTGCCGCTGCCGGCGGATTCACATCCGTGGCCGCGATGCCGAACACGACGCCGGTGAACGACTCGCCGGAGGTCACGCGCTGGATGCAGGCGCCGGAGCGCGGCGCGCAGGTGCGCGTGTTTCCTATTGCAGCGGCGACGCGCGGGTCGAAGGGTGAAACGCTCAGCGATTATGCGGCTCTGAAGTCCGCGGGCGCGGTGGCAGTGACCGACGACGGGCGGCCGATTTTGAAAGACGGCATCATGCGCGAGTCGCTGGCAGCAGCAGCGCGGGTGGGGCTCACCGTAATTCAGCACGCCGAAGACACGCGCATGACGCAAGGCGCGAGCATGAACCTCGGTCCGGTGTCGTTCAAGCTGGGACTGCGCGGCATGTCCACGGAGGCGGAATCGAGCCTTGTGGAGCGCGACATTCGCCTGGTGGCCGAGTTGCGCGAGGCGCATCCGCATCTGCACGTGGCGCACACTTCAACGGCCGCGGCTCTTGCGGCGGTGCGGCAGGCACGGCGCAACGGGCTGCGCGTGACGTGCGAGGTCGCGCCGCACCACTTCCTGCTCACCGAGGAGCACGTCGGACTCTACAACACGCACGCCAAAATGAATCCGCCGCTGCGCTCGGCCGCCGACCGCGACGCCATGATCGAGGGCATTCTCGACGGCGTGGTGGACGCGATCGCCACCGACCACGCGCCGCACGCCACGCATGAAAAGGAAATTGAATTCGAGTTGGCGCCGAACGGAATCATCGGCCTCGAAACCGCGCTGGGCTTAAGCCTGCGCTGGCTGCATGGCGAATGGAAGGTTCCGCTGGGCCGCGTGCTGAGCCTGCTGAGCGCGCAGCCCGCGGCACTGCTCGGACTGAAGGGCCGCGGGACATTGGCTATTGGAAGTTATGCCGACGCGGTCGTCTTCGATCCCAAGGCCGAGTGGACGTACCGCGCGACGGAATCGAAGTCGAAAGCGAAGAACACACCGTTCGATGGATGGCCGATGCTCGGTAAAGTGCGCTGGACGGTGTGCGAAGGCCGCGTAGCCTACGCCGGTGTGTGAGCGACCAACTTTTGTCCTTCTGTCTCACGCTGAAGTGGCGCCCATTCACAATGCGCAAATGACGGTTTTGGCAAATGCAATTGGCCCAAAAAGGCAAACAAAGAGTGAATCATCCTTGGGTTTTGTACCAGAAATTGCCGGGTATTCTGGAAATGCGGTAATTTTTTTATTGAGTTTTGCCGGTTTTTGGCTCCTATCTCATTGATAGGCTTCGCGTTGCGTTTGTGGATGCATGCCATTAAGCGCTACTTTTGCGCGCTGGGAGAGATTCGCCAAGAGCTTGACCTCGGCTTGCCGGCATTGCAGTTCGTGGTGATTCATGATTTCTATTGTGCCCCGCATGAAGGGAATTCCCGGCAATATCGAGGCACGAAATTTTCGCGTGGCGGTGCGGCATTGGAATTCAGGCCTTTACGCTCTATGGCTGCCGCTCAGAGCGCCGACGACTCGTGCCCGCTGACCGATCCCGGATTGCAACGCGCGTGTCCATGCGGGTCATCCCACATGCAGGGTAGGTGAGAGTGGGAGGTCAGCCATGTTTTCGATTCCGGGGACTACGGCATTTGCGGATTGGAGCCTGTTGCTGCTCAGGATTGTTCTGGCGCTGGTGTTTGGGTCGAGTGGATGGGGTCATCTGCGGCAGCCGCGGGAGCGAGCGAAGAGCATCGGGATGAGCGTGCCCTTTACGGTATTTCTGGGCGCGGCGGAGCTGGCCGGAGCGATTGCGCTGGCCATTGGATTTTTGGCGGACTGGGCGGCGTTGGGACTGATTCTCATTATGCTGGGCGCAATTTATAAAAAGATAGCCGAGTGGAAGACCGGCTTCTGGGGCGAGAAGTCGATGGGCTGGCACTACGACCTGATCATGATCGCGATGAATTTTGTGATTGTGACGATGGGGCCGGGGCGATACAGCCCGTAAACCGCTCAGATAAGAAACTGAGGAAAGGATAACCATCCGAGAACCGTCCGCCCCCAGGCTACCAATCCCTCCCGATCTCTTATCCTGAGCCCGCAAAGCGGGACGGTGCTATGCTTTTGTTGAGCCGCCAATGAGTATCGTGTTTACTGTCGGTCACTCTTCCCACACGTGGGAGCAGTTCGCCGATCTGTTGAGGGGCCAAAAGATCGACGTAATAGCAGATACTCGCTCCGCGCCTTATTCGCGCTTCGCCCCCCAATTCGATCGCGAGGTTCTCCAAAAGAAGCTTAGCGACTGCGGATTTCGGTATGTTTTTCTCGGCGGTGAGCTGGGCGGCCGCCCGGCCGATCCCGCTTACTATGACAAAAAGGGCCATGTCTTATACGGCCGCATGAAAAGCGATCCGGTGTTTGCGGCTGGAATCGAACGGCTGGAACGTGGGATGCGAGAGTTTCGCGTCGCCCTTTTATGCGGTGAAGAGAACCCGGCCCAGTGCCATCGCCGATTGCTGGTCGGGCGAGTCTTGACCGAGCACGGCCATGAGATCCTTCATATTCGTGCGGATGGCCGTCTGCAAACGGACGCGGAAGTAGCGGCGGAGTCCGGCAAGCCGCTCGTAAACGACCAAGCAGCTTTGTTTGCCGAGTTGGAAGAGGATCAATGGAGATCTACAGCATCGGTTTCACAAAGAAAAGCGCCGGTCAGTTCTTCGATGCGCTGAAGGCTCACAGCATCGAGCGCTTGCTCGATGTGCGGCTGAACAATACTTCGCAGCTCGCAGGATTTGCCAAACAGAGCGATCTCCCCTATTTTCTGCGCGAGATATGTGGCGCGAGCTATGAGCACGAGCCGCTACTGACGCCAACACAGGAAATCCTCGACGCGTTTAAGAAACACAAGGGCAGTTGGGATGTGTACACCGAGGCCTACCTGTCGCTCCTTCGATCGAGAGGGGTCGAAAACGCGCTTTCCAAAAAGGGCTTTCTCAGAAAGACGGTATTGCTTTGCAGCGAAGCTACGCCGGAACATTGCCATCGCAAGCTGGCGCTTGAGTATTTGCAGCAACACTGGGGCGATATAATCATTCATCATCTCTAGTCCAGCTTCCGAAGGTAAGCGGCTCCATGAGCCTTGACCGGATTGTCTGTCTTGCCAATTCCTACAAGCACGACCATCGCTGTGTCGCCGGCATCAGTTTGATCACGAAGAAGTGGGTACGGCTGGTTGGCGGGCGTGTTCCGGGATGCCTCACCATCCGGCAGACCTGCTATCGAGACGGCAATCAAGCTGCAATCCTCGATGTTTTCGAAGCGGAACTCGGCAATGCGTGTGGCTCCAACTGTCACCCGGAAGACGTTTTTGTGACAGAGGATCCCTGGCGGCGGGTGCGGCGCTTTGACGAGTCGCTGGATGCCAAGTTTCTGAACAACTACGTGAACAGGCGCCCCGTCTTGCTCCACGATTACGGCGATAGAATCTATGCTCGCAAGTTCGCCGGCAGGCCGGCGACTCACTCTCTCGAACTTATCCATCCCGACGATCTGTGGTGGTGGATTCGTGAATCGGGCGGCAAGCGCAAGAACCGTGCCCTGTTCCGCTTAGGGCATGTAAGCCGCGCGCACTACGATCTTGCCGTTACGGACCCCGTCTGGCTCGACCAGCTTCACTTGCTACCCGCCGGCATTTACCCTCATGGGTTCTTCTTCGGTGGCAAGCCTCCAAAGACGCTCCTCACCGTGAGCCTCAGCGAACCCTTCGAGAATTTCCATTACAAATTGGTAGCCGGAGTCGTGAACCTGCCTGCCTGAAGGCGTGGTTTACCCCTTGCGGCGGTAGAGGACCTGGAATTCGTAGCCTTGATTTGCCGGGAAGAGGCTGGCTACGTGGCGCAGGCGCTCGGCGAGGGAAGGCGCGGCGAGTAACGGGTACTCGCGCTCGCGCAGGTCGTGATAATCGAAGTCGACCGCGAGCGAAAGCATGTAAATGGCCAGCGCGTCAGAGAACGACGACTCGAAAAAGCTGAGGCGCGCGCGCTCGTCGATATTTGCGCTGGGGGTTTTTGCGCCGGGATGCGGTTCCAACGCGCGGCGGCGGGATTCCCACGCGTCCTGGCTGGTTTCGCCTCGCACCTGCGCCTCGGCCTGCGACCACGCGACGCTGGAAAAGCTGTCGGGAACGCCGGCCGCCTCGACAAAGTTGTGCGCCACGTTGATGAAGAACTCGAAGGCGAGGCCGAAGCGGTCTTCCACGAGGCGGGTGGAGATAAAGACGGCCTGCGTGGCGCCGAACTCTGCGTTGCGGTGGCAGACGGCGCGGTCGCCCAGCTCCACAGAATACGCGGGAGCGATGAGGTTCTCGTCCGCGTCGGCAATGGCGAGCGGAACGAAGTAATAAGCGCGCTGGCGCAGCGCGGGAGCGAGCGCGGCGGGTACTGCTCCAACCAGCCGCTCAAGGTCGGACTCGGAGATGCGCGTCTCGCCGAAAGCTGCGTAGCGAACGCCGTTGGGCGCTTCCTGCACGGTGACCTGCGTCGCCACTTTCTCAGCATGCCAAAGCTCGATTTGCGCACTGCTGGCCATGAATCTGTATTCTAGTTGATGAGGTCGGACAATGATTGCGAAATCGATGGCAAGCGAACGCGGCGCAAGAGTCTTGGGATTTCCGCTGGAGGGCTTCAGCCTGTTCCAGAGCCTGCTGCTGGCGTTTGCTTCGGCGTTTCTTACGTTCTTTGCGACGACGTGCATCGCGATTTTCTCGCTGCTAGCCTGGAACGTGATTGGCGGGCACGCGGTGAGCTACACCGACACGTACATCTACGTCGGATTCCCGGCGGGCGTGCTGGTGCTGGTGGTGGCTCTGCCCTTGTTTCTCGTGCTGTGGGTGAGAGCGAAAGCGCGGAAGTAGCGGCTGCGCGAAGGTCCGTCTCGTCGACCATTTCCAGTCCAACCGGTTACTGGGCTGTGCTTTATGGGTTATCTCAGTGAGTGCAGCGGCGATTTGGCGCGGAGCGAGATACACACCTGCTTCCCGTTTCGGTGGAAAACTGGTTTGGACTGTTCTCATCAATGCAATATGAACATCGAACCGAACAACCTCGACGACAATTTGGAGTTGCTCAGCCGGCACAAGCAGCTTTGGGCACAAATCGATGTGGGCGCGCGTCTGGCCATCCTCGCACGAATCAGGGATGACGTGAATCTGGTGGCGCAAGACTGGGTTGAGACCGCCGCCAGCAAGAAGGGGCTCGCAGTGGGCGCACCACAGGTTGGGGAAGAATGGGTCTCCGGCCCTTATGCCCTAATCACCTATTGCAACGCTCTAATGGAGACGCTTTCGAAGGTCGCTGGCAACAGACACCTGGACGGGCTGCCAATGCGCGAGTTGCCCAACGGCCAACTCGCCGTACAGGTTGTGCCGCACTCCATCTGGGACCGCCTGCTCCTCAACGGCGTGCGTGCCGAAGTGTGGATGGAACCCGATATTACCCGCGCCAATCTCGCGCAGCATACTGCCACCCGATATAGCTACCGCACCGGCGGCAAGGTGGCGCTTGTGCTCGGCGCTGGCAACATCGCCGCCATCGCGCCGCTGGACTGCCTGCACAAGCTGTTCGTAGACAACGAGGTGGTGCTGCTCAAAATGCATCCCGTCAATGACTATCTGGGGGCGTTCCTCAACCGCGCGCTCGCCGCCTTAATCGAACCAGGCTTCTTGCGTATCGTCAGTGGCGACGCCAGCGTCGGCCAATATCTCTGTAATCACCCCTTGGTCGAGACCATCCACATCACCGGCTCGACCGCTGCGCATGACGCCATCGTCTGGGGCACAGGCAGCGAGGCCGCCGCTAATAAGCTGGCTGGGACGCCAAAGAACAAGCGCCCCATCACCTCCGAACTGGGCGGGGTTTCTCCTACTATCGTGGTACCGGGCCCCTGGTCCAAGGCCGATATCACCTTCCAGGCGGAGAATGTGGCGACGCAGAAGCTGCATAATGCTGGCTTCAACTGCATTGCCTGCCAGGTACTGATTCTCTCCGCAGCGTGGCCGCAAAAGACGGCCTTTCTCCGGGCTCTAGAAGACACTTTGGCTGGCTCCGCCCCGCGTCCGCTCTACTATCCCGGCACGAAGACACGCCTCACCGAATTTCAAAATGGCATTACCGGTCAGACTCCCGCTCAACCGGAGACCGCCAATCAATGCCGTGTGTTCCACTTCAGGGCCGGAAACAACCACATCGCTGAAACTTTCGAAGTGTTCGCTCCCGCTCTTGCCGTGACCGACCTGCCCTGCTCGGACGCAGAGGTCTTTCTCATCGACGCTATAGACTATGCCAACCAGAACCTTGCTGGTACTTTAGGGGCCAATATCCTGATCCATCCGGAGACTCTGCGACAGATCGGGCAGAGACACTTCGATGAGATCATCGCCAAGCTCCGCTATGGAACGATCTCCATCAACGCCTGGACCGGTCTCGGCTTTCTACTGCCACATGCCAGCTGGGGCGCCTTCCCCGGCCATACCCTCGATAACGTGCAAAGCGGTATCGGTGCCGTCCATAACACAATGCTTTTCGATCACGCGCAGCGCACCGTCGTCCAGGCGCCATTCTCTCCGTTTCCGCGGAATTTGCTCAGTCTGTCGTTCACCTTGCTCCCGCGCCCGCCATGGTTCATCACCAACCGCAGGGCAAACGTACTTGGGCGCCTCCTAACGCGCTTTCAGGCGGACCCCAGCTTTGCAAAATTGTTCACTATCTTCGCCAACGCTCTGCGCGGCTGAGAAGAGAATCGCGCACCACGGACCAGACATACGCTACAGCAAAAGACGAAATGGCGCCAAGAGTTGACGCAACACGCGCTCTGGGTGCTGGCTACAAAGACTCGCGTCTCACAATCCAGCATTGCTGGCCGGATGACCGGCTATTCGGAAGTCACCCTCGGTTGATGAGAGCCGAATCGCTACTTGAGCGTTGGTTCGCTGGTTGTAGGACCCTCAGAATTCCAGTTGTAGCCGGTCGGCTACAGCCCCGCAGGCTTGGGATTTGCCGGATCGAACTTCGCCACCTGAATCTTGCGGGCGATGCCGAGCTTGGCCAGGATCCAGATGCCCCAGAAGTTGGGATCGATCTCGTACCACCTGAGACCGTGGCGCGCGGAAACCGGATGCGCGTGATGGTTGTTGTGCCAGCCCTCGCCGCCGGTGAGCAGGGCCACCCACCAGTTGTTGCGCGAGTCGTCGCGGGTCTCGAAGCGGCGGCTGCCCCACATATGGGTTGCCGAATTCACCAGCCAGGTGGCATGAAGCCCAAGCGTAACGCGCAGCAGAACTCCCCAGAGGAACATGGCGATGCCGTTCACAAAACCGCCCCAATACCATCCGAGGCCAAACAGCAGAATGGCGCTGAGGGTGATCGGCACCCAGTGGTATTTGCTCATCCACACGTGAAAGCGGTCGCGGCTGAGGTCGGGCGAGTAGCGCGAGAGCGCCTCGGTCTGCATGTGCAGCGCCTGGCCAAAGAGAATCCATCCCGCGTGCGCCCACCAGCCGCCTTCGCGCGGCGTGTGCGGATCGCCTTCCTTGTCGCTGAGCTGGTGATGTACGCGATGCGTGGAGACCCAGAAGATGGGCCCGCCCTCAAGCGACATCGTAGCGAAAACGGTCATGACATATTCGACCCACTTGGGCACGTGGTAACCACGATGGGTGAGCAGGCGGTGATAGCACATGCCAATGCCCACGTTGATGGCCAGAACGTAGAGCACGGCCATGACGATAAGGCGCGGCCAACTGAAGAGGAAAAGCGCAGCCACCGCACCTACGTGAAAGAAGCCAATCAAAAAGACCATGGGCCAGCTCAAACCGTCGCTAACGGCGGCGGCGCGGCCCATGCGCACCTGTCTCCATTTGGCGACTGCCTGCGATTTGAGGCTGGCAACTGCTTCAGAACCTGCCGGGTTTAGCGGAGTCGGATTGACGGAGACGATTTCGGGCGTTGGAGAAGTGGAAGCTGTGGCCATGCGATACGAGATCCCTCAAAAAGTGGCAATGTGCCTACTATGTTTCCATTGTATCGGACAAAGCGGGTCCAAAATCAGCAGTGTTGCTACTTTTGTGGCATGACGCACAAATCCGCTGTAACCCTGCGAAATCAGTTGGCAACGGTCACGGTCAGGATCAGGGGGTCCGTGACAAAGATGCGCCTGGCATCGCCGCGCAGCACGCGGTAGAGGGCAAACTGGCGCTGGGTGGCTCCGCGCAGCTCGAAGAGCAGCTCGCCGCGATTATCCGCCAGGGCGTCCACCGCATCCACGAGTCTCATGCGCGGGGTCTCGTCGAGGTGGCCTGCATCCGTCATGTTTTTCACCAGGATAGCGATGTTCCCGTAGAGATCGGGTTGCGCGACGAGGGTGACAAACTTCTCCTGCTCGCCAGAGCCCGCGGTGTGCGCGGAGAGTACCATGGTGGCGCCGGCGCTGTAGGCCAGCTCGAAGACGCGGAACTGCTCGTCATAGAGCGGCGCCGGCTCGAGCGGCGCTGTGGGTTGCGCAGCCTTATGAACCATGGAACCGCTCTTGTGCGCGGGCTTCGGCGGCGGGACATTGAGCCCGAGCGCGGTGCGCGCCAGGTCTTCCATGGTGGCCTTCATCCTGGCTTTGTCGTCGGGATTTGCCCATGTGTAATTCCAAAGGTGTACCGGCCGGTCGGTAGGATCGGAGACGGCGACCTCCTGATGCATGTCGGGCGGCAGCCCGACGAGCGTGGGTGTGACTGCCACATCATAGCCCGCGGATTTGCCGCGGAAGAGATGCGGGCGGTTCGGATCGGTGAGCGTAGCAACATCGCTCACGTAGCTCTCGTCGTCTTCGTTCTTCTTTTTGAGATTGCCGCTGTCAGGGCTATTCGCAGGTGCGCTGGCCGAGGAGGTACTGCCCGAATCGCCTGAAGTGCTCTGAGGAGTGTCGCTGCTCTTGTGGAGCGTGGGGCGGTCGGGATCGGGAGGGGGCGCATTGGGGTCGGGACCGGAGCTATTCGAGGAGTTGCCGGAAGCGCCTGCGGAATCCGAGCCGTGATGCTTGCGGTGCAGGACGGGTTCGTCGCTCTGCGCGTCGTCCTGGTCGATCTTCGCAACCTGCGTGGCCGCCTTGGGCTTTGGCATGGGCTTCCACTTGCCGAAGGCTATCCAGGAGCCCTGCTGCTGGCCTGCGCGATCAACATCGAAGAGCCCGACGGGATTACCGTCCTTCAAAAGCTGGTATTCGACCTCGCTTTCGAGAGCGATGGGAGCGGGTCGAGCAAGATATTCGCCTGCATCCTGCAGCGCCTGGCCGTCGTAAATGCACACGGGAACGAGACGGCTGGTCTTGGGCTTGGCCTCGTCGCCGGTCCACTCAAGGACCGCGACGGCGCGCAGGTTCAGCGTGTCCTTGTTGGTCTGCGCGACCTGGCCGGGGTATTGCGCGGCCAAAGGCAGCGCAGAAGCGGCCAGCGATGCAGCCGTTATCCACAAGCGAAGTTGCATCCGTAATGACACCTTCGGCACCGCCCTACAATAATCGAGTTCAGCGGCCATCGCTCGGCCCGCATCCATCACATCGAGGATATTCCCCATGGAGCTCCATAAGAAAGTCGCCAACTTTACGCTCAAGACCGATGAAGACAAATCCGTCAGCCTTTCCGATTACGCCGGCAAGCCGGTGATCCTATTCTTTTATCCCCGGGCCGACACTCCGGGCTGCACCATCGAGGCCTGCGGCTTTCGCGATCAATTCAAGAAACTGCTGGCGGCCGGAGCCGTGGTGCTGGGCATCAGCCGCGACACGCCCAAGGCGCAGGCCAAATTCAAAGCCAAATACGATCTGCCGTACACACTCCTTGCTGATGTAGACGAGAAAGTCTCGAAACAGTTTGATGTGTTGAAGGAAAAGAACATGTACGGCAAGAAAGTGATGGGGATTGTGCGCACGACGTTCGTGATCGGGCCGGACCAGAAGCTGCTGCACGTCTTCCCGAACGTGAAGCCGGAAGGCCACGCTGAAGAGGTGCTGGCGCTGATGAAGGAATGGAACAAGGCGCAGAAGTAGGGGAAGGCAAGTCAGCCGTCGATCAGGCGATGAAACGGAGTGCATGGGGAAGAGCGAGAAAAACCAAATGGTGGGCAAGCCCCTGCCGCGCGCCCTCTTGGAAGCGCCGCCGGAGCGCGTGGCGCGGCTTCTTCTTGGCAAGGTGCTCGCGCACCGCACTCGTTCCGGATGGGTTACCGGACGCATCGTCGAGGTCGAAGCTTATCTGGGACCGCACCGCAAAACGGCCGACCCGGCGGCCCACTCGCATCGCGGACCCACGCCGCGCAACCAGGTGCTTTTCGGGCCGGCGGGACATGCTTACGTCTACTCCATTTATGGAATGTACTTCTGCATGAATGTGACCTGTGAACGCGAGGGGCAGGCCGGATGCGTATTGATCCGCGCGCTCGAACCGCTCACCGGGCTCGAAGAGATGGCGCGCAATCGGGGACTGAAAATCCCACCCATTTCGCAAAGAACGCGAAATGGATGGGGCACAGCACGGGAATTGGGCGTTGGATGTTTGGGGTCGAATAATCTCCCACCCTTCTCGCAAAGAACGCGAGAAGGATGGGGCACCCTGAGAGAACTGACCGGCGGCCCGAGCCGGCTTTGCCAGGCGCTGGGCATTACGCGGAGCGCCGATAACGGCCAGGACCTGCTCGATCCCGAATCGCCGCTGCAACTGCGCGATGACGGAACGCGCGCCGGCCGCATTGCGGTGACGCGCCGCATCGGCATTCGCCACGCCATGGAGCTGCCGCTGCGCTTCATTCTTGCAGGGCACGCTTGCGTCTCCGGCCCGAAATCGCTGAACCACGCAAAGTAGCCTTCTGCGAATGCATTCCGCGACCTATGAGCGCGGGGGAAGGCCTAAGCACGTCTGACGAGGCGTCCATCAGGGGCTCAAGCCCCGGACCGATATTGCGCCGATTATGGCATGATTAAAATCGTGCCCTTTCGCGAAAGCTCCTTTCCCACAGCCTGTTAAACTGCACCCACGACTTCCCCGGAGCCGCATTCCGGACCCAGAGAGGATTCCCTCGTGAAAACCGCTTTCCTGCTTCTTGCCGCCGCTTCCACTGGTCTGCTGGCTACCGCGATCTTCAGCGCGACCACGCGCGCACAGGCCCCGCAAAACCCATCGCCCGATCAACCCGCCCCGGCAGCTCCGCAGAACCAGCCACCCGAGGGGAACGACCACGGCGGCTGGGCCATGCGCAATGTTCCCCCGCCGACCAACCTACAGGTGCTGCCCAAAAACCTCTCCGGACGCGAGGTGCGCGACATCATGGAAAGGTGGTCGGGTTCGCTGGGCGTGCACTGCAACTTCTGCCATGTAGCAGATCCCAAAAACATCGGGCCCAACGGCCGTCCGCGTCTGAATTTCGCCGACGATGCCAAGCCGGAGAAGAAGATCGCGCGCATCATGTACTCGATGACGCAGCAGATCAACAAGGACTACATCTCGAAGGCGATGGATCTGGATACGGACGGCATGGGCTCGCCAGTAACTTGCGGGACCTGCCATCGCGGCCACCAGATGCCAGAAGAATTCGTGGTGCCGCGCGAGGAGCACCATGGGTGGCCGGGCGGAGGAGCCGCTCCACAGCCACCTTCGAACGGCGCCCCACCGGCGAATTAGCGTTCGCGATCCGCAGCCGGGATTACACTGACCGGGTATGCGGCTGTTCGTGGGAGTTGCGCTGGCGGATGCAGTGATGCTCGAGCTCAAGTCAGTGGTGGCGCGGCTACGTTCGAGTGGCGGCCCTGCCGCGGCCGGACTGCGATGGACAGCGCCAGATTCGTGGCACATCACGTTGCAATTCCTGGGAAACGCGACGCCGGAGCAATTCGCGTGCCTGACAGCGCGGCTGGGCGAAGTGCGATCGGCCCCGGTTTCCGTGGAGCTTGGCGTGCTCGGCTGCTTTGACCGCGCGGGTGTGCTTTTTGCAGACGTCCAAGCGACGCCGGAATTGGCCGCGCTCGCCGAACGCGTGGCCGCGGTAACCAGCGAGTGCGGATTTCTGGCGGAGACGCGGCCGTTCCATCCGCATATCACGCTGGCGAGAAGAACAGGGAATGAGGGAACAAGGGACCGAGGGAACAAGAAAGCGGACTCGCCCTCGCGGGAGACCAGCGTTGGGCGAGGAGGAAGTCTGAAACAGTTAGTAGCCCGAGCAAGTGGTACGCCGCCGTTTTCGCGGTTCACGGCGCGAGAGTTTCTGCTCTACGAGAGCCATTTGAGCGCCGAGGGCGCGCGGTACGAAGTGCGCGGGCGGTTTCCGCTGGGCGAAAGCTGAGCCATGGCCGACTGCGCCGTGCACTGATATACTGAAGATTCGGTAAGGCGAGGACGCGGGCTTCCGTTGAGTGCGCCGGCCGCTGGTGCGGCGCCGATAGTCCTTGAAAAATCTGGAGTTCAACCATGGCACAAGTTTGCGATGTCTGCGGCAAAGGGCCGCAATTTGGCAATAACATCTCGCACGCGCACAATGTGACGCGCCGGCGCTGGAACGTGAACCTGCAGCGGGTTAAAGCGATGATCAACGGCGCGCCCAAGCATCTGCGCGTCTGCGCAACCTGCATCAAGAGCGGAAAAGTGGCCAAGGCGTAGCGCTGCGCGCTTACAGCTTAGGTCAGGAATCTCGAAACCCCGTCCCAAAAGGGCGGGGTTTTGTTGTGCGCGTTCGATCGGTTCCGCAGCCGAGAAATGGCCTTGCGAAGAAACCTGCGGTCCATTCAATAGGCGTGGGGCTCGAGACCCACGCTACAGCCGGTCAGGAGACCGGCGCTACTCATTCGCCTTGGTGAAGGTGAGCGAGGCGGAGTTGATGCAATAGCGCAGCCCGGTGGGCCGCGGCCCGTCGGGGAAGACGTGGCCCAAGTGGCCGCCGCAGCGGGCGCAGGTGACTTCGATCCTTCTCATGCCGAAGCTCAGGTCTTCATGCTCTTCGATCGTCTTGGAGTCGGCGGGAATCATAAAGCTGGGCCAGCCGCAGCCGGAGTCGAACTTAGCACCACTCAAAAATAAGAGTGCGCCACAGCCGGCACAGTGATAATTGCCGGTTTCGTGATTCTCAGTGAGCGCGCCGGTGAAGGGGCGCTCGGTGCCCTTCTCGCGCAGCACGCGATACTGCTCGGGCGTGAGCTGCGCGCGCCACTCGGCGTCGCTGCGTTCGATTTTTTCAGGGGAATCGCTCAAGGCGGACCTCCAAAACAACTCGTGAACCGTGGGCCGTGATTCGTGATCCGTTGCGCGTCGCAAGGCGCACGGATCCACTGTCCACGAACCACGAGTCACACTTCCGCAACAGCTTCGATTTCGACAAGCAAGTTGCGGGGCAGGCGGGCCACTTCCACGGTGCTGCGCGCGGGGAGAGTTTCCGAATCGCTCTCGAAGAACGATGCATAGACCACATTCATGGCCGCAAAGTCGTTCATGTCTTTGAGAAAGACGGTGGTCTTGACGACCTGGCCGAGGCTGCTGCCCGCAGCTTCGAGAATCGCCTCAATATTCTTGAGGGCGCGCTCGGTTTGCTCCTTGACGCCGCCGGGAACAGCCTGCCCGGTGATGGGATCGAGGCCGCACTGGCCGGCTGTGAAGATGAGGTTGCCGACGCGCACGCCCTGCGCATAGGGGCCTATCGCGGCCGGCGCACCATCCGTGGTGATGATCGATCGAGACATAGGAAGATTCTATGCGAAAAGGGGACAGCTCCCCTATGAGAGAGCTGCCCCAGAGAAGATTCGGGATATATTGGCGCTGCGCGACTGAGATGCGCTTTAGCGAATGACCGCCAGAACCGCGCTCCCGATCGCCATGGCCATCATCCAATAGGCCGCATTGATGACGAATAGATTGGCGCGACGGCCTTCCAGAACATGCTCCGCAAAGAGCGGGGGCGCTATGAATCCGAGCCAGCAGGCGACGCCCAGGGTAAATCCATCCTGATAGGACCTGGCACCCGTCAAAGCCAAGAGGTGTCCCATGATAAACGAGAGAAGCAGGCATGCAATGAGGCCTGAACCCATGGCAAAGACCCAGTTCTTTGGCTTTTCACCCTCGGGAATGCCCACCAGTTTTCTCCACGACTTCCTAAAGATCACCAGGTACCAAATGAGTCCCAGTACCCACTGGACAAGCGCCGCAATCACAATCGCACTGTAGTTGATGTGCATTCGCATTCTTAAATCCTCCAGGCGGAGTAGGTTTACGGCTCCTGGGCACAGACCTCAGGGATTGGGGGAAAATAGGACGTTACCCAACCTGAAAGGAGTCGCAGCCAACACTCTGAGCGAGGGGCGGGCGCGGTGTCAAGGAAAATCAGGAGACTGAGGTGGAAAAGTAGCTCGCTTATAAACGAGGCAAAAATGCAGTCTCTGGACCATTCAGCGCCGTTTGAGGGCTTCGAGCTCGTCGAGAGTGCGTGGCCAATCGGAGCCGAGCAGGCGGGAGAGGCTGCGGTCGGCAAGGAGTTTGCCACCGGTTTGGCACCCAGGGCAGTAGTTGGTTTCATTGTCGGCGTAGCGGATGCGCTGGATGGGCGAGCCGCAGCGCGGACACGCCTGACCGAAGCGCCCGTGTACCGCCATCTCAGGCCGGAACGCAGTCACGCCCTCCGGGAACTTCTTTTTGGCTTCGGACGTGAGGCGATCGATCCAAAGTTTCAGCGTGGACCGAGTGGAGCCGTAGAGACGCTCCCATTCTTCGGGTTTAAGTTTGTGCGTGAGCGCAATGGGCGAGAGCTGCGCCGCGTGGAGAATCTCGTCGGAGTAGGCATTGCCCACGCCGCTGATGATGCGCGGATCGGTGAGGGCGCGCTTGAGGGTGCGGTTCTCGGCAGTGAGTGCGGCGCGAAACCGATCCAGATGCGAGGAGAAAATTTCGACGCCGCCGGGATCGATGTCGCGGATGGCCTGCTCGCCGCTCAAAACGTGCAGCGAGGCGCGGCGCTTGGAGCCCGCCTCAGTTAGGACTAAGGTACCGTCCAAAAAGTCAAAGCCCGCGAGGGCCTGGCGGCCGGAAAGTTTGGCTTGCGGCGGACGCCAATGCAGGCGGCCGGCAATCATGAGATGAATCACGAGCCAGATCTTCTCCTGGCTTTGGTCGGGAGTGTCGCTGAGGCCGATGGCAATCCGCTTGCCGATGCGCCGCAGCTCGAGGACGGTTTTTCCCTCGGCGGATGCGATGGGAGGCTCCACGGTGCGCAGGACAAAGACGCTCTGCAGGCGCACGCGCTCAAGAGTCTTGCCCACGATGCGCGGCTCGAGCGCTGTCAAGTAAGCGGTGATGTCGGGTAGTTCCGGCACTGCATTTAGCTTGCAGCCCTGTCGACGACCTTGCAAGGCTGATCTCGCGATTACATCATTTTCTGTTGTATTTGGATGTCGTTTAGCTTCCTGCTTCGGATCGCCGCCGACACCAAAAGGTATACGCCAAAAATGAGTGCGGTTCCACATGGCCAAAGAAGGAGGCCATCTACAACAGAACCTGTTTCGGAAATATTTCCCCCCTCTTCAATGTTCAGGTGCGGGTCGGCCGTAACTAGTGCGCTGCCATCTTCAAGGATTTGAATCTCTAACACATAGCGTCGTCCCTTTTCACTTTGGAAACTACCGATCTGTCTAGCGGCAACTCCCCGCGAAAAGGTACCTCCACAGCAATATCGGTCGTAGCTCGACCCTCGGGCCACAACTACATCTCCGCTCGTTAAGGTCCAATCCGCCCGAATTACAGAATGCCGACCGCACGATGTTTGATTGAGGCTCAAGCCGAGTAAGCAGTCCAACGTATCTGATGAAATGCCCCTGTCCGTTTTCGCCGCAATCTCAATTCTGTAAAACGCATCCATGTTGGTGGCGAACTCAGGAGACCGTACGTGACCGGGCAAAAGGCTTATCGGTATGTCGACAGGGTTCCAGGTTCGGCTGGAAAACCAGCAATAGACCGAAAGATAGACCGCGATGCTGACAACGATACAAGCGATCCCGCCTGAAACCCGCTTAGGCACTCTCATACGGAAAGATCATACCTACCTGGGGCTCCCGGATCTGGTGTTTTAAAACAAAAATCAGCTCAGGATCGCGTTGTCGATCAGCCGCGTTGAGCCGACATATGCCGCGACGGCGAAGAGCGATCCCGGAACGGCTGTCTCTACCGATTCGAGGCTCGCCCAGTCAACGAGCGCGATGTACTCAATGCGAACTGCTGGCTCGGCAGCAAACAAATCCCGTGCTGCGGCAAGTAGTGTGGATGCGCGGCGCTCACCCTCGGCCGCAAGCGACTCAACGCGGCGGATGGCCCTGCTGAGAACGAGAGCCTGGGTGCGCTCGGCCGGCGTGAGGTAGGCATTGCGCGAGCTGAGCGCGAGACCATTCGCGTCGCGCACGATGGGGCAGGCGATGATTTCCGTTGCGAGCCGCAGATCGGCGGTCATGCGCCGGAGCACCGCAACCTGTGCCGCATCCTTCTGGCCAAAGTAGGCGCGGTCAGGCTCGGCGGCGATCAAGAGCTTTGCGACAACTGTGGCCACGCCGCGAAAATGTCCGGGCCGGGACGCGCCGTCGAGGCGTTCGCTCAGGACAGGAACTTCAACGAATGTTGAATGGGCGCCGTCCGGATAAAGCTCTTCGACCGCGGGCGCGAAGAGAACGTCGGCGCCGTCCGATTCGGCGAGCGCGCAATCGGCTTCAAAGGAGCGAGGATAGCGTGCGAAGTCCTCGGTGGGGCCGAACTGCGTGGGATTGACGAAGAGGCTGACCGCAACGTGGGTGCACTGGGCACGCGCGGCGCGAATCAATGAAGTATGGCCGGCATGCAATGCGCCCATGGTGGGGACGAGGCCGATAATATTGCCTCCGGCCGAGCGCAGACCCCGTGACCAGCGGCGAAGTTCGTCGACCGTGCGGAGAACCTGCATCAATCTTCTTCGCGAGCATCGCGGTTGACCACCGCGTCGGCGTCATCTCCAGCTTCGGCCTGAGACAAACGACGCGCCGATTCGGGCAGGTGGTAGCTCTCGGCGTCGGAAGGAAATGCGCGATGCTCCACGTCCTCGCGGTAGTGTTCGACGGCGGAGCGGAAGAGCGCGGAAGCGTCGCCGTAGCGGCGCACAAATTTAGCCGCCGGTGCGAAGGTGAGATTCACCAAGTCGTGGAAGACGAGAATCTGTCCATCGCAATCGGGGCCTGCGCCGATGCCGATGGTGGGAACGGGAAGGGCTGCGGTGATTGCCGCGGCAGCTTCGCGCGGAATGCCTTCAAGGACGATCGCCCCCGCGCCCGCGGAGGCCAGAGCGAAAGCGTCGGCCTGGAGGTCGAGCACGGCGTCCGCAGTGCGGGCCTGCACGCGATAGCCCCCCATGCGGTGCACGCTTTGCGGCGTGAGGCCGAGATGGCCGATCACGGGAACCTCTGCCTCGACCAGCGCGCGCACCAATTCCACGCGCGGACCCTCGATCTTGACGGCTTCCGCCCCAGCCTCTTTCACGAAACGGACCGCATTGGCCACGCCTTCTCCGACCGTGCCGTGATAGCTGCCAAAGGGCATATCTGCGACAACGAGGGCGCGGTGCACAGCGCGGCGCACGGCGCGCGTGTGGTGGAGCATCTCGTCGACGGTGATGGCCAGCGTGTTTTCATGACCCAGCACGACCATCGCCAGCGAGTCGCCCACGAGGATGAGATCGATGCCGGCTTCGTCGACCAGGCGCGCGGTCGCGTAGTCGTAAGCCGTCAGCGCGCAGATGGGCTTGGCCTGGCGCTTCATTTCGCCAAGGGCGGGCATGGTGACTTTTGGAATGGAAGGTCTGCGCGGCGCCAGCGGTGCGCCGGCAGAAAACCCGGTGAGGCTCATGATAGGCTCCAGTGCCGCTCCGCAAACTCAGGATGCGACCCGAACAGCACAAGTATACGATGCGCGACGAGGAGAATGGGAGCGAGAAATGTGGCTGCTCCGCCACCTTCTCCTATCAGCCCAAAAGAGGGAGTTTCCTGCAATCTGAAAGGCCATTACAATATTCCTCAGGAATTACCGTTCAGGCGCGCTGGGTGCAGGACCGGCCGGGTTGGGGCACTGCGCGGCGGAGGAGAGCATGGCCTACGATCTGGCGATCGTGCTGCCCACATACAATGAGAGCGGCAACGTAGGCCCTATGGTCGAGCGGCTTGAAAACGCGCTCGCCGGCATTCGTTATGAGGTGATTTTCGTCGACGACGACTCGCCCGACGGCACGGCCGGCGTGGTGCGGCGAATGGCGCGGACCCGCGATAACCTTCGCGTGCTGCACCGGATCGGGCGGCGCGGCCTGGCTTCGGCATGCATCGAGGGGATTCTGGCCGCATCGGCGCCGTTCGTAGCGGTCATGGATGCAGACATGCAGCACGACGAAAGCATTCTGCCGGAGATGCTGCGGCGAATGCGTGAGGAAAATCTCGACCTCATGGTAGGCTCACGCAATATTGCCGGCGGCAGCATGGGCGAGTTTGCCCGCTGGCGCGTGAAACTGAGCCAACTGGGCAAGCGGCTGAGCCTGATGGGCGCGGAACACGAACTGAGCGACCCCATGAGCGGTTTCTTCATGGTGCGCTTAGCCTCGTTCGAGCGCTTTGCGCACCGGCTCTCGGGCATCGGCTTCAAGATTCTTCTGGACATCGTACTTTCGGCAGGACCGGGGCTGCGCATCGGCGAGGTGGCTTACCGCTTCCGCCAGCGCGAGCACGGCGAAAGCAAACTCGACGTGCTGGTGGGGCTCGAATACTTCGAACTCCTCGTCGACAAGCACCTGGGCAACCTGGTGAATGTGCGCTTTGTGCTCTTCGGTATGGTGGGCGCGCTGGGCGTGGCTGTGCATCTGCTGATTTTGAATTCGCTCCTGCGCACAGGAGGAATGAGCTTCGCAAAGGCTCAAACGGCGACCACGTTCCTGGTGATGATTCTGAACTTCGTTCTGAATAACTCTTTCACCTATCGCGATCGGCGGCTGCGCGGATGGAAGTTTCTTGGCGGGCTTGTGACCTTCTGCGCAGCGTGCGGACTGGGCGTGGCCGCGAACGTCGCCATTGCCAATGAGGCATTTCATCACGGAATGCCGTGGTGGCTGGCGGCGCTTACGGGCCTGCTGTTCTCGTCGGTGTGGAACTTTGGCGTGACCTCGATGACGACCTGGCGGCAGGCGCGGCGCTCCAGCGAGCAACGCGCGCAGCGGCGGATCGAGGCGGCGCAGGCCGCGGCAAGCGAGGCCGAAGGCGTACCGGCAAAGACAGCCTGACAAACAGGATTAAGGCGTCAGACACCCGTGTTCATCCAGTGTCTGCGCATGGCCCCGTGTTGCTTCTGGAAGCTGCGCCGCCGCATACTGACAAACAGAATGATCTCTCCTTTGGCGACAGCAATTTCCGTGGGCCTCGGCACCGCGGCGGGCGCGGGCTTGGCGGCTGGCGCGTTCGCGTACGCATCACTCTCGCCGGGTTCGCGGATCTTTGGCACGGCGCTTACGGCTCCGGCTCGGCCGGGAGAGATTGCGCTCACCTTCGACGACGGGCCAAACGCTACATGGACGCCGCGATTGCTCGACGTGCTGGCAAAACACAACGTGCGGGCCACATTCTTTTTGCTGGGCGGCCGCGCAGCCGCGCAACCGGAGCTGGTGCGTCGCACGGCGGCAGCCGGGCACACGATCGGAAATCATTCGTGGTCGCATCCCAATCTAGCGCGCACACCAGCGAACCGCGTGCGAGAAGAACTGAAGCAAACCAGCGATGCGCTGGAGCAGATTCTTGAGAAGCCAGTCAAGTTTTTTCGTCCGCCTTACGGCGGACGGCGGCCCGCGGTCTTCCGCATCGCGCGCGAGTTAGGCCTTACACCAGTGCTTTGGAATGCGATGACCTCGGACTGGATGGAACCGTCGGCGGGGCAAATCGCCGCAAACCTGACCAGGAAGATTGACGAGCTCGCGCGGGGTCGCCGTGCGGCAAACATCGTGCTCCACGATGGCGGGCATCGCGATCCGTCGGCAAACCGCGCGCCGAGCGTAATGGCCGCGGAGATGCTGCTCGATCGATACGCGGCGACGCATAAATTCGTGACGCTGGATGCGTGGTGCTGAGAGCGCCGCGGACGATTCAGCCCGCGAAGGACGCGAACACCTCGCGCGCCGCTTCAATGGTCGCCTGAATGTCGGCGTCGGTGTGGGCGTAGGAGATGAAGGCGGCTTCGAACTGCGAGGGCGGAAGCCAGATGCCGCGATCGATCATGCCGCGATGGAAGCGAGCAAAAGCGGCGGTGTCAGATTTCGCGGCCTGCCCGTAATTCGTTACCGGGCCTCCCGTGAAGAACCACGTCCACATGGAGCCTGCGCGATTGGTCGAGGTCGAAACCTGAGCGCGTGCCGCTTCCTTTGCTACGCCTTCGGCAACCGCGCGCGATGCGGCTTCAAGCCTTGCGTAAACTTCTTTCGCGTGATCCTGCAGATAACTGACCGTTGCGAGCCCCGCGGCCATGGCAAGCGGATTGCCGCTGAGCGTTCCTGCCTGATAGACCGACCCGAGCGGTGCGAGAAGATCCATAAACTGCCGTTTGCCGCCGAAGACGCCGACGGGCAATCCTCCGCCGACAATTTTGCCGAGCGTTACGAGGTCGGGATCGAGCGAGTAAAGTTCGCATGCGCCGCCGAGCGCGACGCGGAAGCCGGTCATCACCTCATCAACGATGAGCAGCGCGCCGTGCTGCGCGGTAAGCTTGCGCAGGCCCGCGAGATAGCCATCGGCCGGAAGAATGCAGCCGGCGTTGCCGACGATAGGCTCGACGATGATGGCGGCAATGGCGTTGGGATGCGCTGCAAATGCAGCTTCCACCGCGCTGAGATCGTTGTACGGCAGCGCCAGCGTGAGATGCGCGATCTCTTCCGGCACGCCGGCGGAGCCGGGAATGCCGAAGGTCGCCACGCCGGAGCCGGCTTTGACGAGCAGCCCGTCGGCATGGCCGTGATAGCAGCCCTCAAACTTGACGATGATTTTGCGATTGGTGGCGGCGCGGGCCAGGCGAATGGCCGACATCGTGGCTTCGGTGCCTGAGCTAGTGAAGCGCATCCTCTCCATCACGGGATAGGAGACGGCGATGCGCTCGGCGAGATCGGCCTCGGCGGCCGTGGAAGCGCCGAAGCTCGGCCGAGTTGCGCGCGGCGCGCGCGATGGCTTCGACCACCGGCGGAAAAGCGTGGCCCAGAATCATGGGGCCCCAGGAGCCGAAGTAGTCGATGTATCGGTTGCCGTCGGCGTCGTAGAGATACGCGCCTTCGGCGCGGTCGATGAAGGGCGGCGCGCCGCCCACGGCGCGAAAGGCGCGCACGGGCGAGTTGACGCCGCCGGGAAAGTAGCGCTCTGCGCGCTCCTGAAGGGCCTTTGAACGAGTGCGATCGATCGTCACGGGTTCAGTATAGAAGGCCGCGCGCTTCGCGGGCTTGCGGCCGCCGACGGAGGCGATCGACCGTGAGTAGATCAATTCGTTCTGGGGCGGTTGGCGAGCTTGCGCACCAGCACGACCGACCCGATCACCACGATCTCGAGCGTAACTCCCAGGCCAAACAAAAACCCTGGATGGATCGTTCATGTCTGCCGATAAGATGAAGGATGGGGCGCAAAGACGTGCGTCCAGCAGATGCCGCAGCTCAATATAAGCAGCCCAAGGGGAGCATGAGCAGGGCCATGGACAGGCATTTCTTCGAATCGTACGAGCAGTTCAAAACATTTCGAGTTTTCTCCCTTCTTCAAGGGTGAAGTGAGTTTGTTCGAAAACGGCTTCAGTCGTGTTCCGCAGCCGCCGCCGGACTGCAATCTGCGCCGCACCAGGATGCGGGCGAGCTGGAAGATCACGAAAACATCGAGCAAGCGCCCAGCCCGGCACACATGCCCCGGCACCCGTCATCCGGAGCAGGGGTCAGATTCAGCAGGGACAGAAGCGCAGCGGGCCATCCGGCGGCGCTGGCGAGGTCGATCTGCGCCACGATGAGAAGGGCAAAAAGAATCGGCAGAGATTTTTTCAGACTGCACGTGTCGAGCGGGGACATAGGAGTTCCTTTCAGGAGTGGGATGCGCAGCCGCCGCAGCGGCGCGCGGACCAGTAGAGCAGGCCGATGGCCAGGCCGATAAACAGAAAACGCAGGCCATCGTAGAGGGCCGGATGGCGATGGGCGAAGCCTCCGCGAAAGATCGTGAGCGCGATGGCCGGTAAAGAGGCAAAGGTTTCCAGCGGCGTAAATGCGGCGGGATTTGGGATCGAGTTGACGGTGAGACAGGCACATGGAATGACTCCTTGAAGTGAAGTTAGTTTCTGAAGCGGTACCAGAGCATGAGGGCGATTTTTGTTGCGCCCATGGCGTAGATCACCCAGATCAGATCCCAGGGGACGCGGTGCTCGACGAGCAGGTGGTATTCGAGCAAGCGCAAAAAGCGTGAGCGTGCCGGCGACGGCCGCGGCGCTCGTGGAGCGGCGCTGATGCTGGCAGAAGCGCTCGTCAGCCATGTGGTCGAGCATGAGAATGCGATTGAGGACAGAATGGGTCACGGTTGCTTCTCCAGTTGGAAGATGTGGTCGGTGGGGCAGGCAAAGATCCGGGCGAATTTGAGGGCCAGCTCGAGGCTGGGCACGTAGCGGTTGCGCTCGATGGAATTGATACTCTGCCGCGAGACGCCGGCGGCCTCCGCCAACTGCTCCTGGGTCCAGCCCTGGGCGATGCGGAGCTCTTTAACGCGATTGATGACGGTCGGCGGCATGTAAAGTTTGCTTTCCAATTCAGAGTAGCTCTGAACGGATTTTATGTCAAGCCGACTTTCCATTTTTGTTTAGAGTTTTCGCAAGGAGTCAGGTCTGAGGCTGAATTTCGCCCGAAAAATCCGAATGAGCGGCTTCTAAGCCCAGGTGCGGAGGCCGATGACGCCCCAATAGGCGAGGTATGCGGCGGCAATCAACAGCGGAACGGTTACGGCCATTGAAAACCAGCGGACGAAGCCGCGAATCTGCTGGTTGCGCGCGCGCCAAAGCGCGAAGGCCGCGAGCAGCGTGGCGAATGCGAAGAGCAGCGTGGTGAAAAAGATTCCGTAAGACCACACTGTAGGATTGCCGAGGCGCGTGATCGAGTCCTTGCCCGCGTCTCGCACGAAAAGGACCAACCCAAACAGACTGAGCAGCGCAACCAGAGGCCACAGGCGCATGGCGCGCTCGGCTGGCCGGCGGCGGCGCTTGATGAATCCGCCGAAGATCCAGAAAGGCGCGTAGAGCAGAATCGCGACGAGCGCCAGCAGGAACCACGCTGTCAGCGCGATCCGGAGCCAGGCAGCCCAGGCGGGAATTTGCTTCATGGTGGCGCCGATGTAGACAAAGCGGCCCTCTGAGTTGGGCGCGATCAGCAGTGCGGTTGCGATGGGCTCGGGCGGGTCTTTCTTGGGCAGGTACCGGAACTGCTCGCCGCTGACCGGCACAAAGGGCTGGTTGAGGTTGCCGAGGCTCGAGACCAACAGGTTGTGGCCATCGAAGCTGACGAGGCTGAGCGAAGCCAGGTTCGTCAGAAAGTGGGTCATCTCCACTCTGGGCGCGTCGCCGACGTACCAGCCGGCATACTGTGCCGCATCGGAGGGCAAGGCAGCTGCGGGCGGCACGGCGGGCCGCGTGAAGTTGCGCGTAATGTAGGCACGGATGGCGTCGCCAATCTTGCCGAATGCGTAGCTGTTGCCCGAATTGATGCTGAAAAAATAGCCCACGCCGAAGTCGGGCATGTAGGCCATCTCGGTGAGTCCGCCGTTTACGCCGCCGTCGTGCCCGTGGTAGACAAAGCCGTCGTGTACGGAGGTGTAATTGCTCATGCCGTAGCCGGCCTTGAGCCCCTGCTGCGCCTCCCAGGTGCGCGTAGGCGTTTCCATGCGGTCGATGGATGCGGACGGCATCACTTCGAATCCGTCTAGCGTGCCGCGGTTCAGATAGAACTCGACATAGGCCGCCATGTCTTTTGCCGATGCATTGATGGCGCCGGCCGGGCGCAGCAGGATGTTCCAGTAAGGAAAGGGCGTCTTGCCGTCGTTGTGATAGAGAGTGGTCAACTGCGGCGAAGGCTGCTGGAAGTAGGTAGCCGTCTTCATGCCGATGGGCCAAAAGAAGTTTTCTGTTACGTAGTTTTCAAAACGCTGGCCGGTGATCTTCTCGACGACATAGGCGGCGACGGCCGGCCCCGAATTGCAGTAAGCCATGCGGGTACCAGGGGGCCAGCGCGAGATGCGCGACTTGCGGTAGTAGTCGAGGCCCTGGCGGAGGGTCATGCCCCTGGCGTCTTTCGCGTATTCGGCGAGGTGCATGTCGTCCCAGCCGGTGGTGTGCTCCACCAGGTCGATGACGCGCACGGGATCGGTAGCTTCCCAGCGATTCTCAAACCAGATTTCGGGCACGATCTTGTGCACCGGATCGAGCAGAGAGAGCTTGCCCTCGTTTGCCAGCTTGAGCAAGGAGAGCGAGACAAAGGCCTTGGATGTGGAACCGATGCGGAAGAGTGTGTCTTCGGTGGCGGCGTGATTTGTGGCCACGTCGGATTTGCCGAGGCCGGCGACCCACTCCGGGCCGTCTTTGTGCACAATGGCGATCGACAGGCCGGGCGTGTGCGTGTCGGCCAGAATCTTTTCGAGCTGCTGGCGCAATTCGGGGATGGATTGCGCCGGCTTGGACTTGGCTTCATTCCTGGCCTGCGCGAATGCGGTGAATGCGACGCACGAGAGAAGCACGAAAACAAAAAGACGGTGCCTTTTCATTGCGGTCCTCCCGCCTGCCGATGGTTTGCAAGCAATTCTACTCTGCGGGGTGGAAGGCGAGATGCGGCGGGAAGGATGGATGCGGACGGGGCAGATTACGCAGGGGCAGAAGCCCAGATTGTTTGTTGCTGGAAATCGGCAAGGAATCCATTAAGACTTAAGACTGCAAGCTGCGCAGGGCGTCCGCGAGGCCGCTTTCGTAGGCGGCGATGATTTTGTCCCACTGGACGTCGATCTCTTCATCAACGGCGCGGCGCGCGGGATCGGCGTCGAACCACGCTATGGTTCGCATGACGCCCTCGGCATAAGGAACTCTGGCGCAATAGCCGGGCACAAAGCGCTTGATCTTGCTGTTATCGAAGACCACGCTCGCGGACTTGTCGCCGATGAGGCTACCGGCGTAACTCGGAATGCAGGCGGCGAGAAAATCTGAGGGGATGTGCACGAGCTGCGGCTCAACGCCGGCGGCGCGGGCGGTGATGGCGTAGATCTGATCCCAGGTGAGGACTTCGTCGCTGGTGATGTGAAACGCATGGCCGATCGCCTGACGATGTCCGAGTAGCCCGACAAACGCCTGCGCGAAATCGCTGTTATGGGTGAGGACCCAGAGCGAGCTGCCATCTCCGGGCACGATCACCTTTTTGCCGCGTCTCATGCGGTCGATGACGGTGTACGGCTTTTCCCAGGTGTTGACGGCGAGCGTGATCTGCGTGTCTCCGTAGGTGTGCGAGGGGCGCACGATGGTGATGGGAAAACCGTTTTCGCGGTACTCCTTCATCAGGCGCTCTTCGCAGGCGATCTTGTCGCGCGAATACTGCCAATAAGGATTGGCGAGGGGTGTGGACTCCGTGATGAGGTAGTCGCTGACGGGCTTTTGATAGGCGCTCGCCGAGCTGATGAAGATGTATTGGCTGGTGCGATCGCGGAAGAGACGGATGTCGCGCTCGATCTGGTCGGGAGTGAAGGCGATCCAGTCGACGACGGCGTCGAATTTGCGGTCTCCGAGAGCTTCAGTGACCGCCTTCTCGTCGCCAATATCCGCGAAGAGGGTGCGCGCAGCGCCGGGAATGCCTGCGACTCGCTGTCCGCGCCGCAGCAGAGTCAGCTCAATGCCGCGTTCGGCAGCCTGTGCGGTGCAGGCTGCGCTGATGTTTCCGGTGCCGCCGATGAATAGGACTTTCATGTTTCCTCCACGGCCGGTTGTTGGCTAAGGTTCAGATTACAACTTCGCGGCGTCGGTTGCGGCTCACGGACCAGAAATGCTGAATTGGTACATCCGCCCCCTTCGTTTTGTGGGAAATCGAGGGCGCAATGCTGCTAGAATTCTGCTTTCCGGCTCAACCGCGCCGCGCTAACTCCAGAAAAAGAAGGCCTCGACCGTGCCACAAGAAGCCTCAAAGAAATCAGTGACTTACGCCGATGCAGGTGTGGACATCCGCAGCGGCGACCAAGCCAAGGAACACATTAAGTACCTGGCGCAAAAGACCTTTAACCGCAACGTGCTGGGCGGGATCGGCAGCTTTGGTGCGCTTTTCCGGCTGGACATGCAGCGCTGGAAGAACCCCATTCTGGTGAGTTCGGCCGATGGTGTGGGCACCAAGCTGAAGGTGGCGTTTGCGCTGGGACTGCACCAGACGGTGGGCATCGACCTGGTCAACCACTGCGTGAACGACATCGCCGTGCAGGGAGCCGTGCCGCTCTTCTTCCTCGATTACCTGGCGACGGGCAAGATCGACGCGGACGTGATCCAGACCGTGGTGAGCGGCCTTGCTGACGGCTGCAAGGCGAACGGGTGTGTGCTGATCGGCGGCGAGACGGCGCAAATGCCCGGCTTCTATGCCGAGGGCGAGTACGATCTGGCCGGGTTTATTGTGGGCGCGGTGGATCGCGACAAGATGGTGACGGGCGCGAATATCAAGCCGGGTGACGTGCTCATCGGAATGCCCTCCACCGGATTGCACACCAACGGCTACTCGCTCGCGCGCAAACTGCTTTTCGAGGTGGGCGGCTACAAACCCACGCAGTACGTGACGGCGATCAAGGAAAAGGCCGGCGCGGCGCTGATGCGGACGCACCGCAGCTACCTGCACGTGATCCAAAAGCTGGTGACCAGCGGGATGACTGTGGGCATGGCGCACATCACCGGCGGCGGCATTACGGAGAACCTGCCGCGCATTCTGCCGAAGGGCATCGGGGTGCAGATCGAGATTGGATCGTGGCCGGTGCTGCCCATCTTCGAGCACCTGCGCGAGCTGGGCAGCGTGCCGCAGGAAGAGATGATGCGCACATTCAACATGGGCATCGGACTGATTGCGGCCATTCCCGCGGCCAAGTTTACGCGCGCCAAAAACCTGCTGGACCGCGCGGAAGAGAAGTTCTATGTGATCGGCCGCGTGGTGAAGGGCGAGCGGCGGGTGCAGTACACGTAAACTTAGGGGACAGGTTTCAGGGGTCAGGGGTCAGAAACCCGCCTATCTCCCGAACTGTTCGCACGCGTTTCGCCGCGAAAGGCGCTATCGATGACCGAACTGGAGAAGGCCGCCGCGGGCTGCGAATCCCTGGAAGAGGTGCGCCGGCAGATTGACCGCATCGACAGGCGCATGGTGGCGCTTATCGCCGAACGCGGCACTTACGTTCTTCGCGCGGCGAGCTTCAAGAAATCGCATGCCGATGTTCCTGCGCCCCAGCGCGCCGAGGAAGTGGTGCGCAAAGTGAAGGGGCTGGCCCGGGAACTGGGCGCGAATCCAGTGGTCGTCGAGCGCGTCTATCGGGAGATGATTGCTGCTTTCATTGAAGCGGAGATGGCCGAACTCTCTGCGCGATCGTCGTCCCCACAGCACAATCCCGAAGGCCTGAGCGCGGTAGCCGAAAATGCCTGACCGTCCCTCGCAGCCTCGCCCCGTACGTCTGGGCATTTTGCTTTCCGGCCGGGGATCGAACTTCCTGGCGATCGCCGAATCGATCCGTAACGGCAAGCTGCCGGGCGTCGAAATCGCCATCGCTATCTCAAACATCGAGGACGCGCCCGGGATTGCTTCGGCTGAACGGCTTGGTCTGCCACACAAAGTGCTTGTCTCAAAGGGCAGAAAGCGCGCTGAGCATGATGCCGACGTCGTGGCTTTGCTCAAAGAGCACAATGTCGATCTCGTCTGTCTCGCGGGCTATATGCGGCTGCTCTCGCCGGAATTCGTCGCCGCGTTTCCTCACCGCATCCTGAATATACATCCCTCGTTACTGCCGGCCTTTCCCGGGCTCGACGCGCAGCAGCAGGCCTTCGACTACGGCGTTAAAGTTGCGGGCTGCACCGTGCACTTTGTCGATGACGAGCTGGACCACGGCGCGATTATCCTGCAGCGAGCCATCCCGGTGCTCGACACCGACGATGCGCACTCGCTCGCCGAGCGCATTTTGCTTGAGGAGCACATCGCCTACACCGAGGCGATTGCGCGCGTGGTGAGCGGGGAGTATGAAGTGCGCGGCCGGCGGTATGTAAAGACAGGAAACAAGGGAACAAGCCACCCCATCGAGCAAAAACACCTCGCTGGGGACCACGGCAGAGAACAAGGGAACAAGTAGACCTCCTCCGTTTCTCACTCCTCATTGCTTCCGACCATCCCCATGTCAAGGGCGCGGTTGCAGCCCATTGCTCGCAATTCGCTGATTATGCGGCGCTTTCCTCCTTCTGCCTCTTTGCCGGGAATTAGCCTCGAATTGCGTAGCCTTAGAGATAACCAGACAACCAGCGCTGAAGACGCGCCGGGCAACGAGGCAAGCCCTCCCCCGTGCGGTGACTGCATTCGTCTGCCTTTCTCCGATAAAGCAGACGATTGGCCAGAAATAGACCGCAGTCAAGGACGGTGTTGCGGCGCGAGTCTCAGCGCTGGTGTCTTTGGGACGGCTCTCCACTGGATGCGATGACCGGAACCACGGCAACGTCCGGGTTTGAGGGCCGTTCATCCGACCTGCGCGGGGCCAGCGACGGGTGCATTGCCGGCCCGCGCAGGAATTTTTGGCGCAATCGCGCACATACCGACGACGTGTTTCGCCGCAGCGAAAAACGCGGCGCGAAGGAGTTTTGACCATGAATCGATTTGCGAATATTTGGAATCATCCGAAGACCTCGGCTGCGGGGCTGCTGATTGCCATAGCAAGCGTTGCCGGAGTGCTGTCGCAGCAGGGCATTTCGCTGGGCAAGGCAGGAACAGGGACTGTCGTCTCGCTGGCGAGCGCGATGGCCACGGCGTTGCTGGGATTGCTGGCGAGGGACCCTGAAACGCGGATCAACAAACCGGCAAGCCAACAGACCATCTCGAAGCTGGGCGCGTGGATACTGATTGCGCTGCTGTTTCCGCTGCCCTGGATCGAAGGCTGCTCGGCAACGGCAGTGGCGCAGGACATTGTGAACTGGACGCCGGCCTTGCAGAGCGCGGTCGCCACAGTGGATTCGACCGCCGCGCTGCTGGCGCCGGCCGACGCTCCGGTCTTCACCGCGGCAACTTCGAGCTTTGATGTGGCCTCGAATCTGCTGGTGACCCAGGCCAAGGCTTATCTGGCCAATCCCTCGGCAAGCGCATTGCAACAGCTGCAAACACAGGTAGTCACCTTCCAGCAGCAGGTGAGCGCGGCGCTGCTGCAGGCGGCAAAAATCGTTAATCCGGCCAGCCAGGCCCATGCGCTCTCGGCGATTCAGGCTGTGGCGACGATCGTCAATACGATCCTGTCGCTGGTGGCGTCGATTTCGAGCAAGACGGCGGTGGCAAATATGTCGGCTGCGACCGGCGTCAAACTTTCGATGATCCGACCGTATCTCGACAAGGATCGCGCGGCGGAGATTGTGGCCGCGCATTACAAGGAGCCGGTGACGCTGGCGCGCGCACAGATGGCGCGGGCGGAACAGGTGGAGATGAACGCTGGATTTTGAAAGCAGGCGTCAGGTTTCAGGTGTCAGGTTTCAGTTCGGGCATCGCTAACGCAACGCGGGCCGTTTGCCCCTAATGCGAACGGCCCGACTTCTCAACTTCCCCAAACCTCTCGAAGACACGCTACGCGCTGGTATCGTGGGCTTCGCCGAGGATCAGCTTGATGGTCATTTTTCCGTGGCCGCGGATGATCGTCACGCTCACCGTGTCGCCTGCCTGGTGCTTGTCCATGATGGCGTTGATGTCCTGCGTGTCTTCCACTTCCTGGCCGTCGATAGCGACAATCAAATCTCCACCCACCATGATGGGGGTGTTGCCAACGTAGGCCTGCTCGTTGCCTCCGCGCAAACCGGCGCGATCGGCGGCTCCGCCGGGAATCACCTTCTGGATCAGAACGCCGGAATTATCCCCGAGGCCCATCTGTTCGGCGAGATCGGGACCGATGGCAAAGGAGTAAATGCCCAGCGACGGCCGGTTGGGATGCCCGTAGCGCGTGAGGTCTGACAGCACCGCTTTGGCTGTGTTGATGGGAATGGCGAAGCCGATTCCCGCGCTCTGGTCGGCGCCGTTCGAGGACACGATCATGGTGTTGATGCCGATGACCTCTCCGCTCGAGTTGAGCAGCGGGCCGCCGGAGTTGCCGGGATTGATGGCTGCGTCGGTCTGAATGGCGTCTTCAATCTTAGCGCCGTCCCCGGTCTTAATCGGCCGGATGGCACTGATGATGCCGCGCGTCATGGTTCCGCTCAGGCCGAAGGGATTGCCGATCGCGAAGACCTTCTGGCCCACATTGAGCTGCGATGAGTCGGCCAGCGTGACCGGCTGCAGATTGGGCGCGTCGATTTGCAAGAGCGCCAGGTCGTGCGTGCGGTCGGTGCCAATGACGCGCGCTGTGAACTTGCGCTTGTCGCTCAACTGCACTTCAATGCCGCGGTTGGCGTTCGCGACGACGTGATAGTTCGTGAGGATGTGGCCGGCCTTGTCGAGGATAAAGCCGGAGCCCTGCCCCTGCTGCGGCACCGGCCCATAGAAAAAGTCGAAGACCAGCGCCGTGGAGGTGATATTGACCACCGAGGGCAGCACTCGTTTGTAGACGGCGATGTTGTTCTGCTCTTCGGCGTCGTACTTGGGCGCGGCCTGGGCCTCGGTGAGTTCCAAGGGCTCCTTCGACCCGCCGCCGAACAACGCGAGTCGGCTCATCGCGTGCGGCTGGAGATAGTTGGTCACCAGCCAGAATCCGCCTAGCAGAACGACAAGAAGAATGAGAATTCGGCTCAATCGCATGGCTCAATTCCCTGAAAACCATTGCATGGAGCAGCCTTTTGGACCGACCGTGCATGACAGCAAGGCCCGGTTCGAATAAGGGTCAGGCCGCCACTCTTATTGTAGAGACAAAGGCGGCCCTGATTGATTGCTCTCCTCGCGCAGCCGCGGCCAAAGAGCCTCGACCTGCGCGCGCAAAGCTTCCATATCGCCCGAGTTGTCGAGCACATAATCGGCCTGGGCGGCTCTTTCGGCGTCGGCAACCTGGTGTGCGAGGCGGTTACGCGCGTCGGCGGCGATCGCTTCAATGCTTGTCGTCTCGGCGCCTGACGCCCACGTTACAGCTGCGACGCGTGCCGCGTAGCGCGCGATTTTGAGCTCGTCAGGCGCGGTAACGACGATCACGCGATCGATACGCCGGCGCCAATCGGCGAAAACACTGTCCTTGTCGCCGCGGGCCAGCGCGTCGCGCACCACCTCGAAGATCAGCGCCGACTCGATGACGGCAACCGCTCCTGGATCGCGGGCGAAAACTTCGTTCATCCATCGGGCTTGTGCCTCGATCACAGGCGGATGCACGAGGGCGTTCAGTTCCTGCAGGCGGCCGTGGCGAAATGCGAGATCGGCGAGATGCGCGCGATTCAGCCGCCCATTGGGGCCGAGGACTTCCGCGCCAAAATGCTCGACGATCGCCGCAAATACGGGCTGGCCGGGTTCCATGAGCGCGCGGCCAAGTGCGTCGGCTTCGATCACCTCGGCGCCGAGCGAGCGCAGCATGGCTGCCACGGTCGATTTGCCGCTACCCAAGCCGCCGGTAAGTCCGACCCTCAGCATGGTGAACGCCCCCGCAATGCGCGACGACGCGACGAAGAGCGTGTCTCGCAACCGAATGCAAGTATAGGCGATTGGGGCCTGCCATCCGCGGCCTGTTTCACCGCGTTCTGTTCTGGCATCGAGCGCTGCGACAGGGTAGGGATGCGATTCTTTGCCCACGACGGCGCTAAAGCCGGCGCGATCGCTTTTTACACTCCATTCATCTTTCCCATGTACGCGGAGCAATTAAAGTTAGGATGTCTCCTCATGCGATTCGCATTTCAGCACACTATCTTGCTTTGCTGGCTCATCTGGGGGGCAGGAATCGCCGCGGCACAGATGCCTTTCTATACCGATAATGCAGACGTGACCGGCGAGGGCACCCTGCACTTTGAATTCTTCGACGAGTTCGACGGCCTGCAATCTGCCCAGTACCCGGACCTCCGCCAGAACACCTTTAATTACAAGATCAACTACGGTCTTCCGCACGGCCTCGAACTCGACCTCGATGCGCCGTATCTCTCCATCTACCGGGCGGCGGGAGCGCCGACCTCCAACGGGCCCGGCGATACCGATATGGGCATCAAATGGAACTTCCGCAAATCGGACCATCCCCTGAGCATTCCGGCGCTCTCGGCGAGCCTGTATATTGAATTTCCCACCGGGGATACGAGCCAGCAACTTGGCTCCGGCCTCACGGACTACTGGCTGAACTCCATTGCCCAGGAAGCGCTCACGGAGAAGACCAGGGTGAATGGCAATTTTGGATTCCTGTTTGCCGGCAATACCAGCACCGGCGTTCTGGGCACGCAGAACACTCGAGGTCACGTGTATACCGGGGGTCTCTCACTACAGCACGACTTCACGCCGCGCCTGACGCTTGGGATGGAAGCCTGGGGCGCGGTCGCAGATAATAAAAGCCTGGGCAAAGACCAGTTTCAGGGGCTTGGAGGCGGCTGGTACCAGCTCAACAGCCGCATGGCTATCACCTTCGCTCTGCTGGGAGGCAGCCACATTGCCAGCCCAAAATTCGGCGACCAGGTCGGCGTCGAAATCGATTTTCCGCTTCGCCGCGTTCGCGCCCTACAATCGCTCGCATCAGCATCGCCAAAACGAAGCATCCCATGACATGCAGACCTGAAAGCAAATCGTCAGGCCGCGAGCGGCGCGACACAAAGGTTGGTTGATTCGACCTGTCAAAGACCTCGCCGCATTTTGGCCGCGCGCACGGTGTTGGCCATCAGCATGGCGATTGTCAGCATGCCCACGCCGCCGGGAACAGGAGTGTACGCGGAAGACAGTTCAAAGGCCCTGGGGTCGATGTCGCCGACAACGACCGAGCCGCGCTTGGCGAAGGCAGCCTCGCGTTTTTCGTTGCCCTTGAAGAAGCGGTCGAACTCCTCGCGAGTCTCCAGGCGGTTAATGCCGACATCGACGAGCGTCGCGCCGGGCTTGACCATTTCCGGCGTGATGAAGCCGGGCCGGCCAATGGCGGCGACGAGAATGTCGGCTTGCCTGGTAATGGACGGCAGATCGCGCGTCTTCGAGTGACAGATCGTCACCGTTGCATTTTCGTGCAGCAGCAGGATGGCTGCGGGCTTGCCGACAATGTCGCTGCGGCCAACGATGACCGCGTGCTGGCCCGCGATGGGAATGTTGCTGCGCTTGAGAATTTCAATCACGCCAGCGGGCGTGCAGGGCGCGAGCGCAGGGCGGCCAGCAAGCAGGTGGCCGGAGTTCACGGGATGAAAACCGTCCACGTCCTTCGCCGGATGGACTGCGTCCAGCAGCTTTTTGGAGTTGATTTGTGGTGGGAGGGGGAGCTGAATCAGAATTCCGTCGATGTCGTCGCGCGCGTTGAGCTGATCGACGAGCGCAAGCATTTCTTCGGTTGAGATCTCGGCGGATGGCCTGATCAGGTCGCTATAAAGCCCCAGCTCGGCGCAGGTCTGCACCTTGCTGCGAACGTAGATTTCAGAAGCCGGCACGTGACCCACCAGTACGGCCGCCAGCCCTGGCCGCACCCCGCGGGCGGCAAGCCCCTTCACCTCTTCGGACACTTCCTGCTTGATGGCGGCGGCAAGCGCTGTGCCGTCGAGAATCTTTGCCATTCGACACTCCAGAATTCAATGGTAACGTCCGGGGCGGCGATTGACTGGCCTTGGCGACCTAGCGCTGTCCGATTTTGGGACGTTGAACCGATTACCTTTCCCACTCTCTCACGCTCTGCATGATTCTCCCTCTAGAAATCGGCCATCTCCGCCGATGAATCTGCTATTGAAAAGGCGCGATCGGTACGCCCGCTGGTTGTGTCTGCCGGAGACGCAGTCTAAACGCCTGCCGGACAATCAGCAAGCCCAGGGGGAAGCGTGGACGTGGCGGAGAAACGCGGACAAGCAGCCACGATGCCATGGGCGCATCTGCGGCTTCCGCCGTTTCCTCAGGTGGCGCTGCGGGTTTTGCAAATGGCCAAGGATGAGAACATGCAATGGCATCAACTCTGCAATCTCATCTCGTCCGATCCGGCATTCGCAAGTGAAGTGCTCACGGTCGCCAACTCCGTCCTCTACGCGCCGCGTTATCCGGCCACCAGCATTCTGCAAGCTGTGGCGGTGATGGGCGCGAGTACCTTGCAGGGCATGTGCGTCACCGTGGGCGTGCGCGCCTATCTCGGCAAGACCCTGAGCTATCCCGCGATGCGCAAACTGTGGAAACACAATCTGGCGTGCGCAATCGTGGCGCAGCGGCTGGCGCAGAATAGTTTTATCGACAAGGATACGGCCTTCACGGCAGCGATTCTGCACGACGTGGGCCGCATGGGCCTGGCGGTGATTCAGCCCGCAGCGTACGCTGCGCTGCTTGAGAAGCACGAGGGCGCTTCAGAGACCATGCTCGAAGCCGAGCGCGAACTCTTCGGCTGGGATCACTGCGAGACGGGAAAGCAACTGGTAGGCGACTGGAAGCTGCCGGAGGAACTTGAATCTGTCGTCTCCCGGCATCACCAGCCACGCCGCGCGGACGCCGCCTGGGATGTAACAGAACTCATCAAGGTGAGCTGCCATATTGCGTCCACCATTGGATTTGCGGCGTTCGAGGGCTGCCAGGCGCGGCCGTTCGACGAATTGCTCGAAGAGTTGCCCGCGCGGGAACATCGGCAGTTCCAACTGGACCCTGTAGAACTGAAGAAAGAAGTAGCCGACGGCATTCGGGCAATCGAGTTCGTGTAAGGCGGCCGCGCGAACCAAACCTGCCCGTTCTCAACCTGAATCGTATTGCAAACCCTCGATTGTGAACTACGCGCGCATCAGCTTCCGCTGCAACTGTTCTAACGTCTGTCCCTTGGTTTCGGGATAGACAATCAGTACCACCACGGGAAATTCCAGCGCAATCACAGCGTTCATGAACCAATGGCTGGCGCTGCCCACGCCTTGTCCCTTGGACCGCACCCGCGTAGGAAACACCTCCCCTATATACACCCAGATCACGGCTCCTTGCGAGACGGAGAAGAACGCGATGTAAGCCACGAGCAGCCACAGCAATGCGTGCGCATGAGATCCGGCGGCAAAGACCCAGGCCACGCCGGCCAGACAGCAGGCAGTGCCGGCCGCGCCAATGAGGAGGAGCGTTTTGCGTCCCAGCTTATCGATGAGCGCCATGCCCACCATGGTCGCCAGAAAATTCGTCGCGCCAATCGCGATGGCCTGCTGATAGCTCGACAAGCGGCTGAAACCGGCGGCGGCAAAGATGCTGTTGAGGTAATAGAGAATCGCGTTGATGCCGGCCAGCTGGTTGAATGCGCCAATGGAGATTGCGAGAAACAACGGATAGCGGTACTTCCACTGAAAGACCGGCTCGCCGGCCGATGCGTGTTCCTCGGCAAGCGCGGCGCGAATGTCGTCGAGCTCGGCCTGCGGGTCCGGCTCGCCCATGAGCTTGAGCACGGCGAGCGCCTCGTCGATGCGGTTGCGCGAAGCCGACCAGCGGGGACTGCGCGGAATACCGAAGAGCAGCGCCAGAAACACGAGCGCCGGCGCCGCGGCGATGCCCACCTGCCAGCGCCACTCCGCCGCACCCAATCCGAGCACGTGGATAGCGTAATTCGAGAGATAGGCGAGGAGAATTCCAAAGACCACATTGAATTGGAAGACGCCGACGAGCCTGCCGCGCCACGCGGCCGGCGACAGCTCGGCAATATAGACAGGCCCGAGCACCGATGAGGCGCCGATGCCCAGCCCACCGACGAAGCGGAAGAGCAAGAACGACGGCCAGCTCCAGGCCAGCCCGCAGCCCAATGCGGAGGCCACATAAAGCACGGCGGTGATGCGCAGCGTTTCACGCCCGCCGAATTTTTGTCCCACCCAGCCCGCGCCGAGAGCGCCGATCACGGTGCCCACCAGCCCAATTGCCACTGTGTAGCCCTCATTCTTCGGGCTAAGACCGTAGAGCTTGACCAGTGCGTCGATTGCGCCCGCGATCACAACCGTGTCGAATCCGAACAGCAGTCCGCCGAGAGCGCCGGTAAGGGTGGTCTTGATCAGGTTGGAGTTGGGTCGCATGGGCTCTTGAAGTTCCCAACCATCCTACAGAGCGGCCTGTAGCCGCGGCAAAGGAACCTTCGCACGATTTGGCAGGCGAACAGGTTGCGAACCAGGGGAGTGACCTAAGTCGCTGCCTTGGGCCTGGCTCGCGCCTACTCTCGAACCATCGGGAGGTTTTTCAAGATGAATTCCGCAACCACGCTGCGCTCGATCGCGCTGGAACACCCGGCGACGATTCCCGTCTTCGAACATTTTCAACTGGATTATTGCTGTGGCGGCAACCGGCCGCTCGATCAGGCTTGCACTGAAAAATGCATCGCGGCGGAGATGGTGCTGGCGGCGCTGCATGAAGCTGTGGATCGCAAGCCTGCGGAACAAGACCTCAGCGGCGCAACGGCTGCCGAGCTGATCCGGCACATCGTTGCGACGCATCACGCGTTTGTGCGCAGCGAACTGCCGCGCCTCCGGACCATGGCGGAGAAGGTGGCTCGGAAGCACGGGCCCATTCATGTGGAAGCGACCTTCATCGCGCGCAATCTCGAGCAACTAGCCGAGGAGCTGCTCTTCCATTTGAATAAAGAGGAACGTATCCTGTTTCCCTACATCGAGCAACTGGAGCAGAGCCAGAAGGAGAATGCCGCGCCGCCCACAGCGTGCTTCGGCTCGGTCGAGAGCCCGATCCGGCAGATGATCACCGAGCACGAGGGCGCGGCCGGACTGCTCCAGGAGATGCGTGCAGCAACGCGCGGATTTACTCCCTGGGCGGGCGCATGCCCCACGACTGCCGGCCTATACTTTGGGCTAAAGGCCTTCGAGCGCGATCTGCACCGGCACGTGCATCTGGAAAACAACCTGCTATTCCCGCGCGCCATTGCGCTGGAACAATCGGCCATGACGGCGCATTAGCAATCTGCTGCTGCCGACGCTGTGCCGGCTCGGATCTACGTGCGCGCGGCGCTGGGCAGCACGGCCAGCACTCTGCAGCGATGCTTATCGGCAGCGCTCCAGGCCAGCGGCATCTCGCTCTCCATGCAGGCGCAATCGCCGGTTTCGAGCACCTCGTGCATGGCCCCCGCATCGAGCCGCAATCGGCCTTCCAGCACGTAAAGCACGGCGCCGGTCTCGTCGAACGCGTTCACGGCCACGGTAGACCCTCCCGGCGGGAACTCAACCAACTGTGCAACCAGGCGGAATCCTTCTCCTTCGGAATTCAGCGGCGTCACTTTCATCGGCTCCGCGCCGCGGCCGTTTCCCTGCATGTGCACTTTGCGCGTGACGGAAAGCTTGTGGCGCGAGGGCTCGTTGAAGAAGTAATCCATGCCCACGCCATAGACGCGAGCGATGGTGGCTAGCGTAGGCAAAGTGGGAATCATGCGATCGGTTTCGAGCTTTGAGAGCAGCGCGCTGGAGAGCCCGGTTTCCGCGGCCAGCCGGGATAGAGTGAGCCGTTTACTGTTGCGCAGCGAGCGCAATTTGAGGCCGATGCAATAAGACTCCAGAAACCACTGAGCGTAGGAAACTGCCTTGGACATGGCAAGCTCCGGCAAGATATGTTCGAAAGCCTGTGAATCAGTCTACGATAACAGGAGGACAGCTGCCGCAAAGACGCTCTGGACGCTGCAACCCGTTTCTTCCCAAGTCGCATCGCATAAGAGAAGGCCATCCCTGCGCACCGAGAGAGACCTGCATGTCGAAAAGCATCATCCCCCAGCACACAACTGACTCCTTGATTCGTCGATTCATTCGCACAGTCGTTCCCGCCGCCGCGCTTGGCCTGGCCGGGATGTGCGCCGCCCAGGCCAAGCCGGCCGAACCGAATCCAGCCCCCGACGAGATCGTCCTGACCAACGGCGACACTCTGCACGGCAAGTTCGTGAGCGAAATCTCCGGCAAAGTCACGTTCCACACCGATGCGCTGGGCGACGTTACTCTGGGCTGGGACAAGATTAAGGAGATGCACATCACGGAAAGCGTCGGCGTCTTCGACCAGAGAGTGAAAGCGCGCGGCAAGAAGCGCAACCAGCAGATTCCGGTTGGCACGCTCGACGTCCAAAACCAGGAAGTCAACGTTCACACCGCCAACGCAGCCGCGCCGTTGGTCATTCCGGAGAAAAGCGCTCTCTACATCATGGACAGCGCGGCGCTCGACAAGCAGATGAATCACGAGCCGAGTTTTTTTGCAGGCTGGAACGGATCGGCAAGTGCTGGCGCAACAATTGTGTCCGCGACCGAAAACCAGTACACCTTTACAGGCACGGTTGGCCTGGTGCGGACCGTTCCCACGGTCAGTTGGCTTGACCCGCGCAACAAGACCAGCGTCGGCTTCAACGAGTCGTATGGCAAGATCACGCAACCGGCCTACAGCTATCTAGGGACCGGCGGACTCACTCCTGTTCCCTCGGTGGTGACGGAATCGGCGATCACGCACTTCGGGGCGGAGCGCGATGAATATTTCACCTCGCGCGTCTACGCGCTGGGCCAGGTGAGCTTCGATCACAACTTTGCGCAGGACCTGGCATTACAACAGATTTATGGCGGTGGATTTGGATGGACGGCGATGAGGTCGCCCAAACACCAGTTGGACCTGACGGGCACCGTGCAGTATGAGGGGCAGCGATTCTTCCCCGGATCGGGCATCGCGAACCAGAATCTGATCGGCTCCACGTTTGCGGCGAACTACGTTCTAAAACTCAAGCTGCTCACCTACACTCAGGCGCTCTTGTATATTCCCGCATACAACCAGCCCAACGCCTACTCGGCTTCGGAAACGGACTCGGTATCGTTCCCGACCTATAAGAATTTTGGGTTCACAGTCGGCACAATCGACACCTACCTGAACGACGCGCCGTTCATCGGGACAGCTGCGAGTCCACCAACGAAACCCAATTCGTTTCAGTTCACGACGGGCGTGAGCTACACCATCAAATCCAAATACTGAGAAACAGCCCGCAGCCGGTTGCTGTCGGCTCGTGGCCGGCCCCGCGGCTGCGGCATCGTCAAGTTGCGTCGCAGCTCTCCTGTGACGCGCAGCCCCTCGCGCTGCTACACTCCCTTTTCAGGCATTTCTCGAGGAACTTGCTCGCCCTCCGGAGGCTTTTGTGTCTCAAACGCAGCCCGCCGCCTTTCGATCCTTCGTTCGGCCAGAAGAAGCCCCTCCCGAGTTCACGCTGCGCGCGCTCCTTCTCGGCTCTTTCTTCGGCCTGGTCTTCGGTGCGGTCACGGTGTACGTGGGTCTGCGCGCCGGGCTCACCGTCGCCGCTTCGATTCCCATTGCGGTGCTTTCCATCAGCATTCTGCGCGCCTTCGGCCGCTCCTCCATTCTCGAAAACAACATCGTTCAGACCACAGGCAACGCCGGCCAATCCATCGCTTCGGGAGTCATCTTCACGCTGCCCGCGCTGGTTTTTCTTGGCTTCGATCTCGAACAGTCGCGCATCTTCATGCTGGCGCTGATCGGCGGCTGGATCGGCGTGCTGTTCATGATTCCGCTGCGCCGCCAGCTCATCGTGCAGGAGCACGCGACCCTGCCGTATCCCGAAGGCACGGCCTGCGCCGATGTGCTCATCGCTGGCGAGAAGGGCGGCTCGCTCGCCAGCCGCGTTTTTCTCGGCCTCGGACTGGGCGGCCTCTACACGTTCTTCCAAAATGGCAATCTTTTCGCGGCGTGGCCGGAGGAGCCGTCCTATCAACCCGACTTCGGCCCGCAGCATGTCCTGAAAGGCGCGTCCATCAATGCCGACGCCACCAGTGAATATTTAGGTGTGGGCTACATCATCGGGCCGCGCGTTGCGGGCGTCATCTTCGCTGGTGGCGTGCTTTCCTGGCTCGTGATCATGCCGCTCATTTATTTTTTCGGCAAGGAGATCGGCCATCCTATTTATCCCGGCTTGACGCCGATCGCGCAGATGGGGCCCGGCGACCTTTGGGCCACCTATATCAAGCCGATGGGCGCGGGCGCAGTGGCCGCGGCAGGCGTCATCACGCTCATCAAAACGCTGCCGACCATCGCGAATGCGCTCACCGCGGGATTGAAAACCATGCGCCCCGGCACCGCTGCGCAGGTCAAACCCGTTCGCACGGAGAACGATCTTTCGATGCGCGTGGTGATTGTGGGCTCGCTGTTGTGTGCCGCCTTAATGTTCGTGTTCCTCGAATTCAAGCCGGTGCCCGGAGCGCAAGTGGGCTGGGTCGCGAATCTCATCGCGTCGCTTCTGGTCGTGGTCTTCGGATTTCTCTTCGTCACCGTCAGCTCGCGCATCGTCGGCCTGGTTGGCTCTTCGGCAAGCCCGGTTTCCGGTATGACCATTGCCACGCTCATGGCCACAGCAGCCATCTTTCTCTTCCAGGGTTGGACCGCCCCGGCCTTCGGCGCGCTCGCCATCACCATCGGCGGCGTGGTCTGCATCGCCGCCTCCAACTCCGGCGACACCTCGCAGGACCTGAAGACCGGTTACATCGTGGGCTCCACGCCGCGCCTGCAGCAGATCGCGTTGATGATTGGCGTGGTTGTGTCCACCATCGTCATCGGGTTCACGCTGAATCTAATGAACACCGGCTTGCAGGAGTTCGATGCCGCATCGCAGCCCTGGAACCTGAACGCTCCGCATCCCGGCGTTTCCATCCAAACCGACAACTCGCATCTGCCCAGCCAGATTCGCGTGAAAAATACGGACGGCTCGGTCGCAGTTCATCCGAAGTCCGAGTACCGTCTGCTGAATGCCATCGGATCGACCGAGCTGCAGGACGGGAAATATCTTTATTCGCCCTCGACCGGCCGCATCGAGGTGCATTGGATTCAGGGCATCGGCAGCGCAGCGGCTCCGGCCCCGCAAGCGCGGCTCATGGCCACGGTCATCAACGGCATTCTCACACGCAAGCTGCCTTGGGGATTGGTGCTGATCGGCGTCTTTCTCGTCGTCGCGGTGGAGCTGCTCGGCATCCGCTCGCTGCCCTTCGCGGTGGGAGCGTATCTACCGATTGCCACGACTCTGCCGATTTTTGTGGGAGGCATGGTGCGCCTGCTCGTCGATCTTGCCGCGAAGCGCAGCGGCGCGGCGGAAGCCGAGAGCGAGATCTCGCCGGGGTCGCTCTACGCATCGGGATTGATCGCCGCCGGGGGAATCGTGGGTCTGATCGGCGTGGCCCTCAAAGCCTACGAAGCCACTACCGGCAAAGGCGACATCCTCAATTTCCCGCACACCTTCCTCAGCCACACCGGCGTTTCGGTCGTCGCCTTCGCGCTGCTGGCGTATTCGCTGTATTACTTTGCGAGGAAGCCGCTGAAGAAGTGATAGCATCAATGGCGTTTAGGGGGCTCAGATGGCCGACTTAACAATTCGCGAGATTCTTGATCTCGTGCCGCGAGGACAAATTCGCATTCCTGCCTTCCAGCGCGGATTCATTTGGGACCCAGACCAAGTCGCCTTTCTCATGGATAGTGTTTATAAGCAATATCCATTTGGCTCCCTGCTCCTTTGGCGAACACGCGAGCAGCTCCGTCATGAACGTAGCCTTGGACCCTTCCGGCTTCCGGATCGAAATCCGGACTACCCCATTGATTACGTACTTGATGGACAGCAACGCCTGACCTCGTTATTCGGAGTATTTCAAGTGGAGATCGAGGCAGACCTTTCGATCCCATGGGAAGGGATCTACTTTGACTTAGGGGCCGACATCCACGCGCAGGAGTCTCAATTCGTTGCGCTCGCACGCGCGGAGGTAGACCAGCGGCGGCATTTTCCTCTTCAGACGCTGTTTAACTCTATACCCTACCGCCGTGCAACGGAGCAGTTCAGTGACGCAGATATTATTCGCATCGATGAAATGCAAGCTCGTTTCAAAGAAGCGCGCATCCCATATCAGCTGCTGACGACAGAAGACCGAGCCCGGGTAGCAATAGTTTTCGCGCGCATCAACCGAACTGGAGTTCCATTAGATACGCTACAGCTTCTGACTGCATGGACTTGGAGCGAAGAATTCGACTTACAGCAGGAATTCGACGATCTCCGCGATGAGCTTTCCCGATTCGGCTTCGCGGGCGTCGGGGAAGATTCCGATCTAATATTACGATGCTGTGCCGCTGTATTAGCCGGTGATGCTTCTCCAACAACGCTTGTCGGCCTTCGCGGTAACGAAGTGCGCGCTCGCTTTGAGGAAGTCGTGAACGGGTTGAAGGGGGCCATCGACTTTATCAAAACGAACTTCCAAGTACAAGCCTTAGATAACCTCCCATTCTCAACGCTTTTGGTCCCTTTGTCGGTCTTTTTTGCATATCCGCGTGAAGAGCATGTGCGGATGAGCGATGCACAGCGACAGAGGCTCATTCGATGGTTCTGGCGGTCCTGTTTCTCGCGTCGATTTAGTAGCGGCGTTCTTCGTAACTTGAAGGACGATATAGGTGCCATGACGCAATTAAAGAGCGGGCGTCCCAATACTCTCGGCGACTTCCCGGTTTTGGTCACTGCTGATTTCTTTGTTCAGAATGTATTTCGGACAAATACAGTGAATACGAAGACGTTTGTCCTGATGCTGGCTCAAAATCGACCATTGAATTTTATATCTGGCCAACCGGTCGCGCTTGCTGAGGTGCTTCGCGACTACAACCGGAGCGAATTTCATCACTTATATCCCAGAGCGTTTCTTACTGAACATGCAATCGATGCCGCGAAGCAGGCGGCTCTCGCTAACTTTGCCTTCCTTTCAAAGGCAGATAACGTCGCCCTAGGCGGCGTAGCACCAAGCCTGTATCGCGCCAAGATGCCACATGAAATCCAAGGTGTGTTAGATTCAGCCCTTTGTCCGATTGGCCTATTCAACGACGACTATGATCCATTTCTTCGGGAGCGCAGTCTACGACTGGAAGCTTTCGCCAATCACCTAATCGAATGAATCAACAGTTAGCCGGGCGACCCCATACCTCGATTTTGAGACATGGTAAAGCACCTCGGCCTAACGCCACTACGCGCAGCCGCACGCCCTCCCGCTCCTGCATACAATGACAGGTGATAGGCTCGCGCCGCATCACGCCACAAGTGAAACTTCCCCTTGCCGTCCGCGCGCCGGCTTCACGCTGATCTCCACGTCCTGGCCGAGAGCGGTGAGGAAATCCATGAGGCGCTCGACCGAGAAGGAGCCCGCGCGATTGCGCATCAGCGACGAGACGTGCGGCTGCTTGATGCCGAGGACTCTCCCCGCTTCGGTTTGTGTCAGGCCGCGTTTGCGAACGATGCGATAAATCTCCAGCGCCAATCTGGCCTTCAACAGTTCCTGTTCCGGGCGAGGAAGGCCAAGATCGGCAAAGACGTTTCCGCTGCTTTTTTCTACCTTAATGGCGCTTTTCACTTTCGCCGTCATGCTAGTTCTGCCCCTCTCTATGCGTTCTTGCGGCTTCAGCCAGGCGGCGCTTGATGCGTTCGATCTCCTCTTTAGGAGTAGCGATGCCGCGTTTCGATTTCTTCTGGAAGGCGTGCAACACGTAAACTGCCTCTTGGTAGCGGACCGTGTAAACCGCGCGCCACGCACCGCCTTCGTCCCGCGCCACAATCTCGAGCACTGACGCTCCCCCGAAGCCCTTCAGCGGCTTAGCTGCCGGATCAATCTCACCTTGCTGCGCAGCGTACAACGCCGCTCCAATTTCGCGCCTCACTTCGCGGGGAAATGTCTGTAGGTCCCTCCGGCTGGAGCCGACCCACACAAGCGGACGTACGAATTCGATCACGTATACAAAAATACGTCTATTTGTATTCTGTCGTCAAACCGTCTACGCTTAAACCCCGTCGCCCCCTCCGCTACAATAGTGTGAAGCTCCTCGCAGCCGGGAACCCGAGTCCCTGGTCCGCCAGGAGCATTCACACATTATGCTGGCCGAAAATCTTACTGAAGCGCTTACGTTCGACGATGTCCTGCTGGTGCCCGCCTACAGCGAAGTTGTGCCGGTCCAGGTGAGCACACAAACCCAGTTGACCGCAAAAATCACCCTCAACACGCCGCTGATTTCGTCGGCGATGGATACGGTGACGGAGTCGCGCATGGCCATCGCCATGGCGCAGCAGGGCGGCATCGGCATCGTGCACCGCAATCTCTCGATTGCCGACCAGGCGGGCGAAATCGACAAGGTGAAGCGGTCGGAGAGCGGCATGATCGTCGATCCGGTGACGATCGGCCCGGAGAAGACCATCGGCGACGCGCTCAATATCATGCGCCGCTACCGCATCTCAGGCGTGCCTGTTACGCAGGGCAAGCGCCTCGTCGGCATCCTCACCAATCGCGATCTGCGCTTCGAGACGCGCACCGATATTCCCGTGGGCGACGTGATGACCAAGGATGACTTGATCACCGTGGCTGTGGGAACCACGCTCGAAGAGGCCGAGCTTATCCTGCATAAGCACCGCGTGGAAAAACTGCTGGTGGTGAACGACCAATACGAACTGAAGGGCCTGATCACGGTCAAGGACATCCAGAAGAAACTGAAGTATCCCAACGCCAGCAAGGACGATCAGGGGCGGCTGCGCGTGGGCGCAGCCATCGGCGCTACCGGCGACTTTATGGAGCGCGCTGCCGAGCTGGTGCGCAATCGCGCAGACGTGCTGGCCATCGACTCGGCGCACGGCCACTCCTCGCGCGTGCTCGAAGCGGTGAGCGAAGTAAAGAAGCGCTTTGGCGACGTGGCGCTGCTGGCCGGGAACGTGGCCACCTACGACGGCGCCATGGCGCTGATTGACGCCGGAGCCGATGCGGTAAAGGTGGGCTTCGGTCCGGGGTCGATCTGCACCACGCGCGTGGTGACCGGCGCGGGCATGCCGCAGGTTACTGCGATTGCCGAGGCGTTTCGCGCCGCGCACAAGCGGGGCATCCCGGTGATCGCCGACGGCGGCATCAAGTACTCAGGCGAGGTGACCAAGGCCATTGCCGCGGGCGCGAGCTCGGTGATGATCGGCTCGCTCTTCGCGGGCGTTGACGAGAGCCCCGGCGAAATCGTGCTCTACCAGGGCCGCAGCTTCAAAACTTATCGCGGCATGGGTTCGCTCACGGCGATGAGTCTGGGCGGGGGCGAACGCTACTTTCAGGGTTCGTCCGATCTGGCGGCTCAAGAAAAATCGACTACAGACGTGGTGCAGCGCGAGCGCGGCAATGAAAACCGCCTGGCCAAATTCGTTCCCGAAGGCATTGAGGGGCGCGTGCCCTATCGTGGGCCGCTCGAAGCCATGGTTTATCAACTTGTGGGCGGGCTCCGCTCGGGCATGGGCTACCTGGGTTGCGGAACCATTCAGGAGTTGCAGGAAAAGGCCTGTTTCGTGCGCATCTCCGGCGCCGGATTGCGCGAGAGCCACGTCCACGACGTGATCATCACGCGCGAAGCGCCTAATTATCATGTCGAATAGCGGCCGCTTCGCGGCTGGGCTGTGGTAACCTAGCGCGATGTGACCCTAGATGTAACTAAAGATTTATGGTTGAAACCTCGCCGGTTTGTAGACTAATGAAACAGGGCCCATCATTATTGATTTCCCTGAAAGGACCCAAAATGAAGAGCCTGAAAGTCTTTTTCCCCGCGATATCGTTGCTGATCTGGTGCGGATCTGCACAAATCCATGCTGACAACCTCATTGTCAACGGTAACTTTGAGTCGCCAAATGTAAACGGCGGCTACGGTTCATTCACCAACGGCAATGTGCCGGGCTGGTACAATTCCGCAGGCGACGGCCTCATCGAGATCGATGCCAGCGGCGTCCTGGACGGACCTGCTTACCAAAGCACGCAGAGCATGGAAGTGAATGCAAACACCTTCGACACAGTTTCCCAGGACGTTTCAGGGCTGGTTGTGGGACAGACCTATATTCTGAGCTGGGCCTATGGCGATCGTCCGGGCTCCGGTCCGCAGGAGATGAACGTGTTGTTTGGCGGAAACCTGGTCACCACGGATGTGGACACCTACGCCGGCAGCAACGGCACCCTGATTTGGAATTTAAATTCCTTTTATGTCACTGCCGATGCCACGACCGAGACTCTGAGCTTCCAGTCTATTGTCACGGATGGCCTTCCGAGTTATGGCAACGAAATCGATGCGGTTTCACTCGCCACTCCCGAACTGCCCACCATGCCTTTGCTCCTGACCGGACTTGGCGTCTTTGGGCTTCTCTGGCGCAGGCAGGCATTGAAGGCGTAGTAGATCAAGCCGCGAATTCTGGCGTTTACAGGATCGATAGGAACAGCAGGACGGATTGAGATTTCCTCGATCCGTCCTTTGCTTTTGCGCGTCAGGTCTTACATCTCCACCAAAGTCCGAACTGAAAATGGAACGCGGGCACATCCCAGATGGGGTGTGCCCGCGTTGCTAGTTTAACAATGCATTCCGACTGGAGTCCGCCTCGACGGTGAGTCCTACGCGGCCTGTTCGCCGCCTTCGGAGTCGGGCTCCTGGCCTTCCGCCTTCTGCTCTTCGAGCTGCTTTTCGAGCTCGGCGCGCTTCTTGGCCTTGACGTCGGCGCGCTTCTGGCGCTTCACTTCGAGCTGCTTTTCGGTGCCCAACAATTCGATGAACGCCTTCTCGGCGCCATCGCCCTGCTGAAAGCCGGTGCGCACGATGCGCAGATAGCCGCCCTGGCGATCGCCGTAGCGCGGAGCCACAACCTCAAAGAGCCGTTTGACGGCGTCGTCGGTACGGAGGAAGGCGTGCGCCTGCCGGCGCGAGTGCAGATCGCCCTTCTTGCCCAGGGTGATCATCTTTTCCACGTGGGGACGCACTGCCTTGGCCTTGGCCACGGTGGTCTCCACGCGATCTTCTTCGATAACGGACGTAGTCAGATTGCGCAACAGCGCGTTGCGATGACTGGTGTTGCGTCCGAGCTTGAATCCTGCATTGCGATGGCGCATTGTTAGCTCCTAGCTTCTAGCTCCTAGCTTCTAGCTCCTAGCTTCTAGCTCAATTGCCGCTGAAGGGGCAAAGTGGTGCTCGCACCGGAAAGCTAGAACCGAGTAGCCTATGAAATCTTGACTTACCAACATCGGAATCTTGACTTACCAATTTCATCTAACTCCTACCTTCCAGTCTCTAGCTTTGTTACGGAATGTTATAACTTCCATTTCCGCAAGGAAGAGCTAATGGCTAGAAGCTAGGAGCTAGTGGCTGTACTTAAAAATTCTCCGTCTCAGTGGGCAGTTGCAAATCCACCGAGTCGAGCGGCTCTTCTTCGTCGTCGTAGCGGCCAAAGCCCGCCGCCAGCGCCGCCTGCGGCGGAATGCTGGTGGGTCCGGGCACGGCGTTGCCCTGCTCGTCGATCTTCATGCCCAGCGACAAGCCCATCTGCGCCAGGATTTCCTTGATCTCGTTCAGGCTCTTGCGGCCGAAGTTCTTGGTCTTGAGCATCTCGGCTTCGGTCTTCTGCACCAGCTCGCCGATGGTCTGAATGTTCGCGTTCTTGAGGCAGTTATAGCTGCGAACCGAAAGCTCCAGCTCTTCCACGCTCCGGTTGAGGTTGTCGTTGCGGAGCAGGACGCGGCCTTCTTCGCCGCGCGCTTCGGATTCGATCTCTTCCTCGAAGTTGATGAAGATGTTCATGTGGTCCTTGAGCAGCTTGGCGGCCAGGCCGACGGCATCGGCGGGCAGCACGGCTCCATTGGTCCACACTTCGAGAGTGAGCTTGTCGAAGTCGGTGATCTGACCGAGGCGGGCGGCGTCAACCACGTAATTGACGCGGCGCACCGGCGAGTGCACGGAATCGACGGGAATGAATCCAAGCCCGAGGTCGGCGTCGAAGTTCTTGTCGGCCGAAACGTAGCCGCGGCCGCGCTTGAGGCGCATCTCCATGTCAAGCTTGCCGCCTTCGGAGAGCGTGGCGATATAGACGTTCTTATCGAGGATCTCGACGTCGCTGTCGGCCTCGATCATGCCGCTGGTGACCACGCCGGGCTGGTCGGCGCGCAGATAGAGCGCCTTGGGGCCTTCGCCCGCGAGCTTGAAGGGAATCTGCTTGAGGTTGAGAATGATGTCGGTCGCGTCTTCGACCACGCCGGTGATGGACTGGAACTCGTGCAGCACGCCCTCAATGCGGACGGCGGTGACGGCAGCGCCTTCAATGGAGCTGAGCAGCGTGCGGCGCAGGGCGTTGCCGATGGTGGTGCCAAAGCCACGTTCAAAGGGCTGGGCGCTGAATTTTCCGAACGTGTCGGTAAGCGTCTCGGCATCGACTGCAAGGCGCTTCGGTTTTTGGAATCCTCTCCACAACATAATCGTCTCTTTTCCCGCGCGGCATGTACGTCGCGATGCATTTTGCGGCGGCCGCGCAAGTTCTCCTTTGGTTGAAATGCAGCCGGTAGCCGGTAGCTCGCAGCCAGTAGCTTTTGATGTGCAAGCTACAGGCTACTGGCTACAAGCTCCAAGCTGTTACTTCGAGTACAGTTCGACGATCAACTGCTCGTTGATCGGCAGGTTGACGTCCGCGCGCTTGGGCAATTGCAGTACGCGCCCGGACATGTTTTCAAAGTTCGCTTCGAGCCACGACGGCACGGGGTTCTGCGCCGCATACTGCGTGCCCTGCTCGATAATCACGTGCTTCTTCGCGTAATCGCGCACCGCGATCTCGTCGCCCACGCTCACCTGGTAGGAAGGAATGTTAACCTTCCTGCCGTTCACGGTCACATGGCCGTGGCGGACGACCTGCCGTGCCTGACGGCGCGAAATCGCAAAGCCCAGCCGGAAGGCCACGTTATCGAGGCGCCGTTCGAGCTGCTGGATCAGCAGTTCGCCGGTGACGCCCTGCGCGCGGTTGGCCTTCTCGTAGTACTCGCGGAACTGGCCCTCGAGCGTGAAGTACATGCGCTTGGCCTTCTGCTTCTCATGCAGCTGCAGGCCGTAGCCCACGATCTTGGCCTTGCGGTCTTTGCCATGCTGCCCCGGCGGAAAGTTGCGCTTCTCGATCGGGCAACGGTCCGAGGTGCACTTGGTGCCCTTGAGGAATAACTTGGTGCCTTCGCGACGGCAAAGGCGACATACTGCTCCGGTATAACGTGCCATTTCTTCTCCTGACTTCGGATGTCGGCCGGTTTACGCGTAAAGCAGCTTGGAGCCTGTAGCTTGTAGCCGGTAGCTACTCACTCAAACTCGAAGACAGATCGTACAGACTCTGTCTGCTGCATGGGACGTGTCGTCCCGGCCCGGTTATTCGATAAGCCGGCAGTTCGAAACCGCAGCTACAAGCTACAGGCTACGAGCTACAGGCTGCTTTCTACACTCTGCGCCGTTTTGGCGGACGGCAGCCGTTGTGCGGCACCGGCGTCACGTCGCGAATGGTCTTGACCTCGATGCCCGCGGCAGCCAGCGCGCGGATGGCCGACTCACGGCCCGAACCCGGACCTGCGACCCGTACTTCCACCGCACGCACGCCGTGATCGCGCGCCATGCCGGCAGCGTTCGACGCCGCCTGCTGCGCCGCGAAGGGCGTGCCCTTGCGCGAACCGCGGAATCCCAGCGAGCCCGAACTCTTCCAGCTCAGCGTGTTGCCCATCGGGTCGGTGATGGTGACGATGGTGTTGTTGAACGAGGCCTGAATGTGCGCAACTCCGAACGGCACATTCTTGCGCTCGCGTTTCTTGAACTTTTTGGTTTTGCCCTTTTTGCCGGTTTCGGCCTTCTGTTCTGGTTTCGCCATTAGGTCTTCGCCGTCGCTTTCTTCTTGCCGGCAATCGTGCCCTTACGCGGGCCCTTGCGAGTGCGGGCATTGGTGTGGGTGCGCTGGCCGCGAACGGGGAGAGACTTCCTGTGGCGCAGGCCGCGATAGCTCTGGATATCGATGAGGCGCTTGATGTGCATCGAGACGTCTTTGCGCAGGTCGCCTTCGACGTCTCCTTCGTCCTCGATCACCTGGCGGATGCGGTTGACCTCTTCTTCGCCCAGGTCCTGGATCTTCTTGAACGCGTCAACGTTCGCCTTCTCCAGAATTCTGCGCGCGCGAGGCTGGCCGATGCCAAAGATGTAAGTGAGCGCGATCCGTGCCTGCTTGTTGCGGGGCAGATCGACGCCAGCAATACGTGCCATTCTGTTTCCTCTGCTGCTTCAGGTTATGTGCCTCCGGCCTTAACCGGTTCGCACGGGTGATTCGGAGTTCTTCTGAGAGGTTCATCGCAAGCCTTGACTCCGGCTAACTAGCCTCTTGTCAGGTGTCAGGTTTCAGGGGCCAGGGGTCAGTTACTTACCCGCCATTGCGACGTTTCATCTTCTGAACCCTGAAACCTGGAACCTGACACCTCGCTTGGAAGTCTCCATTCCTTGCCAGTCTTGCTTATCCCTGGCGCTGCTTGTGCTTGGGATTCTCGCAGATCACGCGTACCACGCCCTGGCGAGTAATCACCTTGCACTTGACGCAAATCTTCTTAACCGATGCCCGGACCTTCATTGCTGTTGTTACCCTTCTCTGCGCACAAAACTCAGGCGCGAAATCTTGTTTTGAGCCTGTAGCCAGTAGCTCGTAGCCTGTAGCTTGCGAATTCAGCTACTGGCTACCGGCCACAAGCTACTGGCTATTACTTGTACCGGTACACAATGCGGCCGCGATTCAGGTCGTATGGGCTTAGCTCTACGGCCACGCGGTCGCCGGGCAAAATCCGGATGAAATTCTTGCGCATCCGCCCCGAGACATGAGCCAAGACCTCGTGGTTATTCTCGAGCTTGACCTTGAACATGGCGTTGGGCAACGTCTCAAGGACGGTTGCCATCACCTCAATCGCGTCTTCCTTTGACAATCAGTGTCCAATTCTTCCGGCCGCTCTCATCCGCCGGCTGCTGTGCCGAGTCAAAATTCCCGGCTCAAATTAAGAGCTTGTAGCCTGGAGCCAGTAGCCATTAGCTACAAGCTACCGGCTATGAGCTACAGGCTGTCTTACTCCGTCAAAATCCTCGCACCGGTTGCAGTTACCGCAACCGTGTGCTCAAAATGAGCGCTCATGCTGCCATCTGCCGCCACTGCCGTCCAGCCGTCGTCGAGCACCTTCACATCCGGCCTGCCGGCGTTCACCATGGGCTCGATGGCAATCACCATGCCCACCTTCAACTTCATGCCGTGGCCCGCTTCGCCAAAGTTCGGCACCTGCGGGTCTTCGTGCATGTTCACTCCGATGCCGTGGCCGACGAAATCGCGCACCACGGAAAATCCCTGGCCCTCGACTACCTTTTGCACCGCGGCTCCCACATCGCCGAGGGTCGCCCCCGGCCGAACTGCCGCAATGCCAGCCTTGAGCGACTCTTCGGTCGCCTTCAAGAGGCGTGCGGCCTTTTCGTCAATCGCGCCTACCGGCACCGTGATCGCCGCGTCGCCGTAGTAGCCATCGACCACTACGCCAAAGTCCACCGAAACGATGTCCCCTTCTTTCAGGACCCGCTTCGGTGAGGGAATTCCGTGCACCACTTCGCTGTTGACCGAGGTGCACAGCACGCAGGGAAAACCGTGATATCCCTTGAATGCCGCCTTCACGCCCAGTTCCTTCAACCGCGCTTCGGCGGCTTTTTCAAGATCGAAAGTGGTCGCGCCCGGCTTCACCTTGCTGCGGACCAACTCGAGCACCTCCCGGACAACCTGCCCGGCGCGGCGCATCTTCTCGATCTCCTGGGACGACTTCAGTACAACAGCCACGAATCCAGTTCTCAGTTGTCAGTGATCAGCGGTCAGCTTCATCGTGCGGCTGCCAACCGATTCATCCGACGTCAATCTTTCGATTGTTGGTTGCCGTTTCAGGGGCCGAGCCGAAGTTGACACCTGCATTGCAGCACTCAACAACTGATCACTGTCCACTGATCACTGACAACTATCATTCACACGCACAAACCGCCCGATGGCTACGCTTTCTGGCGCAACCCTTCGACGGCGGCAACAATTCCGGTTGCGATCGCAGCGATCGGCCGGTCTCCATCCACTTCCGCAAATCGTCCCAGTACCCGGTAGTGATCGACAACAGGCGCGGTGAGGGCCGAGTAAGCGCGCATGCGCTCCTTGAAAACCTCTTCCGTGTCATCGGCTCGCTGGGTCAGCGCCGCACCCTCAACATCGCAAATGCCATCCACCTTCGGCGGATTCATATAGATGTTGTAGATGCTCTGGCAGACAGGACAATTCCGGCGCCCCGTAATGCGGCGCAATAATTGATTATAGTTCACTTGGATGCTGACCGCAACGACCGGCAAGGATTCGGGTTGCGCCTGCAGCCGGCCATCCAGCCAGTCGGCCTGCCCCAGCGTCCGCGGGAAGCCATCCAGGATGTATCCGTGGGCCGTATCCGGCTCCAGCAGCCGAAGAGCCACCATCTCGTTGACCAGAGAATCGGGCACCAGCTCGCCCCGGCCCATAATCTCCCTGGCTACCTTGCCCAGCGGCGTCCCCTTGGCTACGTTACCCCGCAGCAGGTCGCCTGTGGAAATCTGCGGGATGTTCCAGATCTTAACGAGCTCCTTGGCCTGGGTTCCCTTGCCCACGCCCGGAGCACCCAACAAAAGAATCGGGCCGGGTACGGTTGTGGTTTCCGTATCCCGGCCGCTTTCCATTGCAACCTCAGATGAAACTGAAGATGACATTACCAGGTTTTCCTTCCGCGGATGCGACCGGAGCGCGGGGAAAAGCCATCATAGTGACGCATGATGAGCTGCGATTCGATCTGGTTAACGGTATCCATGGCCACACCCACAACGATGAGGAGCGAGGTGCCGCCAAAGTAGAAGTTTACGTTCATTCCGTGAATCATCCAGTTAGGAAGATTCTCGAAAAACCTCCCGATAAGCCAAATCTTGTCGAAGCGGATGCCCGAGATGAGGAAAGTGGGGATCATCTGGACAACGATCAGATAGAGCGCGCCCACGAGCGTAATGCGCGTGAGGATGTCGTTGATAAAGTCCGAAGTGCGCTTGCCGGGCCGGATGCCGGGGATGAACGATCCGGACTTGCGGAAGTTGTCGGCAATGTCGTCGGGGCGCATCACGATCGACACGTAGAAATACGCGAAGAAGATGATAGCCAGAACGTTCAGCAGTTCGTACCAGGGATAGCCCGGCGTGAGCGCCTGAATAATCGGCTGCAGGAACGGGCTTTTCTGCACCCACTCCACCTGGCCGAAGAGCAGGGGAGCCGAAAGAATGGAACTGGCGAAGATGATGGGCATCACGCCGCCGGAGTTCACCTTCAGCGGGAGATGGCTCGACTGTCCGCCCATCATGCGGCGGCCCACAATGCGGCGCGCGCTCTGGATAGGAATGCGGCGCTCGGCGCGCTCCACAAAAACGATGAAGGCGACGACTGCGGCCATACCGACCACCAGCAGGGCCACGACGACGAGGCTCAAAGATCCCCACGCATCGGTCTGCACCTTCTGCGCCAGTCCCAGGATGCCGCGCGGCAGGCCGGCGACAATGCCGGCGAAGATCAGCAGGCTCATGCCGTTGCCGACACCGCGATCGGTAATCTGTTCGCCCAGCCACATGATGAATGCGGTGCCCGTCGTCAGGGTGATCACACATAGCAGATCGAAGCGAAGACCGGGATGCAGCACAAATCCCTGCTTGGTAAGAATGGCCGCGATGCCGATCGACTGTAGCGCGCCCAGAATCACGGTCAGGTAACGCGTCCACTGCGTAATCTTGCGCCGGCCCAGTTCGCCTTCCTTTTGAATACGCGCCAGCGGTTCATAGACGACGGTCAAAAGCTGGAAGATGATCGATGCCGTGATGTAGGGCATGATGCCCAAGGCGAAGATCGTCATGCGGCGCAGCGTGCCGCCGCTGAACAGGTCCATCAGCCCGAACATGCTGCCGTTCTGCTGGTTGAACATCAGTTCCAGTTGTGTGGTATTCACGCCAGGCGTGGGAATCCACGCGCCTAGACGGTAGACGGCCAAAATGCCCGCAGTGAAGAATACTCTCTTGCGAAGGTCGGGAATCCGGAAGATATTGAGGAATTTCTCAAACATGTCGGGTGATCCGCTTCAGGCGCCAAGATTGCGCCGGTCAAATCGTACCTTGGTCGTACTTCCTTGCTTCGTTCCCGTTCGCCGGCCTCCCTGGTGCTTTTAGACTACCGAACCGGGGGAACCGCGGACGTGCGTTACGTCACAGGAGAACAGCTGTAAACCGTTCGCTGTCAACTTTTAGCCTTTTGGGTTCGTGCAAAACGCTCGCCCCGGCCCGAAAAGCTGATAGCTGACGGCTGAAAGCTGCCTTTTACGCCTTTGCCGGCGCTGTCTCGCCGCCTACTACCACGGCCTTGCCGCCCGCCTTTTCGATCTTCTCCGTGGCGGACTTTGAAAACTTATGGGCGTGAATGGTGATGGCTTTCTTGAGCTCGCCCGAACCCAGAACCTTAATCAACGCACGTTTGCTGGCGGCAAGGCCCAGCCTGCTGAAATCGTCGAGCGCAAGTTCGGCCACGCCCAGCTCCGCAATACGATCCAGGTTCACAATCGTGTATTCGGTGCGGAAGATATTCGTGAATCCGCGCTTAGGCAGGCGGCGGTGCAGCGGCATCTGGCCGCCTTCAAAGCCGCGCATCAGGCTCGAGCCGGAACGCGATCCCTGGCCCTTGTGGCCTCGGGTCGAAGTCTTGCCCATGCCGGATCCCATGCCCCGGCCCACGCGCTTGCGCCCGGTGTTTGCATTCCTGGGCGCGCGCAAATTCGATAGATTCTTTGCCATGTTCTCCTCGCTAGAACGCCGGTTGGTCTTGTTAATCCATCCGACTCGCGTTTTGAAAGCCAGTAGCCTGTAGCCAGCAGCAGGTAGCAAAAGCTACGAGCTACCGGCTACAGGCTACGAGCTATCTCTCCACAATCCTCACCAAATGCGGCACGGCCTTCACCATGCCCCGCACCGACGCGGTGTCTTCGCGCTCCACAATCTGGTTGAGGCGCGTAAAGCCCAGGCCCTTTACCACCAGCTTGTGCTTGGTGGGCGTGCAGATGGCCGAACGGTAATACTGAATGCGAATCTTTTTCAGTGCCGGCATCAGAGTTCCTCCACCTGTTTGCCGCGCATCGTGGCCACCGCAGCCCGGTCGCGCAACTGCGCAAGCGCGTCGAAGGTCGCCTTGATCACGTTGTGCGGGTTCGGCGAGCCGATGCTCTTGGTGAGCACGTTCTGCACGCCGGCCGAGGTCATGACCGCGCGCACCGCGCCGCCGGCAATCACGCCCGTGCCTTCCGGCGCCGGCTTCAGCAGCACCTGGCCCGAGCCGAAGCGGCCGAGGACCTGGTGCGGAATCGTGGTCTCGGTCAGGTTCACCTTCACCAGGTTCTTCTTGGCCGATTCGATTCCCTTGCGAATGGCCTGGGGAACTTCCTTGGCCTTGCCCGATCCGTAGCCCACCACGCCTGAACCGGCGTCGCCCACCACCACCAGCGCGGCGAACGACATGTTCTTGCCGCCCTTCACCACTTTGGTGACGCGATTGATGGCCACCACCTGATCCTTCAGGTTGTACTGGTTGGCATCGAGTTTCTTTGTCAACATCGTCATTGCCTTTGTCTCTTCTCTGAGCCTTTAGCTGTTAGCTTTTAGCTCTTAGCTTCTTCCTGCCGAATTGAACGCCGTCAACTTCGCACGATGGAGCTAATAGCTAACGGCTAAAAGCTAATAGCTGCTTTCAAAACTCCAGCCCCGCCTCGCGCGCCGCATCGGCGAGCGCCTTCACGCGGCCGTGATACAGATAACCGCCGCGATCGAAAACCACCTGCTTGATGCCCTTGGCCACGGCCTTCTCCGCAATCGACTTGCCGATCTCCTTGGCCGCCGCCACATTGCCGCCAGTCTTCGACTTCACCTCGATGGTCGACGCCGAAACCAGCGTCTCGCCCTTCTGGTCGTCGATCACCTGCGCGTAAATATGGTTCAGCGAGCGGTACACGTTCAGGCGCGGCCGCTGGGCCGTCCCCGACATCTTCTCGCGGATGCGCGTGTGGATGCGCTGGCGAATCTCGTTTCTCTTGAACTGCGTAATCATGTCTTCTCTCACCTATCGGCGGAACCGCCCCGCGGCCCCGTTCGGATGTTGCGAGGTTTCAGGTGTCAGGTTTCAGTTGAAGCAGCGATTACCCGCACGACCCGCTGACACCTGAAACCTGGCCCCTGACACACTGCTTTACTTCGCTCCGGTCTTACCGGCCTTCTTCTTCAACCGCTCGTTCGTGTAGCGCACGCCCTTGTTCTTGTAGGGGTCGGGCTTGCGCAGCGAGCGCATATCGGCGGCTACCTGGCCCACCTTCTGCCGGTCGACGCCGCTCACCGTCAGGTGCGTCTGCTTGGGATCGACACTCACTTCAATGCCCGCCGGCAGCGGAAACTCGATGGGGTGCGAGTAGCCCAGCGTGAACACAACCGTGCCCTTGCCCTTCATCTCCGCGCGGTAGCCGATGCCCACGATGTCCAGTTCCCTGGTCCATCCCTTGGTCACGCCCTCGACGGCGTTATTCATCAGGGCGCGAGTTAACCCGTGCAGTGCAGCCTTGTCGTCGCCCGAGCGCTCGACCTCCAGGTTCATGCCCAGGGTTCTTAGCGCAATGCCATCGGCCAGCAGCACCGGAACCTTGCCCTTAGGGCCTTCCACCAGCACGGTGTTGCCGTTTACTTTGTACGTCACTCCCTTTGGCAGCGGGATCGGCTTCTTTCCAATACGCGACATTCTCAAAAATCCTTCTTGGCTTGCGAGTCCCTAAAAGCCGGTTGTCAGTGATCGGTTTTCAGTGATCAGTTACAACGCGCCTTCGTTCCACTGCAGCCCGAAAAGCAGCTTCCAGCTGCTAGCTCCATCTCGCTATTGCCTCATTCCTCGCTCCAGCACGAAAAGGCTAGAAGCTAGAGGCTGGGAGCTAGAAGCTGTCTCTTACCACACTTCGCACAGCACTTCCCCGCCCACGCCCTCGCGGCGCGCCTGGCGGCCAGTCATCACACCCTTGGGCGTGGTCATAATCGAGATGCCAAGGCCGCCCTGCACGCGCTTGATCTCATCGCGTCCGATATACACGCGGCAGCCGGGGCGCGAAATGCGCGCTAGGTCGCGGATGGCCGCTTCCGTGCTGCCGTACTTCAGATACACGCGCAGCACCTGCTTGCCTTCCTCTTCCTGCACCTTGTAGTTCGAGATATAGCCCTCTTCCTTCAGGATGCGGGCAATCTCGGTCTTCAGCTTCGAAGCCGGTACATCCAGCTTCTGATGACGCGCCCGGATGGCATTGCGAATGCGCGCCAGGAAATCTGCTACTGGATCCGTCAGACTCATTCCTTCTCCTTCATTCCCCGTTCGTCCGCCGTGGCGGAAACCTGCGGGAATGTTGTTCCAGGTTTCAGGTGTCGGGTTTCAGGTGTCAGTTGATCGTGCTGTACGCAGCTTGAACTGAACCCTGAACCCTGAAACCTGACCCCTGTTTTTCTACCAGCTCGACTTGTTGACGCCCGGAATCTCGCCCTTCAGCGCCAGCGAACGGAAACACAAACGGCATACGCCGAACTTGCGCAGAAAAGCCCTTGGCCGTCCGCACAGTTGGCAGCGATTGTGCTTGCGGCTGGAAAACTTCGGCTTCCGCGCGTCCTTTACTCTCTTTGCAGTGGTTGCCATAAAACCTCTTAACTTCAGCCAGTAGCCAGTAGCTTGTAGCCTGTAGCTTTCCAGCTCTTCTCGTTGCTCAGCTCATTCACTGAGCCGAGGTCAAATCATTCAGTCGTCCATCGTTCAAGCCGGAACGAAGCTACTGGCTACCGGCTACGAGCTACCGGCTGTTCTTACGCTCCCTGGCGGAAGGGCATGCCAAAGTGCTTGAGCAGCGCCCGCGCCTGGTTGTCGTCCTTCGCCGTGGTCACGATGGTGATGTTCATGCCTTTCAGCTTTTCCACCTTCGAGTAGTCGATCTCGGGGAAGATCAGCTGGTCGCGCAGGCCGAGCGTGTAGTTGCCGCGCCCGTCAAAACTCTTCGTCGAAACACCGCGAAAGTCGCGCACGCGCGGCAATGCAATCGAGATCAGACGATCGAGAAATTCATAAGCACGATCGGAGCGCAGCGTCACCATGGCGCCGATATTCATGCCGGCGCGCACATGGAAGGCCGCAATCGATTTCTTCGCCTTCGTGGTCACCGGCTTCTGGCCGGCGATGTGGGTCAAGTCGGCCACCAACGGGTCCAGCAGCTTGTTATTCTGCGTGGCTTCGCCCAGGCCCATGTTGATCACGATCTTTTCCAGCTTCGGCACCGCCATGGGATTCTCAAGCCCCAGCTCCTTTTGCAGCGCCTGCTTGATCTCCTTGTGGTACTTCTCTTTCAACCTTGCCGCCATCTCTCTTCTCACTTTCTCCCGGTCTCGGATTGGCCGCCGCGGCGACCGTTTACCGTTTCGGAAGGGGACTGGCCGTCCGGGCAATCGCGCTTCGCGCCGTTCCCATTTCGGCCTTCAAACCCTGAATCAGCTTTCAGTTATTCGTGCGTGTTTACCACCAGCACGAATTCTGATCCCTGACACCTGAAACCTGACCCCTATTTTTTCGTGGGCAGCTCCTGCCCGCACTTCTTGCAAACCCGCTGCCGCGTATCGCCCTGCATCTTGTAGCCGACCTTTGCCGCGCCGCACGACGGAGCAGACCAGAACCAGATTCGAAATGTCGATCGGCGACTCCTGGTCAGCAATGCCGCCCTGGGTACGTACCCGGCTCGTCTTGCTCGAAACCGTCTTCTTGACCACGCGCACGTGCTCGACCAATGCCGTGCCCTTATCGGGAAACACGCGCAGCACGCGCTGCGTCTTGCCGCGGTCGGAGCCGGTAAGCACCTTGACCTGATCGTTGCGATGAATACTCAAACTTGGCATGTTTTCTCCAAAACCAGCTTGTAGCTTGTAGCTTGTAGCTCGTAGCCTTTAGCTACCGGCTCCAGGCTACTGGCTACCGGCTGTCCTTACACCACTTCCGGCGCCAAAGACACAATCTTCAAAAACTTCTTCTCGCGCAGCTCGCGGGCCACGGGTCCGAAGACGCGCGTGCCCACTGGCTCGTGGTCGTCGCCGATCACCACGGCCGCGTTCTCGTCGAAGCGAATGTAGGTGCCGTCGCGGCGCCGATGCTCCTTACGCGTGCGCACGATGACCGCCTTCACGACCTTGCCCTTCTTCACGGTGCCGTCGGGAGAAGCTTCCTTCACCGCCGCCGTCACAACGTCGCCCAAACCAGCCTTCAGGCCCAGCCCGCCGCCCAGCGGCAAAATCACCTGCAGCTTGCGCGCGCCGGAGTTATCGGCCACCGCGAGCATGGTTCTCATTTGCACAGCCATGGTTTCTCTCTCCTCTCGCGCGTATTACTTCTCTGCAGGAATGCTCTCGCCTGGAAGCACGGCTTCCTCGACCTGGCCGAGGGCCGAGCGCCGCACGATCTCTTCGAGCGACCAGCGCTTCAGCTTGCTCAGCGGGCGCGTCTCGCGGATGCGAACCACGTCGCCCATCCGCGCCGAGCCCTGCTCGTCGTGCGCATAAAACTTCTTGGTCGTGCGCACGATCCTCTTGTACTTGATGTGGGCCTTGCGCATCTCCACCGCGACCACAATGGTCTTCTGCATTTTGGTGGACACAACCTGCCCGACCTTCTCATTGCGCCGCGATGCCGGCGCCGCTGCTTGCTTTCTCAGTCGCCGTCATTTACCCGACTCCTTCGCTTTCGCTGTCTTGGTTTTCGCCGCGGTCTTCGGAGCAGCCTTCTTCGCCTTCGGCGCCTTCGTCTCAGCAGCCGGTGCTGCCGCGCTCACGGCAGCTGCCGCAACGGGCTTGGCTTCCTTGCTTTCGCCGTGAATGCCCAACTCGCGTTCCCGCGCCACGGTCTTGACCTGCGCAATCTCCTTGCGCAGCGCGCGCAGCTTCTTCACGCCGTCGTTCTGCCCCAGCGATACCTGGAAGCGAAGCCGGAAGAGCTGCTCGGCATCGGTCTTCTCCTGGTGCCTGAGCTCTTCGTCGCTCAAATTCCGAATCTTTTCGAGTTCCATTGTTCCCTTAGCTCCTAGCTACTAGCTGCTAGCTTTTAGCTTCATCCTGCTTCTGCCATCGGCCTCGTTTCAGCCCGAAAAGCTAGAAACTAGAAGCTAGCGGCTAGAAGCTGCCTTGCTACTCCGCCGCCTTCGCCGCAGCCTTCTCCATGCCAGGCCGCTGCACGAACTTGGTCCTCAGCGGCAGCTTGTGCGACGCGAGACGCATGGCCTCGGCCGCTAACTCCGGCGTCACGCCTTCCATCTCGAACAGGATCTTGCCCGGCTTGACTACCGCAACCCAATGGTCCAAAGCGCCCTTGCCCGAGCCCATGCGGACTTCGGCCGGCTTCTTGGTGATGGGCTTGTCCGGGAACAGCCGCAGCCAGATCTTGCCGCCGCGCTTGATGAAGCGCGTCATAGCAATACGGCTGGCTTCAATTTGCCGGTCGGTAATGTAACCGCACTCCATCACCTTCAACCCGTACTCGCCGAACGACAGCGATGAGCCGCGCCACGCCTTGCCGCGCATCTTGCCCTTCTGCTGCTTCCGGAACTTCACTTTCTTCGGCATCAACATAACGAAACCCTCAAAACAGTTGTCAGTTGTCAGTGATCAGTTTGTCCTTGCCATCACTTGCGCATCGACGACCACTGACGATCTCGGCAACTGCCTAACTCATAGACCAAGACTTCAACCGCTGCACGAATCACTGACCACTGACAACTGATCACTGACTACTGCCTTTAGAACACGCTCTTGCCAACCGGCGGCGTCTGGCGGCGCTTCTGCTCATAAATGTCGCCGCGATAGATCCACACCTTCACGCCGATCACGCCGTAGGTCGTGTTGGCTTCCGTGAAGCCATAATCAATATCGGCGCGCAGCGTGTGCAGCGGCAAGCGCCCCTGCAGGTACCACTCCGAGCGCGCAATTTCGTTGCCGTTCAGCCGGCCGGAAACGCGCACCTTGATTCCCTTGCAGCCGAAGCGCAGCGCCGAATCCACGCTCTTGCGCATCGCCCGGCGGAAGCTCACGCGCTTTTCGAGCTGCAGCGCGATGTTTTCGCTCACCAGTTGCGCGTCAAGCTCCGGCTTGTTCACCTCGATGATGTCGATGAACACATCGCGGTTGGTACGCTTGCCAAGCTCGGTCTTCAGCTTCTCGATCTCCGCTCCCTTGCGGCCGATGATGATGCCCGGACGCGCCGTGCGGATCAAAAAGCGCAGCTTGTTGCCCGGACGCTCGATCTCGACCGAGCTGACACCCGCGGCCTTCAGCTTCTCGCGCAGTTCCGCCTTCAGCTTCACGTCCTCGACCAGCAGCTTTGCGTACTCGCGCTCGCTAAACCAGCGCGACCGCCACGGCTTGTTGATTCCCAACCGGAATCCGTAAGGATGGACCTTCTGTCCCATACTGTTCCTCTCAAAACCTCTGAGCCAGTAGCTTGTAGCCTGTAGCTCAATCCTGCTCGCGTTTAATGCTTCGGCCGATTCCAGCAGCGCCGGAGCTGCAAGCTACCGGCTACTGGCTGCCAGATCGTTACTTCTTCTTCGCCGCTTTCTTTGGCTCTGCCTTCTTTGCCGCCGGCTTCTTCGCCTCAACTTTGGGAGCAGCCTTCTTCGCTGCCGCCTTCGCGGGCGCTGCCTTCTTCGTCTTCGCTGAGTCGGGCGCAGGCGCTGCCGCCGGCTCCTCGACCCTGGTCACCAATCCCTGCGCTGTCTCGCGCTCGGCCACCGAAAGCACAATGTGCGTGAGCCGGCGCTGATAGCGAAAGGCGCGGCCCATCGGCGCGGGACGAATGCGCTTCATGCGCGGCCCATCGTTCGCGATGGCATTCTTGACGTAGAGATTATCCACGTCGAGCTCGAAGCCCTGCTCGCCGGCCACGTACTTGGCGTTGTCAATCGCCGAAGTCAGCAGCTTGTGCACCACCGGAGCGATGCGCTTCTTGGTGAAGGCGGCCGTATCCAGAGCTTCCTGCACGCCGCGCCCCTTGATCAGATCCAGCACCAGCCGCACCTTCTGTGGCGACACGCGCTGAAACCTCGCCTCGGCCCGGTATTCCTTTGTTTGAACCGCCATACTCATTGCCTTCCCCGAAAAAGCAGCTAGTAGCTTATAGCCATTAGCCCTTAGCTTTCCGTGCGGAACGATCGGCACTGCATCGTCCCAAAAATTTCTTTGCCGCCGCCGCCCCGCCTCGATCAAGCTACAGGCTAAGAGCTATTGGCTACAGGCTGCCTTTTACGCCGGCTTGGCCGCGGCTTCTGCCGCAGGTTTGGAGCCGCCCGTGTGTCCCTTGAAGGTGCGCGTGGGCGCAAACTCGCCCAGCTTGTGTCCCACCATGTTCTCGGTCACGTACACGGGAACAAACTTCTTGCCGTTGTGCACCGCGATGGTGTGGCCCACGAACTCGGGAAAGATCGTCGAGCGCCGCGACCAGCTCTTCACCACTTTCTTGTCATTGGCCCGGTTCAGCACCTCAATCTTTACCATGAGGTGCGAGTCCACGAACGGCCCTTTCTTTGTCGAACGTCCCATAAAAACAGCTCCTAGCTACTAGCTTCTAGCCTCTAGCTTTTCTTGCTGACGCTATCGGCTGGCTTTAGCCCGAAATCTCTTACCTTGCAACCCATTCGCTAGCAGCTAGAAGCCAGTAGCTAGAAGCTGCCTTTTCACTTTGCCCGCCGACTGACAATCATGGCGTCGGTGCGCTTATTGTTGCGCGTCTTGTAGCCGCGCGTCGGCTGGCCCCACGGCGTTACCGGATGGCGTCCGCCAGAGGTTTTGCCTTCGCCGCCGCCGTGCGGGTGGTCAACCGGGTTCATGGTCACGCCGCGGTTGGTTGGCCGGATACCCTTCCAGCGATTGCGGCCGGCCTTACCAATCGACACGTTTTCGTGATCGGTGTTGCCCACCTGGCCGATGGTCGCCATGCACTCGACGAGCACTTTGCGCGTTTCACCGGAGGGCAGCTTGAGCAGCGCGTAGTCGCCCTCTTTAGCTACCAGCTGCGCTTGCGCACCGGCCGAACGCGCCATCTGCGCGCCCTTGCCGGGACGCAGTTCGATGGCGTGCACCGTGGTGCCGGCGGGAATGTTCTTGAGCGGCAGAGCGTTGCCCACCAGGATGTCGGCCTCGGGACCGGAAGTCACCGTCGCTCCCACCTTGAGCCCCACCGGCTGCAGAATGTAGCGCTTCTCGCCGTCGGCGTAGCTCACCAGAGCGATGCGCGCTGAACGGTTGGGGTCGTACTCGATCGTCGCCACCTTGCCGGGCACGCCAATCTTCTCGCGCTTGAAGTCGATGATGCGGATCTTCTGCTTGTGCCCACCGCCGTGGTGGCGGATCGTCAGATCGCCCGAGTTACGGCGGCCGCCAGTGCGCTTGCGCGTCACCACCAGCGGCTTGTGCGGCGTCGACGCAGTCAGATCGTCGGTCGCGAGCGACGTTTGAAATCGCAGCGTCGGCGTGATCGGTCTGTATGTCTTGATTGCCATCGTCTTTTCCTTAGCGAGCCTGTAGCCCGTTGCCTGTAGCTCGTAGCCTCAGCCCGCTCGCGTTTACCTCTCCAGCTGATTCCAGCAGCGCCGAAGCTACAAGCTACCGGCTACCAGCCGCTTTACAGATTGCTCACGTACTCCGGCAGCTTCTCGCCGGCCTTCAGCTTCACGTACGCTTTCTTCCAGTCCGGCTTGTAGCCGGAAAACTTGCCGCGGCGACGTTCCTTGCCGGCAAAATTCGCGGTGCGCACCGCAGCCACCTTCACCTTGAAGAGGGCTTCGACGGCTTGCTTCACTTCGGTCTTCGTGGCCTCGGGCGCGACGTCGAACACCAGCGTGCCCTCGGTCTCCTTCACGCCCAGCCCCTTTTCGGTGATCACCGGACGGCGAATGACGGTATAGACTGTCGGCATTACGCAGCCTCCTTGGCGGTATTGGGAACCTTGCGCGCCGAAACGGTCTTTATCAGAGCCTTCGCCAGTTCCTCGATCGCCGCTTTCGAAAAGATTGCCGTGTCATAGCGCAGCAGATCGTAGGGATGCACTTCGTTGTTCAGCACCAACTCCACGCTCTGCAAATTGCGCGACCCGCGCAGCAAGCCTTCGCTCAGCGTCTTACCGTTTTCGACCAGCAGTGCCGAGCGCGTGACTCCGAGCTTGCCCAGCGCTTCGAAGTAGAGCTTGGTTTTGCCTTCCGCAATCTCCAGCGAATCCACAACCGTCAGCTTGCCATCGGCCAGTTTCGACGCCAGCGCCGAGCGCAGCGCGCCCAGCAGCTTCTTGCGCGGGAAGGGATACTCGTAGCTGCGGGGCTGCGGTCCGTGTACCGTGCCGCCATGACGCCACAAAGGCGAACGCACCGAACCGATACGCGCGCGGCCCGTGCCCTTCTGCTTCCACAGCTTCTTGCCCGACCCGGCAACCAGCTTGCGGTTCTTGGTGGCGTGCGTGCCCTGGCGCAGCGAAGCGCGATAGTGCTTCACCGCCTCCCACAGCAGAGCCTCGTTCACCTGTTCCGGCGCAAAGACGGCATCGGCCAGATCCACCGTGCCCACCTTCTCGCCGCTCAAATTCACTACATCTACTTTTGCCATCGTGTTCTTCCTAAGCCTGGAGCCAGTAGCTCGTAGCCAGTAGCTCCTTCATCCCCGCTGCAAACCATTTGCCTTTCCCGATATGCAAGCTACGAGCTACCGGCTACCGGCTGCATCACTTCTTCTTCACTGCCTTCTTCGAAGCCTTCAACGGATCGACCGTGGTCGAGCCGGCAAAGCCACGGCGCTCGCGCGGCGGAGCCTTGGCCTTCGAAATCAGCACATAACCCTCGCGCGGTCCCGGCACGGCTCCTTCAACCATCAGCAGGTTCTCGTCGAGATCGATGCCGCGGATGCGCAAATTCCGCACCGTCACCTGATCGGTCCCAAAATGTCCCGGCATGCGCTGCCCCGGGAAAACCCGCGACGGGAAGCTCGACGCTCCAATCGAACCCTGCACCTGGAACATGTGCCCGTGCGACTTGGGTCCACCGCCAAAATGATGCCGCTTCACGACACCCGAAAATCCGCGGCCTTTCGAGGTGCCAATCACGTCCACAAACTTGGCATCGGTGAAGATGTCCACCAGCACGCGATCGCCGGCCTTCGTCTCTCCGGCGCCATCGGTCGCAGCTTCGACATCCACTTCCTTGATCAGCTTCACCGGCGGAGCCTCAGCCTTCGCCAAATGCCCCGTTTGCGGCTTCGTCATCCGTGAAGCTTTCACGAATTCGACGAGGCCAATCTGCGCCGCGTCGTATCCGTCCCTCGCCGCGGTCTTCAACTGCGTAATCACGCAGGGGCCGGCCTGCAGCACCGTAATCGGGTGCACGTCGCCCTTCTCATCGAAGACCTGCGTCATGCCGATCTTTTTTCCCAAAATCCCTGTGACTGCCATCTGCTTCCTCACCTCATCATGCGGCCTGAATATCCCGCACTGCCGGAATGTAAAACCAGTGATCAGTTTTCAGTGGTCAGTGGTCAGTTTTTTGTTGCCGAGCACGAAACCGCTGACAACTGACCACTGATCACTGACAACTATTTTTCGAACGCCTTGATCTCCACGTCCACGCCGGCCGGCAGATCGAGCTTCATCAGCGCGTCTACTGTCTGCTGCGTCGGCTCCAGAATGTCAATCAGCCGCTTGTGCGTGCGAATCTCGAACTCCTCGCGCGACTTCTTGTCGACGTGCGGAGAGCGCAGCACGCAGTACTTGTTCTTGATCGTCGGCAGCGGAATGGGCCCGGCCACCGTTGCTCCGGTGCGCTTGGCCGTGTCCACAATTTCGCCGGTCGAGGTGTCGAGTACTCGATAGTCGTACGCCTTTAACCGGATGCGAATTCTCTGTCCTACCATTTGCTCCCCTTCGGGTCGTTCAAGGGTTCAAGTTTCAGGGGTCAGGGTTCAGTAAGTTCTTGCCTTAACCAATTCCGCGGCACTCCGGCCGCCTTTCTGACACCTGACACCTGAAACCTGACACCTTATTACTTGATAATTTCCGAGATCGCGCCTGCGCCCACCGTCCTGCCGCCTTCGCGGATCGCGAAGCGCAGGCCCTTCTCCATGGCCACCGGCGTAATCAACTCGATGGTCAGCTCCACGTTGTCGCCCGGCATCACCATCTCGACGCCCGCCGGCAACTCCGCCACGCCCGTCACGTCCGTGGTGCGGAAGTAGAACTGCGGCCGGTAGCCCTTGAAGAACGGCGTGTGACGCCCGCCCTCTTCCTTGCTCAACACGTACACCGAGCCCTTGAACGTGGTGTGCGGCGTGATCGATGCCGGCTTGGCCAGCACCATGCCGCGCTCCACATCTTCCTTCGGCGTGCCGCGCAGGAGAATTCCGGCATTGTCGCCGGCCATGCCCTCGTCCAACTGCTTCTTGAACATCTCGACGCCCGTGCAGACCGTGGTGCGCGTCTCGCGGAAGCCGACGATTTCCACGTTCTCGCCCACCTTCACCTTGCCGCGCTCGATCCTGCCCGTGACCACGGTGCCGCGGCCCGAGATCGAGAAAATATCTTCGATCGGCATCAGGAATGGCAGATCCACCGCGCGATCCGGACGCGGAACGTACTTGTCCACCGCATCCATCAGCTCGTCGATCTTCGCTTCCCACTGCGCTTCGCCGTTCAACGCGCCCAGCGCCGAGCCGCGAATCACCGGCACGTCGTCGCCCGGGAACTGGTACTTCGACAACAGCTCGCGCACTTCCATCTCGACCAGGTCGATCAGCTCGCCGTCCTCGACCGCGTCGCACTTGTTGAGGAACACCACGATGCAGGGCACGCCCACCTGGCGCGCCAGCAGAACGTGCTCCTTGGTCTGCGGCATCGGCCCGTCGGTCGCCGCGACCACCAGAATCGCGCCGTCCATCTGCGCCGCGCCCGTGATCATGTTCTTGATGTAGTCGGCGTGGCCAGGGCAGTCCACGTGCGCGTAGTGACGGTTCGCCGTCTCGTACTCCACGTGCGCCGTGGCGATCGTGATGCCGCGCTCCCGCTCTTCCGGCGCGTTGTCAATCGAGTCGAACGAGCGGTACACATTCTTCGGGTTGTGCTTCTGCAGCACCTTCGTGATGGCCGCCGTCAGAGTCGTCTTGCCGTGATCGATGTGGCCGATAGTCCCCACATTGACGTGCGGCTTGGTGCGATCAAATTTTTCCTTCGCCATAAAAGTCTTAAATCCCTTTCATCGCTCGTACTGCCTGTTTCACATCGGGGCGCCGGCATTCCGGCTCCAGCCCCCAAAAACCGCCTGTAGCTTGTAGCTCGTAGCCTGTAGCTGATTTCTCCGAAGCTACAAGCTACCGGCTACTGGCTACCGGCTTATTTCCCCTGCGCCCTGCCGATGATCTCATCGGCAATCATGCGCGGCGCCTCTTCGTAGCGCGCAAACTGCATCGAATACGACGCCCGGCCCTGCGTGGACGAGCGAATCTCGTTCACGTAACCGAACATTTCCTTCAGCGGCACCATGGCCTTGATCACCTGCGAACCGCTCACGTGCTCCATACCTTCAATGCGTCCGCGGCGCGAGTTGATGTCGCCGATAATCACGCCCATGAACTCCTCGGGCACCGTCACTTCGACAGCCATCACCGGCTCCAGCAGCACCGGCTTGGCCCTGTGCGCGGCTTCTTTGAACGCGACAGAGCCGGCAATTTTAAAGGCGTTTTCATTGGAGTCCACTTCGTGATAGCTGCCGTCGAACAGCGCCACCTTCACATCCACCATCGGGAAGCCGGCCAGAATGCCGCCCTCCATCGCGCCCCGCACGCCCATGTCGATGGGCTTGACGTACTCTTTGGGCACCACGCCGCCCTTGATCTCGTTGATGAACTCGTAGCCTTTGCCCGGCTCGTTGGGCTCGACGCGCAGCCAGCAGTGCCCGTAGTTGCCCGAGCCGCCGGTCTGCCGGATGTACTTGCCCTCAGCCTCGGCCGTCTTGCGAATGGTCTCACGGAAAGCCACCTTGGGCTCGCCCACGTTGGCCTCGACCTTGTGCTCGCGCTTCATGCGGTCCACAAGAATCTCGAGGTGCAACTCGCCCATGCCGCTGATGATGGTCTGGCCAGAATCCTCGTCGGTACGCACCTTGAAGGTCGGGTCCTCTTCGGCCAGCCTGGAGAGAGCGATGCCCATCTTTTCCTGGTCGGCCTTGGTCTTGGGCTCGATCGCAACCGAGATCACAGGCTCGGGGAAGGTGATGGCGCCGAGCGCGATCGCATGGTGCGGCGCGCAGAGCGTGTCGCCGGTCTTGATATCTTTGAGTCCCACGCACGCGCAGATGTCGCCGGCCAGAATCTCCGTTATATCTTCACGCTTGTTGGCGTGCATTTTCACCAGGCGCCCGACGCGCTCAGTTCTGCCGGTGCGCGGATTCAGCACCGTGTCGCCGGTCTTGAGCGTGCCTGAGTAGATGCGAATAAATGAGAGCTTGCCGAAGGGATCGTTAATCAGCTTGAACGCCAGAGCCGAGAACGGCTCGCTGTCATCGCACTTGCGATGTTCGATCTTGGAATGGTCGTGGGGATCGATGCCGTCAACGGGAGGCTTATCGAGCGGGCTAGGCAGGTAATCGATGACGGCGTCGAGCAGCGTCTGGATGCCTTTGTTTTTGAATGCCGACCCGCAGATGACCGGGAAGATTTTGAGATCGATGGTAGCCTGGCGAATGCCGGCTTTCAGCTCTTCGATGGTCGGCGTCTCGCCCTCGAGAAATTTCTCGAGCAGCACATCGTCGGTCTCGGCGATGGTTTCAATCAACTGCGTACGGAAGGCATTGGCCTTCTTCACGAGATCGGCAGGGACTTCCTCGATCGAGAACTCGGCGCCCATCGTCTCGTCGTGCCAGAGGATCGCCTTCATCTCGATCAGGTCCACAACGCCCTTGAAATTCGCTTCGGCGCCAATGGGAATCTGCAGCGCCACGGGCCGCGCGCCCAGCCGCTTGCGGATGGTTTCGAGCACATACTCGAAGTCCGCGCCGTTCTTGTCCATCTTGTTGACGAAGCAAATACGCGGAACCTTGTACTTGTCGCCCTGCCGCCACACGGTCTCGGTCTGCGGCTGCACGCCACTGACAGAGTCAAACAGCGCCACCGCGCTATCGAGCACGCGCAAGCTGCGCTCGACTTCCGCGGTAAAGTCAACGTGGCCGGGGGTATCGATAATGTTGATGCGGACGTCGCGCCACATGCAGGTGGTAGCAGCCGAAGTGATCGTGATGCCGCGCTCCTGCTCCTGCTCCATGTAGTCCATGGTCGCCGTGCCCTCATGCACTTCGCCGATGCGGTGCGTGATGCCGGTATAAAACAGGATGCGCTCTGTCGCTGTCGTCTTTCCGGCGTCGATGTGCGCCATGATCCCGATGTTCCGGCAGCGATTTAGAGGTACGGTGCGAGGCACGATTCCAATTCCTTGCGGGATACTTTTCCCGCGGTTCGATCTTGCGTTAAATCACAACTTCAAAAACTTGCCAGAGAGCCGGAATCTAGTCCCCAGTCCCTGCTTCGCTACCACCGATAGTGCGCGAACGCCTTGTTGGCCTCGGCCATGCGGTGCACGTCTTCCTTCTTCTTCATCGCCGCGCCGCGCCCGTTGGCCGCGTCAAGCAGTTCGTTGGTGAGCTTGTCGGTCATGCCCTTCTCGCCGCGGCTGCGCCCGTAGGTGATCAGCCAGCGAATGGCCAGCGAGGTCCTCCGGTCGGGATTCACCTCGATGGGCACCTGATAGTTGGCGCCGCCCACGCGCCGCGTCTTTACTTCAAGCAGAGGCTTGCAGTTCTCGACGGCCTTCTTGAAGAGCTTGAGCGCGTCGTCGCCGCCGCCCTTTTCCTCAAGGGTCTTCATCGCCTGGTAGAAGATGCCCTGGGCGGTCGACTTCTTGCCGCCCCACATCATCGAGTTCACAAACTTGGTCACCAGCGTCGATCCATAAACCGGATCAGGTGCCACTTCCCGCTTCGCAATGTGCCCTTTTCTTGGCATAAATCCCTCAAAACAGCCAGTAGCCTTGAGCCTGTAGCTCGTAGCTTCATTTCGGCAACCCCTGCCGCCTCAGGTCGTTCCACCGGCCCAGCAGCTACAGGCTACCGGCTAACGGCTACAAGCTCGCCCTACTTCTTCGCCGCGCCGCCCTTGGCGCGCTTAGCGCCGTACTTCGAACGGCTCTGATTGCGCCCGGCCACGCCTACCGAATCCAGCGTTCCGCGGATCACGTGATAGCGCACACCCGGCAAATCCTTCACGCGGCCCCCACGGATGAGCACAATCGAGTGCTCCTGCAGGTTGTGCCCGATGCCGGGAATGTAGGTCGTGACCTCGATCCCGTTGGTCAGCCGCACGCGAGCCACTTTGCGCAGGGCCGAGTTCGGCTTCTTGGGCGTTTGCGTATATACGCGCGTGCACACGCCGCGCCGCTGCGGCGAGGCCTGCAATGCGGGCGACGCCGTCTTGTAGCGAGGCGCCGTGCGCCCCTTGCGAACAAGTTGGTTAAACGTAGGCAAACCGCAACTCCTTACCCCCTTCGGGGCGTTCTGGTCTTGGAGCAGAGCAATACTCCGCTCAGGGCGCACAGAAGCCCTGTAATTACCGCTTCGCGTCTGTCTACTTCCGATCGTCAGACGAGAACCGGGACGGTTTGCCGGTCGCTTTCCTTTGAAATCCAAGGAAAGGCCAGCTCCGTATCCCGCTTCCGGCCCGCATAGCCCCCTTTGGTGGGGAACGCGCGCGCCGTCAATGCGAGTGTCTATTGCCGCGAGTGTTTCTCGCTGTTTCCCGCCCTCCGCAAGAAGAGAGCCGCTAAGGAAACGATGTCTGGCCGGCCAACTTCGCCTGGCCCGGGAAACCCGCCCCAATCCGATCTGCCGGACCGGGCATTTCCCAACGCAACTCGCCTAGGGACACACGAAAAGCTGCGTTCTTGCGAACCTTTAAAAGATAGCAGGAAAACGCCGGGGGCGTCAACGATGTGATCGTCAATGCCGAGCAGCAAACGGGCCAAACTAAGGTTTTGAATGGGCACGGCTTTAGCCGTGCCACAAAATGTCTCGGCCGAAAGCAGTTGCCGGAGCGCTGAATGGATGCTACGATTCCGCCCAAGCCTGTGAATTCATGGGGGAGTCGTGGATAGCGTCGCGATAATTCGCATTGTCTCCGGTTGTATAGCTCTGTGCGTGCTGGCAATTGGCATTGTGTATCTCGCATTCCTAAGCGGCGTGCTGAGTAAATGCTCTCCATCTTCTCGCACCATGCGGCCGGGAATGGTCTGGCTATCACTAATTCCCGTCTTTAATATGATCTGGGCTTTCTTTGTGGTATCGGCGATAGCCGATTCCTTGAGCAATGAGTTTAGGCTGAGAAATCTCCCAGTCACCGAACCAAAACCTGGGAAGTCAATCGGGATCGCCATGGCAGTTTGCGGAGCTTGCATGATTGTCCCGTTCGTGAATATCCTCGCAATCTTACCCAAATTGATTCTTTGGATCATTTATTGGAGCAAAGTTGCGGGATTCTCCAGACAACTCGACATGGCCCCGGTCCCCATCGGCGGGCCTGTTGGTCCACCAGCTAGCTGGCCCCGATAATTAAGCTATTCGGAAAAATCTCGGAGCGAGTCCCGAATCGACTATCTAGTCCCGCTCCCCGCTTCTTCCTTCACAATCTCCCCGTCGCGCATGTGCACAATCCGCCCGGCAATCGCCGCGGCCTCGGGATTGTGCGTAATCATCAGCGTGGTCTGGCCCAATTCGCGGTTCGAGCGCAGCAGCATTTGCAGGACGGCATCGGAAGTTTTCGTATCGAGGTTGCCCGTCGGCTCGTCGGCCAGCAAAATCGCGGGCCGTGTAATGAGCGCGCGCGCAATGGCCACGCGCTGCTGCTCGCCGCCGCTCAGTTCCGAGGGCCGGTGATGTAGCCGCCCCTTGATCGCCAGCATCTCGCTCAAATGGTCGAGATACGCGCGGTCCATCGGCTGCCCATTTGAGCCCGAGGCGCGCCCCGAGATCTCGTAAGCAATCTCGATATTGCCGATTCCCGAGAGCGTCGGCAGCAAATTGAACTTCTGGAAAACGAACCCGATGCGGTGCTTTCTCAATTTCGTCCGCTCGGCGTCATTCAGCGAGGCAAAGTCCACGCCGTCGATCACCACGCGCCCTTCGGTGGCCCGCGTCAGACCGCCTAGCAGATAAAAGAGCGTCGACTTGCCCGACCCCGAAGGCCCCACGATGGCAACAAATTCGCCCCGCTCGACAGCCAGCGAAACCCCGCGCACCGCAGCCACTTCAATACGGCCCTGGGCGTACACCTTCGTCAGTTTTTCAGCAAGAATAATATGGTTCGACTGTTCGGTCGGCACGTCTGCCATTGTAAATGCGCGTGCCGACTCGCTGCGCGCGCACACGCTATGACTGGCATCGCCGCCGGCGCAATCGATGCCCGCAAGTTCTACAATAGTTCTTGAACGATTCTCTCGCTCAGGATTCCCCGCATGGCTACCGAACTAAAACCTTCTCTCGTTACTTCGCTCCAAGCGGCCGCCGGCAAGGCCGGTCTCACGCTTGTCTCCGCCAGTCAGGGCACCGGCTCCGACGGCCGGCCCACCGCTGTCTTCGAGCTCGGCCTGCCCGATAAGAGCGCCGCGGGCCGCTCGCTCAAGCTCGAACTCAGCGATGCCTTCGACTTCGACAAACCGAATCTGCTCCCCGAGATGGAAGCGCATCTCGCTGGCGAAGCCAAGCGTCTGCATAATCCGCGGCCCGAGTGCTACGTCACGCTGGGCGGCTTACCCCTGGCCTTCGGCAAATTCGAGTGGCCCTTCCACCGCTCCACTTCGGGAGGCGACACCTACATCGTTCACGGCGAAATCCAGCTCGCCGACGGCAGCACGAATGGCCTGCACGCAAAAATCGCCGCCAGCGTCACGCTCACCTTTGCGGAAATCGTCCCCGCCATGGAGCAGCCCTACGCCGAGACCTTCATCTACAACGCCGTGCGCAAGACGGTTGACATGGGCCAGCTCGAGTTTTTGAAATCCGGCAATCGCCAGCCCGTGCCTGTGACCACGCGCTACTACAGCCGCTGGCAAAAGAAGTTCATCTTTACCGAGACCGACGACAAGGAACGCCTGCGCTACCTCCTGAGCAAGGTCTACTGGCTCTCCGGAGTACTCGGAAGAAACAAGCCGGTGTGGATTGCCGATCCGCGCGACGCACAATACCTGAACACCAGCGAGGCCGATCTGCTGCGCATGGCCGGCCACGAAGCAGGCGAAGGCTTGATGGTTCTCGACGGCGAGTTTGCCGCGGCCACGCCCGCGCTTATGGCGCGCGCCGCCGACTATCAGACAATGCTTGAAGCCGCGCTCGAATTTACCAAACCGAAATTCAACGAAGAGATGCGCGCCGGCCACGCAAACATGTAGCAAGCTCCAACCGGTGCCGCGCAGCCTGGAAGCAGAACGCCGCCAACGAGGACGTCCTCAAGGCGCCTTGCTGCCACCTGCAGGCTTGCGCACATAAATCACGGCCTGCTCATCCGAGTAGACGCGCTGCCAATTCTTCAAAGAACTCAGAATGTGGTCCCTGTTGGAGTCCGAAGCGACGAGGCAAAGGTTAGCCCCATACTTGTCTGGCAGCCATGAAGGATCGGTTTGCCGGTTGGACCACTTCAGATACTGATCGAAAATTCCATTCCACACGTAGACATCGGTTCTGCTGTCGATGAAGACCGGATACTCCGGAGCTTCCCACATCAGGTACCCGCCGTACGCATGGTCGTTCAAGACAGGCCCGCTCAGGTGATTTTGCTTCATGAACTCCACTGCCTTGACCGGGCTGCCGGACTGAACCTGAGCTTCGAGATTCTGTTTGCCCGGAAAGAAAAGAATGACTGCCAGCAGTGAGCCGCCCATAACAACGGCGTTGGGCAGGATGCGGTCTTTGGCAGGATCGTAGTTATCCCAGAACCCAGACACGATGCGCGCCACAATCGGCCCGGCAAACGCACCGAAGATGGGCAACATACGCATGTGAGAGAAGGACAACCATGCGCCCAGGCCGAGCAGGATAAACTCCTCGAATCTCAGAGGGGCCTTGCCAAACACCGCGGCAAGCAGGCAGCCAACGAGAACTGCCACCAGGGCAATGCCCGGCTCGTCGGTCAAAGCGAGTGGCGCAAACTCCTGGATAGATTTCAATAGCGATGGCATGTGGAACAAGAAATCGAAAGGATAGTAAATCTGGCGCCAACCGGTTGGGTTCAGAAACAGGACGGCGATCGACGCTGCCATTGATAGCGCCAGCATCCGCTGTCGGGCAGGCTCCCACCGCTTAGCAATAAGCCATCTCCACTGGAAATCGAATAAAGAACATCCGAGATAAACGCCCGCGACAACAATTCCCAAAATGAAAGAAGCGTGACAGTTGATCCAGAGAATGAAGACGATCGGAAGCCCCCAAAACCACCTGGGGCTCCTGGTTCGTCCGGCATGAATGAGAAGCAGTTCCACGAGCAGCAGCACAAACGAAACCATCTGCGGCCGGATGGCAAATCCTACGGCCGAGAACAAACAGACGACAAGCGCGCCGGCAAAAGCTACTTTGGCGTTCTTCGAGTAGAACCAGCTCAAAAGATATCCGAGAATCAGCAGCAGCGCAGCCGCCACGCAGAACCAGGCCATCAGCCCACGCAGACCACCCAGGAGATAGGCGCAGTAGATGGAGACTTCAGAGAGCCATTCCTGAGGAACGAGCGGGTAATGAAAGGCGGAATAGGAGAACAAGTCCCGCGTAGGAATGGTGTGGGTGGTCCATATCACCTGGCCGATCTTCAGGTGCCACCAAAGATCGTTGTTGTCAAAATGGCCGCGAACCGTAATCACCGCGAGCGCCGCGAGAAGACTGCACATCGCCACTGGGAAAGAGAATATCTTTCTCAAAATCATCCTCGATTCCCAGGGAGCGGAAGACTTGCAGGCTGGCACACTCTCGCTTCGCGGACCTCTATCAGCCCAACCGTGGCATGCCCCGGCCTCACGGCCATTCCGATTGTGTGTACGGCTCGGCTCTTTCCCATCTCCGCAGGTCTGCTAGACAGCATTGTCCCACGGCAAAGGGCGTCGCGGAGATCCAATTGGCTTGGGGCTCGTCTAGGGGTAAGATGCGGCTTGCCTCACCGGTGGATTTAGCCCTATGAGCAGAATCCGGCATTGTTCCACAGTCACTCGCACGGCTAGCATCTAAATTGTCATGAACCCACCTGCCACATCTGCTCAGGCCAATGCCGCGCAAAGCGGAACCTTCGTGATCGGCGGCGATCTGCCCGTGCGCCGCCTTGGCTACGGAACCATGCGCCTGGTGGGTGAAGGCGCGTGGGGCGAGCCCTCCGACCCGGAAGAATGCCGCCGCGTGCTGCGCCGCGCCGTCGAGCTCGGCGTCACCCTCATCGATACGGCCGACGCCTACGGCCCCGAGATTGCCGAGCGGCTCATCGGCGAAGCTCTCGCGCCCTATGGCTCCGGCGTAGTCATCGCCACCAAGGGCGGCATCACGCGCCAGGGCCCTGCAAAAACCGAGTATGTGGGCCGCGCCGGCTACTTGATTCAATGCGTGGAGATGAGCCTGCGCCGGCTCAAGCTCGAGCGCATCGATTTATATCAGTTACACAGGATCGACCCGCGCACGCCGCTCGAAGAATCTCTCGGCGCGCTTCGCCTCATGCAGGAGCAGGGAAAAATCCGCCACATCGGATTGAGCGAGGTTACGCCGACCGAGATCGAAGAGGCGGAAAAGATCGTCCCCATCGTCACTGTCCAGAATCGCTACTCGCTCGCCGACCGGCGACACGAAGAAACGCTCAACTACTGCGAGAGGCGCGGCATCGGCTTTCTCCCTTGGTATCCCTACGCCGGCGGAAAGATGCTCAAACCCGATCACCCGTCCGCGCAGTCCCTGCGCCCCATCGCCGCGCGACACGACGCAACGCTCCCGCGACTCTCACTGGCATGGCTGCTGCATCGCTCGCCGGTTCTGCTTCCCATTCCCGGCACGTCGAAGCTCGCGCACCTCGAAGAGAACGTCGCCGCCGCGCAGCTCCGCCTAACCGGCGAAGACTGGGCCGAAGTAGAATCCGCGGCAACGAGCGCATCGTAGTCCCGATTCCCTTAGTCCCTCAGCCCCTCTCGACCGTGCTACTCTGTGCTCAATCAGACCAGTCTGGTCGAGCGAGGTCCGGCACAAAGCACCATGCAATCTCTTTCCGTGGCGATCGTCGCCTGCAATGAAGCGGAGAATATCGGCCGCACGCTCGCCAGCGTCGCCTGGGCCAGCGAAATCAATCTCGTCGATTCTGGCTCGACCGACGCGACCGTCGAAATCGCAAAGAGCCACGGCGCGCGGGTTTTCACCGAGAGATGGAAAGGCTACGGCCCGCAGGTCAACTCCGCGCTCGACAAATGCACCTCGGACTGGATCCTGAATCTCGATGCGGACGAGTGGCTCACACCCGAGCTCGCCGAAGAAATTCGTGCGCTGTTGAGCGGCGAGCCGTGCTATAACGCCTACTGGGTTCCACGCCTCAACCAAATCTTAGGCCGCTGGATGCGGCATGGCGGCCTCTATCCCGATTACAAGCTCAGGCTCTTTCGCCGCGGCTGCGCGCGCTTGCGCGAAGATACCGAGCCGCATGCCACGCCGAAGACCAGCGAAAAAATCGGCCGCTTGAAAAAGCACATGCTCCACCGGCAATATCCGTCGGTCGCGTATTACATCGAGCACATGCAGCGCTACAGCAGCGCCTCCGTTCCCCTCGTGCTGCGCAAGGGCCGCACAAGTTCATCGATCTTTGCATTCGCGACGAACCTGGTGCTCAACCCCGCGCTCACGTTCATCAAGAACTACATCTTTCGCCTCGGCTTTCTCGACGGCCGCGAGGGATTGATCTTTCATCTCAACCATTCCGCCTACGTGAACTGGAAGTTTGCCAAGGCATGGGAGCAGCATCGCGCGGCCTCCGCCCAGAACGGCCGAGCCTCAACCGATCCCGCCCAGACTGACCAAACCATCACGTCTGCCGGCTCCGCGCGCGATTCCGCATCGCAATGATGGGGCGACGTAGACCGTCTCTCTTCCAACGCAGATCCGGACACAGATTACGAGACGATATACTTTCGCCATGCAGCCTGCGAGCATTGTGGCCACGGTCTTGAACGAGGCCGAAGACATCGACCGGATGGTGACGAGTCTGCTCGCACAGATTCCTTCGTCGGCCGAAGTCATCGTGGTCGACGGCGGATCGAACGATGGCACATGGGAGCGTTTGGAAGCCGCTGCGGCGAGCGACTCGCGGCTGGTGGCGATCCGGGATGAAACGTGCAGCCTGAAATTCACTGCCGGACCTATTTCGCGCGGGCGTAACGTGGCGATTCGCGCCGCCAAATCGCCCATCATCGCCTGTGCCGACGCCGGATGCACCTATGCGCCGGATTGGCTCAGAAATCTGACTGCCTCGATTGTTGCCGGCGAGGCGGAATATGCCGTGGGTGGATCGTGTCTCGATGAAAGCGGCTGCACGGTCTGGGACGTGGCTTCGGCGCCGTTCTTCAGCATCCGCCTGTCGCCCACAGAGCCGACCAAGTCCTGCACGGCGCGCTCCATGGCTTTCACGAAAGCGCTGTGGGAGCGCATCGGCGGCTTTTCAGAGAAGCTGCTCGTAGCCGAGGATACGACATTCGATCTCGAAGCCAAGCGGCGAACAACGCCCACTTTCGTCAACAACGCAAAAGCCCATTACCGGCCAAGAAATACCTTCCGCGCGGCCTGCCAAACTACGGCCCGCTACGCCATGGGCGATGGCCAGGTGGGTGTGCGCTGGAGCCGCCTGCTGCGCAACGCCTCCCGCTGCATCTTTGAGCTGCTTGCGCTCCTCTGCCTGCCCTGGAGCGTCATTCCGCTGCTGGCAAGTTTCGCGCTGGAATTGTGGTACGCCTATCACCGCGACTGGCGCCATCTCGGCCGCTTCGGCGCAAAAGCCATCCTCGCACGATTTGCCTTCTCCGTTGCCGTGCCATGGGTAGTTGCCGTGAACCAGGTCCGCGGTTGCTTCTCAAAAAAGCAGTTGACGAACCCGCAGAATGCCGGCAACAGGCATCGGAAAGCAGAAATCAGCTAGCATCTCTCCCGAACGTGCAGAGTACGATCCATTCTGGCCGGCGAAAAGCACCTGTAGCGCCAGCTTCCTGGCCAGCAGTAACGCGGGTCCCGACCTGCGTCCGCAATACAGCAACAGAAAATATGCATAAGTTACGAATGCGCATTGTCCCGTCGTAACTTGGAATTTGCTCCCAGTTAGCTTAGAGTGGCTGCCATACCATCAGAGGCTTCCAAGGCCTGTCTGGTTCCGGCCCCCCTCCCCCCACCCTCGCCGGAATGCGGTGTGGTGTCCCATCCTTTCCGCCCCCCCGGCGGACAGGATGGGCATCGCGGTTTGATGTAATCCGGCCAAATTAAGAATGCCGCCGCACGTGCGCCACATACGCAATCATGCGCAGCAGCAGCAAAAGCACGAAGATCGCCACAGCAAAGAGCACGAGTACAGTCCCGCGGCGCGATGGAGTTTGTTTCGACTTTACCTTGCGCTTCATCTTAAATTTCGGTCTTGATCATACTGTGCTCACCGCCAGGCGAGGCGAACCTGCGGCGTGCACCGCCTGCGCACGCTGACTGGCTAACCTGCCGACTCGCTGACGCGCGAATCCCCTGACCCGCTTTCTAATCCCTGGTCTCTAATCCCTATTCCCTGCCGCATCCATCCATTATGCTTTGCTTAGCGAGGTACGACCATGCCCATGGCGATTCTGCCCGGCGCGAAAACCAAAAAGATTCTGGCTGCGCTTAAAGGCAACTGGCAAGCCGAGATGGACGGCTTCCACACCTACACCGCGCTCGCCGACCGCGACACCGATCCCGTGCGCGCGCAGGTGCTGCGCCACCTCGCTCAGGCCGAGATCGAGCACGCCGCGCTGTGGGAGGGCCGCATCAAGGAGCTTGGCGGAGCGCAGCCTATCTACACCGGCTCGCCCTCCGGCGAGGCCGACTCGCTGGCCAATCGCGCCGGCGGCATGGGCCTGGCTCTGCGCCGCCTTGAGATCGAAGAAAGCCGCGACATTGCCCGCTACGGCGAACAACTCAAGGCTCTCGGCGACGAGGGCTCGGTCGCCATCCTCGAGCACGTCATCCAGGACGAAAAAGATCACTACCGCGAGCTCGGTTCGCTCATCCGCGGCCATTATCAGGCCCCTGCGGGCGCGCCCAGGATCGACGCCAAGGCCGTGCTCGAAGAGATGCTGGCCAAGCGCAACCAGGGGCGCAAGCAGCCCGGCGCATGGATCGGCGATGCCATCTACGGTGTCAACGACGGACTCGGCGCCATCTTCGGCATCGTCTCCGGCGTTTCGGGCGCCACGCTTGGCGACCCTGCGCAGACCAGCCACTACGTGCTCCTCGCCGGCCTCTCCGGCATGGTCGCCTCGGCGCTTTCGATGGGCTCGGGCGCGTATCTTGCCGCCAAAAGCGAGCGCGAAATCTACCACGCCGAAATCGCGCGCGAGCGGGAAGCCATCCAGATGAACGGCCCCGAGGCTCGCGAACTGCTCTCGCTCTACTACCAGGTCAAAGGCCTGCCTGAAGCAGACGCGCTCCACATGGTGAACCACATCGCCAGCGACCCCGAACAGTTGCTGCGCGCCCTGGCCTCCGAGCGCCTCGGCGCCAGCGAGGAATCGCTGTCGAATCCCATGGTCTCGGCGACTTCCGGCGCGCTGTCGACCGCCGTCGGCGCAATAATTCCGGTCATTCCCTTCTTCTTTATGCAGGGCATCCCGGCCGTCATCGCCGCTGCCATCGTCTCGCTGGCCGCGCACTTCGCCGTGGGCGCAGCCAAGTCGCTCATCACCGTGCGCTCCTGGTGGTCGTCGGGCATGGAAATGACCATCGTCGGCGCGGTTGAGGGCGCCGTCACCTACGGCATCGGCATTTTGCTCGGAAAGGGCGGGGTGTAAGTCGCTGAGTCAAAATTGATTTAGTAAATAAGCACTGTGAAAAACTACCGCGTCATTGACACGTGTTATGTGCGCACATATACTGTGTTAATGAATATTACTCTCTCGATCGACGAGCAGACCGTCAAACGCGCCCGTGAGAAACTGCAAGCGATTGGCAAGAGCGTCAATGACGAGATTCGCGAGCACCTGCGCCACGTTGCAGGAGAAGACAATGAGGCTCTCGAGCGCGATTTGGAATTTTTAAAGAACACCGCGGGACTCGGTGACTCGAAAGGGTGGAAGTGGAACCGCGAAGACGCCTATGAGGAGCGGATGCGGTGGCCGCGTCCGTGAGTTCCGAAGTGCCGCCGGTGGTTTCGCGTTCTTCTCGCGCGTTTCTCGACTCGAACATCCTGCTTTATTGCGATGACTCAGCAAACCCCGCAAAGCAGGTTCGAGCACTGAAGCTGGTGCTGGACCATCAGCGGCAGAAAACCGGAGTAGTTTCCTTGCAGGTGTTGCAGGAGTACTTCGCAAACGCCACGCGAAAACTTGGCCTGGATGCGGGGCTGGCACGTCAAAAGATTGAAGTGTTCACGCGTTTCCACGTCGTCGAACCCTCAGTAAAAGACATCCTGTCTGCAATCGACCTGCATCGTCTCCACGGTTTTTCTTTTTGGGATTCGCTCATTATTCATTCTGCAAGGCAATCCGGTTGCCGCGAACTCCTCACCGAGGACATGCAGCATGGACAGGTCATCGACGGCGTTCGCATTGTCAACCCCTTCCTCTAGCTTGCAACTCCGCTTGTTTCCTGTCAGTGCACGCCCCCGCCGGCCGGCACATCGCCGGGCCGGTTCTTGCTCAGCAGAAACGCCAGCCCGATCAGCACAACCGAGGCCCAGGCGAGCTCCATATACACATCCTGGTAGCCCTGCGTCTGGGCCTGCTGATTCAACTGGTGGTAAATCTGCGCCAGCGCCATGCTGTTGCTGTTCGCCGCACCAAAGGCATTGCCGAGAAAACCGGAAAGCGCATTGCGGTGCTGGTCGAAGCCGATCGTTCCCGGCGTCATCGCCTGCTGCAGGTGCTGCTCGTGCCACATGGAGCGGCTGGTGACCTGGGCATTGGTAACGGCGATCAGAATCGACCCTCCGATGTTGCGCACAAAGTTGATGAGGCCGGCAACCTGGTTGCTCTGCTCCCTCGGCATTCCAATGTAAGCAGCATTGGTAATCGAGATAAAGCAGAACGGCAGCGGCAGCATCTGCACCACGCGCAACCATGAGGCCTCGGCAAAGCTCATCTGTAGATTCGTGACGTCGGCCGCGTAGCGGAAGGTGATGACCAGAAGCGTAAAGCCGATAGCGGCAAGATAACGCGCAGAGACCTTGTTCGTGGCGAAGCCGGCAAACGGCATCATGAAGAGCAGCGTGACGCCGCCGGCCGTAAGCGCCAGCCCGGCGGTAGTCGCCGTCCAGCCCAGCAACTGCTGCGTAAACTGCGGCTGCAGCACGGTGTTGGCGTTGAGCACGCCGCCCACCAGCATCATCAGGAAACAACAGATCGCAAAGTTCCTGTATTTGAACAGGCGCAGATTGATGAGCGGCTCCTTCTGCCGCCACTCCCATGCGATAAGACCGACGATGCCGAAGACGAACAGGAAGCAGAAGAACCGGATAAAGCCTGAGGAGAACCAGTCGTTCTCCTCGCCCTTGTCGAGCATGATCTGCAAACCGCCCATGGCGGTGGCGAGGAAGGCGAGGCCCATGTAATCCATGTGGCGCAGGCGCGAAAGATCGGCCTTGATCCACGGCGGATCCTCGACAAGCCGCGTCACCAGGATGAAGGCCAGAATACCGACAGGAATATTGATGAAGAAAATCCAGCGCCAGGAAAAGTTGTCGGTGATCCAGCCGCCCGCCGTGGGCCCGATCGAAGGCGCGAGCACGGCCACCAGCCCGTAAAGCGCGAAGGCCTGGCCGCGCCTGTGCGGCTCGAACGAATCGGCCATGATGGCCTGCGCCATGGGTTGCATGCCGCCGCCGAATGCGCCCTGCAGCACGCGGCACACCAGCAGAATGGGCAGCGACGGCGCGGCCCCGCAAAGAAAGCTTGCCACCGTGAAGCCGCTGATACACAGGACGAAAAAGTTGCGGCGGCCCATCAGCGAGCTGGCCCAGCCGCCGAGCGGAAGAACAATGGCGTTCGACACCAGATAACTGGTCAGCACCCACGTAGCCTCATCGGTGCTGGCGCCAAGCGAGCCGCCGATGTGGGGCAGCGCCACGTTGGCAATCGAGGTGTCGAGCACCTCCATGAAAGCCGCGAGCGCCACCGTCATGGCAATGAGCCAGGGATTAACGCTCGGCTTCCACTGCGCGTGAGCCTGCAAGTCGGGATTGATTACGGTGGCCGGCGCGCCCCGGCGCGGCTGCCGATCCGCGCGCGTCCAGGCCAGAGCGGGAGGACGGGTCGGGCATTGCGGTGTCGGCTGCGGACAACGACGGTCTCCTCAGTTTTCGATGCGTTGCAATCTGCTTGGGCCGGGGAAGTACGGCCTCATCCTTGCCGCCCGATAGATCGCGGTGCGCAATCCCGGCGGCGCGGTAACTACTACAGACTAATAGATTCGCGAACCCATGCAGGCGGTGCAGAATTCAGCGGTCAAGTGGCTTCATCTTCCGCTACTCCCGTTGCAATCTGGAGTCGAGAAAAGCGAAGTGCTAAACAAAGCGGCCGGCAACGCTTCATGGCTGCCAGCCGCGAATCCCTCTCTATTCCTGCTGTCTATCTTTCATCTTTGCGGAATACGCGATCACCGCCCACCGGGATGAACGTATACTTCGCCCGGCGCGTCGAGTGTTGCGCGCGCGCTCACCGTCAGTTTCAGCGAGTCGATCGCAGGCTTGTCCCCCGCGGTCATAAAGTCCAGTTCGTACTGGTTATCGATTCTCCGGTCGATGTCCTTGAAGTAAGGATCGAAGCTGACCGGATTTCCCAATCCTTCCCAATAGCTCTTGCCGCCGGTCGCTCCGCTCACTTCCGTGAGCAGGTTCTGGCCGTCGTAGGCTCCGTAGTTAGAGCCGCCTAAGAGGCCCCGGCTGCGCCAGTAAATCGTATAGACGACCAGATGCGCCCGCACTGCGTCATTCATCGCCGCCTGCACGTAAGGATCTTCAGGGTCGTAACGCACCTCGTAGTTATCCACGCCGTCGCTGATCATCACGGCTTCGCGGCGCGCGTGTGGATCCTTGGAGGGCCAGTTCTTTGCAAGGTCCGACAGGCAAAAATACGGGCTGCTGCTCGCGCCCTCTCCGGCCATGGGTAGATGCACGCCGTGCGCCGCCGCGGCCAGATCGGTTGTTAACGGTTGCGAAAATACTGCTTGGCCATTCAGCATGTAGGCAACGCCCACCTCGGTGCCGGGCCTCTGGTCCTTAATGAACTTCTCAATATCTTTCATCTGCGTGCCCAGGCTGCCGCGCGCCGCATCGTCTACCAACACCACCAGTTCCACCTTGCTTTGCGGATCGCGCAATGGCGTGAACCCTGTAACCTCGGACTCCCTTCCATTGAGCTTGAGGTGGAGCGCACTCTGGGGAATGCTGCCAGGTATCTCTTTTCCCGGATCGACGGTAACAATCGCGTGTCCCCCGACCTGCTGGTTCTGATCGGCAGCCATCGCCAGAGGGGCCGCCAGCGACAATCCCGCCGCAATCAAAGTAACAACTCCAATTTTCCGGATCAGCATAATTCCATCTCCTCTTCAGCGGACGCATCGCGCTCGCGCCGTGCATCTCTCTAAGCCGACTAGTTAGATGCCGGCTCGAAGCAAAGGACTGCAATTTGGACTTTGAAGCGACGAATAAAGGAAGCTGAAGAGCACGGAAGAGCCAGAAGACTTAATAATTTACGCAACGAGCGGGAAACAGGCTTTCAGTCAGCGAGAGACGGTAGGAAACCTTCTAGGAAACGTTCTTTCCTGTCCGCAGATCGAGTTGGAAAGTCTCTTCGCGGCCGCTCATGATCTGCCAACCCGTTCCGCACAGCAGACCGCCCTCGATCTCCATGATCGCCACACCTTCGTCGGAGAGTTTTGCGGATTCCCACGCCTGCCCGTCCGGCCCCCACGCGAGAATCGATCGATTGCCGACGAAGACCAGCAGGTTCTCCACGACCACGGCGCGCACCGTGAGAACCGGCCGGTAGGGAATCATCGTAAAGCGCTCCGGCGCGGTGGTGTCGATCAGATACGCATACCCTCCCGCGACTGCGCAGATTTCATCTGGCCTTGGAGTAGACCAGATGCCAGTGGGAACCGCCGGATCGCGAAACCCCAAGGCGCAGGTAGCGAGAAACGGCGTCGCATCCGCCGCGCCGGGACGAATCATCACTTCCAGCGCACCGCGTTCCACTTCTTCGGCCAAGCGCGGATAAACGAAGTGGCGCGCGGGCAGAATGGGCGGTCGCGCGGAGAGCATCTCCGCCTCCCAGCGATGCGGAAAGCTCAGGTCAACAATCGGCCTCATCGCGCTCACGGCTGCGCCTTGTAATTCAGAATCCATCGCAACTGTTCCTGCGTATCCGGAACCGGGCAGCCGCGCGCCTTCTCGATCGCAGCCAACGCATCCTTCGCGGTCCAGCCAAGCTGGATCAGCGTGCAGGCCGCCGTCAGCGGGGCCCGGCCTACGCTTCCCCGGCAGTGCATCCCGACGCGCTCGCCCAAGCGAAGCCGCTCGGCCAATCCCGTCACAAATGTGCGAAATGCAGCCAGACTCGCAGGCACATGCACATCCTGAATGGGAAAGGAAAGAAACTTCATCCCTGCCTGCTCGGCAAGCGAACCCTCCTCGCCCAGGCCAAGCCAATCGGCCTCTTTCGGTTCAAGCAGCGAGACAAGCGTTTGCACTCCGCCTCGTGCGAGCTTCTTCATTTCATCTTCGAGCCAATCCGCGCCACGTGGCCGCAAAACAATCGCCAGCTTAACCTGCGGACTCTCTTCAATCCAGAACACCTCGTTCACCTTGGCTTCGATCCTCGTCCCTGCGCAGCTTACACGCTCTCGTTTGTGCAGCACATTACCTCGATCATAGCCGGGCCAAAAGCGCAGGCAACCTGCCCGCCTGACCCCGCATCTCATCACTTCGTGTGGGTTCTTCGCGCTTGAAGATGGGCGGAGGAGCAACGCGGCATAAAACGTATGCGCGTCACACATCGGGCCACCTCGACGGGCAAGTTGCGCGAACCGCTAACCCCAAATTCCCGGCTCTTGCGTTGCTTGCCCATTAAAAAATTCCTTCCCCAGAACAAATCGAGCAGCCGCATCTCCCGAAGGGATGCGGCTACGCCCGAGTCTGAGCCGCCGCCGTTCTCATTCTTCCCTCCCCCAGCCGTGCCGCGGTGCAGCAGTGACAACCCGCCACCCGCAGGATGCGAAAATAAAGCCAGCATTGCTTTTCGAGTAAACATCTCTGCGAGGGGCTAACTGAATATGCTGCGCGTCCTATCGACTCACCTGTTCCTGAATCACCGTCTGCATCCGGGCCTGCTCGAGCTTGCGGAGCGCTCGGGCGCCGAGGCAGTGGAGATCTTTGCCGCGCGCCAGCACTTCGACTACACCAGCCGCGAGCAGGTGATGGAGCTGGCCGAGTGGTTCCGCTCCAACGCGCTCAAGCCCTTTTCCATGCATGCCCCGCTGTATACCGACCGCGAGATGGGCCGCGCCGGCGCGCCCGGCCTCAACGTGCTGCACCCGGAAAAGTCCCGCCGCATCGATGCCATGGACGAGATCAAGCGCGCTCTCGAATCGGCCGAACACATCCCGCTGCGCAACCTCGTCATGCACCTCGGCGAACGCTACGACGAGTGGTCGCCGCGCAGTATCGAATTTTCACTCACCGCGCTCGAACATCTGGGAGCCTTTGCGCGCCCACTCGGCGTTCGCCTGCTGGTCGAAAATCTCTTGAGCGATCCCACCACGCCTGAACATCTCATGGCGATTCTCGAGATGGGCCACCTCGATCATATCGGCATTTGCCTCGACCTCGGCCACGCCAACATCACCGTTGGAACCGCCGCCGCGATCGAAACCCTCGGCAACCGTATCGCTTCGGTACATGTGCACGATAACCACGGCACGAAAGACGAGCACCTGTGGCCGGGCGACGGCACCATCGACTGGAAGGCGACTGTAGCCGCTCTCCAGGCGCTCGCCAAGCCTCCCGCAACCGTACTGGAAATCAGTTACTCTCTGCCCGATGCGCAAGCCGCGCTCCCCGGCCGCATCGGAGCCGCCTTCGAGTTATTCCAGTAAGAGCGTTGCCGCTTCACTGAATCGGCAGCCGCGGCAACGATCTGCAACTCGTAGGCATAAGGCTGAATCGGGCACACTCGTTCGCGCGCAGCACCACTGTCACTGCGATCGTTTGCGTTGAGCTCACACCATCCCCCGTCACCGTGACTGCCAAATTCGAGGTGCCAACGGCCGCTCTTGGCGAAGCCGTGATCCTGAGCAACCTTTCTGTTGAGCCGACGCTGAAAGCAGACCCGAGTGGGCTTGTTAGCCACGCAGCCGTCACATCGTCCGGCAGCCCGCTCACGCTCAAGCTCACGTTGCCCGTGAACGATCCTCCCGTGACAACACTGAACTGAACCATCGCAGAGCCGCCCACCGCGACCGTCGCCTGCTGTGCCGCTGTGGTCAGGATTAAGGTCGCGGGCAATGTCGGAGTTTCCGCGCCGGACGCCGAGCTCGTGTTCCAGCCGTTCACTAGCAGCGCGCCGTCCACCGACCCCAAACCTGTAGCAAGGTTGTAAGTCGAGCCATTCGCCGTGAAACCCTCCACGCCGGGAACCGCGTTGTTTCCCGTCGGCGTGGCATGAAACGCATCGGGCGCGGCGCTCGCCAAGGCATAAAGACGGGCATTCACGTTCCCCTCGCCGCTGCCGCCTTCCTTTTGGTTCACCAGCGCGATCACGCCGGCAAACGCAGGTGCCGCAAACGAAGTGCCCGACAAAATCGGGCGCTCTCCGTTCTCTATTACGAAGTAGCCATCGTGACTCGCGGCCGAAAGCGACACATCGGGCACCGCACGCATTCCATCGGCCGCATCGCTTCCACTCACGCCCTGCTGCCATGCAGGCTGCTTGTACACCGTGCTCGCGCCGCCGCCCGAGGCCCACAACCCCGTGCCGCCATCGAGCGAGCTCTCGTTCCACACTTGCTCGGGAATATACCCGAGCGCCGAACCAAGCGCCGAAGAGTTTGTCGCGGACCAGAACTCCGCCGCATCCGCGCCCTCATTGAATTCCGTGCCACCCACGCAGGTTGCGTAGGGCGAGGTGCACAATCCATTCACCGCAGTGGCCGACCCTGTGATGGAGTTGGCCGCCTGGCATCCCGCCGCACCCGAGTCGCCTGCGGCCACAAACACGCTGATGCCCTCGCTCGCCGCCTGCTCCCACAGATTGTTGTAGAAAGCCAGTTCCGCCGCGCCCATCTCCTGTTCGCAGGTAGCGTAGCTCACGCTCATCACCGGCGCCGTCGCATGATTCACAATGTACGCGGACGCCAGATCGATCCCATCGGTCGTCGTCGACGACGACGCAACCACCAGGTTGACTTGTGCCGCGGGCGCAACCGCGCCAGCCCACTCCACGTCGAGCGTCGACTCGCTCTGATCGCTGCTGACCAGTCCCGGATCATTCCCATCGACGATCACCGAAGGCGTGTTCGCCGCCAGGCCAGCCAGCGAACGAAAACTCGCCACGTCGCTCAATTCGATGTTGCTGCGCCCGGCGATAGCGATCGCGGTTCCCGAGCCGTTCGTGCCTTCTCTGTAGAGCGGATTCAAATCGTAGATCGTCGCGAAATCCGCCGGAAACAGATAGTGCGTCGCGCCCGCGGAATACTCAGGCTGCGCCGCCGTCGGCCGCGCGGAAGCGATCTGCGAAACCCGGCGAAAATCGTTGAGCGTCAGCACGCCCGTCACCACGCCGGCCAGCTCGGCGGGAATCTGCGGGTCTTGCGCATTGGCAAGGTGCATCGCGCCGTTCACGCGGTAGTAATGGATCGCGGTGTGAAATGCGTTCGACACCTGGCGGGCTGTCCCGGAGAAAACCACAAGCCTGCGTCCCGGCGGAACTTCGTCAATTGCAAAACCTTTCGCGCCGAGCCACGTGCTCACCTCGGCCAATTGCGCATCGCTCACTCCAAACCGTGCGCCATATTCATCGGGCGTGAGCCACTGATGATATTGCGCCGATTTCGGATCCTGCTGCGTAGCGACTAAGGTATCAAGCTCTGCCTGCTGTTCTGCCGAAGGCGCAAGCACCAGAACCATCCGCTCCAGACGCAGGTTCGCGCGCACCGCGCCTGCATCGAACTCGGCGCGAGCCAGCGGAGGCACATTGCCTGCAAGCCTCACTGTCTGCACATCGCCCGTCGAATTTCGAAACGACGGCGCCGTCGGCAAAGCACACGAGGTTAGCGCCACGAGCGCAAGCGCTCCGGCCAGCGAAAGCTTGTTGCTAAACAATTTGGGGCGATCCCTTTTCAAGATCGCGAAATCGGAAACGGCGCGTCCTCAACAAATCGGAGATTTATTTTGCCCTGTGTGGAAGCCGCGATCGATCCCGCGATCTGAGTTGTTGCTGATAATGTAGTGCGGAATCGAGAAAGATTGAAGAATTTTAAGAATTCCTGTAATGCCGCCAGTCATCGAACTTGATTACTTCATGTGCTGAATGAAAGCCAAACAGTTACGCACTTTCGCGCTTCAGTAATAAGCAACCAGATTAGTGTCGCGAAACAGTACAGACTCGGCTCTGGGGGTAATTAGCAGATCCGCGGAAGCTGTTCGCCAATCATGGTAGGAATCACGCGATTCGCGCCCATCGCCGTGCGCGCCACCAGCATGCGCTTGTGTTCCGCAGTCACGTGGCCGATGCGTGCGGCATTTTTCCCGAGGGGATGTGCGCGCAGCACCTCCAATACGCGATCAGCGGCTTCCGCCGCAATAAAGAACACCGCCTTACCCTCATTGGCCACGTACACCGGATCGAGTCCGAGCAGTTCGCAAGCCGATTGCACCTCGGGCCGCACGGGAACACTCCCCTCATCGATCGCAACGCCAATATTCGAAGAGTTGGCAATTTCATTCAAAGTCGAGGCGAGGCCGCCTCGCGTTGGATCACGCATCGTGTGCACCGCCGCGCCCGCCGCATCAAGCACTTCCGCAATCATCCCGTTCAGCGCCGCGCAGTCGGACCGAATCTCGCTCTCGAACTCCAGGCCCTCACGTACACTCATAATCGCCATGCCGTGGTCGCCAATGGTTCCAGAAACGATCACCGCATCTCCAGGCACTGCGCGGTGCGGACCCACCGAGATCCCCGGGCGCAGGACGCCGATGCCTGCCGTTGTTATGTAGCAACCGTCGCCGTGGCCTCGCTCGACCACTTTCGTGTCTCCGGTAACAATTTGCACGCGCGCGGTCGCCGCGGACTTCGCCATCGCATCCACAATCGCGGCTAGTTGATTTAGCGCAAATCCCTCTTCAAGAATGAAGCTCGCACTCAGAAACTTCGGCTCCGCGCCGGAGACTGCGAGATCGTTCACGGTTCCGTTCACCGCAAGCTCGCCGATCGATCCACCGGGGAAGAACAACGGCTGCACCACGAACGAGTCGGTGCTAAGCGCCAGGCGCGCGCCGCCAGTTTCAAGCACTGCCGCATCGCCAAGATTTTCAAGCGCAGGATTGCGAAAAGCGGGCAGAAACAGATGCTCGACTAACTCGTTGCCGAGCTTTCCGCCGCCGCCGTGCCCCATCACGATGGTGGGATAATCAGCCAGCGGCAGCGGACAGGACCAGTTGGAGAAGTCCGGCGCTGCTGACTCCTTTGTTGATTTCATTTTTCTCCACCCACAGATCGCAACCGCCTACCGATCTCCATGAAGCTCAAGCCATAGTTCGCCATCGCCGCGCATGGATGAGTCTCGGCTCTTAATCCAGTCCAAGGCAGTCTGTCGTGCGACTGCAATGCACTGTGGATCGCCGATATCCATCAGTACGGCCATTCCTTTGCGGCGCATATATTCATTTTTCGAGCTCAGCCACCGGATCGCCGCCCCCTTACCCGCGTCCGGGGAAGTACCCAGGAAACGCTTGATCTTGTCGGCTTCCATCTGAATGCATATCGTTGCGTCCGAGCTATAGTGAGTATCTTTCTCTCTTGCCTCTTGCATATCTTCATTCAACAGTGTGTCGAGGCGCTTCCGATAATAGTCCTTGCGGTCTGAGTCGCGATTCACAAGAACGCCCGAATCGAAGGAATAGATTTCCATCCAAGACGCCATGCAGCTATTGGCACCTTCGTACTCTGAAAACGGGACGGGGAAAACCAGAAAGCCTTTTCTATCTGCCTGAATCTCGCCGACAACCTCCGAAACATCCTCCACTTCCTCTGCGAAGGCGGAATATGCAGACAGCTGTTCTCCGTCGCGATGAACTACTGTAAGGTCATTGCAAAAGTGCCGTCCATTTACATCGTAAGAAGCGACCAAGCTATATCCGTTGCTCCCCGCTATGCGAAAGAAACCAGCGCTGCAGACATCGTCCGAATTCGTCTGCCACGAAACAGGCGCATCCTCAAAGAGCTTACCCGCCAAAGCATACGCATCCGAGCTCGAGGGACGTTCGCCGACTGGTATATTTGCAAAAATTCGTTTCCAATCGCGCAAGGCGTTCCGGTAAGTAATATCAGTCTTCTCAAAACCTCCTTGCCGTTTGCTCTTCACCTCGTTCGATTGCACTACCGTAGGCGCGGCGCCGCTCTGCACGGCAGAGCAATCGCACACATAAAATGGGAGTATCATGACCCCAAAAACAATAAAGCGAATAGTCCTCATAGCTGGACTCCTATGGGCTCTTCACCACCACTTCACATAGTATTTCAGCCAACGCGAGTTGATACGGATCGTTCAATTATGCGCCGGCATTGGCCAACTGCTCCGCCGACAAAAATCGTCCGTAGTTGTAATATGCGGCGCAGGCGCCTTCGCTTGAAACCATGGTCGCGCCCAGCGGACGCCGCGGCGTGCACTCCTTGCCGAAGGCCGGGCACTCGGCCGGCTTGATGGCTCCGCGTAGAACATCTCCGGAACGACAGAGCGGAGACTCTTCGGTGTGAATGCCGGAAATGTGAAAGCGCTCTTCGGCGTCAAAGTCGCGGTAATCGGCATTCAGCCTCCAGCCGCTCTTGGGGATCACGCCGATGCCTCGCCAGGCGCGATCGGTGACTTCAAAGACGCGCGCCAACAACTGTTGCGCCTCAAGATTTCCGGCGTAGGTGACCACCCGTTCGTAGGCGTTTTCGACGCGCGCCTCTCCGCGTTCCAGTTGCAGCACCGCGCGGCGGATTCCGTCGAGCAGATCGAGGGGTTCAAATCCGGTAACCACGATAGGGATACCGAATTTCTCAGCCAGCGGCGGGTACTCCCAGTACCCCATCACACTGCATACGTGGCCGGCGGCGAGAAAGGCTTGCACGCGGTTGCCCGGCGAGGACATGATGGCTTCAATCGCCGGTGGCACCAGAACGTGCGAAACCAGTAGTGAAAAATTCTTCAACCCACGCCGTTTGGCCAGGTGTACGCTCATGGCGTTGGCCGGAGCAGTGGTTTCAAAGCCCACGCCGAAGAACACCACTTGCTTCTCAGGATTTTTGACCGCGAGTTCCACGGCGTCGAGCGGCGAATAGACCACGCGCACGTCCCCGCCGCGGCCTTTGATTTGAAACAGGTCGCACTCAGTGCCGGGAACGCGCAGCATATCGCCGAAGGAACAGAAGATGACTCCGGACTGCGCGGCGATGGCGAGCGCTTTATCGATCAGTTCGAGCGGGGTGACGCACACCGGGCAGCCGGGTCCGTGAATCATTTCCACGTTGGCGCGTGACCCGTGCGGCAGCATCTGGTCGATGCCATTCTTAATGATCGAGTGCGTCTGCCCGCCGCAGACCTCCATGATCTTCCAAGGCCGCGTAGTCGCCTGCACGATCTCGCGCGCCATCGCTCGAGCAATCTCGCCGTTGCGAAATTCGTTCAGGTATTTCATTGGCGCTTCGCAGCGGAGTTAGCGGAGTTCGCGGAGTTAGGACCAGCACCGCCTGCTTCGCTAATTCCGCGCGTTTCACAACTTCCGTCGGGGCAATTCGACTGCGGCCGCTGAGCCGCGCGGGCAAAAGCTTCCTCTTCGCTGGCCAGTTCTTCGTCCAGCACGCCCATGCGCGCGAAAATCCTCGAGTGTCTGTTTGGCGGTCTCCTCGTCGATCTTCGAGAGCGCAAAGCCCACGTGGACGATGGTATAGTCGCCAACCTCGACCTCAGGCACGTAGTCGAGGCAGACCTTCTTGACCACTCCGCCGAAGTTCACCTTGCCCATGCGGATGAGGCCGTCGTTGGTGATCTCTTCGACTCTTCCGGGAATCGCCAGACACATAGCAACCTTGTTATACCGCCCGAGGGCGACGGTTAAATGTGATTTGAATCACTTGGGGCAGCAATAAGCCCCAACCGTTAATGTTGGCTAAATTCCTCAAATCGTGAAGGTTCGCGAGCATTTGCCGCCAGATGAAGATCTGGCCACTCGAAAACGAATGCAGTCCGCTCGGCAGCGGCTACGCGGATCTGACGGGCTTATGAATGTGCGCGGAGAGGTCCCGCACGATGGGGTAGCACTCGCAGGCTGTGCGTTCGAGCTCCTTACGCTTGAGTACCTGAATGTGACCACGCCGGTAGGCGATCAATCCGCGCTTTTGCAGGGTTCCGGCGGCGGCGGAGACGCTGGTGCGCCGGATTCCGAGCATTTCTGCAAGGAACTCCTGGGTCAGATAGAAGCGATCGCTCTGCACCCGATCCTGCACCATTAGCAGCCAACGAGCCAGACGCTCTTCCACCTCGTGCAATCCATTGCAAGCGGCAAGCTGGCTGAGGATGAAGCCGTGGCACTGCACGAACTCCATAATGCGGTTGAAGATCGCTCCTGGGTCGAAGCATTTCTTTGCGCAGGTCTTTGAAAGGGATGCGCAGTGCGCTTCCTTCCACCTGGATGAACGCCGTAGTGGGAGGGCGTACGGGACCGAGCAGGTTCATGGCTTCGACGAGACCTTCTCTGCCGATCAAGCCGACCTCGGCGCCCGCGCCGTTGGCCATGAAGGTGACGATGGAGGCGATGCCCGAAGTCATGAAGTGCGCATATTCGGGCTGTTCGCCCGAGTTGTAGAGCACTGTGCCGATAGGAAGCGAAACCGGCTCCAGGCGCGCCAGCAGCGTTTTCCGCTGGCCTGACGGAAGAGAATCGAGCAGCAAATTGGAAGGAACCTGAGTCATCGAGCGGCATCCTGCAATCAGTTCGCAAGGAATAGCCGCCTTGACAGTGGCGAGGAGAATTGCGTCTCTGACTAGAGAGGATCAAGAACGATCCACGACTTGACTCTAGTCCTTTTGGCTTTGGCTTGTATGTCCAATAGCGCACATAGGGTGATTCAACCGCCAGCATCCTGGCGCGGCAAGGGCAAGGAAATGCGGAATGCGGTGCCGCTCCGCCCCGGCCGGGTGCTGCTCCGGCTGCGAATCCTGCCCTCATGTTTCTCCACGATGGCTTTGGAAATGGCGAGGCCCAAACCTGTGCCCTTGTCTTCCTTGGTGGTAAAGAAAGGGTCGAAGATATGCCTGGCGATGGCAGCAGGAATGCCGGAACCGGCGTCGGCCACAAGGATATGGACGCCGCCGCAGCAGCGGCGTCCCCTGAGATAGAGGGCGCCCTCGACAGGCAGTGCATCCACCGCGTTAGAGATCAGATTCGACATCACCTGAAGCATTTCTCCGGGGTGGACTTCCATCGCGATGTCGTCGGAGAAGCGAATGTGAAGGCGGATGCGCTTGGCGGCGATGTTTTTCCGGTGGATGCGAAGAGCCGCTTCTGCAAGCGTTGCCGCAGCCACCCGCGCCTTCTCTGCCGCAGGACGGTAGAAGCTCAGGGTCTGCCGGGCAATGCGCGCCAGGACCGTCAGTTGTTCATCGATCAGCTTGCTGTATTGCTTCACCAATTCGCCATCGTCCGCGCCCTGCTGGAGGAGATAATTCAGATTGGTGATGGCTTCAAGAGGGTTGTTGATTTCGTGCATAACGGTGGCGGCAAACTGCCCCGCAACGGCCAAACTCTGACTGCGGCTCAAGCTTTCGCGCATCGCGACCCACTTGGTGTCTTCCTCGACGGAGGGAAGACAAATGGCGGTATTCTCCATGACCAACTCCTTCTTTCCGGGCTGGTGTGGATACCATAAAAGTTGGCATCGCGTAGCTGGAGGGAAGCACCTCCGCAGGCCAGTATTTTTGCTTCAGCAGGCGTTTGGGACGGCCGTCTGCTATGTCCGGTATTAGACATATGATGGCACGGCGGGGAAAAAGGGTGTCTCGATTGTGAGATTTGGCTTCCCTGGTGCACGCGGCGTGCCGTGATGGATCGGAGGCTTCGGATCCTGTGGGCCTGAGCAACTTGGCGCACAAAAGCCTTTGGCCGCAACCGCTCGATGAGTTCTAAATCTCCGGAAAGACTGAGATTAGCGCTCAGCGTTATCGCAGAGAACCCACGGCGTCAGCGTCACAGAAACGGGTGAAACTGTGCTGGCCCGTTCAGTCCGAGATCATTAGCTCGCCGGGAACGATGGGCCGTGTGCGCGGCAACTTGCCCCGCCCTGCTGCGAACCCGAAGATCGCCAGGACAGCGAGGAAAGCCACGAGCTTGATGAGGCTGCCGGTGGAGTTCAAGGGCAGCGTCTTCCAGAGCACGAGCAGGATGGTTTGCGCGGCTGTGACGGCCCAGACGGAGCCGTAGAAGTAGCGTCGTTCCCAGCCCTCGCCCTGGGTGGAGCGGCCCACGCGGGGCAGTTTTCCCAAAATCCCAAGCAGCAGGATCGCCGCGCCGATCGGCGCATATGCGCAATAATAGATCTGTTTCATCCGCCAGAGGCCGGTTACGACGGCATACACCAGCGCAGCGATGTTGAGCAGCGCGTAGTTGAGGACGGCGTTCCAGGCGAAGGTGTAGCAGACGCGGCGATAGAGGGGGTTGGGTTTGTCCTCGTCGAAACGCAGAATGTAGGGCCGATGCTCCGAGCCGGGCAGTTGCGCATTGAAGCCGGCGATGCCGGTCCCGATCAGCACGGCAGCCAGCCAGGCCCAATTGGCCCAGTGAAAACCGCCCGCGAACATTTTGAAAGTGAGCGGCCCCGGCGCTAGAAAGAAAACCCAGATCCAGATGGGCCAGTGCGCGAGGCGGTAGAGATTGGTATTGCGTTCCCGGATTTTACGCTCTCCGGCGTATTCAAGCTTGCCGCTGTATCCCATGGCCGGAGTCTCGCAAAGCGGGCGAGGCAGAGTCAAATGAGGACGAAGAAACGAATCGCCGTTCGTGAAAATCTAAGTCTTGAAAGGGCATGGCTTCAGCCGTGCCGCATGAGCGTCCCGAATCCAAGCAGCTTTAGCCGCTGAGGGAAGTTCTTTCGCGATTTCAATCTTCACCACCGGCTCTAAAGGATCCTGGGTCTGTGCGCATGAAATATGCGAAGACCGAAAGAGTGAAATCTTAGCGCCGCGCGAAGGCAACGACCTTCGACCCCACGGCGGCGGAGCACTCGATGGGCGCCATGTGGCCGCAGCCGGAAATGACGTCGAGTTCGGAGTCCGGGATAAGGCGATGCATCGTCTCTCCCTGCGGCAGCGGCGTAACCCGGTCGAGCGCTCCCCATACGAGAAGCACCGGCATTTTCAGTTGCGGCAGATCGTTGTCGACCACGTCCCGCCCTGTGAGCATAGAGGCAAGGGCGCGTCGAATCACCCAGCCGCGGCCTTGAAAGCTGCGCAGAATATCGTGCGCCACGAACGCGGGGATGGGCCGGGGCTGCGGCGAGAGCAGTGCTTGCAACTGGCGGAGCTGGTCGAAATTGGAAGGCACGAAAAGCGCAGTGTCATACGCCGGTTTCACGTCAAGCCCAGCCGCATCGAACAGCATCAGCCGGCTGACGCGCTCCGGATGCTCCTGGGCAACGAGCACTACAATCCATCCGCCCATCGACCATCCGCCAAGCTCGACCTGCTTCAGTCCCAGCGCGTCCATGAAACCCACAACCATAGCGGCCTCATCGCGCAGCGAGTAAGAAAAATCTTTGGGCCGTTCACTGCGGCCGTAGCCCACGAGATCGGGAATATAGACGCGGAAGCCGGCTCGCGCAAGATACGGCGCCAGCGCGGCCCAGTCCTCGGCACTGGCGCCGAGCCCGTGCACAAGCACGACCGGCGGCCCGTTCACCGGGCCCTCGGCAAGATAGTGAATGCGATGGCCGCCGACCTGAACGGAGCGGCTCTCGATGCCGGAGAAATCTTCGCGCAGATAGGTCCACTCGTTGTAGCAGCTGACCGGGCGGAAGTAGAACGCGCCGCCCGCGATCAATGCGAGCAGAAGCAACGCCAAAAGCGTGCGCTTGATCCAACGACCAGGACGACTTGCGGGCTCGATCATCATTTAGCTCTTCTCTCTTTGCAGAGCTTGCGACCTTTGCCATCCCTTTTCGATGACGCGCACGGTGATGGGGTCGAGAGCCAGGGCGCTATGGCTGTTCCACTCGGCACGCTCTACCCAGCGGACGGCTTCGGCATCGGAGCCCGCGCGCAACTCGCCACCGGTAACGCGACAAAGGTAATCGGCAATTACATAGTGATAGCGAACGCGGCCAGCCTCGCGATAAATGCGATCCACGAGCTCCACCAGTTCAATTGGCTCGACGATGAGGCCAGTCTCCTCGCGCACCTCGCGCGCTACGCCCTCAACGACCGACTCGCCCAGTTCGAGCAAACCGCCGGGCAGCGTCCAATGGCCCTTGAGCGGCTCACTGCCGCGGCACACGAGCAACACGCGTGCGTCGTGAACCACGACCGCGCCCACGCCTATGAGCGGCGCTTGCGGAAACTCGCGTTGGATGTTCGGCACCTTGTCATTCTCGTACTTGGTTCAGCCAATCAGCAAGTTGTGCACCCCGCCCTCAAGAAAAACCTCGGTCCCCATTCGTTCCGCGTTCTTTCGAAAAGGATGAAAAAGCATGATTCGTGCAATCTGACCGGCCATTTATTTACTGTTGGAAAACCCGGTCGCACAAGAATCGTATCTCTCCAGCTATCATCAAATACAAAACAAGGAGCAATGATGGCGGAGTTCACGCTCAGAATCGACGGGATGCACTGCGGCTCCTGTGTGCGCCGCGTGAGCCAGGCACTGGCTTCCACACCCGGCGTGGTGGTGAACGAGGTCCGCGTGGGAGCGGCCCGGCTGACCGCAACTGAAGAGCCCGCGCCGGTCGAAACGGCCATTGCTGCGCTCGCGAAGGCGGGCTACTCGGCGCACCTGGAATCCTAACGCACGGAATCGTGCGCCTGTCCGGAGATGCCTGTGGCTTCAAGTACACGAGAATCGACTACGCAGGAATCCCAACGCAAATCATTAACACTTCCTGTCCTCGGCATGACTTGCGCCGCCTGCCAGCATCACGTGGAGGAGGCGCTGCGCGCGACACCCGGCGTGGAGCAGGCGCGCGTCGATCTGATGGCGCATCGCGCAAATGTGGTTTTCGATCCTGCACAGGCCACTCCGGAAAAATTTGTCGAAGCCATTCGCAGCGCCGGCTACGACGCCGTGCTCCCGCGTGAGGGCGAAGGCGCTCACGTTGATGATACGGCCGCGGGCGCTACGGCGAAGGCCTGGATCGCACTCTCTGCCGGCGCGGTTGCCATGCTGCTGGCCATGCCGCTCGGCTCGCAGATGAGCGCCTTCGATCATGCCCCATTCGAATATGTATTGATGCGCGCATTGCCGTGGCTCTATGCAATCCCAGGTTCCGAGCTGCGCTGGTTCCTGCTCACTCTTACCGCGATAGTGGTCGCGTGGGCCGGCCGCGGAATTTACGTGAGCGCCGTGCGCGCGCTCGGCCACGGCGCCACCAACATGAACACGCTGGTGAGCCTGGGCACGAGCGTAGCGTTTCTCTACTCGGCCTACGCCACAATCTGGCCTGCGCCCGACCGAGCCGTCTACTACGACGCAGTGCTCTTGATTCTCGGCTTTCTTTTGCTGGGCAAGGCGCTCGAAGCGAGAGCGAAGCGCCGCGCCCTCGGCGCATTGGACTCGCTCTCGCGTCTGCGCCCGGCAACTGCGCGCCGTCTGGTCGATGGCGTGCAAACAGTAGTCCCGCTCGAAGAGGTGCGCCCCGGCGACAGCATCGTTGTGCTGCCGGGCGAGCGCTTTCCTGTAGACGCAACCATCGTGGAGGGCCGCACCACAGTCGACGAGTCGATGCTCACCGGCGAATCCACTCCGCTCGAGCGCGAAGAAGGCGGGCGCGTGCTGGCCGGCTCGCTCAACTACGATGGCGCGGTGGTGTGCCGCGCGCAGTCGCTCGGCGAGGAGACCGTGCTCGGGCAAATCGCGCACATGGTCGATCAGGCGCAGAGTTCGCGTGCTCCCATGGAACGGTTAGCCGATGCGGCAAGCGCAATCTTTGTGCCGGTGGTTCTGGGCCTTGCCGCGATCACTTTTATCGCGTGGCTCCTGGCCGCGCACTCGCTGCAGCTCGCGCTCGCCAATACGGTAGCTGTGCTCGTCATCGCCTGCCCGTGCGCCATGGGGCTTGCAGTCCCGGCAGCGCTCACCGTAGCCGTTGGCCGCGGCGCGCAACTCGGCGTGCTCTTCAAAGGCGGCGAAGCGCTGGAGCGGCTGGCGCATCTCGACGCAGTTGTTCTCGACAAGACCGGGACGTTGACCGTGGGGCGGCCGGTGTTGGAGCGGGTGAACCCACTCCAGGGAACAAGGGAGCAAGGGAGCAAGGAGCCTCGAGAGCGCGAATTGCTGCGCATAGCCGCGGCAGCCGAGGAGCAATCGAACCATCCGCTGGGACATGCAGTCGTAGATTATTCCAGGCGCCTCGGACTGAAATGGCCGCCCGCGCAAGAGGTTCAGATCTTTCCCGGCCGCGGACTGTCGGCGCGCGTGGAAGGGCGCGAGTGCCTCCTTGGCAACGAGGCGCTCTTCAGCGAATTCTTTATCAAGCTGCCCGCCGGCGTGACCGCTCCCCAGCCGGGCGTGACGCGGTTGTGGATGGCGCTCGATGGCGCGCCAGCCGCGTACTTCGATGCGCGCGATGCGCTGCGCCCCGATGCCGCCGCAGCTGTATCCGCCCTGCGTCATGCAGGTCTCCGGGTTCTCATGCTCACCGGCGACTCAGCCGCAGCCGCCGCTCCCATCGCGCAGCAGGCGGGAATCGCTGAAGTAGAAGCCGGCCTCGATCCTGCGGGAAAGCTGGTGCGGATTCGCGCGTTGCAACAAGACAGCCTGCGCGTAGCCATGGTGGGCGACGGCATCAACGACGCAGCCGCGCTCGCGACCGCCGACGCCGGAATCGCCATGGGCAGCGGTGCCGACATGGCGCAGGAGGCCGGCGATGTTTTGTTGCTCCGCACGCAGCCGCTCGCAATTCCCGCAGCCCTCGCTCTGGCGCGCCAAACCGTGCGTGTCATGCGTCAGAATCTTGGCTGGGCCGTGGGCTACAACCTGCTTGGAATCCCGCTCGCCGCCGGAGCCCTCTACCCGGTGTTTCACATTCTGCTAACGCCGTGGCTCGCCGCGGCAGCCATGGCGCTGAGTTCGGTCTGCGTGTTAACCAATAGCTTGCGCCTGCGCGGATGGCAACCCGCAGAGTAAATGAACTGCATACATTAGACCGCGTGCAACGCAGATTTCCACCTGTTTAAACTCCAGTAACAAAACATTCAAGCCACCTTCATCCTGCTTTAACCCAAAGCTTGAAAGCTAACCTTGCTGTCACCTGCTCCCAAGTGAACAGCATGTCGAACCCCGCGTTCGTTCGGGGTCATTGCTTTCGTAAGCAGAATTTCGTTTACACGCACGAAGCAGGTCTACTCGAAAACCTCAATGGAAGCGGCCTCTAACGCAGGTGTATGCGGCGGGCCATCTCTCGATCTTCAACAGGATCATGCCAGGTGATACGTGTGTTGAGAATGTCGGCGGATCGAAAGCGCTTGCCTATCGGCATGCTGACGCTGCTGCTGGCAATCTTTGGGTGGGGGCTCGAATACAAGACCTCCCTCTATCAGCATTGGAGAGATCCGCATCCTTCCTCAATCCCTCCGGCAAAGCTACTTATAGATGCAGAGAAATTCGCTCTGGAGAGGGTCACGGCATCCTCACCCAATTCCCTCTCGCCGGTAAAAGTGTCGAGTCAATCTTTGCCCGCGGCTGGATTCGAGCGGGAATTGAATCTATTCGCGCGGCTTCTGGGGTCCGCTACTCTCGATGCGCGACTGAAGCTCCGACCGCACAGACAATTCTTTATTCGTCCTCCGCCACTCGCCTAGCCAACCTCTCCAAACGGCAAATTCCGATTGGGCTTGAACCACTCGGCTGTTATTGAGCTTCCGGTCACCATTCGTCATCCGTCGCACCGTCTCTGCCTGGATCTTGAGCAGCAGAAACGATGGACATGATCCGTGGCAGCTCGACCCTCAGTTCAATTGAGCGGACAAGAAGACCTATCGGAGCTGCCGGCCTCGAACGGAGCGCTGATCGTTTTCCCGGACTTGCCGGTGAAGGCCATCGCCTTCGGGCGCGTCGTTATCAAACCGAGAATCATTGATTCACAAAGAAATGGAGAGACCCTATGAGGCGAATTCCAGTCTTCGTATCAATTTGTTGCATGAGTTTGTTGCTGTTTTGCGCGAATTTGGGAGCCCAGAGCGCAACCAGAGTAAGAGGGCACGTAGTGGACCCAGACGGCAGCCCGGTTGCGAATGCGGCCGTGACACTCACCGATTTGAAAACCAACACCGCTCGCTACGCGACTACCGATGAGAGTGGTAAGTTTCACTTTGACGACGTTCTTGCCGACCCACAACTCGTGACCATCGAAAAGTCGGGATTCGAATCGTTTTCCCAGCACATTACGCCGTCGAATCAAGCTACTTTAGCAACCGTCGAAGCCACTTTGAAGGTGGCGGCATTGAACGACAGCGTTGTCGTGCGTGGGACCGTCGATCCCGAGGCCAAGCCCATGCCTACCCGCGAAGACGTGATGCTGATGCCCGACACGGTCCGGGTGCTGGACCGCAAGCAGTTGGATGCGGCTGGTCCGGTGGCTGGCGGCGCGCAGGTGCTTCAAGCCACCCCGGGCGCGAACGTGGTCGGCTATGGAGAGACCGGCGCGACAAAATATACGGTTCTCCTGAACGGAATCCAGCAGGGCTGGGACGGCGAGGCAACCAGTTTCACGGGGTCGGGCTCGCTGGGCATCACGTATGACGGCATTCCGGTGGCCGACCCGGCGACCGGCCTGTGGCAATCGGCGACCATGCCGCAGAACCTGGTGATGCAGGATGTGCAGGTGACCTACGGGCCCGGCGAGGCTGCGGACCGCTGGTATACCGACGTAGGCGGACGCGTAGAGTACACGCCCATTCAGCCGACCCTGGACCGGCACCTGAGCGCCGCCGTTACAGACGGCCCCTACGGCCAGCAGAACTTCGCCTTCGTAGGCAATACGGGCAGGTTCAAGGGATGGTCAACGGTGGCGGGCGGCGGCGTGGGACGCGGCGACGATTACCGTCCGGCTCCGGATGGATTCGGCGATCCTGCCAAGAACGGGTCGGTCTTCGGCAAGACCGTCAAAACGTTCTCAGCGGGAAGTTTTGCCTTCGGCGTCCTTTACGCGAAAGGTGGCGGCTATCGCGCACAGGTCATTCCCACCACCGATGTGGGCCTCGTCGAACCTGGCAGCGGCGTCCACTACAGCCAGGCAACCAGCGGCTTCTATAGCTCGCTGCCCTACGCCGACTACAACAAGTACGACACCAACGAAGGGCTCATGGCCTATGCGCGCCAGAGATTGTTTTTGAGCCACACCAGCACGCTGGAGAATTCGGCCTGGTACACCCACATCCGCCGGTTTCACCGCCGTAACGAAGATGCTCTGGCTCAGGGCGCACAGGTGGACGAGTGGAACAACCCGCATAGCAACATGTTTGGCGACCAGATCGGGTTTTCCCAGGTTTTCCCTTACAACACGGTCCAGTTCGGCGGCTACCTGATTCACGAGGTCTATAACCCGCACAACCTCTTCTACAATCCCGCTCGACGGTGGCAGCGGCGCTCAGCAGATCGTTGGCGCTGGCTCGAAGTTCCGCTCCGGCTACTTCCAGCAGGACGACGTGGCCTTCTACGCGCAGGACGACTTCCACCCCATCCCGCAGCATCCACATCATTCCCGGTGTGCGGGTGGTTGGATTCGGCACCAGCTACAGCGATCAGGCGGCGCGTGACTTCACCTTCGCCCCCAGCACGTACTTCAACCAAAACTCGCCGCCGACAGGACCGATCGTCGCGACTCCCGGTCCTGTCTATGAAACCCACTGCTCACTGAACCCGACGCCTCCGGGCGGTGATACTCTCGCACAAGCACAGGCTATCGACCCCTATTACGACATTTGGGGAGTTCCCGTCGCCACTTCGGATGGGAGCCAGGCGAAGGACCAGGGATCTCTCTGCGGAGCGCATGAAAGCCGCTCGGCTGTTGAGCCGGGCATCGACGCTTCGGTGATGCCCAAGGATTGGCTGACGATCTATGGCGGCTATGACACCACCTACCGCTCGCCTCTTCTCGGCGGTGGCGGCGGCATGTTCCAGGCCGTGAACCCGGCCTACTACATCCTGGCGAAGGGCGCCTACTCTCAATTCGGCGGCAAGGTCCACTTCACCAACGCGCCGGGGCTCCGCAACTTCATCGCTGGCGTGAATTACTTCCATCTCAATTACACGAACCAGGAGATTGACGTCGAAACAGCGCTCGGCGTGGAGTTAACCAGCGGCGGCAACTCCACCTATCACGGCGTCGATGCCTTCTTTGACGCCGATCCCGCCAGCAACATTCATTTCTTCCTTAATCTCGCGGCAGAATCTTCGAACTTTACCAACTACGTCACCGGCGGCACCGAAGCTTCGTGCGGCACGCCTTCCGCTCCCGCTTCCGGGTGCACGTTTTATAACAACCTCCCCGTGTCGTATGTCCCTAACTTCACGCTGAATACGGGCATCTACTACGGGATCCAGCACAACAACCACGTGATTGTCGAGCCGCGCTTCTGGGTGGAGAGCACCGGCTCGCAGCACATGTGGAACAACTACACCGGCGAGCCGGACCAGCAGACCCTGGCGGCCTACACGACGGCGAACATTTCCTTCAATGCTCCCATCAACCTCCCAAGATTCGAAAAGCAGTCCGTCAACCTGCGGGTCGATATGATGAATATCGGAAATTCGCAGTACAACGAATGGGGATACATCTCCAGCGGCGGTTACTTTGCGTCGATTTCGCCGGATCCCAGCAACCCTCCCAACGGTTACATCAACGCGTATCCCGGCGCTCCGCGCTCGATCTACGGGACAGTGTCGTATCAGTTCTGATCGCATCGCGCATTGCCTGCAACAAAGTGAGGCGAGCGCCCGATTCCGGCTGTGCCCATGCGGCAATCCCCGCATGGCACAGCCTTTTTGCTTTTGTAGCAAGGCGCCGCTTCAATCGCAATGTATGCGTTCGCGTGACAGCCAAGGCTCCAGACGGGGGGTAGCCATCGCGCTAAACTAAACGCAGGTCAAGACCTGTGCGCATCCTCACCCGCTACATTCTCGGCGAAATTCTTTCGCTCACCCTCATCGGTTGCGCGCTTTTCACGTTCATTCTGTTCATGCCGCAACTGCCGCAAACCCTCGAGGTGGTGGTGCGCTCGAGTTCCACCTGGATGGATGTGGCGGAGGTCTTTCTCTTCACGCTGCCGAATCTCTTCAAGTTCACCATCCCTATGGCAGTCCTGTGGGGCGTGCTGCTGGGGTTGAGCCGCCTGGCCGCGGACAGCGAAATCATTGCCATGCGCGCCTCGGGCCTCGGCATCGGCTACATTGTGCGCGTGGCGTCGATCGTTGCGGTTGCAGGCACACTGCTGGGGCTCGCCAACACGCTCTGGCTCGCTCCGCGCGCCAACCAGGCCATCATCGAGATGGAGCAGTCGATCGAGACCTCGCAGGCTTCCTACGTGATTCAGCCGCGCGTCTTCCACGAGGAGTTCAAGAACTTCGTTCTTTACGTGCAGGACGTGCGCTCTGGCGCGGGCGCGGCTAACTGGCGCGAAGTCTTCATGGCCGACGTCAGTAATCCGGTGAATCCCGTGATCACCACAGCCGCATCGGCCACCGTGGTGAACGACAACCAGCAGGAGCTGATCATGCGCCTGCGCGACGGATTGCGCGATGAAACCGTGGCCGACGAACCGGGACAGTCGAACATTTCGACGTTTTCCACCACGGACCTGCCGCTGACGCTGAGCCCTGTGAGCGACGTGCACCTGGGGCGCCTGGAAACGGCGCTCTACGCCATGCCCATCCATGCGCTTCTTGAGCACATCCACCAGCTCGCGGGACAACCCGACGCCAAGCGCTACCTGATCGAAATGCACAACCGCTTCGCGCTTCCCATGTCATGCCTGGTGCTGATGCTGATGGCCGTGCCGCTGGGCGCCGATTCGCGGCGCGGCGGCAAGAGCGCGGGCATCGTCTTAACCATCCTGCTGGCATTCGTCTATTACTTTCTCTCCGCTACGGGCACTGCCCTTGGCCTCCAAAGCAAACTGCCGGCCTTCGCCGCCGTGTGGACCGCCAATTTTGTGTTTGGCGGGGTGGGCATTTTTCTGCTTTGGCAGATGACGACCGGCGGACGAATCCTGAGCGCCATGGCAGCGTGGGCCGCGCAGCTGCCCAGACTAAGAATCTCGGCGGCAACCAACCGGCTCCAGGTCACGGAACTGCTGGACAAGCTTCAGCCGCGGCCCAGGCGCGGCAAACCACGCAGCGTTTTCCCGCGCATCCTCGACGAATACATCCTGCGCGAGTTTACGAACATGTTCTTCCTGGTGATGGCCGGCTTCACGATGCTCCTGATCGTCTTCACCTTCTTCGACCTGTTGAAAGACATCCTGAAGAACAACACGCCGTTGTTCATTGTGGGTGAGTACCTCTTAAATCTGACACCCAGCCTGCTTTACCAGATCGTGCCGCTGGCGGTGCTGATCGCCGCCCTGGTCACCTTCGGCGTGATGAACCGCAACAGCGAGATCGTCGCCATCAAGGCCACGGGCATCAGCCTCTACCGGCTGATCGTTCCTGTCGTCGCCATCGCCGCGGCTCTGGCGGTAGCGTTGTTTCTGTTCGACCAGTACTACTTGCCGCAAACCAACCGCCGTCAGGAAGCGCTGCGCAACATCATCAAAGGACGCCCGCCGCAAACCACCCTCCATCCCGAGCAGACGTGGATGATGGGCCCGAAGCCGGCGCCCGGCGAACCCGGGAGAATCTTCTACTACGTATTCTTCGACCGCGACCGCAACGAGTTTGCAAACCTTTCCGTCTTCGAGTTCGACCCCGCCACATTCCAGCTCTCGCGGCGTATCTTTGCCCAGCGCGCCGCGTGGAATGCCGACGCGGGCGAATGGATCTTCGAGAACGGCTGGGTGCGCAACATCCAGGGCGCAACCGTGACGGATTACCGCTCTTTTCTGCGCACATCATTTCCTGAAATAAAGGCGGGGCCGGACTACTTCAAGAAAGAGGCTGTGCCATCCGATGAGATGAACTTCGGCCAGCTCGACAGTTATATTCGCGATCTCGAGCAGAGCGGATTCGACACCAAGCGCCTGCGCATGGCGCTGTGGCAAAAGCTGTCCTACCCTGTGATTGCAGTGGTGATGGCCGTGCTGGCCATTCCGTTTGCGCTCTCCATGGGACGGCGCAGCTCGCTCACCGGAATCGCCGTGGCGATCGGCGTGGCCATCTTGTACCGCGTGCTCGACAACCTCTTCGGCGCCATGGGCTACATGAATTACCTGCCCGCCGCAATGGCCGCGTGGTCGGCGGATCTGCTGTTCGCTCTGGTCGGCGGGTATCTGCTGCTGAGAACGCCGACATAGTTGCAGGGACCAGGAACAGAGTAAGGGGCACGGAGCCGCCCTGGCTCCGCTAATCGAGTTCGCTCAGCTTTTCCCCTTTTGCACGAATCGTACAATAGAACCATGGTCGGTGAACTCGCCCCACTTTACCCCTACATGCGCCGCTACCGCTGGGGGTACGTGCGCGGCACTCTGGCCTGCGTCTGCACAAACATCATCGCCGTGCAGTTCCCCCGCGTCCTGGGCATTGCCGTGGACGCCATCAGAAAAGGAACTACCCGCCAACACATCCTGCTTTTTGCCCTGCTGCTCGTCGCCATCATTTTGATTAAAGGCGTGTTCATGTACGCGCAACGCTGGGTCCTCATCGGCATCTCGCGCGACATTGAGTACGACCTGCGCAACGACCTCTTCCGCAAGCTCGAAACCCAGGACAGCGGCTTCTACCAGCGCTACCGCACCGGCGACATCATGGCACGCATGACCAACGACCTGAACGCCGTGCGCATGCTCCTGGGGCCGGGGCTCATGTACAGCGCGAACACCATCTTCATGAGCATCTTTGCGCTGGTCTTCATGTTGCACATCAGCCCCTGGCTCACTCTGGTGGCGCTGGCGCCGGCGCCATTCGCGAGCATCTTCGTGCAGTATGTCGGGCGCAAGATTCACGAGCGCTTCGAGCGCATCCAGGCCAGCTTCTCCGACATCTCCGCGCAGGCCCAGGAAAATTATTCGGGCGTGCGGCTCATCCGCGCCTTCGCCCGCGAGGATTCGCAGATCGGCCTCTTCGAACGCCTTAACCGCGAATACATCGGCCGCGCGCTGCGGCTGGTGCAGTTGATGGGTATGCTCTGGCCTACGCTCGAATTCATCCTCGGCATCTCCATGGTGATCACGCTATGGGCCGGCGGACACCTGGTGTTGGCGCACCGCATCTCCGTCGGCGAATTCGTCGCCTTCAGTACGTACATGATCCTGCTCATCTGGCCGATTATCGCCGTAGGTTGGGTCATCAACATCTTCCAGCGGGGCACGGCCTCAGTAACGCGCATCGACGAACTACTCCAATCCGAACCCGCCATCCGCGGCTCCGCCATTTTAGGTTTTGGAGAAGCGAACCAGGAGACACTCAAAGGCGAAATCGAGTTCCGCCATCTGACCTTCAGCTACGGCGAGGACCCCGACGCGACGCCTGTGCTCCGCGATGTTTCGCTGCACATTCCCGCCGGATCGAGTCTCGCGATTGTCGGCCCAACTGGATGCGGCAAGTCCACGCTCGTCAATCTGATTCCACGTCTCTACGACGCGCCCGAGGGGACGCTGCTCATCGACGGGCGATCCGTGCGCGAGTATCCGCTGGAACTTTTGCGGCGCAATATCGGCATGGTACCGCAGGAAACATTCCTGTTCAGCGAGACAATCCGCGAAAACCTGGCCTTCGGCGCGCCTCATGCCGATGCCGAGGAACTGCTCCAGGCGGCCGAGGCAGCGCACATTCGCAAGGAATTCGAGGAGTTTCCGCAGGGCTTTGAGACCATGGTGGGCGAGCGTGGCGTAACCCTCTCCGGAGGACAGAAGCAGCGTTCGGCCATCGCCCGCGCGCTCTTGCGCCGTCCGCCGATTCTCATTCTCGACGATGCGCTGGCCAGCGTGGACACCTATACGGAAGAGCGCATCCTCGGAGGCCTCCGCAGCTACACCGCGAACACGACCACGATACTGATCTCGCATCGCGTCTCAACCGTGCGCAACGCCGACCGCATCGCCGTTCTCGACAAAGGCAGGATCGTTGAACTGGGCGGCCACGACGAACTCCTCGCGCTTGACGGATACTACGCCAGCCTCTACCAAAAGCAGCAACTCGAAGAAGAGCTGACGGTGGCAGGCTAAACAGCGGAGCTAGCGGCACGAGCGGGTTAGCACAGTCATTGGTGCAACGAGTTAAAGAGTAGCAATGCGGCGAAAGGTCCGTCTGATCTGCTCCCTTGCTACCTTGCTCACAAATCTCGCGTTACGCCGTCCAACTCGACCTGCTGGCGCCATCGCTCGGTCCGGCTGCGGCCCGCGGCGCCATCGCAAACACCTCGGGAGAACCGGAATTGGCCGCGGGATCGCGCGCAACTTCGCGCCAGGCATCGCGCACGTTGCGCACACAATCGATGGCGTGCTGAAACTTCGCCGATGAAGCGGATTGCGAGGCCTTGAGAATCTGCGCAAAGACGGCGGCATAAAACTCGCTCAGCGCCTGAGCCGGGCGGCCGCCGACGTCCATGCGCAGCCGCGCCTGCAGGTGGATGATGATGTCGAGCGCGCGCTTCACCGCCGCGCGGCGGGCGTCCACATCGCCATGCTCCACCGCCGCGATGGCCGCATAGAGAAAACGAATGATGCCATCGTAAAGCGCCACCACAAGATCGACTGCTGCCGCGCCGTCCAGCGCGTGTTCCCTGTAACCTGCCATTTCGAGCCCCGCTTCCTTTCACGTTTGTTTAGGCCGTCCCTCGGCACGCACCGCAATGTTGCTTCGATCGCTCCCGCGGCCAGCTCTAAAGCCTTTGCGCCGTCGGTTGCAGATGTTTAGCCGCCGGTGTTCTGGTTGTACCCGGTGATCGCCGAATACAGCTCGTCGATGCCCTGCAATTCACTCGGCAGTTGCTGCAGAATCTCATTGGCCTGGTTAAGCTCCGTGGTCAGGCTCGACTGCTGCGCGGAAATGTAGCTCTGCTCCTTTGAAATCTCGGCGTTGAGCGTGGACTCGGTGGTGCTGTTGGCGTTTGCGGCCAGCGTCAGTATGCCCGTGGACGAGCTGGAACCGGCGTTCGTCAGCACGCTCGAAATGCTCTGGCCCCAACTGTCGGCGTTCTGGAAGAAGCCCACCACGCCCGAAAAGTCGGTGTTCAGGAGGGAGTCGAGCGAGTTGGCGTCGAAGGTGAGCGAGCCGTCGTTGTTCACGCTGACGCCGAGCGCGGTCAGGGTGTTGATGTCGGATGAATTCGTGTAGGCCAGCGTAGAGTTGGTGGAGTTCGTGGTGTCGTAGAGGTTCGACGTCACGGCCAAAGCACCCGCCGAACCGTTGGTGTTGGAAGTCAGCGTCAGGTTGTTCGTGCCCGGCGACGCCGTAAACCCAAGCGTGGAAGAGTTGCTGGCGATGTATTGCTGGAGGTCGGCCAGCGTGGTCCCGCCTTCGGCCGAATTCACCGTATTCATGTCGATGGTTTGAGGGCTGCCGCCGCCCACCTGCACGGTGACAGAACCAGCGAGCGTGTCGGAACTGCCCGCCGTTGATCCCAGCGTCCCGCTGTCTGGCGTCGTGCTCGTGTAGCCGGAGTCGGCAAAGGTCAGCGCGGAGGGTGTCGTGGCATCGATCGCCGAAGTGACCGAGAGCGCGCCGTTCGACCCGGTAGTGCCGGAGGTAAACGTAAGCGTCGATTGGCCGTTGCTGGTCACAACGGCCGCGGTGACTCCGATGTTCGCCGAGTTGATGGTGCTCGCCAGATCGGCCAGCGTGTCGTTGCCGCTGCCCGTGTAAAAGGTGTCGCCCGACGAGGTTCCGGCATCCATCCCGAACGTGTAGGTAGTCCCGCTGCCCACCTGGAGGGTCATGGAGCCGGACAGTGTCACACCGGCGGTCGCGGAGATCGAATCCAGCGAGCCGTTAGGATTCTGGGTGGTGATGCTGCCAAGCAGTTCCTGCTGCAGAAGGCTGAGCGTGGGCGAGCCGAAGAGCGGCTCGGGATTGCCCGAGCTGTCGTTGCCTTCCTGTGTATTGACGGCGCTGATCAACGAGTTGTAATCGTTGACGAACTGGTTGACCGCGCTCTCCACGCCGGAATTGTCGTTGCTTATGACGACCTGCACCTGCGAGCCGGAGGCACTGCTGCCCAGCAACTGGAAGGTGACGCCGGGAATTAGATTGCTCACCGTGTTGGAAGCCGTGTTGTAGTTGACGCCGTTGACCGACACAGATGCGTCGACCCCAGTGGCGAGGTTGGGGTTGTAGTTGAGTGCGGTGCTGCCATCCGCGATCGCGGAGGTCACGCTCAGGCTGCCGCCTCCGCCTGAGGTGGTGGAGACCAGGCTCAGCCGGGAGCCGTTCGCGTCGGTCGTGACCGTCGCCGTGACCCCGATATCGGCGGAGTTGATGGTGCTGACCAGATCGGCAAGCGTGTCGTTGCCGCTCCCCGTGTAATAGGTATCGCCGGAGGAGGTCCCGCTATCCATCTGAAAGGTGTATGTCGCGCCGCCATTGGCCTGGATGGTCATGGAGCCGGAGAGCGCGTCGGAGGCATTCGTGATCGGGTCCAGATATCCGTTGGCGGTTGTCGCCAGAGAGTTGACCACCACCGCATAGGTGCCGGCTGCCGCCGAGGCGCTGGCCGAAGTCAGATCCAGCACGTTGGTGTCGGAACTCGAACCTTCTTTTTGCGCCAGGACGCCCTCAAAGTCCGTCAACTGGCCGATGTCGTTCGAGACATTGGAGAGCAGGCTTCCCAGGTTCGAGATCGCCGTGTCCTGGCTTTCGAGCGATGTCAGCTGATTCTGCCACGGTGTCTCGACGTTCTGGAGGTTCGAGACGATTTCGGCCACCGTCGAGCTCACATTGAAGCCCGTGCCGCTGGTCGGGGACCCGAAGCTCAGTCCGACTGTACCCATGAAACCCTCCGGCAAGTTCTCAAGCAGCCCTGAAACCAATCGCGCCGCATTGCGGATAAGAAAAATCTCAGAATCAGCGGACTCACTCCGCGAATGGCGCTGCTTTTGTCATGCAAAGAGGGGCATCCAAAGGACGCCCCCTTCGCTTGGCCCTCCGCCCCTGGCGGATCTCTCACTTTGCCCCGGCGGCGAGAAACTCGCCGCCGGAACTTCTGGCTGGTTTTATCCGGCGGCTTCTGCTTCAGCTTTCAGCGCGCCGCCGGAGGCTGCGGTTATTGCAACAGCTTCAGCACTTCCTGCTGTTGCGAGTTGGCCTGCGCCAGGGCCGAGATGCCGGTCTGGCTCAGGATTTCGTACTTCGACATATTCGAGCTGGCCGAAGCATAGTCCGTCGCCTGCACCGCGTTCTGCGCCGCCTGGATGTTCTCAGACTGCGTGCTCATGACCGAACTGACCGCGTTCAGCGTGTTGATCTGCGCGCCAATGTAACCATCCTGCGCGGCCACGTCCGCAATCGCGGAGTTGAGCGCGGTGAGAGCCGCCTCGGCTCCGCCTTGCGTGGTCAGGTTGTTGGTGGTCAGGTTGGCGCCTGCCGCATCGGTATAGCTGATGGTGGCGACGCCGCCCGTGGCGTCAGCCGTGAGCGTCGAGGATGCAGCCTGGGCGTTGGAAGTATCCTTGACCGGGGTTCCACCCTGCACCAACTGCTGCATTCCGCCAACAGACGGAGCACCGGTTCCGATCATTCCGGAGATCATGATGCCGGTGTCGGTACCTGCGCCTGCGTCTCCAGCCGCCGCGCCGGTGGTAAAGGTGGCTGTCAATCCGCGGCCGGAGCCGTTGATCGCAGCAATCAGCGCGCTGACAGTGGCAGCGCCGGTGGTGGTCACCGCGCCTGTCGAACCATCCGGGTTCTTGTAGTTGATGGTCAGATCGCTGCCCGCGGTGAGCGAGTCAGTGGTCTGCGCATTGCCGGAGCCGCCCGTCGAAAGATCGATGAAGACGTTGGTTCCGGTGCTGTAGGCCATGGCGCCGGCCGAATCGCCCACGTTCGTGGCGGAAAGCGACGAGATGGTCAGGTTGTCGAGCGAAGCGCTCTTTGTCGAAGAGTCGCCAGTGTAAATGCCAACCGTGCCGGCGCCAAAGACCTGCTGCTGGTTGTAGGTTGTGGTGGCGCCGATGTTGTTGATCTCGGAGAGAATCGACTGGTATTCCTGGTTGGCCGCAGCATCCTGCGAGTTGTTGAGCGTGCCGTTGGAGGCTTCGGTAGCCAGCGTGACGGCGCGGTTGAGCAGGCTGGTGACCTGCGAAAGGGCGCCATCGGCGACCTGCAGAAGACCCGCTCCTTCTTGTGCGTTGGTCTTCGACTGGGTAAGCGCGGTCTGGTTGGCCTGCAGGCCGTCGACCAGGGAAAGTCCGGCGGCGTCGTCCGCGCCGGAGTTGATCCTCGAGCCGGAAGACAACTGCTGGAGGACGGTGTTGAGGCTGTTGTTCGTGTTGTTGAGGTTGTTCTCCGCATACACCGCGGAGAGGTTATTCAAGACACCCAGGGACATGGGGTTCTCCTTGTTGGATGCGGTGATTTGCGGCCCTGCCTCGGGAGTGCCCCCATCTCATTTCGTCCGTGGGGTGCTGCTGCCGGCTCGTAGCCGTCGCATCTGGCCATCTTTTCGGCGCGAGCTTTACGGACTTTATCGAAATGCGAAATGTGTCCCGCCACCGGACACTTCCACGCTGTCGCTTTTAATTCCTTTAACCTTTTGCGCCTCCTGCCGATAACTCCGAACGAAGGAGGCTCCTGATGATCGAGCTGACGCGACTCAACGGCCGTTCCATGGTGCTGAACAGCGATCTCATCAAAACCGCCGAAGCCTCGCCGGATACGATGCTGACGCTCATCAACGGCGAAAAACTCATCGTGCGCGAGCCCATCGAAGAAGTCCAGGAAAAGGTGCTGGCCTACCGCGCCCGCTTGCTCGCCGTGGTCGCCAGGCGCCTGCACAACTTCGGCGATCTGGAGCGCGTGGCAGCCCTGGCGAGCCTCGAAGCAGAACTGCAACCGGCCGCGCCGGCGCAGATCAAGCCGCTCGGCAATCAGCCGCAATAACGACGCTCTCTCTCCGAAGTACTTTGGGACAGGATGATTCAAGGAAAGGAACATGGATAAAGCAAGCATCGCCGGCGCGTTTCTGGCCATCGCCGGCATCATCGCCGGATTAAAAATCGAAGGCGGCAACGTGGGCCAGATCCTGCAGCCCACGGCAGCGCTCATTGTTTTCGGCGGCACGCTCGGCGCGGTCTTGCTGCAGTTCCCGCTCACTACCGTGCTCGGTGCCTTCCGCAGCCTGGCGCATCTGTTCACCGCGCCGCGCAAAGAGGAAGCACAACTCATTCGCGGACTCGTGGCCTTTGCCAACAAGGCGCGCCGCAATGGCGTCGTCTCGCTCGACGCCGACCTGCAAACCATTCGCGATCCTTTTCTCAAACAGGCGCTGATGCTGGCCGTCGACGGCACCGAACCGGCGGAGTTGCGCAGCATCATGCACGTCACGCTGGACTCGATGACCGAAGAAGAGGAGCGCCTGCCTTCGGTCTTCGAGTCGGCGGGCGGATTCTCGCCGACCATCGGCATTCTCGGCGCGGTGCTCGGCCTCATTCAGGTCATGCAGCACCTGGACAACATCACCGAAGTCGGCAAGGGTATCGCCGTCGCGTTTGTGGCCACGATCTACGGCGTGGGCATCGCCAACCTCTTCTTTCTCCCCTTCGCCGGCAAAATGCGCCTCCGCATCCACGATCACCACCGTCGCCGCGAGATGATGCTCGAAGGCGTGATCTCGATTCTCGAAGGCATGAACCCCCGCATGTTGCAGATCAAGCTGTCCGGCTTCCTCGAAGCATCGAGCAAAGAAGAGCAGGAGCGCGCCGCATGAGACCCCGCGGCATGAGGGCTCGCGTCGGCCACGACCGCTGGCTCGTGTCCTACGCCGATTTCATCACGCTGTTGTTTGCGTTCTTCGTCGTCCTCTACGCCTTTGCGCGCGCCGACCAGAAGAAACAAGTGCAGGTCGCTCAGGTCGTCAATACCGCACTCAATTCCATGGGCGGACTTGCGAATTCCGATCGCAAATCAGACTCCGAGGCGCAGCCCGCAAAGGCCACGGGCGAGGAGTTGCTCACCCCGATGCAGGTCAAATACGATCTGGGCCGCATTCAGCACGATCTTTCCCTGGCGCTCGCCAAAGAGATCTCCAACAAGACCGTTGCGCTTGAGATGGGCCGCGATGGGCTGGTCATCAGCCTGCGCGAGGCAGGATTCTTTGCTTCCGGCTCGGCCACCCCCAAACCGGAAACCCTCAAAACGCTGCGCACCATCGCCGACCGCCTCGGAGCAACGCCCTACGATTTGCGCGTCGAGGGCCACACCGATAATGTGCCGATCCATACCGCTCAGTTCGACTCCAACTGGGAGCTTTCCGCGGCGCGCGCCACGCACATTGCGCGCCTCTTCCTGGAAATGAAGTCCATTTCTCCGGATCGTATCTCCGCCGCGGGATACGGCGAGTTTCATCCCGTGGCCTCGAATGACACCGCCGCCGGCCGCGCAGAAAACCGCCGCGTAGACCTCGTCGTTCTGCCGCGCACCAAGTTCGACTTTGCCGCCTCCGGCGACGCCAAATCCTCCGGCATCTGGCAAAAGATTACGGATGTGGACTGAGCGGAACGAGCGGAGTTAGCGGTGTTAGCGGGGCTAGCGATGAACGCCGCTCCCATCTCCCAGTACGCTGATGACTAACTCCGCCAACTCCGCTAACAGGCGCGCAGCGCGGCTAACTCCGCTATTCAATCCCCAGCACCTTCACGATCACTCGCTTCCTCCGCTGCCCGTCAAACTCCGCGTAGAAAACCCTCTGCCATGTGCCAAGATCCAGCCGCCCGTTGGTCACCGGCAGCGTGGTCTCGTGGTGCAGCAGCAGCGACTTCAAATGCGCATCGGCATTGTCCTCGCCCGTCTGATGGTGCTTGTACTCTGGCCGCGCCGGCGCAAGCTCCTCCAGCCATTTACCGATGTCCTCGATCAGCCCGCTCTCGTGGTCGTTCACATAAACCGCCGCCGTAATGTGCATCGGTGAAACAAAGCACAGCCCGTCCTTCACGCCGCTGCGGCGAACGATCTCCTCGACCTTATCGGTGATGTGCACCATCTCGCGCCGCTTGCGCGTCTCAAAAACCAGATATTCGGTATGACTCTTCATCCAAAACTCCTTCGGCCGCCGCGTAGACGCTTCATACGCGACTTATCCTAGATTAGCCGTGTCCTCCCGCCCTCAATCCGACTCCGCGCGGCGCGGGCGCCGCATGTACGACACGCTGCTGCGCGCCTACGGTCCGCAGCACTGGTGGCCGGCCGCGACGCCCTTCGAAATGATCCTCGGCGCGTACCTCACGCAAAACACCGCGTGGAAAGCCGTCGAGCGCTCTCTCGCGAATCTCCGTGCGGCGGATGCGCTCTCCATCGAAGGCCTGCGCAAAATCCCATTAGCCAAGCTGCGACGCCTCATCCGGCCCTCCGGCTTCTATACGCGCAAGGCGCCCGCGCTGAAAGCATTTGTCGCCATGCTCGACAAAGAATTTGGGGGATCGCTCGACAAGCTTGCCGCCGCGCCCATCGCCGCGCTGCGCCGTCGCCTGCTCGATCTTCCCGGCGTTGGCCCGGAAACTGCCGACGCAATTCTGCTCTATGCGCTCGGCCACACAGTTCCCGTCGCCGACGAGTACTTGCGGCGCATCGCCGAACGCCACAGTCTGCTCAAGCCCGCGCCGGGCCGCACAAAAATCTCCTACGACGCGTTGACCGATCTCACGCAGCGCGCCTTTGCCCCCGACAACCTGAAGAACCGCCCTCAGCTCTACAACGAATTCCACGCGCTGACCGTAGCCGTAGGCAAGGCGCACTGCGGGCGTTCGCCACGTTGCGAAAACTGTCCCCTCGCGGACGATCTGAAAACCAGCTTCTAGCGCTAGCTACTAGCTTCCAGCTCTTTCGTGCTGAAGGCTCACGCTTGGATTTCGCACGGAAAGACTAGTAGCTAGAAGCTAGGAGCTGCTCTCTTGGCGTAATCTGAAAGCATCATGAGTCCGACTCCGCAACCGCCTCAAGTGAATCTGTCGCAGACCCCCGATTACCGCGAATCCTACGCCAACAGCGTGCAGGTGCGCGTCAGCGTCTGGGACTTCCAGCTCGTCTTCGGCCTCGCCTCCAGCGATGGCCCCGAGCAGGTGACCATCCGCAACCACCAGGCCATATTCCTGAGCCCGCAGCAGGCCAAAGCTCTCTGGAACGTGCTGGGCCAAAACCTTGCGCAGTACGAGCAGGCCTTCGGCACCCTGAACCTCGAACCGCAGGGCCACGAGTTTTCCGCGCGGGCCGGTGAACTGAAATGCGAGTTTCTAGCTTCTAGCCACTAGCCGGCACGGCCAAATTCGGCACCTTTGCGTCCTGACCGGAAAATCCACGCATCTGACGCTATGGCGTGTGTCCCGCAGAACTGGCTAGAAGCTAGAGGCTAGAAGCTTGCTTTTTCAAGGAGCGATCCTTTTGCGCCTGAGCAGAATCCTCAATCCGCGCCTGGATGCGCCGATGCCGATCTGGATGGCCTTTCCGGTCATCTTCGTGGCGCTCTACCTGAGCCACCTGACGCTGCTGCGCCTGCCCTACTATTGGGACGAGGCCGGCTACTACATTCCCGCGGCGTGGGACTTCTTCCGCACCGGCTCGCTGATCCCCACCAGCACCCTCACCAACGCGCATCCCCCGCTGCCGAGCGTCTATCTCGCGCTCTGCTGGAAGGCCTCCGGCTTTTTCCCGAAGTCACGCGCGAGGCCGTGCTACTGGTGGCCACGCTCGCGCTGCTCGCAGTGTGGCGCCTCGCCATGCGTATCGTCGGCGTAGCGTCAGTCGCTTTCTGGACCGTGTTGCTCACCGGCCTTTATCCCATCTGGTTCGCGCAAAGCACCCTCGCCCACGCCGATATCTTCGCCGCCGCCTGCTCGCTTTGGGGATTGAACTACATCCTTCCCGAGCGCGGCCGCAATGCTTGGGCCGCGGCGCTGTGGTTCGCCGCCGCGGCGCTTTCCAAGGAAACCTCCATCGCGATTCCGCTCACGCTGGCCGCGGTCAACATCGCCTTCGCATTCAGGAGCGCCGCTCCAATTCGCGCGCGGCTCTTGCGCGAAGCGGCGTGGCTCTCAACTTGCGTCGTTCCGCTAGCCGCCTGGTACGGCTACCACTACGCAAAGACGGGATTCATCTTCGGCAATCCGGAGTTTTTGCGCTACAACGCCGAGGCCACGCTCACGCCGCTGCGCATCGTTGTCGCCTTCGGCCATCGCATCCTGCAACTCACCGCGCACATGAATCTTTTTGTGCCGGTGCTGATGGCCGTTGCCGCGTTGCTGCTCGATCCGCGCAAAGATGCTCAAGGCCGCGAGCGCGCATCCATTGCTCCGCTGGTGCTGCTGCGCATTTTTTTCCTGCTCCTGGTCGAGGCCCTTCTCTTCAGCGTATTAGGCGGCGCGCTGCTCACGCGCTATCTGCTTCCCATGTATCCGCTGGTGCTGCTCCTGGCCGTCAGCACGCTGTACCGCCGCGTGCCCTACTGGTACGGGCTCACGCTTCTTTCGGGCTTGGCGTTTCTCGCCGCACTTTTCGTCAACCCGCCCTACGGCTTCGCGCCCGAAGACAATCTGGCCTACGCCCACGTCATCCGTATGCATCAGGCCGCGATCTGGCAGCTAAAAAGGCAAGATCCCGGCGCAACCGTGCTCACGGCCTGGCCCATGACCGACGAACTGACAAAGCCCGAGCTCGGCTACGTGAAGGAACCGTGGGACGTCTGCGCCATCGACAACTTCAGCGCTGCCGAAATTGCGCGCGCCGCCGACGAGCCGGAGAAATATTCGGTGGCGCTGCCCTTTTCCACCAAGTACGATCCGCCGCCGCTGTTCCCAAAGTTGAGCGGCGAGGTGCTCGCCGAGCGATACTTCGGCCTGCACCACGACCTGCCGCCGGAAGCGATCGCGCAGCGCCTGGGCGGAACGCTGGTGTGGAAGCGCGACGACGCCGGCATGTGGATCGCGCTCATCCGCTTCAACCGCCAGATCGAAGCGCGGCTGCAAAAGCCGGCTCTCAGCCATTAGCTCTCAGCTTTCAGCTCTCAGCTTTTTCGTGCCGAAGCAGAATTTCGGCGGCTGTATCGCGGTCGACGCTTTGTAACAAGGGCACGGCTTCAGCCGGGCCGGCAAACGCGCAAAGTGATGCGGGGCTTCAGCCCCTGGCGGCGCCGACCATACGCAGAACATTTATTGTCCCACCGGGAACACTTTCCCCCCGCCCGGTGTCTACACAAGCACAGTGGTACCGAACGGGATGATCGGAGGACCGTGAATCCCCCGCCTTTACGCGATAAGCGCGTGGGCGGGACGCCCGCTTTCGCTCGCGGCCTTCCCCCTCGCTGCCCACCGGCGAGCCCTCCGATCCTCCCCAACGGCGCAACTGAATTTGAGCTTCGTGGAGGCGATCATGTTTGAAAGCTCAACATTCGATTCGATGGGCACCATTCACACGCGCAGCCGCAACTGGATGTTTGCCACCTTCGGCTTCAACGCGTCCATTCTCGCGCTCCTCGTCGCAATTCCCCTCCTCCACCCGGCGATGCTGCCGCAGATACAGAATCTGATTCGGGTGGTGGCGCCGCCCACACCCGTTGACCAGCCGAAGCCAATTGAGGTGCAGCAAACGACTTCGACAACTTTGCATTCAGGCACTCAGTTGTTCGTAAGTCCTTTCACGGCTCCGCGGACAATTCCGACGGGAATACCTAACTCAACTACCGATGTTCCGCCCGCAATCGGACCGCTCATCAATATCGGCGGCGGCCCCATCACCGGCTCGCGCACCGGTTGCGACCCGTTTAATTGCGGTTCGGGGCCAACGGTTGTGCAGCGGTCGGCGCCGGCCAGGGCGCGAGTCACTTCGGGCGTGATGGCAGGCAGACTGATCCACAAGGTTCTCCCCGCGTACCCTCCGCTCGCACGCGCCATGCGCATGGGAGGCCACGTCGAGCTGCAGGCCACCATCTCGCGCGGGGGGACCATTGAAAACCTGCGCGTGACGAACGGCCCAACGGTCTTTCAACAGGCCGCGCTTGAAGCCGTCAAGCAGTGGCGCTATCAGCCCTACCTGCTCAATGGCCAGCCTGTGGAGGTGGAGACCACCATCGAGGTCGACTTCTCGATGAATTAGAGCCGCAGGCAACAGCCGCGGCTCCGCGAGCGGGCGCCTAATCTGCGGGTTCAAGCTCTCCAAGGCGATTGAACCCGAGGCGCCCGCACTTTTTGTGTCTGGCGTGCAACAGCCGCAGTAAGCGACAATGACTTCTGCCATGACCAAAGCCACTCGCCGTGAATTTTTCGGTCTCGCCTCCGCCGTCGCCGCTACCGTTACCGCGCCCGGCATTCTGCGCGCCGCCGTGCCGCCCGCGCAATCCCCGCGTATCCGCGTGCTCGTCGGCTCCCACACGCAGAACGGCATTTTGTTTTACGACTGGGACCCAGTTACTGCGGAGTTGACGCCTGCCGGCAAAAACTCGAGCGTGATGAATGTCGCATGGCTCGCCTTCTCACCCGGCAACCAGTTCGTCTACTCGGCCTCCGAGCTTAACGATTTCCAGGGCAAACCCACCGGCGAGGTAGCCAGCTTCCGCTTTGCGAAGGACGGGACTGTCGAACAGCTTTCCGCCCGCAACTCCGCCGGAACCGGTACCTGCCAGGTCGCCGTAGACGATACCGGCCACATGCTGATCGCCGTTGACTACGCCGGCGGCAGCGCAGCCAGCTTCCGCATTCAAAACGGCAGCCTGAGCGAAGCGGTGTGGACCGAGCACTACACCGAGCACGGCCCGAACACCGATCGCCAAAAAACCGCCCACGCGCACTTCGCGTCCTTCTCGCCCGACAATCGCTTCGCCTACATCAACGACCTTGGCGGCGACTCGATCCATATCTACAGGCCCGATCCCGCGACAGCCGCAATGACGCCCGCGGGGATTTATCGCGGTGCGCCCGGCTCCGGCCCGCGCACTCTGCACTTTCACCCCAACGGCCACACGGCCTATTGCATCAACGAAATGTTCTCGACGGTGGATGTTCTGGAGTGGCACGTTCGCGACGGCAGCCTCACCCTCGTCAATCGCGTCGCTCTGCTGCCCGCCGATTACAAAGGCCCCACGCGCGCCTGCGATACAGTCATCTCGCGCAACGGACGCTTTGTCTACTTTGCCAACCGCGACGACAACTTCCTCTATTCCTTCCGCGCCGATTTCGCCACCGGCAAGCTGACGCCGATGAAGCGTTCGAACTGCGGCGGGAAAGAGCCGCGCAACTTTGTGCTCGATCCTACGGAGCGCTGGATGCTCGTGGCTAACCAGAGTTCAAATTTCATCAGCATCATTGCCCGCAACCGCGTAACCGGCGAGCTGGCCGAGGAGTGCAAGAACGTAGAAGCCGAAACACCTATGCGGATTCTCTTCGCATGACAGGCGCTCACTCCGCGGTCATCTCCCTGCCCTTCGCCTCGTGCCCCAGCGCCGTCAACCCGGCGAGTGCCGCGGCAACCACCGCCACGGTCACGGCCAGCACCGCCGGATAATTGCCCCAGCGCTCCGCCGCCAACGCCTGTCCCCTGCCGTTCCACGACGTGACCAATGCGCCCAGTTGGTAAGCCAATCCAGGAGCCGTGGCCCGCACCGGGGCCGGCGATAGCTCGGTCAAATACGCCGGAACCACTCCCCACGCGCCCTGCACCATGAACTGCATCAGCACCGCGCCGATAGCGAGCGTTACGGCCGTGTGTCCGTAGGCGTAAAGCGGAATCACCGGAAGAGCCAGCAGCGCGGCGGTGATAATCGCGCGCTTACGGCCCCACCGCTCAGAGAGCGCGCCAAACACAATTCCTCCGCCGATGGAGCCGACGCCGTACAACACGCCGATAAGCCCGATGGTCGTGGGCGAAAGTTTTGCAGCAACTGCCAGAAACGTCGGGTATACATCCTGCGTGCCGTGCGAGAAGCTCATGAACGCGGTCATCAGAAGCACCAGAAACAAGAACGTGGGCAGAAACTGCGCGAGCTGGCGCGGCCATGTAGGCCCGGCATGTACTACGTTCGAAGTTCTTTTCTGCGCCCTCTTTTGCGCACCTGCCAGCCACACCGGCGACTCCGGCACGCGCGCCTGCACATACAACGCCAGCAGCGCCGGCATGGCGCCCAGGATGAACAACCCCCTCCAGCCGATGCCGGGCAGCGCGAGCCCATGCCAGCGAATTCCGGCAAACAGCAGTCCAAACGCCGCCGAGGCCAGAATCGAACCCACCGCGTAGCCTTCCTGCAGAACGCCGGAAAACGTGCCGCGGCCCTCCTTAGGCAAAGTCTCAAACGCGAGCGCCGCGCCCACGCCCCACTCGCCGCCCATGGCAATTCCAAAAAGTGCGCGCAACACCAGCAGCGCGTTCAGAGAGGGCGCAAAGGCGCAGGCCAGCTCGATCACCGAGAAGCCGAGAATGTTCGCGATCAACACCGGACGGCGCCCGTAGCGATCGGCCAGCAAGCCAAACAGCAATGCGCCCACAGGCCGGAACGCCTGCGTCCAAAACACCGCCCCCAAAACCGCCGACGGCTCCACGCGAAACTCGCCGGCAATTGCCTTGACGCAGAAGACCAGCAGAAAAAAGTCGAGACTGTCCAGCGTCCAGCCCAGAAACGCAGCCAGAAATGCGCGGCGCTGCGCCCGCGTGAGCGCGCGAAACTGGCCAAGGACGGACATAGGCGCGAGAATAGCAGACGCAGCTTTCAGCCATCAGCTCAGCTCTCAGCTCTCAGCTTCTCTTGCCAAGCTCAAGGCTCGTTCCCCACACTCAGCTGAAAGCTGATAGCTGAAAGCCGACAGCTTGCGAAACAAATAATTGTTGCAACGAGCATCTGGCTCGCAGCATCTTATCGATAGCAGCTCCCCCAGGCCGTTGGCCTGCACAAAATCCTATTTCACGGTCCGGCATTCCCTCAGCTTCATGCGGGGTGGCCGCGGACCCAGCACTCAAAGGAGCATTCCCAATGAAACGACTGGCGATTCTCACTGGCATTCTGGCCCTGGCAGCTCCGCTTGCCATGGCACAAGCCTCCACCTGGGTCTCCGATCCCAATCACAGCGAAGTCGATTTCAGCATCGTGCACATGAGCGTCTCGAAAATCCACGGCCGCTTCGGCAACGTAAACGCCACGATTGTCTACAACCCAACCGACGTCACTCAATCCACCGTCAAAGCTACCATCGGCGTCGATACTGTCGATACCGGCGTGGACGCGCGCAATAACCACCTCAAGAGCCCCGACTTCTTCGACGTCGCGAAGATGCCCACGGCCACCTTCACCAGCACCAGCGTGGCGAAGAGCGGCAATCATCTCACCGTCACCGGCAACCTCACGCTGCACGGCGTCACCAAGCCTGTAGTGCTCGATGTCGAAGGCCCCAACGGCTCGATGACCGATCCTCAAGGCCATGTGCATACCGGCTTTTCCGCCACCACCAAAATCAACCGCACAGATTTCGGCATCGGCCCCAAGTTTCCCGCCGCCATGGTCGGCGACGAGGTCTCGCTCGATATCGAAATCGAAGCGGTAAAACAGTAAGCCGGTTCTCTTGGTTCTTGTGAAGAACGAACCATAGAACCCAAACCCAGCCGGCAGCATGTAGCCGGTAGCCGACAGCTTCTACGCAAAGCTACCGGCTCCTGGCTGCAAGCTGCTGGCTTTCGGAGCACGCACCGATGGCCAACCTGAAGCTGGAGATTCTGCAGGAGCCTGCCTTCTCAAGCTGCGAGGAAGAGGCTTTTCTGAACCTGCTGCGCAGCTCCGATTGCCTCCAGCGCGCTTTCCAGCATACGATCCGCGGCTGGGGCCTCACCGCAACCCAGTACAACGTCCTGCGCATCCTGCGCGGCGCGCATCCTCGCGCGCTTCCCTGCGCGGCCATCGGCGAACGCATGATCGCCGCCGAGCCCGACATCACGCGCCTTCTCGGTCGCCTCAAGCGGCTCAAGCTCATCCGCCAGCACCGCGACCGGCGCGACCGCCGCGTGGTGCTCACCGCTGATCACCGATTCCGGCCTGGAGTTGCTCCGCGCCATGGAACCGGCCGTGCGCAGCGCGCCTAAGGCGATGCTCGGCCACATGCGCCGCGCCGATCTGGCTGAACTAATTCGCCTCCTCGAACTCGCCCGCCAAGCCTGCGCGTGAGACAAACCAAAGTCGAGTAGTTTGACTGATCGCTCGCAGCTACAGCCGGTAACCAGCGAGCTACCGAGGCCGGTAGCCGTTCATCGATTGTGCATATGGGAGTATCTAGGGAAGGGGAACTCAGGCCGGAGACAGCAATGCGCATTCTGCCCTAGTTGCCGATGATCTTCTGCGCCACCGACTCTTCGTCGTTTTCCGATTGGATGATCTTGTTGTGCAGGCAATAGAGCGCCAGTTCCAGCCGGTCCGAGACGCCGAGCTTGTCGTAGATCTTGCGCAGATAATTCTTAATCACCTGCTCGGTGGTGCCCAGCTGAAATGCGATTTCCTTGTTGCGCTTGCCCTGCGTGATGCAGGTAATGATCTGCATCTCCTTGGGTGAAAGCCGCGGCTGGTTGCGCGGGCTCACCAGGGCGGCGGCCTGCGCGCGATAGGCTTCGATCACCCAGTTGACCGATTGATTGTCGATCCAGGTTTCGCCGGCGGCGATGCGGCGCACGCAGCGCACCAGAAGGTCGGGCGAGATGGAGCGCGAAACAATGCCCCGTACCCCGCGCCGGTAGAGCTCCACGGTGTGGTTCTCGTCGCTGGCTACCGCCTGCACGATCAGTTTAACGTCAGGACACAGCCGCAACACATCCGGAATGGCATTGGGCCGGCCGGCAAGCATGTTGCCTTCGAGCAGAACAATGTCAGTGGGATAGCGCTCGATGGCCGCATACAGGTTCTCGATCGAGTCGGCCTGCGCCACCACGCGGATATCGTCTTCGAGAGCGAATACCTTCCGTATGCCCACTCGGTAAATGGCTTGCGAATCCGCGAGAATCATGCGAATCGTGCCGGGCTTTACGGGGTTTTCTACGCTCTCGGCCTCATTCGGGTCATCCAGAAATTCCATAGCCGGCTACTGCCATGCCAACAGGGCTCTCACTGCTCCGCGAATCTATATTCATCAATCGTCGCCGCGGCGAGATGCTCTTTGTGGCTTGAAGAGCAGCGTACCACACGTCCCGTGCAATGGACCAGAACGTCATGCGGAGTACCCAGAATGCTATGAGGCATGCGCATTGAGAAATGCAGATCCTGGCCAAGGGCTAAGGGCCGGTCCAGGCAAAAAAGCACGCCGCTCGCAGAGATGTTACGCGTCAGCGCAGGAATGTCCTCTTCGCCCGTTGTGAGCACCACCGGCAAGACCAAAGGAAATCGTACAGCGCAACGCACCTCTTGCCGGCCATCCGGGGCCATCTGCGCGCCAGCCGGAATCCGCACCTCTGAATTAGAGAGAGTCATACGATCTTTCCGGGGGAGATGAGCCTACGTGTCAATGTAGCGAGTTTTTACTATTTGGCACAGGGCACCAAAGTTTCCAGACTGGTAACCGGCCGCCATCCCTGGGTGATGCAAAATTCTGCACTGCCGCGGCAAAAAACCCGACGCTCCGCATCGGTTTGAACGGAGGCACCCAACTCGACCTCCTGACGGCCGTGCGGCGCAGGAACGCGATCTACGTTGGGGAACTCGATACGCGATTCAGGGTTTTGGCGGGATTCGCGGGTATCTCGCACCGTTTGCCGCTTTCCGCCTCAAGACAACCCATCCGGGGCCAATCGAACCCTGAGCGGCATATTCCTCCGCCTTGCCCTGGGATTTCCCCCTTGCCACTGGAGGCAAATGGGCAAATGTGTTACGAAAATGGCCAAGTAACATAACTTTAGTTACTTTTGTTGTATTGGAATTTAGTTACTAATACCACTATTGTCTCGCTATAGTTCTTTTGTTGTAGCAGAATCACCCATTAGGGTATTAGCCTTTCGCTGGATCAGTTCAAAAGCGGCACAGCCGCAAAAAAAGGGGGATATTCACATGCGTTCAATCATGACCAATTCTCTGAAAGTTGTTGCTGTTGCGTTGTTTATCACGTCAGCCTGCGCGGCCAGTGCCTCTATTACTCCAGGTCTGCCGCTGCCGCCAGCTGTCGCCGCTACTCCAGGCCTGCCACTGCCGCCAGCTATCGCCGCTACTCCAGGTCTGCCGCTGCCGCCAGCTGTCGCCGCTACTCCAGGCCTGCCACTGCCGCCAGCTATCGCCGCTACTCCAGGTCTGCCGCTGCCGCCAGCTGTCGCCGCTACTCCAGGCCTGCCACTGCCGCCAGCTGTCGCCGCTACTCCAGGCCTGCCGCTGCCGCCAGCTATCGCCGCTACTCCAGGCCTGCCACTGCCGCCAGCTATCGCCGCTACTCCAGGCCTGCCGCTGCCGCCAGCTGTCGCCGCTACTCCAGGCCTGCCACTGCCGCCAGCCGCAGTCATTGCTTAGGTTGCATGCACATATAGCAGGCTGAAAGGAAGGGGCTTGTCATCCTAAGCCGAGCAGGTCGCGTTCTTGGTGGCCTGCTGAGTCGATAGGATCGGCGCTGTTTTTCGTCATTTCCCCTATACTGCGCACAATTCCATGCGTCCTGGTCAAACGTGTATCTCGATATCATCTAGCTTACTTTTCGTGAAGCCTATTGCCTGTTTCGCTTCCTTGCTGTCAGTCTCCGGCGCATTTTTGAGGTACATAGCTAATTTCCAGACTTCACTTTGGGATACACTGAGCCCGTGAGCCTAGACATCGTACTGTGGTCCTTATATAACGTGATCGCAGCGGCAGTGATAGGCGTGCTCATTTACAGGTGTCTCTGGCGGGCCTTCCCAGTGTTCTTTTCCTTGATAGTATGGGACCTCATTGGGAACATCGGGGGTTACATAGTCCTTCGAACTCACCCCTCCAGCTACACTTCGGCTTACCTGTTTGTGGCAATCGGGGACACCATCCTGCTGTTGGGCGTGTTGACTGAACTTGCCTGGTCAACCCTGCGCCCGGTTCGGACCTCGCTATCGCGCCGAGCGCTCATCCCGGTTATTGGTCTCGTTCTGGTGGTTGGCGCAATAGTTTGGCCGTTTGCATCCCTTACTTCGCTCGCCGGCGCATCGGGGGGAAAGCATTACATTGTGCAACTACAGCAAACTGTATCAATCCTGCAGATCGTATTCTTCATCGTTCTCATCGCAGGCAGCCAACTTCTCTCAATTAGCTGGCGCGACCGCGAATTGCAGATCGCGACAGGCCTCGGCTTTTTTTCCTTTGTCGACATTGCATCGGCTGTACTTCAAATGCACCAGACCTCGTACCTCCAGTACCGGCACCTGTTCCGAATCGAAATCGGTGCGTATGTTTGCAGCTTAGCTTATTGGGTCGTATGCTTCATGCAGCAAGAAGCCGAGCGCCGCGCAGTTCACTCCGGAGATGCAGCGTATTCTTTTGTCCGTGGCAGGCGCCGCGCACGCGACCCGAATCGCACTCACCGAGCCGCAAACGGGCGAGTCGCGTAAGTAACGACCGGCGATCAATGCTGGCGTGCGCGCTTGACCCGACTAGACTTTTTCCTCCCCCGGATCCAGGAGATAAACCATGAGCCTGGATATAGCTCTTACACTCGTCTACATCGGCTTCTGCGCGGCCGTCGTCGCGGCCATGGCCGCGAAGCGAATCTTTCTCGTCTCGCCCCTCTTCTTCGCTTATCTCTGCTTCGAATCCCTATCAACCTTGGGCGCTTTAGTGATCTACCAGTACCACCGGTCCATCCATTTGGTATTGGTGCTTCTTTCTCTTTTGGCTCGTCGGGAATTGCCTGCTCTATTTCTGCGCTCTCGCCGAGATAGGCAACAACCTGCTGGGCTCCAATGGAAAGTCCTGCCCGCGTTGGAGCCCTCGCGGTTCTGCTCTTTGCCGTCGCTTCCGTGCTGGTGTTGGTCCTTGCCAGATGGACGGACGCGCCGGGCCGCTCCCCGCTCTCGAATCTTTGCTTTGTCGGAATGCGTGCCGACGGGGCGCTGGAGTTTGCCGGATTTCTGGCTCTGGTCTCCTGGAGCAACCTGCGCAAGCTCCAATGGCCCCAGCGCGAGCTGCACATCGCCACCGGCTTTGGTTTCCTCACATTTGCGTCGTTCCTCCTCTCGATCCTGCTGTTCCAGTGGAATACCGGGCCGGTTTATTACGGCATCTACGAGGCGGGACAAGCCGCCGATCTGATCGTACTGGCCTATTGGCTGCGCTATTTCTGGATTGCGGATCGTGGAGTGCCGGCGCGCCGCCGCGTCAAAGCCGAACCAGAGCGCGAGAACAGCGGGGACGATCGAGAGCCTACGCAATAGCTCAACAACTTTGAGCCGCGGGTGGCGCCGCGCTTCCGGCGCGATGCTAGAACCGGTCTCATAAACCAACATTCTCAACTCACCGGCCTCGTGGGACCCGCCTTGTTGTTGGGTCCCATACTTGCGCTGCACGATGTATAGCCATTTATGAGACCGGTTGCAGGGCGCCTGGCTTGCCGCGGCCGAATTTGATCGGTGACGCGAAACCTTCTCAGCGATTCCGTGTTTGCTGAAGCGGGCAGTGCGCAAGCCCGTGATGCGCGCTTTTCACTTTATCCTGTCGTAACTATCGAACAGCACGGGAGTTGCGCCAGGGGGATCGGCGCGAATTTTTAACCTTCGTTGCTCCAAAGTGTTGCATACTGGATGTGAGAGTTGAGGCCATCTTACCCCCAAAGGAGTCGGATGCTCCCAAATTGGCTACTGCGGATTTTTATCGTTATCTTTCTTATCGCAGGGTTTTTCCCGTGTGCGCGTTGTTGTGCGCAGGCCGCGCTGCTGATGGAAGAGCCGTATGGCATCTTCGGCACGATCAATCCAACCGGCCACAACGCCATCTACTTCGAGCACATCTGCGCTGAGACCCCTGTGAAATTGCGCCGCTGCGGTCCGGGGGAGATGGGCGCCGTCATCGCCCGCTACCAGGGCATCGACGGCTACGATTGGGTGGCAATTCCGCTCGTTCCCTATCTCTACGCCGTCGACAATCCCTCCGATGTGCCGGCTCGCGCGGATCGCGACACCGTGCGCCGGTTGCGCAATCGCTACCGCGAAACGCATCTCGCAGGCCTGGGCGACAAGCTCGCGAAGGGAAACTTCTTCAGCGGCGGTTGGACGCAACTGATAGGCTCAGCCTACGAACGGCGCATTTACGTCTACCGCTTTGCCACCACGCCCCAACAAGACGACGCGCTGATCGAGCAGTTGAACGCAGGCCCCAACCGCACCCGGTTCAACCTGCTCCTCGACAATTGCGCCGATTATTCGCGCGTGCTCATGAATCACTACTTTCCTCGCACCTTCAGGCGCAGTATCTTTCCCGATGCAGGCATGACCACACCCAAGCAGGTTACCTGGAAGCTGCTGCGGTACGCGCGCAAGCACCCGGAGACACGCCTCGCAGTCTTCGAGATTCCGCAGATTCCCGGCTACCGGAGACACAGCGGCTCGGTGAAGGGCATCGACGAGTCGTTCGTCACCACGGTTTACGCAGTGCCCATTGTGATCGCAAACCCCTACCTGGCCGGAGGCCTCTTTGTGGACTACCTGGTGCGCGGCCGCCACCATCTGGTTCCCAGGCATCCCGTCGTTCTGAGCCCAGGAAACCTATGGGTGCTGACCGCCCCTGACGAGCCAAATCAGAATCTCGTAAGCACGCAGCGCCTCGATGAAACGCCTCCGTCCCTTCGCCCCGTGAGCGATGTGCAGGCGCCAACCGCCGCTCCCGCTGACAGTCCCGCCCCTGCCGCCACTCAAGCGGCTCAAGCGGACCCATCCAGCCTGCGCTAGCTCCAGTTTACGAAATAGCCTCTAAAGTTTTTCAGTGATCTGATCCGATCGGCCGCGATGTAGGCCTGGCGATCGGGAAAGCCCGCTCCCAGCGCGAGTTTTCTCATGTTCGGCCGAACTGGGGGAGACACGGCGAAGGCGTCGCGGCGGGCCAGTAAAATGTATACACTAAATCATTAGGGGGCAGATTCGCGAGGGACAGGTGAGGCCAAGGGTGCCTGCTGCGTCGAATGCCGATGCTTTGACCGTTTTTCCGAGGTTTATAACTCTGGTTCCACATGCAGTGGTATCCGGGTTGACGTCTACTAAGTATGGTATACACTAAACTCCGTGGCCAGTATCCAGCGCAAGATTATCCACGGACACCCCTATTACTACCTCGTCGAGTCGCGCCGCGTAAACGGCCGCCCGCGCCCCGTTGTCCTCCAGTATCTGGGCACAGCAGATAGCTTGCTTCGGCGCTTCCAGCAACCACACGCAGAACCAATCCGCGCCCGCCTGACCCAGTTCGGCGGCGTTGCCGCCCTCTATGATCTGGCCCAGCAGATCCGTCTGGTCGAGCTCATCGACGAACACGCCCCCAAGCGTCACCAGGGACCCTCTCTCGGCCAGTACATGCTGGTGGCAGCCATAAACCGCTGCCTGGCCCCAACCAGCAAGCGGCAGATGCCCGCCTGGCTGGGCGCGACGCCACTGCCACGGTGGTTGGGTGTTTCGGCCGAACAGTTCTCTGCGCAACGCTTCTGGGACAACATGGAGTTGCTGGGAGAGAACCAGATCTCGGCCATCAGCGAAGCGTTGACACGGCGGTTGCTGGAAAGGTTCCAACTCGACCTGAACAGCCTCATCTTCGACTGCACGAACTTTGATACCTTCATCGACACCGAGAACACCAGCAAACTACCGCAGCGGGGTCATGCCAAGAGCAAACGGGAGGACCTGCGCATCGTGGGCCTGGCGCTGCTGGTGAGCGTCGACTTTCACGTCCCCCTTTTGTGGAAGGTCTATCCGGGCAATCAGCATGACAGCGTGAGCTTTCGCGATGCACTGGAAGAGCTGACGCAGCGCTACAAGGTGCTGGCACAGCAGTGCCAGTCGATTACCCTTGTCTTCGACAAAGGCAACAACTCGGCAAGCAACCAGGAGATCCTGGATGCCAGCGGCTTCCATTTTGTGGGTTCGCTGGTCCCGACACACTACTCCGATCTGCTGGCGATTCCGTTGAAGAAGTTCGAGCCCCTCAAGGACACGCGTCTGGAGCCGGTACTGGCGCTGCGGCTAAACCGTGTGGTCTGGGAACAGGAACGTACCCTGGTGGTCACCTTCAGCCCGGAATTGCAGCGCAAGCAGATCCGGGGGATCGAACAGCACTTGGGGAAAAAGCGGCGGGCGCTGGAAGAACTGCAGGCAAAGCTGCGGCGCTCGCTAAGACCGGGCGCCAAGGGAAAAGGCTATACCCGCGAGAGTCTTGAAAAGCAGGTGAAGGAAATCTGTTCCGGCCAACACATCCACAAGATTCTTCCGGTAGCGGTGACAGGAGAGGGAAGGAATCTAAAAATCACCTACCACACGGATGCTGCCGCCTGGGCCCGCATCAAGCTGCAGTTAGGGAAACGGATACTGTTCACCGACCAGAAGGACTGGAGCAATGAACAGATTGTTCTGGGCTATCGCAGTCAGTCGCACGTCGAGGATGCCTTCCGGAGCATGAAGGATCCGTGCTTCCTGGGTTGGGAGCCCATGTTCCATTGGACTGATTCCAAGATACGGGTCCACGCCTTGTACTGTGTGCTGGCGCTGGTCCTGGGAAGCCTGTTGCAGCGCCGGGCGGCGAACAGCGGTTTGTCGCTGAGCATGCATGCGCTGCTCAAGACCCTCGGCGGAATCCAGGAAGTGACTAATCTGTTTCCAGCCGCAGGCAAGTCCGGCTCCCCCGGGCGACCACAGCTGAAGACGACCCTCACAGAGATGGACCCCACGCAGCAAGCGCTGTACCGCCTATTTGCGCTCGATGGCTACCGGCAAGCCTGATTGGGTCGATTTAGGCTATACAAGCTGATCCGTTCCAAAGCGCATCCTGGAGCGGGTTCTTCGCTTTTTCGCCACCGTATTTCGTAAACTGGAGCTAGGTCTGGTAAAAATATCATCAGACCCTGGCAGTAAATCTTGGTCGGAGTTCTCATGAGCAATCCCTCTACGCAGAGCCTCAAGAGTCACGCACGATTGGACCCGCTATACCACTTCTTCTTGACCTGGATCTTCATGGCCAACGTGGTCATCGCCATCGTCTACGCCGCGCATCATTTCTGCTTTTATTCGGTGTGGCTGGTAGTGCTCGCAGTGGCGCTCTTCCTTGCGCTCTTCAAGCTGCGCCTCTACCCGCTCAAGGTCCAGGACCGCGTGATCCGGCTCGAAGAACGGCTGCGCCTCCAGGCGCTGGCGCCGCCCGAGTGGCACGCGCAGATCTACCGCCTCACGGAAAGCCAGTTGATCGCGCTGCGCTTTGCCGGCGACGACGAAGTGGTTGAGCTCGCCAAACATGCCCTCGAACACAACCTGACCCGCAGGCAGATCAAGGAGCGCATCAAGAGCTGGCGTGCTGATACCTGGCGTGTCTGAGAGGTTTGCAGGTTCACCGTTCTTTTGTCACGCTTCAACTTTGCAGTCACCGCCGGCCATTCCCAAATCACATTGCTTCCATCTGCAACAGTGGTATGATGGCGCGTCAGCTTGAAATCGCGAGGAGGATGACGTGAAAACAGCCGCCATTGTTGCGTTCGGGGCTCTGGCATTTCTTGCCGGCTGCCAGGATAATTCACCCAAAATCCAGATTCCGCCCAAATGGCCAGGCGCGGCGTACCACATCTCCTTCGGAGCAGCGCCGGCCAAGCCCAATCCGGCGGGTCTCACGATTCCACAGATTCAATACAACGCCAATCCCGATGAGCTCGAGACCCGAGCCGATCTCGTGATCCAGTTCGATTCCTCCAAAGCCAAGAGCGATGGGCCGGTGATGAACTTTATGACCATGGCGGCCGTGGATATCAACGGCAACAAAGGCGCGCTTCCCGACGATTACGTGGCAAGGGCCAGTGCGGATCTCGCAAAGATGCTCTCAGCCTACTGCATCAATGGCAAGGTCAAGATCTCTGTGGCTCTCACCCGCTCGTCTCTCGCGATGAACCCCACCGGTGACCAGATCGACGCCAAGCGCATGTCCGACTGGACGCCCATCGAGCTGGACTTCAAAAATCCGCAGAAAAAGTGCGGCAAGTAAGCGGAGCGGTTCCAGTAATTAGCAGAGCGAGCCAGCGGCGCATCCCGGCGGCTGCGCCAGGGTGGGCCGCAGGCTCGCAAATCCCTAATCCCTCACTGATCACTGACCACTGATCACTGCTTTTCCATCAGCTTCTCCTCAGCCTGTTCCAGCGTAATATTCTCCGGCAGCTCCTCGAATTTCGACTTCACATCGTCTTCCTGCTCGGAGATGCTATGGAACAGAATCGCGTGCCCCTGAATGTGGACGTGCGTCTCGGTGATCTGCCAGATGCCGTGAGCCAGTTGCCGCCGCTCCACGTCGAAGGTGCCGCCCGGGTCCAGCTCGCCCAGCAGACCCCAGCCGAACTTCACTTCAGTGATGAGTTTTCCGCGCAGGCTCACGATGCGGTGCTGCTCATCGTCCACCACCATATCGCCCTCCATCGCCGCAAACACGCGCGCTTCCCAGCTAGGCGGACTGAAGTTGGGATCGGGCCGGAAGTGCAGCACCGTCTCCGTTCCTTCCTGCTTCACCCGGGTCCAGATAAAGGCATTGGGCAGCATATTAAGCATTTCGGAGGCTCGCTTGTCGTCTTGCTGGCCGCCGCGCCGTTGCTTGACCTGCGCCGCTGAATCGCGAATAAAGCCATCCATCCTGGCGCGCTGCTCCTCGGGGGTGTACTTGTGGCCATCCTGTTGCAGCACACGATCCACCTCGCCCGAGCGGGTTTCCGCCGCCCACTGGATCACCGTATTGTGGGGCTTGCTGTCAACCTCGTAGTAGAGCCAGAGCGAATGATCGGCGGCGGCGGCAGCCAGCTCCGCGCGCGTTGCCTGTAGAACCAGTTGCCGCGGCTGCTCGGACTCGGCAACTCTTTCCGCCTGCGCCGGGCTGGCCGCTTGCCCGGACCCTTGCCCGTTTGCCGCCGCGCATATCGCGGCGGCGATTCCCCATGCCAACCACCCCCCGCGGATTGACATCGATACCCCTCCCCCTCTGCCGGCGCCTTACCTCCGGCGTAACAACACAACTCGATTCAGTTGGATGCGCATTGAGAAACTCACGAAGATCTCGCCGGCCTATTCTCGGAGACCGCGCTCTGCAGCCATTCCCTATTTTGGGACAGGGCTCGCGGCGCGGCCTGACAAACGGCAAATTGATTGCTCTGCGTTGGCGCCCCGAACGGCGTTGGATGCCAAATGGGTCTCTGCAATGCGCAAAGGGAGATTCGCGGCTACGGGTTGTGTAAAAGGTCTAAGCCAGCCGTGTTCGTGATAATATTCGCGGGATGAATCCTTTCTTCGTTGGGCTCTTTCTGATTAGCGCCAGCACGCTGATTTACGAAGTGGTGCTCACCCGCCTGTTGAGTGTGGTGACCTATTATTACCTCGCCTTTGTCTCCGTCTCGATCGCCATGTTCGGGTTGACTGCCGGGGCACTGCTGGTGCAACTTCTGCCCGAGTTTTTTGCCGGCGACAAGGCGCCGAAGAGAATCGCTCAAGCCGCTTTCGCCGCGGGCATCGCGATGCCATTCTCACTGATGACCATGCTTGCCGTGCCTATTGTGGTGGTGCCGCGGCTTGAGGGCTTATACAGTTTTCTATTCTTTTCACTGGTCATCGCCGTGCCGTTTTTCTTTACAGGCGTTGCCGTCTCTCTCTCCCTGACACGCTCGCCTTTCCCCATCGGGAGAATCTACTTTGCCGACCTGATTGGAGCCGCCGCTGGGTGTCTCTGCTCCATCGCTCTCATGAGTTTGTTCGATGGGCCCAGCGCGATCTTTGTTATCTCCGCTATCACATTCATCAGCGCGGCAATGTTTTTTCTCTCGGCCGGCGATCGCAAGATGGCAAAGAAAGCCGGCCTCTATGCGCTCCTTATAGGCCTTTTCGCCATCATCAATACCAATTCACCAAATGGCATCAAGCCCACATGGGAGAAGGGCCAGCTGGACGCCTTTTCCAGCGTCCTCGCTGAGGTTTGGAATCCGATTTCCAGAGTCCGCGCAATGCAGATTCAAACCAAACCCCCGAAAATGTGGGGGCCCAGTTCGCTAGCTCCTCAAACCAAGGTTGACGAAATATCGCTGAACATTGACGGAGACGCTGAAACTCCCATCACGCGCTATTCGGGTAACCCGGCAAGCCTGGATTACCTTCGCTATGACGTAACCTCTCTGGCCGCTCAGCTGAGGCCGGGTGGCACCGCAGCCATTATCGGATTAGGTGGTGGGCGCGACGCGCTGAACTGCGTGGCCAACGGCTTCCAGCGAATCGTTGGCATCGAGATGAATCAAGCCATCATTGACCTCGATACACGGCGTTTCGCTTCGTTCTCCGGTCTCACTCACATTCCGCAACTCGAGATTCATCATGACGAGGGACGTAATTATCTCACTCGGACGAATGAGCACTTTGATTTGATTCAAGCTTCCATGGTGGATACGTTGGCTGCGAATGCCGCCGGAGCCATGACCCTGTCGGAAAACGCCCTATATACGGTGAATGGATGGCATGTTTTCTATCAGCATCTGAAGCCTGGCGGATTAATTACCTTCAGCAGATGGTATACCGATTCCTTCCAGGAAGAGACTTCCCGGCTCTTCGCTGTGGCATGGGCCACTCTGCTCGAGGAAGGCGTAAAAGATCCCGGGGACTACATTGCAATTATTCGTTCGCGCGCGGTTGCGACGCTTATCCTCAGCAATCGGCCGTTCTCCGCTGCGGACCTTGCAAAGATCAAGTCCATTACCCAGACCATGGGATTCGAGCCGCTCTATCTTCCCGGAGAGCCAGTTCAAATCGATCAGTTACGCGAGGTTGCCAAGGCCCGCACCACCGCCGACCTAGCTCGCTTGCGCGGCGCGAGTTACATCGATTATTCCCCGGTTTACGATTCCTCGCCCTATTTTTTCAACTCTGTTCATCTTGTGGATGTAATTGGCTTTTTGACTCATCCCACGAGCGTGCCAATGCATGCCCTCGCCATGTTTTTTGTGATCCAGTTCATGATTGCGGCTGGGATTCTGGTTGCATTCACAATCGTGGCTCCAGCCGCGTGGTGGGGCAAGCGTCATGCCAGCCGCCCTCCCCCCGGGGGAATCATCTACTTCATCGCCATCGGTTGCGGCTTCATGCTGGTGGAGATGGCGATGATGCAGCAGTTGACCATTCTGCTTGGCCAGCCCATCTACTCTCTAATCGTCGTGGTTGCAGGCTTGATTCTATCGTCAGGATTGGGAAGCCTTACATCGGATGCGCTCAAGCTGCGCTCCCGCTTCGAGAGCCGTCTTCCCGCTCTTGGCGTCGTCGCCATTCTCACCGGATATTCCCTGGCCGTATTGCCGGCCATTCACGCATTCATCGCAAGCGTCCTTGCGATACGCGTGCTCGTCGCCTTACTCCTGGTCGCATTGCCGGGGTTTTTGATGGGCTTCTGTTTCCCCATCGGCCTGCGCTGGCTCAAGATTCTCGGCGAGGAAAGAAATCTGCCCTGGATGTGGGCGTTAAATGGCGCTGCCGGAACTTTGGGTAGCTTCATCGCAATTGTGCTTTCGATGGATACCAGCATCACCATCTGCGCGTTGACTGGCACAGGCTTCTATCTTCTGGCCGCGGCTGCGGTGCCTGGCGGCAAAGAGATAGCTGCTTCTGCCGACGCAACGCCGATATCTCCCTCCTAAGTGAAGCCGGACTGACTCGTGCAAAGGAAAGAATCGGCACGGCACACGGTGCCCGCTAATCCCGGAGTGTTTTTTCGTCAGGGTCGATGGAACTCCAGACGCTTTGACAGGCAATTGGTCGAGAAGGGCAGATTTGAACCGCCGATGGCTCGGCTTTGCCGCGCACCCCTCGCGGGCAATTCACGTGCTCCGCGCTCTCGCGCTCCGCAAGGTTGGGGTGCTTCGTGGGTCGGCTTTTCCCTGGTCTTGGAAGAGGGTTGAGGGAGGACAAAGTTAGATGGTCGGGACGGGCAGATTCGAACTGCCGACCCCTCGCACCCCAAGCGAGTGCTCTACCAGGCTGAGCACAACGTCTTTAATTGCAATTAGTTACAGAATTTGCCTCCGAATTTTGGTACTCGCTTCGGAGACAAGAAAATGGGATTTTCTGAGTTTATTCGTGAACGCCAATTCCTCTCCAACGTCTCACCTTCAACGCTGGAATGGTACAAGCACAGCTTCAAATGGCTGGACACTGACTCGCCCACGCAAGAAGACTTGAGGGCCGCCGTGCTCAAGATGCGTGCGAAGGGACTGCGTGCCACGGGCTGCAATTCGGCCATCCGCGCTATCAACGCCTACGCGCATTGGGCCAACGCCGGGCCAGATGTGAAATGCGGTCCTGCCTGCAAGCACCCGAGAATCGCGCAACTGAAAGAGCCGCAAAATATCCTGCCCACTTTCACTGAAAAGCAAATCCGCTCGCTGGTGGAGTGGAAGCCGAAAGGCAGACTTGAGCGGCGGCTCCACTTGATTCTGCTCTTCCTTTTCGACACCGGGGCACGGATTGGCGAAGTGCTCAAGCTGCACGTCACTGACATCAACCTTGATGACTTGCTGGTGACGCTGGACGGCAAGGGCAGCAAGCAGCGTGTGGTTCCCATCAGCTTTGAACTGCGAAAGGCCATCCACCGCTACGTGTCCGACTTCAACCGCAAGCCGGAATCGCTGCTCTTCGCAACATCGGCAGAAACGGCGCTCCACCGCCGCAACGTGCTGCGCTATGTAAAGCGGCTCTGCCTCTCTTTGGGATTCACCGCACCGGCGCGCACGCTCCACGCAACCCGGCACACATTCGCAACCGGCTATTTGCGCAAGAACGGAAACGTCTTTCTGTTGCAAAAGGTCATGGGGCACTCTGACCTTGAAACAACCAAGCGGTACGCCCACATGACCACGGCGGACCTCCAGGCCGTCCATGAGCGTCTCAGCCTGCTTTCACGATGACCCTTATAATGTCTCTAATCGCACAAGCTTCCAAACCGAGGCAACCTCTCTATGCGAGATGCAAGCTTTAAATATGAAGTCGCGCTATCGTTCGCTGGTGAAGACAGAACCTATGTTGAAAAGGTCGCCGATGCACTTGCCCGAAAAGGACTAAGAGTGTTTTACGACCGACACGAAGAGGTTGAGCTTTGGGGAAAAGACCTGTACGAGCATCTGAGCGAAGTCTACTCGAAAAGAGCGCGATTTGTTGTCCTCTTCATCTCTCGGCACTATAAGGCCAAACTCTGGACCAACCACGAGCGGAAGAGCGCTCAGGCAAGGGCATTCAAGGAACGTAAGGAGTACATCCTTCCGGCGCGATTCGATAGGACTCGACTCCCAGGGATTCTCGATACCGTGGGCTGTATAAGTCTTGACAAGCTTAGGCCCCACATCTTTGCCAACATGATCTTAGAAAAATGCCGTGGCGCTGAACAAAAGGATTCGCTCGAAAAGTCACTCGGGTTTCACATGCAACTGTCCGAGAATTGTGACCGCATTCTCCCAACCGGGGACACCGTCATTACTCAAACACTTGAGTTGGTTCCTCTCAGGGCGGACCTGCGGCACTATGAGTTCTATCATTGGCAAGATTCGGCTGGAAAATTTGCGGTACTTCGCTCCGACGTTTTGAGCGTGTCTACCGGAGAGGCTCTACCGCACAGCTTGCAGATCGTTGAGCGCACGTCAACCTCAATGCGCCTGAAACTCCGATTCAAGAACCTAGGTCGCAGCGTCCCCTTGAAGCTGATTTTTGAAATCAGAGCCCAAAACTATTTCCCAAATCTCCTGAGTAAAGGAATCGGCTACACCGACTTTCTCGCACGCTACACAGTCGATTCATTTAAGTACGCGCTCATCGCCCCTGATTCTCCACCATTTGATCAACTGACCTTGAATGCACTTCACAATGAGCGGAAACGGCGGATCAGGCCGTTCAATCGTGGGGGCCAGCTTGTGTTTCCCTTTGGTCCAGTGCATCGCGAGAAAGACGATTTGCTCAAATTCAGCATCAGGCTAAAGTTGGGAAAGAAGGACCGAACGAAGACACCAAGAAGTTGAATTCGCGGCTTAGCGCCTTTTGGTTCTTGGCTCAATCATTGCTTCCTTTACGAACTTCGGATGCAATTTCAGCGCGGCTCGGAAAATGTCTGGCAGTCCTTCGTAGAGTTCCTCCTTCTTGACGGAACGCTCTATCAGCTCGTGCAGAATCATCGTATTTGCAAAGCACTTGGCATTTGATAGGTCTGTGAAGCTCAGGTCCGGCCATATGTTGTCATCGCTGAAGTGTTCCTTCAGCATCTCTTGCCATTGGCACAATTCATCTGTCAGATTATGCCTATAGGCGGCCTTCCAAACTTGAGCAGTTGCGGACGCCAGCACATCGGCAATTTGCAGTCCCGGCGTAGTCTTTGAGTCGGCCATCCGCAGAGGCGACCTCAAGTTAAAGCTAAACGGACGCTCCTTGTTCTGGAAATGAACGTAAGAGGCGTTCTGCCGATTCACCATGGAATCGAAGACGCGCATGTCGCCCTTCAGAGGCTTGGATTCGTCGCAAGTTACATCTAACTGCCGCGCCTTTTCTCCCCAAGCAGTCAGAAGTCCGAATAAAGAAGTGGTCGTCAAGTCGAGAATCCAGTTGGGGACGCCAGGTTCCCTGAAGGACATCACTTCGTTCTTGATGTCGTCTTGGTGGAGCAGGGCGAACGTTCCAATTGCAGCCAAGAAATCATCGCGGTAGTTTGTTGTAATTCCAGTTGGGAAAATCCTTTGCAGCGCCGTCTCGTCCCCTCGGTGAGCAAAGGTCACGAAGTCCTCAAGAACGGTCTCGGCGGACTTGTCGTTAGCTCGGAAATAGACAAACAGAATCGTGGAAATGAAACGGTGGAAATCGATTCCATAAAGGAACGAATTGAAATCCGAAACGGCAGGCTCGAAGATGTATTCAAAGAACTTTGAGGCACACGCGTAAGGTTTGAGGTGCGCAACTACCAAGTACCGTCCTGCACATTCCTTCAGTAGCTGCGTGACTACCTTTTTCCCTTGAGGCCGCCCGATGAGTGTGGCCCCTTTCAGCTCGGGGGCTTGCAGCCTGAAGTCGCGTCGCAGGCGTGAAACCATATCAGCCGCTTGGTTCGGGTCCATTGCGACCGCTGCATATGAGAAGACCTCTTGCTCGGCGTCAAGTAGCCTATTGCCGGTGAATCCAGCCTCGTCACAAAAAACGTGTAGCAGATCAGCTTTTCGGGTCACACCGTCATGATAGGTTGAGCGGTGTGTGAGCGCACACAAAGGTTAGGGGTGGGTCACATCTTGAGAGCAAGTCCCGTGTAGAGCGCCGCAATCCATAAATCTATACAGACAATTAATTCTCAAAATATAGTACTTTGTTCCAAAATGCGGGAATTGTGCATCTATGTAAATTTGTGAGCGGCGGCGGGCTATACGGCAATGGTCCGCAAGATTAGACCTACCCCGGTGTGTCATCATTGTCCGTTTTGAATCTATTCTTGCTTGTGCGGGAATTACCCATTGCGTGCTCTCCCAAAGACGGAATTCGAGATTTTGGCTGCCCCTCCCCATCTCAATGCCCGACTGTCACCGTGTCACCAAGGGTGCCTCTCTTCCCTAAATCATCACATCGTTTAGTATCAATAACATACATACATAAAAATAAAGAAACGTATGGAAATAGGCACGGGTGGTGACGTGGTGACACCCGTGATTGCTATTCCGCCCGGTAGAGTTTCCCGTCATCCCGCTTCCCAATGGCTCCATCATTCAACAGACCAACTAGAGCACGGTTCCATAGCTCCGTGCCGTCCCGGTCTCCGTGCGTGGCACGTTGCAAGGCTCGCTTAGACAATGACCCCTTCATTTCCAGGGCGCGCAGAATCTTCCCCTGCACCCGAGCGTTGGCTGTATCGGCTGAGTTGGGGCGGTAGTATTCGTGCGATGCAATTTGATACTGCCCCAATTTCACCGCGTCCTCTGCCGTTCTTGCGCTGATAGTTCCTTCGCACCGGAGCCATGCAATCACCAACGCACTCCGCCATGCGTGAAGGTTCATGCGCTCTGAGCCTTCCGGTAAGCTATCTGCCCACTCGCAAATGATGCGTTCGGCATTTTCACTCGGCTTGATGTGCACGTGCGCGTCCTGTAACTGAATTACGCGGGGCAGGAACGTTTCCTGCAACTCGGTAAAATCCACCGGCTTTATCTTGCTGACATTCAAATAACCGCCTTCGGTCCCGATGATGTTGAGGCGGGACAGTAGGCCGCCGCCCACGGCGTTGCCACGGCTAAGCAAATCAAACCAGTCTTCTTCTGTCACACCGCACAGCATGGAAAACATCATTTCCCCGTATTGTGCTTCCCTTGTGCCCGTGGCAGTGCCATGGAACATCACATCATCCCAGAGCTGGCAGACAACACCCTCTAGGCCGCTGCCGACACCTCCCTCAATGAACAATGCACTCAGGAACGTTTTCATTTCTTCGTGGACACTGAGAACGCGCGGCAGGGTGTTGCCCCACGTGAATTGCGGCTTATTCTTGGCTGTTGAATCCGGCTCCTTGATTAGTCTCGCCATTCCGGGAACGCTGGACGCGGCTGCTTCGTAAGCCCCAATGCCCTTCGGCTTCCACATAAAGTCGCGGTTCCCCGAAAGCAGCGGGTCACTGAAGGACACGCGGACTCCGCCGCTGTTGCTGGTGCTACTCTCGCCATCGCAAGGCTGCCTGAAGAAATCGACAGCCCTGCGGATGGCAGTGCCCTTCCCCTTGCCCTTCGGAGCCACAATGATGGTGTACGTGCGCGGCAATGCCCCTTCCACGGATGGACACGATAGGCGGTCACCGACAACGGCCCCGAGCACACAGCGGAACGCTTCCGCATACATCTTCAGCGGGACGTTGTTGTCCTCTCCGCATAAGCTCGCGAATGTTCCCACAGCGGTTCCATCCCACGCCTCCATGGGATAAACCGGGCGCGTTCGCTCCGGCAGTTTGGCAGCTTCCGGTGCTGGCTTTGGTTTCCCTAAAATAATCACCGGGTCCGCGCCCGGCTCCGGCACGTAGTCTCCACGAAGGCGCACCATCTCCGCTTTGAAAACGGCTGTGTCACGTTTGGCCGCTTTGCACGTTCCGTGGCTGCATTCAAAAGCGATCTTGCCGTCCAGGATGCCAAGCACCGTGCTGCTCTCGACACCATCACCCGAGCGGTGCTCCCACGGGCACTTGATGCCCAACCACCAACCGTTAGGGGCACGCTTCTCATAGTCTCGTAGCTCAACCTCATAATGCGCCGCGTACTCAAGAAGCCACGTTTTCCAATCATCAGCATCCGCATCACTCACTGTGGCCGCCGCGTCTCTTACCTGTTTCATGGGCTGTAGCTCTTCAATCCACATAGGCACCGGGACAATGGGCGCGTCAATCAGCACCTCATACGCTTCACCGCTGTCCGGGTGAATACTCCCGGCTGACATGACGTAATCGCCAATGCCCTGCACATCACCGCTGCCGCCATCTAGCTCAAAGTGACCGCTGCCGGGGATTGCGCCTTGGTAGTAGAGCTGGACTCCGTACTCAGGTCTGCCGCTGCCATCCTTCATGACGCGGCGGCCTGTCAGCACAGTGTAGGTGCGGGGCAGTTTGTCCTTGACACGCTCCAACCATGCAAGCGCCTCTTCCCGGCTTGAGAGTCCGTGGTCATTGTCCACCACGGTGAGGTTTGACGCGCCACAGGCGTTGCCAATGTTCGCGTCCGGCTTGGCCTTCCACCAACGGCGGATGGTGTTCTCATCGTTGCTTGCGTCAAGGTAGCCTTTGGGTGCAAGGCCGCCTATAGGTCGTTTGGTGCGGGGCACACACGGAAAGACGTACCATCCGCGCCGGATACAATCGAGCGCAATTTCCTGAAGACTATTCATAGACCGCACGCTCCCACAGCTTGTCAGCGTCCAGCACCCAACGGCTCAAACACTCAACGCCTCCACCCGCACCGTGTCCCATCTGCCAGTACGTATTTTCCGGGCCATCTCCAAACAGCGCCGGGTGCGGCACCGAGTACATCTGGTCCGCGTCGTACAGTTCATCGTGTTTGCGCCCAAGGGCATCGCATGTCTTTTCGCAGACGCGAACACGCAATACATGGGAGCCGCCGCACTCGGAGTGTTCGCACGGAAGAGTGATGATGAAGTCAAAGCCGGGCCGATTCGCCAGCTTCCATTGCAAACCCGCGAGCGTGAAAAAGCGCGCCCAACGGAGTTTGAGCCACATAGACATGCCGTTTTCCTTCTGCCCGTTTTGCAAGCGGGCGCACCTCTGGTTGTCACTCCACAATGCCCGCAATCGCGCTAAAGAGTCCGTAGGCGCGTCACCTGAAATAGAGACAGGCGTGGGAGCATCAGTTTTCGCGGGGAAGAAGGAAGAATACCGGACGGCGAATTGATCGAACTGTGAGCGGGGTCACAACGGCCAATGGATGTGCGACTGTAAGCGTAGGGTATAGCCCAAACCGACAATCCGGTCTGACAGTTTCAACGTCAGAATAGGGTCACCATTCTTTTTTCTTGACACATCGTCAGTGTAGTCATAGAGTCTAAGTTGACACACGGAGACCTAGACATGACGGCAGCACGGCGGGGCGGAAAGCGAATCGGGTATGTGCGGGTTTCAACGCTGGACCAAAACGAATCGCGTCAGCTTGAGGGCGTCCAGCTAGACAAGCGGTTTGTAGACAAGGCAAGCGGCAAGGATACGAAGCGCCCGCAACTGCAGGCGGCCTTGGACTACTTGCGGGATGGTGACGTGCTGGTGATTCACAGCATGGACCGTCTAGCCCGAAACCTTGATGACCTCCGCAGAATGGTCATGGAACTGACGGGCCGGGGCGTGGTGGTGGAGTTTGTCAAAGAGCATCTGACGTTCACCAGCGAAGACAATGCCATGTCCAAGCTGCTCCTGAGCGTCATGGGCGCTTTCGCAGAGTTTGAACGGTCCCTCATCCGTGAGCGTCAGCGTGAGGGCATTGCTCTTGCAAAGAAGGCCGGGGTCTACAAGGGCCGGAAGCCGTCACTGACCCCAGAGCGCGCGAAGGAACTGCGAGCGCGTGTGGCAGCCGGAGAAAAGAAAGCCGCACTTGCCCGTGAGTTTGGCATCAGTCGCGAGACGCTTTACAGCTACGCACCAGTGGCGTGACCCATCGCCACGAACGCGCAGTCTGCTCCTGAACTTGCCCTGTGCTAGAAGTGACCCTTCCCAGCGGTCACAAGCGCCCCTGCCATCGCCTCCGGCAAGGTCCGCACTCTCTTGATAGTCTTTGGTGAACTGCCAATTGACCAAGAGGGGGCTCACGTGGACGTTCACAAATCTTCTTTGCTTGCCATTTTCGACTCGAAGCAACGGTTGGAGGTGCCTCTCTTCCAGCGCCAGTATGTGTGGAATGAGGAGCAGCAATTGATTCCGCTTTGGGAAGACATCGAACGCAAATTCATCGAAGCACTGGACGGGCACAAGGACACGCCCAACCATTTTCTTGGCGCAATGGTTCTTGACCAAAAGCAGACCCCAACAGGGCATGTTGTCGTGCGCCAGGTTATTGACGGCCAACAGCGATTGACCACGCTTCAGATTTTCTTGTCTGCATATCGGGACTTCTGCCGTGAACATGGCTGCACGGCCATTGCGGACGAATGTGACAAGTTCCTTTTCAACACGGGCATGATGTCCGACCCGAAGGTTGACAAGTTCAAAGTATGGCCCACGCAGCTCGATAGGCTCCAGTTTGCTGATGTGCTCACGTCCGGCTCACGAGATGAGGTCATAAAGGCCGATGTATTCGATTCTCAACAATCCAAAACTCGTGCACTTGTTCAAGCGTCTCAACCGGGCCTTCATGTCTACCAAGTCGGAGGACATCTCCTTCGCCGCGCAGCCGGAAGTTGAGCACATCATGCCACAAGAATGGGTTGCAAATTGGTACTTGCCGGATGGCTCAAAGGGTCTGACCGTTATCGAACTGTTTCAGGTCCCGGAATCAGACCCCCGGTCTATCGCCACTCGAAAACGGGATGCTGCGGTCCAGACGCTTGGCAATTTGACGATTCTCAGCGCGGGCTTGAACGCTGCACAGAGCAACTACGGTTGGAAACAGAAGCGTCCCGCCATGATGAAACACTCGCTCCTGCCAATCAACCAAACTCTCTCAGATTTGGAAGTCTGGGATGAGGCCGCAATCTCGAAGCGCGGAGCGGAATTGTTCAACCGTGCTCTCAAGATTTGGCCGCGCCCGGAAGCTGCTCTCTGAAGCCGGACCCGGATCACAGCGCTTGATGGCGATGTACCAAATCTTTTTGATTTGACGCGAGTTTTCAATCCGCAGAACGGTCTGTGGCTCCGACATTTAGACTTTCAGTGGAAACGCAGAGGAAACGGCGACACTATGCCAGAACTTCAGTTCAAAGGGAAAGAGTTTGTCTACAACTACCACTTGAGCGTGCCGTACCGCCCGCTGGTGCCGGACGCGGGCAAGTCTGTGGGGGAGACGTCGCTCAACGGCAATCTCATCATCCACGGGGACAACCTGCACGCGCTTAAGGCGCTCTTGCCGATGTATGCGGGAAGGGTGGACTGCATCTTCATTGACCCGCCGTACAACACCGGGAAGGAAAGCTGGCGCTACAACGATAACGTCAATAGTCCGATGATGCGAGAGTGGCTCTCCACCAATCCGGTCAACGGTGAGGACATGCTACGCCACGATAAGTGGTGCGCCATGATGCTTCCGAGACTCTCGCTCCTTTACGAATTATTGGCAGAGCACGGAATCATTTTTGTGACAATCGACGACAACGAGCTTTATCATCTGCGGCTCCTTATGGATGAGAAATTCGGAGACGCCAACTGGATTGGCACGATTGTGTGGAAAAATGTTACCGACAACAATCCGACAAACATCGCAATCGAACATGAGTACATTGTCTGTTTCGCCAAGGATAAGAGCCTCATTGAGAAGGAATGGAAGTCCAAAGTTTCCGATGTTAAAGAGGTCTTAATCAAGATTGGTAGAGAGTTGATCGATGCGAACGAGGATGATGATGCGCTCAAAGCGGCCTACTCCAGGTGGTTCAGTTTCCTTGGGAGACCATGAAAGAGCTACTTGACCAAAAGAAGATTCTTTTCGGTAAAGATGAGAATAAAATCGTTGAGCTAAAAGTCTATGCGCACGAATTTGAAGACAAACTTCCGAGTGTGATTAACCTAGATGGTCGGGTAGGCTCCTACGAGCTTAGAGAGATTTTCCCGGAACAAACAAAGGTGTTTGACAATCCAAAGCCATCGCAGCTTCTCAAGCAATTGTTCTCCTTCACGGTGCGCCAAGATGGTCTGGTTCTTGATTCCTTTGCCGGTTCCGGCACAACAGGCCATGCAATCCTGAGCCTAAATGTTGAGGACCAGGGAAAGCGCCGGTTCATTCTCATTGAGGGAGAAGATTATGCAGACGACTTGACGAGGGAGCGCGTTCACCGAGTTGTTTCTGGTGTGCCAAACGCGGGGGAAGAAGCCCTGAAGCGCGGACTAGGCGGGAGCTTCGCATACTGCTCATTGGGAGAGCCTCTAGACGTTGACAAGATTCTGACCGGCGAATCGTTGCCCGATTATCTTTCCGTTGGCGCGTGGCTTTTTCACACTGCCACAGGAGAAGCCTTTGCATCGCTGAAGGCAAAGGCAAAGGACTGGTATTTGGGTGAGAGCGCGGCCTACCACGTTTGGCTTGTGTACCGCCCCGATTTGGATTTTCTCAAGTCCGCCGATGCTGCGTTGACTCTGGCACTAGCAGAGAAAATTGCAAAGGCGAAACCCGCCGGGAAGAAGCATCTTGTATTTGCGCCCGCAAAGTATGTGCCCAACGCCAAGCTGTTGCCCATGGGTGTTGAATACGCGCCGTTGCCATTTGCTCTCTATCGGATTGAGAAGGGCTGACGCGCATGGAACTGAAGCCATACCAACAGGACAGTCTTGACACAGTTGACCTCTACCTAGAGGCGCTGGTGAGCTTACGTGCCAAAGCAGAGAAAGTGGCGAGAGCCAACGCCAGTGAAACAGACCCCGATTTGATCCGCGAAATTCCAAACTTTCCACGGGAGGCATGGAACGCTTTGCGCAACAAGGGTGTCCTTCCCGTTTCTCGCCGGAGCCATCAGTACGTTTCCCGCAAAGACGGAATTGGAAACGATGTGCCGAGCGTTTGCCTGAAGATTCCCACGGGCGGCGGGAAGACTCTGCTTGGGGCGTATTCGGTGTCTCGTATCATGGGCAGCTACTTGGAGAGCAATCGCGGCTTTGTTCTCTGGATTGTGCCCAACGAAGCAATCTATTCACAAACCAAGCGGCAACTCACAAGCCGCGAACACCCGATACGTCAAATCCTTGACCGTGCGGCGGCGGGGCGAGTGAAGATTCTGGAAAAGGACGACCCACTCAACGCTCTGGACGTGCAGAGCAACCTTTGCGTCATGTTGCTGATGCTCCAGTCAGCAAGCCGGAACGCGAAGGAGACGCTGCGGCTCTTCCGGGACCGGGGCAGCGTACACGGCTTCTTTCCGGCGGGAGACGACATACAGCGCCATTGGGATTTGATCGGGCGGATTCCAAATCTGGATTGCTACGGGCGGGCCGACACGATGGGCGCAACAGCAAAGGACAGCTTGGGCAATGTGTTGAGGCTCATTCGACCCGTGGTGGTGATGGACGAAGGCCACAAAGGTTATTCCACCATCGCCATGAACACGATCAACGGATTCAACCCTTCCTTTGTTTTGGAGCTTTCTGCCACTCCGAAAGAAAACGCGAATTGGCTGGTGGATGTGCGGGGCGCTGCGCTGCAAGCGGCGGAGATGATAAAGCTGCCCATCAACGTGAAGGTGAAAGCCGGAGACGATTGGAAAGACTGTCTGCGGGAGAGCTTTGACAGACTCAACAGCCTGCAAGTAAGCGCGGACCGGCTGAGAGCAAACACATCTCGCTATATCCGGCCAATTTTGCTGGTGCAAGTGGAGCGGACCGGCAAGGAGCAGCGAGACGGGAAAATGATTCACGCGGAGGACGCGCGGGAATTTCTGCTTTCGATTGGGCTGGACCGCACACAGGTTGCAGTGAAGACGGCGGACACGAATGAGTTGGACAATCCAGGCAATGCTGACCTGTTAAGCCCCACGTGCCCTGTGCGTGTCATCATCACCAAGCAGGCGTTGCAGGAAGGGTGGGACTGCCCCTTCGCGTATGTGCTTTGCACGTTGGCAACGAATCGCAACCTCAACGCCCTTACACAGCTTGTGGGTCGGATACTGAGACAGCCGGAGGCAACCTATGTCCCCGAGGAATTGGCCCTCCTAAATGAGTGCTACATCTTTTGCCACCACGCGACCACAAAGGAAGTGGTGGATGAGCCGCAAGGGAAACTGCTGGGACAACGCCTGCTCGGAGACGTTGTTCGGCTCACTGAAGGTGGAACGGCTATACGGCCGGCGTTTTGAAACGATCCGGGAGGCCAAGGATGAAACCATCTCCTGGCTGCTCTGGTATAACCGAACCCGGATGCACTCGACGCTGAACTACGTCAGCCCGATGCAGTTCGAGCAAGACTGGACAGATGCTGCTGAGAAGATCGCCGCCTGAGAATACGCGGCGATCGAGGCAGGCCGTGGAAATGACGGTTTATGGAAAGCCCGGAAAACGATAACGCTGTTTTCCGCCCTTCCCACAAACCTTGGAAATCGATGAAACCGATTCCCACATTCCCACCGCCACGACGATGACGAGGATGAATTTAATCCTCAAAACACGGCCGGTTAAGAGATACGCATTCTGAGGGCAAGGTCAGACAGCATCAAGACGGGTCTGGAAGAAGACGGCATGGCGGACCTTGCCGGGAAAGTGAAAGAGGGAGACGGCAGTTCTGCTTCAAAGCCAACGACCCGCAAGCTGCAAAGGCGAGACAAATTCCGTACACTGCGGATTTTCCTTCCAATGGTGAATTGGGTTGAGGGCAAGACATCGCGTCCGCTGGATTATGAAGAGGATGTCTTGTTCCGACTAAATTGGAAGGCGCTGGACCTCAATCCGCTGGTGGAGAAACTTTCAAAGGCTCCCACGGCAGAGGCAAGCTACGTTGTGCGAGTGGGAATCGGGACCGGCAAGGAGTGGCTTGAGGAGTCGGGGCGGCAGACCGTTGTCGAAGCTACGAGTTTCGATACCGTGTACGCAACCCGGCTGATGGTGGACATTCTGCCGAATCCTTGGGTGGCGCGTGCACTCATTGGGGAATTGCTTGCTGCGCTACGCGGACGCGGGTTAAGCGATGCGGACCTTGGCGGCGGGTCCGGCTACATTCTTGAGGAGCTTCGCAAGTGGCTGGTGAAAGAGCGTGACCGGCTGGCAGAGGCGCAATTCTTCGGTGACGTATCGGCGGAGCGGATTCAATTCAGGTTGCGGGCGGACCGTGCGGTTTGGGAATTGCCAATGGCCTTGGAGACGGAACGGCCTGAGAAGGCGCGTAAGCTGGTGCGGCCATCATCGGGCGGCCCCGTAGAGAAGAGCATTTTTGCGCCCGTCTATGAAGAGGACTTCAACACGGATGAGGCGGAATTTGCCTGCTACTTGGATGAGCAAGCGGCCTTGGACTGGTGGCACCGCAACGTTGCCAAGGCCGGGAACTATGCACTTCAGGGTTGGCGCAAGAATCGGGTTTACCCCGACTTCGTATTTGCACACCAGAAGTCCGGCAAGAAACAGCGGATTGTGGTTTGGGAGACAAAGGGGGACCAACTTGAAGGGAATCTGGACACCGTGTACAAGCGCAAATTGCTAGACGCGATGTCAAAATCATTCAAGGCTGAAGACGTGGTTCACGCTGGCGAATTGGAACTGGTGGGCAAGGACGGCGCAAGCGTCACTTGTGAAATGGTCCTGATGAGCGAATGGAAGAGTCAGATAATTGGAACGCTAGGGTCTGAAGGATGAGCGGCGGACCCCGCACTCCTGCATCTGGAATGCGCACGGAAAAAGGCGAAAATCCTTGCAAGAAAAAGACCCCTCGCGTAGGATATTTGCCACGGGGAACAAATTCCGCAACTTGTTGATTTTAAATATGGTCGGGACGGGCAGATTCGAACTGCCGACCCCTCGCACCCCAAGCGAGTGCTCTACCAGGCTGAGCCACGTCCCGACATAAGGTAGCCGGTCCGAAGCGGACCGGCTGTGGGGTCTTGTTTAGTTTACACCGATGCAGCGGCGACGCAGAGGCGGGGCGCGCTAGTGCGAGGGTGGAACGTAATCCGCAGGCAGAGCCGAGCCCTCGCCGAAGAAGAACTGCTCCATTTGCTCGACGAGGAACTGCTGCGCCTGGGGCAGCCAGGGCTGCAGGCGGTACTCATTGAGCAGCATCTTCTGGTGGTTGAGCCACTCGTCCCACGCGGCTTTCGAAACGTTCTTGTAGATTTTCTGTCCGAACTCGGAGTCGAAGGGTGGCTCGTCGAGCCCCTCCATCTCCTTTTTGTTGCGAACGCAAAAAACGGTATGCGCCATGCGAAGAAATGCTCCCATAATGATTGTAATAGGAGCCGGTTAGAAATGAGTGTCGCCGACTAGCGGCGGCCGCGGCGCTTGGGCGGCTTTTGCGAGCGGCGGCGGGCTTCCTTCTTCGCGCGCTTTTTAGCTTTCGTCGATGGCGCCGGAGCCTTACGGCCGGTGAGTGGCAACTCTTCTTCGACGAGGGCGAACTGTAATTTGCGCTCCTGCGCGAGAATGCGGTCGAGGATGACCTGGACACGGTCACCGGCGCGGAAACGGCGGCCGGTGCGCTCGCCGACGATCTCATGCGTGTTCTCGCGCCAGGTGTAGCGGTCGCCGCGCAACGTGTCGATGGGGACGAGGCCTTCGACAAAGAGATCGGTGAGCTCGACGAAGAGGCCGTATTTGGCGGGATTGAGCACGAGAGCGGCGAACTCCTCGCCGACTTTGTCTTGCATGAAGCGGACCTTTTTCCACTCGACCAACTCACGTTCGGCATCGGCGGCACGCCGCTCGGCGGTGCTCGATTCATCGGCGATCTGGGCGAGTTCGGGCTCGGGGATGGGTGAGATCAGCGGGGTTGGCGGGGTTGGCGGAGTTAGTGGTGTTAGCGGTGTTAGCCGGGGTCGAGTGGCAGCCACTCCTTCATTGGGATGGGACCAGGGAGATGCGAGGCGTGACTGTGTGACGGTTCTTCGGCCGGAGACGCCGGCGTGGAGCAGCGCCTTGGCAATGCGGTGCACGATGAGGTCGGGATAGCGGCGGATGGGCGAGGTGAAATGCGTGTAGGTGGGAGCGGCGAGGGCGAAGTGGCCTTCGTTGATTTCGGAATAGCGCGCCTGGCTAAGCGAGCGCAGCATTAAATAACTGAGAATGCGCTCCTCGGGCTTACCTTCGATGCGCGCGGCGAGCTTTTGATACATGCGCGGCGTCACGGCGATGTCTTCGGGGACTTCGTGTTCGCGGGGATTGCGGCCGCGGCCATGCGAGTCGCGGCGCTCGGCGCGGGTCTGAACGCGTTTCACCGGAAGCGGCCCGAGCCCGAGCGAATAACCGAAGCTGGCGGCGAGCTCTTCGAATTGCACCACGCGGCGCGGTTCGGGTTTCTCGTGAATGCGGTAGAGGGAGGGAACGCCAAGGTCTTCGAGCCAGACGGCAACGCACTCGTTGGCAGCGAGCATGAATTCCTCGATGAGGCGGTTGGCCCAGGTGCGCTCGGCGCGCGTGACGCCGCGCATCTGGCCCTTCTCGTCGAACTCAATCACCGGCTCGGGCAAATCGAAATCAATGGACCCGCGCTCCTCGCGGCGCTGGTTCATGATGACAGCGAGCTTTTTCATGCGCTCGAAGCGCTTCCGCACCTCTGGGTCTTGGAGCAGTTTGTCGGGCTCATCGAGGATCGCGGTCACCGCCGTGTACGTCATCCGCGCGGCGGAGCGGATGACGCCCTCGACGATCTCGAAGCTCTCAATGCGGCCGTCGGCATCGAGTTGCATGATGCAACTAAGGACGAGGCGGTCTTCATGCGGGCGCAGGCTGCAGATATCGGTGGAGAGCTCCTGCGGCAGCATTGGGATGGCGCGATCGGGAAAGTAGACGCTGGTGCCACGCAGGCGGGCTTCGAGATCGAGCGCCGAGTTGGGTCGAACGTACTCCGCCACGTCGGCGATGTGCACCTGCAGCTCGAATCCACCATCGGCGCGATCGCTGACGAGAACCGCGTCATCAAAATCCCGCGCGGCTTCGCCGTCGATGGTGACGATGGGCTGGTCGCGAAAATCCGCGCGATGAGCGACGATTCCAGGATCGAGGTGTGCGACGGCGCGGGCCTCGGCGAGCACATGCTCGGGAAAGATGCGCGGCAACTGGTGCTTGCGGATCATCATCTCCACGTCCACGCCAAAGTCATCGGGGCTTCCAAGAATTTCGATCACGCGTCCGATGGGCGGGCGCGCGGGCGTGGGCCAACTGGTGATCTCGACGTCAACGATTAGGCCGTCGAGGTCAGCGCTTTCAGGCTTTAGAGTAGATAATGCCTCACGGCCCAATACTCGATGCGGCGTAGAAGACCCGGCAACCGGAGGAACTTCCGCGCCCGGGGGGATCACGATGGGCTGCGTCATGCGTTCGTCAAAAGGCAGAACAATGTTCTGATTTTGTCCGCGACCGGGATTCGCAAAACGAAACGTTCCCACAACCGTCGGGTTGCGGCGCTCCAAAACACGAATAATGCGGCCGGACACACGGCCGTCAGCTTTGGGCGGATCGACATCGACCAGCACCTGGTCGCCCTGCATCGCGCCTGCAAGCTCGCTGGGCGGGATGAAGATGTCTTCGGCTTCCCCTGAGCGCTCGGCGCCGGCGCGGCGATTCGGGCGCACGAAGCCGTAGCCGTCGCGATGCAGATCGAGGCGCCCGGAGATGAGATTGCTACCCGCGCGGGCGGGTGCTTGCGGGATGCTCCAAAGCTCGCGATCGAGCTGTGTGAGCTGGCCGCGCAGCGTGAGGCGGGCCAACTGCTCGAGCAAAAGTCTGCGCTCGCGTCCGCCGCCGAGGCCCAGCTCGCGCACCAACTGCTTGTAACTGGCCTTCCGTCCCGCCGAGGCGGCGACGCGCGCCAGCAATTCACGATCGGTCATACGCCAAGATTATGACAATTGCCCCCGGACCTCCGGAATGTGCGCAGAATTCAGCACTTTGCCGTAGAATGGTTGGGACGGACGATCCGGACATAGGAAATGGCTCCTTTCCCGGCTTTCGGCCGCTCGTCGCCAGCCCGCGCGTAAGGCGACGCGGTTCACATGAAACTTATATTTTGGGCGCAGGCCAATGGCGTTGCCTCGGCAATCCCCCGGTCCTGATTGGACAGAAAAGGAAATTCATCTTGAGCGCTATGTGGAAACCAAATCAGAGCGAGCCAGTTCGTTCCATGCCTAACCCGGAACCGCCGCCGGCGCCCGTTCATACGGCCGCACCAGCCGTGGAGTCCCCCAACCGCGCGCCATCGCCTGCCGGCGACCAGGCCGTCATCAGCAAGGGCGTGTTCGTAAAAGGCGAGATCTCGGGCACCGAGTCGATGTTTATCGATGGCAAGGTGGAAGGCTCGATTAGTCTGCCTGGCAACCGCGTGACCGTGGGCCGCAACGGCCAGGTGAGCGCTAATGTGACCGCGCGCGAACTTGTCGTCATGGGCAAAGTGCGCGGCAATGTGTCGGCTTCCGACCGCGTGGATATTCGCGCCGAAGGCGCGCTGAATGGCGATGTCTCCGCTGCCCGCATCAGCATTGAAGACGGCGCGTTCTTTAAGGGCGGAATCGACATCAAGAAGGGCGATGGGAAATCTGGACAGCAGACGAACTCGCCCGTGCAGATGCCCAGCACCTCCACTCCAGAAGCGGCTAAGGTCGCCTCGTAGACCGCAATTTGGCTGTCTCGTAATGGCGCCTCTGCACGGCGGAGGCGCTTTTGCGTTTTGAACGCTCGAACACTTCCTCACACACTCTTCAAATCCTAGATCAGGCCAGTCCCAAACGGCGGAGAACGACGCCCGGCAGCGCGGAGCCGGACTTTTGCAGCGTCCATTTGACAATAAGCGTCCAAACGACGACACCGGCGAGCAGAATGATTGCGTCGGTCCATGAACGTGCGTGATGCAGTGCGGCCAGTGCCCGCAGATGGTGCGGGAAAAAGGCGATTCCCCGTGCCACGAGCCACGCGCTGAAGCCCCCTGTAAATGCGGCCAGCAGGCAGCGGCCCATCTCGGCATAATCCAGGCTTGCCAGAGAGACCATGCGCCGGCTATGCAGGAGCACGGCGAAGGTGAGTGTCTGGAGCAGGATGCCGATGTCGGAAGCGAGAGCCAGACCCGTTGCGCCGCGCCAGTGGTAGAGGACGTAGTAGAACGGCAGCGAAGCCACGGTGACAATGGTGCTGGCCAACATGGGCGCGAAGGTATTTCCCGCGGCGTAGAAGGCGCGCGCGTAGATGGCCTGCGCCGACCAGAGAAACATGGAGAATGAGAATACGGCGAAGTAGAGGCTGCATTCGCGCGCATCGGTAACCGAGAAGCGCCCTCCGGTTAAGACGAGATCGATAGCCGGCCAGCCCAGCGCCACCATCCCGGAGGTAGCGAGCAAACCCAGCGAGGCCACGCGCGAAACGGAGTCTGCGACGCCGGTGGCAAACTCATAGCGGCGGTCGCGTGACCAGAGGCTGGCAAAGAACGGCATGGAGGCTGCACCCGCTGCCTGTGCCAGCATGGCCACAGGCGCCTGGAAGAGCTGCTTGGCGTAGCTCAGCAGCGACACTGCGCCATTGGTGGCGGAGGCAAAGCGAGTGATAATCCATCCGTCAGCAGTGACGAGCGAAACGCCAGCCATCAGCGGCAAAGAAAGACGTACCCATTCGCGCAGGCCTTCGTCGTGCCAATCGAGGATAAAGCGAAAGCGCGTGCCCGCGCGCCAGGCGAAAAACCAATAGAGAAGAAACTGCCCGAGAACGGCCCCGGCCACGGTTCCCAAGGCGAGTGAGGAGACACCCATGCGCTTGACGAGGAGCAGGCCGCCGGCGATGGGGCCCAAGCCGTAGATGAGCTGCACGACGGCCTGCACCCCGAATTGTTTGCGCACGATGAGGACTGCATTGAAGATGCCGCCGGCCAGAAAACACAGTTGCGCGGGCAAAAGAATGCGCGTGAGGTGCACGCAGAGTGCCGTCTTTCGCGCGTCGAAGCCTTGCACAATAGGATGGACCAGCCAGGGCGCGAAGATCTCGGCCAGGAGAGTTGCCGACCCGAGTATCAGCAGCATGGTGGAAAGAATGACGGAGAGCGAACGATCGCCTTCGGCCTCGCGGCCCTCTTCGCGATAGCGCGTAAGGATGCTGACAAATGCAATGGATGCCGCGCCCCCGACAAGAAAATACGAGATCATGTCCGGCAGCACGAAGGCAGCGTTGAACGCATCGGCGTCGGTCCCGCGGCCGAAAAGCCAGACGATGTATTTCACGCGCACCAGCCCAATGATGCGCGAGAGAAACGTGGACACCATGAGGATGACGGTGGCGGAAAAGATGCTGTGCGTGCGCGTGGGATGAAGGAGGCCCAGAAGACGCGCCAGCGGCGAGGAGGGTGGTCGCGCCGGCGGAGGGGATTTCTCTCTATCGACAAAGAGTTGCCGCTGGGGGCCGGGATCTGGGGGCGGAGTTGTCACTGGAGACGATTTTATAGGGCGGCTGCGGTGATCGAGAGTGATTGCTTCGGTTCATGGCTGGGCGACCCGCGCACTACGTGGGTTCCCCGGCCATGCCCTTGTTACAAAGCCTAGCGCGTATTCTGTTGGCATGAGGTTTTTCCCTGGTCTTGGACTGGCGTTATGCGTGGCAACCGTCGCGGCGCAAACCATTCACGGCCGTGGCGGCATTACGCTGCCCAGCCCGCCTGACGCTCCGCCGATTCCGGTCACCGACGATTACTTTGGCACCAAGGTGGTCGACAACTACCGCTGGCTCGAGGATGCGAACAGCCCTGAGACCAAATCCTTCATCGACGATGAGAACGCGTACACGGCGCGCTACTTTAAGCAGGCGCGCATCCGCTCGCAGATTGCGGACGATCTCGATCAACTGGAGCATGTGACCAGCTGGACCGTTCCAATCGCGCGCGGCAACGATCTCTTCTTCGAGAAGCTCGCGGCCGGCGAGAATCAGGCCTCGATTTACGTGCGCGGCGGCTGGGCGGAGAAAGACAAGCGGCTGGTCGATCCGGCTACGTTCAGCCGCGATCCGAATACATCCGTCACGCTGGACGACGTCTCGCGCGACGGGACTCTGATTGCGTACGAAGTACGCGAGGGCGGCTCGGATAACACCTCGGTCCGCGTCTATAACGTGAAAACCGGAAAGACGCTCATGGACGAGTTGCCGAGCGGCGATTACCAATCGGTGTGCTTTACGCCCAACGGGGGCGGCCTCTATTACGCGCGCATGGATGCAAAAGGCTCGCTGCTTTACGAACACAAATGGGGCGACCGAATCTCGCACGACATGCTGCTGTTCGGCCGCGAGTTTCGCGGCGAGGAACTGGGCCCGAGCGACCTGGTGATGGCCTATGTGACCGACGACGCGCATTACCTGGTAGTCGAGGTCGATCGCGGCGTGCCAGCCAAACGCGTGGACATTGTGTATCGCGATCTGCGCAAACCGAACACTTACTTCAATGTGCTGGTGTGGGGCCTCGATGCGCGGTTCTCCGCGTGGTATGCCAAAGATGCGTGGTTCGTGAAGACCGACTACAAAGCGCCTAACGGCAAAATTCTCAAGGCCGATCCCGGCATTATGCCCGACGTGTGGACAACGGTGGTTCCCGAGGAAAAGGACTCCATTGAAGACTTCAGTATTGTGGGCGGCAAGATCTATGTGCAGCGGCTGCACGATGTGAAGACGGAAACCACCGTCTATACGCTGGAGGGAAAGGCGGCGGGCACAATAAATTACGACGGCATCGGCTCGGCCACAACGGTGGAAGGCCGCAGTACGGATCGTTACGGTTTCTACAGTTTCGAATCCTTTATTGCTCCACCCACGATTTACCGGCTGGACACGCTGACCGGGAAGGCCGAGATCTTCGCACAGCCCCGCGTGCCTTTCGACACCAGCCAGTTCGAGCTGAAGCAGGTCTTCTACACGTCAAAGGATGGCACGCGCGTGCCGATGTTCATCGCGGGAAAGAAAGGGTTGAAGCAGGACGGGACCGAACGGCTGCTGATGACCGGCTACGGCGGATTCGATCTCAGCGAATTGCCGGAGTGGAAGCCGGTCTACGCCGAGTGGATGGAACTGGGCGGCTGGTTTGCGCTGCCCAACCTGCGCGGCGGTAATGAATACGGCGAGAGCTGGCACCAACAGGGGATGCTCGACAAGAAGCAGAATGTTTTCGACGACTGGTTCGCGGCAGCCGAATACCTGATTGCCAACAAGTACACGTCGCCTGAGCACTTCGCCATCATGGGCCGGTCGAATGGCGGTTTGTTGATGGGCGCATCGATCACTCAGAGGCCCGATCTGTTCGCGGCGGTCGAGTGCGGCTACCCGCTGCTCGACATGCTGCGCTACCAAAAATTCGAGCAGGGAGATCTGTGGACGACCGAGTACGGTTCCGCGGAAAACCAGAAGCAATTTAAATATCTGATCAAATACTCGCCCTACCAGAACGTGAAGAAGGGTACGGCGTACCCGGCGGTGTTCTTCTTTACGGGAGCGAACGATACGCGCGTCGATCCTCTGCATGCGCGCAAGATGACGGCCTTGTTACAGGCCGAATCATCGAGCGGACGGCCGGTTCTGCTGCACTATAGCGTCGCCGGCGGCCATTCCTCCGGAGTGAGCGTGGCCCAGGAGATCGAGGACGGAACGGACCAGCTTACGTTTCTGTGGACGGAAACGGGACAACCTTCCCGCAAAAAATAGTGTAAGGCCCGACTTGTGCTCGTGCTTGTCCCTACAGGGACATCCATACGTAACCTCATGGAGTGAGCCGCGTTTCCGATAAAAATGATACGGAATCTACGGCAATACCTCTCGGCCAGTCCGGTTTTCCTGGAGAGAAATAGGGGGAGAACTGTGCAGGCAGTGCGTGCGGCGCAGACTGCACCACGCTCGGAGAGTGTGAGAGACGCTTTCTTTGCCGTAGCTGGGATTCCGCGGGCCTTGGAGTATGCGATGGCACATGTAGAACTCGCGATCAGTAAAGTTGAGCGGCAGGAAGAGGACGCAAGGCTGCATGCCTTGGCCTCAACTGGAATACTCGACAGCGCGTCGGAGTCGACCTACGACGCGATTACGCGGCTGGCGGCAGAGTACTTTAAAGCCGACACGGTGATGCTGGGGTTTGCCGATGAGAGCCGGTTGTGGATCAAATCGTATTGGGGCGAACCCGTGCGAGAGTTGCCGCGCAAGGGATCCATCTTCGAGCGGGTGCTGGCCGAGGATGGTCCCGTCGTCGTCCCGAATATCAACGAAGACCCAGAACTCAACGTGCGCCGGCTCCCCTTGCGCCGGCTCGAGGCACAATCGTTTGCCAGTGCTCCCGTACGTTCGCCGGACGGCAAGATCCTGGGCGTGCTGACCATCTTTTCCTGCCACCCGCGCCGCCCCATGGCGGTCACCGAATTGCGCATGCTCGAGAGCATCGCCGATATTGCCGCCAGCCAGCTGGAGTTGCGCCGGCTGCGCAAGAGCTTGAATGGGCATCGCGCGCGGCGCTACCGCCGGGACGAAGTGGTCACCGGAATCTGGCCGCGCAAATCGGACCTGCGGCAGGCGCTCGAAAAAAATCAGTTCGTCTTGTACTACCAGCCCGAAATCGAACTGGCTACTCGCCGCATCGTCGGCCTTGAGGCGCTGATTCGCTGGGAGCATCCGGTTCGGGGCCTGGTTTCCCCCATGGACTTCATTCCCATGGCCGAGGAGACAGGACTGATTCTGCCCATCGGCGACTGGGGCTTGTCCGAGGCGTGCCAGCAAATCCAGCAGTGGCGCGTCCTCGATCCTGAACTGCCCGCGCCGCGCGTCTGCGTCAATCTTTCGGCACGGCAGTTCGCCCGCCAGGGACTCGCCGATCACGTGGAGGCGCTGTTGCGGCGCTCGGGCGTCTCCAGCCAGCAGCTGGGGCTGGAGATGACCGAGTCCAGCCTGATTACCGATCCCGGCACAGCGATGGAAGTGCTGATCAGTTTGCGCCGCCTGGGAGTTTCGCTGCTGATGGACGACTTCGGCACGGGCTACAGTTCGCTGAACCACTTGCACACGCTGCCCTTCGACGTGCTGAAGATCGACCGCTCGTTTGTGACGCGCATGACCGAGGGCGAGCCGCCTTTGCAGATCGTGCGCACCATCGTGGAGCTGGCGCGCGTCATGGGTATGGACGTGGTTGCGGAAGGAGTCGAGACCAAGGAACAACACTCGCTGCTGCGCGATCTGGGTTGCCGCTACGGGCAGGGATTCCTGTATTCGCGCCCCGTGAAAGCCAGCGTCATGAGCGCGATGCTACAGTTGCCGGGGCGCGTTCTGCCGGATTTTGTGGGGCCGCAGGCAATCCCGAACTAAAGCTGCATCTGACGAATCCCTCGCGCGGTCGAAGTTCATATTAGGACGCGGCTTCAGCTGGCCGCAAATGCAGCAACACCAGCGGGGCTTTAACCGTTGCAAGATTGAACGAGTTGTGCTTTGTAACAAGGGCACGGCTTTAGCCGGGCCGTAGAGTCGCAATTTGAACGGGGCTTTAGCCCCTGAGGGATGTCTCTCTCGTCTTTCTGCCATCCCTTCAGACCTTTTCAAGGCTAATAGAGCTAAGGTGCAATAGCGTCTGGGATCAAGAATTCGAATCGGGAAATCTCCGCGCAAGTTTCCGATCTGGAACAACGCGCCGCATTTCATGGGAGCTTTCTCACGCACTCGGCTCCCAGCCGCGCTATTCTCCAACCCATGCAGCAATCCCTTCCAACGCAGCCCTCCCTTGCTGCATCCAGTTTCGCGGGACTGCTGGCCACGCTGACCGCGCCCCGGCCTGCAGCCATCGAGGATGAATCTCTGTGGAGTTCGAGCGACCTGGGCGAGGATGTGGCCTCACTCAGCTACGAGCGCGCTCTGCGCGCCCGCGCGCGTTATCGAGCGGCCCATCGCGCCGACGGGTTGCCGATGCCGCCGGACGGATCAGGAACAGACGCCGGAACCGAGGCGGCGACCGGAACCGATACGGCCGAGACCAACGTCAGAGCTGAAGCCGCGCCGGAATGGTCAAAGAGCATCGCGCCGGATCGCGATCTGCGCGCAGCGAGCGTGACCATCCGCTTGAGCAAGATCGAATGCGCACGGCTGCGCGAACGCGCCGCTGAGGCTGGATTGACGATCTCAGCCTATCTGCGCTCCTGCGCCCTCGAAGCCGAAACCTTGCGCGCTGAAGTAAAGAGAACTCTGGCGGAGCTGAAGACTGCTGCCGAAACCCCATCTCCGGCTGCGCAGGCCCGCAAGCCCTGGTTCGGTTGGATCGGGAGAATTCGGAGGCGTTGAAGTCGGAAGGCTTCTAGTGGCGGACCGCTCGCGCGACTGCACGAATGTGTTCCGGCCGCGTGCGGCAGCAGCCGCCTACGATTTGCGCGCCGACCCGGAACCACTCAGCCGCTTGCGCTCCAAAATCGGCCGGATCGGTATTTCCCGTCCACGAGCGCCGCGCGGCATCCCAGCCTTCGCCGGAGTTGGGATAGACGAGCACCGGTTTGTCAGAGCCCGCGCGCAACTCGGCAATCAGCGCAGGAATCCATTTGGGCGGAACGCAGTTCACGCCGATGGCGATGGTCTGCGGAAAGCAGGATACCAGCGCCGCGCAATCGCTCACGCGTTCGCCGTGTGACACGTGCTGCTCATCGCGGCACGAGAAGCTGAACCAAGCCTGCAAATCAGGCCAGGCACCGGGGCCCCCGCCGGGCGATTTTTGCCCAGTAGGGTGGAAGGACCGCAAAGCCTCGCCGACGGCACGCGCCTCGTCGAGCGAAGGAAAGGTCTCAAACGCGAGAAGGTCGGGCCGCTGCGCGCCTGCGGCATTCACGAACACTTCAATCCTCTCGCGATGAAAGCGCACCAGGTCGTCAAAGGAGCAATCGTAGTTGCCGTGATACTCGCCGCCGTTATGCAGCGCCGCACCGTAAGGCCCGAGCGAGCCGGCAACAAGCACCCGCCTGCCGGGAAACTCGGCCACTGCCGATCGCGCCAACTCAACCGACCGAAGCAGCGCAGCATCTGCACGCTCCGCCGTGAGCCCCACCTCAGCGTAGCCCATGCGCGAAACCTGATAACTACAAGTAGCAATGCACTCCGCGCCGGCTGCAATGAAGGCACGATGCACGGCCATCAGCTTCTCCGGCTCGTCCTCCAGCACATGCGCCGACCACAGCGGCCCGTCAATGCGCGCGCCCTGGTATTCCAGCTCGGTGGCAAGGCCGCCGTCGATGACGTGAATGCGGTCGAGAATGGAATCTGTTTGCGACATAAGAGAACTTCTAGCAGCTAGCTTCTAGCCTCTAGCTTTTGCGTTGCGCATGCAAGATGCATCAGCGGTGCGGACGTATCCCGCTAGTCTACGACGTTGATTTGGAATTGGAAGCTTCACTCATTCGGAACGAGCTGGAAGCTAGGAGCTAGCAGCTAGAAGCTGTCTTTACACTTTCTGCGTTCGCTGCACCTGGCGCACGCCGCTCACGCGCTTCAGTCCCAGCACCATGCGATTCAGGTGGCGCACATCCTCTGCCTCGACAACAAACTCGACAATCGCCTCGCCTTCTTCATTTCGCTTGAGGTCCACGCCGCGGATATCCGCATTTTCGTCAGAGATGACAGCGGTCAACTCCTTCAGCATTCCCGTGCGGTCGTCGCAAGCCACGATGATCTTAACCGGGTAGCGCAGCGCGCGTCCCGCGGCATCGGGCAGGCGCGCCCACTCCACGTTGATGCGCCGGTCGCTCTCGTAAAGCAGGTTCTGCACGTTAGGGCAGCTTCGCGCATGAACCGCCACGCCCTTGCCCCGCGTCACGTAGCCCACAATCTCCTCGCCGCGAATCGGATTGCAACATCGCGCGCGATAGACAAGCAGATCGTTCTGCCCCTCCACCTGCAGCGAGTCGGAGCTGGTGAGTTGCAGCCGGCGCACCGCATCGGTCGTCCCTGCTTCGCCTGGCTTCGCGGGCTCTTCGGCCGGCGGAGCAGCGAATCCTGGAGCCACTTTGCCGAGCACCTGTCGCGCTGTGTGCTTGCCCTGGCCGAGCGCTGCAAGCAGGTCAGAGGCCGTGGCCACGCCGAACTCGTTCGCCACGCGGCCCAGGTCCCGGTCGTCGATCTCGGTCATCGGCACCTTGAGCTTGCGCGCCTCGCGATCCAGCAGCTTGCGGCCGATCTCCACTGCCCGCACCCGCTGGTCCTCGTTGAGCCAGTGCTTGATTTTGTTGCGTGCGCGCGGGCTTTTGACAAACGTGAGCCAGTCGCGGCTCGGCTTGTGATCCTTTTGCGTGACGATCTCAATAATGTCGCCGGTGCGCAGCTTGGTCCGCAGCGGCGACATGCGGCCGTTAATCTTGGCGCCGACGCAGGTGTGGCCCACCTCGGTGTGAATCGTGTACGCAAAATCCACGGGTGTCGCGCCCGCCGGAACCACAACCACCTTGCCCTTCGGCGTGAAGGTGTAGACCTCGTCGGGATAGAGGTCCATCTTTAAGCTCGAAAGAAATTCGTTCGGATCCGTCATCTCCTTTTGCCACTCGACGAGTTGGCGGATCCAGTTCAATCGCTCTTCATCGCGGGCGCTCACCTGGGCGTCGCCCGCCTTGTATTTCCAATGCGCCGCAATGCCTTCTTCGGCGATGCGGTGCATCTCTTCGGTACGGATCTGCACCTCGAACTGATGGCCGGTGGCGCTCATTACGGTCGTATGCAGCGACTGGTACCGGTTGGCGCGCGGCATGGCGATGAAATCCTTGATGCGCCCCGGCACCGGCCGCCACAGCGTGTGAATCAATCCGAAAACCGCGTAACAAGAGGCCACGTCCTGCGTGATGACGCGGATGGCCAGCAGATCGTAGACCTGATCGAAAGAAAGCTTGGTGCGCTCGATCTTCTGATAAATGGAATAAAGGCGCTTGATGCGCCACTCTACGCGCGCTTGAATCCCGTTCTCGCGCAGTTGTTCCGCAAGCGTGTCTTCCACGCCGCGCAGAAACTGCTCGCCTTCCACGCGCCGAGCCTCGACCGCCGCGGATACGCGCTCATAGGTTGCCGGATCGGTGTAGCGGAAGGCCAGATCTTCGAGCTCGCCGCGCACTTTACCCATGCCCAGCCGGTGCGCCAGCGGCGCGTAAATATCGAGCGTCTCGCGCGCAATCGCCTCCTGCCGCTCGGGTTTCAGGTGCTCCAGGGTGCGCATGTTGTGCAGCCGGTCGGCCAGCTTGATGAGGACGACGCGGACATCTGAAACCATGGCCAGCAGCATTTTTCTGACGTTCTCGGCCTGCCGGTCCTCACGGTTGGCAAACTGGATTTTGTCGATCTTGGTGACGCCCTCAACGATATGCGCCACCTGGTCGCCAAAGCGCTCGCCGATCTCCTCGCTGGTGGCCGGAGTGTCTTCGACCGCATCGTGCAGCAGGGCCGCGGCGATGGCGGTTGCATCCAGCTTCATCTCCGCGAGCACCTCGGCCACTTGAAGCGGATGCACGATGTAGGGTTCGCCGGAGGCGCGCGTCTGCCCGGCGTGATGGCTCACGCAGAACTCCCATGCCTTGCGGATTAACGAGGTGTCTTCACTGGGCCGGTTGGCCTGAACCTGGCGGAGCAGGGCTTCAAAGCGCTCATCGATGGTGCGCGCATCCTTCCGGACGACCGGCAGTCCCGGAACCTCAGCGGGCACCGCTCCGGTAGGAGGAACGGGGACAGTTTCGGCTGCAATGGACGCGGTCTGGCGGAGGCTCGCCATGCTTTATTATAGGCCGCTTGCATGCGCGAGGCATGAAAGCGCCCATATTGCCGCGATAAGACCGAGTTTTGAGCGCAATTTGCCTTACCGGGGCGGTTGTCGGCCTAATTTCATCGCCCGGGAGGGAGCCAGTCAAGCCATGGGACGGGTATTTTGGTTTTTAAATTTTTCCTTGAGTACATCGATTTATCTTGACCGTTCCGGCTCGGCGGGAGTAGTCTCCGCGAATGAGGTTTTAAGCCTCGCACAAAACAGTGAAGCTGCGGCATTAAAGTGCTTGGCACTGTGTTCGGCGGGTCTCTCAAAGACCCTGGCAAATTGCTTCAATTCCCTGTCCCTCTCGTTGTCTTGACGCCTTCAGATTTGGGCAATCAGCGTATTTTGCAGTAACCCACGCACAATCGTGTTCCAGGCCGGTAAAGCAGAATCCCGAAATGGAATAAAACAATAACTCCGCGGTCCGGGCGGACCAAGACTTGCTGAGGTCGCGGGTAAACGTTTACTAGAACGTTTTAGTCAGAATGGGAGACGCAGTTACATGTCAAGAAGAATTACTCGCTTCGTTGTAGCATCGCTATGGTTTTGCCTGGCCGGTTGGGCCGGCGCGCAAACCACCGACTCGATCAACTTTGGAACCACCTACCAGACGATCCGCGGCTTCGGCGGTTCGACGGCCTGGATGCCGGCGCTTACCACATCCCAGGCCGATACGCTGTTCGGCACTGGCAACAACCAGCTAGGCCTGACCATCCTGCGCTCGCGCATCGATTCCAGTTCCACCACCGGCGGCTCCAATTGGGCCACGGAACTGGCCAATGGAAAAGCGGCGCAGGCGGCTAATTCCCAGGTCATCGTCTTCGCCACCCCGTGGAGCCCGCCAGCGGCCTGGAAAACCAACGGCAGCATCGACGACGGTTCGCTGATCACCTCCGATTACGGCAACTTCGCCAACTACCTGAATGCGTTCATCGCTTACGAGAAGGCCGGCGGCGTGAATCTCTACGCCATCTCGGTGCAGAACGAGCCGGACTACCTTCCCAGCTACGAGTCCTGCGGGTACACCGGCGCGCAGATGGATGCTTTCGTTTCTCAGGAAGGCGGCACGATCAACACCAAACTGATGATGCCGGAGTCGGACACCTTCAATACCAGCGAATCTGACCCCACGCTGAACGATTCCAATGCGGTGGGCCACGTTTCGATCGTTGCCGGCCACCTGTACGGAACTTCTCCCTACTACTACACCAACGCCAAAAACAAGGGCAAGGATGTGTGGGCGACCGAACACTATCTCACGCCATCGGGATCGGAACCGGCCATCGGTGACGCGATTGCGGCGGCCGAAGAGTTCCACAATTCCATGGCAGTGGCGCAGTACAACGCTTATGTCTGGTGGTGGATCTGGAACTATGAATCGGGCGTCAACTACGGCCTGATGGATTCCAGCGGCAATCCCACTTACTACGGCTATGCCCTGGCCCAGTACTCGAAATTCGTGCGCCCCGGCTACGTGATGACCGGAGCCAACAACAGTCCGGCGTCAGGCGTCTACGTCACCTCTTACAAGGGCAGTAACAATTATGTGATCGTGGCCATCAACGCCAACAGCGGGGCCTCGAGCATTAAATTCAGCATGTCAGGCGCGACCGTGAGCTCGATGACACCCTACCAGACAAGTTCTGCAGGCGGCCTGAGACAAGAGAGCGCGGTCAGCGTATCGAGCGATGCCTTCACGTACTCGCTTCCGGGACAGAGCATCACGACGTTCGTGGGAACCGCCTCCAGCGGCACGCCGGGCTTCACGCTGTCGCCTTCCGCGCCCTCGCTTTCCGTGAAGCAGGGAAGCACCGCAACCGACACCGTTACGGCGACGGATGAGAACGGCTTTAGCGGCAGCGTAACCCTCGCCGCCTCCGGCCTGCCCAGCGGCGTGACGGCGGCCTTCGGCACCAACCCCACCACCGGCAGCAGCGTAGTAACGTTCACGGCCAGCAGTTCGGCCGCGACCAGCACATCTACGGTGACCATTACCGGAACCTCGGGGAGCACAACCGGAAGCACCACCGTAGCGCTCACCGTCAGCTCCAGTTCCTCGGGTGGCGGCAGCGGCAGCATATCGACGACCAACTACTACCAGATCGTGAATGAAGCCAGCGGCTCGTGCATCGACGATACCGGCGCCGGGATCTCCAATGGAACGGCGGTCCAGCAGTATTCGTGTAGTACCGGCAACCACAACCAGGAGTGGCTGTTCACCTCTGCCGGCAGCGGCTACTACGAGGTGACGACCTATAACTCCAGCACCGCGTCATGGAATGTTATTGGTCCGAGCAAAAATCCGGGAACGGGCGTGCAACTCTACTCGTACTACGGCGGACTGAACGAACAGTTCGAACCGGTGCTTCAATCCAACGGGTACTATGAGCTGATCGATCACAATAGCGGTCTTTGCCTCAACTTCCCGTCCACCTCCAACGGCCAGCAGTTGCAGATCAACACCTGCAACGGGTCAAGTAGCGAAATGTTCAAACTCAACGAACTGTAAACCACAGGCAGCGTGTTCATACTGCCGCCTTCGGCGACCTCTCTTCGGATTGACGAGGGCGGCAGCGGAACATGCGCCGCCCAATTCTATCCCGCTGAGTTCTGCTGCTGACGCATGAAGATGCCGCCATGTTCTCCAGCTTACACTTGAAGAGGCAGCGCATCCGGAACGCGGACAGCGCGAAAGCGAGCAGGGTTGAAACAGCGGGGAACGAAAGAGCCGGACTCACAGACTCCCGGCGGTCAAGGATCCAGCGCGGGTGCCCGCATCAGCCGCCGTGCCGCCGACCGTCTGCGTGGCGGCCATCTATGGGTCTATGCGTCGGACGTTCTCGAAGTCGCTCCTCCGGAAACAAAAGAAGACTTGATTCAGGTGGCCGATCAAAGGGGGATCTTCCTCGGCACGGCGCTCTACAGCCCTTCGTCGCAAATCGCGTTGCGGCTGGTTTCGCGCGAGGCGCTCGACCACGCCGGGTGGCTTAAACTGCTCGCGTCGCGTTTGCGCGCGGCAATTGCGCGCCGTAAATCGCTGCTCGACGCGGCCAACGATGCCTGCCGCCTTTGCTTCAGCGAAGCCGACGAGCTGCCCGGGCTGGTTATCGACAAGTACGGCGAGATCGTCGTCGTGCAACGCCTGACCAAAGGACTGCTCGCCGAAGGCATTAGCGAAGTATGCGTGCGCGTCTTGCGCGAGGAACTTGCGCCTGCGGCGATTTTCGAGCGGCCCGATCCCCGCATTCGCGAGCTGGAGGGTCTGCCGGCTCCGAGCGCCGATCCCTTATTTCTCGCCAATCCCGCGCATCCCGCCGCGTCCACGCTTTTTCATTTGAACGGCCTCGTCTTTCACTACGACGCCAACGCCGGCCAAAAGACCGGGGCATTTCTCGATCAGCGCGCCAACTATCTGGCTGCGCGCGAGTGGGCGCAGCGTCTCGGCGCGGTCGGCCGCGCGCTCGATGTCTGTTGCTACCAGGGCGGCTTCGCTCTGCACCTCGCTCAGGTGTGCCGGCAGGTCACGGGCATCGATGCCTCGCGCGCTTCTCTCGAAGTGGCGGAGCGCAACCTGGCTGCGAATCGCGCGCATGGCGATACGAAAACCGAATGGGCCAACGTGGACTGGATCGAGGCAGACGCCTTCGCCATCCTGCGCGACTGGTCGCAAGCCGGCGAATCCTTCGACGCGATCGTTCTCGACCCGCCAGCCTTTGCCAAATCGAAGCGCGCCGTCGAAGGGGCGCTGCGCGGCTACAAGGAATTAAATCTTCGCGCCCTCAAAATGCTGCGCCCCGGCGGGCTGCTGGTCACCTGCTCTTGCTCGCATCACGTCGGCTGGGCCGATCTCGAAGGCGCAGTAGCCGCGGCTGCCGCCGATGCCCAGCGCCGCGTGCGCCTGCTCGAACGCCGCGGCGCGGCTCCCGATCATCCGGTGGTTTTGACCCTGCCGGAGACGGAGTACTTGAAATGCCTCGTGCTTGAAGCGGAGTGAGGCGGAGGCCAGCGCCGGTGCAAAAAGCTTACGCCAGCCGCAGCGCAGCCGTACTCTTGCGGCGGGGGACGAAGCAATCGGCGCGGGAGACGATCGCAAGGGTTTCGCGGCTGAGAATCTTGCGGATCTGGCCGCGCGCGTGATCGGCCCAGGGACCGTGATTGTCGAGCTTGACGTACGCGCGCCAGTGGCGCAGGGCCTGACGGTCCCGCCCGGCGCGCTCGCAGGCTAGCGCGAGGTTGTAGTGGGCGTCGGCGTAGCGCGGCGAGAGTGTCACGGCCTTGCGGTAGGCGGCAATCGACTCATCGAGCCGTTCCAGCTCGTCGAGCACGTTGCCAAGATCGAAGTACGCCAGCACGTAATTGGGATCGGATACCGTCGCGCGGCGGTAGAACTCTTCGGCGCGGCCGTACTGGCGCAGGTGGAAGTAAATGGTGCCCAGATTGATGGCGGCGGCGGCGTATCCGGGATCGACCGAGAGAATCTCTTCGTAGAGTGTGATCGCGCCTTGCTTGTCGGCGCACTCCTCGGCGCGGACCGCAGCCAGAAACCGCTCCTGAAGCACACGCGGTCCAGAGGGTGCCGGCTGGCGCAGGGGCTGGGGCTGCGGAGCGGCCGTCGCCGTCTCATCCTGGCCGCCGCGCTCGAAGTCGAAGAGCAGCTGGCCGCGGACAGGGTCCACCATGGCGCCGCAATGGCGGAAGGCGAGCCGCGTCCCGGTGCGCACCACACGGGTTTCGAGCAGCGGATTGGCCATGCCGGAGACAGCCTTCATGGCGAGGATCGACTCGCGAATGGACGCCGCGGGAACGGATTCGGCGCGCAAGGCGCACAGAATGCGCAGTTGCGCCAGATCCTGAAACGTGTACGTTTCCTGTTGGGAAATCAGCCCGGCTCGCTCCCAGGCCTGCAGTTGACGGGGCCCGATCTCAAAGATGCGCAAAACATCCTGACGCCGATAAGTGCTCACTCGTGTGCTCCCACAGGTTTGCGAGGCAGTTCCAATCCCGCCACGAAGTTCTCGAACGGTCACGCAAGAAGCGCTCTTGCTGCGATTATGCCAAGACTGAGCCGATTCAGGACGTGGATAAATGGGGCGGAACCCTGGGAGGCAACAAAAATCCGTGAATAACCGGGTGCGATTCGAAGGGAATCGGGCCGGATGAGCTTTTCGGGGCGTCAGATTCTGAAGTTTACCGGAACATTGCCGAAGATTAAGGAATAGCCGCAGCCGAAAACGGGTGATTCTGTGTACCGAAAAGGGTTAGTGCCGGGCAATTAAACGTTTGCTATGATGAATTGCCTCGCAGATGTGCGACCGACGCAGAAGGTCAGGCGCTGATGACAGACGTAAGCTTCTGCTTCCTCCTGGAGCGTCCGCCACAGCTCGTCTCTTCCGGCGGAGAGGTGGAATCCCTGCTCGGCTACTCCCAGGAGGATTTCCTTACCGGAAAGGTCCGGCTTCAGGATCGCATTCACACGGAGGATGCGGGTCTGGCTGCGTCGCTGTTTGCGCCGGAGGGCGACCCGGCCTCGGGAACCGTCAACCTTCGCGTGCGCCATGCCGATGGGCGGATCAGGTGCCTGAGGGTGTGGTATCGAAAGGAACGGGATGGGCGTGCTGCCCCGAAGCTCGAATTGTTTCTTCAGGATGTGTGCAAGATCAGCGAGGCCGGGGATGAGCATCTGCTCGCAAGTTTCAAGAGCCTGATCGAGCACACCACTGACTACATTCTGCTGAAGAACCTCAATCATGTGATTCTGACCGCGAGCCGGAGTGTGCCGGAGCTGGCGGGATCGGTCTTCGACGCTGCCGAGCTGGCAGGCAAAACTGACTACGACCTTCATTCCGAAGCTGTGGCCGATATCGCCTATCGGCTCGACAGCCGGGTGCTTACGGAAGGAGTCCGCGTCAACCAGATCCTGGGACTCGATCAGCGGAATGGCTCGAAGCGATGGATCGATAGCCGTAAATACCCGATCAACGGCCCGGACGGGACAATCGCAGGCATACTCGGAATTGCGCCCGACATCACCGAGCAGATCGAAAGCAGACTGAAACTCCGCGACAGCGAGGCATCTCTGCAGCAGGTGCAGAAGATTGCGGGATTAGGCAGCTACACCCTGGACATCCCTGCAGGGCAATGGACGTGTTCGGAGATCATGCTTGAAATCTTTGGCATCGGCCGCGCGCACGATCACACGTTCGAGGCATGGCTGGAACTTGTTCATCCCGGCGACCGCGCGGCGATGAGCGCCTATTTCCAGGATGAGGTTTTGGGCCAGGGTAAGCCATTCGACAAGGAATATCGCATTATTCGACACTCCGACGGGGTGGAGCGCTGGGTACATGGCTTGGGTGAATTGACCTTCGATGCCCAGGGGCGGCCGCGCACGATGCACGGCACCATTCAGGACATCACAGAAAGTAAGCGGGCCGAAGAGGCTCTACGCGAGAGCAAGGAGCTCATGCAGCTCTTCATCGAGCACGCTCCCGCGGCCATGGCCATGCTTGACCGCGATATGCGGTACCTTGCGGCCAGCCGGCGCTGGCTCGATATGCACATGATCGATGAGGCAAAGATCGTAGGGCGATCGCACTACGAGTTCTTCCCTGGAATCCCGGAAAGCTGGCGGGAGGAACACCGGCGCTGCCTCGCGGGCGAAGAGTTGGAGGCCGACGAACGCGAGCTGACCATGCCGGACGGCAGCCTGCGTTGGGTGCGCCGCGAGATTCTTCCCTGGCATGCGGGCGATGGTTCCGTGGGCGGCATCGTCATGCTGGCTGAAGATGTTACGGAGCGCAGGCAGACCGAGGACCGTCTGCGCCTGGCGGCGACGGTCTTCACCGGCGCGCGCGAAGGCATTCTCATCACAGGCCCCGACGCCACAATTCTGGAGGTGAACGAGGCGTTCACGCGCATCACCGGCTATACGCGCGAGGAGCTGCTGGGCACCAATCCGCGCATCCTGCAATCGGGCCTGCACAGCAAGGATTTCTACAAGAACATGTGGGATGCGCTGGTGCGGGATGGCCTCTGGTCGGGCGAAGTCTGGAACCGCACCAAAAGCGGCGAGATCTATCCGGAGATGCTGAACATCCACGCCATCCGCGACGCAGCCGGGCAGGTGACGCAATACGTCGGCCTGGCTACCGACATCAGAGAAATCAAAAAACAGGAGCACCAGCTGGAGTTGGTAACGCACTACGATGCGCTGACGGGGCTTCCCAACCGGGCGCTGCTGGCCGACCGGTTGCGCCAGGCCATTGCGCAAGCTCGCCGGCGGAGCCAGTTGCTGGCCGTGGCCTACTTCGATCTCGATGGCTTCAAGGCCATCAACGACACCTACGGCCAGGCAAGCGGCGATGCGTTGTTGACGGCCGTGGCGCAGAAGATGAAACGGGTGCTGCACGAGGGAGACACGCTGGCGCGGCTGGGCGGTGACGAGTTCGTCGCTGTCATTCTGGACCTGCCCGATAGGGGGGCCTGCGTGAACCCATTGAAGCAGATGCTCGCAGCCGCATCAGAGGAAGTCGAAATCGGGGCGGCGGCGATGCGCGTGACGGCCAGCGCCGGCATCGCATTTTTTCCGCAGGAGGAAGAGGTCGACGCGGACATGCTCTTGCGCCAGGCAGGACAGGCGCTTTATGAGGCCAAGCTTTCAGGGAAGAACCGCTTCAGCATCTTCGATCCTAACCAGGACCTGATGACGCGCAGCCGTCTGGAGAACATCGAGCATCTCCGCTGCGCGCTGGCAGCGAACGAACTGGTGCTGCACTACCAGCCTAAAGTCAACATGCGCACGGGCAAGGTCATCGGCGCCGAAGCCCTGTTGCGCTGGCAGCACCCCGAGCGTGGACTCTTGCCTCCCGGAATGTTTCTGCCCGTCATTGAAGATCATCCGCTTGCGGTGGATGTAGGCCGGTGGGTGATTGAAAGCGCGCTCAGCCAGATGGAGGCATGGCAGCAGACCGGCTTCGAGATTCCGGTCAGCATCAACGTCAGCGCATACGAATTACAGCAGCCCGATTTCGTCGCTGACCTGTGCTCTCGGCTTCAGGCGCATCCGCTCATCAAACCCTGGAATCTGGAGTTGGAGGTGCTGGAAACCAGCGCTCTGCAGAATGTCGCGCTTAGCTCGCAGGTGCTTGTGGGCTGCCGCGAGGCTGGCGTGTCCATCAGCGTAGACGATTTCGGCACAGGCTATTCATCGCTTGCCTATCTCAAGCGGCTGCCCGCCGATGAGCTCAAAATCGACCAAAGCTTTGTGCGGGATATGCTCGACGACCCGGAAAGCCTGACCATTCTGAAGGGCGTTCTGGGACTGGCCGAGGCATTCCGCCGGAGAGTGATCGCCGAAGGCGTGGAGACGGTGGATCACGGCCTGATGCTGCTGCAACTGGGATGCGACTGCGCGCAGGGATACGGAATCGCGAAGCCCATGCCGGCCAAAGACCTGCAGGGATGGGCCGCCGAGTGGCGCGCCGATCCGCGTTGGCTGGAGATGCCCAAGGTGCAAGCCACGAATCGGGCGGCTCTGTTCGCCGTGGCGGAACATCGCGCGTGGTTCGGACATTTTCTTGGCTCGCTGCAGGGGACACGGTCGATGCCCCCGATCCTCGATGCCGCGCAGTGCGGCATGAGGGCCTGGCTCGATGCGCAAAGGCTCCTGGCAGGGGGAACTTCCCCATCGCTCCAGGCGATCGAGACGCTTCACCGGCAGATCCACGAACTGGCAAGCGAGATTTATCTGGCTCACTCCGGCGAACACAAGCAGGACGGACTCGGCCTGCTGCGCCAGCTGCGCTATCTTCACGAGCGCTGTATGAAGCGGCTGCAGCCGTTTACGCGGGTTTCTTCCCACAAAAATTCCAGCAGCGTCGCGCTGGAGGATAGGGCCACAGCCCCAAACCACGCCAAAACGTGACAGACTCAGTCTTCGAGACTGCTCGAAAGAGGTTGCCCCGAAAGACGCAGATCCCCGCATTTGTACACAGATCAATGGAGACAAAGACCCGCGAACGCAAGAGGTGCTACGCGGCTTACCCGAACTCCCGTCACAAGCACGAGGCCCAGCTTACGCCGGGCCTCGTTGGTTGAAAAGTACTCTCGTCCAAAGGGCTGCCGCACCGCAGGTGCTTACTCAGCAGCCATCTCTTCGGCTTCGCCTTCCTGCCGCATCATCTCCAGTTCGCGTTCGGCGGCCTCGATCTCGGCATGCACTTCCTCCTGCACGCGTGCCGCCGCTTCCTCAAGCTCCGGCGAGAGCTGGA